>NZ_JACJTB010000042.1 GCF_014698475.1 Nostoc spongiaeforme FACHB-130 | reverse complement strand
TTTACCAGCCTGGGGTCGCCGAATGTTTTCCCCTGAGACTCTTGTGCATGAATTAAAATTGGGTTTTCCATCTGTTTTTTCTCCTCACTTTCCTTGTCTTACTAATAGACATCTATTTATGTGTACAACTTAATTTAACTGGTCTGTTATGCCTGAAATCCTTGCAGCTACCACTTGTGTGTACACCGTAGCCCCGTTGACGGGGAGGGGAGACATAGCGTAGCTGTGGCGGGGTGGGGTTCTTCGGTTTTTGTAAGTAATCAAGCGGACATGATATAACCAAATTATTCAGAGATTTTATGCTCTAAATGTTCTAAATGTTCTAAATATTCGTCCACTGTACTTGTTTTTCCTTGATTCCGCAGACGTAGAGCCATTGCGTGTAATGCGTCTTCATCATCTCTATGAGCCAGAATATAAGCTCTTAGCTGCTTAGTAGTCATCTGCTCAAAATTCGCCTGCGGTTGATTCATAAATCCCTAACTAAATTGCTGGGCATAAAATCTAGCATAGCGACCTTCCAGCCTTAATAATTCCTCGTGATTCCCTGATTCCATAATTTGCCCTTTTTCTAAAACTAGAATCCGATCGCACCGCCTCACTGTACTCAAACGATGGGCAATAATAAATACAGTCCGATTCTGCATCAATCTTTCTAGGGCTTCTTGTACCAAAGCTTCCGATTCGGAATCTAATGCAGATGTCGCCTCATCTAATATTAATATCTGTGGGTTCAGCAGCACCGCCCGCGCGATCGCAATTCTTTGGCGTTGTCCACCAGATAAATTTACCCCCCGTTCCCCTACCCAAGTTTGATAACCTTCTGGTAACTGGGTAATAAATTGATGAGCGTTAGCAATTTTCGCGGCTGCTATGACTGCATCCATGTCAAAATTATCTTGCCCAAAGGCAATATTTTGAGCGATAGTTCCCGAAAATATGACCGTTTCTTGGGGAACAATGCCAATTTGTCGCCGCAAACTATGTAATCTGACATCCCGAATATCAATATCATCTATCAAAACTTGTCCAGCATCAGGATCATAAAAGCGGGGGAGGAGATTCACAAAGGTGGTTTTTCCCGCACCAGAAGCACCCACCAGGGCGATCGCTTCTCCGGGTAATGCTAGTAAACTAATATCTTGCAGGACTGGTTCACCGGGTTTGTAGGCAAAGGAAATGTGGCGATATTCTACTTTACCTTTGACTGGGGGCAGGGCGATCGCAATTGTTTTTTCTACTACCCTTGGTTGAATTGCCATTAATTCAAACACTCGGTCTACCGATGCTTCCCCTTGCTTAAACTCATTATAATTTGTCGTGGTGTGTCCTATGGGGTCAATTAACAATGCAGCCGCAGCCAGGTAACTGAAAAAATCCCCCACTGTTAAATTACGCTGATAAATTTGCCACGCTCCCACCATTAGCAAAGATAAAGCACTCAAAGCTTCTAAAAAACCAATGATGGGAATTTGAATGGCTTTGAGACGTTCGGCGGAATATTTGGCTTTTAAAGAACGTTCGGCTTCATAACCAAAACGATCGATTTCATAATTTTCGGCTGCAAATGCTTGGACAAGACGAATCCCGCTAAAAACTTCTGTCAAAATTGCTGATAACCCCGACACACGATTTTGACTTTTGAGGGAATATATACGCAGCCTTTCCCCAAACCAGCCAATTAGCACCCCCATTAATGGTGCAATCACAATT
This sequence comes from Nostoc spongiaeforme FACHB-130, assembly GCF_014698475.1. Classification (GTDB taxonomy): domain Bacteria; phylum Cyanobacteriota; class Cyanobacteriia; order Cyanobacteriales; family Nostocaceae; genus Nostoc_B; species Nostoc_B spongiaeforme. The sequence continues at coordinate 61,667 of NZ_JACJTB010000042.1, read as the reverse complement.
GTGGCGAGTGTGAGTTGCCAATTCAAATAAATCATATATATGGGTATGGCAATCAATTGCAACGCACAGGGAATAAAATCGTGTAGCAATTTATTGACAACTTCCCCAACCCTGTCAATATCTTCTGTGAGGCGGTAAGCTAAATCACCTGTTTTGGCTGTTTCAAAATAGCTTAAATCTAATTTTTGTAAATGACTATATACTTGCTTGCGGAGACCATAAGCCACTCTTAAAGCCACTTTAGCCATGTAGATATCTTGCACAGACTGAAAAAAGCCACGCACCAGAAACACCAAAGCACAAATCCCGGCTAGTTGGGCGATCGCTACTACATTACCTTGTCCAAAAGGCGCGGCTAATTTACCTGCAAGATTAATTAACGTCAGTGTCGCCAGCACATATCCGATAATGCCGATCAAGCCTTTGATAATATTTGCCCATTGAGGTTTGATATATGGCTGTAGTTGCCAGTAATTAGAACGGTTCTTCAAGCTATGACTTCCAGAATGTGATTTTACTCTATATTGACGCTATCAACTTTTGTGTAGTTGCAATTCACCTCATTTTAAAAGCGATCGCCGCTTTTCAGATCCCTTACCTGTGAAAACAGAGTTATTATCTCGTTACAGAGATGTTCCCAAGATTAAAGCATTAACCGAACCATATTCCCATCTACACACCCATACTACAGCAAATATTGCTATTACAAGTTTCATCAGATACATTGCAAGCGGTTTTAATTTTTAGTACAACATCTGCATAAAATCAAAATATCACCAACCATTCCCTCATGATTATTCTGTCAATATTATGAAAAATTTAATTCGGCAAGCTATTTTTATTTTGGTAATTTTCTGGTTATCACCATTATTAATACCATTTTTATTAACTACAGAGAAAGAAATTATTACTGCGGACATAAACCGATGGAGTGAAGTTTTAGGTTTGCCACAGTACAATTTATGGGTGCAATTGCTAGTTTTAGCATACAAAAAGCAAGAGTTTAGAAATTTATACTACTACCGCTTATTTAAAGGCAATTTCAACGGTAGAATTGCGATGTATTTGCTCAAAGTGCTTTACCCCGAATGTCCTTCACTGTTCTTAGATTATTCTTGTTGTATTGGGGCGGGTTTATTTATCCAACATGGATTCAGCACAATTATTATGGCAGATATGGGCGAACAATGTTGGATCAACCAACAAGTAACAATTGGATATAAAGATAAATCAGGTCGTCCCAAAATCGGCAACAATGTTCGTATTACAGCCGGGGCTAAAGTATTAGGTAATATTCAGATAGGGGATAATGTCACAATTGGCGCAAATGCTGTTGTTGTGAAAGATGTACCTAGTGATTGTGTAGTTGCCGGAATCCCAGCAAATATTATTAAAAGAAATGGCATCAAAGTAGCAGAAAAACTATAAATTATTACAGCAAGTAGGATGGGTATGATCAATCACATTCTGAATTAACAAAGCATATCTGCTGATAACAATTGACTCCTACTTCCCAACTATCAGTAGCCACAGCTAGATAGTTGTTTATATTAAGGATTGAAAATAACTGTTAAATATTGCTGCAAAACGGGGAATTTTCTTGAATAATCTTCCTAGATTTCCCGATGATATTTTCTAATCATTCACACATTCAGGAGCAAAATCTAGTGCTGACTTCCACTTTACTGGCTGCTGCCACTGCCCCTCTACAATGGAGTCCCGCGATCGGCCTTATCATGATTGTTGCTAACATCATCGCCATTGCCTTTGGCAAATCTAGCATTCAGTATCCCAGTTCCGAGCCGGCTTTACCCGAAGCAAAATTCTTTGGTGGTTTTGGTTTACCTGCATTACTAGCCACTACAGCCTTTGGTCACATTTTAGGCGTAGGCATCATCTTAGGATTGCATTACCTGGGTAGATTCTAAATTCTATAGCTCAGTTTGCCTTTAGTTCCATATTGTTTTGTCTCAACGCTATTGAGCTAGAAATTTAGTATTTCTGGCTCTTTCGTATCTGCAAGAATGCAGGAGGATTTATCTCACGCAGAGATTATAGTGAGAGAATGTATCACTCAGGACTCACACTTCGGTTGCGCTCAGTGTACAGCACTGTATATTAAGAAAAGTAATAATGCTTTCTTACGTCGCTGATAATTTCCCAAGTACAGGACATCCCAGCCGGAAAAGTTACCAAATCTCCCTTACCCATCTGCACTGGTTGTCCGCCATCCGGCGTAACAATGACATCACCGGTCAAAAAATAGCAAGTCTCTTCAGTATCGTAAGTCCAGGGAAATTGGGATACTTCTTTTTCCCAAATCTCCCATGTGAACACACCCAAATTTTTCAGATATTCTTGACTGGGTTGATGCTCAATTTTAATTGCCATATTTTGTGTTCTCAGTTTGCGTTTAACAGTAGGACTGAATATCTTCGCCACACTGATCTACTAAATAACACAAAGCACGAAAACGCAAGCCAACAAATTGGTCATAAAGGGGGTTCAATTTGCACATAGGGGGAATATGGGCTATAGTGCGACCGAACAACACAATATCACGCTCAAAAGGACATTGGGCTGGGATCAATTTTGCAATAAAGTGTGCTAGTTGACGATTTTGAATTTCGAGTTCATCTAACCATTGACGTAACGGTTGCAGAACATCATAACGAGATTTACTTAAGAAATTTTGGCTTGCTAATTTTGCAGGCTGCTCTAAAGTTTCAGGTTGAATGAAAGCAGGAAGAATAATAGATAAGGTAGTGGTTTTAGGCATAATCTTTAGTAATTCTTTCTGAGGTTAATACACTAGTAGGTTGCACATTTAAGTCTATCCACGCAATTAATTCCAGTAAGATATATGGCGCTTGCAGACATAAGTTGCTGTAAGCACAAAATGCTTATTTGGTTTACAAAATGCGGGGAAACGTTGACTTAATTGATATTTAAACTCACCGTATGGTGGAGAACTGTCCCGTTAAATACAAAATAACAAAGAAAAGATAAAAGTGGGATTTTTTTAACTTATTGATTGCTGATACCGGAAATAGCAATTTCATATATTCAATTTAGATGATACGTACGGAAACTGTATAGTATCCGTAGATTGAGTTTGGCCAGCAAAAGCGCAGTAATATTCTGACTTTAGCTAGACTTCTCAGGAATGAGCTTTTAAGGCTCAATGATTTTAGGATATGGAGTATCAAATAAATTGTTATATAAGCTACATAAGTCCCCCAAATCCTATTTAATTAGTTACTCAAAATTCTTTGATAAGCAAAGACTAATAATGTTGCGTAAGTAACCAAACAGAACATCAGGGACGTAAAGGACAGCATACTTCCACTTTTTGAAATCTGAAGAACTGCTAGATTTACAATCAATATAAATACTCACTGGATAAAATCTCCATGCTATCTTCACAAAAACTTTAAATAACTTGCTTTATAAATACCTCTGATACAGTTAAAGGCAAAATAGAGATAAAAGAATTTAGCGAAGAAAAACGATGACTACAGTAATTGAGTCCCCCACTTTAGCAGAATTCCTACAACGCCCCGAAACTCAACCCGCCTCGGAATATATCAACGGAAAAATTAGCCAAAAATCTATGCCCCAAGGAGAACATAGCCGCCTTCAAGGTAAACTTGTCACCACTGTTAATGCGGTGGCTGAAACTTCCAAAATTGCCCTAGCTTTCCCGGAACTACGTTGTGTGTTTGGAGGTGCGGCGATAGTTCCTGATATTTCTGTGTTTCGCTGGGAACGCATTCCCCGTGAACCATCAGGTAGAATTGCTAACCGCTTTGAAACTTATCCTGACTGGGCTATAGAAATTCTCTCTCCTGACCAAAGCTTTGGAAATGTTCTCAACAAACTATTACATTGTTCTCAAAATGGCACAGAACTAGGCTGGTTGATTTTTCCAGATGAAGCGAACATTTTGACTATCTTTCCTAACCAACGAGTTGAAATGCTGAAAGGTACAGCCCAACTCCCAATTCTCAGCAATATTGATTTAACTTTAACTGTTGAGCAAGTTTTTAGCTGGTTAAATCTTGCGTAAGTATTTTTCCAACTCAGCACTCAGCACTCAGCACTTAGCACTTTGCTATCAGTTGCCAAATTTTGATGGTTTTATCAGAACTACCACTGACAAGAAACTTACCATCAGGACTGAGGGCGAGAGAATTGACGGTTCCTGAATGTCCGGTGAGGGTGTAGAGGATTTCGTTGGTAGCAATCCGCCAGATATTAATTGTACGATCGCTACTTCCACTAAATAATAGTTTGCCATCGGGACTCAAGGCAATTGATTTCACTTCATCTGAGTGACCGTTGAGAGTCTGCAACAGTTTACCTGTCAGTAAATGCCAAATCTTAATCGTTGTATCCGCACTCCCAGTAAACAGCAGTTGTCCATCCCGACTCATAGCGATTGATTTTACCTCGCCTGTATGACCTGTGAGGGTGCGGAGGGGATCACCTGTATGGGGGTTCCACAGCCTGATTTTGCTATCGGAACTACCACTGGCGAGAATGCTACCATCAGGGCTGATGGCTACAGCATGAACGGATGAAGAATGCCAAAGTGTACAAATGCGATCGCCTTTGTGTAGATTCCAGATTTTAATTTTATTACTGCCACTAGCAAGAATTTGCCCATCTGGACTAATATTAACGACGTTGACTGGTCTTTGATGCCCTAATAGGGTGTGAATTAACTGACCAGTTTGTAAATGCCAAACTGTGACGTTACTTTTGGGATGTTGACAACTCCCCACCGCTAAAAAATTGCCATCTGGACTAATAGCCACTGATGAAACTTCACCTAAATTACCGGAGATAGTTCTGATTTGTTTGCCGGTTTGCAAATTCCAGATATTAATTGTTTGGTCTGCACAGCCACTCACTACTGTTTCGCCATCGGGACTAATAGCCACCGATGCAACTTTACCGGAATGACCAGTTAAGGTATAGATGAGTTCGGGAGATTCAAGGTTGCGTTTGTGTTTCAGGGTGGCGATCGCTTGTAAAATTTTTTCTGTAGAGGCAACACTTTGGCGATCGCCCACTGCGATAAAATATTCCTGGAGTTTGTAGATATATTCCTCATCTTCGATTTTGATGGCAGATTGCATTGCTTCTAGAGCATTGGGAAATGCTTGAGTTGCAACTTGACGCAATTCCAACCAAGTGTTAACCGAATAATCAATTTGTTCTGCTGCCCAAGTGCGATCGGGTAAATGTGATAAACTCTGGGCTAATTGTAAAGCTAATTCCGGAACCCAATATCGACGCTCTTTGGCCAAAGCTTGATAAACTTGCTGATAACCTGCGGCATACACCTGCAAAATATTATCTTCTGACATTGCCTGTACGGTCGGCAAATCCAGCCTATCTTTGAGAAAACTAGGTAATAACTCCGGTAATAATGGCGGTACATCATGATGGACTAAGTGATAAGCATCTGCTACCCAAGCCGCAACTAAACAGTGACAAGTAATTAATACCTGACAAAACTTAGCAATATCCTGCTGATTTATTTGGTATTTCAACGACAGTTTACTAATATCAATACCTTTGGACTGCCATTTTTCAGTCTTTTCTAAAATTGCTAAATTATGGACATTATCACCACCTAATTGATTGATTTCCTCTAAATCTTCCCCTAAATTAATTAATTCATCTCTAATTTTTTTCCATTCTAATGCCCGACTTTTAGCAAACTCTTGTAAAATTTCTTTATATGGTAAACGTGAGATAGTTTTATAAAAATAATTTTCCTGCCCTAAACCCCAGTAAGCAATGCGAAAATTTAAATAATCCCCATCATGGTCTGATTCTAAAATTAAAATTGGCTCTGTCTTCAACAGACTAAACAAAGCTTTAATACTAGATTCACTATGAAAACGTTTACTATCCCAAGCACCTGCTAAAAATTCTGTTGGTCTTGTTGGGTGATGTAGAGAATAATTGGTATTAATAAATTCTCGGATACCTTCGGCTAAAATTCTTTCAACTTCCGAAATTTCTTCAGGATGACAATCAAATTGATCAAACTTAATTTGGGGAGGAGCTAGAAAAATTTTTAAGGGAATATTTGTCCTTGTATTCCGAGTCTCTAAAATTTGCGAAGGATATAATCTTAATGGCCAGCTATCTAAAACTTTATTAACTTCAGGTAACTGAAGAGACGTATCTCTTTGCTGCTGTGCTATTTGTAATTGTGTTTCTCGTTGATAAACAGCTAATTGCTGTTGCAGGATTTTTTCTTGATGAAATTCATCTTCTGAATTTTTACTATTAGTTGTAATATTGACAAATTCAATAACTTCTTCGATAAATTGCGGTATTTGAGAATTTGTTGTCGTCAGACCTTCTGTTGTTCTCTTTTGTACTAGGTTGACAACTACAGGTGCAAACTCTAGTACGAGTTGGATAAGTAACCTTAACCCTTGTTCCATAAAGGGATGCCTGTTAGATAAATAACATTAATCTTGGAATAGGAAATACGTGTGTGCAGCAGTTTGTTATAAAGTACTGCTGCAATTCATCACTTAAAATAATCGCTATAAGTCATCCTACTACTGAGCGGGATCATATTTGCCCAGAAATTAAATTTTTAACTCCCTGACCAATTACCGAGCATCATAGTAGAATTGCCAGGAAATTTTGTCTAGCGATCGCCGCCTTAATTCAATTTTAAAATAGTCAGAAACCTAAGTAAACTAATTCCTGCCCAAACTTTTAAAAACCGAATAAATTTAAGCTTTGTGTTATAATTAAAGCTTGTATTAATATTCTAGCAATAAATTAGACTTAAATAATTAAAAACGGCTGATTTTTGGCATAATCAACAGCATAAATAGTAATGAGTGTGGGCATGATCATCACAACTCTTCATTAACTAATAATCTAGTAGTCAATGCCCACCTTAAAGATACTTAAGTATTTTGCGAAAATCAAAGATGATGTCTATATCTTCCACTTTTAGAAAGTATTTTACTAAAAAATACCCCATTTTGCCCGAAATAATTAAAATCTAATTCCTAGCTGCCCATTCAAACCTCTCACAGAATTATAACCAGCCCCCACGAAAACATTTTTTGTTGCACCCACCTGAACACCACCAGAAACAGCCACACCCTTATCTTGAGAATATAATCCCACTCCGACATAAGGAGAAATCACTGGTAAATTGATAAACTTCAACACATCTACTCCCGTCGCACCGTCAGGGCCATTTCCCACTTCCACACCCAAATTTAAAGCTCTTGCGCCCACAGCATAAGTTACATCACCCTCTTTGCTACCAACAGATACCCAAGGCTGAGGTACTAGTTGAGCTGACGCTTGGCTTGGTGCAAACAAAGCTAACAAACTAATTGATGTTATGAATGTTTTAGTAATAATTGCTTTTTTCATTCTTGCCTCTTGATATTAATCAGTAATCATGATTAATCGTGACGCATTTACCTAAATTAAGTGCCTGGTAGAAGAATTCAGAAGTCAGAATTCAGGAGTCAGAATCAGTCAGAAACAATTTAGTTAAAGATATATTGAGTTAAACAATATTTGTTTATTGCTGCTTAATTCTGCTTATTTGTACCTGATTTATTTTTGCAATTTTGCTGACTTTGATATCCATTTACCTAAACCTCACTAGCTGAACTGTATTTTTACCTAAGCTAGTTTTTTATACTGACTGAATTACACCAAAATCATACTCCTAATTTTATTCAATGACTAGTTGAAAGTAATGGAATAAATTAATTCTGTTGCAATTTTTAACTTCCTTCCTGGAAAATTCCGTATATTTATTTAAATTTTGCCGAAAATTAATAACATCATCATCTATTAATCAGCAGAAAAATAATAGTAGATAAACTCAGGTAAGCAGATTTCAACAGTATTAGAATGTAGCAAAATACATCCGTACTTTAAAATCTGTTTTGTAATTTCTCCATATTGAGTTTGCAATTGTTATGCCAAAAATAGCTGATATATAGATGCTCTTAATCATGTAGTTCCGACTCACGCAACTTTGACAAGCAATAGCTAAACCTCACTTTCCTATCGCTTGTGATAGTTGCGTAGGTCTTAATTTTATGAATAATATTTTGAATTCTGCTCTCTCGTTAACATACACTCAACTTAGCAACTTTTCTGATTTAAAAAACTTCTGGAATTTGTTTGAGACTGTTTTTGGCAATCAATATAACTACAATGCTGCCAATAATTTGCGTTCTCAATGGCAATCTGGAGACTTTAGTCAATTTCCAGAAATTGAAATTAATAGTAATAATATTTTTGACAATACTCAGATAGGTTATGTCAGTAGTACTAACAAAATTTATCTGTTAGAAAGCTTTGTTAATACAGCAACACCAGCAGCCATCAAAGCTGTTTTATTGACAGAAATTGGCAAATTTATTCATGATGCTGTTCAACCAACAGACCCCTCTGGCGATAAAGGGGCGATTTTTGCTGATTTAGTTCTTAATAATAGCTCAACCAACCTAGCACCTACATCTATCCTCCAACCTACACTGCTGCAAGCTCTTCAAGGCAGTAAGGCACATGCTCAAATTTGTAGTTGTTCTTCTTGTATGTTTGCGCCAGTCAATTTAAATTTAGTCAACGCGGAACAGTCACCAGTAGCCCAAGCAACATCAGGTGTTTTAGATTTATCCAAAACTTTCTTTTTGAATAGTTTAGCAGGAGCCAACCAGACAATTTATTTAGATTTCAATGGACATACCACTTCTGGGACTTACTGGAACACAGATTATAAAGGTGGGGCTAACATTGTCACTCCAGCTTTCGATTTTGATGGCAATACAGCATCTTTTAGTTCGGCGGAACTGGAACGAATTCAGTATATTTGGCAACGTGTAGCTGAGGATTTCAGCCCGTTTAATGTCAACGTTACAACCCAAGCGCCAACAGACATTAATGACTTGATTAAGAGTGGTTCTACCGATACTCGCTGGGGTGTGCGGGTTGTGATTGGTGGTAGCAGTAATGATTGGTTTGCTAGTGGGGCTGGAGGAGTAGCTTTTTTAGATTCATTTAATTGGAATAGTGATACTCCTGCCTTTGTATTTAGTGACATCTTGTCTGATAACGAAAAATACGTTGCTGAAGCGATTTCCCATGAAGTAGGTCACACTCTGGGACTGGAACATGATGGTAGAATTAGCCCCGCAGAAGAATATTATCGGGGACAGGGTAGCGGTGTTACTGGCTGGGCTGGAATTATGGGTTCAGGGTATTACCAGAATTTAACCCAGTGGAGTAAAGGCCAGTATGCTTCTGCTAACAACACTGAAGATGATTTGCAGATTATTACCACTTACAATGGTTTTAGCTACCGAGCCGACGATGCTGGTAATACAATTGCCACAGCAAAATCATTGACTATTTCTGGTACATCTGTCAGTGGTAGTGGCATTATTGAGCGCAACACAGATGTAGATTTTTATAGTTTTGTCACGGGTGCAGGTGCGATTAATTTGACAGTGAATCCCTTTAGTCGCGGCCCTAACTTAGATATATTGGCAAAGTTATATAATTCGGCTGGGACTTTAATTGCCTCGTCTAATCCCACTGATTTATTATCTGCTGCGATCGCCACCACAGTCACGGCTGGAACTTATTATTTAGCTATTGATGGTGTCGGCAAAGGAGATCCACTTTCTACTGGCTATACAGATTACGGCAGTTTGGGACAGTATTTTATCAGTGGCAGTGTTGTTACTTCTACTAACCCAGGCAGTGTTGTTAGTACTCCCACTAACCCAACTGTTACTCTCGCCTTATCATCCACTAGCGTCACCGAAAACGGCAGCAGCAATTTAGTTTACACCTTCACCAGAAGCGGCAGCACCTCCAATGCTTTGACAGTTAACTACAGTGTTGGCGGTACGGCAACCTTTAACAACGACTACCGCCAATTGGGTGCTAAGAGTTTCACCTCTACAACCGGCACAATTACCTTTGCGGCTGGTGCAAGTACAGCCACACTCACCATTGACCCCACAGCAGATACCACTTTTGAAACTGATGAAACTGTTGCTTTAACTTTAGCAGCTGGTAGCGGTTACACCATTAACACAACCACACCCGTCATCGGCACCATTGTTAATGATGATTTACTACCGACAATAAATATCAGTGGTGGACAAACTATTGTCGAGGGCAATACCACTTCACAAAATGTAACGTATAAAGTTACTCTCTCTAACGCCAGTAGTCAAACTATTACCGTTCAATACGCTACTGCTAATGTTTCAGCCATAGCAGGTTCAGACTATACTGCCACCGCCGGAACTTTGACTTTTAACCCAGGTGTCACCAGTCAAGTTATCAATATTCCCATTCTCGATGATTCTGTGAATGAAGCAAATAAGACCTTCACTTTCAGCTTTACATCTCCTACTAATGCCACCCTGGGTAAAAACACAACTGTTACCACAACTATTACCGATACTCTTAGTAGTTCTGTGACTACAACTCTACCAACAAACGTCGAAAACCTCACCCTTACAGGCACAGCCGCAATCAACGGTACAGGAAATGCAGGTAATAATATTCTCAAAGGTAATAGTGGCAATAATACTCTGAGCGGTGGCAATGGCAATGATACTTATGTGTTTATTGCTAACTCTGTTTTAGGTATTGATGGAATTATAGAAGCAACCACAGGTGGAATTGATACTATTGATTTGCAAAATACTACTATCTCCAGCAGTCTAAATTTAGGTATCACTACAACACAAACAGTTAATAAAAATCTCCAACTTACACTCTCTGCCAATGACGTTATCGAAAACGCCATTGGTGGTAAAGGCAATGACTTTCTGACGGGGAATACACTGAATAACTTTTTGACTGGTGGTAATGGTAATGACCAACTGCAAGGGTTAGCAGGAGATGATACTCTTTGGGGAGGACTAGGTAATGATATCCTCATCGGAGACGCTGGTAAGGATAAATATTTATTCCAGGCTGAAGGTGCTTTCACTACCAGCTTAGGTGTTGATCGTATCACTCAGTTTGAAGTCTTACAAGATAAAATTGTGCTGAGTAAAAATACTTTCAATGCCATTACTAATAATGTGGGACAAACTTTAACTGATTTTGCAGTTGTTACTAGTAATGAGTTTGTCAACGCCAGCAGTGCGCGGATTGTTTATAGTCAAAGCACTGGCAGCTTATTCTATAACCAAGATGGAAATGTCTTGGGTACAGGAACAGTGTTTGAGTTTGCCCGTTTAGGCAATAGTAATATTACTCTTACTAGCGGCGATTTTATTTTAATTGCCTAGTACAGCTACGCTAAAGTCAAAAGTCACCCTTCGTAAATCAAAAAATCCCCGACTTCTTTAACCCGAATTTCTCACGTATGGGTAGCGGGTGTGGTGAGTTTGGGGAGAGAGGGGAGTGTGGGGAGAGAGGGGGGAAAGATTTCTTCACCATCCTCCCACACCTCCCACACCTCCCACCCTTCCCACACCCCTGGATTTCTCACAAGAGAGAAATCCAGGTTTAAGAAGTCGGGGATTTTTGCCTCTTGATTTTCACAAATACAATAGGATTGCTATATGTAATACCAATTCACAATTCGCAAGTCGCAATTCGCAATTAAAAAACTTAGATACAGTAAACCTTTCAGGGTTTACATCTGTATCAGATTTTTCGTGAAATGGTATAACGTCTCTACAAGATTTGTATTATAAACTTTGCACAATATCTACTCAAATTCCAGAATTCTCATGATCAAGGTTGCACCTGCTGTTATAGTGTTGGGTCAAAATAGTGTAGCAATAGCTCGTAAAATGATGGGTGTCTTGCCAGGAGCAAGATTATATGGTTTAGCAGGACGAACTTCTGGAGTTGATGTTAGTTTTAGCAATTTTGGCGAGACTGTGCGCGAGTTGTTTGCTGCGGGAACACCTGTGATTGGTATTTGTGCTGCTGGTATTCTGATTAGAACTTTAGCTGCTTTGATTTCTGATAAGCGTCAAGAACCGCCAGTGTTGGCTGTGGCGGAAGATGGTAGTGCGGTAGTTCCTCTGTTGGGTGGACTGAGTGGAGTCAATGATTTGGCACGCCGCATTGCTGAGGTGTTGGATGTTCAAGCAGCAATTACAACTACCGGGGATATTCGGTTTCGCACGGCGTTGTTATCACCTCCTGCTGGCTATCATTTAGCCAACCCAGATGATGCGAAAACTTTTATTTCGGATTTGTTGGCGGGGGCGCGAGTTAAATTAGAGGGAACTGCACTTTGGTTGAGTAATAGTCAATTGCCAATTGATGCCCAAGGAGAATTGACTATTAAAGTTACAGAACGGTTGGTAAATTCTACAGCCAATTGTCTGGTTTATCATCCCCAAACGGTAGCGATCGCCATTACTCAAACTAATGTTAATTTAGCTACAGTTAAACAACTACTGACTGATGCTGAAATTGCACCCGCCTCTATAGCTGGAATCTTTGCACCTCTTTGCATTGCTGCTCATCCAGAAATTCACAATATCGCTGAGGCGTTTGGTGTACCCACGCGCTTTTTTACTCAAAACCAGTGGAAAGGCGCACAAGCAATGGCTTTAGCTATCACTGGTGGTCAACTCATCCCGACGACATCTGCTGATATAGCCCTGGCTATTGCACCCGCACCCATTGACCCCAACACCATCGGTCAACCACGGGGTAAGTTAGCCATTATTGGGACTGGCCCTGGTGCAGCACAGTGGATGTCTCCAGAAGTCAAAGAAATTCTCAGGTTGGCGACTGACCTTGTAGGTTACAAAACTTATCTTGATTTAGTTGGGTCTTTAGCTGATGATAAGCAACGCCATGAGTCTGACAATCGTGAAGAAATAGCACGGGCTACAATGGCGCTAGATTTGGCTGCTACAGGTAAGTATGTCGCTGTGGTTTCCTCTGGTGATCCTGGAATTTATGCAATGGCGGCGGCGGTGTTTGAAGTCCTCGACCGTCATCCCAAACCAGAATGGGACAGTATCGAAATTTATGTTGCACCGGGAATCTCTGCAATGCAGGCAGCTGCGGCAGCAGTAGGCGCACCTTTGGGACATGACTTTTGCGCGATTTCACTGTCAGATATTTTAAAACCTTGGTCAATTATCGAACAACGAATTGCGGCGGCGGCTGGAGGAGATTTTGCGATCGCCTTTTACAACCCTGTCTCTAAAGACCGCACGTGGCAACTTGCAGCCACTAGAGATATATTGCTGCGGTATCGTACACCAAACACCCCCGTAGTATTAGGCAGAAATTTAGGCAGACCAGGACAAACAATCAAGGTAATTTCTCTTGAGCAATTAACACCAGATGTCGCTGATATGCGAACAGTGATTATTGTTGGTTCTAGCCAAACCAGGACTATTCAACGCCGTGATGGAAGTGTTTCAGTTTATACGCCGCGTCGATATGCCCAGTAATTTCAGTCAGCAAGCCCTGATTAAGATTGTAGGGTGGGCATAATCATGCTCACCCTACAAAATCTATACCCGAATTTCTCACGTATGGGTAGCGGGTGTGGGGAGAGAGGGGAGTGTAGAGAGTGTGGGGGGAAAGATTTCTCTTCACCATCATCCCACACTTCCCACCCCTCCCACACCTCCCACACCCCTGGATTTCTCACAAGAGAGAAATCCAGGTATACACTCTGAAATATATAAATAATTACTCATATGCACATCTTAGTTCTGCACATTACATTGTTGATGTACAGATAATAAAGTACATTCCCAAACTAAACGCGGTTGGGCATAAACGAAAAGTGCCTTACGTGCTTGTTCTAGCTGATTAATAATTCCTGGCTGATGCCATTTTTGCCAATAAGAATGTTGCAGATAATCAATTAACCATAGTTGTGATTCTGTATCTAAATCCTTATCAATTTTCTTAGCTAGTTCTAAAGCGTGGCGGGCAGATTTTGGCGCTGCGGTGAGATGTGTGAGTAGCTCAGAGGGGATAACTTGTAATTGTTCATAACAGGCGATCGCATTTCCGGGACTACCAGCCGCTATACTCAACACAGCCGGATGCTGCAAAATTTCTGGATGATTTGTTTGCTGCAATACTTGAGTTAAAGCTGCACTATCTAAACAATAAAAAGGAATCTTTTGACAGCGCGAAACCAAAGTTGGCAAAACAGACTCCGGTGCAGGTGCAATTAAAATAATCGTTGCTTGTCCAGGTTCTTCTAACGTTTTGAGTAGTGCATTTGCGGCTGGTTCCGCCATTGTTTGCGCTTCTTCCAACACCACCACATTTCTTGGTGCTTCCAAAGCCGGACGACTGAGAAACTGTGTAATTTCCCGAATTTGTTCTAACCGAATTAAAGGTGGTGCTTTGCGCTTGAGTTTCTTTTCTGCTGCTTCGGCGGCTGTTAATCTTTGCCCTTGATATTGATATGTTGGCTGTACCCACAACAAATCAGGATGATTCCCTTGACGCACTCGATTCTGCACCGATGCAACCAAATGTGTTTCCACAACACTAGAAAATAATAACTCGACAAAACAACGAGCCGCTAAACTTCTGCCTACACCCTCTGTCCCCACAAACAAATAAGCTGGCGCAACTCGATTTTGTCTCACAGCCTCAGTCAGCAATTCTATAGCTTGCTGTTGTCCAACAAGTTGTGCAAATGGATTGTTAGTCATCTCTGTGCGTTTCTGTGCTACGCCAGTTGCTACAACGCGGGGAACCCACGCAACGCACTGGCCCCTCTGCGTGAAACTGTCATCCCTTCAGTTTAAACTTGCAAACGTTGGCGCAAAATTTCTTGAATAACACTGCTGACAGTTTCTTTACTCAAACTACCATCAACTCGCACAATGCGGGATGGGTGCGCCGCAGCTAACTGGCTATATCCTTGTTGAACGCGGCGATGAAAAGCGATGGTTTCTTGTTCAATGCGGTCTAAACCTACTGCGTCGCCACGTTTGCGGCTAAGTCCCACCTCAACATCCACATCTAACCAAATTGTCAAATCACTAGTTAAGCCAGATGTGGCAATATCGTTGAGTTTTTCAATTAAACTCATATTCAAACCCCGACCGTAACCTTGATAAGCAACGGTAGAATCAGTGTAGCGATCGCACAATATATATTTTCCGGCTGCTAAATTGGGTTTGAGTTCTTGTTCAACATGCTGGGCGCGATCGGCCGCATATAATAACAATTCAGTTACATCTGCAACTGGTTTATCCTCCGACTTTTCCAACAATAAACGCCGCAAATGTACACCTAACTCTGTTCCCCCAGGTTCACGAGTGACCACTACTGAAATACCCAAACTTTCTAACCATTGACAACAAAGCTGCATTTGTGTTGTTTTTCCGCAGCCTTCTACCCCTTCAAATACAATTAATTTGCCACTCATACTAGTTTACCGAAAATATGGGTTTGAGGTTCCTCGCCCTTTAAAGGCGACTTTGTTTAATTTAGGGGAAATCTGGGAATTTTAGCATCGAATTTTTTGTAAAAGGAGACATACTTCCGCTTGCTTGTACTGGTCTGTACTCATAAAAAATTGCCCATATCAAGAGTTGGTATCCACCCTCGTAAAGTTCACTTAGGAGTCCATTATGCCGCGCAAATTTGGAGAAATTGCTTTTACACCAGAAGTTCAAGCCGCACAGTTACAAAGGGGTTCGCGGCAAACTTACGAACGCTACATTGCCAATGGCCCAGCTAATGATTCAATTACCCCACAAATAGCAGAATTTATTGCTCATCTTGATGGATTTTATTTAGGAACAGTCAGTTCTAATGGCTATCCATATATCCAGTTTCGCGGCGGAGCGCCTGGCTTTCTCAAAGTCATAAATGACAAAACCTTGGGCTTTGCTGACTTTTCTGGAAATGTGCAGTACATAACAGTCGGTAACTTATCAGGAGAAGCCAAAGCATTTCTATTTTTAATGGATTATCGCCATCGAAAACGTATCAAAATCTGGGGAACAGCCGAATATATTGAAGATGATGCTGTTTTGATTGAGCAACTCCGAGTTCCCGACTACCCAGCAGAAATTGAGCGAGCAATTCTGTTTCATGTCGAAGCCATAAGTGAGAATTGTCCCCAGCACATTCCCATTCGCTATTCTATGACTGAAGTTGAAACAATGATGGCTCCTTTACAAGCACGAATTGCCGAATTAGAGCATTTGTTAAGAGAAAAAAATTCTCCATCTGATTGAAAAAGAAACTCTCAGAAGTTGTTTGAAAAGTGATTGGTTGTAATTATTCACTTGTCGAAGTGTTCCCTATTTCTACAAATGCATTTAATTTTGTGCAACTTACTTCTAGCCTCCTGCTATAGCAGTCCTAAATCATTTGTTAAATTTCTGGGTTCTTATCTTGGCGCTCTTGGCGACTTGGCGGTTCGATATTTTTTAACGAACCGCAAAGGGCGCAAAGGACACAAAGAAAGAGAAAGAGGAAAAGAAAGAGAATTTCACAAATGATTTAGGATTGCTATATAATTTGCATAATTTTAAATTTTTCTGCCAATATGAAAAGCAGAAATATATGAAAGTAGCAAATTCCCACCAAAATCATTATCAATTCTTTGACTTAACTCAGCAAATAAAGCTTTTTTAATATCTGGCTCTAATTTAATATAAGGAGAATAGGTATTGAGCAACGTTAAATATTCATCAGTGCTGTAAACTACCTCAGATTTAACTTGCCCAAATTGAATATCTTGAAATTTGCCTGAATCAATTAATATATTGCCAAATTCTTGAAATACTTTTTGTTGGGCTTCCCAATCTTCATAACGGTCGAGAGAGGGAGCGTGTTTTTGATAAACTGTCGACAAGCTTTGATAAACCTCATAACTCGGTTGTAATTCCTTATTCCAGAATAAAAGTAAATGACCATTTGCTTTTAAAGAACTTGCCGCTTTGGGATATCCTACTTCTGCTGGTATCCAATGAAAAGAACTGGCAGCTAAAACAGCATCAAACTGTTCAGGTTGCAAACTCCATTCTTCAAAAGAAGTATTGTGAATTTCCACATTTGGATAAAAGTAACAATTTTGTTTAGCTAACTCATAAAAATCTGGATTTGGTTCTAAACAAAGCATCGAATAACCTAATTGAGCAAAGGAAATTGTTGCTGTTCCAGGGCCACATCCTACTTCTAAAATTTTTGCATCTGGAGATAATTTGGAAAGCTGAATAACTTGCTCAATAAAGTTTTGGGGATAACGAGGTCTAGCTTTGTTATATGCCTCTGCTGCTGGCGAGTACCAATTTTTTCGTACTTCCAAATCTTTTTTTGCAAAGCTGGCTATTGTTTGTTTGAGGTCTTCCATAATTTATTTCATTAGAAGTAAAATGATTATTTAAATTTACTTAAAAAATTGAGTATAGCTTGAGCAACTATTTCTGTGGATTCAATTAAAAAGCCATGACCACCATGTTCAATCACTTGCAGTTCAGCTTGAGAGATTTGTTGAGCAAGTTTTTCAGAAAATGCTACAGGTGTGAGAATATCTTGTTTGCCAACCATGACTAATGTTGGACAATGAATATCTTTAATTCTCTCTGTTGTATCATGATTAATAATGGCGCGGCTTTGATGGTAGATTCCCTGTGTTGTCGGTGCGAAAGGATAGTTTATTGCCCATTCAATTAGTTGGTCTACCATTTCGGGAATAGAGTAAAAATCATCAGTAAATATCCAAGGTAATATTAGCTTTTCATATAACATTAAATCTATTTTTCCGGCAAGATGACCCCAAGTCTCAATTAAACTATTAAAGCGTTCATTGCCTTTAGAGAAGGAAGAAAGTAATACTAAACTCTTAACTTTTTTAGGATATAACAAGGCTAATTCTTGAGCGATTTGACCACCCATTGAATGACCAATAATATGTGCTTGTTTGATACCAAGAATATCTAATAATGCGGCGGCATCTTGAGCCATTTGCTGAGTGCTATAAGGACTATTGGGAATAGAACTTTGACCGATACCTCGGTTGTCAAAACGAATAACTTGATACCGAGAGATTAGGTGTGGCAACAATAGCGACCAATAAGTGCGATCGCACATAAAGCCTGCAATCAACAACACAGGTTCACCAGTACCTTTAACTTCGTAAAATATGTCAATTCCGTTAACCTGAACTTTGGGCATTACTAATTCATCATAATTGGCTTTACAGCAGCTTCAAGAACTTGAAATCTACTTTAAGTTATTTTCCCAGATAATTGCATCTCATCAAATTAGAAAATCGATAATATACCCGAATTCATACCCATAACTCCGAAATATGTATAAGATTTAGCATCAAACAAAAACACGTACTTTTCCTAAACTTTGTATATTTTCAAAAATCCTCAATCTTAAATTCATGAACCTTCAACAGAAATAATGAGAACTAGTATTTGCGAGATTTTACGGAAGACTTACCTAGAAAAAGCAGGATAGGTTAATTAAAAAAAGTAAGTAATATCAACAACTTACAATTCAGCTTTCAGCCCAGGTAAATCGGATTATGCAGAATACAAAAATTACAGTCAAATAAATAGCTTAGTTATATTTTTGTTCACAAATTTTCCCAGTTTATTCATCAAAAAGGAGGTAATAGTTATCAAAGCTGTTGAATATTCCACCCTCAAACCTTACCTGGCATCTAACATGAATGCTGACTTAGATGCACAAAGCATTTTAATTTATCCCATCTCGCAAAAAACCTTAGCAATTGAAGCCAATAGTTATTACTTTGGGCATCCTGAATGGGCAAAAAACTACTTTGAAGCTTGTCACCGTAGTGATATATTCAAATCTCGCTGGCAAGCTGCCACAGGTAGTTGGGATGACAAAATTGTAGTAGACATTGGTTGCGGCCCTGGTAATCTCTTTGCCACACTTGGCGGTAAGCCAAAATTACTCATTGGTGTGGATGTGAGTTATGGCGGACTGGAAATGGCGCAAAGTCTTGGCTATGTACCTGTGTTAGCAGATGCCCATAACTTGCCTTTTGCCTCTGGTTTTGCTGATATTGTGGCGGTAAATGCCACTTTGCATCATTGTGATCAAATGGATGTGGTTTTAGCAGAAGCAGCGCGTTTAGTTCGTCCTGGGGGAATTTTAATCACCGACCATGATCCTCATCGCAGTGCTTGGAATTTCCAAGGCTTGGGTATGTGGTTATGGCAATTGCGTTTAGGACTTTATCGGTTAATTAAACGCGGTGGTCATGCTTCAGTCGCAGAACAAAATTGGGGACTAGCCACCGAAGTTCATCACCGTCCAGGGGATGGAGTCACAGCAGAAATGTTTCACAGAACTTTAGAACCCCTTGGGTTTACTGTAAAAACTTACCCTCACAATCATCAGTTGGGTGCAGAAACTTTTGAGGGTAATTACGGTCAGTCAGAATGGAAGTATCGCTTTGCTCAATTTTTGTCGGGGATAAATCCCAATTCACCACAAGCAGCCCTATCATTGATGTGTGTTGCTACCCGGCATACTGGTGAGGCGAAAGGCTAGTACAACAGGGCAAAAGTAAAAAGGCAAAAGTAAAAATAGTTATACCACAAGCTTTTTAGCAATTCCAGATGATCAGTGAGCATGGTCGCAGTGTGGTCTGTTTATTGACGCCAATCTGTACTAGTATTCTGACTATTGAATTCTCACTATTCATTCTTTAAAAATCTTGAGCAATGAAAGCTTTTATCTCTTACATCGCTTTTTTGGGACTGAGTGCTAGTTTACTGGCGTACAGTTCTAGTTTGCAAGCAGTCACTCCTAGTAGTGAAAAATTTATCGCTTTAGGTACAGAACCTTTTTGGAGTGTAACTGTTAGTAAAAATGGCATTGTTTACTCTTCGCCGGAGGTTAAAAAACAAACCTTCCCTTATGTCCAACCTCTAGCAGCCCAAGGTCGCCCTGCTGATTTGGTCAGAGTGTACCGATTTAGGGGTAACAATACATTGATTTTACAAAAAGTTAGTGCTTGTAGCGATGGAATGTCAGATAAAAACTACCTTTACTCGGCTGTTTTGATATTGGGTAATAAAGTGTTAGAAGGTTGCGCCCAAAAACAGTAATCTAATCACATAAAGCTAAATCAAACCAGAAAGTTGTCCCTATGCCAACTTCACTAACCAAGTGAACTTTACTACCATGTCTTTCTACAATATTTCTGACAATTGATAAACCCAAACCAGTACCTTCTAAGGTGTGGACTCGGTTTTCGACGCGGAAGAAGCGGTCAAAAATGGCTTGTTGGTCTTCGGGTGCAATACCAATACCAGTATCAGATACTTCTACGCGCACACGGGGAGATTGATTTTGGGAGTTGGGTTTGGGATCTAATTGGTAGGCGCGGATTGCTACTTTACCACCAGCTTTGGTAAATTTCAGAGCATTGCCGACTAAATTGGCTAAGACTTGGAGTAACAAATCATAGTTACCCATGACTAGCGGTAAACTGTGGGCAACTTCTTGAATGAGTTCAATGCCTTTATCTTTAGCGTTGAGTTGATAAGTCCGCAGGGTTTGTTCGATAGCTTGGGAGAGGTCTACACCATCAAAGTTGTAACTACGACCAGATTCTAACTTAGATAAGTCTAAAACATCGTTAACTAAACGAGTCAGGCGATCGGTTTCATGGTTAACGGTTTTGAGAAAATCTTGACGCTGTTCTACACTCAAATCTTCGCCGTAGTCGTGCAGAGTTTCAATAAAAGATTTGATATTGAATAACGGTGTCCGCAGTTCATGAGACACGTTGCTGATAAATTGGCTTTTGGCTTCGTTGAGTTCGACTTCCCTTGTAATATCTTGTACAGTAATTGCAATTCCTTTAATACTTTCCCGTTGTAAATTAAGTACCGTAGTTAATAAAATCCGAATGGTGCGTTTAGTTGGTTGGTTAAGATGAATGCGGAACTCAGCACTGTCGCATTCACCCGCAGCCATTTCGTACAAGGGACGGGTGATTTCCATTTGAATGGCTGGGGGTAATTGATGCAGCACATTACTACCGACTACATCATTACCTTCCCAGCCGAAAATCCTTCTGGCTGTGGGGTTGACTAAAATTACCTGCATGTTGTTGTCAATCAACACAGCACCATCAGCGATTGTCGAAACCAAAGTTTCGAGTTTGGCTTTTTCGGCGGTTAGTTCCTCAATATTTTGTTCTTCATAGCGTTCTAGACGCTCTGCCATATCATTAAAACTGAGAATTAACTCTCCAAGTTCTCCGCCTAGGGGTAAATCGATGCGCTGCTTAAAATTCCCGGTGGCGATTTGTTTGACACCAACTAGCAGTTCTTTAATCGGCTTGGTGATGGTTAAAGCATTAATTACCCCCGCTAAAATCACCATTACCCAAATTGTGATAAACACGGCGATGGTAACATCACGGGTGAAATTAGTAGAAATAACTGCCGTTTGGTTGGGGTTGATGCCAATAGCCAAGACACCCAAGTATTTTTTGTTGACGATGAGGGGGACAAATACATCGGTGACAATGCCATCTGGGGTGTTATGTTGCCGCACCATTGGCTTATCGTCATCACCAGGGTAATCTTCTGGTAATTGTATCCGCCGCTCAATTGTCAATAAAGAGTTTTCCACCTCTGCTTCCCAAAAGGGAATTCCGAAAAAGATTTTGCCGCCTTCGTCAGCATAAAGCATATACCTCACACTGGAAGTACTGCTATAAAATCTTTGGGAAAATTGGGCAATCTCAGTGAGATTATTTTCTGCAATGAGGGGGGTAACGTTAGCAGCAAGCAGCAGTCCCAAGTCGCGGCCGAATCGGGTGTCATTCAAACGTGCATCTTGCTGAATTGTATTTACAGCCCAAAAGGTCAGACCACTCATCACCAAAGAAACCACCAAAGTGGCAACAGCTAACAGCTTAGTTTGGAGGGTGAAATCTGACCACCAATTGGCGATCGCTTCTCGGATTGTTTTTAACAGAGCTAACATTTTCAATCAAGTTGTTAGTAGTTTTTGTAATAAACCCCAACAACTAAAAAATTAACAGTTAATTTGACTAATGGGGTAGGGTTAGGGGCTAGGGGCTAGAGGCTAGGGGAAAAGTTTTTTACTCAGCACTCAGCACTCTATGACCAATATCTCTCCTATAATATATTCCTTCAAACTGGATAGATTTCAGCCCCGTGTAAGCTTGGGCGATCGCTTGTTGAAAGTTTTTGCCTGTGCCAGTTACATTTAATACCCGTCCGCCATCAGTTACTACTTGCTGTTGGTCGTTCAATTTTGTCCCGGCATGAAATACGGTGACTGTGGCTGTTTCGGCTGCGTCAATGCCTGTAATGACTTTGCCTTTTTGATAATCCCCTGGATAACCGCCAGAAGCCGCCACAACTGTAGCTGCTGCGCCACTGTGCCAAGTAATGGGAACTTCGCTTAAACGCTTTTCGACACAAGCCAAAATTAAATCTAATAAGGGTGTGGCTAACAATGGCAAAATTACCTGAGTTTCGGGATCGCCAAAGCGACAGTTAAATTCCAACACCTTAAAGTCGCCTGCTGGGGTAATCATCAACCCGGCGTAAAGTACACCCCTGTAGTCTATACCTTTGCTGCGGAGAGTGGCGATCGCTTTTTCTAACACATCTGTTTGCACCCTAGCCATTAACTCTGGTGTGGCAATGGGCGCTGGACAGTATGCACCCATCCCGCCAGTATTTTCACCTGTATCACCTTCACCGACTCTTTTATGGTCTTGTGCTGGCAGTAGGGGACGAATGGTTAACCCATCGGTCAAAGCTAACACCGATACTTCTTGCCCAAATAAACATTCTTCAATGACAACAAACTCACCCGCACTGCCAAACTGCCCTTGAAAAATCGCATCAATGGCACTCTCAGCTTGTTCCATCGTTGTAGCAACTATTACACCCTTACCTGCTGCCAAACCATCAGCTTTCACCACTATCGGCGCACCTTGAGACTGCACATAAGATTTTGCCGCCGCCGCTTCCGTAAATACCGCAGCCTTCGCTGTAGGAATACCAGCTTCTTGCATTAGTGCTTTTGCCCAAGCTTTACTCGCCTCAATTTGCGCCCCCGCTCTGACAGGGCCAAATACCATTAGTCCTTGAGCTTGCAGGTAGTCTGTAATTCCCTTCGCCAGTGGAACTTCTGGCCCCACTACTACCAAAGAAATTTGATTTGCTAAGGCGTATTGGCTGATTCCCGCAAAATCATCCACAGCCAAGGGCAAATTCTGACAACCTGCCAGATTAGCTGTACCGCCATTTCCCGGTACACAGACGACTTGCTCAACTTGCGGGGATTGCAATAATTTCCATGCTAGAGCATGTTCACGCCCGCCGTTACCTACAACTAAAACTTTCACTGATTTCCTCTTGCGTGCCTTGTGACACGAGAACAGTCTAGGAAGTCAAAAGTCAATTTTTAACTCTTGCACCATTGACAGTGGTAGCCAGATTGCCACCATGCTGTACTAGAACTACTCGCGGATCAATTTTTCACTAATTTAGGTACTGATGCAAGTCCTGGGTTGAGAGTCTAGAGGCTGGGGGTTAGGGGCTAGTACAACAAGGCAAAAGTAAAAAGGCAAAAGTAAAAAGGCAAAAGTAAAAAGAAAGAATAACGATACTACAAGCCTTTTAGCAATTTCTTATGGTCTGTTTATTTACGCCAACCTGTACTAGTAGGTTGGGTGAAGGCGCATAAGAAATATTGGAAACAATATGCCATGTATATATTACGCCGTAACCCAATACCCATAGGAATTATGTAAAACATTTTGGTAGTTTGTTTTCTTCATAGCATTTGTTGGGTTCCACTACGTTCCACCCAACCTACGCAAGAGGCGATCAACTAAAAACTAGCCACTATGTTGAAAATTAAATTTTTATCAGAAAATATCAATAAATATACCTAAGTAATTCTGCGATGTTTCTATGATTAATTTAAACATTACTGCTAAATGATGACGTTTATACAAGATAAGTATTAACCTGTGAATATTGCAATCAGGGAAATATAAAAAAACGGGTCAAGAGGGAACATGGCTAAAATTATTGTGACCGGAGCAGCAGGTTTTATTGGTTCTCATGTTGCAGAAGTACTGCTGAAACAAGGAGAAGAAGTAATTGGGATTGATGAGTTTAATGACTACTACGATCCGATATTAAAACGTAAGAACATTGCTCTTTTAAACTGCTGGTCTAACTTTAAATTAATTGAAGGAAATATTCAATTTTTAGATTGGCAAAATTTACTCCAAGATGTAGAAATTATTTATCATCAAGCAGCCCAAGCCGGAGTTAGGGCGAGTTGGGGTGACGGTTTCCGTGCTTATACTGAACGGAATATCAATTCGACACAAGTTTTATTAGAAGCAGCTAAGGATGCAAAACATCTGAAAAGATTAGTGTTTGCTTCTACATCCAGTGTTTACGGTGATGCGGAAACTTTACCCACCCACGAAAGTATTTGTCCCCATCCGGTTTCACCTTATGGGATTACCAAGTTAGCCGCAGAAAGGTTGTGTGGACTATATCAGAAGAATTTTAATGTGCCTGTTGTAGCATTGCGCTATTTTACAGTTTATGGGCCGAGACAGCGCCCAGATATGGCATTTCATAAGTTTTTCAAGGCTATTTTGCAAGATGAAGCAATTCCGATTTATGGGGATGGACAGCAAACACGGGACTTTACATTTGTGAGTGATGTTGTGGCGGCAAATTTGGCGGCGGCGAGTGCAGCAGAAGCTGTGGGGAAAATTTTTAATATTGGTGGTGGTAGCCGAGTTGTGTTAACTGAAGTCTTAGATACAATGGCGGAAATTGTTGGTCAGCCAATTAAGAAAAACTACATTGAAAAAGCAATGGGAGATGCACGCCACACGGCTGCGGATATATCCCAAGCCCAGAAAATTTTAGGGTATCAGCCACAAGTATCGCTGCGAGAGGGGTTAACACAAGAATGGCGGTGGGTGAAGGGATTATATTAAATGAGCAAGATTTGGATGTAATGCGATCGCATTTTAGGAGTGAAAGTCACAAATCTCTGAAAACTCCAGCGATCGCTTTTTTGGTAGAAAATTTCATTCAAATCTTAGGTATTGGTTTTGATGGTGCGATCGCTACTTTATGCTTTACCGCCTTGGGTTGGTTAATCACTAAATTTAAATAAAAATGGGCAAGGTTTTACACCCTACCCATTTTTGCAAAACCAATTTAGCCAATGCCTAAACGCCCAGCTAAACCGGGAGTTAAAGGCAGAAGAGTGGCAATCATTAAAAATAGTGCCAACAGACCTAAAGCTGCTCTAGCGTCATCGGGTTCGCTGATTTCGTTTAAGCTGGGGCGTTCTAAATCTCGTTGTAACAACAGAATGACAATTGCCCAGTACATTGCCAAGGTGTTACCGAGAGACACTAACGCCAGCAAAGCTACAGTGGCAAATGTGGCTCTTCCCGCAGTTTTGCGCCCGTAAATTGCTTGGACGATGCGTCCACCATCTAAAGCACCGGCTGGCATGAGGTTTAAAGCGGTGATGACTAAGCCTAGCCAACCAATAATTACTAAAGGATGGACGTTAACTAAGGGTGATTGTAAGGCGGAACCGAGAACGACTCGCGCCAAACTGCCGACTAAAATGGAGCCTTGGAAAAATTGATTGGGTAATTGAAATAAACTACCTGGGTGAGAAAGCAGTAACCCGGCAATTAACATGATTAAAGAGACGATACCGCCAGCGGCCGGACCTGCCAAGGTAATATCAAATAACGCAGTGCGGTTGGGTAAGAGAGATTCAAAGCGAGTAATTGAACCAAAAGAGCCAATCTGCACAGCAGGTAACAAGAAAGGCCAGCTAAGGCGGACTTGGTAACGCCGCGCTAATACCCAATGACCAATTTCGTGGGCGATTAAAATGACAAAAATGCCGAGGCCGATGGGTAAGGCTTGGGTTAACTTGGCTGGGTTGGCAAATAAATCAAAGTTGAGGAGTAACCCGGCAGTTTCTAAACAGGTAGCAATGGTAGCGATGAGTAAAATCCCAGCAAATGCTTTCTGCCCTGCGGTGGTGGGACGGGGATCGTTGCGGCTAGGCAGTACAATCACTACAGGTTTACCGTCTGTATTTTCTACTAAAAACAGGCGATACTGCTCACCCAGACGTTCTCGCAAGTTGGCGCTGAGGCGGTTGTGAACTTCTTGGGGTTCACCACGTAAATTACCTTTAAAGATAGCGCCTTCTTGGTAGGCGATCGTTTCTGTGGCGAAAAATGTATCCAGTCCAAAAATGCCTTTAATAGCATTTAAGTCAGTTTCGGGAATTGATAATACTTCAATTTTGAGTTCGGCAGTGACTGGTGGTGCAGTATTACCTTCTGATGTGGTATCAGCAGCCAGCCTTTCTGTTGCCCGTTGCTTGAGGATGGCATCTTGTCCCGCCGCCCGTAATTGTCTGCCAAGGTAGATATACAACCCGGCAGAAGCTACTACTAAGAACAATATGCCGACGATGTTGAGATAAACGCCGGCAGCAAACAAACCAAAAAATAACAGCCAGGGAGTCATCAAAACCACTGACTGCAACCAGGCTAAGATTCCCAGTTTTCCAAAAGGTCTGGCGCGATAAAAGCCCCAACCTAAAATTCCGAAAGCTACTAATACAATTGCTGCAATTATAGGAGTCTCTGAGGAAGCAAACATTTCCAAACCCTTCGCTGTGAAAGACCAAGCCTAGTTGGTCAGGTGTGAGAAGCAGGAGGCAGCAGGCAGAAGGCAGGAGGAAAAGTATTATTATTCCTAGCATTCGTGCTTTCTGTCTGAAGCTCTATGCTTTTATTAATGTATAACGCCACCTGTTTTTCGCTCAAATCAATCGAAGGGCGAGGGGGACAAGGGAGACAAGGGGGATAAGGGAGACAGACTCGTGTAGGTTGGGTGGAGGAACGGAACCCAACATTCTCAAGACCCTGTTGGGTTACGCTATCGCTACACCCAACCTACTTCACTTCAGACTTCAGACTTCTAAGATTCTCTGCCTGTTGCCCAGGTATCGCGCCATTTGACTGTGCCTTCTTTGGCGACTACCCAACGGCGGGGGGTGGTGTTTTCTCGCAGGGGCGATCGCCCTTCGCGCCATAAGGCATATTTATAACTGATTAATTTGCCAGCACTTTCATCAAAGGGAATCTCGGCAAACCAAGTATTAGTGTTGATATATTCTAGGGGATAAGCTTTGCTAATATCCCAGTTGCCTAATTCTGGGCAGTCGCCTGTGACGACGATGGTTTCACCTGGTTGGGTTTGTACGCCATTCAATTGCACCCGAATGATGGTTTGACCTTTGATGCGTTCGCCTACATGGCTGAGGACAATTACTCCCCGTTCTTCTAGGTGTAGGTCGTAAATTTTGCCGTCTTTGACTTCGTATTTATTGCGGGTGATGACACAAGTATGTTCGCCGTCGGGTAATTCTGTCTCGATTTCTGGTAAGGTGACTTCGCCGCCACGGTTGAGGGCGACAAAACACAGGGAATCACGATAACGGCGGATGTAGCAGTAAACATCGGGGGTGATGTATTTTTGCCAATGGCTGCCCATTGAAATGGCTGGGTTGAGCCGCCGTAAGCCGGAAAGTAAGCGGATGTAACGATAAATTTCGGTATCGTTGTCCCATTTTTCCATCATGGGGCGGTTGTAGGGGTCATTACCGCCATCGGTGTCGTTATGCAGATACTGTTCTGTACCGTAATAAATGCAGGGAATACCACGGGATGTCATAATTAGGGCGATCGCTACTTTCAACATCGCTGGGTCAGGGTTCAGCGATTGAAAGCGTGGCATATCGTGGT
Organism: Nostoc spongiaeforme FACHB-130; assembly: GCF_014698475.1. Lineage (GTDB taxonomy): Bacteria > Cyanobacteriota > Cyanobacteriia > Cyanobacteriales > Nostocaceae > Nostoc_B > Nostoc_B spongiaeforme. The sequence goes on along the minus strand of NZ_JACJTB010000042.1, from coordinate 33,781 downwards.
TATCGATGAAGGTAATTAACTCGGTTGCACCATTGTAGCGGTAGTCTTCATCAAAAATGTATTGAATGGTTTGAAATCCATTTTCGGAACCTTGGGCGAGGGCGGCGCGAATGGCAACACACAAGCCAAAGTCTAGAATAGTCATCCCGGAATTATTGGCAAACTCTAAAGAGCGATCATCACTGGGGCCACTATAAATCCATTCGCCAAAAATAAATACATCTGGTCTGTGGTTGTACATATCACCTGTAAATTCTTGCCAAAACCAGATGGGCATGTGTTTTACAGTATCTACCCGCAGTGCATCTACGCCTCTATCTAGCCATTGTTTAATTGCAGATTTAATATAATCCCGATATTCACTGTTGTTTTCATTGAAGGTAGCTAAACCAGCTAATTCACAGTTTTGAACTTGCCATTCATCTTCCCAGTTCTGCACTTCACCGTAATGGTGATACCAGTTATTCTCATCGTTGTGGAAGTCGGCAATTTTTACGCCGTCATCATACAATTCACCTTTACTACCACTGGTATCAGGGGTACTGTGGTTACAAACAATATCTAATACCAACTTCATGTTGCGTTTGTGCAACTCATCAATTAAGCGGTCAAAGGTAGTATTTCTGGTTTCTTGGGTTTCATTTAACGAAGGGTTTTCATCTTTACCAATATACCTGGGATTGATGCGTTTAAAATCTTTTGTCCAATAGCCATGTATGGCTGCATTGCCTACAAATAATTCTTCTACCTGCTCAAATAAAGGAGTTAACCAAACAGCAGTAACTCCCATATTTTTCAGATAGTCTAACTTGTCAATTACGCCTTGCAAGTCGCCGCCCCAATATTTACCCCAGTCCTGCCCAGTGGGGTCATACAATTCTGGGTTAATACCTTCGCTATTTTCGGGGTCGCCATCATGAAAGCGATCGACCACGATAAAGTAAATTGTTTCTTGGCGAAATTCAATATCTCTGGTGTAAAGAAATTCTAAATTAAGTTCTGTATCTGATGGTGGGGTTTGGATGATCGCTTCGACTTCGGCTGTGGATGATTCTACTTTGTACTGCTCTGGTGAGAATTGGGATGGAGGTGTTTGCACCATAAAAGTTTGAATTTAAAGATTTACAATGTGTTGCTTTGTACTTCGGTATTATGCCATCCTGCTCTTGGTAAAGAAAATCTATCAAGAGCTAGTTTATATTTCTATCGTTGGATATATTTCCCTTGCTAGGGGTTGAAAAATCGTTGTTCTAGTAGTTTTTTCGTCATCAATATTAAATTAAGCGTAAGATTTTGGCTTGAGGGAAAATTTTGTGTTGTTAACATTGTCAAGATTGTAAGATACAAAGCACTTAATTTTTAAGTGTTTTTATTTTTAGGTAGAGAAATAAAATTTATGTTTTCTCAGTTTTATCTGATGATGAGAAAGTTTATAGAACTGTTAAAAAAAATTATAAGTTGCTTTTTTATGGTAATCATTAGCAGTAGATGAATAAGGAAATTTAAGAGAATAATCCCAAGTGAGTTTTCCAATACTCAATTTAAGCCGGGAGTGATGATTATCTAGGAATATTTGGGTAAAGGTATTACTAATATGACTTACGTAAAATTATTATGAAAAAATAAACCGCAAAGGGCGCGAAGGACACGAAGTTAAGAGAGTTTTAGAGAGTTATTGCGTAAGTCTGGACTAATTATTATTTAGATGTTTCATTTGGAGGATGAAGAAAGGTTAGAGGATGCCATACAAGTAAATTTTGATATTAATGATTTGAGGAAAAAATTCAGGCGATCGCCCATTATTAACCAAACTGGTAAGCAAGCAAAAGAGGTAACATTTATGACTAAATATGACAAGGTTTTTAATTCACAAAAAACACTAACAGAATCTTTAACACCAGAAGAAGCTGTCGCTGCAATTGCTGTCGTAACTGCGCTTGCTGATGCTTCGGTGGAAGAAATAGATCCCGAAGGTTTAGCGGGGATTTTGTGGCAATTTGAGGTTTTTGAAGCATATTCTGAAGATGAACTATTAGAAATTGTTGACAAACTCATCGATATCGCAGAATCACAAGGGCTAAGTCCGTTGTTTAATACTGCTAATGAATCGCTCACTGAAGAAGTTTTATTAGATGGTTTTGCGGCTGGAGTAGTGACACTTTTAGATGAAGAAGAATTCACTATTCCTAAAAGTAAAGAACCTTTTTTGAAAAAGTTGCAAGAAGCTTTGGAGTTGGAAGATGAAGAAGCTGATGAAATTACTAAAGAAATAATTGCAGCTTTTCAAGCAGGAGAGAATGCAGAATATTTGGAGGAGGAAGAAGGGATATTAACTGAGGTTGAATATATCGAAGATGTTTATGAATCGCCTTTAGGGAATTTTACAGTTCCGATTCCGGTTGACGCAGAACAAGGAGGGAGAATTCAAACGCAAGAAGGTGTGGTGGGTTTTTCTGATGACTTTGGAACTTTGCTCAGAATCGATTATTATCCCATACCACCAGAACAGTTAGAAGAATTAGAATCAGAAGGGCAGGAAGAATATTTAAAAACTATTTTAGTTGATAAATATGTGCCGCAGGCAATTTTTGCACATCTGCCAGATTCAGAAATCAAGTATGGCGAATATTTAGAAGATATTTTTGCAGGGGCATATTATGCCTTAGTTGATATGCCGAAAGGTTCAACAATGTCTCAACAGGAAAATAACGGTAGTTCTACGAGATTAGATGCCTATCGTGGATTGCTGGCCTTTATTAATGGCGAGTTTTTATATATAGTTAGTAGTCAACGCAGCTTTTTAAATGGCGAAACACCAAATGATATTGCTGAAGAAGCTGAGTACATTAAAGATAATATTTTGTCCTTTGTGGAGACGATGGAATTTAGTTAATTTCTCCAGTTTATTCGTCAGTTAACATCTGGAGTAACTGTGCCTCAGTTAACTGAGTAATTCCTAAAGACTGGGCTTTGGCTAATTTAGAACCAGCATCTTCTCCTACTACCAAATAATCAGTTTTTTTGCTGACGGAATCAGTTACTTTACCGCCTGCTTTTTGGATGAGTGCTTTAGCTTCATCTCGCTTTAGGGTGGGTAATGTGCCTGTGACGACAAAAGTTTTCCCGGCAAACTTTTGATTACTTTCACCCATAGTTGCCGTTTCTTCAGCAGCTAATTGTAAACCTGTATTTCCTAACCTTGCAATTAAAGCTTGATTGGCATCAATATGAAACCACTGATAAACAGACTGGGCGATTTCTGCACCAATACCATAAATACCTGCAATGTCTGATTGCTTGGCGGTTTCTAATTTCTCGACGGTGGGATACTTTTCGGTAATGAGTTGGGCATTCACACTGCCGACATGACGAATGCCTAAGCCATACAATACCCTATGCCAAGGTTGATTTTTTGATTGGGCGATCGCATCTACTAATTTCTGTGCCGATTTTTCCCCCATTCTCTCCAAACTACATAATTGCGCTTCTGTCAAGTCATACAAGTCAGCTACAGAATGCACCAAACCTTTATCTACCAGTTGATGCACTAATTTTTCCCCCACACCTTTAATATCCAAAGCATCCCGGCTAACCCAATGTTCAATGGAACCTTTGAGAATAGCTGCACAAGAAGCATTGACGCAACGAGTCACGGCTTCTCCTGATTCTCGCACCACTGGTTGACCGCAAACAGGGCAATGGCTAGGCATAACAAATGGTACAGTATCAGCCGGACGCAGTTCTTTAATTACCCGCACCACTTCGGGAATAATTTCCCCAGCTTTGCGAACAATTACAGTATCACCGATGCGGATGTCTAATTGGGCGATGCGATCGCTATTATGTAAAGTAGCACGAGAAACTGTTGTTCCCGCCAATTGTACCGGACGCATCTCTGCTAACGGTGTTAACGCCCCAGTTCTACCCACATTCACCGCAATATTTTCCACACGGGTGGGTGCTTCCTCGGCTGGATACTTCAACGCCACCGCCCAACGCGGGAATTTTTGGGTAAACCCTAACTGTTCTTGCAGTTTAAAAGCATTGAGTTTGACCACTACACCATCGGTCATGTAGGGTAAATTCAATCTTTCCGTATCCCAGTATTTGTAATATTCTGCTACTTCTGCCAAAGACTCACACAACTGATGATTGGGATTTACCCGAAAACCCATTTTTTGCAATAATTCCAAGGCTTCCCATTGGGTATTAGCAATACTCGCATCATCCATCCCCGGAATATGCAGTGTATAGGCAAAGAAATCTAACCGTCGCCGCGCTACAATACGCGAGTCCAATTGTCTGAGTGTACCTGCGGCGGCGTTGCGGGGGTTTGCAAATAACTGTTCGCCTGCTTTTTGTCGTTCTTCGTTGATTTGTTTAAACACTTCCAACGGTAAAAATGCTTCACCGCGCACCTCTATTCTTTCTATCGGTTCTATCCCATCAAAGTTTAAACGCAAGGGAATAGAACGAATTGTCCGCACATTTTGGGTAATTTCTTCACCCGTAACCCCATCACCTCTAGTTGCACCCCTAACTAGCACGCCATCTTGGTAAGTCAGCGCCAAAGCCGAACCATCAATTTTCAACTCCGAGACATATTTTACCCCGTCGGTTGTCGGGAGTTGTCGCCGCCAACGTTGATCCCAAGCTTGCAACTCATCAATATTAAAAGCATTCTCTAGACTATACAAGGGGATATTATGCCGCACTGAAGTGAAATGAGTCGCCGGTCTTTCACCCACACGCTGAGTTGGACTGTCGGGTGTCACCAATTCAGGGTACTGTGTTTCCAACTGTTGTAATTCGCGGTATAGCTGGTCATAGACTGCATCCTCCATGATTGGTGCGTCCAAAACATAATAGGCGTAACTTGCTTGTTGCAAAAGCTGGCGTAATTCTTCTATGCGCTTGAGTTCGGGCTGAATCTGAATCATTATTCTTATAGAACGATACTAAGTAAATATAATTTTATTTGTTGGGATAATTCTAGGTTAATCTTCTTGGGTATCAAAAGGTATGAGCAATAGGTAATAGGCGATCGCATCCCGTCCCCCAATATTAACATTTGTTAAAAAAATGCCCATTAATTATAGACCTGTTGCATCAATTCTGATTCTGCTGACTAAATAAATAATTTTGCTCTAACCCTTTGCGTCTTTGCGCCTTTGCGTGAGATAAAAAATTCTCCTTTCCCAACACACATACAATCATCCTCATGAATAAAAAACCAATCATTATTGCTCATCGCGGCGCGAGTGGCTATCGCCCAGAACATACTTTAGCCGCTTACGAATTAGCAATTAATTGTGGTGCAGACTACATTGAACCAGATTTAGTTTCAACTCAAGACGGTGTTTTAATTGCGCGTCACGAAAACGAAATTTCCGAAACCACTAACGTTGCGAAGCATCCCGAATTTGCTGAACGACGCACAACTAAAATCATCGATGGCGAATCAAAAACAGGTTGGTTTACAGAAGACTTCACCCTGTCCGAAATCAAAACATTACGCGCCAAAGAAAGAATCCCTCAATTACGTCAGCAAAATACTATTTATGATGATTTGTGCGAAATTCCGACACTCCAAGAAATTATTGATTTAGCCAAAAATTATAGTAAACAATTAGGTCGTAATATTGGGATTTATCCAGAAACAAAACATCCCACTTATTTTAGAAACATAAATTTAGCTTTAGAAGAACCTTTACTTGCCACTTTAGGTTATCAGAAAGAAAATGTACCGATTTATATTCAATCATTTGAAGTGAGTAACTTACAAGATTTAGCCCAAAAAACTCATTTACCTTTAGTACAGTTAATCAATCTTACTGGTCAACCTTATGATTTTGTCGTTAGTGGTGATATTCGCACATATACCGATTTAGTGACGCAATCAGGGTTAGAAGAAATTGCTAAATACGCCCAAACAATTGGTATTCATAAAGATATTTTAGTTCCTAGAGATGATCAAAATCAATTGCGATCGCCCACATCTGTTGTTGCAAATGCCCATGCTACTAACTTGCAAGTACACGCCTGGACTTTTCGCAACGAAGACTACTTTCTACCTCTTGATTTTCAAGGTAATCCCCAAGGGGAATATGAACTATTTTTTAGTTTAGGGGTTGATGGTGTATTTAGTGACTTTTCTGATACTGCTTTAAGTGTGCGCGATCGCAGCTAATCACTTGATATTTCTTAATACTTGCTCTGCCAATTTAAAAAACTAAAATTATACTTAAGGCTACTTCTAAAAGTATGCAAAATATCCTAAATCAATAACTATCTAGTCTTACTTTCTCCATCCCAACCTCTATCACCATAGAGTATTTCACAGCAACTAACTAGTACAGGTCGGCGTAAATAAATAGACCAGAAGGAATTGCTAAAAGGCTTGTAGTATCGTTATTCTTTCTTTTTCTTTTTGCCTTTTTACTTTTGCCTTGTTGTACTAGTGCATACCAAAATAAAGGTAGTTATGGTAACTAAATTAGACGCATTTAAATCACCTCGATTTATCGGGAAACCTCTTTTAGCAGACGTTGATTTTTTTGATTCACTAGAAAAAATTGATAAATTTGCGACTGATGCAGGTATCAAAATTTATGTCACAAGTTCTACCCGTTTACAAGGCGGCGTAGTGTCAGGCGCAATTGTCCGTCCTGCTAGTCGTTCAAATCATTTAGTCGGTCACAGCATTGATATGAATGTGATGCTAGGAGATAAGCTATTTAACAGCAATGCTCTTGATAAAAGCAACTTAAAAAATCTACCTCAAAGCATTCAAAACTTTATTCAAAGCATACGTAATGACCCGATGTTGCGCTGGGGAGGAGATTTTACACCCGCAGACTCAGTTCATATTGATGATGGTTTAAATGTCAGAGATCCCGCTACTTGGGATGCAAAATTTCCCATTATCCAAGCGGAAATGCGAGCTTTATCCCAACCTAATTCGGTTTCTGGACAGCCAAGACTATTATTTTTGACTGACCCACCCATGCGAGGAGATGATGTACTTGCTGTACAAAACGCTCTCAATCAAAAAGGCTTTAATCTCAAAGCCGATGGTATATTTGGCGCAGCTACCGATGATGCTGTTACAGCATTTCAACAAAAGCAAGGTTTAACAGCAGATGGTATTGTCGGAGCAGGTACACGCAAAGCATTGGGATTGTGATATTGGGAGAAGGCAGAAGGCAGGAGGTAAAATTACAAAATATCCTAATCTTTCTGTAAAAAACAAGATCCCCGACTTCTTTAAGAAGTCGGGGATCTGAGCTTATTTGTATTTACCAATCAACCTTAATAAGCAAATTTATTTGCTGCTGCAAATCGATTGTTAATCTCATCCCAGTTAACAACATTCCACCATGCTGTTAAATAATCAGCGCGGCGGTTTTGATAGTTGAGATAATAGGCATGTTCCCAAACATCATTGCCGAGAATAGGATATTTTCCTTCACTAATGGGATTATCTTGATTTGCTGTGGTTGTAATTTCTAACTTGCCATTTTTGTTACGTACAAGCCAAACCCAACCACTACCAAAACGTGCAGCACCAGCTTCGTTAAATTGCTTTTTGAAAGCTGCAAAATTACCAAAATTTTGATTAATTGCAGTGGCGATTTCTCCTGTTGGTTCTCCGCCTCCCTGCGGCTTCATAATTTTCCAAAACATCGAGTGGTTGACATGGCCACCCCCATTATTACGAACTGTTGTACGAATATCTGCGGGAACTTTGCCCAATTTGCGTAACAGTTCTTCAACAGGTTTGTTTTTCAGTTCTGGGTGTTTGTCTAATGCAGCATTCAAATTTTTCACATAAGCTGCATGGTGCTTATCGTGATGGAACTGCATTGTTTTAGCATCAATGTGTGGTTCTAATGCTTCGTAAGGGTATGGTAAAGGTGGTAGTTCAATTACGCTTGTAGTGCTTGGTGCTTGACTAACAGGTGATTTATCAGCCAACGCCAAAGAATCTAATGCAAAAGTACCTGCACCTGCACCCAGTAAAAACAAGAAATGTCTGCGGTTAAGAGTCATAAGAATTTTTTACAGCAAATCTATGCAATTTGTTGTCAATTTTTATTGTCATAGATTTAGGCTACAAAACATCACCTTTATGGCTTAACTATCAAAATAAATATAGGACAAATTTACTTGTGTAGGCAGGGAATAGGGCATGGGGAGTAGGGAGTAGGAAATAAGCCTTATCTAAGTTCACTGATTTTTTCAGCTATTGTTAAATTTAGGTTAAATACTATCAGGATCTACACCCAAAGCTTTTAATCTCTCTGCTAGTAATTGGGCGCGTTGTTCTGCTTGTCGAGCGCGTTCGTCACCAGTCAGTAAAATACTACCAGCTTGGTCACACCAACGCAACCAACTATCATTTCTCCCTTCAAATTCGCCAGTCCACAAAGTAACGCCTAAACCAATATCTTCTAACCAATTATTTGTCGTTTCTAGATAACGTCTACCCTTAATCGTATAAATTCTTAAAACTTGCTCTCCCAAATTTTGCTGGGGGTCATAGACAATATAATAAGCAACTCGCATTTTTTCATAAATTTGGAGTTTCTCATCTAATTCATTGCCCTTTTTATTAGAGACAATTTCAATTACCAGTTCTGGTGATTTACCAAATTTCCAAACAAGGTAACAGCGATTTTCTTTTTCCCACCAATTCTCCGGTGTTTGAACATCAAAACTCACAAATACATCAGGAACGATCGCAGGTTCGGTATATGTATGGTAAACCCCAACATTAGCTGCCGCTAAAAAAACATGATTTTGTAAAGAACTATAAAGGGAACTAACTAAAAGGCGTTGTTGTTTGGCAGAGACAAGATTATCTACTGGCGTATCATCTTCAGTTATGAGTAGGTTAGCATCTGGTATGTAACAATTATCAATATCTTTGACTAAAAGTTGCTCACCCATGATTTTATCCACTACTGAAGGGTTGTATTTATTATAATTAAAATTCTTACTGCTCTCAACCTGATTTAACCTAATAGTTCGTTCACCGCAACATTAAAACCTGGAAGTACAGTTTGAGTTCTGGCTACTTCACCTGCAATAAATACGAGTCGCTGATTTTTAGTAATTATAATAATCCAACTATTTTCAGGAAATACTAACCAAACTTCTTCACTACCAGATTGCAAATATTCTTGAGATTTGGCAATCATATCTTCTGCTAAATCTGTAGGGGAAATAATCTCAGCTATTAAAGGAAAACTTTGCGGTAAAACCGCAGGTTCTCCAAATTGCTGCATCAGTTCTGGGGTAAGATAAGCCACATCAGGACGACGACCTTGTTTGTTAGTCAGACAAGGTGCTTCTGTATAAACCTCACCGCCTTGTTCACTAGTGTTTTTATAATTTCTCCAGTAAAAGTATAAATTTCCTTGTATACGGCTGTGTTTCAATGTCACTTCTTCTTTCTCCAGCAGTTCCCCATTTACCCATTCTGTACCTTCTGGGGGACTTTGCAGCCAATCTTCTAGGGAATAGTTTGTTGAGGTATTTTCTTTAATTGGTGTGATTACCATAATTATCTATTCTTATGGGCAGGATATGATTAATATTATGACTTAGAGGTTAATGAAAATGACACAAGAATTAACCGACCTCAGAAATAGTATTTTACAAGGACGTTACGAAGATGCTTTGGCGATTGTTGATGAGTTAGAGGGGATGAGTAGACAGGCAATACTGAGAAATATTCAATCTTATTTAAAAATTTTATTGATTCATTTAATTAAAAATCAAGTAGAAAAGCGACTAACAAATTCTTGGTCTGCGTCTATTCGTAACTCTGTACGAGAAATTCAAAAAATTAATATTAAAGACAATAAAAAATCTTATTATGTCAATCAAGATGAATGGGAAAGTTTAATAGAAGATGAAGTAATTGAAGATGCGATCGCAGATGCTAGTTTAGAAGTTATGAACGGTACATATAACCAATTTCAACTAGCTGATGTAGTCAATAGGCAACAATTAATGCACAAGGCTGTAGAATTTTTACTCTTGACTTATAGTTATTCATCAAAAGAATTACCCAAAATTGTTGCAGAAAAATTGATTCAATTACCTGGTGCTGAAGATTAGTAATTTAAAATCATCAGTCCTTTTAGGATGGGAAAACCCCATCCTAATAATTAACGGAAATTAACCGAAATGTTGAATAATTGCGTCGGCAAATTCAGAACATTTGAGAGGTTCTACAGGTGGTTCCATTAACCTTGCTAAATCGTAGGTGACTTGACCATTAGCGATCGCATCTCCTAAACCTTTCTTAACTAAGTCGGCTGCTTCTTGCCAACCCAGATATTCCAACATCATCACGCCAGACAAAATCACTGAACCAGGGTTAATTTTGTCTAAGCCTGCGTGCTTGGGTGCTGTACCGTGAGTTGCTTCAAAAACGGCGCAAGCATCACCAATATTCGCGCCTGGCCCCATACCTAAACCACCAACAATAGCGGCGGCTGCATCCGACAAATAATCGCCGTTGAGGTTCATTGTAGCCAGAATTGAATATTCATCTGGTCTGGTTTGGATTTGTTGAAAAATACTGTCAGCAATCCGGTCATTGACCATGACTTTATCTTTCCACTTGCCATTGCCGTGGCTATCCCAAATTGAGTTAAGAACTGTTTCCACTTCCTTGACAATTTGCGCTTTTTTCTCTTGGGTAAGAGCATCAAAACCAGGGTCAATTTGACGGGCGTTGTCTTCTAGGGAAATATTGGGATTTTTCTCTTTGTTGCTTAAAATCCAAGATTCCCGTTCTGTAACGCACTCTTGACGGAATTCGCTGGTGGCTAGTTCATAACCCCAATCACGGAATGCGCCTTCGGTGTACTTCATGATGTTACCCTTATGCACCAGCGTTACCTGTTGCTTGTGTTTGGGCAAAGTTAAGGCGTGTTTGATGGCGCGACGTACTAGACGCTGGGAACCAGTTTTGCTGATGGGTTTAATCCCGATCCCTGCATCGAGGGGAATTTGCTTTTTCCCGTGTTCTGGGGTGGCGGGGATCAGTTCTTTGTTGAGGATGGAAATTAAGCGTGAACCGATTTCACTACCTTGTTTCCATTCGATTCCCAAATATATATCTTCAGTATTTTCCCGATAAACAATGACATCTAGCTTCTCAGGGTTTTTGTGGGGTGAAGGCGTACCAGCATAGTAACGGCAAGGGCGCACGCAAGCATACAAGTCAAAAATTTGCCGCAATGCCACGTTTAAAGAACGAATCCCACCACCTACAGGAGTGGTCAAAGGCCCTTTAATTGCCACACCATATTCTTTAATCGCTGTCAGAGTATCTTCGGGTAAATACTGATAAGTACCGTATAAATCACAAGCCTCATCACCAGCGTAAATCTTAAACCAACTGATTTGGCGTTTACCCTGATACGCCTTAGCTACCGCCGCATCTAGTACCTTTTGGGTAGCAGGCCAGATATCAATACCTGTGCCATCGCCACGAATAAACGGGATAATTGGATTGTCAGGCACAACTGGCTCACCATTCTTAAAGGTGATTTTTGATCCACTAGTCGGGGGGGTAATCTTTTCGTACATAGTTCCAACACTCCAGAAAAACATAAAAAGTACGAAGTATGAAGTTTGAAGTATGAAATATCAAATATAAATTTCACCTTCAGCCTTAATGCTTCATCTTGCTTGGGTTCTAGCCTAAGCGTCTCTAACTTCTAGCCCCGCAATATGCAGATTTTCCCCCTATTCCCCTTTTACAGCATTTGGGGATTAAGTGAAACTGACGCAATTTTGTACGATCAAAAATAGTAAACTACTTTTCGCTATCAGTGTTTCATCATCAAGAATCCACGATAGCGATCGCTTGTTCACTGACCGCTAACACGAGTAATGGCATGACAGACCCAATGATTGTATCAGGCACTGCTAATGACATCGACTCCCTCAGACAACGCTTAATCGCTGGGTCTCTTCAAGTCCAACAACAGATCATCCCACAGTTAGCCGAATTAGGTAACGAGGGATTGGAAGTGTTGAGGGAATTTTTATTGAAACGTCGTGAGTCCCCAGCAACTTGGATTGATGGTAAAGCTTACCAAGTCCTTTACAACTCTGATGCACCAAACGCCAGAGAATTTCTCCAAACAAATTTTCCTGAAGGCATTGTACCTCTAAAATCAGACGCAGGGATCAATTACAAACCTTTACAACAGCTACTTGCTGCTCAAGACTTCCAAGCCGCCGATCGCATGACTATTGAGAAAATGTGCGAAGTAGCAGGGCCAACGGCTGTCAAGCGCAAATGGCTGTATTTTACGGAAATTGATAATTTCCCTGTGACTGACTTACACACCATTAATAATTTGTGGTTAGTTCATTCGGAAGGAAAATTTGGCTTTTCGGTACAGCGCGAAATTTGGTTAAGCCTCGGCAAAAATTGGGATAATTTCTGGACGAAAATCGCCTGGAAAAATGGGAATACTTGGACACGTTATCCTAATAGCTTTATTTGGGATTTGAGTGCGCCAAAAGGTCATTTACCTTTATCTAATCAACTGCGAGGTGTGCGAGTTATTGCGTCTTTATTTGCTCATCCGGCGTGGACGAATAAGGGATGAAGTGTGAAGTATGAAATTAGTAAAATCGTAAAATTAAAGTATGCGGAATAACATCAAACGCGAATTTTACGTCATTATTGAACGGGATGAAGATGGCTATTATGTCGGAGAAGTCCCGCAGCTAAGAGGTTGTTATAGCCAAGGAGAAACAATTGATGAGTTAATGGTCAATATTAAAGAGGTCATTGAGCTTTGTTTAGAACCTGAAAGTAATGAAACAATACTGTAGCAATCCTAAATCATGCGTGAAAAATAAGATCCCCGACTTCTTAAAGAAGTCGGGGATCTGAGTCTCTCAATTTTCACAAATAAAATAAAATTTCTGTAGGATTAGCAGCCTATGAATAAGCATAAGGTAGAAATAGCAGATGATTTGCGTTCAGAGTATAACTTAAAAATTTTAAGAGTCAGAAAATTTGGCTCTGAACGTAAGAGTTTTACTCAGACAACGATTCGTTTAGAACCTAATACTAAACAGCCTGAAAATAGTTAATTGTTAATAGTCATTATTCCTTAGTTATAAAAATAAAGGGCAAATGACAAGTGACAAATGACAAATAACAAAGGACAAAATTAAATAATGGCTAAAGTACGTCTTGAAGAAATTAAACGTCGGTTTAATAACGTCACCGCCATCGAAGATATTAGCTTTGAAATTCCCGATGGCGAATTTTGGGTGTTAGTCGGGCCTTCTGGTTGTGGGAAATCGACAATTTTAAGGACGATCGCGGGTTTAGAAACTGCCACTTCTGGCAAACTATTTATAGGCGATCGCTTAATGAATAACATCCCCGCCAGACAGCGCGATGTGGCGATGGTGTTTCAAAACTACGCCCTTTATCCGCACATGACGGTGGCGGAAAATATCGGCTTTGGGTTGCAGATGCGAAAGGTGGACGCGAAACTTATTCAAGAACGAGTAGCGACGGTGGCGCGATCGCTTTCGTTGGAACATTTGTTAGATCGCAAACCCAAACAGCTTTCTGGTGGTCAGCAACAACGGGTAGCATTAGGAAGAGCGATCGCCCGTGAACCACAAGTATTTTTATTAGATGAACCTTTATCTAATTTAGATGCTCAATTGCGCGATGATACCAGAGCCGAATTAAAACAACTCCATCAAGAGTTAGGAATTACCACGGTTTATGTAACTCATGATCAAGTTGAGGCGATGACCTTGGCTGATAAAATTGTGGTGCTGAATCGGGGGAGAATCCAACAAATTGGCGAACCCCAAAGCATTTACGCGCTTCCAGCAAATCAAATGGTGGCAACTTTTTTAGGCAATCCACCAATGAATATTTTGTCAGCAAAATATACCAATGATGGCTTTGATGTGGGTGAACAATTAATAGCAATTCCCGAAGTTGTCAGGGAAACATTACAACTGCGTCCAGGGCAAAGTTATGATTTAGGTATTCGTCCAGAACATATTTCTATTAACGAACCACAGAGGCGCAGAGAACACGGAGAGGAAGAGGTAGGAGAGTTGCTGGTAGATGTGAAGGTGGTTGAGCCTTTGGGGAGAGAAACTTTAATTAGAGCCAGCTTACCTGGTTCGACAGTGTTGTTGAATGTGCAGCTTGGTGGAAATGTGCGGGTGAATGTAGGCGATCGCTTATCCTTACAATTAGATTTAACTCAGTTATTTATCTTTGATTCTATTACTGGAGATAGAATATTTCCTGAATTATCAAATTAAGTATTGGGTAAATTATGCTGCTGCCACTTCTCAGTTTCACAAGCAGTTTGATCATGTAAAACTCTACAACTAATTACGGGATATAAATAGAGAAATGCTAATCCAATAATCACAAAAACCCAAGCAAAACGAATAGCCCAGGTTTTTAGGTTAAATGTTTTTTTATACATGAATACTCTAGATTAGTTTCGCATCCTTGGTCATACCAAATCGATATGAAGAAGCGTATACAAATATCTTGCACCTAGCCCCGACGATTAAAATCGCGGCTATAAAAACAAAGTCCGCCTATCGCGCTTGCGCTGCGCTTGGCGCACCACGCGGACTAAGGTAAAATCAAGCCTTTTGAGCCTGCGGAGGCAGGCTTTGTTTGTATAGCCCCAGACTTCAGTCTGAGGGGTTTATATGCTCTTATAGAATTGGTATCAGCTATATTTTTCACTGAGTCAAAACTTCCATCTTAGTAATGATTGATTCTTTTTTAGTTTTGCCACATGGTTCAGCACTTTGACAATCACTTACCGATTCAATTGTGTAAGATGCACGCACTTTTTTGTTTAAAAATTTCGCTGATTCTGCACAAATCTCAAAAGATGCGCCTACCGGACGTTCAATTCCTTGCTCATCAATTAATGTGACATAACACAATAAATCACCGTTGACTAATTCTTTGACTGTACCAAGAGTTGGTAAATCTTTTGTCGATGTTTCTGGGTTTTCTGATGGCGCAACTTCGGTTGTGGGAGTTGCTTCAGGAGATGCAGTCACTTCAGAGATTGGGCTAGGGCTTTGGGTAATTTCAGATTTAGTTGTCGGGGTTTCTTGACTAACTTCTGTAGAGGAATTAGTACAACCACTAATCCAAATTAGACAAATAATTAATCCAGTGATGAAGCTAGGTTTGTTCATAGTTAGAGTCTATTTATAAAGTATAAGTAGGATGTGTTACGGCTGTGTAAGGATTTGGCAATGTAGACAAAATAATATCTAGCCGTAACGCACCAAGTGATAGTTTTGCGTTACTATTGGCTTGATTTTACAAGAGTCCACATGGGCGGACTTTGTTTGTATAGCCACGAATTCCATTCATTGGGGCTAGGTGCTTTACCGTACTCAGCACTTTCAACTCAGCACTCTTCATTCCATTAATAAAGTTTGTAAAACTAAACTTCCCGATTGCACAACTCCTAGTGCATTGGGTTTATCAAAGCGCCAGTGTTGTTGATATTGATTGAGAAAGTTTTGTCCAATAATACCTTCTACACCAGGAAGTTTGAGAATATTACTTTGCTCGACAATAACAGCATCAATTTCAGTAACTTGATGTTGCTGAATTTGGAGTTGATTTAATTTAATTTTTTTAACTGTTTCCCGTCCTCCTAAACCGAATACTTCTGCGGTTTGGGCGTTGCGAGTGTCAATTTTTAATTTTTGAGCGATAGATTTAGAAACTGCGATTGTATAAGCTCCTGTATCTAAAACAAAATTAAAAGGCCCTTGACCGTTAATGTAAACTTGAGTCGTTAAAATCCCAAAGGTTCCCTTTAAAGGAATAGCACCCGCAACAGGATTAGAAGGTGGTAATAGTTGTAATTGTTGTTTTTTGGGATTGAGAACAACATCGAATTTACTGAGAAAATCTAATCCTAAAACTCCAGATATATCTTGTGGTAAGGCTGGTGTAGGTAATTCTAAGCCATAAAGACCAGAAACAGTAGCAGAATTTACACTTAAACCTGGTAAGATATGAGTCTTAACTTCTAGGTTTTTGAAATTATTACCAATAACTGGTTTATATTCTAAAAGTCCATTGGGAATAGGTTTACTATTCAGACCTAATTGTTCAGCAATTTGAGTATTGATAATTGTTTGACCACTGCCAGTATCTAAAATAAAAATTTGCGTTTGTCTGCCAATACGGACGGGAATTCTAAACACAGAACTCTTACTATCTAATTGCAATTTGATGTTGGCTCGTCCTTGACTAGTTGATTGCGGGAGTTTCACACCAACCGCTTCCATAAAAGCGGTGACGCGCTCAATAGCATCAGGGCGAAACTCTCCATTTGAAGTTAAAGTGAGAATTTGTAAAGCACATTTTGTTGTGATAGCTTCTGATTCAGCTTGATTGATTAGCTGTTGATCAGAAATTTTAGCCTCAGCACATTTTGAGACTTCTTGTAAAAGTTGCTGTCCAAGATTAACTTGACCAGCCGCAGGTGTCGGTAACAAAGAAACTAGACTACTGAAAAAAATGCCTGCTGTAAATAAATGAGAAAGCAGGCTTTTGCTTCGGTGGGAATTTTGGTTGGTTGGAGTCTGGTATTTTTTCCGCCGAGGCTGAATAGTAATTTGCATAAAAACAGTGATGATAGTTAGTTAACACACTGTTTTAACTGGTACTTTGCTAAATCACCAGATGCAAATGCTCCATTTTCTGTAATGATGGCTGTAATTAACTCGGCTGGGGTGACATCAAAAGCTGGATTGTAAAAATCTACGCCTTCTGGGGTGAGTCTGGTATCTCCAACTTGATAAATTTCCTCTGGGTGACGTTCTTCTATAGGGATTTGACTACCATTAGATAAGGCAAAATCAACGGTGGAAAAAGGCGCAGCGACAAAAAATGGTACATTGTGAGCTTTAGCCACGATCGCTAAACTATAGGTACCAATTTTATTGGCTGTGTCACCATTAGCCGCAATGCGATCAGCACCAACAACAACAGCGTGAATTAAACGCCTCTGCATACAATGGGCGGCCATGTTATCTGTAATTAATGTCACAGGTATATTTTCCTGTACACATTCCCAAGCTGTGAGTTTTGCACCTTGCAAGCGGGGACGAGTTTCGTCAGCAAACAGCTTTT
This sequence comes from Nostoc spongiaeforme FACHB-130, assembly GCF_014698475.1. GTDB lineage: Bacteria > Cyanobacteriota > Cyanobacteriia > Cyanobacteriales > Nostocaceae > Nostoc_B > Nostoc_B spongiaeforme. The sequence goes on along the minus strand of NZ_JACJTB010000042.1, from coordinate 16,566 downwards.
CTAAACGCCCTTCGCGCCAAGCAGAACGCACCACACCCAAAGCTGTACCATAACCCGCAGTTGCTAACGCGCCTGCATTGCAGTGAGTCAGTAAAGTTAGCTTTTCGGGTGTTTTCGGCAATACAGTTAAACCATGATCACCAATCGCCTGACAAGTTTGCAAATCTTCTGCATTAATGGCTTGGGCGGTTTGGAATAAAACTTGTTTGATATCTTCGACGCTTCCCTCAGTGGTGTGGGCAGTTTTTAACATCCGACTAATTGCCCAGAATAAGTTTACCGCCGTGGGACGAGTAGAGCCTAATAATTGCGCGATATTTTCTAGCTGGGTTAAAAATTCAGTGCGTTCCTTGGTGATAATTTCTCTCGCCCCCAGATACATCCCGTAAGCCGCAGCCACCCCAATAGCCGGCGCACCCCGTACAATCATCGTTTTAATCGCCCGTGCCATATCTTCACTACGATGAATTTCCACAAAGGCGTATTCATTAGGTAAACGGGTTTGGTCAATGAGTGATACGGAATCATTGTGCCAAATAACTGGATAAACTTGGTTTGCAGGGTTTTTCATAAAACAGCTTAGGTTGAAAAAGTGAAGTAGGCGATCGCAAAGGTGTGAAAATTTAAAAACTGCGATTGTCAGAAATGCTATATACGGCAATTCCATCTAATAATAAATTGACAAATACTGATACAACATCTCTTCTAGAAGTTTTTTCTGAGAATAGATTAGTAGTTTGGTAAGCAATGGACAGAATTGCTACTCCATGCACCATCGCCCAGATTGCTTTTGTGATTTCGTAAGTATCGCCAGCAATCAGTTCTCCATTTTCTTGACCAGCTTTTACCAGCTCAAATAATTGGTTGAGTGAGGCTTGGGCAACTTCTTCTAAGTTGGGATATTGGGCTACATCTACAGGACGAAACATGATTTGCACATGATTGGCATGATTGATGGCAAATTTGACATAAGCCTGACTGGCTGCAATTAACTTTTGACGAGTACTGTTATCAGCTTGAGATATGGCAGATTCTACGTTAACTGTCAGCAGACGAAAGCCTTCTTGGGCGATCGCCGCCAGTACAGCTTCTTTATCGGCAAAGTGCATATAAGGCGCATTGTGACTGACTCCGGCTTTCTGCGCCATTTTGCGTAAACTCAGCGCCTCAACCCCATCCTCCGCTAACAGTTCTATGGCGATCGCCAGCAGAGTATTGCGTAAGTTTCCATGATGATATTGAGCCATATTTTTCTTTTTATATTGACACTGCCAATATTTTAGTTTTATATTGGCAGTGTCAATATATTACTGATTGACTAATTGAGTGTCCAGAATTCATAGCAAAACAGTCTTTTCTTATAGGAAAGACTGAAAGCAATAGCTCAAATTTCTGCACAATTGAAAATCCCAAATTTTATGAATCAGAAGATTCTCTTTTTTATGGCGATCGCTATATCTGCAATCACCGGATGGCTGCTAGGTAACACTAGCCCTTGGATAAAACCGCAATCAAATGATCAAGCAATGGCACAAACAATAACAAATTCTATGCGTATTTTACAAATCAACTTCAAATATAAAACATCCACTGCTGAATTTAAACAGCAGATGCTCGAACATGCGCCTCGTCTTGCTGCTGTCCAAGGATTGAGATGGAAAATTTGGTCAATTGATGAGATAAATCGAGAAGCCAATGGCTATTACTTATTTGAAAATGAAATTGCATTAAACAATTATCTCGATAATGTTTTTTTTGTTGGTATGGGGAATAATCCCACAGTGGGCAATATTGGGGTTAAAAAATTTGAGATTCTCCAAGAGCCTACTGCTATTACGCGAGGCCCAATTTAGTAAAAAATGGGTAGGAAAATTAACGATGAAATTTAGTCATACTCTGAAAACATCAGCTTCACCCGAAAAAATCTGGTCAATTTGGACAGATGTAGAGCATTGGTCAAAATGGGATACAGAATTGTCTGATGCTTATTTAGAAAGTCCCTTTGCACTGGGAGCCAGAGGTAAACTTACGCCAAAACAAGGACGAGTTTCAACATTTAAAATCTCACAATTAATTCCAGGCAAAAGTTATACTTTTACAATTAACTTGCCATTGTGTAGTTTAAATGTACATCGCTATCTTAATGTTCAATCAGATGGCACATATTTTACTCATGAAATAACATTTCAAGGATTGCTGGCTTTTTTATTTGGTCAAATCTTAGGGCGACAATTTCAAGCAGTATTACCGAGCGTTATGCAGAATGTAAAGCAAATTGCCGAATTAAGACAGTCATCCAAGAATTGCTAACTTTATCAAACACCGTACTTATCAGAATAGTTGCTCACCATAAATTATTGGTCAAGGGAACCTAAGAGTTGTCAATTAAGACAAAATAGTTAGTGCAGAATTTTGCATTATAGATAGTATACAAAGCTATTTTCCACCTACATATTCTGAGGGTGCTGATGACTCAACCATTTCCCACTGCACAAATAGTTTTTACTAAATTAACTAAAGTTGCCCAGGTAAGTTTTACGGCTGCGATCGCATTTCATCTTTGGGTAACGCCTTCTTTGGCTGGCGACCCCTTTGGTCGCAACCAAGCACATCAAATTGGCGATCATACAGAAGCCGCTTTTAAAGCTGTTTTCCAACAAGGTAATTATCCCGAAGCCGAACGTCACCTCAAAGAAGCTTTAGCAAAAGAACCAAATGAACCTTTAGCTTATGCAATGCAAGCATCGTTAGCTTATGCCAAGGGAGATTTCACAGGTTTAGATAAATACAGCCAGCAAATTTTAGACGCTGGGCAGAAATTAGTTGCTAATGACCCTTTGCGTGGTAACATATATACCGCCGTTGGGCATTTCTTTGAAGGTGCGGTAATTGTGACGCGGGAAGGTGCGGCGAAAGGTGCGACTCAAGCTTTAGGTCGGTTGCGCCAAGTTTATGAATATTTAGATAAAGCCGAAGCGATTTCGCCAAAAGATCCCGAACTGAATTTACTCAGAGGCTATATGGATTTGATGCTCTCTGTTAACTTACCCTTTGCCAATCCTGATGAAGCGATTGGGCGGTTAGAGACAAGTGCAGCACCGAGATATTTGGCAGACCGAGGCATTGCGATCGGCTACCGAGATTTGAAACAATACACTCAAGCCTTAGATTATGCCAATCAAGCGATTCAAGGCGCACCAGATAACCCAGAGTTGTATTATCTCAAAGCCCAAATTCTCAAGGAAAAGGGAAGACGCGAAAAAAGTCAAGAGTTGCTGCGAGATGCGATCGCCAATTTTGACAAAGCTTTGACCAAAAAATCCCAATTACCCGCTAGTTTAGTCAAACAAATTGAGCGGGAACGCAATAGTGCAGTTAATCAGTTGAAGAATTAGGGGCTAGGGACTAGGGGCTAGGGACTAAAGAATATTGTTACAGACTTAGCCTCCAACCTCCAACCTCTAACCTCTACTCCCTACTTTGATATGCTTATTTTGAACGACAGTAATTGAGATAGTTGAATGTACATTCAGTTTCGTGAATTTAATCCGTTTGATGTCTGGATTTGGTTGCAGTTTAGTACCATTCCTTCGCAACGGGAAAAAGAATATATAGAAGAAGTTTTTAATTCCTGGTTTTACTTGGGTAAGTTGGGCGCGTTTAATGCTGAAAATCTACAAGTCCAAGAAACAGGGCTAGAAATTAGCTATATGGATTATGATGCACAAGGCTACGACAAAAGCTTGTTAGCCTTGATGCACAACATGGGTGAGATTGAGTATGAAGGACAATGGGCGCGTTGTTGGTTCGACTTGGGAACTAGTGATGCGATCGCTTTAGATATTCTCATCAATGCCCTCACCCAGCTGAGTGAAGAATATGTCACTATTGAACAATTGTATATTGGCGGCGAAAATGAAGATTGGCCTGTAGAAGATAGCGAAAGCCGTTCTTACTCCATATACGATAATTAGTAACAAGAATGAGTAAATCAGGGGAAATTCGGGTCATAGCTTTAGGACTAATTCGGGATGGCGAACGCATTTTTGTTTCTGAAGGCTATGACCCAGCAAAGCATTCAATATTTTATCGCGCCTTGGGTGGTGGCGTTGATTTTGGTGAAACTAGTCATGCAGCTTTACAGCGAGAATTTCAAGAAGAAATTCAAGCTGAGTTAACTAATATTCGCTATTTGGGCTGTATTGAAAACTTATTTATCTATAACAATCGGCAAGGGCATGAAATCATTCAACTTTATCAATGCGATTTTGCTGATTCTAAGTTTTATCAACTAGAAAGTTTAATCTTTTCGGAATCAGGAACCCATCATCATCGGGCATTGTGGGTAGATATTGCCCGTTGCAAATCTGGCGAACTGCGGTTAGTTCCAGAGGAATTTTTTAATTATTTATAGCAGAAGGCAGGAGGCAGGAGTAATAGTCTTACTATTCCTGATATTCAAGCTTTGAAATTTTCCTCACATCTCTGACTACTGCTATATATAGCCCAATACGGTTCAGTTAAGAAAAACAAAAAACGAAAAAATGATTTTGGAGGGGGTTTGGGGGACGCAACCGTCTCCCAATCGGGGGATTGGGGGATTCTCCCCCAAATCTTGCTCATTGTCTGATGGGTAAAGCAGAAATTGAGAAATCAACTCTCATCACCTTAACTGAACCGTATTGATTTATAAAGCCAATATTTTTTCGAGAGTAGTTACAAGTGATCGCAAAACCCAACATCATCTAGACTTTGTTGGGTTTCGTTACTTTAACAATTTACATTTGTGGCAATTTACGTTCCTGGACGAGAGCGGAGATGATCTGGTATGTGATGGCGATCGCCTAATATTTCTAACAATGGCCCATGAACATCAAATTTCACCATACTTACCGACGCAACCAAAATATTCACCCGATAGCGATAGCGTCCCAAATCAATTCCCAGTAAACTGCAAAGCAGAATCCGAATCGTAGCTTTATGAGAAACTACTAACACATTACCTTCGGGATGCTTTTCTTGAATTTCCGCAATTACAGGCATAGAACGGTTCGCAATATCTACTGCTGTTTCGCCACCTTTGGGTGCATTCCAAGCAGGTTCTGTCAGCCATTTTACATAGTTTTGGGCATAATTTTCTTGAGCAAAAGATTTACTCTTAGCTTCCCATTCGCCATAACTACCTTCTCTCAGTCCATCACGCAACTGCATATCCATACCAGTAGCATCACAAAATGGTTTGGCAGTTGCAATTGTGCGCTTCATTGGGCTAACATAAACCGCTTCCCACTTCAATTTCTGATAAACATTGGCAAAACTTTCTGCCATCTGTCTTCCTTCTTCTGTCAATTCGGCATCAGTTTCACCGCAGAAATTCCCACTTTGACTAAAAGTAGTTTCGCCATGTCGCAGTAAATATAAATTGAGTGTCATAACTTATATTGCAATTGAGATAAAAGAGTTTGTGTAAAAATAAAATACCATCAATCTCACAATTGAGTCTGTAACATCAGGACAAAGTAATCAGCCAAAAAAGTCAATCAAATACAATCTTGTCTTCTGCCTCCTCCTAATATCTACTCATATCGATGTTTTTTAGATTTAATCACTTCAATCACATCATCATGACGTTGCCCTTCAATAATGTCATTTAAATGAATTTTGCCTTCAATATATTGCAGATGAATCCGCCATCCAGATAATTTATCGATATCAGCACGGTAAATTGCTTGTTTAATACCTTTAACTTTTCGCAGTCTAGTTTTAGGAAAAGTTCTAGTCCGGTGACATTCATTATCTTCTAATTCTGCTAAGGCTTCGAGAAAATCAATTTTTAATTCATCAGGCAAGATTTTCATAGCTTCATAAATTACACCATGCTCATCAAAAAGTGGTTTAATCTGTGGCATCAGCTAGAGTGAACCTCAACTTCTTGATTTTGCATACTAAAATCTTGATAGAGATACTCAGCTACGGAATTATATGCTTGGGTAGCATCTTCTGTACTGACAACTCTAAATAAAGTGATGACTGTTGTATCAAAAATCGGATCATCATCTATGGTAAGTATAATTCTTATCTCTTTATCGATTATTAAGGCATAAAGGGAAGAATCATACTCAGTATTAAATTTAATATTTTTTAGTTTAAATGCTTGATTTTCTAGTAAATTTCTATTTTTGGAAATTAGGTCAACATACCGATTTAATTTCTTAACAATTTTAAATTTTTCTCTATTGTTAAATTTTTCCAAGTCTTTTTCAAATTCTTTAGTTGATTCAATGAGTATTTCCATTTAATTAATGCTTGAATCAGAATACGAAACTGAGTTTAATATAGCTGATAATTATAGATAATTGAAGTGTGATTGTAGCAATCCTGTCTGAGTTATGAAAAAATATTCTTTTTAACTAACCGCAAAGAACGCATAGACGCGATAGCGGCTTCCCGAAGGGTAGGACACAAAGAAAGAGAACAAAGAGAAGAAAAAAGTTCACGAATGATGTAGGAATGCCATAGCGTAAAGCAGAATACGTAAATTTTAGAGGCTAAATCTGTTTGGTTAACTTAAGATTTATGAGCGAGTTCGGAGACGGTTTCTATTAATTTATCTAAATCAACTGGCTTAGAAATGTGGTGTTGAAAACCGACAGATAAAGAACGCTGTTGGTCTTCTATTCTGGCATAGGCCGAAAGCGCGATCGCACCTATTTTTCCGCCTTTGTCTGCTGGTAAGGAGCGAATTTGTTGGATAAGTGTATAGCCATCCATATCGGGCATTCCAATATCACTGATGAAGACATCTGGTTGAAACGACTCCAGGGAAGCTAAAACTTCTGCCGCACGGGTAACAGCTAATATCTCTGCACCGTATTGTTCCAGCACGGCTGTGACTAATTCCCGCGCATCCGGTTCATCATCCACAATTAAGACTTTAATTCCGCTTAAATTTAGTTCTGGTGTTGATAACTCATCAGGTTGATTTTGCAGTGATTTAGTAGCTAACAAGGGCAGTGTAACTGTGAATATCGCCCCTTGTCCTTCACCGGGGCTGTCAGCCTGAATTGTGCCGCCGTGGGCTTCCACCAAATACTGCACAATGGCTAACCCCAATCCCAACCCACCATATTTACGAGTTGTCGAAGCATCTTCTTGGCGGAATGATTCAAAAATATGGGGCAGAAAATCGGGTTTGATGCCTTTACCTGTATCGCTGATGGTAATTTGTGCTTGATTATCTACTCGCTGTAATTGCACATCTACTCGTCCACCAGCCGGGGTAAATTTAATCGCATTCGATAGCAGATTCCAGAAAATTTGTTGTAGTCGCGCCGAATCACCGGATACTTGACCAATTGGGGGCAGAGTGGAATGTAATAAAATTGATTTGGCGACGGCGGCTGTTCTGACTGTATCCAGGGCGGATTCTAAGACAAATACTAAATTTACGGGAGCCTCATCTATGTTGAGTTTGCCCCGCAAAATCTTCGCCACATCTAGCAAATCATCAATTAATTGACACTGTAATTTAGCGTTACGTTCAATGGTGGCTAAAGCTTCGGCGGTTTTGGCGGCATCAAATTGGCGGGTTTGCAGCAGTTTTGCCCAACCTAAAATCGGGTTGAGGGGCGATCGCAATTCGTGAGAGAGAATGGCTAAAAATTCATCTTTGATGCGGTTGGCGCGTTCGGCTTCGGCTCTAGCTAGTTGTTCTTTTTCCAACAGCAAACTACGTTCTTCTTCGGCTTGCTTTTGTTCTGTAACATCAGTATTTGTGCCAAACCAACGTAATATTTGACCCTGCTGATCACGGATGGGAATAGCACGGGATAGAAACCAACGATACTGCCCATCATTACCCCGGAGGGGAAAGGTATCTTCCCAAGCCTCACCTGTTGTTAAACAGTGGCGGAAGTGTTCTAGCACACGCTTCACATGCTCAGGATGGTGGACTTTTTGCCAGCCCCATCCCTGCATTTCTTCTAGGGTTGTACCTGTGTAATCAAACCAGCGTTTGTTGTACCAAAATATCCAGCCGCTTGCGTCCGCCATCCAAGCAAATTGCGACATATTATCAGCCAGGGTGCGGAAGCGTTCTTCGCTATCTTGCAGTGATTGTTCGGCTTGTTTGCGATGGGTAATATCTCTCCAGGTGGCAACAAAGCCATCACCAAATTTCGCCACGCGGATATCAAATGCTCTGGTTAAATATTTTTCCCCATATTTATCGGTATAAATCAGGTTTTCTTTAACGAGTGACTTTCCGGTTTCGACTACCTGATAGTATTCATCAAACAAGCCACTGTCTCGATGTCCTGGCAATAATTCACACAGCCCCCGCCCAATTTGCTGTTCATAGCTCATTTGATTGTTGACGCAAGCTGCATAATTCACATATTCAGTGCGAAAATCGATAATCTGTCCTTGCTCGTTTCTAATAGCAGAGTAAATTCCCAAGCAATCTAGGATATTTTCTACGGAAGTGCGGAAGCGTTCTTCACTTTCACGCAATGCTTGTATAGCTTTTGTTTGCTCAATTAATGGCCAGATACTTACTATAGTTTCTTGCAATAGGGCAACTTCATCAGCACTCCAGACTCGCGGATTTGGCGAGGAAACAGTTAATACTGCGACCAACTGCCCCTGATAAATACAGGGAACGCAAACAAGTGCTTGAATTTGAAAACAAGCGTAATTTTGAGCAAAAGCAATTGTTCGAGAATCTCTGGTGATATCATGCACAACGAAAGCTTGATTGGTAGCAAATGTAGCTTGCATTTCTGAGGTGGCAAAATTTGAAATTAGTTGAATTATCGGAAAATTCTCAAAATTGCGAGACCATATTCGCTCTAAAGTATAAAGACTTTGTTGTAAATCAACTCTGCCCAAGGTGCATCGGTTGACATTGAGGTACTGTCCCAAGCTGTTGACTGTTTCCGACATCATTGTTTGAGCATCTTGGAGATGGCGCAAGCGCAAATCTAGTTGGGTAAGAAACTGCTTGTTAAGTTCGCGCTGTTTGCGGGCGGTGATGTCTTCTGCGATACCTGTAAAGCGATAAATTTCGCCTGTTTCGTCTTTTAACCCAAAGCATCGGTCTCTGACCCAACGAATGCTGCCATTTGGTAAGATGATGCGGTATTCTTCATCAAATTGATTGGCGATCGCTTTTTCTTCAAAAGCCTTAGCAACAGATTCTTTGTCTTCTGGATGAATTAAATTAACCCAGTTACTTTGATTAGTATATAAATCTTGGGCTTTGAATCCCCAGAGACGCTCATAGGCAGGACTGACATAAATCACGCGATTGTCAGGAACCTCTTTTATCCAAAAGACAGCATTAATATTTTCTGCAAGTTGACGAAACCTTAGCTCGCTTTCGTGTAAAGCTTCGGCTGAATATTTGCGTTCTGTGATGTCTATATCCAGTCCCGTCATTCGCAGTGGTTGATCGTTCTGGTCGTAAAATACTTTACCTTGGCTCAATGCCCAGCGAATGGTGCCATTGGGGTAGACTACCCGAAATTCAATCTCATAGTTTTCGCCTGTAGCAATGGCATGATTTACAGATGTTAGAACGCGATCGCGATCATCAGGATGCACTCTCTCAAGAAACATCTCAAAGGAACCGTCAAACTCTCCTGGTTGCAGCCCAAATAAAGGTTCCAGGTTATCTGACCAGGAAATTAGCCCTGTCTGAATATTCCAGTCCCAGGTGCCAATGCGAGCCGCTAACAGTGTGATATGCAGCCGTTCTTTACTTTCTCGCAGTTCTATTTCTACTCGTCGGCGTTCAATTAATTCATGTTGTGTTTGCTGATAAAGTTCTGCCTGTCGCAGGGCGATACCTAGGGCAGTGGCTAATTCTTGGAGCAAATCGATTTCTAAAGGCTGCCATTGACGGGGGGCTTGACAATGATGCACAATCAGCATTCCCCACAGTTGTTGGTCTTGCAAAATCGGCACGACTATTTTGGCCTGGACTTGTAAATTTGTTAACAATTCAATGTGCCAGGAATTCAGACTGCCATCATAAATATTCGGTTTGACAGAGATTAATCCCTGACGGGCAAATTCAGTGTAGTATTCTTTGAAACAAGGGTCATACAAGCAAGTAGACAACAGTGGTGTCCATGCTCCACCGACTGATTCGTTGGTGACAATGCCGCTATTATCAGACTGCCAACGGACAATCACAACTCGGTCGGTGTGGAGAAACTGCCTTACTTCTGTGACTGTTGTTTCCAGAATTTCCTGCAAGTCTAAAGATTGATGAATTTTTTGGATAATTTGTGCTAGTAATCTTTCTCGCTTGATGCGCTGTTGTAATTGATTCCGCAACTGGACTGTTTCAATGGCTCCCTGAACTGCTCGTTGCAAAGTTGCTGGGGTAATGTGTTCTTTGACGAGATAATCTTGTGCGCCTGCTTTCATGACTTGGACAGCGATCGCTTCACTGCCTTGGCCTGTTACCATAATTACGGGTAAGTCAAGCTGTGGGCTGGAGGCTTGTAACTGAGCGAGAAATTCTAAGCCATCCAAATCAGGCAAGCGATAATCCAGTAAAATGACATCTGGTTGTTGCTGGCAAAGTTCTATGCCTTGGCTCCCCAAGGTTGCTTCCCAAATATTGTAGGAGTAATCGCGATCGCGCAACAAACATTGCCGATAAAATTCTCGGTCTTCTGGAGAATCGTCGACAATTAAGACGTTGCGCCGAGCTTGAACCATGATTAATACTCCAGGTGTTCAGGAAGTGTTGTCACCTCAAACCAGTATTGGATCAGCGTTTGCACATCTCGTTTTAGCTGCTCAAAATTAATCGGTTTAACGATGTAGCTGTTGACTCCGTAGCGGTAACAATCTTCGATATCTTTGGGGTTATTGGAGGTGGTAAATACCACAACCGGAACGGTCTTTAGATTATCATCCTGCTTAATCTGGCGCAATACTTCTCGGCCATCGGTTCCCGGCAGATTTAAATCCAAGACAATCAGTCCAGGAAAAAAGCCGATGTCGCTATAGTTACCAGTATGATGCAGAAAAGCCAAGGCTTGCTCTCCATTGACACATCGCTGAATCGGCACTTGAATGGGCGATCGCTCCAACAATCTTTGTAGGGCTTCAAAGTCTTCGTTGCTGTCTTCCACCACTAACAGCAGGGGGATGGGCGCAGTTCTCATTGTCTTTAACTCGAATTTTTCACGTATGGGTGGGGAGTGTGGGGAGTATAGCGAGAGGGGGAAGTGTGGGGAGAGAGGGGAGTGTGGGGAGTATAGCGAGAGGGGGAAGTGTGGGGAGTATAGCGAGAGGGGGAAGTGTGGGGAGTATAGCGAGAGGGGGAAGTGTGGGGAGAGAGGGGAGTGTGGGGGGAAAGATTTCTTCACCATCCTCCCACCCCTCCCACACTTCCCACACCTCCCACACCCCTGGATTTTTCACAAGAGAGAAATCCAGGTTTAAGTAATTGCCTCTGCTGCTAGTGTAAAGTAAAATGTACTACCTTGATTTGGTGTAGATTCTACCCATATTCTACCGCCGTGGCGTTCTACAATTTTGCGAGCAATGGTTAAGCCAGCACCAGTTCCACCGCCAAACTCATCTCGTCCATGTAAGCGGCGAAAAATTTGAAAGATTTTGTCTAGGTGCTTTTCTAAAATGCCAATGCCATTATCACGCACATAGAAAATTGGCTTTCGTGGGGTGTCTTGCTGGAGAATATAGCCAATTTCTACCCATTTTTGGGCTTTATCGTTGTACTTCATGGCATTGCTGATTAAGTTTGTGAATAATTCATTTACCTGGGCGCGATCGCATTCTATACTGGGCAGTGTTTGGGGAAGCCGAAATTCTATTTCACTGTGCGGCCGAGTAATGCTGAGGGTATTGATTACCTGCTGGACTAACTCATTCAGGTTGACTGTTTGCCGCATAATTTCTGCGCGTCCCAAACGGGAGAAATGCAGCAGGGAATTAATTAAATCTTCCATACGCTGGGTTAAGCGCACCAGGGTTTGCAATTTCGCCACCCCATCATCCTTCAGCGTCTCGGCATAATCTTCCATTAAGAAGTTAGCGTAGTTGTGAATCCCGCGTAGGGGTTCTTTCAAATCGTGGGAAGCAATATAAGCAAAAGAATCAAGTTCTTCGTTGCTGCGGCGTAATTCAAAATTCATGGAGGCGAGTTCATCCGCTTGTCGTAAGACAATCCCCACAATCAAACTCCGCAGTTCGGTGACGGCGGCAATTTCGCTGGGTTTCCAGGGCAAAGCGCAACCCCACACTGTTTCTTGCCATAACTCGAAAGATTTGCGCGGCGACATTCGCCAACTGCCATCAGATAATACTTCCACAGGTTTATGCGGATTGCCACCCCAGTTGACAGTTTCGATCACCTCTGGGCGAAACCAAATCAGGTAATTGTGCTGTACTCGTGAAATTTCCAAAGCTAACACACCACTAGCGATCGCGCGGAATGATTCACCTTGGGGATAATCTTGAGAGAGCGATCGCGTGGCAAATAAACTATGATGTAGCCGTGGTTTCGTCCAGTTCAGTAAAGCATTTACCTCTGCCTCCGATGGCACTTCACCCACAGAGATAAATTGATTACCACTGCAAATTACTGCCCCTGTAGCATTTACCAAATTCAGTAATTGAGATTGTAACTGCACCATCCCATTCAAAAAATACTTAGACTGGGACAAAGCCTCCACAAATTGAGTTTGTAAGGACTTCAACTGCATTTTGTAATCAATATCTTCACTGGCTTCTTTGTTCGCCAGTTCCACAGACATCACCTGTCCAATAAATTCACAAATGGTACGGATGTTGTAAGGAATATATTTAGGTGATGAATGATGGCAGGCAATTAATCCCCAAAGCTGTTGATTTTGCAACAGCGAAATAGACATCGAAGCTGTCACATTCATATTGTGTAAGTACTCCAAATGAATTGGAGACACACTCCGTAAGACTGACAAACTTAAATTGAGTGGTTGATTTGTCAGAGGATTATTGTGAGGAATTAACGACGCAGGTTGGTAGTTGGCATCAGGAATCAGCCGTAGCCAATTGAGAGTGTAAAGATGTCGCGCTTGCTTGGGAATATCCGAAGACGGGTAGTGTAAATCTAGATAAGGAATTTCCAGGTTTGTATCTTCGGCAATCACACAGCCTGCACCTTCTGCATCAAATTGATAAACCATCACTCGCTCAAAGCCAGTAATCCGCCGTATTTCTTGGACAACAACTTGGGACATTTCTCGCAGTGTGGCGGCTTTTTGCATCCGGGTAATTGTACCTTTTACCTGATGATAAAAATCAACAAAATCAGCTTTTTGTTTAACTTTTTTCGGCTCTAGTTCCAAAAGAATCACTGTATCTGAGCGGTGGACAATGCCATCAAAATACCGCGATTTATTGCCATGTTTAATTGATAAATCCAAGGGATTAATTGTCTCGAAATCTGCGGTGAGGCATTGCTGAATTTTTTGAATTTGCTTGGTATCAAATAAAACTGATAAATGTTTGCCTAAAAGTGCATCTGGTGGATGACCAATAATTTTTTCAGTGTTATCACTAACTTGGATAATTTCGAGGTGAGCATCTTGCAAAACCAGCAAAACTCCGTGAGGCTGAATTAAACCTGGAATGTGAATCGGCTCGCGATCGCAATTTGTTAAATCTATTATTTCATCAGCCATACACTAACCACCCAACTCCAGCCACTGCCCGTAACTGATCTCCGTAATCTCCCTTATTGTAATTTTAGATTTTAGATTTTAGATTTTGGATTTTGCATTAATTCGTTGAACTCACGTTGTAGTTAGCAGAAATATCGTCAACACTTCCATTTCCTGAATTTATGACCCAGAAACTAGCATTACCAATATTCACACTTTTATTTGGACTGGCTATTATTCAAGCAGCCGGCTGTACAACTGATAAAAATAATTCCGCAGTTGTCGCTCAAACTTCCCCCAAACCAGCCCCCCAAGAAATCATCCAACCAGGAGAAGTCCGCGCCTTACCCGGTAAGTTAGATACCATCCCGGTGTTTAACAGTAACAGCCCCGAATGGATTAAAAATGAAGGAATTTTACTTTCTACCTTTCCCACTAATAATAAAAAAGTCCCCGCCGCCCACCTCAATTTTCCCTTTCAGGGACGCTTTGATTTATTTGCCCATCATTACACCCACACTCCCAAAGATTTACAAACCCTATATATCGGTGTCATACTCCACAACCCCAGTAAAAAACCTGTGACAGTTAATGTCTTGCAGGGCGCAAGTTATTTAATGCAGGATGCGCCCTTTGTGACCTTAGCGCCTTACCTAGAAAATAATGATGGCAAGGTTTATTCTGGGCCAGGGGCGAGGGCTGTCAGTGATGTGTTGCGCGGTGTGCGTCAAGCAGATTTCCCCGCCAAGTTTGTCATTCCTCCTGGTGGTAGCCGGATGTTATTAAATCATCCAATTCCTGTGAGAAATTTAGCCAAGCCTGTGAATGGTCGTTCTAGTTTTTTGCGTTTGCAGAGTAGCGGTAAAGTATATGCGGCTAGTTTGGCGATGTTTGCTAAAAAAAATGCCGATAATTCTGACCGTGCGCCAACTTTAAGCGAATGGCAAGCTTTATTAAACAATGGCAGTTTTGCCGGGCCGAGAGATAAAACCCCAACCCCACCCAATGCTACCAGTGGTTCACTCATTTACGGACGTGTGGCTGGTGTTTCTCAAGGTTCCCAATGGCAAGCTAACTTGGTAGATAACCCCAAAGCCCAGTATTTAACTATTTCTGAACGCGGTAAAGGTATTTCTTATCCTTTAGTTACTCTCCGGGGAGGTCGATTGGGTACTGACCAAATCCAAACCGCTAAAATGTTGGTGCGCTACCCTGATACCGCCTACGAAGCGCACGGTAATTATGGGGTGGAATATAACCTGAGTTTGCCGTTAAAAAATCAGACAAAGCAAACTCAAAAAGTCACCGTCACCCTAGAAACACCTTTAAAAGAAGACAAGTTATCTCAAAAGGGCGTGCGTTTCCGCAAACCATCACTTGATTTTCCCTTCTTTCGGGGTACAGTGCGACTGCGTTATGTTGATGACCAAGGACAAAAGAAAACGCGGTATGTGCATTTATGGCACAGAACTGGCCAGGTTTTAGAACCATTGGTACAATTTGTTCTCCCACCCGCCAGCCAAAGAAATCTACAAGTAGACGTAATTTACCCACCAGACTCAACACCACCGCAGGTTTTGACTGTCCGAACTTTAGAGTAGTAATCAAAATTACTCATCCCCGAATTTCTCACGTTTGGGGAGAGGGGAGTATAGAGAGAGGGGGAAGTGTGGGGAGAGAGGGGAGTGTGGGGGGAAAGATTTCTTCACCATCCTCCCACACCTCCCACCCCTCCCACACTTCCCACACCCCTTCTCCCCACTCGCTACTCCCTTTGAATGACAATTTACCAGTTCCGCCAACCGCCTTTTGTTGATACTTCACCAGAATTTTTCAACCCATGAGTTTGCAGTAAAGTTTGATATTCTTGACTACTCGCCCAACGGTCAATTTCTCTGGCGCGTAACACTGGTACAGGATGGCTTAATTGGGCTGTGCGGGAGGCTTTCACCATTTCGCCCAATTCTGTTTTACTAATTTCATCATAAGCACGGGCTTGGGCAACAAAGGCATCAAGGTTGAGTTGTGGTGCAAGTGTAGGCGAACCACCAGCAAGTTTCATGAGTACAGACATGACCACCTTGGGGTTTTGGGTGGCTAGTAAAGCGGCGCGATCGCAAGTAAACTCAGCACAGCGTAACCATTCTAAAAGTTGTGTTTGGATGGCTTGCGCCAAAAAATTCCCCACATTCGGCACAATTGCTGCCGCTAATACCAGTAAATTTACAGGCGTTAAATAAACACTATGGTCGCATTTAAGATGCCCTAACTCATGGGCAATTACCGCCTGAATTTCTTCTGGGGTGAGGATATCTATCAACGAAGTATGCAGCACCACAAAAGGCTGTTTACCCCGCATCGCAAAAGTATAAGCGTTGGGTGCTGGATGTTGTCGGACGTATAATTGCGGCGGTTCAATATCTAAAACTTTGCAAGCTTCTAATAATAATTTATGTAAATCTGGCAGTTGATTTTCACTGACTAAAACACTAGAAGCAATATTTTCTACATAAAAAATCTGCTCCGCCATTGGCCCCAGCCAATTTCGCACCATCAAATCAATACCAGGTATTTGTTTGAGAGCTTTGGTAGATTCCAAGTCTAAGGGATGACGAAAGGAGTCAGCTTTTAAACCAATTAGCGGGGTTTTGATGAATGACATGATATAGCCAGCTTGAAAAAAGACTGTAAAAATTTGGCTGCTAATTTAACAGCCATCCACAAGCTAGTATAACGATTCATTCAGTGGAAGAAGGGGGGAAGAGTGGCTGACAGGTGTAGGTTTTTTACAAAGGTGTGAGTAGTCAATCACTCTCGACAGAAAATAAAAGCAGAATCATAGAGTGAAACAGAGGCTCAAATGCTAAAAAATGAGTACCTC
>NZ_JACJTB010000041.1 GCF_014698475.1 Nostoc spongiaeforme FACHB-130 | reverse complement strand
ATATTAGCTCAATTATCTTCTGAATTAGTATCCTCTTTGACCAGTTATGATTTCATCCTTGAAGCTCTTTTCCATCAAGCTTTATTCTATGCAGGTTCATAGAGAATTGGTATAATCAGAAAAGAGGGGAAAATTTTGGTTGTCGCTGCGGGTTTCTTCATCCAATACATTGACAACTTTGTTATAAATATCTTCTGCTTGTTGGGGAGAATCGCCAATGCTGGTTAATCCTAATTTGCCAAATTGAGAGAGACATCCCATCAAATGAAAGACTGTACCTGTTTCGGTACCACTATCAAAATGTAATCGGTGATGGGCAATAATATCCATTAAATCGTTTGGTAATAATCCCCGATAACGGTCTTTTTGTAAGTTATCAGTGGCAATGTAATATTTAGGACGACCTTGCTGACTATAAAACAATCCTGTAGACAAATCATAGCGACCATTTGTTAATAGTTTCAAGGTCATAAAAGGATGAGTCGTGCCACCTTTACGTAAGTTAATTTCAATTGCTTGAATATCCCAATTTTTATCCCCTTGATCAACGGTGATAAAATCAACACCAAATCTTTCTAATGCGCCTTTTTCTGCCAGCTTTCTGCCAACTTTTAAGCCTAATTGTTGCAATTGTAGGCGATAGCTTTCATCGGCGGGAAAGCGACATCCAAGATAAATTTGACCATCTGGCCCGCCAAGAATTTGGTCGTGGGTGGAGAGAATTTCAACTTCGCCTGTGGGTGTAATGCGTCCTTGGACACTGGGAGAACGCTTGATTTCTCCTTCAATAAATGCCTCAACAATTGCACCTAACTCTGTGATTCTTCCTGAAAAATTTGCCCAAGTTTCTTGTTTAGCTTGAAAGCGCATGGTAGAAAAGCTGCTGTTAATTGCTGCTATTCTTGACTCACTGGTAGCTTGCCCTGGTGCTACATTCATAATTGGTCTTAAATCTAGTAGGGCGTTACCTTCTCCAGAAATGCCTTCGTTGAGTTTGACTACCATTCTTTTTAAGGTTGGTTGGCGTTCCCATAAATCGCTGGCTGCTGTTGCTAATTCTTGGGCGTTCCAAACTCTTTGACTACCATCTGGATGGGGAACTTGACTTTCAGCAAAAATTTGCCGACTACCACTTTTTGTTCCCCAAATTTGTAAATCTGGTGCGGCTGCATATAACGGTACATTTAATTTTAAAGATAATTCTGCTTCTAAATCTGTGGCGTTGTAGCAAATCATAAATGATTTTTCTAGCCTTAAAGCTTGCCGAACTCGGTCTAATAAGCGAGGACGTTCTAAGATTTTTTGGCTGAGAGGTTGCAGGGAAGAATCATAAGTAGAAAGTAAAAGTAGGCGATTGCGTGCATGAGAAAATGGAATGCCAGGTAACAGTTGCAAATAGTAATCAATAATGCTGGGATGCAGTGGCATTGAGGTAATATAAATTAGCCTTGTGCGAGGATTTCGCAACCGCATTAAAGAAAATAACAATCTTTCTTCATAATGTTCACAACCTTCTATTTTTTGGAGTTCCCGTTGATCGATGCTGAGGGAAGGAACAACCACGATATCTGCTTCACTATTATCGAATAGCTCAATGGTTTTCCAGCGATCGCGCAAAGTTGACTGCAAGCGGCGAAATTGATCAACCTGATCCAACTTTGAAACATTTAAAATTACCATAATCCCTGCCCTGTAATGATCCCCAACACTACCGTCTTTCTTCGGTATACCGCACAGCCAGCTAGTTGCAACCCAGGCTTAATACTTCTTGACTGCAAATATTAATTCTTTACTCTGTCATCGTAGAGATTTTTGTAATTTTTTGCCTATACACCCAAAGTAGGAAAAATTAAGTATTCAGATAGGCACACAAGCAGAGTAATATACAGTTTAACACTATTGAAATACTGATGTTTTTGGCGCGATCGCTCATCAACAAAAAACTCCTAACATCCCAACAAAATCAATAAGTCAAGATAGCAGTCCTTCCTATTTGAGAAATGAACAAAAGAGACAAGGTAGACAAGGTAGAAATATGTTTGTATATCATTTAGGATTGCTATGGCAATAAATATTAATAATTGAAGAAAAGTAAATATATCCCTAAAACTCACCCATGACTAAAAACAAATGACCAATGACAATCTTAAATATTTAACTTGATTTGTATCAACTTATTTACATAATTATCTTGGCAATTAACAATAACACAGATATCTTTATGTATAGAGATGTTGCAGACAAGACCTTGAAACCAGCTAGGCGCTAATTTCCTTCTAAACTAGAAAAACGGTGTCTGCAAAATTTATTACTAATTGTTCGCGTCGGGGGTGGGTATGAACCGTCCAATAATTCTTGGGATTGTGGGTGATAGTGCTGCGGGAAAAACAACACTAACTAAAGGTATCGCTCAGGTACTAGGGCCAGAAAATGTCACGCTGATTTGTACAGATGATTACCACCGTTATGATCGCAAACAACGTGCGGAAATTGGTATTACAGCTTTACACCCAGACTGCAACCATTTAGATATTATGCAGCAGCACCTGTCCTTACTTCGTACAGGACAGCCAATTCTCAAGCCTGTGTATAGCCACAAAACAGGTACTTTTGAGGCTCCCCTATACATTAAGCCCAATAAATTTGTAATTATAGAAGGCTTGCTTGGCTATTCTACCCGTGCCGCCCGTGACTGTTATGATGTCAAAGTTTACCTCGCACCTCCCGAACCGATACGCGCCCAGTGGAAAGTTAAACGAGATACCCTAAAACGCGGCTACACTCCCGAACAGGTATTAGCAGAATTAGAAAAACGCGAACCAGACTCAGAACAATTTATTCGTCCCCAACGCCAATGGTCAGACATCGTAGTGAGTTTTTATCCGCCTAACGGTGAAGAGGATGAAAGCAATGGTCATCTGAATGTGCGGTTAGTGCTGCGTCCCACGATTCCCCACCCCGATTTCACTCCAATTATTAATTTGACCAGTGGTGTTACTGGGTCAGCTATTCGTTTGGGGCTAGACCGCGATATGAATAAACCTGTGGATGTTTTGGAAGTGGATGGTCACGCTACTTTAGAGCAGGTGAATAAACTCGAACATATTATCTGTTCGGATATGCCCCATTTACGTAGTGTGTGCGATCGCGAAAGTAATCCCGAACTTGGCAAAATTGCTGGTACAACTGGCGAAACCTTACAAAGCTATCCCTTGGCTTTGACTCAGTTAATTATTACTTACCACATGCTGAAGGCAACGCAAATCTATCAATAGTAGGACTTCCGTACCAAGATTATCTGCGAAGAATGGGTGTAGGGGTGTAAGGGTATGGGGTGTACCCGAATTTCTCACGTATGGGTAGCGGGTGTGGGGAGAGAGGGGAGTGTGGGGAGTGTGGGGGGAAAGATTTCTTCACCATCCTCCCACACTTCCCACCCCTCCAAAACCTTTACACCCTTTTAGTTAAAAGAATAGTAGGTTGGGTGTAGCGATAGCGTAACCCAACAAAGTATGCGTGAATGTTGAGTTCCGTTCCTCCACCCAACCTACACCTGCCTCCTGCCTTACCCATTTCTAATCCCCGCCAAGATTGATATTTATTTTTTTCTGGAATTCTACTTGCGAGTGAAGTATCTATTACTTAGTTAGTGCATGAATTGTAGGTGTAAGACCTAATTATTTACTGGTTGTAGTACCTACTATTGCGGCTGAGATACTTTTTACTAAGTAATCGAAAGCACATTATACATAACCTTGGGGCAGAACTACCACCATAGATAAAACTCTAAATTAATTTCTAAGTACGAGCATCTGAGGCGGGTAAACTATGAATGGTCACTCCTTTTTAACTTCTGGCGATCAGCAAAATAACAGTTGTCAATATGTTGTAAATAATACATTTGGTTTGCCAAGTCATGAGGCTAATGGTAGTGGACAATCTGCCGTCAAAGAAAGTTATTTACGCGCTTGTGCTTTAAAATCAGCGAAACAAGGAAAATATACTCAAGCGATCGCTTTATTAAATGAATTAATTCGTCGTTATCCCCACAACGCTGCTGATTACAACAATCGCGGGTTAATTTATTTTCAAAGCGGTGAAAAGCAAAAGGCTTTTTGTGATTACAACACAGCCTTAAATTTAAATCCCAATTTGGCTAGTGCTTACAATAATCGCGCTAATTACTACGCAGCTTGTGGAGAATTAGCCGCCGCTTTGGCTGATTACGACCAAGCAATTGATTTGAATCCTCGTTATGTGCGAGCTTGGATTAACCGGGGGATTACTTTCCGCGATTTAGGGCAGTATGAAGAATCAGTAGAAAATTTGGAAATTGCCCTGTTGTTTGGTCAGTTAGAAGCGCATATTTGGGCTGAACGTGGCCGGACTTATCATCTGTGGGGTGATTGGAATTGTGCGATCGCTGATTATCGTCGCGCGATCGCACAACTATCTACAAACCAGAATAGTGCTGATGCTTCAAGTTATCGTTTGCGCTTACAAATCGAAACTTGGTTAAATGAACTACTATCGCAACGGTAGAGCATCGATTCAGTAATCAAAAACCTAACCCCCCAGCCCCCTTCCCTCGTAGGTAAGGGGGGAGAGGTTCTTAACCCTCAAACACTAGCTTTTTGCTTGTTGATGGTGCAGTAAAGCCTGATTAACATGATGCAGTAAATCTTCCATTGACATGGAACGAGGTAAAATTTCTGTAGCGATCGCTCTGAGAGATTGATCTAAATTATCTCGGTTGCTATGTTTGTGCGGCTTGATTTCTGCTGGAAAATTCACTTGCTCACGCTGAGAACGTTGATCAAGTACTAAAATCGGCGGTAAATTTACCGTTACAAATTTTAATGCTTTCAATGCTTGTAACACATCCTGGTGAATTGGTGCTTCTCCCAAACAAATGAGCAATAAGTCAACGCTATTGTGGCGAATTTGTTGGTTAACTTCTGCCCAACAGCGCCCAATTGCGGCTTTTAAACCTGCTGTTTGCAGATACTGAATTAAAGCTTGAAACCACTCTGAGCCTCTTTCGCTCGTCACATGATTAGTAGCAGCATTTTTCAGGGTGCGATCGTGTCTTACCTGTTTCCGCCTGATTTGGGGTAAATCATGGAGTGTGGTCAAATCCACGACTAAAATACTTGGTGGACAGCAAATACCAGAGGCAATTTGTAATACTGACAACAAAGGATCAAGTTTGTCTGAGCGACTGTGACTGTTTTTTCCAAAGGGTGTTAAGCAGGGAAATACAGAAAGTCCAGGTATCTGGGAAGCCGCCAAACTAGTAGCCACATCACAAGTCACCAATGGGAGAGCGACTAAGCGCGGGTGTTGTGTCAATTGTTGTAAATAACTTTGGGCTAAGGAACCTTCTATATCTAATAAGATGACATCAAATTGCCAAACCCTAGCTAAGAGTTCTGCTTGATCTAGGTTATCCACTTCTATGACCCGATGCTCACGCAATGAGGGGTGGGGGTTAGTCGATGTTAATTCGGGATCAACCAATCTCAAAATTCGTAATGGTTGATTATTGGTAATTTTGGGCGTACTCCCAACCTCAGAAGTGGGAATTGTGGGTTCGGCACATAATTTGTCTAACAGAGGTGCTAAAGCTTGATTTTCTATGGGTAAGCTCAAGAAACCATCGGCTTGGTTGGCAAATGCTTGCTCTTTTTCTGCACCGGTGGCGGTAATAATGATGGGGATGTGTCTTGTGGCTAAGTCAGATTTGATCAATGTCAGCACATCCCACCCGGAAAGTAATGGTAATAAAGGATTTAAAAATATCGCTTGTGGTTGTAAGCGTCGGGCTTTTTCGACGGCTTCTGTTCCTGAACGGGCAATAATGACTCGATAACCCAAACCTTTGAGTTTTTCTGCCAAATCTTCTATATATCGAGCCACGGCTTCCACTATCAGCACTAATCTTTGGGAACAACCTGGGAGATGTTGATTACTGTTCCCTTGGGAAGTCACCGCCAGGGGAACTTTCTGCACACCCAGATTTTGCTGGGTTCTATCTTCTTGATTGCTAATTTCTGGATCAGTAAAACCCGTGGTTGGGGGGCTTGGTGGTAATAAGAGTGTAAATTGACTACCTTTGCCTTCTTGAGACAAAAAGCTGACATCACCGCCATGCAAGCGGGCTAAAGCTCTGGTGAGAACCAGTCCCAAACCGGTTCCTTCAAATTGTCTGGTGAGGGGATTTTCTAGCTGTTGAAATTTCTGAAAAATTAAATGTTGCTGGTGTTCGGGAATGCCTATGCCTGTATCCCAAATGGTAAAAGCAATCCAGCCTTCCCAACGACTAACGCGCAGACCGATTTCGCCGGATGTTTCGGTGAATTTAAAAGCGTTGGAAAGCAAATGTACTAACATCTGGCGCAGGCGCAATTCATCCGCCACCATCTGTTCTAAGCCTTGTTCAATGGCTAAGGTAAATTTTGGGACTGTAGAACTGATATGGGCTTGGCTACTGGGGACAGTTTTGCTGCTTTGAGTGTGGATTGCTGTGACTTCGGCGAGGGCGCGATCGCACACAGCTTGTATATTCACTGGTGCGAGGGTTAATTCCATCTGCCCAGTTTCCATCCGGGTCAAGTCTAAAATATCGTTGACCACACTCATTAAATGACGACCGCTTTGATGAATTAGTCCGGCGTAGCGTGCTTGTCGTTCGTTTAATTCCCCTAATTGTTGGTCTACCAGTAACCGTGATAATCCTAAAACTGCCGTCAGGGGGGTTTTCAGTTCATGACTAATACAAGCCAAAAATTCATCTTTTAACCGATTTAATTGAATCAAGTCGGCATTTTTGGCGGCTAGTTCTTTACATAATTGTTGCTGTTCGGTGACATCAGTGCCTAAAACCAACCACAAGTGAGGATGATTTTTAGCGGCTGGTTCTTCTAAAACGCGCAACTCTGGGCTATCTAGGGGAATTTTGGCAAATTGCCAGATTCTTTCTTGACCGTTTTGTTCTTCGACAACACAGGTACAAGTTCCCATTTGGCTATCTAAAAAGCAGCGATTAAAAGTGGGTGAAGTTGCTGGTGATGGCGGGAGAAAACTGTTATGGGGTAAAGCTTCATGCTTCAATGCCCATGTATGTTCTACGGAATTAAACTTGAATTGTGATAATGTGCCATCTTCACTATAGGGAAGTTTCACTGCCGTTTGACTTGCGTATTCTGGTTGTTTGGCTAAGGCTGGCGACAGGATATGTACTACTTGTCGCCGCACGTCTTCGGGATCTTTTAAACCTCCCAACTGTTGCCACCAAGCTGGGTTTTGGGTGACGATTTCTCCTGTACTGGTTTGCAGCATCAATGGCCAAGGCAATTGTTCGAGTAACTTGATCAGGGGTTTGTGGCGCAGTGGCTGAAATGAATGAGTTTTGCGCGATCGCCAGTGAGTTTTTACTTTAGAACTGGCGGTGTCTGGTGTTTCTCTGGATACTTGACCAGCCGAACTCAAGAAATTAGCGGATGTTTTGCCTGCTTTTTCCTGGGCTAATAATCGCAATAAACGACTGCTATCTAACAAACCTAAAAACTTGCCTTCACCATCAACCAATGTCCAATTCACATTGTGGCTAGATGAGGCTGAATAGTAACGCAAAAACTGCACAAATTGTTCAACGCGATCGCTGGCTGCGAATATTTGTAATGGCTCAAAAATGCTGTGCTTCCACAGGGTTAGGGGCTGTTGCAGTAAATCCAAATATTCTTCTTCTGGTGATTCGATCAGCAGTTTTTGGGTTAAATGGACAGATTTTAACAACCCTATTGGTTCTTGGAGTTGATTAACTACTACTAGGCGATCGCAATTTTCTTGCTCAAAAACTTCTAAAGCCGCTACTAACGTACTTGTTTCACCACATTTAGGTACGGTTGCTAGAAAGTTATAAAGCGGGTACTGTAGCATTGACATAAGGCCTTGGGGTTAATTCTTCCTCTAGCAGCGTTGAGCTTGAACATTGGCGATCGGATAAATAAATAGTGTTCGCGCTGACAATAACATCCTCATCAACAAACTCATTTCCCCAATTCTTGTTTGAGCCTTAAGACCATTGCCGTGGTAAATTTAATTGTCCCAGCCCTGCCTCGCTGGTTGCCTTTGCCTTTGCCACTTTATAACTTTGGGGAAATAACCTGACAGTGTTTTACTAGTGTTGTCACGTTTGATCAAGAGTGACAGCTAAAACAATTATGGCTCTCAAGACTCGCTTTAGAACCTTGAGGAATTATAATGATTTAGAATGCGAGCCGACTTTAAGTTAGTTTAAGTATCCTATCAAGGGGTGAAATCAAAAAATCTACATTCTGATGGATATACATAATATGCGAATCTCAATCAACTAATGTACCCTCTCTAACAAACACCTCATTTACCGCTCAATAAATCATCTTCCTGCTTACTTGTTTTATGTAGTCGTTGAGCCACTATAGAAATGTGTTTATCTAGAGCGGTAATTGGGAATTGACTAACAACTTAACTAAATTATTAGTCAGATTCTCTCAAGCTTCTCTCAAACTTTGTTCAACTTAACCAACGATGGTTGGAGTGATTCAGCAAGATGTTTAAATATATAAATGCTACTACCTATACTATTTTTCCAACCAAATGTTAAAAAAATTTTAGATAACCTAGTTCAACTAGGTACAAAACCACCATTTAACCCAAGCAGTGAGTACTCTTTTCAGCCTAGTTCCGCTCAATTTAGCACATCTGCTCTGGTGTCTGCCACTACAGCTAGACTTTACTCCTTACTAAATTGGTTGCCAACGAATCTTAATCAAAATTTTATAGACAAATATTTTTACGTGTTTGCTTGCCAGCAGCAAAAACCACAACAGGTTTTTCAGCAAATGACTCAAGTGGATCAGCAGGTATTATTACAACAAATTAAATCTGATTATCGCCAGATTCTTATAGATTACTTTACTACAGACAAAACCTTGAAAGAAAAAATCGATAAATTCATCAATACAGTATTTTGTGCTAATATTCCTGTGCCTCAAATCATCGAAATTCACATGGAACTCATTGATGAGTTTTCTAAACAGCTAAAATTAGAAGGAAGGAGTGATGAAACATTACTTGATTACCGTTTGACTCTTATAGATATCTTAGCCCACCTATGTGAAGCTTATAGATGTGCAATTTCTAAATAGGTCATTATTACCTTCAGCAAACATATCAGCAACAGTCGTATTTACATAAAATCAATCACCAAAGTTAGATTTTAGTTTTTATGTTTAAGTTCATCTTTTTATGAATAAAGCCAGAAAAACTTATGTTCTCAAACTTTATGTTGCTGGGAACACGCCTAACTCAGTCCGGGCATTAAAAACACTCAAAAACATATTAGATCAAGAATTTCAAGGTGTTTATGCACTTAAAGTCATCGACGTAATGAAAAATCCCCAACTAGCTGAAGAAGATAAAATCTTAGCGACACCAACATTATCAAAAATTTTGCCACCTCCTGTTCGGAAAATTATTGGTGATCTTTCAGATCGAGAACGAGTGTTAATTGGATTAGATTTATTGTATGAAGAACTAAGTGAAGAAGACTGGGAAGAACCCCAAAACCTTTAATCTAAATTTTTTTGTAGACAAAATAGTACCTTTAGTAAGAGAAAAACTGGGTTAAAAACCCTATTTATGATCAGGCAATGAGTGAAAAAGAGCAAAAAGAGCAGAACCCAACACCAATTGCTGGTGTAGAAAAAATCCGCACAATGATTGAGGGCTTTGACGATATTAGTCATGGTGGTTTACCAGTTGGTAGAACTACCTTAGTCAGTGGCACCTCTGGTACAGGTAAAACCTTATTATCCCTTCAGTTTTTATATAACGGCATTACTTATTTTGATGAGCCTGGTGTATTTGTCACCTTTGAAGAATCGCCTAGCGACATTATCAAAAATGCTCATATTTTTGGTTGGAACTTACAACGCTTAATTGATGAAGGTAAGTTATTTATTCTCGATGCTTCGCCAGATCCTGAAGGTCAAGATATTGTTGGTAATTTTGACCTTTCGGCATTAATTGAGCGTTTACAATATGCCATTCGGAAATACAAAGCCAAACGAGTGTCTATTGATTCAATTACCGCCGTATTTCAACAATATGAAGCAGTGGGAGTCGTCAGACGCGAAATTTTCCGTTTGGTAGCTCGGTTGAAACAATTGAATGTTACTACCATCATTACCACAGAACGAAGTGAAGAATATGGACCTGTAGCTTCTTTTGGAGTTGAAGAATTTGTTTCGGATAACGTGGTAATTGTGCGGAATGTACTAGAAGGAGAACGTCGGCGACGGACGACGGAAATTCTCAAGTTACGGGGTACAACCCACATGAAAGGTGAGTATCCTTTTACCATTACTAATGCTGGAGTCAACATATTTCCTCTGGGCGCAATGCGCTTAACTCAAAGGTCTTCTAATGTCCGCGTTTCCTCTGGTGTCAAAACACTTGATGAAATGTGTGGTGGTGGTTTCTTTAAAGATTCGATTATTTTAGCAACAGGAGCTACTGGTACTGGGAAAACACTACTTGTAAGTAAATTTTTGCAAAATGGTTGTGTTAACAGTGAACGCGCAATTTTATTTGCTTATGAAGAATCACGCGCTCAACTCTCACGTAATGCTTCTTCTTGGGGCATTGATTTTGAAGAATTAGAACATCAAGGGTTACTCAAAATCATTTGTACCTATCCCGAATCTACTGGTTTAGAAGATCACCTACAAATTATTAAGTCAGAAATTGCTAATTTTAAACCAGCAAGAATTGCTATTGATTCACTTTCAGCCTTAGCCAGAGGTGTAAGTAATAACGCTTTTCGTCAGTTTGTGATTGGTGTAACTGGTTATGCCAAACAAGAAGAAATCACTGGCTTTTTTACCAATACAACTGACCAATTTATGGGTTCTCATTCTATTACAGACTCACATATTTCTACAATTACTGACACAATTTTGATGTTGCAGTACGTAGAAATTCGTGGAGAAATGTCGCGGGCAATTAACGTGTTTAAAATGCGAGGTTCCTGGCACGATAAGGGAATTCGTGAGTATAATATTACGGCTGACGGCCCAGAAATTAAAGATTCTTTCAGGAATTACGAACGGATTGTGAGTGGTGCGCCTACCCGCGTTAGCATCGACGAAAAGGCAGAACTTTCTCGCATAGTCAGAAGTTTTGAAGACAAAAGGAGTACCGATTCCTAAATTTGGTATCGTGCTATATCCCTTCTTCAATTTAGTATCGTGCTATATTCTGTGGTGAAGAAAAGGTTTCTGCCGCTAGATTGATTTTCGTGTGAGGGGATGCGGTGAAAGGACAGCAATTATTTCATAACAGACAGCAATTATTTCATACTTTCTTACCTGGCGTAACAATGGCGGTATTAACAGCCCAACCCGCCTTGGCTAACACAGTAAAAGTAAGTAACGTACAACAAAAACCTGCGTCTAGTGTTGTGACTTTAACTGAAAGTCATAACATAGTAGCAGATAACACTCAACTGCCTAAGACTGCAAACCAGATGTTTCCAGATGCAGGCTCTAATTCTGAGTCTATTGCCTTGAATGTGCCTACTTTAAATAGTCAAAGTCATCCAGATAAATTGACAGAAAATACTGGTATAACACTGGCACAAATACCTCAGAAACATCCAGTTGGTTTTGCCAATTCGACACCGGCTTTGAATTTTTCTCCAAAGTCAGAGCCGCGTAATGCACGCAGAATTCAAAAACCAAAAAAATCAGCGACTGCGGCGAGAGAGAAATTTAATCATACATCTGTTAATTCTGCTACTTCCCCAGTTTCTGCTATTCAAAAAAAACCTGTTTTCTTATCTTCGATTCAACAGTCCGCAGCATCACAGCCAAATTTAAAAACTCAGTTGCCCATAGCCCAACCAACGGTATTTAAGGGTGCAGGGGCGGCAAAATTGTTAGCAGCACGCAGTTGCTCACAGGAAATTGGGATATCGACGGCGCTATCTTTGTACTCTAGAGGTTGTGAGCCGCAAAAGTTAACTGGAGAGCTAACGGCACAAAACAATACAGCCACACCAGAAACTGCGGAAACAGCACCAGACGCTACAACTGTGCCTAGTACTAGTGATTCTGGTGCTACGCCAGTGGAGACAGCACCAACAGCTACTCCAACTCCAGTTGTAGAACCTGCTAATGCTCCCCAACCCAGCAATACTAGTCCAGCTACTACTGATGCTGTCCAAGTTCCAGAAAACTTGATTCCGACGGCGAATCCTCTGCAATTTCCGACAAAAGCCGAGGAAGTGACTGTTCAAGGGAATCAACCAATTACTTTAGAACAGGCTTTGGCGGTAGCGCGACGGAATAATCGAGAACTACAGATATCTGTATTGCAGTTAGAACGCAGTCGAGGAGCTTTGCGGGAAGCCCAGGCCGCCTTGTATCCGACTTTGGATTTGAATGCGGATATTACTCGCAGTCAGTCGGCTTCTAGTCAGCTACAAGATACGTTAAATGGGCGAGCCGGGTTAAGTTCTAACAGTGATGAACCTAGCACTGGTTTCAATGGTCAAGCGCAGTTGACGTATAACATTTATACTTCGGGAAGACGACAAGCGGCGATTAAAGAAGCTGAGGAACAGGTACGTTTCAATGAATTGGATGTGGAACGTCAGTCTGAGGAAATTCGCCTGAATGTGACTACTCAGTATTACGACTTGCAAGAAGCCGATGAGCAAGTACGGATTAACCAGTCAGCAGTAGAAAATGCCCAAGCGAGTTTGCGTGATGCGGAAGCCTTAGAGCGTGCGGGAGTTGGGACTCGCTTTGATGTTTTGCGATCGCAAGTTAACTTAGCCAATGCTCAACAAGACTTAACTAATGCAATTTCCAATCAGCTAATAGCCCGACGACAGTTAGTCACTACCCTGAGTTTGCCACAAGATATTACTATTAGTGCGGCAGATACAGTGCAGTTAGCTGGTTTGTGGAATCAGTCATTAGAAGAAAGTATTGTTTTGGCGTTTCAAAATCGTCCAGAACTACAACAGCAGTTGGCACAACGGAAAATTAGCGAACAACAGCGCCGACAAGCCTTAGCAGCGAATTTACCACAATTGAGTTTTATTGCTAACTACAACTTGTTGGATCAGTTTGACGATAGTGTCAGCATTACTGATGGTTATTCTGTTGGGGTGAGAGCAAGTTGGAACTTGTTTGATGGTGGTGCAGCACGGGCTAGAGCATCTCAAGCCAAAACCAATATTGCGATCGCAGAAACCAACTTTGCCGAGCAGCGTAACCAAATCCGCTTCCAAGTAGAACAGGCTTTTTCTACCCAACGGTCTAATTTAGACAACGTGCAAACAGCTAACACAGCCCTAGAACAAGCCAGAGAAGCTCTACGTCTGGCGCGGTTACGCTTCCAAGCTGGGGTGGGTACGCAAACTGATGTGATTAACTCCGAAACTGACTTAACAAGAGCAGAAGGTAATCGAGTCACCGCTATCTTAAATTACAACCGGGCTTTAGCTCGATTACAGCGTGCAGTTACTATTAGGTCATTTCGTTAATTAGTCAATGGTCATTATTCAGAAGGCAGGAGGACAAAGGCAGGAGGCAGGAGGGAATCTCCAGAAATAAATTGAGGTTATTAACCCTTCTCATTCTCCTGTCGGAGACGCTGCGCGAACTACTGCGCTCAGGGTTCACCTAGACGCGATATTTCTTGTGCTTCGCATCGCAAAGTGTACAGCAGGTTGTAACTAAATGAGGTATGCAATCGGAGAATTAAATATAGAAATTCTTCTTCTGCCTCCTGCCTCCTGCCTTTTTTGGTCAATGGTCAATAGTTCTGGTTGAGAGTTGAAATTTTTAACTCTGGACTATTGACTCTAGACTATTGACTATGGACTATTGACTACAGACTACTCATGACTCAAGTGACATCTCAAGAAATTGCCTTATTTCGTTCTCAGTTAGCAGATGATCCCGTAGCTATGGAAGCACTGGATTTAATTGAAGACTGTGAAGGAGATTTAGAAGATGCAGCTATGACACTCGCTATCAAAGCCGGACAAGAACCAGAACAAGCAAATGCTGAATGGTTAGATGCTTTGGCGAAAAAGTGGCGGGCGGTAATTTGTGAATCAGAATTTAGAGAAGAATTGTTAAATAGCTCGATTTTAGAGATGATGGCACATCTCAAAACAATGCCTACTTTCCCTAAAATTTTGGCGACACCAGTTTTAATCTATGTCCTCAAGCAAGGCGTGAACAATTTTTGTGAACCACTGGATACGATTAAGTTGGGAGTGGGGAGTGGGGAGTAGGGAGACAAGGGAGACAAGGGGGACAAGAGGGACGAGAGAGACAAGGGGGACAAGGGGGAATAATAAATCAGCACTCAGCACTCAGCACTCCAGACTCAGCACTCAGCACTTTTTTCCTGATACCCTGTTAATTAAGGCGAACTTCTTTCAGGAAACTGTTGTTAGATCAATGAATTACCTTGTTGCTGTATTACCAGACCGTATCCAAGCTGAAGCTGCTTATTTAGCATTAGAAAAAGACAGCATTAACAGCACAATCTTAGGTAGGGGATATAAAACTGCTGACGAGTTTGGTTTGATTGATCCCAAAGAGCAAGCTAAGAAGCAAGCAAAACTAATGACGTTTTGGTTAGTACCATTTGGTTTTTTTGCTGGTTTTACCTTCAGTTTCATCACTGGGTTAAATACCTTTGCTTGGGCTGGGGAAATTGGTAATCACGTTGTTGGGGGATTACTGGGGGCTGGTAGTGGCGCTATGGGTGCTGTGTTTGTTGGTGGTGGAGTAGGTTTGATTACAGGTAGTGGAGATGCGCTACCTTATCGCAACCGCTTGGATGCTGGTAAGTATTTAATCGTGGTTCAGGGTTCGGAAACTCTGACTCGCCAAGCCACCAGAATACTACGTCAGTTTGAGCCAGAAAATATTCAAGGTTATGCTGACGTATGAAGTATGAAGTAGGAAGTGGGAAATTTATCTTTTAGCTTCCTTTCTTCAGACTAAAGACAATTGACCAATGACTATTGACTTTTAATAATGTTGCCACGAGAAGAACTTTTAAAGGGTGTAGAAAATCGAGATTCTGTTGCGCGTGTGATTGATCAGGCGGAACAAGCGATCAAAACTTGGGAAGTGGTGTTGACTGATTTTTTGTCTCCGCCAGAATTAGCAGAAATTCAACGGGTTTTTAATCGATTAACTGAGGTGCAGTTATTAGCATGGGGCGGATATCCCCAAGCCGAACGCCAACGAATTGCGATCGCTCGTGGAGAAATTCCCTTAGATCAATCACAAGTGGCTATTGTGGCGTTAGAAATTGCAGGTAATTTTTTATTCGATACTGCTAGTCACCGTGATTTCTTAGGTGCAATGTTGGGAACGGGGATTGTCCGGGAGAAGACAGGAGACATTATTGTTTTGGGAGAGCGGGGAGCGCAGGTAATTGTTGTACCAGAAATGGCAGAATTTTTAGAGATGAATCTGCAACAAGTACGCTCAGTTCCCGTAAAAACCCAACCAATTGACATTAGCGAGTTAAAAATTCGGGAACCCAAGAAAAAAGAATTAACAACTGTAGAAGCTTCTTTAAGATTAGATGCGATCGCCAGTGCTGGTTTTGGCATGTCTCGCAGCAAAATGGTAGATTTAATCGATGGTGGCGATGTGCGTGTTAACTGGAAGGAAATTACCCAAGCTAGTTTTCAAGTCAAATCCGGCGATTTAGTTGCTATTCGCGGTAAAGGGCGTTTAGAAGTGGGTGAAGTGGCGATTACGAAAAAAGACCGTTACCGTGTCCAACTGACGCGATATATGTAACATTGAAATTTAGAATTTTTCCTCCCAATCCTCAAGTTTTAAATCTCTAACTCTTTGAAATTCTTTAATATTATGAGTAACTAATATTAGCTCATTAGCTAAGGCAATAGCCGCAATTTGAAAATCATAAGCACCAATAGGAGTACCTAATTTAGAAAGTTCTGAGCGAATTTCGCCATATATTCTAGCTGATTTGCCATCAAATGGTAAACTGATATATTTTGAGAAGAATAATTCATACAAAGCTAGATTTTGTTCTTTTTTGCTACTACGGCACGCACCATAATACAGTTCTGCCTTAACTACATCACATAAACAAATATTTTGGCGGGGAGTAACTTTAAACTTATTAATTACATTAATATTACGCCCTGTCAAATATTGAATACAAGTATTAGTATCTAGCAGATAAATCATAATTTAAGATTCCAAATCCCAAATTCTTGGATCACATTTATCTAAGTTTTCTCTAATTAAGATTTCTCCCTCCCATTTACCCGCAGTTTTTTCAAAAAAATCAGCAGGATAACCTAATTCTTCAGGTGTAGGTATTGTTTCTTCAGAAGAATCACTAATAATTATTTCTAATTCTTGGTTAGCTAATTTAAGGGGAAGTTGTAACAACAATTTCCCTTCTGCATCAACTTTTGATTTGAATTTTAGCTGCATAGTAAATTTCCTCATTTAATCTATTAGCTTTGTTCAGAATTAACGTGCCAACTACGATCGCTGCTGTAGTGAGTGGTTCCACAAGGTCTTTTAAATGTTTAGTATTGAGGGCTTATTCAAAATTTTAGCAGTACGTAATTCTATGTCTATTTCAGTTAACCAAAATAAATATAGAGACATAGCATTACTACGTCTCTACATTTTCTCTCAGCTTTTCACTTCGCTAATTAATTTGCTACTTCGGCTAATTCAATAATCCGCCCTTCATAGTCTTTAATTAAGAAGTTTAAAGGCTTTTGGTTGCGAATTTTAAATTTTAAACCACGGGTTTCTACCCGCAATAAAATCATTTCTAAGCAGTCACGGTCAAAACAAACGTGACGCTGTTGATTTTTGCTACCTAAACTAGCTCCGGTAATGACGTGTAGCTGGGTATTCTTTTTTAGTTGATACCAGAGTCCTTCGTTGGCATTATTCATTGTTTTGCCCGACCAACTGGGACTGGCGGACATATACAAAGGATCTATCGCTGTTGTGCCGATGGTTTGTTCATAGTTGTAGTAGTAGTGCAGAGGCACTTCTGCGGCTGGTAAATCGAGTAGCCCTTCGTACAACTGTCGGGCAATTTCCAAATCTGACACCATCACTGTGTGAACTTTGGGCGCACTGCTGAGAAACATCCACATCGCACCAGCATAAGCCGCCAGCAGCATTACCATAATGCCTTGAGTCGAAAACAGACTATCTAAAGGCAGGGATGGTAAAAATGAGCCGAAAGTCAACGGAGCAAGTAAAAACTGCATTACATTAGCTGCTATAACCATGAACAAATTGAAGATTGTATAAGGGAGCCGCTTTTATTTTTATTGATAGAGACTAATATTAAGTCCTTGTCTTTAGTGTATCAATACTAAAGTGGTCTGATCTGGAACAGCAAACAGACATAAACGAAAATTTTACGGTTTGCACTCTGGGGCTATTGTTATAAACATTAATCTTAACAACTCTTAGCGAAAAGGCTTATGCAAATTCCTCATTTTCCCGAAACAAATCACCCGCTAGTTAAGTCGCTGTTTCATCACAATGACCAGGAACTGCTGAGTCTATTTCAACGATATCCAGAGGCTGGCAAGTATTTCACGGTGATTTTTTGTCGTTACAGCCCGATTGTATATACCTTAATTCAACATTCGGCGCGATCGCCTGTGCAGGCAGATTATCTGTTTGCCCTGACTTGGCGACATATCTATTACGAACTGGGCGGACTGGATTTAGAAAACCCCCAACCCGGACAAGAAGGTTTAACCTTACAAAATTGGCTGATTAACATCACAGCTTTTTGTATTAACGAGATTGAACTTCCGCCTACGGAAGCAATTCATTATTCACTGCAAGCCACTTCGCCGCCTTTATGGTGTTATGTGGAAAAAGCTTTAGACCAGTTACCTCCGATCTTACGTTTGATGGTGTTGATGGCACAAACTTTCCATTGGAGTGAAACCCGAATTGCAGCTTATTTGCAAGCGGAAGGCGAAAGAATTGCCCCTGCCGAAGTAGCCAATTTTCTCCAAGAAGGCTATCGTATGCTAGAGGCTAAATTACCTGCTGACATCCGCTCTATATACCTGGGAGAAGATTTAGTTCTATCGTCGACTACGTAATATTGCTGGTGTTATTGGTGATTATGCCGCACAAAATAAAACTTTTACTGAAACTTTATACTTTAAGCCGAATTTTCACAGGTAAGTTTTATGCAGCAACGGCATTTTTTCCCATCCGCTCACACCTTAAATTCTAGAAGCTACGAATTTTGGCTGCTGAAGGGTATCACTACTGGACGACGGGGTGATCATTTCCCATTTTTTAGTTTTTTCTTTTTACTGTTGACTTTTTTATTAACTCCAATTGCGGCCAATGCGAGTGATATTACTCAACAACTTCATCGTCCTATAAACAGTTCGAGTTGGCAATATGACAGAGATGAAGCTGATAGTTTGCTGCGGATTGGTGAACAACAATATCGCTCAGGTAATGCGGCAAAAACTATCGACTCTTGCTTACAAGCTTTAGAGATTTATCATTCCATAGGTGATGTGAGAGCTACCGGGTTAACTTATGAATTACTAGCTAAAGCTTATATTCAACAAGAGCGTTACAAAGAAGGGGAAGAAGCTTTACGCCGACGATTAGCGATCGCACGGGATAGTAAAGATTTTCAAGCCCAAATTTTTGCCTTAAATAATATTGCTGCAATTCTTTTGCAAAAAGATGAAACAGTCGCCGCCGGAAAGGCTGTGCAAGAAGCATTAACTATTGCTCAAGGTGTGAACAATATCGAGGGACAAGGACTTTCTTTGAGCAATTTAGGTTTAGTTACTGCAAGACTGGGCGATTACAATAAAGCGATTAAACTTTATGAAACTGCTATAAGTTATCGCCGCCAAAAAAATGATCCAATTGGCGAAGCTAACACTCTGAATAATTTAGGTGATGCTTATCTGGCTGCGGGGAATTATCCCGATACTATCGGCGCTTATGGGTTAGCAATGCGATTGGCGAGACTGAATGGCGATCGCAATATTCAATTACGCGCCATTGATGGTTTAGTAAAAGCGCATACTTCTGTCGGACGCAATGAACGCGCTTTTGAATTACTCCAAGAACGTTTAGTCATCGCCCAAGAATTACAAAATCTGCCAGAACAGTTAAAATCATTTGAATCTTATGCGGCGTTCTATGAGCGGTTAGGTAATTATGCTACAGCTAAGAATTTTTACGAACGAGCAATTGCGATCGCCAATACTCTAGAAGACACGAAACGCGAACTGGTGTTAAAAGATAGATTAACAAAGTTGCAGAAAAAGCGTAATTGATGTTTACGGGATTGGTTTTATCCAACTGTTGATTAAAATATGCGATGGAAAAGCAGATCCCCGACTTCTTGAAGAAGTCGGGGATCTATTTGTATTTGAGAAAAATATATCGTGGTTCTCGACTCAGTGAAGTACAGGAAAAAATAATTAACCGCAGATGCACGCGGATGAACGCGGATGGAATTTGTGTGATTGACCTCAATTTGCTGCGACTATGTGATATAAAAAAATAAATATAAATTAATTTAAAAAAATACTAATTAAAGTAGGAATACTCAGTTAATTTTATTGTATAAATACCTAAATTAACGCGATGTGCAACTTATTTTTGAAACCCCTCTCCAAATCTCTCTCCGTGTCGGAGAGAGGCTTTGAGTCTTGCTCCCCTTCCCTCGTAGGGAAGGGGTTGGGGGTTAGGTTTAAGAGAAAGTTGCACACGATCTAAATTAATCAAAATAAATATATTAATTGAGCAGGTTGCACTATCCCTGATTGTTTACAAAGTAAATAAAATTAATTATGCCTTTAGATTTAGAAAGATTTTATCAGGCTTGCAATCCTAGTCGCCCTCTGGTGATGGGAGATGCAAGCGATCGCCGTTATTATATCGATTTTGCGGCGGTGCGCGGTGGCAAAATTATTGAGGCGTTGCTGCGGACAATTACGCGGATTTCCCCTGATACTCCCACCTGTCAATTGTTTACGGGACATTTGGGTTGTGGGAAATCGACAGAATTATTGCGGTTGAAAGCTGAGTTAGAAGAGCAGAAATTTCAGGTAGTTTATTTTGAGTCTACCCATGTCTTAGAAATGGCAGATGTGGATGTAACAGATATTTTACTAGCGATCGCGGGACAAGTGAGCGAAACTCTGGAAGCTAATAAAATTCGCCTCAAGCCGAGTTACTTCGCCAAGTTATTCACAGAAGTTGTCGATTTTTTGCAAACACCAATCGACTTGGGTGTAGAAGCAGAATTATCTGTGGGGATAGCGAAAATCACCGCCAAAACCAAAGAAAGTCCCCAACTGCGGCGACGGTTAAGAGATTATCTCGAACCGCGTACCCAAAATATTTTGCAGTCCATCAATAAAGAACTACTAGAACGCGCCAATAACGAACTGAAAAATCAAGGTAAAAAAGGTCTAGTGGTCATTGTTGATAACTTGGATAGGGTAGCGATTCGGCCTTTACCATCGGGGCGATCGCTGCCAGAATACTTATTTATTGAACGTGGCGAACAATTACGTAAACTGGCTTGTCATTTAGTTTACACTATTCCTTTATCTTTAATTTTTTCTAACGATAGTGCCGAACTACAACATCGTTTGGGTGGTGGGGTTGCGCCCAAGGTTTTACCGATGATACCTGTACGTTTGCGTTCTGGGGAAATATTTAACCAAGGGCTATCACTGATGCGACAAATGGTCTTAGCCAGAGCTTTTCCTGACATTGAAG
Source organism: Nostoc spongiaeforme FACHB-130 (assembly GCF_014698475.1). Taxonomy (GTDB): domain Bacteria; phylum Cyanobacteriota; class Cyanobacteriia; order Cyanobacteriales; family Nostocaceae; genus Nostoc_B; species Nostoc_B spongiaeforme. The sequence continues at coordinate 42,664 of NZ_JACJTB010000041.1, read as the reverse complement.
TGAGCGATCGCTTAAGCTTAGTTACAGAGCTATTTGATAACCTGGAAACTTTGGATCGATTGTGCTTAATTAGCGGTGGTCATGTCCGGGATTTACTGGGGTTGCTGTTTGACTGCTTAAGAGAACAAGATCCACCTTTTGAGCGTGACTGTGTAGAACTAGTAATTCAACGTCAACGAGACTACCGCGCCCACGCCATTGACCCCCATGAATGGGAACTAATTTTTCAGGTGGTAGAACAGCAAAGAGTTGGTGGTGACATCGCCTATCACGCTCTTTTACGCAGTTTATTTGTCTTTGAATATCGTGACCATCGAGGTGCTTGGTTTGCTGTCAACCCAGTTATCGCTGAGACACAAAAATTTCAATCATGGTTGAAGATTCACAAGCAGATATAAAATCAGCTAACAAGCGGGCTTTACGTAGTTTAAGCAGAGCAATTTCCCTATCGCGGGGACAATTTTCTGTAGTGTTGGTTTGTTGTAACTATCGGGTTTTACAAACGCAAATCCTCCAACAAATAGAAGCATCTGCATCAAGTCCAGTCCAGAAACTCGTGATTCCCCAAAATGCGAGAAGTCTTTACAGCACAATTCATATCCAGTTGCGGACTGATGAACCACAACCATCTGCATTGAATATTTTGGGTTTAGAATCGGTAGAACATATTGATGATTTACTCAGTTCAATTAATCAAATTCGGGATGAATTTCCCAAACGTCACCTATTCCCGATGATTTTTTGGGTGAATGATGAAATATTGCAAAAAGTCGTGCGGTTAGCACCAGATTTTGCGAGTTGGGCGGCGACACCAATTCGGTTTGAAATGACGACGACACAACTGCAAGATTTTTTACGCCAAGAAACTGACTCGTTATTTGCAACAGTTTTACCGACACAACATCAAGATAATTCAGGTAATGAGCAGTATTCAACCTTAGAGCAAATCTGGGAACATAACGATGAACTGCATTTTGCCATTCAGGAATTACGTCATCGCGGAATTACTTTAGAACCAGAATTATACGCCAGCTTAGAATTTGTGTTTGGCTTGGATAATTATGTAAGCGATCGCATTCAGCGAGCCTTAACTCATTTTCAACAAAGTTTAAAAGTTTGGCAACAATTAGCCTTAGAAAACCGTACTGAAAATTCTCTCTCCACCATTCCCAATACTTGGACTACGGAATTAGATATTCTCAGTAATCATACTTCACCCTTAGTCCGTCAAGGTGTATTACTTTATTATTTGGGTTTGTGTTATATCCGCCTCGCCGAACAAAATCAAATTGAAAATCGTCGTTGTTGGGATGAATCGAAAGCTTATTTACAACAATCATGTAATGTTTTAGAGTTGGCGCAACGATTTGATATTGTTGCTGAATTTATTAGTCAACTCGCAGAAGTTTTAGAACATTTAGAAGAGTGGTCAGAATTACAGACTGTAGCGCAAAAATCTTTAGAACTACATCAAATTTATGGTAGTCAAATTCAACTGGCTTGTGACTATGGTTTTTTAGCTCAAGTTGCTTTGCAACAGTCACGGTGGATGCAGGCGAGTATTTTAGCCCATGTGTCTTTATTAAAATTAGGAGAAGCTCAAAGACAAGGCGCTTCCCATCAATATTTATTTCCCTCCTTACTGGCGCAAATTTATTATTTAATTTTAGCCGAAGCCCAACAAAGTTTAGGCGACCATAAAGTTGCAAATGAATATTTAGAAAAAGCTGCAAAAGCCCTACCGAATGCTTTGGAAAATAGCGCCCATCAATATAACGCCCATCGTTATATTCGCTTATTACGCACACTGCGATCGCTTTACTTTGCGGCTGGGCGATATTCAGAAGCTTATACTATCAGACAAAAACGGCGTTCTGTCGAACAACAATATGGTTTTCGGGCTTTCATTGGCGCGGGACGTTTACAACCCCAACGACAAGCCACTAACCCCGCTTTGATGTCACCTTCGGGAACCAGCAGCGTTGCTTTAGAAATTGCGGCTTCCGGGCGAGAAGGCGATATTAATAACTTAATTGGCAAAATTAGCCGTGCTGACCAAAAATTAATGATTATTCACGGTCAGTCTGGTGTCGGTAAAAGTTCCACCGTTAGCGCCGGGTTAGTCCCAGCCTTACAAAATCGTACCGTCGGCGACCAAATTGCTGTGCCTGTGGTAATTCAAGTTTACACAGATTGGGTGCGCGAATTTGGCAAAGCTTTAACGGCGGCGATGTCTCACATTCAACGAGAAGAAGTGATAGATGTCAGCGCATCTGATAGTAATATACCCATCACCACGGCTGATATTTTGACCAAATTAACTGAAAATGCCAATAAACATTTAATTACAGTTTTAATTTTTGACCAATTTGAAGAATTTTTCTTTACTTGTAGTAAGTTAGCAGAGAGGCAAAAATTTGATAGATTTTTGCGAGATTGTTTAAATGTTTCCTTTGTGAAAATCATCTTTTCCATCCGGGAAGATTATTTATATCGCTTGCTGGAATTTAAAAATCTCGCCGCCTTAGAAGCCATTGATTATAATATTCTCGATAAAAACATTCGATATCAATTAAATAATTTTTCTCCTGAATATGCCAAGGTAATTATTCAAAAATTAACCGAGCGATCGCAGATGAGTTTAGAACCTGCGTTAATCGAGGCTTTGGTCGAAGATTTATCCGCAGATTTGGGCGAAGTCCGACCAATAGAATTACAAGTTGTGGGCGCACAACTCCAAGATGAACGGATTAATACATTAGCCCAATATCAACCATATCGCCCCAACAAACTGATTGAGCGGTATATTAAAGAATTAATCAAAGATTGCGGCCCCGAAAATGAACGCGCCGCGTTATTAGTTTTATATTTACTCACAGATGAAACCAATCAAAGACCTTTTAAAACCCGTGCCGAATTAACTACAGAAATTGCTGAATTAGAAGATGCGGGTAAATTAGAATTAGTCTTGAATATTTTAGTTAGTTCTGGTTTGGTTGTGTTATTTCCTGATGTGCCGGAACGCTATCAACTCATTCATGATTATTTAGTAGATTTGATTCGGTACTTGCAAGAACAAGAATCAAGTTTACAAGTCAAACTTGATCAATTACGTCGCAAAGTTGATCAAAGTGAATTTGAAATTGAACGCCTCAAAAGTGAACTACGCCAAAAAAAGCAACAAGCTAGACTTCCAGAGTCTCCACCCCCGCAAGGGTTTGATTTAGTTACAGAATTACGAGAATTACGCAAGCGTGAAGAATTAAGTCAGTTAGAAATTGAACAATTAAGGTCGGTGTTGAAAGAAAAGGAACTCACAGCACAACTCGCAGCAGCCCAAGAAAAACAAAGGCTAAACGAAGCCAGGTTAAATCGTTCTTTGAAAGTTGCTTTATCGGTAGCATTTTTAGCAATTGTTGGCTTGTCAATTTCCATCATTAGCGTTTTAGATAGCGAAATTAAAACCCTGAGTGTTTCTAGTGAAGCTTTATTTGCATCCCAAAAAGGTATCGATGCGTTAAAAGAAGGAATCAAAGCCGGGAGAAAATTAGAACAGGCTATTTGGGTAGACCCCTCCACACAACAGCAAGTGCAAACGGCGTTATACCAAGCAGTGTCAGGTGTCAGGGAGGTTAACAGGTTAGAAAGTCATACCGGAGGGGTGAATAGTGCTGTATTTAGCCGTGATCGCTTCTTAATTGTCTCCGGTAGCGCCGATAATACAATTAAACTCTGGCGGGCTGATGGTACTTTACTCAAAACTCTGTTGGGACATGAAGATATAGTTAACAGTGTTAGTTTTAGTCCCGATGGGCAAATTATCGCCTCTGGTAGTCAAGATATGACCGTAAGATTATGGAGTCGGGAAGGCAAATTACTCCACACCCTCAAAGGTCATACGGCTGTAGTGAATAGCGTGAGTTTCAGTCCCGATGGGCAAGTTATCGCCTCAGCCAGCACCGACAACACCGTAAAATTATGGAGTCGTGATGGAAAATTACTCCGCACCTTAACCGGACATCAAAGTTCTGTTTTAGATGTAGCTTGGTCGCCGGATAATCAAATTCTCGCTTCAGCCAGTGCTGATCAAACTATCAAACTTTGGAACCGGGAAGGTAAATTACTCAAAACTTGGCCAGCACATGATGATGCTGTCAAAAGTCTAGCTTGGTCGCCTGACAGTAAAACTCTTGTTTCCGGCAGTTTAGACCAAACAATCAAACTCTGGAATCTCCAAGGTAAACTCATCAGAACTTTTTCCGGTCATACAGCCGAAATCACCAGCGTTAGTTTTAGTCCCAATGGTCATACAATTGCCTCAGCTAGTCTCGACCAAACCGTGAAATTGTGGAGTCCCACAGGTTTGCTGTTGGGGACTCTCCGGGGTCATAACAATTGGGTGAATAGTGTGAGTTTTAGTTCTGACAGCCGGACTGTGATTTCCGCTAGTCGGGACAAAACTGTGAAACTTTGGCGCTGGGATGATGTGCTGTTGCGTAACCCCAACAGCGACCAAGCCGACTGGATTACGAGTATCAGTTTTAGCCCTGATAGCCGTAATATCGCCGCCGCCAGTCGAGATTCCACAGTCAAAATCTTAAATAGCCAAGGGCAAATTTTACGCACCTTCTCAGGTCATAAAGGTCAAGTTTGGGGGGTGGCTTGGTCAAAAGATGGTCAAAATATTGCCTCAAGTAGTAAAGATAAAACCGTCAAAATTTGGCAGCTTGACGGCAAACTGCTGCATACTTTCATCGGACATCAAGATACAGTATTGGCGGTAGCTTGGTCGCCTGATGGTCAAATTATCGCCTCAGCGAGTAAAGATCAAACCGTCAAGCTGTGGAATCGGGATGGCAAACTGCTGCACACTTTAACAGGACATCAAGACGCTGTAAATTGGGTAGATTTTAGTCCTGATGGTCAATTGTTAGCCTCCGCCAGCGACGATAAAACAGTGATGATTTGGAGTCGGGACGGCAAACCACAAAAAACTTTAAAAGGTCATAATCGTCCGGTGAATGGTGTGGCTTGGTCTAGTGATGGTCAAACTTTAGCTTCCGCAAGTATTGATAGCACAGTTAAAATTTGGAGTCGAGACGGTAAACTACTCAATGATATTTCGGGAGACGGTGATAGCTTCATTAGTGTGAGTTTTAGTCCTGATGGCAAAATGTTGGTAGCAGCCAGTGAAGATAAACTCAAACTCTGGAACCGAGATGGTAGATTACTTATTGCACTCAAAGGTGATAAAGAAGAATTAACGAGTGTGAATTTTAGCCCAGATGGTAAAACTCTGGCAGCAGGTAGCGGTAAAGGAATGGTAGTTTTTCGGACTTTAGCAGATATTAAACTCGAAAATTTGCTGAGACGGGGTTGCGATTTGTTACATGATTATTTGCAGAAAAATCCTAAAGTTAGTCAGAGCGATCGCAGTTTGTGTTTGAAGCAGTAAGCCAAAATAATTCAGCTGTTGTATTAAATTTTTTATCACAACTTTACATAAATATTGCAAAAGCACAAAAAAACACGATACAAGGAATTTAGCTTGAAAAGCTACAGCAAATAAACGTCAAAAAAATGACTCTACCTTTATGACTCGAAAATCTCTCGCTGTTTTCATAGCAGTATTCGCACTTATGTGCAGTGGTATAATCACCAAAGCTGAAGCTTTTAGCATTACCCCTGATCAAAATGGGCCAACATTTATTCTTGATCAAGAAAAAAGTTCTTTAAAAGCTATCAAACACTTGGAAATTTTAGATAATAAATATGATGTAAATTTTATTACTGGAACTTTTGAAGATTTATCACCAACAAACCGAGGAATTACAACTTTTTACCGCAATCAGCATCTTGCCCGTCAAGCTGGTCTAACTCTTTGGCAAACTTTAATTAATTTCTCCGACTCATCAAGTAATTTATTTTCCTCTATAGAAGATGTTGACGGAAACTTATCTCATCAATGGAATATTCCCTTTGTTTTTCGTAATGGTCTTGGTGCAGGTTGGTGGCGTGGAGTAATTGATAAGCATAATATTAGTTTATTTCCAATAGCACCAATTAATGCTTCAAGTTTCTATTTTACCGAACTTACTTACGCCAACTTTCAGCCATCAACTAAAGCATCTGTACCGGAACCTCTAACTATTTTGGGTAGCTTGACTGCTGCTGGCTTTGGTATTGCCATCAAAAGAAAATTTGTTTTTATGCGCCAGGATTAATACATACTAATTCATCATTTGTAGGACTTACGCAGAAGTATGAAGAAACGTAGACGCACTCTTCGGCTACCCTGTGGGTAGGACACGAAGTGATAAGAGTTTGAGAGAGTTTTTGCGTAAGTCCTAATTATTTGAACATCATTGAGTTGGTAATTTTGGATGTTCCTTGGAGTATTTTGCTACTATGCCCGAAATTTCTGGGTTGTAAAGTCGCAGATAATTCCAATAATTACCAAAAACTTGACGGACGTAATTTTTGGTTTCATCAAAGGGAATTTCTTCGACAAATTCATCGGGGTCTTCTTTTGGTAAAGTTTGCAGCCATTTAGAAACATTACCAGGGCCAGCATTGTAACTCGCTATAGCCAGTAATGAATTATTGCCGTACTGTTGATGGGTATAATCCAAATACAATGTACCCAAACTAATGTTGTCATTGGGAACTGTTAAATCAAATTTTTTTCCATCCAAATTATTTTTTGAAGCGATCCATTGACCTGTACTGGGTAGTACTTGCATGAGACCGACAGCACCAGCGACAGATTTAATTTGCGGCTCAAACCGTGATTCTTGGCGAATTAATCCTGTAACTAGTAAGGGATTTAGTTTACGTTCAGCAGACCATTTTTCAATTTCTTTGAGATAAGGAAATGGATAGCGGGCTTGCCAGTAGGTGATTTGTTTACTTAAGGCTTGATATTGAGCTTTTTCTTCGGCTGTTTCTCTATCTTCCAACTTAGAAATAATATCTATTCCCGAAAGATTTTCGCCCCTGGCTAGACGCATCAAACCTTCAGTAAATTGTTCGGCAATTGTGGGCTGTTTTTTGTTAAGAAATTCTGTTTCCCATTGCAACCAAGCATCACGGTCTTGAGCTAATAAATACAATTCTTTAAAGGTGTCAGAACCTGCTGTTGGTACTGGACGCTGGCGCGAAACAACTTCCGGATTAAGGTCGCGTACATTGTTAAAGTTGCCGACATTCAGCCCCAGAATATTAGCCGATCGCCAGGCATAATAAGACTGGGGAAACTGGCTAACTACATACTCAAAGGCTGTTTTGGCTTCTTGTTGTTTGCCGAGTTTAACCGCCCATTTTCCTACCCAAAACCCGGCTCTAGGAGCCAAAATGCTGTTCGGGTTATTAGTGGTAATTGGTTGCGCCCATTCCCAAGCTGTAACGTAATCTCTGGCTTTAGCTTTATCTAGGGCAATTTTCCAGCGATATTCTGCCGCTTCATCAGAGTCACCATACTTGCCTAGCAGTAAATCCCAGGCTTGTTGTGCCGATTTTTGATCGTTCAGCCCTGCAAGAATTTTGGCTTTGGTGGCTAGGGCTGTGGGGGCTTGTTCTGGGAATTGCGCGATGACCTGATTGAGATATGGTATGGCATCTTTGCGAGTTTTGGCCATATCTGCCAAGCGTAACAATGCAGTTCCCGTTTCTTCGGCTTTGGGGAATTGCTGGACTAATTGCTTGTAGGTGGCGATCGCTTTTTCTCTTTCTTGGCTTTGTCCACCGATTTGTAACCCACGCCCTATCCTGTAGAGAGTTTGGGCGGTTTTGGGTGCTTGTGTATAAGCGATCGCAGCTTTGCGAAATTGGGTATTTTCCCAATAAGCTGTGCCAATAGTCTCCCAATCGGCGGGTTTAAGGTTGGGCTGTTTCACCAATTGATCTAAGATGCCCACGATTCCTGCCTGATTGTAGGCATATTTCGCCAAAATTAATTTTAACTGGGGCTGATTGGGATTTTTTTGCAATCGCTGGCGAATAATTTCCCAGGTGAGGGGATGGGAAGGAAATTGAGCGATCGCCCTATCTTGAGATTCTGGCTGACCAATTAAATACAACGCTTTCGCCGCCGCCGCTTCTTTGGGATGTGCTTTCAGGACTTTTTGGCGCAAATCGGAAGCTTTGCCTTGTTCACCTAACAAATCCTGTGCTTGGGCTTGTTTCAGCAAGACGTAGGGTGCTAACAGAGGATAGTCTTTTTCTAATCCCGTCAACAAATCTAGGGCTTGTTGGGCATCTCTGGTTTCAAGTAAATCACTGGCTAACAAATAGCGGGCGCGATTGCGGTCTGCTGAAGCCGAGCCTTTAGCGATCGCTTCTAATTTTGCGGCTCTCTCCACTGGTGATTGCGCTACCAATGGGAACACAGCCGATTTGACTTTGCTGGCTTCTGATAGTTCTTCCGACTGAGTTTGATTTATTTTCAGCCATTGAGCCACTGTTTTGCCAATCTCCGGTGCTGACACCATTGCGCCAGCCGAAAAGGCAAAAACTGCCGCGCCAATAATTATAGGAACCTGGTTTTTTTTAAGTTGCTTCAGCATTGATACCCGCTGAAAATTTTTGATGAATTTTTGAAACTCTAGCACTGTTAGCTAGGAGTGTTAGCAATTTTTAATTTTTGCAACTTTCTAATTTTACATAAGGATTCCCCATAATATATCTATTTTATTTATTCCGCCATAATCTATACATAGCAGGAATATCAGCCAATTTTATTGGTGGTTGATCCCACAGAATTCAGAATTCAGGAGTCAGAATTCAGTATAGATGATCAGCCCAGCCGTAGACGAAGAAATAAGTTTAACAGCACTCACAAGGCAAAAGTCAAACAATTTTGGATTTTAGATTTGCGATTTTGGATTGACCCTGACCACAAGGGATAAACAATTTTGGATTTTAGATTTGCGATTTTAGATTAAATCCAAAATCCAAAATCTAAAATTCGGAGGGTCAAAAGAAAGAATATTCATACCACAAGCCTTTTAGCAATTTCTTATGGTCTGTTTATTTCCGCCGACCTGTACTAGTTATACCCAGCTTAGTATGAGAGAGAAATTTCATTTTCTGCCAAATGGGTAATAAATCCTCTTGAAAAACTTCTCTCCAAGCAGGATGACAATGTTCAATATATTGCCGAGCCGCTTGACTAACGCCACGACGCATCCGCAAATCCTGGAGATAAGGTTTGAGCGCATCTGCCCAAGTTCGGGGGCTAGAATCTGCAACCACAATGCCATCTATATCAGGTTGCTGGATAAACTGCACACTGCCACTATGGGCTGCCACAAATACAGGTAGTCCTGATGATTTTGCTTCTAACACCACATTCGGAGATATTTCACTATCCGAGGGAAAGACAAACATATCTGCACTGGCGTAAATCCAAGCAAGGCTTTCTTGGGGTAACACACCGGTTAGGGTGACATGGGGTGCTAAAAGATGCTGTATCTTGGCTTTGGCAGTTCCTTCACCTACAATCAAAACGTGTAAAGCATATCCTTGGTCTAGCAACTGACAGGCAGCTTGAGCTAGGGTCATGATGCGTTTACTCTCGTCTACCCGTCCGACAAACAATAGTACCGGGACTTCCGGCGGGATACCAAAGGTGGTTTGTAAAAGAGTGCGATCGCGGTGTCGGGGGTGAAATCGTTGCTTATCTATCCCTCGTCGTAGTCGAGACAAGCGAGACTGGGAGACAAATTTTTGCATCACCGGCAAATCTTCTGGTTTGGAGAGCAACACCCAATCACTATCGCTAATCAATTTGTGCCAGCGCCGCATCATTTGCTGTTCTAGGCGCTCACCTAATTTCCAGCGTTCCCATATCAGATTGGCTAACCATTCCCAAACCAAAATGCGGCGAATAATCTCTTGAGAGTAAATCCGTGTAAAACTACCTAAATCTGTGTGGGTAGAACAGACCAAAGGAATGTTGTACCGTTGCGCTATCCAGTGGGCTGTGCGCGAAAAGCTAAAAGCACTGGTAATGTGTAAAACATCGTGGTGTCGGAGTTGCCGCGCTAAACCTAGATGGTAGAGTGCTAAGTCGGTGTTTCGAGAACGTTCATGGAGAAAAGGTATGTGCTTAGTTCCCAGCATCGGGGGCAAGATGCGGTAACGCACATTCGGCGCGATCGCTATTTCTTGGGGTTTATGTCCCAGGTAATAAATTGTTAACTCTATCTGGGGAAAATTAATTGCCGCTTCTGCAAATCGTTCCCAACACTTTACATGACCGCCGGCATACAATCCCCACTCTAAATCAACCAGTATTCCAACTGATAGGGAATGTTGTCCAACAATTGCCTCTTTAGACTTTTGTTGTCTTACCATTTGTTTCGCCTACTGTACTGCTTTGGATTTTGATATTTAGGATTTACGCCTAGAGCGCGATCGCTACCATTTCCCCCAGCAGAACACCAAAGAAAATCAATCAAATTCATGACAGACCCTCATGTGATTGCATCAAAAAACAACAGAATGAGAATCTATCTTGTCCATACCCAATCATGTGGTGCTTCTAGAAAAAGGTATATATTTGGACAGTTACAGAATTTTGAAATAGCACAGTAAGTTATTTGAAATTACAGCAAGTTTGACAATTTATTTGTCAAACTTGCTGCTATTTTATCTGATGAAAAATTAACAATGACTGTGCAGTTAAAGTCTTTTCAAAACCAAATTCCTGTAGCGACTGATTTAGCATCTGCTCCTAACCCGAAAAAAGCCCGCTACGTTCCTTTACATCATCGACGCATTCTTTGTATCTTCCCCAAATACAGTCGCTCTTTCGGCACGTTTCATCATGCTTATCCACTGATGGGAAATGTCCGGGCTTTTATGCCGCCCCAAGGGATTTTGATTGTAGCTGCTTATTTGCCACAAGAATGGGAAGTACGCTTTATTGATGAGAATTTACACCCAGCCAAAACATCTGATTATCAATGGGCGGATGTGGTGATTGTTAGTGGGATGCACATCCAAAAACCGCAGATTAATCAAATTAACCAACTGGCGCATCAGCAAGGCAAAATTACTGTTTTAGGCGGCCCTTCGGTGTCTGGTTGTCCAGAGTATTATCCTGATTTTGATATTTTACATTTGGGTGAACTAGGCGATGCGAGCGATCGCATGATTGAGTATCTCGACCAACACCACCAACGTCCGCCACAACAAATTCGCTTTGAAACCAAGGAACGTTTACCCCTGAGTGAGTTTCCCACACCCGCTTATCATTTGGTGAATCTGAATCATTATTTCTTAGCCAATGTCCAGTTTTCTAGCGGCTGTCCTTATCGTTGCGAGTTTTGTGATATTCCTGAACTTTACGGTAGAAACCCACGGATGAAGACCCCAGAGCAAGTATTGGCGGAACTAGATGCCATGCTGGAATCTGGCAATATCGGCGCAGTATATTTTGTGGATGATAACTTTGTGGGCGATCGCCGTGCCACAATGCAGCTATTACCCCACTTAATTGACTGGCAAAAGCGCAACGGCTATCCCATTCAATTTGCCTGTGAAGCCACCCTGAACCTCGCGCAAAGTCCAAAACTCCTGGAGATGATGCGCGAAGCTTACTTTTGTACAGTGTTTTGCGGGATTGAAACTCCAGACACAGAGGCGCTGCACTCAATTTCTAAAGTGCAGAATCTCAGTATGCCAATTTTAGAAGCTGTTAAAGTTTTAAATAGCTATGGTATGGAAGTTGTGTCAGGCATCATCATCGGTTTAGATACAGATACACCAGAAACCGCAAACCGCATCCTCGAATTTATTCGGCTATCACAAATTCCCATGTTGACAATCAACTTACTTCATGGTTTACCAAGAACTCCTTTATGGCGGAGATTAGAAGCCGAAGGGCGACTTGTATTTGATGACAGCCGAGAATCAAATGTGGAATTTTTGATGCCATATCAGCAAGTTATAGAAATGTGGCGACGTTGTATCACCGAAGCCTATCAGCCAGAATTTTTATATCAGCGATTTGTCTACAACATGGAACATACTTACCCCAACCGCATTGCTGTACCCAATAGTCCGGCGCGGACTTCCTGGGCTAATATTCGCAAAGGTTTAACTTATTTAACTAATATTTTGTTACGTGTGGGTGTATTTGGTAACTATCGCCAAACTTTTTGGCAAATGGCTAAACCAGCACTCAAATCAGGAAATATAGAGTCCTTAATTCACGTTGGACTAGTGGGACATCATCTGATTCAGTTTGCCCAAGACTGTGCCGCACACACAGAATCAGCCTCGTTTTATTCCCAAAAAATCCGTCATTAACTGTGGGGATTGGGTGTAGGGGTGAAAGGGTTTTGAATTACAGTAATACGAAAAATCAAGGGTTTGGGAGACAGTGAAGAGGTGTAGATTATTCAAAACCCATAAAACCCTTCACCCCATACACCCACACACCCCTGATTAAAACAAAAATCTTGAGCCATAATCACTAAAGTCTGTCAACTCATAACAGCAAGGCTACGAAAACTGTCTAGCTCTGTTAACATTTTTTATAATTTCCTAACTTAGTGAGGAAATCAAGAAAAGCGATCGCCTTAACATTATGGAGGAGTGAAATGGGACTGAACGACCAACTTTTAAACTCAGACAAAAAAGCAATGGTTATAGATGACTGTTGCAAGTTGTTAGAAGCACAAATCAGTTCTAAGTCAGGAATTAGCGGTATTGCACTCAAAACAGCCTTTGCAGCACTGAAAGGAATTAAGCCAGGATATATCGCCTACGGTGTTGAGCAACTTTTACCAGAATGTTTTAATGCGCTTGATCCAATGTGGGCTGAAGGTGTACAACAAGGTGATCCAGTAACGCACTTAGCGACAAATAAATCTCGTACAGCAGATGCAATATTGAGCGTCACTGATACTAAGTTCAAGAGTGTCAGACGACAAATTGTGCGTGGAACCTATGAAAAATTCAGGGGTTCAGCCAAACAACATGTAGAGGAAGCAGTACCAGATTTTGCCCAGGTAATTAATAAGTACGCTTAAATCAAGTGCTGAGTGCTGAGTGCTGAGTAAAATAACATTTGTCTATTGAGAAATAGGGAAGGATGGGGTGTAAAAGCATAAACTATAAAAACTCTTACACCCCTAAACCCTTACACCCTTTTACAACTGCCTAACTACTGGCTGACCATCTACCACTTCGCCAACTAAAACGACATCTGCACAGTTAACAAAGATGCCGTTTTCTAAAACGCCAGGAATATTATTGAGAGTTTTTTCTAAATTCACTGGGTCGTCAATCGAGTCAAATCTAACATCAAGGACAAAGTTACCTTGGTCGGTGATCACTGGCCCGGCTTTTTTCACACCCATACGCAATTCTGGTTTACCGCCAAGTTGTTTAATGGCATTAGTCACAGGTGTAATTGCCATTGGGATAACTTCGACGGGAACTGCAAACACAGAACCCAAGCGATCGACTAACTTACCACTGTCTACCACCACAACAAATTGTTTGGCTAGATAATCAACTACTTTTTCGCGGGTATGTGCTGCACCGCCGCCTTTAATCAAATTCTTTTGGGGGTCAACTTCATCCGCCCCATCAATAGCAATATCAATGTGGTCAACAGCATCTAAAGTGGTGAGAGGTACACCATATTCTTTGGCTAATACTTCCGATTGAAAAGAAGTAGGAATACCGACAATATCTGTGAGTTCACCAGATTTCAGGCGATCGCCTAAATACTGAATTGTATACGCTGTTGTTGAACCCGTACCTAAACCGACAATTGAACCTGATTTTACTAGTAGGGCTGCGGCTTTACCAACCTCTTGCTTCATTAACTTTACAGGATCTGTTGCGGTCATTCCCAAAACTCCACAAAAACTGACTATAGTCCATCTTAGAAGGCAGATGACCCTCCATTCGCCTTTTTCTGTGGGAATAATGTGGAAGTTTTCTCTTTTATGGCGATCGGCTAAAAAATTAATTCGTAATTAAAACGTCCCACAAATCACGCATCCTTTTGAGAAACTTGACCTAATCGCCGACGGGCTTCCTGCTTAATAGCTTCTATATCTGTATACTGCCCAGAACCACTGTCAATCCCAGCTTGCCAAAGACTGCGTAATTCATCAATATTTTGCAACTGTAACAGGCGTTTCTGCTTCCAGTCTCGTAATGCTTCTCTAATCACTTCACTACTGCTGGCATATTCACCAGACTCTACCGCATTGCGTACAAAAGCGACCATTTCTGGTGTAAGCGCAACACTGATTTTTTCGACGTTAGACATAGCTGCACATAAATTTTTACTCTAGAGTAGCAAAAATTCTTACCAAAATCTAAAATTAGACAAATTCCTAAACACAGACAAGAAAGAGAAATCATTTAGGATGGCTATAGTTGTTCACGAATGACTTAGGATGGCTAAAAGTATTGGTATTTAGGAAATGCGGTTGATTTTGTACAGTAAACCTGGTTGTCATTTGTGCGAGGGCTTGCAGGAAAAACTAGAGAAAATTTTAGAGACAGAAAATTTGGGTGTTGAGTTAGAAATTCGTGACATTACAACTCGTGAAGATTGGTTGCTGGCTTATCAATATGAAGTCCCAGTGCTGGTTTTAGCCAATCTCCCAGGTGCGGAAGCTTTTGAACAACCTCTACCTCGTCCTTCTCCCCGTGCAAATGTCCAGCAAATTCAGCAAATGTTGTGTAAGTATTTATCCAATATCAAAAAAAATGATGCAGAATAAGCGCAAGATATGCGTGTGGCGAGGTTCACAAGATGAAATTGCGGGAATTACTAGCAGCAATAGACAGTGTGGCACAGTTGCCTAACAGTTCTGACTTAGCAGAGACAGAAGTCAAGGGTTTAAAAACTAACTCCCATGCTTGTGGTGAGGGAGATTTATTTATTGGAATGCCAGGAACGCGGGTGGACGGTGGCGAATTTTGGCCAAGTGCGATCGCATCTGGCGCAGTAGCAGCGATTGTTTCTGCTGAAGCTGCCGAAAAAAATCCTCCCACCCCGGAGGCTGTAGTGATTAGTGCTAATGACATGACTCAAGCTTGCGCTCAAATAGCGGCGGCTTTTTACGATTATCCCGGACAAAAACTCAAATTAGTGGGTGTGACCGGCACTAACGGTAAAACCACCACTACTCACCTAATTGAATTTTTCCTAAACAAAGCGCGTTTAGTAACAGCTTTGATGGGGACTTTATACACTCGCTGGCCGGGATTTGTCCAAACTGCGATCCACACCACACCTTTTGCGGTGGAACTACAACAGCAGTTAGCAGCAGCCGTGAATGCAGGTTGTGAGTTTGGCGTAATGGAAGTTAGTTCCCATGCGTTGGCGCAAGGTCGAGTCTTGGGTTGTCCGTTTGAGGTGGGAGTATTCACCAATCTCACTCAAGACCATCTGGACTATCACAGCGATATGGAGGATTATTTTGCGGCTAAGGCGCTGTTGTTTAGTCCGGCATATCTCAAAGGCAAGGCAATTATTAACGCTGATGACTCCTACGGTAAACAGTTAATTAGCAGATTGCCCTCAGAGCAAGTTTGGAGTTACAGTGTCAGCGAACGCAATGCTGATTTGTGGATGAGCGATTTAAATTATCAACCCAATGGTGTGAGTGGTGTGCTGCATACTCCAAAGGGTGAAGTGGAGTTTCGCTCACCGTTGGTTGGTCAATATAACTTAGAAAATGTTTTGGCGGCGGTGGGTGCAGTTCTGCATCTAGGACTTGACTTAGAGTTAATCGCTAGTGCAATTAGTGATTTTCCTGGGGTTCCGGGACGGATGGAACGAGTACAAATCAGTCCGCAACAAGATATCAGCGTGATTGTTGATTATGCCCATACGCCCGATAGCCTGGAAAATTTACTCAAAGCTGCAAGGCCGTTTATTCCCGGTAAAATGATTTGCGTATTTGGTTGTGGTGGCGATCGCGATCGCACCAAACGCCCAAAAATGGGTAAAATTGCCGCCGAGTTAGCAGATGTGGCTGTAGTCACTTCCGATAACCCCCGCACCGAAGACCCCGAAAGAATTTTGCAAGATGTTTTAGCTGGAATACCCGACACTGTGCAGCCGACTGTAATTTGCGATCGCGCTACAGCCATTCGCACCGCTATTTTACAAGCCGAACCAGGTGATGGCGTGTTGTTAGCGGGTAAAGGTCATGAAGACTATCAAATTCTCGGTACAGAAAAGATCCACTTTGATGACCGAGAACATGCGCGGGATGCTTTACAAATCAGACTAAAAAATGAAGTATGAAGTATGAAGGGTGAAGTTTTCTAGGATTTCATGATTTAAATCAAGTTAGACATGGTTTCAAATTTTAGACTTCATCCTTCATACTTTCTTTCCAAATTTATTTTACGTAGTCTTTTTGTAACAAACACTTACATAAAATTGGCAATCAATGACATAATTATTTCTTCCTTGTTGTGCTTGACTCATGAATGATTCTCTGCGAAAGGAGTTATCCGTCTATCAGCTGGCTTTAGGAGTGGAAACACCACCTCAACCATTGCCAAGCAATCCTGCTAGTTTGTTATCGCTGCTGAGGTCACACATTGATTTATTGATTGAACAACAAATTACGGCAACTTTTTGGGTTAAGTTACCACCGGGAAAAATTTGGCACGCAGAATTAAAGCGTTATCAATCTGCGATGAGTGCATCTGGCGTAATTAATATTTGTCGGATAGAGAAAATCAATGCTGGGGCAGAAGAGCAGGTGACAGATGAAATCAGCCCACAGCAACAAAATTGGGTACAGTTATTATCAAATTATCAATTACGGCGAGAATACTTTTTTATAGTATCCTCGCCGCAATTTTGTAGTTTAATTGTGGCGCGTCGTCCACGCAAAAGAAATCAAAACCGCCAAACTCATAAAGCCAAAACAGGCAAAATTCCGTCATTGCTGGCTGTGATGACAATGGAAGGCAGAATCATTCAGCAAGTTTTAGATGGTCTCAAACAAGTAGCAGTACCGGAATTATCAGCAGTTTTTCCGGCTGAGTTGATTTACCCCAGCATCATCGAACCTGCACTCATCAGTCAACTCATAGCCAAACAACTCCAGCGCCAAAATTCCATTCAACGTCAAATTACTAATAAACGCATTGCCAAATTACGAGAGCAAAATCAAAAGCTCCACAACAAAGAACAACTCAAAGATGATTATTTAAGTAGTGTGTGTCAAGAACTGCGGACACCTTTAACACACATGAAAACAGCATTGTCGTTGTTAAACTCACCTACGATTAAACCACCACAGCGACAACGTTATTTACAAATGCTAAATACTCAGTGCGATCGCCAAAGTATACTCATCACTGGTTTACTTGATCTTGTCAACCTGGAACATAATTTAGAAACTACCAGCCTAGAACTCGTACGTCTTTCAGATATTGTCCCTGGCGTAGTTAGTACCTACCAGCCTGTAGCTCAAGAAAAAGGCATTATGCTTGCTTACACTGTCCCAACAGAACTACCAGGGGTTTGGTGTGTGACTGGTGGACTGAAGCAAATAGTGATTAACTTGCTGCAAAACAGTATTAAGTTTACCCCCAAAGGTGGGCAAGTCTGGGTCAGAGCGCGTCTTCAAGCCGATTATGTCCAGTTAGAATTCCGTGATACAGGTATTGGCATTGCGGAAAGTGAAATTGGTAAAATCTTTGATTGCTTTTATCGAGTCCGTTCAGGGACTACTGAAGACTTGAGTGGTGCTGGCTTAGGCTTAACAGTTGTTAAGCGGTTATTGTGGCGCTGCGGAGGTTCTATTTCTGTCAGAAGTAAACTAGATGAAGGGTCTACTTTTACAATCCAGTTAGTTACAAATCGCAACAAAATCCCGTTTAAATAGAGAAGCATTTAAACAACCGCCGAAGGCATCGCTCTAAGGCAGAAGGCGCGGCCTTGGCGGATAGAAAAGTTACGAATGGCAAGAGTTATTGTTGTATGTCATTACTAGCTAAAAGATAGGAATAGGTTGACCGCTAGACAGAATTAAAGGGAAATTATGGACATTAGGAGCGTGCATTGCACTTATACCAAGATTGGCACGGTTGAGGATATCAGCGTTAGTTCTAATGACTTCACCACGGCTATCTAATATGGAATGATTAAAGTTTAAACCATTGATATTAAATGCCATAGAACATATACCCATTGAGGCAAACCAAAGACCTACCGTTGGTAACGCTGCTAATAAAAAATGGAAAGCACGATGATTTCTACTAGCACAAGTAGGAATAAGCAGCCTTCCTAAAAAGCTATAGTGTCCTGCTAAGTAATTGTATGTAACTTTTTGTTGAGACAACTGATATCCAGCACTAACTGATTCATGTTCATCGGTATTCCGAATTAGCGTTGAAGTCACCAAAGAACCATGCAAAGAACTCAACAGTGCGCCGCCAAATATACCTGCTACACCTAACATATGAAATGGGTGCATAAGAATATTGTGATCACCTTGAAAAGCCAACATGAAGTGGAAAGTACCGGAAATTCCTAAAGGTAAACCATCAGAAAAACTACCTTGGCCAATAGGATAAACCAGCAAAACGGAAGTAGCAGCGATGACAGGTGCAGAATAGGCAACTGCTATCCAAGGACGCATTCCCAAACGATAGCTTAGTTCCCAAAGTCTGCCTAATAAACACCAAATACCGATGAGGAAATGTAGCACAATTAACTGATATGGCCCGCCATTATATAACCATTCATCAATAGATGCAGCTTCCCAAATAGGATAAAAGTGTAACCCAATGGCAGCAGAAGTCGGTACAACTGCGGCTGTAATTAAGTTATTCCCATCCATTAATGAACCCATAATTGGCTCACGTATGCCATCCATATCTACGCTAGGAGCGGCAATAAAAGCCAAAATAAAACAGATAGTAGCAGCCGACAAGGTAGGAATCATCAAAACACCAAACCAGCCGATGTAAATCCGATTTTCTGTGCTAGTAATCCAGCTACAAAATCTATCCCATAAATTGAAAAAAGTAACTTCTCTTTGGCGTTGAATAATAGTACTCATGGTTTGTAACTCCTAAGTAATTCTAAGTTCAAAATCCTTCTAATACTTTTGACAGATGTCTTTGTTTTTTGTTTGAATTATCCTTATTTATCAAATTGCCGTAAAGAAAATCAAGATAAAAAAAAGAATTATAATTCACTCTATTTGTAAGATAGAGAAAGAATTTGAGAAACTTGTGAGGAAACAGATTTTTTATGAGAATTTAATTTTTTATGCTTTAGCTTGCATAGAAAGTAAACCCATATAAAAACTAACTAGAGCAAGATTTTTCAGTAATAGCAACAATATCTCAACCTAGTTGTTTGCATATCAAATAGGAAGGCTATATATTTTTGCTGATAGTTTTATTTAATTTTTTTATTATTAAGATAATAAAAAATTGATTCTGATTCCTGACTTCTGACTTATTATTTATTGCGGATACTCATGGGATACGAATGGGATATCCACAATTTCGCCTTCAACTTCGCCGATTTTGACCTTTAAGCCCACACCGCCAGCTTTGGTACGAATGTAAGCAAGCCCAACGTAACCGTCACTGGTTTCTGTATAACTGGTGAGTTTGCCGATTTTCTCATCTCCCAGGGCGATCGCACTACCAATTTCCACTGGGGCGCTAAGGCGAATCCCCCAAAGATTTTGTTTGACACCTTTATAAGTATTTAACCGGGCGATGGTTTCTTGTCCGATGTAACAGCCTTTATCAAAGGATATCGTCTGCCATAAACCCACTTCTAGAGGATTGTAATCATCTGTGAGTTCTGCATCTGGATTTGGTCTACCTTGGAGAATGCGTAAGGTTTCCCAAGCGCGATCGCTCAATTCTACAGCCCCTAATTCTAATATTTGTTGCCACACTTGCTGTTTTTCTGTGGCTGGCAAAATTAAGGTATATCCAGGTAATCCTAACCCACTCCCTACGGCTACCATCACCCCACCATCAATTAACAAGTGATTGCCGTCAGGTTGACCAATAATTGCCCCTGCACCTAATTTCTCAACAATCGCATCACTATCTGGGCCGATGAGGCTAAAGGTTGCAGTTTCTTCTGTGATGTCGGTTAACGCTACTTTATCGGCAAAAAAGATGTAGCGGTCTAGCCATTGCATCAAAAATTCTCGGCGATTGGGCGAAACTAACAGCAGTACCGCATCTTCCAGAATGTATGCACTCACCAAGTCAATGGTGCGGGCTGTGGATGTCACCATTACCGTGTCACAGCCTTGTCCTGGTTTGCGGCTTTGAAAATCGTTGGTACTTTGATTGTGTAAAAACCGGATGCGGTCGTCATCTGCAACTCGGATACGTCCCCAAAACGAGCGATCGCACACAGCCACCCCTTCTTTTGCGGCTTGGATAGCGATCGCGTCTTTACCGTCAATTGTTGATGTTGGCATGGTAGTGAAAAACTGCTCTGTTTCAAAGTTTACGCACTGGAAATCTTAGCAAATCCAGGTTTACCGCTTCAATGACTATATGACTAATGATATGGTTTTAGTTTTCTTTACAATTCTTTACAAAATAGGGCAATTAATTACAACTAGCACTTTCATCGGCTTTTGCATCCCTAGTAGTAATGAACTAATCGAAAAAATTATTGAAAAAACAGCCAAAAATTAAAAATTAATTTACAACGACTTTTCTCACCAGTATGCAATTGACAATATATTGAATATTGCAGTCTATATTGCTTGAAAAATAAGGACTTTGTGGCTATTTTTCAGTTAAACATTATATGAAGAGGAAGATGAAATGTGATTTAATTTACTAGTTTAATAGCCAATTTTGCGGTTATTAATCAAGCATGATTTTCTACATCAAAAATTTTCCGTATTTTTATTTACCAAATTATGCTGAAATTCACACAATCTTCAGGAAGAAAAACTTAGAAAACTCTGATGAAGGAGCTAAAGTTTTGTTAAGATGCAATTGCTAGGAATTTTTCAACGGGAATTATAGTCAGCGTGTTGAGAAATAAGTACCACTAGCCCCATAGAGTTCAAAGGTGATGCAATGACCACCTATATTTTTTTTGATGATGCCCTGCGGATGCTTACTAACGCCTATTTGTTATCAGCTGTCCTGCTAATCGCAGCTTCTGGTATAGGGTTAGCAGTGATAGAAACAATTGAAAAAACAGGAGAACGCTAACTTATAGCAAAGTTCTGAGTGCTGAGTGTTGAGTGCTGAGTAGTAACCCAGTATTCTCCAGTGTTTCAAGCAGAAATATAGTCCTAACCTATGCTTCAACTGCTATAGAGCCTGAAGGTGTACTACTTGCCAAAAACTACTGAGCGCGAGTAGGTGTTCGCCGCAAAGAAATCCTGGGAACACTAAATAGTGAAAGTCTCACAGCGTGGCAGAATTACCTGCAAATTCAAAACATACAGGTAGCTGTGCGCTAATGAGACCCAAATCCAGGAGCAATAAAAATGAATCTAGTAGACACAATCCTGGGCAAAGAAAACCAAGCCCCAGAAAGATTGACATCAGCCGAAGCTTTTGCTGCTATTGTTTTAGTCGCAGTTACTTCAGATGCTGTACTTTCAGAACAGCAAGTGCGTAGTATTTGTTCTGCATTGTCACGGCTCAAGCTTTTTAGCAGTTATTCCGAAGACCTTATCAAGAAACTGTTAGAAAAAAACCTAAATATTCTGCGCTGCGATGGTTTTAATGCTTTATTTAATGCAGCTAAAGAATCTTTATCGCCAGAATTGCGAGAAGTAGCTTTTGCTGTCGCTGCTGATTTGGTAATGACTGAAAGCGTAGTTACGGAAGAAGAAAAAAATTTTTTAAATGACTTGTATCAGGCTTTAGATATTCCACGCGATAACGCAATTAAAATCTTACAAGTTTTAATGGTAAAGAATCAAAGCGAATGAGTTTCAAGTAGTCTAACGCATATCCATACTTGGGAAGTTTCTCTAACTTGATTCAGTTCAAGTTATAGATTTGGCTGCTTAAAACCAAGTTACACATTCTTCCGTTAAGATGATTTGTTGTCATTGGCTAGTATAATTTAAATTCAAGTTTTAGTGTATGGTTATATATGAGTTTATAGTTATATAACTCATGTACATACCACGGTATATCGATGGGCAATAGTGGCTTATTGCTGCAAATTTGAGTATACTGTGTTTAAAAGTTAATTATTAAGTTTTTTGTCATGGCAATCCTATTACTAGAAGATAGTACAGTCGAGAGTGATTTCAGTGAGATAGTGCGTGAACTTGCGCCTATTGGTGTGTATCTCAAGCACTATGACCCTGGAACGTCACTACTGTTTACAAATCTTTTAGAACAGGATGTTTTGACAGCTTTAGAAAAGCAATACATTGTTGATTTACATAACAATGTGTTTGAGTTTCTCCAACAAGAAAACGGTTCTCTCTGGTGTGATTTGCTAAATGTGCATCCGGGAGTGCCGAATCTTCAGATGTTGATTGATACTTATAGTCGTTATCATACTCATACTGCGGCTGAACCACTGTATGTCTTAGCAGGAGAAATGATTTTTGGCTTTGTTAGACCTGATGGTAGCAAAATCCAGTTGTTAGTGCAATCTCAAGACTATATTTCTATCCCCGCAGGTGTGGAGCATTGGTGTAGTTTAACAGCATCTTTGAATTTTAAGGCTGTGCGCTATTTCACTTCAGCCGAGGGTTGGCTTCCTAATTACACAGGTACGCATTTGAGTGATGCGCGTCAGCAGCCTTAATTATCGTAATATCATTCATAGTTAAAAAGATGCGATCGCAATTTTTGAAATACCTATGGCTGTTAAAGTTGGAGACATTGCTCCTGATTTCACCTTACCTGCTCAAAATGGTACAACAGTCAGCTTGAATGACTTCCGTGGTCAAAAAGCTGTTGTACTGTACTTTTATCCCAAAGACGATACACCTGGATGTACAGCCGAATCTTGTGCTTTCCGCGACCAATATGAAGTGTTTAAAGATGCTGGTGCGGAAGTGATTGGTGTAAGTGGTGATTCCAGCGAATCTCACCAGAAATTTGCCGCGAAATATAATTTACCGTTTGTTC
The DNA here is from genome assembly GCF_014698475.1 of Nostoc spongiaeforme FACHB-130. Classification (GTDB taxonomy): domain Bacteria; phylum Cyanobacteriota; class Cyanobacteriia; order Cyanobacteriales; family Nostocaceae; genus Nostoc_B; species Nostoc_B spongiaeforme. Next base: position 19,549 of record NZ_JACJTB010000041.1, on the reverse strand, counting down.
TTTTGAGTGACAAAGGCGACCAAGTACGTAAGCAATATGGTGCGACTGCGGCTTTTGGTTTATTTCCTGGTCGTGTCACCTATGTGATTGATCAGCAGGGAGTTGTGCAGTATGTGTTTGATTCCATGCTGAACTTTCAAGGGCATGTTACAGAAGCATTGAAGACTTTGCAAACTCTGAGTAAGTGAGTGCTGAGTGCTGAGTGCTGAGTGCTGAGTGCTGAGTGCCGTACACTGAGCGCAGTCGAAGTGTACAGCATTATGAGTAAATATCCGCCCACAAGGGGCGGTCTTTTAACTCAGCACTCTTTATTTAAGTGAGGGTGATTTCTCCTGGATGATGTTATTGTGGGAGACCTTACCGTTTTTACCGTTGGTATGACCGTTATTATTGCGGGGTTGAATGACACCGTAACCGCCGTGGTTGCGTTCATAAATAACATTAATTTCTCCGGTTTCGGCGTTACGGAACATATAAAAGTCGTGTCCCACGAGTTGTAATTGTTCCAATGCTTCAGCGAGAGTCATTGGTGGCATGGAAAAATATTTAGTACGAACGACTTCGCTGGGTAATTCGGGAGTGCGATCGCCGATTAAATCTGGTATTACTGGTTCTGGGACGACTACTTCGTTTGTTGGTTGACTTTGAGTTTTCTTGTCTTGTCGCCTTTCTTTATATTTGCGTAATTGTCGCGCAATTTTATCTGCTACTAAATCTATGCTGGCGTATAAGTTTTCGCTGCTTTCCTCGGCACGGATGACACTTCCATTTGCATAGATAGTGACTTCGGCTGCTTGTTTCGGGTTAATTCGGGGATTGCGAGCTACGCTTAGGTGGACATCCACTTCATTTGTAATGTTCTGAAAGTGACTAACCGCTTTTTCTATCTTTTGATGCACGTAATCCCTAATTGCTTCGGTGATTTCAATATTTTTGCCGTGGATGACAAGCTTCATGTAAACTCTCCCGCTCTATATGTGATGTGTGATGTGAGTTTGTTTTGTGTGAAAGTAAGTTGCGGTAAGGTCTATGACTGTTGCCAAAACAAGTTTTTTAGTTTGATATACTGCTGAGTTTGCTCTAAATTTATTGCTTTCAATTTTCACGCGTTCCCTTGTATTGATATCCTCTGTGGATGTCTGCGCTTGTATCTTAAATTCTTAGAGTCATCAGCCAGTTCATTCTTTCCTCTTATTTTGGCGTGATGCTTATTGCAGAGAATTCCTCCTAAGACCATTGCGGTTATTTATATATTCAAACTAGCACTTTGTATTTTCCATAGCAGGTTCCCTTGACGTTCCTTTAAAATCCTTTGCATAGCTTGACAATTGTTGCGTGCAACTATCAAAGTTGCAATATATTTCATTATTCCTTCAGTTGATTTTTGGCATGATTCGTAGTAATAGACCGCCAGAGAAGCGTTGTTTGTTATATGACAAAAAATTGATGTCTTACATAGATGCACACGTATGGCAGCGATCGCTTCTGGCAGAACGTATTCAAGACCCCAGCCTTGATGATGTGTTAATCTTGCTAGAACACCCTCCTGTCTACACTTTGGGACAAGGCGCAACACCAGAATTTCTCAAGTTTGACCTTGATCACAGCGATTTTGAAGTTCACAGAGTTGAGCGTGGTGGAGAGGTCACTTACCATTGTCCTGGTCAATTGGTGGGGTATCCAATTTTAAATCTACAGCGCCATCGTAAAGATTTGCATTGGTACTTGCGTCAACTAGAGGAAGTGATTATTCGGGTGTTAGCAATTTATGGTTTGGAGGGCGATCGCATTCCCGATTTTACTGGTGTATGGTTAGAAAATCGCAAAGTTGCAGCGATCGGCATTAAAGTCAGCCGTTGGATTACTATGCACGGTTTTGCTTTAAACGTTTGTCCTGATATGACAGGCTTTCAACATATTGTCCCTTGCGGTATTGCAGATAAACCAGTCGCCAGTTTAGCAGAATGGATTCCTGAGATTACTTGCGAACAAGTGCGTCATCATGTTGTGCAATGTTTTGCAGATGTATTTGATGTTGATGTGATTGAGTTTACTTAAATAAGTGCAATTTAATAATTTTTTTCTGGTGAGAGTTGATTTTGTTTGAAATACTACTTAGTAGCCATCGATTATTGTGTTCAGTGAAAGACAGATTATTAAATGCCCAGGGTGCAAGGGTGCAGATTTTGTTACTTACTGAACCGTATTGTTTAACTAAGTTAAAATATGGTGGTTTACTAGTCAAGCAACAAATTTGTTACATCAATCAACTCAAATCTTGCGCGTGAAATCCCTAATTAATCCTCAAATGTATGCACCTACGTTAAATTCCCTGAGACAGCGCGACTGGAAAGCGTTGATAGAACTGTTTGACAGGGATGACTGCGACGAAATTGAAGCTGACATCAACAAAAATTTGCACTTGAGGACACCTGAACCATGTTGGGAAGATGATCCATTTGATTTCTTGCGGGAATTTTTGTAGAGTCATTGGTCATTGGTCATTTGTCATTGGTTAAAAGGTAGAAGGTAGGAGAATGAATAAAATTTCATACTTCACACTTGATAGAGGCGGCTGAGAAAAGTTTGTAGACGATCGCTTTTTGGATTTGTGATCACTTCGTAGGCTGCACCTTGTTCTGCTACTATGCCTTTATCCATAAATATCACCCGATGGGCAACTTCCCTGGCAAATTGCATTTCATGGGTGACGACTACCATTGTCATTCCCTCGGCGGCTAATTGCTGCATCACTTGTAAAACTTCACCCACAAGTTCAGGATCTAAGGCGCTGGTAGGTTCATCAAATAGCATAATCTGGGGATTCATACATAAGCTACGAGCGATCGCAACTCTTTGCTTTTGTCCACCAGATAGTTGTTCGGGATAAGCCGAGGCTTTATCAAATAAACCAACTTTTTCTAAATATAACCCCGCGAGTTGGGCGCTTTCTTTGGCGGTTTTGCCTAAAACTTTACGTGGCGCAAGTGTAAGATTTTCCAATACGCTGAGGTGAGGAAATAAATTAAATTGTTGAAAAACCATCCCGACTTGGGTGCGGAGTTGGCGCAGTTGTTGACTGTTGAAATGAGATTGCGATAACTCAATCCCGTTCACTACCAAGGAACCATGATCAATACTTTCCAAGCGGTTGAAGCATCGCAGTAAAGTACTTTTACCACAACCGGAAGTACCAATCACCGCCACAACTTCCCCTTGCTGAATTTCCCCTGTGATTCCTTTAAGAACTTTCAGGGAACCAAAGTTTTTTTCAATATTTTCAAAAATAATGATAGGGTTAGAATTTTTCATAGCCCATTAACAGAAGATGATTAGGAAAATTTTTTGATGTTGTATTTGAAACCTACAGATCCCCCTAAATCCCCCTTAAAAAGGGGGACTTTGATTCATTTTCCCCCTTTTTTAAGGGGGGCTAGGGGGGATCAAGCAAAATATTTAATACTTCTCAGACATATTATTAGATTAAATTTTATACGTTGGTGGCACTGGTTGTTCGTGGTTAGTGTGAGTTGTGTGTTACTAACTGGCTGTAGTGTCAACTCTGACACTGGCAAAACTTTACGAATAGCAACTGAACCAGCCTTTCCGCCGTTTGAGTTTAAAGGCCAAAATGGGGAATTGCAAGGTTTTTCCTACGATTTGATGAATGCGATCGCCTCTGCTGCTAATTTTAAAGTAAATTTTCAAAGCATCCCTTTTGATGGCATTATCCCCGCAGTCCAAGCTAAAACCATCGATGCGGCGATAAGTTCCATCACCATCACCGAGGAACGCACCAAAACAGTTGATTTTTCCCGTCCTTATTTTAAGGCGGGGTTGGCGATCGCAGTCCGCGATAATAATCAAGATATTACTAATTTAGATAGTCTCAAGAATAAAAAACTTGCCGTCCAAATTGGGACAACAGGCGCAGAAAAAGCCAAAAGTATTCCCGGTGTACAGATTCGCAGCTTTGATTCTGCACCTTTAGCCTTGCAAGAATTAGTCAATGGGAATGTGGATGCGGTAATTAACGATGCACCTGTAACTTTATATGCCATTAATACTGGTAACTTGCAAGGAATTAAAGTTATTCAACAATTACTTACAGAAGAATATTATGGAATTGTTACAGCTAAAAACTCGCCTAATTTAACACTGATTAATGATGGTTTAGATAAAATCCTCAAAAATGGCGAGTATTCACAAATATACAAAAAATGGTTTAAAGCGGAACCGCCAGCATTACCTGATACATCTCCTTTTGCAAATCAAAATAATGGTAGCCAAGCTAATTTATTCACCTCATTAAATGTAATTGGGCAAGCTTTACCCCTACTATTACAAGGTGCATTCGTCACTCTCCAAATAACAATTATTTCGGTAATTTTAGGTTTGGTCAGTGGTTCCTTAATTGGCATTATCCGTCTGTCTCAGATTAAACCTGTACGTTGGTTGGCAAGAGCATATATAGATTTTTTTCGCGGCACACCTTTGCTGGTACAAATTTTTATGATTTACTTTGGTATACCAGCACTGGTGCAACAACTTGGTTTGACCTTTAGCTTTAATCCCTTTGTGGCTGGTGTAATTGCTTTAACTTTAAACAGCGCCGCCTATATTGCCGAAATTGTCCGCGCCGGGATTCAATCAATTGAACCAGGACAAACCGAAGCCGCACAATCACTTGGTTTAAGTGCAGCAGAAACAATGCGCTATGTAATTTTTCCTCAAGCTTTCCGGCGGATGATTCCACCTTTGGGTAATGAATTTATTAGCTTATTAAAAGATACCAGCTTAGTTGCAGTTATCGGTTTTGAAGAACTATTCCGCAAAGGACAGCTAATTGTCGCTACTAACTATCGCGCCTTTGAAATTTACGCCGCCATAGCCTTAGTTTATTTGTGTTTGACACTGCTTTCTTCTCAAGTATTTAGCAAGTTAGAAGTGTGGATGAATCCAGTTAGACAGCAGAGGAAAATATGAGCATAATTTAGACATTTCCGCAAATGAATCAAAGCGATCGCATCTCAGCTATAGTAGTCCTCAACAAGGTGCGATCGCTCTGATAGCGAGAGTAAATGATCAGTCAGCTTGGCTTTGATATGACTGACTACTTTGGGCTACTTGTCTAACTTGCTCGATATCCAAACTCAACGCTTCTGCTATTTTTTCTATGGTTGCGCCTAAACTCAGCATAAAAGGGGATGTGGCAAAATACTGAGTGAGTATCAGAGTCTCGTTCACGAGTATTCAAAACGATCGCATAATGAAGAATTGTTTGTGCGATCGCATTTGCGTATAATTTTTTTGCAAAATTACTCTCAGGCAGATGAAGCGGTGTAGACTCAGCATCTAAGATACGAAAACCGAATGCTATTGAGAGTAGGAACGGGTTTAGGATGAATGCAAATTCTCATGGAAACTCTCATATTTGGACGCTGACACCTACAGATGTCTACAAGACTCTCACCACAACTCCCCAAGGTATCAGCGAAACAGAAGCTAATTTAAGATTAAAACAATCTGGATATAACGAACTCCCTGAACCGCAAACCCGCCCTTTGATTCTGCGTTTTATTGACCAATTAACTCATTTTATGGCGTTGCTGTTGTGGGTGGCGGGGATTTTAGCTTTTATTTCCCAAACACCGGAATTAGGCTGGGCAATTTGGGCAGTTATTTGGATTAATGCTATTTTTAGCTTTTGGCAGGAGTTTCAAGCCGAAAAAGCTTTAGCAGCCCTGAAAAAAATCTTACCTTCCCAAGCTAAAGTTTATCGTGATGGCAAATTAACTGTAATTCCTACCCGTGAGTTAGTTAGTGGCGATGTGATGCAGTTAGAAGAAGGTGATAAAATCTCCGCCGATGCCAGACTGGTCGAAAGTCAATCTTTATATGTCGATGTCTCTGTCCTCACCGGCGAATCTCTGCCCGTTCCTCGCATTAGCGAACCTGTCACCGCACTCAATATCCATGCTTCCGAAGCCAGTAACTTAGTATTTGCAGGTTCTAGTGTTGCTTCTGGTCGCGGACTGGCGGTGGTATACGCCACAGGTACACACACAGAATTTGGTCAAGTCGCCCATCTCACCGCCAATGTGCAACGAGAAGCCAGCACTTTAGAAGTGCAGATTTCCAGAGTCGTTCACATCATTACCATCATTGCTTTGAGTATGGGTGTGGTGATATTTCTCCTGACTAAGTTGCTGGTGGAAATGCAACTACGGGAAAGTTTCATTTTTGCCATTGGGATTATTGTGGCATTTGTCCCTGAAGGCTTACTCCCTACCGTGAGTTTAGCTTTAGCCATTGGTGTCAGGCGCATGGCGAAAAAGAATGCTTTAGTGCGGCGTTTATCTGCGGTGGAAACTCTCAGTGCAACAACGGTAATTTGCACCGACAAAACTGGGACTTTGACGAAAAATGAAATGACTGTCCGCCAGTTGTGGATACCTAATACGCAAATTAACGTGACTGGGGTAGGTTATGAACCCGAAGGAGAAGTCGAAATTTCATCTCCTGAATCTGAATCTCAAGTGCGGTTAATGTTGGCTGGTGCAGCACTTTGTTCTAATGCGCGGTTAAATCATCCCCCCAATTCTCATCAATGGCAAGCAGTGGGTGATCCTACAGAAGCAGCGTTATTAGTAGCCGCAATTAAAGCTGGGTTGAATTTGGAAGATTTGCAACACCAAGCACCCAGAATCAGAGAAATCCCCTTTGATTCCCACCGTCGGATGATGACGGTTTTATTAGAAGGTGATTTGCCGTTAGAAAATGCTGAAGATTCTCAGTATCTCATTTTTACCAAGGGCGCACCATTAGATGTATTGCAACATTCGCGGTATTTATGGCACAAGGAAGAAAAACCAGAACTGACAGAAACCCAGCGCGAGGAAATTATCGCCGCAAATGATCAATTAGCCAGTCAAGGTTATCGTGTTCTGGGAGTTGCCACAAGACAAGGTAGTGCAGAATTAAACCAGCCAGATGATCATTTGTTGGAACAGGATTTGACTTTTTTAGGATTGGTGGCGATGATTGACCCACCACGTCCAGAAGTTGCCGATGCGATCGCTCTTTGTCATCGTGCCGGAATTCAGGTGACAATGATTACAGGCGATTATGGGTTAACCGCAGCTGCGATCGCCCAACGCATTAATTTAGTCAATGGCAAAGTTAGAACCATCACAGGCGAACAATTAGGACATCTTTCAGATACACAATTACGGCAAATCCTCCACAAGCACAAAACTGGGTTAGTATTTGCCAGAGTCATGCCAGAACAGAAACTCAGATTAGTCGAAGCATACAAAACCCTTGGTCATGTAGTCGCTGTAACTGGTGATGGTGTCAACGATGCCCCTGCCTTACGCGCAGCAAATATCGGCATCGCAATGGGAATGAGTGGTACAGATGTTGCCCGTGAAGCTGCGGATATTGTTCTCATCGATGATAATTTTGCGACTATCGTCTCCGCTATTGAACAAGGTAGGGCAGTATATCAAAACATCCGCAAGTTCATGACTTATATTCTTGCCTCTAACATGGCAGAGTTTCTCCCTTTCCTAGCAATGGTGTTTCTGAAAATACCACCAGCTTTGTTAATTTTGCAAATCTTAGCCATTGACTTAGGTACAGATATGATTCCTGCACTAGCTTTAGGTGCAGAAAAACCCGAAGCCGGTTCAATGGAATTACCACCGCGCAAAAAATCCCAGCCACTCTTAGATTTACCCTTACTCCTGCGTGCTTACTGCTTTTTAGGACTCCTGGAAGGTTTAGCAGGTATGACAGGATTTTTCTTTGTCTGGTGGACGAATGGCTATAATATTCCCCAATTACAAGCCATCAGTCCCAGCATTTTATCTCACTCAGCCAGTGCAGCTACAATGGCAATTTATCACCAAGCCACAACCATGACCTTAGCTGTAATTGTCGCTTGTCAAGATGGTAACGTTTTCGCCTGTCGTTCCGAACGCTTTTCGATTTTGCGCTTAGGCTTTTTTACTAACCGCTTAATTTGGATAGGAATTGCTGTGGAATGGTTCCTCATTCTCTCAATTATTTATTCTCCTACCCTGCAAACAATCTTCTCAACAGCACCATTACAACCTTCTTACTGGCTAATCTTACTGTTATGTCCGCCGTTCATCTTAATAGCCGACGAATTACGAAAGCGAATTATAGTCAAAATTAACCATAACTAGTTTAATTCTCACGCTTTGCGCCTTTGCGTGAGAATTAAAATTCTGGTTTGTCAATGATATTTTTCAAACCATTAACTAATCTTTCTATCCCTGCTTTGGCTGTATTTTTTTGTAACGCACCATAAGCAACTCGCAAATAGCAGCCATTTTCCATCCCAAAGGTTGTCCCAGGAATTACCGCAACTTTGTGTTCTTGAATTAATCTTTTTACCAACTCAAACGCATTGATATGAGTATGCACTTTGAGAAAGAAATAAAACGCACCATCAGCTTGAGCAATAGTACATAAACCTTGGAGATGATTCAGCGAGTCTATCACTAACTGACGTACTTGAGCGATCGCACCAATATTTCCCTTCAAATACTCATCTTTTGCTTGCAATGCGCCTAATGCAGCATACTGAGAAACCACAGGCGGACAAATCAAAATTGTATCTTGAACTTTTTTGACAGCCACAAGTAAATGCTTGGGAATTACCATATAGCCAATGCGCCAACTTGCAAAACCATAAGCTTTAGAAAGGCTATAGAGAGAAATTGTATAATCACTACTGCCAGCAAATGCCCCCGGTGAAATATGTTTGACACTGTTGTAGGTAAAATATTCGTAAGCTTCATCGCTGATGTGGTAGATATGGCGATCGCCACAAATTTGATTGACTTGCCGTAAAGCAGCTTCAGAATAAACTACCCCTGTGGGATTATTTGGGGAAATTGTCACAATAGCCTTTGTTTTTGGCGTAATTGCGGCGGCTAAGGCTTCTGGACGTAATTGGTAATTTTCATCTGTTTCTACCAACACCACACGACAACCCGCCATTGTAATAGCCATTTCATGGTTGAAATAATATGGCGTATTCAGAATAATTTCATCACCAGGGGAAGTAATTGCTAAAATCGCGTTCATAAACGCCATATTACTGCCGGCTGTCACCACAACACAGTTATCATCAGTAATTTCAATACCGTTAAAAGCTGACAATTTTGCTGTTAATGCAGTTAATAAAGGCGGAATTCCTTCCACTGCTTGATAGAGATTATTTCTCGCTTCCCCTAAAAACTTCGGTAAAAGTTCAATTGCTTCTGGTGGTGGACTGTAGGAGACTACACCCTGTCCGAGAGAAATGGTTCCCGGAGAATTTTTAATCAGTTCCCCAACCACAGGAATTATTGGCGACTGAACCGCCTGCATCCGAGAAATCAATTTGTCATCAGTCATTTATGACTTCCTATCAAAGAATAAGGCAAAAGTAAAAAGTTAAAAGGCAAAAGAAAGAATAACAGGACTTACGCAAAAATTCCCAAAAAGCGTAATTTATAGCGTTTCTTATTCTAGTGAAGTACAAGCAAGAATAATTAACCGCAGATGGACGCAGATAAATTTGTACCTCAGCAGACTAGGAAAGGCTATATCATAGACGCGAAGCGGCTTCCCGCAGGGTACCGCCAAGTCGCCAAGAAATTATAGAGTCTGCGTAAGTCCTAAATAAGAAAAATGGTCGGAAGCTCAGTACATCTCCTAAATTTATTTATGGAGATTATCTTTTTACTTTTTACTTTTTACTTTTTACTTTCTAACCCCATCTCTCTCATCTTGACAGGTGTAGGTTATTAAAGTTAATAGGTTTTGGAAAAACCAGGATAATGAACAAAGCGTTTGTGGAAAATCAGCGCCGCAAAATTAACTACCAAACAAGTAATTGCTAGAGACAACAATATATAAGTAGGAGCCATCACAACACCAACCACAAACCAGCTATATACATGAAGTACCATCACTACAGCAAAAATAATGGCAATTCCTATAACTGGCTGCAATTGAGATATTGGTCTACGTAAAACCGTCAAGATAATGGTTAATAATGTAGCAATTAAGTTAGCTGGTACAAGAAAGGCACAAATACCAATACAATTGGTACGAGAAAATTCGGCTAAGGTATGAAAATCAAGCATGTATAGTTATGCAGTTTAGTATTAACATTTTAAATAAAAAAACTAAATATATTTTTATCTATTTCAACTAAACACTAGCATCAACATAAAGTAAATACTCCGCAAATGTAACATAAATTAAACTATAAAAAATCTAATTAATTCTTAAGAAGTTTCTCGTGCTTAGATTTCCGACTTCATTGAGAAGTCGGAAATCTGTTAAGCTACTAGTAAAATGAGTTTATTAATATTAAAAAATCGCAATAATTGAGGTGGGGATAACCCACCCAAAGTTTATTATCCAGGCAAAATTACTGTATCAATGACATGAATTATGCCATTGTCAGCATCGATATCAGCAGCTAAGACAGTAGCATTTTTGATTTCAAACCCCTCAGAACAATCTATTTTAATGATTGAGCCTTCGACAGAAGTAACTGTACCTAGTTTTGCCAACTCAGCCTGAGACAACTTCCCAGCCACGACGTGATATTTTAGAATTCTGGTCAACTGGGGAATATTCTGCACCAGAGTTTGGATTGTTCCTGGTGGTAACTTGGCAAAAGCATCATCCGTAGGTGCAAAGACTGTAAATGGCCCTGGACTTTTTAATGTTTCGACTAAACCAGCCGCTTGTACAGCAGTTACCAAGGTTTTAAAAGCGTCATTACTAACCGCAATATCAACAATATCAGCCATATTTTTTACCTATTCACTGATAAAAATTTTAAATTATATTAAAGCGATTTAATTTTTTTAACGAAAGTTACAGTTATAAAATTACAATATCATAGGCAAAAGTCTATCTAATTAATAGTTATTAATTATCTTGGGAGCAGCAATGGGCGATCGCAAGTACGCCATCATCGGAACAGGTGCATTAGGCGGGTTTTATGGTGCAAAACTACAACAAGCGGGTTTAGATGTTCATTTTTTACTCAAGAGTGACTACGAACACGTCAATCAACATGGTTTAATCATTGAATCGAAAGATGGCGACTTTACCTTACCCCAAGTTAACGCCTATAACGATGCGGACAAGATGCCACAATGTGATGTAGTTATAGTGGCACTCAAAACAACTCAAAATTATTTATTACCAAAGTTATTAGCACCAGTAATTAAAAATAATGGTGTGGTATTAGTATTACAAAATGGATTAGATATAGAACTAGAAATTGCCCAAATTGTGAATAATGTCACCATTATTGGTGGCTTATGTTTTTTATGTTCTAATAAAGTCGGACAAGGACATATTCGGCATGTAGATTATGGACAAATAGTTTTGTGTGAATACAGCCATAACTATGAAGCTGCGGGAATTACTAATAGAATGCAGCAAATTGCCAACGACTTTCAAAATGCTGGCATAACGATAGAATTAACAGAAGATTTACTCTTAGCGCGTTGGCAAAAATTAGTCTGGAATATTCCATACAATGGTTTATCTGTGGTTTTGAATGCCAGAACTGATGAATTAATGGCAGATTCATATACTCGTCAATTAGTTGAACAATTAATGTATGAAGTAGCCGCAGGCGCAAAAAGTACCGGACGTATAATTGCTGATAGCTTCATTCAAAAAATGCTAGATTACACAGTCAAAATGAAGCCTTACCGCACCAGCATGAAAATTGACTATGATGAACAACGTCCTTTAGAGGTAGAAGCAATTATTGGAAATTCCCTACGTAAAGCCCAAGCCGCAGGTGCATTTTTACCACAAATTAACTGCTTATACAATCAGTTGAAATTTTTAGATAGTAGAAATCAGCGTTAATTTTAGAGCAAAATGCTGTTAGCTTTAGCTGGGCATTGAGTCCGTGCTGATTTGAAAATTCTGAATTATAAATTGAGAATCTTCCAGCGTTTAAGCAATTAACAATCTCCTAATCTATACTTTGACTGTGCCATACAACTAACAAGGCAATATTTAGACCTCAGACTCCAGTAGATTATTCATCAATTAGCCAACCACGCTGTATACCATACTCAATTCCTCCAGACCAATCAATTGTTAAATGATTTCTTACCTTCTTGAAAAGATGCTGTACTACAGCCACATTAATTGGATTTTTAATATACGTTTCTTTATATCTAAATTTTCGATCAGTATTTTTCTGCTGACGTAATACATAAATCTGATCAACTTTGTATTTTCGTAAATTGACATCGCTAGTTAGCTTGATCCATTCCATAACTACAACATACAAACTATTGGGATTTCTCGCCTTTAAATCTTCTGCTGCGCGTGAAGCTCCTTCAAGCATAGTTTTGTCAAGGTAAGTTTTGCACTCAATGACAACTACTGGAATGTCAAAAATGTGTGTCTCCGTATTTTCCTCTGTAACTGTAGGTTCAGAATAAGTTTCTGGTTCTTCTTTAAGAATTGTCAGCTTTTCACCAGGATTATCATCTTGTTCTGGAGGAGGTGCAGCTATCAGCGATGCTTGAATAGTTGCACCAATCACAAAGTCATGATCTTTCTTCTCAATACGTGCATAAGGGCGTTTAAGCATTTCTGAATATTTTGGTGGAACAAAGAAAATATCCTTAAAGGTGTGTGATTTACCAATGAGAGCGTTTTCTCCAAAATCTTGTGCTAAATCTTTAAACAAATAGTAGAGAAACTCTTCTAATACACTAGAGTGGAGGTTTGATCTAGAGTCAAACTTTTCAGCATAATGCTGCTGATCTAGAAAGTCTTTGTATGTTGAAAGAAGCTCTACTCTTTTGGCAATAATTTCGTCATCGCGCTCAGTAAACTCTGATGTTGGCCCGACTAACTCTAAATTAGCAGTATGCCATTTATCATACTCAGTCCTAATTTCGCTAAGGTATCTTCTACTATCTGTGTCTCTATATTCTGTACGATGATTTTCCTTCTGTTCAAGATTAGAAGCATGAACTAAAGGATTCCTATCGGTTTTTGGCATAATTCTAATTTTTCTAGAAGATGTAGTGCAATTGCTTTAGCAAGGATAGGTGGAACAGCATTACCAACCTGATTATATTGACATAAAAACTTCTCATCGAATCTTTCTTCTCTGTGTAATAATTTATGAGACACAACAGTTTTTTTGCCCATAAAACGATAGTTATCAGGAAAAGATTGAACCCTTGCACCTTCGCGTGCTGTTAAATTTCGATGTTGAAAAGGGTGAATAAAATTAGCATAAAATGAGGCCGCAATCGTATGGGATGGCTTGTAAGGGTTTAACCGTCGATTGTTCTGGTCATAGCTTTTATTTGAAAGTTCTCCATTACCGCTACGCCGTCTAGCTCCGTATTCTTTAGGTACATCAGAACTTGACTCACCCCATTTAATTTGTTTGAAGCGTTCTACCAGCCTATCTGAATGCTCCATTGCCACATGATTATAGAGTAGATTACTACCATTTCTAATCCAAGCTTGATAATCATTTTGAGGCTCTACAAAATAATCTTGCTCTTCTTCACCCTCCCGCGCATTCAGTGGTGGTAAATCTGAGATAGCATCCCATAAAGTTATCGGAGGAAATTTAGCTTCACTATCAAACAGTGATAACTGAGATTTATTTAGATAATATAATTCTAAAGAGTGCGTCTTTAAAGGAATTCCTAATTCTTTGCCATTTCTATTACCAACAATAAAAATACGCTCTCTAATTTGTGGCACACCATACTCAGCCGCATTTAACTTCCATACTTCCACAAAGTATCCGATATCTTCAAAAGTTTTTCTAATAATATCTATGACCTTTTGACCGTTACTACTTTTACGTGAAAGTAATCCTTTGACATTTTCCATTACAAATGCTTTAGGCTCAAGGAAACTTACCCACTGAGCAAAGTTAGTAAACAAGCTATTTCTCTGGTCTTTCGGATCTTTTTGGGCTGGCCCTGCAACACTAAAACCTTGACATGGAGGTCCACCAATAATAATGTCTGGGCTAAAAACACAAATTTCCTTGACACTACTTTCGGTATTAAAATTACGTATATCATTGTGAATCACTGTCATACTGGGGCGGTTGTAGCGCAGTGTATCACAAGCCCAAGCATCAATTTCAAGCGATAAAGACACAGAAAACCCTGCCATGTCAAAACCTAAGCCAAAGCCACCAGCTCCAGCAAATAGATCAATAACAGTAGGTTTTTCTGGTCTCGCCATAAGTTTTTTATTCTAGACTCATACTTTCAAATTCTGAACGGATTAGTATGATACACTCACATTTTTTCTTTAACTACCCTATGTTTGCAATCAAATCGTAGTCTACTAGTGTTTGTGTTCGTTTAACAAGGATGTTTGTATGAAAATATAAAAAGACGATCGCCTTTTAATCCTCATGCAATGCAAGAAGCGATCGCCTGTATTCAACTAGCTCTTAAAATCTCAAACCCACCCCACCTTGCACAGCCAGCGCCGTACCACCGCCATCACGATAAGCATCAAAGGCAATAATCGCATTGCCAAAAATTACCGTATTGCTATTGGGAACAACGTAATCAATTCCTGGCTGTAAAGCAAAACTAATTTTATTTCCTACCGGAGAAGGACTATCACCACCAGTTAACACTAAGCCTGCGCCTAAATAAGCATCTGTTTGCCAGTTGAGTGGCAAGTCATAAGATACAGTAGGGACAACAGCCGTGTTCTGACCAATTAATGCTTGAGCGCGAAAAGAAACTGGCGCTTCTAAAAGCTTGTAACGAAAAGCCACAACTCCGCCGATTTGAATACCATCAGTTAACCCAACAGTGGGGCCAACACCCACATAGCTACCATAAGCAACTTGAGCCTGTGCTGGTTGATAATCCATCAGCAAGCTGAAAACTGCACTAGCCGCTATCAATGAACTTAAATTAGGTAGATACTTCATCACCCGACTCCTCACACCATAATTTGAATGTTTTCATGTATCATTTGTGATTTAGTGAGGAGGTAGGATTAAGTATTTTCCTGACTCCCCATTTAAATTTTACGGGCAACGGGGATGAATGCCACCTTGGGTACAAATGTAAGCTAATTGCTTGGCATCTAGGTTTTTCGCTTGAGAAAAATCAACACCTTTAACTACAGCCGATACTGTACCAGTATCAGGTGTTTCCACAAATTGATCTGCGGGGTCTTGTTTGCTTGGTGCAATAATTGTGTCTTTAAAATCTGCGCCTGCGACATTTGCACCGCGTAAATCGACAAAACTCAAATCAGCGTTGCGTAAGTTAGCATTTTCTAATTGGGCGGAACGTAAAACTGCGCCAGTCATCCGGCTAGTACTCAGGTTAGCATTGCTGAGATTGGCATGATCTAAATAAGCGCCAGATAAATCTGCACCTTGCCAATCAGTTTTGGTTAAGTTGGCAAATGATAATTGTGTCCCGATCGCAATTACTCTACCTAACCGAGCCGCATAAAGGTTAGCTTCGTTTAATTTAGCATCGCCTAAATCTGCTCCAGTTAAGCTGGCATTTTCTAAAACTGCATTCCGCAAGTCAGCCCCTACCAGTTGGGCGCTGCTGAGATTTGCCCCAATTAAACGCGCACTTTCTAAATTAGCGCGGTTGAGAGTTGCCCGACTTAAATCACTCCCAGTCAATAACACCCGGCTGAGATTCGCATCGGTGAGATTGGCTTTTTTCATTTGGACTTGCGTTAAATCTGCGATCGCATCATCATAAGTATCCCAGCGACCATCTTCACCCATACTCCGAAAACGGCTACCTTTGAAACTCGCTTGGTTAAGATCAGCCGCTTTTAATTTCAGTCCTGACAAATCAATGTTTTCTAACACCAAATTGAAAGCAGAACTTCCCGTTGTCCCAGTTTGGCTTAAAGTAGTGCGAGTCAAGTCCAGACCATTGATTTTGCCACTATATACATTCAAAATCTTATTGATGGTTTGCTGGTTGAGTTGTAGCCGCTTTTGCCATGATTCGCGCTCTTGGGGTGCGGCTGATTGCAGTTCATTAGCCAGAAACTGGTTTTTATTTTTCAACTCTGGGATAGCGGGAATACCCACGTTTGTTAAAGCTTGCTGAATAGAATTCAACAGCACTGGGTTAGTTTCATTCACCAATAAATCAGCCAAAAATTGAATCGATTGGGAATCATTTAGACCACCCATCGCCAAAATTGCACTTTGGCGTTCTTCTAAACTA
The DNA here is from genome assembly GCF_014698475.1 of Nostoc spongiaeforme FACHB-130. Lineage (GTDB taxonomy): Bacteria > Cyanobacteriota > Cyanobacteriia > Cyanobacteriales > Nostocaceae > Nostoc_B > Nostoc_B spongiaeforme. The sequence goes on along the minus strand of NZ_JACJTB010000041.1, from coordinate 3,263 downwards.
GCGCCAGAGTTGGGACTTAATTGTTTAACAAATTCCAAAAACTTCTGGCTGTTAATTTGTGAAGTTTCTCGTTGAGTTTGCTGTTTTTGAATATAAACTTGTGTCCCAATTAAAGCCGCGAGTACCGCACTCATACTTGCTAGGGTGACTGCAAACAAAGCGAGGTTGGAGTTTTGCTGCATCCGCCGCCACAATGTCGGTAATTTGTTATCTGTGGCTGACATTGGTGCAAGGCTGGCTTCCGTCGCATTTGGGGCTTCTGGTTCACCAGTTTTCACTAATGCACTCCGCCCATTTTGACGTTTAGCATCAATGGTTTCTGTACCTGCTAACCAATCATGTAAAGCGCGACGACCTTGGCGAGAAGATAAAGCTACACTTTCGCCTAACACCATCAATACTGCCAAAAAAGTAAACAGTCCCAAATTCGGAAAGGCAAAACTATAGCGCCAGAGGATGTAAGCAATCGAAACTGGTACAGACAAGCGACCAATACCTTCCCTAGCGATCGCTGCGCCTAAACCTGGGGCTTTACCTTGGTCATTCACCACCCGAACACCAAACCAGCGTTTTGGCAAAGTACTCCCAGTTTTTGCTAGTAAGTACAATTGCCACCAAGATAAAGTGACAGGTGCAATTAAAGCCAACATCCATAAATAATTAGTCGGCCAGGCGACATTGGGAATACCGTAACTAACAGGTAAAGCCAAAGGCCGTGCGATCGCTCTTTCTGTGACAACTAATACAGGGTTGAGTGGTACACGGTTGAGATCACTCCTGGAATTGGCATAAGCTCCCAATCCAAACGGAATTAACCCACTCACAACCACTAGGCTAATTTCTGCTGTCCAAGCCGCCAAACGTCGAGTTACTAACGGTAATGAATTAGTTCTTGTTGGTGCATTTGAATGACTAGGTTGACTATCATTTCTCCTCACAATTGGGGTCGCCATTGAATAATTCCCTTTAAATTTAATAGTTGCGCCATAACTGGCGTGATTAATATAGAGTGCTATTGCTTATTGGAAAAGCTATCAGCGACAAAAAATTTGTATCCAAGATACACTAACCCTGCCAACACCGCCAGACTAATTGCAGAGGTCACAAGTTTTAGTACTGCTTGCAACACCGCTAAACCCATTAGCACCGTAACACCCATCACTACCAACTTCCCCGTCCCAGACAAACTTTGAAACCAAAGTTGCGAACGAGTAAAATACTGTTTAAAGTTGAGAAAATAAGACTGAGATTGCTGTCTGGCTGCTGTTTTTTTCGCTTCTACACTCTCAGCATTAATTTCTGCTTCTAGCTTTTGTAGGCGTTGTTGCCAATCTTCTTCCGGTTGAGGGTTCATAAATCTTGTCTACCTCTGCTAAAACACTTGTTCAACAGGTGAGCAATCATATCCGAAATTTTTCCGGTTGTGTTTGTGATTTTAACGAATGTTTGATTTTATCAAGGGTGATAATGGCAGAAAATAGGGATTTTTGACACTATGAACGAATGACTTCATCTCTTTTTTATATTTAGCCATATAGACATACAAGATTAGCCATAAAATTTTATACTTCGTTATAGGAACACTGAGGGATTGCTATCGTCTATCAGTTCAGACTATTTATATCAATATCGCTCTACAAATAGTCGGGAGCATCAAAGAATATGAAAACTCTGAAGCTATGGCAAATGGTTCCCGTGGCTGTTGTACTGAGTATGGGAATTATCCAGCCTAACTTGGCAGAAGCGCCATCAATTCCAATTCCTGCCAAACTAAAATCAGACCCTCTAGTGTTAACGGGTAAGTCTGGAGGGACTGTTCAAAGTAACTGCGGAAATATTTCTACTGTTCCTAGTCAAATTATTCAAGTCACAGAGTCAATGCCTTATATGCGGTTGACTGTTGACAGTCCTGGACAGCCAACACTACTCATTGACGGCCCTAGCGGGCGCTTTTGCGTGTTAGCAGATAGTTACTCTCAAAGCAAGCCAGAATTATCCGGTTACTGGCAAGCTGGCAAGTACTCACTGTATGTAGGGCAATTATCCCAAGAGCAGCATAACTATACTCTTTCGATTTCGCAACAAAAAAAGCCTAAATAACGAGAACAGGACTGACGTATGAATGGCACCAATAAAAGCGAAAACTCTTATCGATTAAGCAGTATGCAATTGTTTACGTAATTCTTGCTGGGGCTTGGTCAATCTGGGGTAGGCTTTGGGGCGGCGTTTAAAAAGTATCTTCAACCTTCGCTCCAGTTAGACTCGGATTCCTGGCGATCGCCATATTTTCTGATAAATTAGAGTTATTCCGTATCCTTCAAGCAAAACTGGAGGGTTAGCTTTCACAGCACCTAAGCTCCCTCGACTGTTGTCTAAAAGTCGCCCTCATCATGTCCAACAACAACACACTACAAATCTACAATCATTACCAGACAAATTAAAACCGTGAGCAGGAAAACTTAGTTGTCATCGCGCTTTAGGTGAGCTATATTAGTTAAGCTAGTGTTTTGGCTCCTAATTAGCTCCTGATTACCGCAGAAGTAAACAAGGAACGCTCCAGATAACAAGTACGGCGACATAGCCAAGTGGTAAGGCAGAGGTCTGCAAAACCTTTATCCCCCGGTTCAAATCCGGGTGTCGCCTTTAAAGAATATCAAGATTACGGGGCTTTCAAGCCCTTTTTTGTTTGGCGTTAAAGGTTTGATTTTCAAAGCCTTCAACCATTTTTGGTGTTATTTTGGGTAATTTGGGGAAACAACTGGGGTAAAACTGGGGTAAATTTGTAAGGTAAAGGTGTTTACCCCAATCAAGATTTTTGGGGTAAAACTGGGGTAAAGTAAAAGGATAAAGGTGTTTACCCCAGTCAATTAGCTTATGGAATCTCAAAAATCTCAAAGTATTGCCCCTAGGCGTTCAGTGCAGATAAAGAACTCTAATGGCAGTCTCCAACTAGTTTTTTCCCACCCTATTATTACGCCGACGGCAGAGCTAAAAACCAAGCGTTTCTACCTTTCGACAGGACAATATGATACGCCTTTAGGAAGACATCAGGCATCGACTTTAGCAGCAAAAATCCAGAGGGATATTGATTATGGTGAGTTTGATGCCAGTTTGGTTAAGTACAAACCAGCAGCATCATTAACTACTGTTATACCAAGTCTAAATGAGCGTGCATAGAACTGTAGAATAAAGAACATGGAAGAAAAAGACTCATGAGGAAGCAATGGCACGCCCTTTCAATCTAGAAGTTCAAGAAAGTGCTG
>NZ_JACJTB010000040.1 GCF_014698475.1 Nostoc spongiaeforme FACHB-130 | reverse complement strand
TTTTTCATTACGATCGCTCGCCAACTTGGTTTCCGAACTATTCCTCAAGCACAACGTGCCCTCTCTAACCAACTGCACAAAGTTTTTTCTTTCTTTGTATGAAACCACCCTGCCCAACAGTAATGACAGAGGCAGCGCACTCAGACTAATAATTACCGTGCGCCAGTTCATTAGGAAGATAATCAGGATGACTGAAACTATAATGATGCCATCACGCAGAGCTTCCTCAACGTTTTTAACCGAAGCTTCGATGAATAAATCTTGGTCAAAGGTTTTAGTAACCTTGACATCCTGGGGTAGCCCCGGCTTAATTTCTTCCATTGCTGCCTCTACAGCTTTGACAACAGTAGGAGTATCTGCCGCAGGTTGCTTAGAAACAGTTAAAATCACTGCTCGTTTGCCTTGGAATAGCCCATCTCCTCGTCTTAGCCCTGGGCCAATTTTCACCTCTGCTACCTGTTCCAGTAATACGGGTATTCCTTTAACTGCTTTAATAACTGAACGTTTAAGCTTATCAATGGATTCAATCCGCCCAATTCCCCGAATCAGTGTTTCTTGGTCAGGAGTAATCAAAAATCCTCCTGGCACGTTGACGTTAGCATTCTGTACTGCTTGGGTGACTTCGGGCAAGGATACATTGTACGCTTTGAGCTTATCTGGATCTACCAAGACTTGATACTGCCGCTCATCGCCACCATAAAGAAATACATTACTCACACCTGGGACAGCTAGTAAGCGATTTTTCACATCCCAGTTGGCAATGCGCCATACCTCCATCAAGTCGGTACTTTCAGATGAAAAAGCATATTTGACAGCCCATCCCAAAGGTGAATTTACAGGCAAGATTTCCGGCTGCTCAACTCCTTGTGGTAGTTTCACTCCTTGCAATCGCTCTGTTACTAGTTGACGCGCCCGGTAAATGTCAGTGTCCCAGCTAAAAACGGCTTTAACCGCAGAAATTCCAATAGCTGATGAAGACCGCAATGATTCCAATCCAGGTGTACCATTCATGGCACTTTCAATGGGGCGAGTCACTAAAGACTCAATTTCTTCTGGTGCGAAACCAGAAGCTTCCACTTGAATTTCTACTTGTGGCGGCGCAAAAGCCGGAAATACGTCAAGGGGCATTTGCCCGATAGAGTGGAATCCCCACAGGCTAATTAATATTGAGGCTATAACGATTAGCCACCTTTGAGCGATCGACCATTTAACAATGGAATTGAGCATTTTTGAGACCAATCAAGGGTTTTGCTTGACGATACACTGAACCCGTTTGAGATAATCTGACACTGTATTTAATTTCTCAAATGAAGATGAAATCAGGATGAAATCTAGTTTGAATATTTATGGCATAGTGTAGCTATGATTTGGTCGCTCTTATAGCTGTTCCCACATAGATATGCTAAAAGATAAATTTTCTGTGATATTGTCATCGCTCAAAAACTGCTTTTGGTACTTTGATATCCTCTACAATTGACGTAATACGCTTAGGTAGCAAGAATTTACCAAATTTGGCATATAAAGCTGGTAGAACGACTAGAGTTAGTGCCGTAGAAGTAAATAAACCACCCAATACAACTATCGAAAGTGGTTGAAGAATTTCCTTTCCCGGGCCACTCTCAATTACTAAAGGTGCTAATCCTAAAGCAGAGGTAAAAGCTGTCATCAAAATAGCATTTAGGCGTTCCATCGAGCCTTTAATCAAAACTTCTTTCAGTGGTATACCTTCAGCAAATTTGGTGTTGTAATTATCCACAAGTAACAAACCATTGCGGGTAGCAACACCAAATAAAGTGACAAAACCAACTAAAGAAGCAATAGATATCACTCCACCTGTCAAAGCTACTGAAAATATTCCTCCTACTAAGGCTAAAGGCAAATTAATCATAATCATGGCAGTCGAAGGAATAGATTTAACTGACAGATACATGATGACTGTAATTGCTACAAAAGCTATAGCACTCGAAATTAAGATATTCTGAGTTGCTCTTTCTTCTGCCTCAAATTGTCCAGCATACTGGATATAGTAACCAGCAGGTGGATGTACTTGTTGGTTAACTTTGTTTTGAATCTCATTGACAATAGAGCGTAAATCTCTACCACTAGCATTGGCAGAAACAACAATCAAACGGGATACGTTTTCTCTATTTATAGTATTAGGCCCAGTACCATTTTCAATTGCAGCAACTTGTGCTAAAGGAATCTTTTGACCGTTAGGAGTATCAACTAATAAATTGCGAATTGTATCTAAATTTTGCCTTGCATCTGGCTTTAACCACACAGCTAAATCAAAAGTTTGCTGTTTTTCTAAAACTTGAGATACTACTCGTCCATTGAGGGCGGTTTCAATAATTTCTGACAGTTTTCCTATTGTTAAACCATAGCGTGAAGCAGCAAGGCGATTGAATTTAATTTGTATTTGTTCAATCGGTATTTGGGGTTCTAGTTGTAAATCTACAATCCTATTTACGGTTTTCATTACATTATCAACTTGTTGCCCAATGGTACGGAGTTGTTCTAAGTCGGGGCCGAAGATTTTGACAGCGATCGCACTCCTCACCCCAGACAACACCTCATCCATACGATGTGAGATAAAACCGCCAATATTTGGTGCTACTCCTGGTAATTTAGCGAATTCCTGCCGTAACTTCTCAATCGTACCCTCCCTGTCTTTCATCCCTGCTTCGCTTAACTCAATATCCAAATGTGCCAAATTCACTCCAGCTGCGTCTCCATCTCCCGGCGCACGTCCAGAACGCAGTTGCACATATGGAAATCTAGCATCTCCTTTAAGTGCGTGCTGGAGTGTTTCACCAGCAGCATTAGTAGCTTCCAGAGATACCCCTGGGTAAAGAGTGAGTGTATTTACTAAAGTTTGCTCTTGAAACTCTGGTAAAAATATTCTGCCGAAAGAGGGAACAATTACAGCCGCAGCCACCAAACAAGCGATCGCTAAACCTAAAATAATTTGCGATCGCTTGAGTGAAAATGTGAGTACAGGATAGTAAAGTCGCTTAAAAAATCTCGCCACCCAAGGTTCTGTCTCTGGCAAGCGACCATGAGGTAGTAATATGGCACATAAAGCCGGAGTTACCGTCAATGCTGTGATACTTGAGGCGATAACTGCTGCCATATACCCTAATCCCATAGGGATAAAAATGCTACCTTCTACACCAGCTAAAGCAAATACTGGCGAAAACACAACTATGGTAATGATGGTAGCTCCAAATACCGAATCGCGTACTTCTTGACAACCGTCAAATACAACATCTAAAACCGGGCGCGGGTTGGGTGAATATTTATTTTCTCGCAGATTACGGTAGACGTTTTCAGCATCGACAATTGCATCATCAACGGCTGAACCAATTGCTACTGCTAACCCTCCCAAGGTCATAGTATTTAAACCTTGTCCGAGCCAATTTAGTAGTAGCACTCCTAATAATAAAGATAAAGGAAGCGCAGTTAAACAAATAGCTAGATTCCGCCAATTCATTAAAAAAGGAATCAGAATTAAAGCAACAATAACGCTACCTTCAATTAAAGCTTCTCGAACATTTTCAATAGAAGAATCAATATAGTTTTCTTGACGAAAAGTAGGTGTAACTTTGATATCTTTGGGCAATCCTGCTTGAATTTCTGACATTGCCTGTTCTATCGCACGAGTCACAGTAGGAGTATCGGCTTGAGGCTGTTTGTTAATCATTACAATAATTGCCTTTTCACCGTTAAAACTACCATCACCCCGTTTGATAGCTGCACCAATTTGCACATCAGCAACGTCAGAAATTTTGACAGGCGTACCATTACGAGCAGTAATTACTGATTGCTGTAATTCTTCAATAGATTCAATTCGCCCAATTCCTCGAATTAACTTTTCTCGGTCTGGAGTAATTAAATAGCCACCAGGAGCATTAATATTAGCAGCAGAAGCCGCTTGTTCTACATCTTCTAAAGTGACATTAAAGGCTCTTAGTTTTGCTGGATCGACTAATACTTGATATTGGCGAACATCGCCACCATACGCCACAACTTGACTGACACCAGGCACAGCTAACAGGCGATTTGTCACTTGCCAATCAACAATTCGCCGCACTTCCATTAAAGAAGTATTTTCTGATGTAAAAGCGTATTGTAATACAGTGCCGATAGGAGAACTTGTAGGGGAAATTTGCGGAGTTTCTACCCCTGATGGCAGCTTACTTTGCGCTTGTTGTAATCGCTCTGTTACCAACTGGCGAGCCTGATAGATATCAGTGTTCCAGTTAAAAATGACTTTGACAACAGAAATTCCTGCTGCTGAAGATGAGCGTACTGCTGTAACTCCCGGAGTACCGTTAATTGCACTTTCAATTGGTAAAGTTACCAAAGATTCCAATTCTTCAGGGGCGAGTCCTGGTGCTTCAGTTTGGATTTCGACTTGGGGCGGTGCAAAGCTAGGAAAAACATCCAAAGGCATTTGGATAATCGTCCGAAATATCCAAATGGTCAGGATAATTGTACCCAGGATAACTAACCAACGGCGAGCGATCGCCCATTTAATAATTGCACTCAGCATCTTTATTGTTGAGTATTTTTAGTGATGATTATGACCTTTGATTCTTCAGGCGCACGATGGTTATCATCTAGGTTTATCGAATCATTGGCAGAATTTTCTGGTATGTTGTAGGCAAGTTCTGGCGTTACTTTAACCAGTTGAGGCTTGCTGCGACGACCTGCCATGAAAGCTACAACAGCTATTGCAACTCCTCCACCTGCTCCTAGCAACCACAACGTTACTGGTAAGGTAGATTTCACCTCTGTTGTTTGGGATAGAGCTTGTGTATGTTCGTCTGCTGTTGTCTTAGTATCACCCCGCAATGATTGTGCATAAAGTTGCGGTGCGCGCACAGTCACAATCATATCCCCCTCGAATAAGCCACTCTTGACCTCAACTGTATCTCCAGAGGTTTGACCCAAGGTGACTTCAACAGGCTGATAAGCATTACCATTTTGCAGATACACAACTTTTTTACCATTCGCGTCAACTACTGCTGAAGCTGGAATGGCTAAAGTGGCAGAGGACGTTTGGTCTGTCAAGACTTCTAGCTCTGCGAACATTCCTGGTTTGAGTTGTCCGCTTGAATTATTTACTTCTGCTTGAACTGGTACAACTCTTGTTTCTCCTTCTACCACCGTACCAATTCGGGAAATTCGTCCAGAGAATGTACTATCTGGCATACTAACAACTTTTAAACTAATTCTCTGGCCAATTCTTACCTTGCTTAAATCTTTTTCATAAATGTTAGCTGTAGCAAAAAGCCGACTGTCGTTGACAATCGTCATTAATTTGCCACCCGCATCATTGAAAGTTTGACCAATAGTAACTTCTCTATCAGCAACCTTACCGGAGATAGGCGCAGTTACTGTCACTAATCCTTGAGAATTGGGGAGATTTCCCAGTTGAGCAAGTCGAGTTTGATAACTAGTATTACTACGATTAATATTTGACTTTGCTAGCTCGACAGATGCTTGAGCGCGTTTGAGTTGATTTTCTGCTCCGATAACATCCCGGCGGCTTTTGGCTTTAGTGAGTTCGGCTTTTGCTTGTGCTAACTGAGTTTGAGATTCCAAAGCATTGCGACGGGGTAAAGCGCCAGCATCAGCTAACTGCTTATCTTTGTTGTACTTTTCCTGAGCAAAGTCAACTTGACTTTGTGCTTGGGCAATTTCCGAGTCGGCTATTTGTTGATATCTTTGATAATTTTGTTGAGCCAGTCTCAAGTCGGCTTCTGCCTGCTTTAAATCAGCTTGACCTTGTGCTAATTTATCCTGAGATTCTACGCGCAATGTTACTAAATCTGGGCTGGTAACAACAGCAACAGGCTGACCTTTTTTGACTGATGCACCAGGTTCTACCAACAATTCAACTACTTTCGCCCCCTGTATTGGAGTAGTTACTTCTACTTTTTGGCTAGGAAGAGTTTCGATTTGCCCAGTAGTTTTAATGCCAATGGCTAACCTTTGACGTTGAACTGGCTCGACTTTAATCCCTAGCCGTTTGGCTGTGTCGGCATCAACTTGAATAGAATTATTAGTTGAAGTGGCTTCACTTCCTCCTTGAAATTCATTTCCATGTCCGCCATGAGCCATAACAGTTGTAGGACTTGCTAATAACAGCAGGCTCAGTAATGTGCTAGAAACACAACCAATAGCTGTAGATGTTTGAGAACGCAGAGAGTTAGACATCGCTATTAAAAGCCCTTGGATATGGGATGGAAGGAATTGCGATCGCCTTCTTCTGTCGGATACGCTACCCGAAAGGTACTGCGCTCCCTTGCAATCGCTCAAAAGTGCTTTTAAGTTTCACCAAATGCACTCTTTTACTAGTCTTTCATTGAGAAATGAAATTAGGATGAAATCAAGCTTGAACAATTGCTGAAATCACCCTACACATATCTGGAATTTAAAGGCGAAACAATACCTTTATTGGTATTGCACACTTACTTTATGCTTAATACAGATAATTTTGCTTACTGGTTATACCAAGACTTGCGCCACTGTTTCATTTGGTTAATCTCTGCTTGCTGCGAATCAATGATACTTTGAGCCAATTTCTTGATTTCAGGACGCTGAGACTTACTCAATGCATCTTTAGCCATTGCGATCGCACTTTCATGGTGGGGAATCATTGCATTTATGAACCGCAAGTCAAATTCAGTATCGGCGGCTCCTAAGTTCATATTCATCATCATGCCTTGCATCTGCTCGTGAGGCATTGGGACTGTTTTACCTGTTTTCGCATCATAAACCACTGGAGTACTACTTGCTTTGGGATACCAAGCTGTGCGCCATTGTTTCAACTGGGCAATTTCTTGATCTTGAGCTTTGATGATTTCCGAAGCTAGCTTTTTAATTTCAGGACGTTTCGATTTTTGCTGTGCTTGTTTTGCCATTTCTACCGCCCCTTGATGGTGCGGAATCATCGCATCAATAAAGCGCAAATCATAATTAGCATCGGCTGAACCTAAATTCATTGTCATGTTGTGGTTCATCGTGCCAGCACCATGATTCATCATGCCACCGTCATGATTCATCGGTTGCTTGTCACTAGTATCAGTAGCGGTGGTATTAGGGTTTGATGCTTGGTTTTGAGAATTGGTTGTAGAACAGGCTGTTAACACGCTAATGCTCAAAGAGGTAATCGCTACTAAGGCTAATGACAAAAATCTATTTATTAAATTAAACATTTGCAAAATAACTAATTATTTAGAATACACTATTGCCACTATATAGTTTGACAGACAAAAATGAAATCAGGATGAAATCTAATCTTGTTTATGGCACGCAGCAGTTCTAAAAGATAGAAATTTGTACTAAGGTTTTTAATTACAAAAATACTTATGCATACTTAAATGAAATTAGGATGAAATAGTTATAGCTAATTAGTAATAAATATTCTTTATATCACGAGACAGAGGCAAGCATATTAGTAATTTTTTAACTTAAGGGCGAAGAGGTACGAATACTACCTCTTGTAAAATTAATAACCTGAAATCGGAGGTCTAACTATGACGACAACTCAATCTCACCAATCCTTGCTTGAAACTTGCATAGAGGCTTGCTTTACTTGCCTACGCGACTGTGAAAACTGTGCCGATGCTTGCTTAAATAGCAATATGGTACAGATGATGGCTCAATGTATTAAGCTATGCCGAGACTGTGCTGATACCTGCGCTCTCTGCGCCCGTTTCATGTCGCGCAATTCGGATCTCCATACTCAAATGTGTGGAGTCTGTGCGGAAGCTTGCGATCGCTGTGCTAGCGAATGTGAAAAACACGATAGCGACCATTGTAAACGCTGTGCTGCATCTTGTCGTCGCTGTGCCGAGTCTTGTCGCCAAATGGCTACAGCTATGGTGTAAGTATGTATAATTGCTGACTGCTGCGTTGCAATTTATTTATGCTGCGGTCAGCGATCGCAATTTAAATAAAAGTACTAAACAGCATTATTATATTTTTTACTGCTTATGCTTTTAAGATACAAATATTTTATATTTAAACAAATACTTTTTATTTTTTAAATTAATTTAGATGTATTGAAATTTACTCAAATATAATATGTAATTAAATTTCTTGTTAGAAGCTGTAACTACCTATTATAAATTACTATAAAAAAGTCGTGATAATAGAAACTACGACTTTAACTAACGCCTATTTGCTAAAACAGCAAGTAGGTAATTTTTTATGAACCAACCTGAATGGTTAGAAGCAAACAAGCAGGTTTATTCCAAAGAACATGGTGTTATCCATATCGCTGCCATCATTGAGAAAAACCTTTACTTTAAAAAGGGTAGTTTAAACCAAATTATTTTTGACTGGGAGCATGAAGTCAATAGCGGTAACTTATTACCTCTAAACCAAGCACCAACAGGTAAAAGCATTCTCTACCAAGAGATAGCTGCTATACTTGACGGCTCTGGAAAGCTACAAAGCTGCGAAGTAATTCCTGCTCAAGAAGCTAAACTTTATCCCATCCCGGATGATATTCACCCTCTAGTTAAACTGGCCTTAAGTAAGTCAGGAATCACCCAACTATACTCTCATCAGGTTGAAGCATGGCAAGCTTACAAAAAAGGAGAAGATATAATTCTCCAAACTCCTACCAGCAGTGGTAAAAGTATCTCTTTTCTCATTCCAATCATTCATGAGTGTCTAAAAGGTAAATCAGCTTTAATATTCTTTAACTTGAAAGCACTTGCATTTGACCAGGTAGAGAAAATACGTTCCTTTGTTAGCCACTTAGATGAAAATATTCGCCCCCAAATTCTCAATATTAATGGAGATATTCCTCCCCAAGAGCGCAAACTACTTTACAGCAATCAACCTTCAATTTTATGCGTGACTCCTGATGTATGGAACCACGAACTTAACAACTTTCAATTCAATTCAAACTGGGGATTTAGAGAAACAATCAGAAAACTTTCAATCATTGTCTGTGACGAAATGCACTTTTATCAAGGCATATTTGGTTCGCATTTTGCACTACTTAATCGGCGAACTCAACTTATGATAGAGTCTGTCGGCAATGATATTTCAAAATTACAGTACATCTTCGCTTCTGCAACAATTAGTAACAGCAGCGAAATTGCCCAGAAGATATCTAATCGAGAAGAACAAAGTAATCTTGCTATTATTGAGCAAAGTGGGGCAAAACGCTCGGAGATTACTTTTATTAGCCTTAAAGCACGGAACAATACATTTTACCAAACTGCCCAAGTCGCAGCTATGCTCGTAAGTAAAGGCATAGTCGGGATTTGTTTCTGCGATAGTAGAGAACTGGTTAAGGTTTTAACTAATGCCATACGTAAAGCTTTAATCGAGATGCAACTGCCCCACCTGGGAGAAACTATCTCAGCATTTTATGGGAGCATGAAGGCAAATCAGCGTAACAAAATTATTGCAGATATACAAAGTGGGAAGGTCAAGTTCATTATATCTACAAGTGCTTTGGAGGCGGGTCTAGATATTGGGTGTATTGATGCAACTATCGTACATAGTTACCCCGGCTCAATTCTTGCCTTTCGCCAGAGGGCAGGACGTGCGGGGAGGCAGGAAGCAGGACTATTGGTGTTTATTCCGTCGAAAAGGTCGATTATAGATTCTTACTACGCCAATTATCCAGAACGTCTCTTATCCGATCCTCCAGAAATTATCAACTTTAACCACAATTATGAAACAACTTTGGAGCAGCATATTCTCGCTTGTTGCAAAGAAAGTAAACCGACACAAGCTCAAATTGCCCGACATTTTGGTAGTTCTGGTAATGCGATCGCCCGACAGCTAATCGGTAATAATCAACTGATCTTCAGCTACAATCAAAGACTGACAACTAATCGAAACCTCGGTTATGTCCACTCAAAAATCAAAATTAGAGGCAACACTGACCAAAACATCAGTTATATCAATCAAGATAGCGCAGAAGAGTTTGAGGAAAGTTCGGCATCTTCTGCACTAAGAGAAGTTTACCCTGGTGCAATATATCTTGCTCAAGACTTTGATGGCAACCCCGTACAGTATAAATCAAAAGAGCTAAATTTAACCGAAGGGAAAGCAATTCTCAAGCCAATTGAAGCAACCAACCTATTTAGTCGTCCTGAAGGAAGTCTAAATTTCGAGGAAATTAAAATTGTCGGGGAAGCCAAAATTATCAATCTTCCCCAAGGGGCTGCTAGATTTACACCTGTTTCAGCCAAAATCAAAGAAGAAATTTCTGGCTACAACTTGTACAGGCTGGAACAAAAATGGACTTGCACTAATAACAGATGTCGCAACTTCAATTTAAACTTACCTGGACACTTACAAACTTGCCCTGCTTGTAAAACCCAACTGATTGAACGAGAATTTGTCGAACTCTTGGAGGAAAATAAATACGAAGAATCACTTGCTCTTAACTACAATACATTCTGCGTCAGGGTTGAAATTAACGCTGATGCACGAAAATCTTTTTCAATTTTGGTCAAAAATCACAGAAAAGAGATACTTAACAAACAGAAATATATTACCAATGAGGAGAAACAACTATTTGAAAGCAATGAAGCCAAAATTTGCGTTCATACTCTCGCTCATCACCTTATACTCAGTTTACCACTTGTCGAACATGGAGCAAACAGTCGAGATATAGATTTCATGTTAGTAGAAGTGCCGTCTAATACTAAGATAGTTGGTTATTTCTTTGATACTTGTGAACATGGTACAGGTATGTGCGATACCCTCATCAAGTATTTAGAGACTGCCTTTATTAAGGCAAAGTTTCTAGTCGATAATTGTCCTTGTAAATACGGCTGCTCTTCTTGTACAACAATTCAACGTTGCCCTGATGATAACGAAGCACTGTTTAAATCAGTTGGGCTATCTCTACTAAAGGAAATAATCAATCCAACAGAGACAAGAACTATTAATCAATAGTTAAGATAATCCTATCCAGCTTGGGTAGGATTATTTTTTTAGTAATTCAACCACATACATCGCTTACGCACAAAATTGATGAAAGTTTTGAGAATAAGCGATGTACGTCGAACTATTAGCTGATTCACATCCAAACCCCAAAAGGTTTCAAATTATTCACGCACCATCATATTTACTTATAGAAACAAATTTTCAAATAGGAGATTTTGTCGAGTCTAACAATATTGATTTTATTATCAATCATGCTGTAAATCTAGGGTATCAGGTGAAAATATCCCATCCTGAAACCCAACAATATAATAAATATCTTCTTCCCAAAATCAGTGATGAACTAGCCGATTTGATAATTAATTATCCATCAGATTTAAAACTGCGAACTAATGGGATGGTTTTTGAACAAAGGGCATATTTAATGTCTAAAGTTTACGATGAAGTGTGTCAAAACCTTGAATCAAAAGCTCTTTTAAGAGAAGCAGAGTATTGGCTGATAAATTACGCACGAGAAGTAATTGCCAAAGAATGTCATTACTTACCAGATATCCTAATGAAATTAGATAACCCAACTGTGAGAGCAATGGCAATAGATACACTCATGCTCTGGCAACCAGATTGGAACAAGGCTATCTCTCAATATAGAGGAAGTAGATTTGAGGCTGGCAATAATGAGTTTGAGGTTATCAGCTACTATCACAATCAAAAAAATAAGGGTAGGGAGGGGATAATGGTACTGTGCAAGGTAACAAAAACTATGAATAACTATCTTGAATTTCCTACCTTTCCTTGCAATGCAAACTGTACTCTTGGGACTTATCAAGTAGAAAATGCACTTAACAAAAGGTTAGCTTAAAACATAATCGCCATCTGAAATATTAATCATGGACGAGCAACAAATCAACTATTTCATAACAGGTATTTGTACGTTTCACTGGAATGCTGATTTTCATAAATTCTGTCAAGTTTGCAACTTTGACCCTAACCACACCTATTCAACAGAGAAATGGCAGCAGTGGCAACAATTTGTATCCGGTATTAAAGCGTTTGACCAAAATACACTTGTTAAGCTAGTTGAAGCTGGCCATCAATTAGCACCACAGTCATAATCTCAAACCACTACGGTCACTAACGCACTCGTGCATGAATTATCGAAATAATTAGCCACATGAATTCATGCACGCCCAAATCCGTCATTTGGTATCTTCGCTTGACAACCTACCCGAAGAATGGCGAATCGTTCCTACCTTTGGTAAACGTCCTTTAGGGAAAGAATGGGAAAAAAATACTTACTCTCCCAAAGAACTACAAACTGAACTCGTCCGCCGCCGATTAAAATTTTGGACAAATAACAGATTTATCACACCCACTGGTGTAGCCTTGGTTTGCGGTTTCAATCATCCTCAAGGGTACTTAGTAGCTATTGACTGCGATGGGGAAACATCCTGGCGACAAATCATTCAAATTAACGAACACCTAGAACCAAAAGAACTTAACCAGCTAACACCCATCAGCGAAACTCCTATGGAGTTGTTACACGATCGCGCTCAAAAATATCTCCCTCCCACAATTGCATTTACCTCTGGGAGGAAATATCGCAGCCAACGCTTATACCTCATTCCCAAATCAAAAGCTTGCGATGTCAAATCTCGCAAAATCAAAACTGGGAAGGACGAACACCTGGAATTTCGAGGCAAAAACCTAGCTTCAATCCTCCCCCCGTCCTTTCATCCAGAAGGTAGAAATTACAGATGGCTTCCCGGCTGTAGTCCATCTGAACGCCAAATAGAAATAGCTCCCGATTGGGTAATTGCCCAAATGCTTGCCAAACAGGAGAAAACAAGAAAGATTAACCTACCCAACGAAAAATATAACCGCAGATATGGGGTAGACAGGTACGCTCATTTAATTCCCTCAATAGAAACCAATATTCAAACCGCACTTGTACTACTCGAAGTCATCCACCCTCGGTTTGCAGATGATTACCATTCGTGGATTCAAGTCGGGATGGCACTCAAGAGTGTTAGTCCCATTTTATTTAAGGCATGGGACACCTGGAGCCAACTTTCTCCTAAATACAAACCAGGCGAATGCGCCTACAAATGGCAGTCTTTTAACAAGACAGGTATCACTATCCGCACTTTATTTAGATTAGCCAATCTCTCTTAATCATGAATAATCAAACATCACCTGACGAGAATACAACTGACTTTGAAAATAGCTATAGCAGTAAAGATTTTAATCCTGATATTCAGGAGAATCTAAATTTAGAAGAAACATTAGATGAATCAGTAAATACTGAAGTTATAAGTCAAGATTCATCTAGCGGGATAACTTTTACCAAAACCGCCATCATAACAATTCAGTTAACACCAAATTCTGAAAAAGCAATTGTCTCAATTGGAATCCAAGATGCACCTCCAATCATAAAAATAATCCACCTAACAGACATAACATCTCAGCCTGTCATAAATAACTGGCTACAGGATTTAGAAAAATCTCTCCCAGAAATGCTAAATATTTGCAAACAAAGGATGGAAAAGCAGACTAAAGTTCAGAATCGACAGGAACAATCAAAACAAGTACAAAAGCGTAACCTACCTGAAGATAAAGATAAAAAAACTGCACCTAACAACCAACTGTCACTATTTTAATTACCATGAAGTACATTGCTATTATCGAAGGACAAGAAATTCCTCTGGATGAGGCGATCGCCCAGGATGACAATACACTCAAAACAGCTATTAGCGTCTACTTTCCAGAGTATGCTAATGCCGAAATTGAACGCCAAACAACTGATGATACAGTTTCAATTCGTTTAGTAAAAAAAGCAGGTACTAAAGGAAGTCAATTTAGAGAATTGAAAAACAGTTTTGAAGAAATAAATCCTGCACTAAAGTTAGGATGGCAGATAAAGCTTCTAGAGATAAACAGTCAAATTAGTCTCGAAAATTTAATTACCTTACAACCTGAGATAGATAAAGCTATCAAGCTCGGTCAATCTTGGGAAACCTATAGCGAAAAAGTTGCTCAAAGCCTTAAACAGCAACCTGCTATTACGAGTAAATATCCTGTACTGTAATCACAAATTTATAGCCGCTACGAGTTATAGCGGCTGATTCATTATGCTTGCTAACATCCACTCCTTCAAAATACCTATTACTTGTCTAACAGCAGTTAATTACCTAGAAAATCTTTCCGAACGAGTAAATATCTTAAGTCTGTATCAAACATTATTTCCAGAAAAATGGTTAGAATCAACCATACCTATTAATAAACAATCACATCCAACTAGTGCTTACCTAGATAGAGAAATTGAATTTATGAATCTAGTGAATGAAAATCTATTTCCAGTAGAATATATCGATGAAATCGAGTTTAATCCCGAACGTGATAGTATTCTAGTTTCACCACAAAAACTTGAGTGGTGGAATGAAGATTTTGAGGAACTGGTATACTCAGAAAAGTTCCTACTTTCATTGATGGGGCAAGGGTACAATATCAGCCAATGGAAACTAAATTTTGGTTTTACTCCTGATTACATTGCTCCAGCAGAAGAAATTTACTTCGAGAAATTTGTAAATCTGTGTCGTCGTTATAAAAGTCCCCTGCAATATTTAGATATAGCCATACGAATTATAGATTACTCGACTGAAAATATTTGGCTAGATATTACGTGTGAAACAAGCGATTGGCTGGAATGGACTTATGACAATATCGTATTTCTTGCTCAAAAGTGGCAAGAAGCAGTCTCGATGATGGAGAAATCAAATGAGGTTAGCCATTTGTTAGAAACATCTCTTTCTGCTAGAAAAGCAGCATTGAAAATTTGGAACCAAGCATCAAAAGCATGAATCTAGACACAAATATATTACCAATAATTAACTTAGAAAATGTCTCCCAAATCCTGCTGACCAATATTCCCCAAGATGATTTACTAGGGCAGTTAATTATCCTCAAAGGACAGTTTATTTTAGTCGAACGCGAAGGCAAAGAGTCTAAATATAAATTCTTGTCTCCTGAAGCAGTAGAGAAAGCTTTTACAAGTAAAACTGCTGCATCTGGATGGCTTTCTAGCAACACAATTTGGTGGGGTAAAAATCCAGAGGGAGAGACCATTATTCAATTTTACTCTCCCCAAAAATATCAAATTCAAATTATGGGACAGGAAACTGAAGTAATGACTGTACCAATGCCTGCATTCTTATTTGCTGGATGCGGTAGTAGATATTACCTGTGGGCAGTTAAAGGGAGGGTATTTAAACCAGACGCACAACTGTACAAGCCTCCTTTACCTAACGTTTGGGAAGATTCTAGTATTTGCTTTGGGGGAAATTCTCTCAGTATGTGCAATGCTGCAACCATAAGCCAAGTTTGGGATCTATTCTGGAAATCACCTTTTAACAAGGACTTATCCCAAGGCAAGTCAAAAACTCATCCCGATAATATCTGCAATCAACTAATCAAATTACACGCATCTAAAGCTAAATCCTACCCTTCAAGTGACCTTGTTCCCGTTCATAGCTGGAAAGTCACAACCCCAGAAGACATTATCAATCATTTGTTCAGTTAACCATGAATCCTTTTATCGGTTATCACCTCGCTACAAGTAATAACTTTCCTCCTTACAGTCAAAAACTCCAGGAATACTGGTTGGCAGCAAATGGGCTTTTCTTGCGATCGCATCGTTGCGAGTTAGAGGTTTGCTTGCAACTGACTCAAACTCAAGTTGCTGGACTCCAACCCCTTGAACCCTACTTTCGTCTAAAAGTCCCAAAAGTTCCTTGCCAAGCGATCGCCGAGATTATCAATGCTGCCAGTATCAACCCCCAACAGGAAATCCTATTCTACTTGGGAGTGACAAACAACCAATGGTGGTGTCACACACCACTGCAAACTGCGTCCTCTACTCACGTCTTATCTTTAGAAAGCGCACTCAATAAAAACTATACAGATGGCTTTGTGGAAATGCACAGTCATGGAACTCTAGCTGCTTATCCTTCAAGTACAGACAATCAGGAAGAAAAAGGCAAATTTCGAGTGTTTGCGATTATTGGCACGCTGAATACCATTCCCACAATTTATACCCGTATCGGGATATACAATCACTTTTTCGACATTAGCCCCAATCAAATATTTGAACTGCCGCCACAGATAAAATGCTCGAATTAACTACTTACCAACAAGCTTTACCCGTCTTACCTCGCAATCATACTCGTATCAACTTCGTCTTAGTAGGAGTAGGAGGAACAGGCGGGTTTCTTGCAGAAGATTTATGTCGAATTATTCTGCAACTCCAGCGCACTAGGAAAGAAATTAACTTTGCGATCGTTGATGGGGATACTGTCGAACTCAAGAATATCAGCCGCCAAAATTATCAACAAGCTGAAATTGGGCTATCAAAGGCAGAAACACTGGCTGCAAGATGCAGTGCCAAATACGGAATAGAGATTACAGCCATTTGCGACTGGTTTGAAGAAGACATGATTCGCACGGCCAGTTGGTGGAATACCCTAACGGTAATTATTGGCTGTGTAGATAACAGCGCCGCCAGGAGCAAAATTCACTCTGTTCTCAAAATCAACAGTGCAAATGAGCCAGCATCTCTATTTTGGCTGGATTGTGGAAACAGCAACTACTCTGGACAAGTAGTAATTGGAACGCACTCTAATTTTGATATAGTCCAAGCTTCCAATAACCCAGACAAACCTCAATTCTGGTTGCATCTTCCCTCCCCGGTGCTGGTTCACCCAGAACTGCTAATTCCTCAGCCAGAAGAACTTACTGACAATAACCTTTCATGTGCAGAAATTCAAGCACGGAATTATCAATCGCTATTCGTTAATAAAATGACGAGTGCGATCGCAGCCCAGTATTTACTAGAATTAACCCTCACTGGGGGGTTGAAAAAGTTCGCCAGTTATTTTGACCTCAAAGCAATGTCAACCCGAAGTTTATATACAAGCATCGACCAACTCAAAAAATACTATATTCCACAGCCAAATTACCACAAATAGCTTACGCAAATATATCCCAAAAACTAAATTTGGGATATATTTTTATGAATCGATTTAATCATAAAACACTTGAAATAGTTGAACAGAATCCAGAATATTTATCAACGATAAATTATCGTAATCTAACTATCAAAAGTGAATCTGAAGTTGCTGGAGGTCAGTTTCACCTCATTATGCAACAAATTGGGTTAGGGCTACCAGTCGAAGCTTTATTGAAGGCATACCCCCAAATTAATAACTGGGTCGATAAGGTAAAACCTTTTCTAAATATTCCTGGCAACAAACAATGGAACGCCCAACTTCAATATTTCTACCACGATATTCTCCTCTACAGCGAGTGCGACCTCATTATCTATGGTGAAAATCAAGTAGTTGGGTTTGACTGGACAATTCAAAAACCTCCTAAATTTGGAATTCTTGAGAGCAAATGGCAAACTCAACTGAGGTTATTTCTCCTATACGAACGAACTGGAATACCATTGGAGCAAATTAGCCTGGTTTACTTGTTCGTTAACACTGATAGTATTTACCAGTTTACTTATTCTGAAGATAAACATTTAAATTTCCAAGCCAGGCTAGAAGAAACACTAGCTCCTTTTGTAGAAGATGATAAGGAGAAAAAACTTTTAACCCACAAAATGACCCCTCAAGAAGCCCATGATAAATGGCTAGCAAAAAAAATATCAACTATGGAATATTTAGCAGCAATTCCTGAAGTTGAAATATGAATCCAACAGAATTAAATATCACGAAAATCGAACTCACTCCTAACAGTGGTTGGACGCTCAATATTCTCTCGCGTCGGGTAGCGACTATTACTGACCCCTTGGGAAGCAGAAAAACCACCTACTTCGGGTTCGATACCAAAGAACAAGCCGAAAAGTTTAGAGATTGGCTTGTCAGAAAAAACAAATGTAGTAGTGCAGTTATCCGTCACTCAGAACGATTAGTGACTGAATGGGAGGTAAAAGCTTGGAATGTACCAACCTCCCTAATTCTTGAATGCGCCGTCAAAGATTTAAAGGAATCAAGTAATGCAACTATCTCTACTAAATCTACCCTACAACGATGAGAATTCACCCTTAGCAGATATTTTCAATATTCCTAATTTAGAAAAAGCAGAAGCACTTCGTAATTTAGCTGCTTCCATGCAGTCAACAATCGACCAAAAGAAAAATCCTGCTATTGGAAATCAAAGAGTAACAAAGCATCGTAAAACTATAGCTCAAGGGATAATCCAAGAAGGAATTGAACTTGAGATTATCCAGTCTTGGTTATTTGCGATCGCACAAATGTGGGAAACAGGAAATATCCCACTAATACTACGCGGTATATCTCACAAATCGCAAGTAGAAGCCTTATTTAGGATTTTCCAAATGGGAGAAACAATTCAGAAAGTCCAAGAAAAATTAGCAAGCGAATATTACCAAGACTGCGTAAAGTCTTTGAGCCGCGCCGGATTACATACACCAAGCGAAATCATATCCGCAATAACAGAAATTCAACAGGTAGTAAAACCTGAAGCAATTGATACTACCAAGCAACTACTCAATAAGCTTGAGTTAGAAATCATTGGCATGAAAGATGGAGATTTCTTCCCTACTCCTAAACTAGTCTGTCAACGGCTTGTTCAACTGGCAGATATTAAACCAAATTGGCAAATTTTGGAGCCTAGTGCTGGTAGTGGAAATATTGCTGAGTATATCATTAATATCTACCCTAATGTTCAACTAGAGGTGGTTGAGATTAATTACGATTTACGACAAATTCTAGAACTCAAAGGATTTAATCTCGTAGGGAAAAACTTTCTGGAGTTTAACCCCAGTCATTTATACAATGCCTGTATCATGAATCCTCCATTTTGTGAACTTGTCCAACATATCTACCAGGCTTGGAAGTTACTCGTACCGGGTGGCGTATTAGTTTCAGTCATACCTGAATCAGTTTTCTTCAATCGTAAGTACAAAACTTTCAAAAACTGGCTACAAGCCAATAATAGCTATGTAGAAATGGTAGATCAAGATGCCTTTTTGAGTTCAAATAATCCTACAAACGTAGCTACCAGAATCATTAAACTCATTAAACCATAGTGTACTACAAGCGCATGGCGTACTGCCAAATTGATCAAACTAAATATGTCACGTATATTTTCCCTATATGGGGACAATATATGAGATACAAAATTCTTACACAGCAAGAGTTAGAAGTAGCACTTAATAAGTGCAAGCTTACTGGTTGGAAGGTCAGTAATATCACCAAACTTAGTAATAAAATGCTTGAAATCAAACCCCAACGAACAAGGAGATAAACATGGCAATTGAAACTATTGCTTCTTATAGATTTATTCCTGGTAAAGACAGTCAAATAACCAGTTATGGATCTCCTGAAGAACAAACAGTCGCAATTCATAATTCAAGCATGGCATCTGTGTCATTGACTTTCACAACTGAAAACACATCTATTCTTAGACAAATTATCATCAGTCTTCAGCAAATCTACCAGACACTTCTAAATACTAAAACTGAAATTATTCAGGAAGATACTTGCATTGACAGCTTTACAGGCTTAAGGGGAGAGTGTGATGAAAAATTTATCTAAATAACTAAGTATCAATCAATCTTTTAAGTCGTCTTAATAACAGACGACTTTGATTTTTTACAACGACTTTTTGCTTTACGCATTAAATATTGATTTCCATTAATTAAAATTATGCCAAAAAGTCAAACAAAGCCTACTAATTCTGCTACTGAAGAAAGCACAATATTCCAGTCTGAACCCCCTGAACAAACAGTTCAGAATAGTACAAACATACAAAAGCGTAAATTAGCTATTTCTAAATTTGCAAATCCTGAGTACAATGCGCCGATTAGTAACATCTGCATCTGCCAAGTCATTAACCACATGGAAGCAGAAAAAGTTGGGTTATTTATCAAAGATAAATACTTAGCAGCAATTAACTGGCAAGGACAAGAACCTACACACAAGCACACTTTCTCTAGTGGCACGCCAGAAATGGGAGTGTTGTTGCAATCGCCCAGGATGCACATTCTTGATGTTTCTCCCAGATATATTGAACAGCGCGATGACGGCAAAATTGTAGGAGTGTACGAATCACCTGATGGGTACGAAATGTACCAAGCACTTGGCAAAGATGCCGCAGTATTGAGACGGTTTTATTTGTTGCAACTTGTTGATGAAAATAATCATAACCTGCACTCAGTACCAATTGTCTTATCAATAAAAGGCGTTGCATCGTCAAAATTTGGCGAGGCTTATAAACAGTTCCAACGCGAACTAGAGGTTGCATTCGCCCGATTTACTGATACAACTGTTGCTGAAAAACGTGCAGAGTTTCATCGCCTCGGTGTATTTCAACCCACCTTTACGCCATCTCTTGAACCTAAAGAAGCAGTCAATCAAAGAGATAAATCTTGGGTAGCAGTTGTCACTTCCTACAAATCACCAAACCCCGATGGAAGCGATTTTCTCGAATTCTTCTCAGAAGGCAAAGAAATCGATATTCAAACAACAATGCAGGCAAACCCCGAATTCTCTCACCGCATCGGTAAAACATCAACTGTTGTAGCAGAACATAATCGCCTGGTAGGTGCAGCTGATATTCCAGTAGCAGCACTTCCTCCTAGTACAGTAGGTCAAGCTTATACAGCATACAGTACTGAGATGGAAGAACTGCCCTACTAAAAAAACTATCTCATGTAACCGAAAAGGGTGCTATTTATAGCACCCGTTAAAACATCATTTACTAAAAGCAAAGTAACAAATGAAACTAAACATTGAACAATCTAAACTCGCAGAAATTCTAGAAACCGCTTATCTCGCAATTAGTTCTAAGCCCACTGACCCAATTTTAGGAAATATCTTACTGATAGCAAATGAAGATGGGATAGTATCAGCAACAGGAACAAACCTTAACCTTACAATTCATACTACAACGACCGCTAATGTAGAAACGTCAGGTCAGGTAGCACTACCAGCCAAACTATTAACTGACACTATTAACAATGTCAGAGGAGAAATTACCTTAGAGGTAGAAAACCAAGCCTGCATAATTACTCACAATAGCGGTAAATGCCGTCTGATTGGTGGAAAACCTGACGAGTTTCCAACTCTTCCCAAGGGAGAAAATCCAATAGAAGTAAATTTAAGTGCCAAGAAACTCCAAGCTGCACTTGAAGGGACACTCTATTGCACCAATGGTGACGAAACAAAGTTAGTTTTAACTGGTGTCAACTTCAAAATTGATACCAATAAGTGGCAAGCTGCTAGTACAAATGGTCACAAATTAGCACTAGTCACAGGAATACTTGATAGCGAATATTCTGACCCAATTGACTTTACTGTTCCAGGTAAGTCACTTGGCGAGTTAAACAAAATTCTCTCTCAAAGTGCCGATACAAGCGTGTGCAATATTCTTCTATCAAATAAAACTATTGAGTTTAGTCTTCCTAATACGAAGGTCATTTCCCGACTTTTAGAGGGAGAATACCCCAAAATCAATAGTTTGATTCCCAGAACATTTGAGTATGAATTTACATTAGAACGCAAGGGATTTGAGAGCGCACTGAAGCGGGTAAGTTATCTAGCTGAACGCAAGCAAAAGGTTGTCAAAATTCTCTGGGAATTGGAAGCTACACAGGCAACACTATACACCGAAGCTACTGATATCGGGGATGCAGTTGACTCGGTACTGATGAAACCAGCAACTAGTCATTCAGAAAACATCAGTATTGGATTAAATATCGACTACCTTCTCGAAGGATTAAAGCACATCAGTACTGATGAAATCGTGGTGCGGTGTAACAAACCCACGCAACCAGTTATTATCTGCCCGATGGGAGGACTGCTCAATCAGCTGTATCTGGTAATGCCTGTAGAAATTAAGCAGGGGTTTGAAAAGGTAAATAACCAAAGTACAAAGACAGAAGCCAGCACTCAACCTGAGCCTAGCACTGAAGAAGTAACAGATATAGCGCAGGCAACAAATGATAGTGAAAATTCTGAAACAGAAATACCATCCTTAGTAGCAAAAGATACTAATAAAGGTAAATCAACCTCACGCTCGTCACGAACGAAAAAAGAAGCCGCGACTGCTTAAAAATTAAACTCCTTATCAGTGCAGTTGGTAAGGAGTAAATAAAACACTTTTAATCATCAAAACTATGTACCAACCACTACATCTCAAATACCGTCCCCTGACTCTTAGTGAAGTTATTGGGCAAGAACATATCGTTCGCACTCTCATAAATGCGATTGCTCTCCAAAAGATTGCACCTGCTTACCTATTTAGCGGCCCCAAAGGTACAGGTAAAACCAGTACCGCCCGTATCATCGCTAAATCCCTCAACTGTCAATCAAGCAATGAACCGACAACTAAGCCCTGTGGAGAATGCAATTCATGCAAGGGAATTACGGCATCTTCTTCTGTTGATGTAACCGAACTGGATGCAGCAAGCAATAGTGGAGTAGAACTGATCCGAGAGCTTATATCCACTATCCAGTTTGCACCAGTGGAAGGTAGATTCAAAATATTCATTATTGATGAATGTCATGCCCTAAGCAGCCAATCGTGGCAAGCACTCCTCAAAACCATTGAAAGCCCTCCCCGTCATGTAGTATTTATCTTCTGCACAACCGAGTTACACAAAGTTCCAGAAACCATTGTCTCCCGTTGCCAAAAGTTTGACTTTAAGAGAGTTCCTGTCTCGCTAGTTGCAAGCTACCTAGAACAAATATCTCACCAAGAAAGTATCAACATTGCGCCATCAGCAGTTACCGCCGTAGCTAAAGCAAACAAAGGACATCTGCGCGACTCACTCAAACTTTTAGATCAGTTAACTTTACTAGGTGAAGAAGAAATTACCTCTAACTGGGTTTGGGAACTATCAGGCACTATTCCCGAATACGATCTACTCACCGTCTGTGAAAATATCATCAAAGGAGAAATTAGGGGCAATTTAGGCATCCTTCAAGATTGGATTGAATCTGGTAAACTGCCAACTGCCATCCATACAAGTCTTGTCAACTTCCTCAAAGACTTACTTGTGTGCAAAACTAATCTCAATAGCAGACATCTTACACAGTTAGAAGAGGACACCTGGGAGGAATTAATAAGTATCTCGCAGTTGTGGAATATTGACCAGATCCGAAATGCGATCGTCATCTTAATGGCACGCCAAAATCTCATGCGGGATGAAGACGCGCACCTTTGGTTAGAAGCTACACTTATCGAGATAGTTCCAACCAACAAGGGTAGTCACCAATCACAACCCTGGAAAGATTGGAAAACTGCTCAAGATGCGATTAACTGGGGCAAGGAACAGTTACCCCACTTAACACAAGCGCAGTTACAAGAACACTGGCAAAAGCTGACACCTATTAATGGTAAAAAGGCACCTGCTTGGGTAGAAGCTGTCCAAAAGCTGCAACAAAAACAACTACAGCAAGCTTAACTTTAAGGAGGGTTATAACTATAGTAATAACCCTCCATTTATAGTTTTCTAGTAACAGTTAAAATGCTCAAACTACTAAAGGGCTTAATATTTATTAAAATACTCTCATTTAAGCAACATGCATTAATTCCATACATTTCTTTGAAAGTTCGTCTGCCACTGACACAGATTCTACATCAATACACATAAATCCGAGATGTTCAACCTTTTCCCTCATGCGTTTATTATATAATAAGGTACGGTCTAAAAACTTTTGAATTAGGTGCTTTTTATCCTCACTTACATTATAAAAATTACTTTCACTAAAGATTCGGTAAGAGAAGAGTTGGTCACTAGCCGTAAGCCAAATCGCTTTAACACCATTTTCGCTAACTAAATTCGCTACAAATTCAGGCCATAATGCAGAGCCTTCAAGGATAAGGCATTCCGTTGATAAATCAGACGCATGAGAATGAACGATAATCTCGACTTGCGGTAACACATTTTTCTCATAATGCGACAATACATCTACAAAAAGAGCGTCAACAGACAAAGTTCCATAATGTTCTGCTACGTGTTCTGGAATAGCATTTCTATTTGCACCCACCCAAGGATGTCCAGGATGCCGAGCGAGTTTGTCTGTAGAACGATAACTCCAACCAAGCCTCGCCGCCAAAGATTGGCCAAGGGTGGATTTGCCTACATGAGAGGAGCCACCAATTAAAATCACTCGTGTTTCATTGCTTAATTCATTCATAAGTACTGATTAACCATACTTATTTCTATATTTATTTAATCAAATAACCAAATAAATTAACATTTACTACCACAGCAGCATACGCAGTTAACTTGATAGTTAAAAATTAATATCAACATGAATTAGGAAAATCTCTAATTAATGAATTATAACCACAGAGATTTTGTAAAAAAATCTAGAGGAATAATCGTTGTTGATGAAGACAAACTAAACATTTATTGGAAAGACCCCTCTCCAATAAAACCTTGGCAACCCAAAATACAACTCAAGCCGTATCAGGAACTTTCACAAATATTTGTCGATATCGAAACAGCAGGAATCAACCCCTTTGAAAGCCGTATCTATGCTATTGGTTGTATGGATTCAAGGGGATATCCTACTATTTTCATGGATATCTCAGAAGCTAAAATACTGACCAATTTTATCAACCATCTCAGTAAAAGAAATCCAGATGTTATTTTCACATATAACGGGATGGCATTTGATATTCCATTTATTATTACGCGATGCAACTTGCACGGTATAAAACACCCATTTAAAGTTGCATCTAAATCTCGGACTATTCGTACTGCCCAAGTACGGGGCGAGCCACTAAAAATTCAGGAGGTGTTCATCCAAAATAGCCAACACGTAGACATTTATATCTGCGTTCTGAGGTGGGATTTCATAGCCAAAAAGCTAACTAACGGCAGATCGCTCAAAAAGGCTGTATTGGACATGGGACTGCGCCAGAAGACTAGGCTAGTTCTTCCCTATGAAGAAATCCTCAGTTGTTGGAAAGATGGCCCCAACAGTAAGGGATGGAAACGCCTGAAAGAGTATCTTGTCTACGACCTTGAAGACACCCGGCTAATTGCGAATAGACTTGTACCCTCATACTATTACGAAGCACTAATTGTACCGGAAATGAACCTCCAGCAGCTAACACTTGCTGGTAATGGTACTAAATGGGAGCGAATATTTGAGCATCATTATCCAGGTTATAAACCAAAACCCGATCGCAAATACAAATTTCAGGGAGGGATGGCTTACTCTATTCCTGGACTGTATGGAAGGGTTGGATATGCAGATATTAGCTCAATGCACCCTTGGGCAATGCTAAACAAGGGTATTTGCTCAATTAAAGATACAGAACGTATTGGGCTAAGTATTCTGCAATATTTGGTGAATGAAAAATTTAGGTTGGAACAACTTGCATCTGCTGGAGATATTGCTGCTAAGGAAAAAAGAGAATCCGTCAAGGTTTTAGCTAACTCCGAGTTTGGATTCTTCGGCACCTCTGAACTCGCCTTCAATGATATGGAGGCTGCTGCATTAGTTACAGCCTACAGTCGAAAAGTACTCAAGCTAATGATTGAAATTATCACTCGGCACGGCGGTACTCCTGTGGAAGTTGACACTGATGGAGTGTTTTTCACACATCCCAACCCAGAAGAGGTACGTAATTTACTGCAATCTCAATTGCCTAAAGGGATAACTGTCAAGCTAGAGTTTATCGCTGACGCTATGTTTATCCCCGAACGGGGAACCAAAAATTACCTTTTATGGCTTCCAGACGGGAAAATTATCACTAAAGGCAACTGGCGCAACCGCGATCGCTCTCAACTAGAGAAAGAGTTTTCTATTGAGTATTTAACCCTGCTAATTCAAAATGTATCAGCAGCAGAAGATTATTATGCACACATCAAATCCCAGATTTTATCAAGGGAATATCCAAAAGAAAAACTTGCAATCACACGCAAAATTAAAGAGGGCGAAAAAGAAATCCTCAAACTAGGAAAACCTGGAGATGTAGTCACTTACTATTACGGAATTAACGGCATAAATAATATCAGCAATAAGGAGAATTACTCACGTCAATACTATCTTCACCTTATTGAAAAAAGGCGAGAAGAAATCCTCAAAATAGCTGCTCCTACAACACTAGAAAGTAACAAACGTCAGTTATCTCTTTTCTAAATGAACAAAGTTGAGATTTTACGTAAATCTCAAAGCTAATAAATATGAAGGTTTTTCAAATTCATACATTCTCACTTGTCTGTAACTAATGAAAAATAAATCCTCTTATCGCAAGCCCAGGCTTAATAAAAAGCAAAGGGCTTGGGTAAACTCATTCCTGTCGTCTCATCCTAATGCTAGAGTTAGAACTATCTACGAATTAGATGGCGATCGCGTAGTTCAAATTGAGTGGTGGGAAAACACAAACCCAGTAATATTAGACCCAAAAACTTACATCCAAGGAATTATCAGCTACAACATGTGGGTCAAATTAAGAAAGTCTGGCGACCCCAGGAAAACAGCTGAGTTCTCTTATCGCATTACCCCACCAGAAAAACGAAGCGCATCATGGCACTTAACAGGTCAACTCTCTCTAGAACTCCCTCAATGTTACGAAGTTGCAGAACCAAACAACCCAGTTATCATTAAACCAAAGAGGAGAAATACTAAAACCAGAAAAGTTAAAAAATTTATTCAATATACTCTTCCTTTATCAGAGATTAGTGTTCAACTTCATACTAGAAATATAGAAGATGATGGTGTTACTCTATCTGAACAAGAAATATTACTAGAAAATACACCACACCTACATTTAGATACTGATAAAGACACTAAACTTCCCGAAGCTATAGTCAAAATTCTCTCAGAGAAACAAGCCAGCTTAAAGGAATGGGAAACAGCTATTACACTATACGAGGTAGCTGGTTCTAGTGGAGTAATAGAGTATCTTCAACAGTTAGATTCTTGGCGCAAATACTTAGGTAATAAACCAGTAGAGAACCATATTGAGAAAGACTCAATTCAAAATTTTGTACAACTAGTACAAACTTAAGTAAGGTATTTACTGGTCACTACATAATAAATACCAAGCAGAAAGAGTTAATACTAACTCTTCTTTTTTTAACCACTGCTTATAACTAACGCATGATAATTAGATGTTTATCTAATTTGTGATGCCAGTATACCTATACTACGGCGAAGATACCTATTCGCTCAATCAAAAAATAAACCATTTGGTGAATCAAAATGTTCATACTGAATGGAAAGCTTTTAACTACATCAAGCTATCTGGAAATGAGAAAAATATTGCTAGCAAGGTTTTTACTGAGGTTATGACTTTACCCTTTGGAGATGGTAATAAAATTGTTCATACAGACAGCGATCATTTAATTGGAGGTTTATCAAATGAGGATAATAACCAAGGACTTGAAAATCAACTTTCTCGAATCCCTGCAAGTAACATTCTTTTAATTACTAGTAACAAAAAGCCAGATTCCCGAAGAACAGTAGTGAAAACTATCTTAAAATATGCTCAACAAGAAGAGTTTCCTCTCGTTCCTTGTTGGGATAAAAAGGGGATAGTTAATTTGATAGGGAAGTATGCAGCTATCCATCAAGTTAAACTTACACCGGATGTGACCGATTATCTAGTCGAAGCAATTGGTAATAACACTGCACGAGCCGATAGCGAATTTGCTAAACTTGCTGTCTATGCAAGTGAAAAAATTATTTCTCTTGGGGAAATACAACAATTAGTTAGTAATCACAATACTGACTACCAAAAGCTTACTATGGCTATGTTAAGAAATCATTCAAACTTGGCAATAGCGCAGGTGGATAAACTAGTAGATAGTAATGAACATCCACTCAAAATAGTAGCAACTCTTACGTCAGTTTTTCGCACTTGGCTAATAACTAAAGTTGGCGTAGAAGCTAAATTATCTGACATGAAGATTGCAGAAATAGCCGAATTGAAGAACCCTAAAAGATTGTATTACCTCAAAGATGAAATCAAGTTTGTAGGCATTCAAAAACTGAAAAACAGCCTTACCTTACTTTTACAACTCGAAACGGAACTCAAAAGCGGCACTAACAATTTAACTAGCCGAATTATCGAAATTTGCACGATATGAAAAACAACTTATTTACAGAAATCATCGGACAACATACCGCCAAACTTCTACTAACTGAAGCAATCGAACGTAATCAAATTGCTCCCGCATACCTATTTAGCAGCGAAGTTGAGGGAGTAGGCAAAGGAAAAATTGCTTTGACATTCGCAAATGCAATACTCTCAAGAAAAAGTCGCTCCGCGATCGCAGGAGAATCTAAACATCTAGACATCTTACAAATCAAACCAACCTATACCGAAAACACCTCCCAGCAGAAAAGTGTCCCTGCTATCCGAGTAGAACATATGCGCGAGGTAATTGAATTTCTCTCAACTAGTGCAGTCGAGGGCAAGCAAAAGGTGGTGATTATCCACGAAGCAGATATGCTCAACCCTACTGCCGCTAACAAACTTCTCAAGACGCTGGAAGAACCCAAAACTGGAACGTTTATTCTGATATCATCCTATCCTCAAAAGCTATTACCCACTATCAAGAGTAGGTGTCAAATCATACCTTTCCAAAGGTTGACTGATGAGGAGGTTATTTCTGTTCTTAAAGACCAACAGATTGAGGCAACAGAAAAAATACTAGCTATCAGTTCGGGCAGTCCTGGTCAAGCGATCGCCAATATTAAAATGTTAGCTTCCATTTCACAAGAAATCACAAGTCAACTGGAAGTGCCTCCTGATGATATCCTCAACGCACTCAGTTTAAGTAACTCCATCTCAAGCTGGAATCACCAGACGCAGTTATGGTTGCTTACTTACCTGCAATACAACTGGTGGCAGAAATTAAAAAGCACTAAGCTACTAGCTAAATTCACCCAGGCAAGACGGCAATTGCTGCATCACGTTACTCCCAGAAGCGTTTGGGATAGCCTACTTCTGCCATAACAAAACCCACTCATTATCAAAAAGCACTGCCAGTTAGAAGTATTTCTAGCTGGCAGTATTTGTTTACACATAAAAGATATGAACCAGCAACACAGTTTATTCGATGTCGAAGAAACCATCCGCAACAGTAAAAACCAAAAAACCAGCGAAATATTAAACCCTAGCACTAGAAAGATACTTCAGTTACTAACCAGCCAAGGGATTAATAAAGCTGTTACAGCCAGCCTACTCGATCTAGCAGGAGCAGGTCGTGAAATTGTTCAATACATCGCCGGGCCAACTGTCACTCACCAGAACGGCTGGCAACAGACAGTTCCGTCCTGGGTTTGGCGCGCGATCGCAGTTGATAGATTAGATGCAGCTTTACAAGAGATAGACAAGAGAGAAGTAGGTAAACTTGCCTCTAGCAGCGAAGTTGTTGCTTTAATGATGCCAATTGCTTTTGAAGTGCCGCTATCATCCGAATGGACAGATGTTTACCTCTGGGCAAGTTATAATGCCCTTGTCAGGCACAAACCTTTCAAGAATTTCAACTACGAAAACCTCTGGGAGAAGATTGGTACCACTCCGATTTCGTATGACAAAATCCGCTCTGATTATGAAACCCTGGCTGCTGATATCCGTTCTCGTGTAGTCAAACACGCGGCGAAAGAGGGATGGGGTAAAAAGTCGTCAAATAACAACAAACACCCTGTTACAGCAAATTCAACTGAAAGTAATACTAAGATGGAGCAATTGTCACCTCACATCTTGCACCAATAAAAGTTGATGTAATTTTATTACTCAGTATTAATCCATAACCCTTGATTTAGCGATAAAAGCCGATAAAAAGAAGGTAGCTTTATCGTCAATGTTTTGAATTTGGCTGTAATTGTACGGAGAGGTGCAAGATCTGAGTCACTGTTTTAATAACTAATTGTTAGTACTTTTTTCAACACTCCTCCCAAATTCCTTCCTCTCTTTGTCCGTGAGAGGAGGAAGTTCTTCCTTGTAATAAAAATTGCCTAATTTTTGACACTGATTGACATAAATTCGTCTTGCTGAATCACTTGCCCCCAAGTCCTGACGCAAAAGTAATTTAAATGATTTTTCACGCTCCTTCAATTCTTTTGCTGCTACAAGAATTTCTGGTGATATGGCAGGATTTTCATAAGTAGAAGAAAGTTCCTCACTTGATGAATAAACGTTTAGTCTATTGCCAGCAGGTTGAGTTAGAAGACGTTGAGTATTATACGAACGCCATAGACCTAACTTTTCGCGCTGTAGTGACTCAATTTCAACCTCACCAACTCGGTCTGGAGTACTACGCCGCACGTAGATAAAACAAGCTTTATCAGCCGCTACAGTCAAACCCACTTTTACACCATTACCATCAAAATAAAACGAGTCAATTAAGTCGTTCTCTGCACTAACTTCTCCAAGCTTTTCTTTATTCGATAAATCAGGTAACACTTCTGAATTTAGTGACGGCGTAGCATTATTAACATTAGTTGAGGATAATGAAGGCGTAGGAGAAGGATTTGATTCTATAGCTGAAACTTTATTTTCTTTTTCTGGAGATGAACATCCAACCAGTAAGAATAATCCTATAAATAAATATTTTTTCATAAAAATAAATTTGTCTTTATTAACCCAACAGCAGAATATTAATTATTGTTTTCCATTCAAACGACCTGTTTGATAAAACTCAAGCAGGTTAGGGAAAGCTTTTTCTAGCAACCAGTTCCGCCCAATTTCTGATTCGGGAATATTTGAAGCAGCCATGTAATAACCACTTCTGTAAGCAGCTACACCTAAACAAGCTTGTAGGCTGGATATAGCCCGTGAAGAAGCTGGAATAGCCATCAAATCTTGTATATGACTGGGACGATAATTTTGTCCTGCCACCAAAAAATAAACTAAAGTATGAACCAACCGGGATAAAATTACTGTTCGGTCTTGCCAACGTTCTAAATGAGACTTGATACAAAAGTAATCAGGTAAATCAGCTGCTTGAGATTCATCAAGGAACAAATCGCTTTGGCTTTCGATAAAACTAGAATCCAGACCTATAAACTGTTTTAGAAAAACAAGCGTTTTACCCCAACGCTCGCGTTCGTTAGTTTCAGGAGAGAATGCACCTTCTGAATATTGTGAACCATACTTTTCTTGAAGCTGTACAACCGCCTCTTGATTGATACCACCCTGCCAGTCAGATTCAACAAAAAACTCTTTTAAAATATCTTGCAAGTAGATGGATGAAAACTCACACATATCCGGTGCTTCATCATCAAAATCGTCTTCATAAGTATCAATAAGAAATTTCTCTAACTCGATTTCTAGCTCCTGCTTTCTATGAACTGGCAGTAATGATTTAGCGTCTTCTAATGATAAAGGAAAATCTAAATAAGGATGTCCTTTAGCTAAGTAAGAATCACCCAAATCAGCTAAACTTTCAAGCGCAATAGTCCGGGCAAAATACTCATCTTGTGGGTGTACGCATATCCCCTCTAATTCCTTATCCACCAACATCATAGTAATTGCCAGTAGAGCAAACCATGAAGCATCGTGCAAACAAGTTGGCAAATCAGCAGTTAAATCTACTAACTTCAGTTCTAGAATTTCTCTCCAAACGCCTATCCTAGCGGTATTGGAAACATCACAAAAATACTCAACCTCTTCTCCAACATATGTTTCTCCTAACCACGTAAGATTTTCTACTTGCAAAGGTGAAGAGTAGTCAGGAGTTAGCTGATTTTGGCTGTCTTCATCGAACTGTATCCACATCAAAGCCAAGAGCATCAGCTTACAAATACTTACTCGCTTTAGGAGAAGATATTCAAGCATAAGTCATTACTTATAATTTTTAGATACATACCACGACATTTGCGATACCACCATAGCACAGGATAATTAGCCGTTCCTTAGTAAAAACCGCAATGCAATGAGAAACAGGGATAAAAAATAACTCACAAGTATGAATCAAAAAGTGTGCTTTAAATAAAACAATTCGTCAAAATGATAGATATTAAAAGAACTAATGCTGACGCAGCAATAAAAGAAATATATCAATTCTCGCGTTATGAACTATATCAACAAAGTCATGCTAGTTGGCAGATGCGGACAAGAACCTGATCTTAAATTTTTCGAGTCCGGTGCAGTTAAGGCTTCAATCTCTATTGCAGTAAGACCACCCTACAGAAGTGAACAAGCTCTTTGGTTTGATTTAGTCGCTTGGGGAAATCAAGCAGAAGTGATTGGAAATTACGTTCGTAAAGGAACTCAGATTGCAATTACTGGTGAGTTTGGATTTGATCGTTGGGCTGATAAAAATTCTGGCACTATGCGGCAAAAACCCGTAATTACAATCAATGCAATCGAATTATTAGGTTCACCCCGTAAGGAAGAATCTACATCTACTTCTGTATCAAACGAAACACAGGCTGTAGCTAACGCAAATTTCTAGAAAGTTACAAATCGCTTATGCAGTGTAAATCATAGGCGATTAACCATCTAATCAATCTACAAACCAAACGACCATGATTCATAATACTGCAACTATTAATCTTAAATCAGTGAACACAACCCACGACAAAGAAGGTTCCTTGATTGCTTTTGGGATTGCTGAATTCTACTACCGTTCCAAGGAAGGAGTCGTTACTGACGAGATACCATTCCGTTCCAAGGGCGCACCTGCTGTCCTCATCAACGAACAGGGGGAAGGCGTACATGGTACAGCAGAAGGATATCTTGATTTAGTAGTGGATAACAGGGGTGAGTACAAAGAAAAGATTGCCACATTCGTAATTAGAAACTTTATCTCAGCACAACCGATTAACGAACTCACCCAAGTTAGCAAAAATTCTCACTCGCCCGAAACTCCCGATTTTGCCAAGGAACTACTCGAAGATAACGTTACTTCGACAAATGAAGACCTAGACGAAGAACCCCCATTTTAGAACCAACTAACTGAATAATGCTAGTCCAGACAGGTTTACTGGTTTGAACTAGCGTTATTTTTTTTCAAAAATCCAAAATAAAAATCCACTGTTTGGTAGAATCGCTGACATGGGTTCACAAAATCGCTTCATTAATATATGTCATCAACCAAAATAATTGCCACTTTCAATCAGTCAGGCGGTGCAGCTAAGACAACTATTACACACAATCTTGGATACCACCTTGCTAAAAAACACCGTGTACTGCTTGTGGATATGGACCCACAAGCATCGCTAACAGCTTTTATGGGATTAGGGGAAGTCAAACTGCAAACTGAACAAACTATTTATGGTGCGATCGCTGAAGAAACTCCCCTGTATATATGGGAAAAACCTATTCACGGGATGCACATTGTACCAACAAATATCCAATTGGCAGGTACGGAGCAAAAAATTTTTCATGACTTGACCATCGACAACCGCCAACGGCTCAAGTTTGTGCTATCAAATGTACTTGACCAGTATGATTATATTTTGATTGATTGCCCGCCTTCTTTAGGAATCCTAAGCATTATGAGCTTAGTCGCTGCTTCACACGTTATTATTCCTGTTGAAACGCAATATAAGTGCTATCTTGGCACCAACCAACTGCTAGAAACAATTGCCCGACTCAAAAAAGGAGGACACCAGAAATTACAAATTGCCTGTATAATTCCAACCAAATACGATAATCGTAATCTTCAAGACACAGGAATACTGGAAGAAATTAAACAACAGGTTGAAGGACGGATACACGTTACTGCCCCCATTCCTAAATCAACAGCTTTTCCTGACGCAACCCAAGCACATCTACCACTTGCACTCCACAAGAAAAACCACCCCGCAGTTAGCATACTCGAAGAAATTACAAAATATATTACTCAACTGTCAGTAACTCAGGGACAAAGCCACTGAGCTTGTAAGAGAAATCAAGCAAGCTGTACTGACCAGTCTAAGTCTTAACTGACTACGTTTTTTGAGTCACGACACCGGAGAATGCGAAGCTAGTTTTCCGCTCTGTCATTTGCAATTAAACAGTTTTAAAGTCACTGAAACAGTGTTGCAAGTGTAAAAAGCTCTTAAAACATTGACGAAGCTAACATTACCCGAAAGGAGGGACTAATGTCCAAAGTATTTGTTTTAGATACCGAAAAAAGACCCTTAGACCCAATTCATTCGGCGCAAGCTAGACAGTTATTACGAAACAAAAAAGCAGCCGTTTATCGTCGGTTCCCGTTCACAATTATTCTGAAAGAATCTAGAGCAGATGCATCTGTATCTGACTTGAGAATTAAGCTAGACCCTGGAGCTAAAATAACGGGAATAGCATTAGTCAATGATTCCACAGGTGAAGTAGTTTTTGCTGCTGATTTAAAGCACAGAGGCTTCGCTATCATAGATGCTTTGATTTCCAGAAGGCAACTAAGACGTAGTAGGAGGAATCGCAAAACACGATACAGAAAACCCAGATTTCTCAACAGAACTAGACCAGAAGGATGGTTAGCTCCTAGCCTTATGAGCCAGGTTCACAATGTTGAAACATGGGTAAACAGATTACGCAAATTCGCACCAATCACAGCGATTAGTACCGAATTAGTCAAGTTTGATATGCAATTAATGCGTAATCCTGAAATCGAAGGTAAGGAATATCAACAAGGTACGTTAGCTGGATATGAAACCAGAGAATTTCTTCTAGAAAAATGGAACAGACAATGCGCCTATTGTGGTATCAAAGATATACCTTTACAGATTGAACACATTCACCCACGCTCAAAGGGAGGTTCTAATTCAATCACTAACCTTACTTTGAGTTGCGAAAAATGTAACGTCAAAAAAGGGACTAAAGATATTAAAGACTTTCTCAAAAAAGATCCCACTAGATTACAGAAAATTTTGGCACAAGCCAAGAAACCATTAGCTGACGCAGCAGCAGTCAATGCCACTAGATACAAACTTCTAGAGGTTTTAAAATCAACTGACTTACCCGTTGAGTGTGGTTCTGGTGGATTAACGAAGTTCAACAGAACTAATCAACAATTACAAAAAACTCATTGGTTAGACGCTGCTTGTGTTGGTCAATCAACTCCAATATTAATTATCAAAGGTATCAAACCGTTGTTAATTACCGCTAATGGGCACGGAACAAGGCAGATGTGTAGAACTGACAAATTTGGATTTCCTAATAGATATGTTCCCAAACTGAAATTTATCAAAGGTTTTCAGACAGGTGATATTGTTAAAGCTGTTGTCACCAATGGAAAAAAAATTGGTGAATACATTGGACGTGTAGCTGTACGTTCTACAGGTAGCTTTAATATCTCTGCTCAGAGAGGATTGATTCAAGGAATAAACTATAAGTTCTGTAAATCAATTCACAAAAAAGATGGTTACAGTTATTCAAGTTAAAAAGACCTCAGCGAATAAATTCGCTCCCGTCGCTTTCCTCTCAGGGCTAAAGCCTCTGAGTTTCCCGCTTACTGAGGATTTTGTATGAGCCAAAAACGCGAACTAGAAAAACTTACTGGACTGGATAATTTATTTGGAGATGAAGAAGAACAATCTTTATCTGATTCCACTTTACCTTTATCTCAAATCATCCTTCCGCCGAGTCAGCCTCGTCGCTATTTTGACCCTGTAAAACTCAAATCGCTCGCTGACAGCATTAGGGAAGTAGGGTTACTAGAACCCATAGTCGTTAGAAAGATTGAGGAAGATAAGTATGAGCTGATCGCTGGTGAACGCCGTCTCAAAGCTTGTGAAATTGCAGGACTTGAGGAAATCCTTGTAGTCATTATTGAATGCGACGAAAAAAAAGCTCGTAAACTCCGCTTAGTTGAAAACCTCCAAAGGGAAGACCTCAACGCTTACGAAGAAACTATCGGAATTCTCGAATTACTAGCCGAAGAACTCGATGTTGACCAAGAGACAGTGGTCAAACTGCTCTATGAC
Source organism: Nostoc spongiaeforme FACHB-130 (assembly GCF_014698475.1). Lineage (GTDB taxonomy): Bacteria > Cyanobacteriota > Cyanobacteriia > Cyanobacteriales > Nostocaceae > Nostoc_B > Nostoc_B spongiaeforme. Next base: position 30,171 of record NZ_JACJTB010000040.1, on the reverse strand, counting down.
ATGAATAACGAAAGCAAAGGTAATTCTAACCATAACGTTATGGTTAGTGATGAAGGACGAATCATACAAGATGTATTCTTGAGGTTAGGAAAAATTACTTGGCAGTCATTTGTAGCCAATCGTCTTCCTTTACTCAAACTCCATTTAGATATCCAAACTGCATTGCAGAAAGGCGAAATTGAATATACAAAAGCTAAGGAAATCAACCGGATAAAAAATGATGATGAAAGGCAGGAAGTTTTAAATAAAGCGATCGCAGAAGGTTTATCACTATCTGAAATTAGGATTCTAGTAGGAAATATTCTTCAGCAACAGTCAGAAAATAAGCCATCATCTCATAACCAAGAGCAAAAAGAAAAAGCTGACAAAATATACAAAGCACTTAGAAAAAGTAAAATTTGGAATGATGAGAAAAAGCTAAAAAAAATTAATAAGCTTTTTGCTCAAATTGAAGCACTTCTAGAAGAAGAAAACAAAGATGATCCTTCTTTACAGCAAGGTAGTCTAGTCTCGGAGAACTCTTTGTCAAAGGTAGTGGATGGCTAGAAGTCAACTCATACATTAAGTCATCATTACAGAGTATATTAACTTAGGATTTCTACATAGCCATCCGTTCCATCAACCCGAATTCTCTGTCCGTCATCAATCAGTTTGGTAGCATTATCCACTCCAACAACTGCTGGTAATCCATATTCACGTGCGATAACTGCTCCATGTGTCATTAGTCCACCAACTTCGGTGACTAAACCTTTTATGGATACAAACAATGGTGTCCAGCTAGGGTCAGTAAAGGAGGTGACTAATATATCTCCATCTTCTAGATCAGCATCTTCCATGTTTAAGATGACACGCGCTCGTCCCTCTATAATTCCAGAAGAAACAGGTAGACCTACAATAGCTTCGGCTGGGAGATTTTCTCGTTTGTACTTACCCGCAATGATTTCACCGTCAGAGGTAATAACACGTGGGGGAGTTAGTTTTTCATATAATTTGTAATCGTCTTTTCGTTTGCTGATGATCTGGTAATCCAGTTTATTTGTGCATACGACTTCGTGAAGTTCTTCAAAAGTGAGATAGTATATATCTTCTTTTTCATTAATAACGTTGGCTTTTACGAGTTGTTCGGCTTCTTTGAGTAAAGCTTTCTTATAAACAAAGTAGCGATTAACTATGCCGTATTTTGGATATTCTCGATAACCAGCGAAATTCCGGATTAAGCCGATCATTCGTTTTGTCTGTTCGACCTTTTGTTCACCATCCGGTAATTGCTCCAATCGCTCTAATAACTCTTGTTCTTTTTTCAAAGCTGACTGTCGCCCTTGCTCAAATTTGCGATCGCTGGCATTAGGCTCAAAGTTTTTGATGTGACTGAGAATCATGGGGACAAGTGTAGCTGGGTTTTCACTCCAACGAGTTTTAGTAATATCGATTTCTCCGGCACATCGCATTCCGTATTTCTTGAGATAAGCAGAGATAGCGTCTTGGGTTTCCTTTCCTCCATTAAACTTAACCAATTCATCCAAAAAGCTATCATCTTTTACCTGTTGTAAATAATCAATTACTTCAGGATAAGGACGAATCACATCTGCGACATCCAATAATTCCAGTCCCATTTCGGAAGTAATATTGTTGGGTACAGATTGAGAAAGCGTGTCTGCTACGTTTTTTTCATCTAACCACTCCTGCATTTTTTCATTGATCCACGATGAAGCATTCATAGCAGTCATAATCACACCAAAACTTTGTGGATCGGATAAACTCTTCTTTAATTGCTGGATACCTTCCAGAATAAAATCAATCAGAGCCGCTCCTGATTTCGTCTGGATGTTCTGTTTTAACTCGTCTATCGATGTTTGACTACGCCCAATCAAATCGGGAACGATCGCCGGATCGTATTCAGTCAGCGTTTGAAAATCCAAAGACGATACACCCTTATTGGTGTTACCGGAACTTTGTTCTTGCTTGTCATCTGGTAACAATTTTATGAAATCTCCCCGATCTAGTATGGTCATAAGTGCGTCCCTTATAAGCGGATCGGATTTTCCCAAAACATCTACCACAATTGTTCTTCTCACAGGTGAAGCCAGATCCTGTGTAATATCAACAAACAACCGTCCACCAGCTTTATGCATGGGTCGAGCAGCTGTTAACTGGAATAAAGACAATCCTAATGGTTTGATGGGGTCAGTCATCATTTGTTGATGACCAACAGATACATAAACGTGATTTTCCCGATCATTTGCTTCAGGAATAGGATATAAAGTCGTGATGGGGCGACTCTGGACAATATGAAATGTGTCATCAACCAAACACCATTCGATGTCCTGGGGGTGTCCGAAATGTGCTTCAATCTTCCTACCGATGCCCTCAAGCTGCAAAATCTGCTCGTCTGTCAGTGCTTGCCTGTTCTGGCGTTCAGGCTCAATCTCCTGTTCTTTCATACCGCCATCTTTTAAGGCGTAAATAGCTAGTTTTTTGGTGGGTATCTTCTTATCGATCACCTTGCCGTTACACACTTTATAGATATCAGCATTCACAAGGCCTCTGACCATAGCCTCACCAAGTCCGAAGCCCGCATCAATGGATAACACCTTCCGATTAGAAGTGACGGGATCGGCAGTAAACAAAATTCCTGCCACCTGCGGAAAGACCATCTTTTGAACAACCACAGACAGGTGGACTTTGCGGTGGTCGAAGCCATTTTGAAGGCGGTAAATTACTGCCCTCTCGGTAAATAGCGATGCCCAGCACTTGCTGATATGCTTTAAAATTGCCTCCGTTCCGATAATATTCAAATACGTATCCTGCTGACCTGCAAAAGAGGCTGTCGGTAAATCCTCAGCAGTTGCGCTGGATCGTACTGCATAGGCATTTTTTTCTCCAAGCCTGGAGAGAAGGCGCGCGATCTCTTCATTAATGTCTTGAGGGATGGTTATCCCTTCGATGAAAGAGCGAATCTCACCGCTAAGTTCACTGATTTTATCCCGGTCTTCCACCAATAGATGCGATAACTGGTCGAGTAATTCGTTAATCGACGACGTTTTCCCAATTATTCTTTTAAAAGCTTCAGTAGAAATACAAAAGCCATCTGGTACAAGTATTCCTTCAATCTTGGTAAGTTCCCCCAGGTTCGTGCCTTTACCCCCAACAAGCTTGAGTTTTGTTTTGTCAATATCTTGAAAACAAAGGACAAATGAACTCATCAGTTTTCCTCCTTTGGCAATTCATACTTTGGTAATTTTGACTGCATCACAACCTCTAGAATCTCGACGGTCGGTGTGCATGGGCGTTTTTGTGCGGCGATCAGCTATGCTGGACGCTCTGCGCCATCGCTCACTAGCTGCCGCTACCGCGATGCGATCGTGTTTTGTTGGATGCCAATCTGCTCGGTTCAGGCAATAAACAAAACAGACGTACTTTTCGGTGGTCGCCCTGTGAGATGATATATGATAACCAAATGCAAGCCACCCATCCCCAATCCAGTCCTTCCTGTTTCCAGTGACGTGGCAAATGTTGGTTGAGGATTTGTGGTAGTCCCATTTTTTTCATCACCTCTAGCAACAGAACCACATCGTCGATTCGTTCTGAGATGATTTGTTGGGGTAAATGTGCCATTTCTCACACTTACCATTAAACTGTTACACCCTGCACAACTTTCTTCCTAGCACAAAGGCGGCGGGAAACGATCACCTACGGTGGGCGGAACGCCATCGCCTGTTTTGATACTCTACTCTTATTTCATCTATTTCACCAAACTCATCACCCATTACGCGAACGGTGAGTATGTACACTTGACTACTAAAATTTTACGTGGCTGTAAAAAACTCGTTTGACATTCTCCGCCGCAGTCACGTAGAACACCACGATCGCCCCCAGAACTAGCATAAAACTCAACGACAAAGGTTGAAATCCGAATAGGCTTGCCAACGGTGTCCAAGGAATAATTATTGTTGCTCCGATAGTCGCTAGCGTTGCCATCAACAAGTATTTTCCTGGCTTACTGTTGAAAATGGATTGGCGAGTACGAACGACTAGCACAACCAGCGATGCAGAAATAACAGACTCCAAAAACCAGCCTGTTCTAAACTGTTCTTCTTGAGCGTGCAGCAGCAACAGCAGCGCCCCAAAGGTGAGGTAATCAAATACTGAACTCAACAAACCAAAGATGATCATAAAGTTGCGGATAAACTTGATATCCATCCGACGAGGTTTGTTGACTAACTCCCTGTCTACCCGATCTGTGGCGATCGTCAATTCTGGGAAATCGGTGAGGAGGTTCGTCAGCAAAATCTGACTGGGTAGTAGCGGCAAAAAGGGCAGAAACAGAGAAATTCCCGCCATACTAAACATATTGCCAAAATTGGCGCTAGTTGCCATAAATACATACTTTAAAGTGTTGGCAAATGTAATCCGTCCTTCCTTTACACCTTCGACGAGAACATTTAAATCCTTTGCCATCAACACAATATCAGCAGCTTCTTTAGCGACATCAACTGCACTCTCAACGGAAATGCCAACATCAGCCGCATGAAGCGCAGAAGCATCGTTAATGCCATCTCCCAGATATCCAACTACATTCCCTGCTTTTTTGAGGGCGATAATAATCCGCTCTTTTTGGTTTGGCTCTACCTCAGCAAAGACATTTGTTTGCTGTACTCGATGTATCAAAGCTTCATCACTGAGCTTGTCTAGTTCGGAACCTGTCAACGCCTTGGGTTCAGGCAATCCTACCTGCTCAATGATACTCATCGCCACTGCCTTGCTATCTCCGGTAATCATCTTCGGGGTGATTCCTAGCAGTTCCAACTCTTTGAGGGTGTCAGCAATGCCAGCTTTTGGCGGATCGAACAGAGCAAGGTAGCCGAGAAATGTCATGTTCGTTTCATCGTCTTTACTGAAAGAATCTCGATTAAAATCACGATAGGCCACACCCAAGGCTCTAAATCCCTTTTTTCCCAAGTCTTCAGCCTGTTGGTGTAGTTTTTGTTGCTGATCTGCAATGTCAATAGTTTTCCCCTCAACAGTCTCAACATTTGAGCAAACATCCAAAATATTTTTCAGTGCGCCTTTCGTGATAATTAAATGCGTATTTTCTGTCTTGGAAAATTGCTCTACTTGGGCAGACCCCAAGACCGCATTTTCCGCTTTTTTGAATAGAATACTTAAACGTTTGCGGTTAAAGTCATAAGGCACTTCATCTAGCTTTTGATAGCCAGAAATATCGAAGGTTTTGTGTTGGCGAATCGCTGCATCGATGGGATTGACATAACCTGACTCAAATGCGGCATTCAAATAAGCGTAAAGCAGAACGCGATCGCTTTCTTGACCCTCTACATCAACAGCAGCGTGAATTTTCACCTCTCCTTCCGTTAGCGTCCCCGTTTTATCGGTGCAAAACACATTCATGCTGCCAAAATTTTCAATTGCAGGTAAGCGCTTTACAATCACCTGCTTTTTCGCCATTTTCTTGGCACCACGAGCCAGGTTAACGCTAACGATCGCCGGTAGCAGTTGGGGAGTCAAACCAACTGCCAGCGCCAGCGAAAACAGAAAGGATTCCAGTACTGGGCGGTGGAGGTAGACGTTGGCGACAAAAATTAGCACTACCAAAATCAGCGTTACTTCCATGAGAAAGTAGCCAAACTTGCCCAGTCCCCTTTCAAATTCCGTTTCGCTCGGTCTGAGTTTCAGGCGTTCCGATACTTTGCCAAATTCAGTTTCTTTTCCGGTATGAATTACTACTGCTTTCGCAGTTCCACTTATAACATTAGTTCCCATATAGAGGGAATTGGTGCGTTGGGCCAGTCCAGTTTCAGCAGGCAATACGCCACTGAGCTTGTCAACCGGATAGGTTTCGCCTGTGAGTGCTGCCTCATCCACCGATAAATCTTTCGACTCTAAAACTAGACAGTCGCCCGGAATATTTTTACCTGCACTCAGCAACACAATGTCGCCCCTGACTATTTCCTCAGTGGGGATTTCTTGAGATTGACCATCCCTTAAAACAGTTGCTTTAACTTGCACTAATGCCAATAGTTTTTCGACGGCGTTCGAGGCTCCTCGCTCTTGCCAAAATCCTAATAACCCACTAATGAAGACAATCGCCAAAATGATTATGGCATCTGCCGGATCTTTCAGAAAAATCGATAGCACCGCCGCAAAAATCAGAATCAAGATAATCGGACTCTTGAACTGATTGAGCAACAGCATCCATGCGCTCGATTTGTGTTTTTGTTTGAGGCTGTTTGCGCCGAACTCGCTTAGGCGTTGTTTGGCATCTTGACGGCTTAACCCTGCGGTTGTAGAGTGCATCTGCTGAAGCACCTGATCGCTGGATAAGCTCCAAAACGTGGAGAGTTGGGGAAGGTAAATCAAAGATTTTCTGGGGTAGGTTTTCTTGATTTGGATTGAATAGCTCGTTGGGGTCGATTGAGAAACTTTAACTGTTCAAACCAAAGTAGAGCGATCACCCCACCGACCAAACAAATTGCCAGGTCGATTGGGTGTAAGAAGGAGAAACTAAACAATTGACGCAAGAAGGGAACATACAACACGAACGCGAGAAAAACCAGTCCCCCACCAATCACCCACCAAAGGGCATTATTGGGAGATTTCAGTATTTTGAGGCTGAGGCGAGATGAAGAACTTTCGCTCAAAATTAGTCCTAAATTTGCCAAAATTAACGTCGTAAAAGTTAAAGCACGGGCATCAAGTTCGCCTTGTCTGCGATATAGTGCAACCACAAAGATGACGAGAGCGATCGCTAAAATCCCTACCCCTTGTAGCACTGCCAAAGCCAAAGTCTTCTTACCAAATAATGGTTCTTTGGGGTTGCGGGGAGGACGCTGCATCACCGTTGCTTCTGCGGGTTCGGCTTCTAAAACAATTGAGCAAGCTGGATCAATAATTAAATGTAGAAAGGCAACGTGAACGGGAAGTAATACTAACGGCAACTTAAACAACACTGGAATTAAAGACATCCCAGCAATGGGAATGTGAATCGCTAGCAAATATGCCATTGCTTTGCGGAGATTATCAAAAATGCGCCGTCCCATTTTTACCGCTTGCACAATGGACGAAAAATCATCATCTAATAACACTAAAGCCGCCGACTCACGAGCCACATCTGTACCTCGCTGTCCCATCGCAATCCCAATTTGGGCAGATTTGAGCGCAGGGGCATCATTCACACCATCCCCAGTCATGGCGACGACTTCACCCTGGGATTTCAAAGCATTAACTAACCGCAGTTTTTGTTCGGGAACAGCGCGTGCAAAGATGTTTGTACTTTGAATGCGCTCCTGGAGTTCAAGGTCACTCATGAGATCCAATTCTGCTCCCGTCAAAATAGCTCCCATTTGCATCAATCCAATCTGACGGGCAATAGTTTGAGCCGTTCCTGGATAATCACCCGTAATCATCACCACTCGAATACCGGCGGTGTAACATTCTTGAATCGCTGCCGCCACATTTGGGCGCACTGGATCAGACAGTCCCACTAATCCGAGAAATTGAAAAGGAAAGTCATGTTGCTCGTCGGGTAAATGATGCGGATTGAGCGAGGGATGAGGTGGTAAAAATGGGGGCGGTGCATCAACAAGAGAGGCTTTGGCAACGCCTAATACACGCAATCCTTGATCTGCCATTTCACTGATTTGGGCTGCAAGAATTTTCTGCTGTTGGGGGGTGAAATGACAGAGATCCGCGATCACTTCCGGCGCTCCTTTGGCAGCAATTTCATACTGTTGTCCATCGGCTGACTGCCAAACGTGAGACATTGCCAATAGCTGCGGTGAGAGCGGATATTCTCGTAACAGTATCCAATCGTTATGCAGATGTTCAGTATGTGCGAGATAGCGATCTCCCAATTCCTTAAATGCTTTCTCCATTGGATCAAAGGGATCTCGCTGACTGGCCAGAATGCAAAACTCGACTAATTGATGAAATGCTTCGGGGAGCAACTCGCGTAAATGCAATTCCAAATTATATGGATGAGGATTTTCTGCCTGGTTGTATGCGAATAGCTGTTGTACAGCCATCTGATTTAAAGTCAGCGTCCCAGTTTTATCCACACACAGAACTGTTGCAGAACCCAAGGTTTCCACGGCGGAAGCACGACGAGCTAATACGTGTTTCTGAGAAATGCGCCATGCTCCCAAGGCTAAGAAAATCGTCACGACAACCGGAAATTCATTCGGCAAAATTGCCATCGCTAGGGTGATACCTGCGAGAAATCCTTTGAGCTAATCTCCTCGCGTGATTCCATAAATCACGACGATCGCCACACACAACAATAAAGCGATACCAAATAAGCGACTCACCAACCGAGTCATTTCCTGTTGTAGGGGAGTCGGTTCTGGCTTGACTTTTTGTAAAGCCTTACCAATCTTGCCCATCTCCGTTTGAGCGCCCACAACTTGGACTTGAGCAATTCCCTGTCCTTGAACTACTAAGGTGCCAGAATACACAAACGGCAACTCATCGCCCCCTGGACGCGCCATTTCCACGGTACCGGCGGCAGCAATTTTACGGACTGGTAGGGATTCCCCGGTTAATAATGACTCATCGGTTGAAAAATTTGTGCAAGATAACACCATTGCATCGGCAGAAACGCGATCGCCTTCTGCTAAAACTAAGATATCTCCCCTAACAACTTCTCGCCCCGCAATCCGTTTTCGCTCACCATCCCGAATCACCAAGGCGCGAGGACTGGAAAGATCGCGCAAGGCTTCTAGGGCGTGTTCGGTTTTACCTTCCTGGTAAAGGCTAATTCCTGTGATGAAGAAGACAAAACCCAGTAAAATTAGGGATTCCTGTAGGTCGCCTAAAATCCAATAGATGATACCACCACCGACCAGCAACAGGAAGATCGGATCTTGAACGGTTTCCCAAGCGAACGATAAAATAGTGCGAGAGCGAGCCGAGGGGAGTTCATTGTAGCCTTCATCTTTGAGCCGAGCGATCGCCTCTTGCTCAGATAAGCCAGCTACAGTATTGATATCGACCGTCGAAACCATAATTCTGCTTTTTCCTATGAAACATCAAAAACAGTATTGCGGTTCTTAGCGACTGCTAATTCCATTAGTGGTTCTTCCACTTATTTCACTCTTATGGATGCGGTAGATGGCGATCGCTTCTGAACGTCCCTCAGCATCAATCCAAGTTCGATTGATGGCAGGTGACAGCGTTGTATTGCGCTCTTTGATCAAGTTCATTGCGCGATCAATGTCTGGTTGTTCGGTGAGGCGTGAGGCTCGACCATTCACAATTATGCTACGCCAATGCAGAGGCCCGTTAATTTCTTCCACCTGTAGGCAGATTTCTGGATTCGCATCTATGTCATGAGTTTTCATCCCAACTGTTGTAAACAGGTAGATGTCCTCTTCTTCGAGATAATAATACATTGGTATCACGTAGGGTTTACCTTCATGTATACAGCCCAGATGACCATATCCTACTTTGTGTAGCAGTTCATGTATTTCTTTTAAACTCATTTCATCAATATCTAACATGACTGTTTTTCTCAATATTTAATTAATTGGTTTATCGTTCGGATAATTTGATTTTATTGTCCCAACTTACTTTCTGTTGATTAACTCTCAATGTCTGCACAAATTACTGATTAATAACCTGATTTCCCAATAAAATATAAAACAGCAAATATTTCTTCTATCTTGCTAGGTAAATAAGTTAATTTTTATCTAATCCTTTTGAATATTTTATTAAGAATTGTATATTTTATCCAGAACTAAAACACTCAATCAAACATGATATTTGACAGCAAAAGTTTATACTTATTAAGGAATATATTGCTCATCGCTTATTTAAATCAGTAGATGAGTTAAGGTCACTGCTAGATAAGCTATTGCATCAAGGTGAGTTAGTTATTAAGTGGCATCGGAAAATCAAACATAAAGGTAATTTTAGCTATATTGCAGCTTAAATGCTGATTAGCTTAGTAGCAGAGGCGTTAGCATTCATTTCCAATTTAAGATTGTTATTTTTTACGCGGACTTACGTCCAAATAAAGAAGAGAAAGCACTATAGCTAACGCTCAAATCCTTAAAAAGTAACTCTCACATAGGAGATAAAAATTATGGCGACTAGAACCAAAAAAGTTAGTTTAATTGATGACAACGCAATGGGTATTTACAAAATTGCTGACTACAACGAGCGTAAGTTTAAAGCAGTCTACTACGGGCTACAAGAAACCTGGGGTAAAACTATTCAAGCGCAGTCACAGACTAACTGGAATAAAACACAATGGGATACTTTTAAAGCCAGATTTATTGCTACATTCGGCTCAGTCGAAAACCCCAAATATAGTGTACAACAAATGGTTGACTATTCCATTAAGCACTTCAACAAAGGCTTAGAAGAATTACTCGAAGTCAACAAACGTACTTGGCTACAACGCGAACGTTTATTAGCAAAATAATCAAAAATCATCTAATTTTATAGAAAATCTCGCTCATACAGAGTGGGATTTATTTTTTTGACTAATGCTGACGCAGCTAAAAGCGAAACACTCATCAAGGAAACAACTATGGCTGCTAATAAATCTACTAAAGCTCAAGCTGCTACAGTCGATGATTCAACAATGGAGCAATTCAAGATTGAATCATTCGACGTGCGTAAATACAACACAATTTTCTATTCAATTCGTGACCTTTACGGACGCGAATCACAACGGCAACTGGGGTCTGACAATTTCGATTGGAAAGCTTTTAAGCTTCAGTTTGAAATCTGTTTTGGTCGTCCTGAAGATTGTCGTTACACCACAGAACAATTATTGAATTTCGCCAAATACAAATTCAACATGAGTTTGGAAGACTTGTTAGCTTATAACCGTAAATCATGGGAACTCCGCAAAAGACGAGAACAACAATATGCAGACATGGAGCAAATTAACTCTGTAATTCAACACATTCCAGAAATTACCAATTCTCATGTTGATTGCTACCAAATGCTAGATCAACAGCCATACTAAAATCTCAAAGAATCAGTTAGAAAGTATTGTTTTATGCAGCACTTCATTCTAGCTGATTCTTTTTTTACTACATTGATTTTTGTCTGAACCCATCAAACATTCTCGTTTACAGCAATAAAGGTACTAGGCCGCTCACAAGGCGTAAAGTTATACTTACGCTTGACTTCTTCACCTATATTATTTGTATTACCTTCAACAGATTTATTTAACGGTACAACCTCAGAGCGTATATGACCAGTTAGCTTATCAAACTGAATAATCATGTGCTGGTGGAAAGCCCAAACATCCGCCATACGATTACCCATACCAGAAGATATTTCATCAGGTATAAAAATATTAGCGTGCCAGGATACTTTCATCCCCTCTTTCTGGAAGTAAGCATCTATTTCAGGACGAATGTAATCCGCAGTCCCCCCGCAAAATACCAGTTCTTCAATATCCTCATCCATCTTTGAGCGTAACCACCTGGCGATCGCACGCCAATATTCATCTCTAGCAAGTAATAAAGCTTTGGACACCGACTCTCCATCAAGTTGAATCTCATCAACTTTGCGCTTGCGTGAGAGTTTTTGCATCACCTGGGGGTCACAACTGGCTCCAGCTTCTATCAGTACCTCAATAATATTGGAATTATCAGGGCTTAGTCCCGATGTTTTGGAAATCAAATTATTTACTAACCAAGACATACCAAAATTACTGGTTATTCCTGCGCCAATCGAACCACTCCGAAAGGTGAAAATACTCGCGTTGCGATAACCAAGCATTACGTACATCGAAACAGGTACACGATCGCCAAGCGATCGCCTACGGTGGAAAAATATTCCGCTACCCTCAGAAGCTGCATCATAACGAAGCATTTTCACCCGCATCTTACCTGCTGGTGTATCAAACCCCCGAAACGTATCCTTCAACCGAATTTGTAACTGTTCCTTGTCTTGCACTTCACCCGGCGGCAGCAGGACACTCAAGTAAGCTGCAACATCATTACCCAGGTTCAACTTCTCCTTAGCCAGCCAAAATGCACCGCAAATTTTGGGAATGGCTAGTTCGTATTTTAACTCCCTCAGTTGCGATATACCCCCAAACCGACGACGAGCAAGTTCTCCCAAGGCGAAATACTCATCGCCTATCCCTACCCAAGCACGAGATTCAGGACTACCTTCAGGTTGGACGCTTTCAACTGAGGCTTTAGCAACATCCGCTATTTCTGAGTCTAAAAGTAAAACAACAGGCTTTCCTTCTGGATACTCCTGAACGATAGCCTTAGTTTTACTTGCACCCATGTCAATCGTAATTACTATCTTTTTTACGTCTGTTTTCTCCTTAATTTTAGGCATATATATTGATGTTTTATTAACTTCTCCTATTGTTACTAATTTACTTGAAATAGGAATGATGCTGTAGTGCAAAACATTTTCTTTACAGGGGTTAACAGGTTTTTTACATACAAAGTAAGTAGAGAAAAAACCATTACGATCATTTTCTTCTATAACACTAATACCAAACCGAAACTGTAGATTCTAAGTAAATTAATGTATTAAAAATTTCTTCAACACACGCTGGTTAAATTACGTCCTGTATCATGAACAAATTACCCCAATCACACCCTAATTCTGTATCAACTAAAAGTTGAATTACAAAATAATATTTGTCTTTGGCTTGTGAAATAAACAATGTAATTGTGATTATTGCACCCAGTCTTACCTCAATTATCCCCACATTTACCTCACTAAAAGCACCACAATTGGGCAGTCTTGTACAATAACAATAACAAGGTATGTCCAATGGGGTTTATTACAAATTTGCTTTGGTGCAAAATTGTTGATTGCAACTTTTACAAATGAAATATCATGAAGGCAATTGCACCTCCGGAGTTAGAATGCGATCGCCTCTCCAGTTCGGTCAAATACTGTTAATGCACTCGATCACAAGCTTTGACCAAGTGTATGGCGAAATGGTTTAATCGAAACTTTGAATCATGCAGGTGCTTGGGCAAAAACTTCTTCTCAATGTGCTTTGTTAAGAGGTACAAAGCACTTCTTAGCAACAGTGCCTAACGCGATGCCTACGGCAGGCGTAGCCATCGCACTCTGAAAAATACTGCCCACAATGACAAACAGGACAAAGGAGGAAATTACGTAAGTATCACAAGCGAAGGCAAAGAATACGCTTTTCTCTAACACCTAACAGCCATTCCTGATAATCCCTTTACTCAAGACGAAATCCTGCATCAACTTCTATTTCTGCCTTAGCAATCGGGTCATCCTCATCATCATTAAAGAACCCATCATCTTCAGAATCTTCTTCCAAAACATTTGACCCTACTGATTCTGCCGTAACAGGTAGCGAGTCAGGACCTGGCTCAGTGGAATCAAAAAAAGAAACCGAAGGCGGAACCAAATTAGCTGAAACAGGAGTTACTCCCACACCATTAGTTCCAATTGTTGGTTGTAAGCCAATCACACCCTGCGAGAAAATTCCACTATGAGGATTAACAAGAACTACCTGGGGCAACCCCTCCATCCCGAATGTCCGTTTCATCTTAATTATCTGGGCTTCAAGTTGCGCGATCGCATCATGGAGGGCCGACTGCAATTCTATACCAGATACTCCCGCAGCCGATAGCGCAAACGGCAGGTAATAAGCCCGCAGCGCCTCACATACTAACTCAGTTTGCCCTCGCTTCTTCGACTGGAGATAGCTAATGACTATCCCATCCTCAGTATCCTTATTCCGCATGATTCGCGCCAACTCAACAGAATCAGCAGGCTTACTCGCTCTTGCCATACCTTTACTTCTATATAATCTGCAACCCAAGCTTTTCAGTAAGCTATTTGTCAATACTCTTACTTTAACCACACTGTAGAAGAACTTACCCCCGTATTTACTCCTAACTACCCCAATTCACACACTAATTACCCCAATCAATTGAAAATTAGGTCTAATTTTTTAAATAAAAATATGTTGTTAACTGATAAATAAACTCTTACAATTCCCATGATTGAGGTATTCTGAGGGCAAATTGACCCAACTATTTCAGCATTACTTCAAACATCAATCGTCTTGGAACAAAACTCTACAACCCTCACTGCATATAAATTGACATCAGTAGCGTTCCACAATAAACCATTGCTGTTGTCGCACAATCCAGAACTAAAACAAGGTATGTTTAATGGGGTCATTTTATCCTTATATTATTTGCAATAAATTAGATTAATTGACAATATATTTAATACAATTGTTTATCATGCAGTTCTAATAAATACTACTTCTGTTTTATATTTACTTTTTGATGACTAGGGCGTGTTTTAAAACTCGATAAAATAAGTGAAAATACTAAAAATTAACGAATTCAGCATTTACCGATGATTCTTCCACCGCAGCGTCGAGGCGACTTGACAGAGCGACAATGGAAGCGACTGAAAACTCTGCTTCCATCTCAAAAACCAAAAACTGGTCGTCCCAGCAATGACCACCGCACCATGATCAATGGAATGTTATGGATTTTACGGACGGGAGCGCCGTGGCGTGATCTACCAGAACATTACGGCGCATGGGCAACAGTAGCAGGTCGATTTTACCGTTGGCGTAGAAGTGGCATCTGGCAGAAGATTCTAGAGTCTTTGCAACAACAAGCTGATGCGTCGGGACAACTGGATTGGGAAGTACATTATGTAGATGGTAGCGTTATCCGTGCCCACCAACATTCGGCCGGAGCAAAAAGGGGGAGATAAACCCTGAAAGGGAGTTATCTGCAATTGAACAAGTACAACAAAGAGAGGCTTTGGGACGTTCTAAAGGTGGTTTTAGCACCAAGATCCATCTGCGTTGCGATGGTAATGGCAAACCTATTACATTCTTGCTGACTGTTGGTGAACGTCATGAAGCAGTCGTGTTTGAGCAATTAATGTCACAAGGAGCGGTAAAACGCCCAAGATTTGGTCGTCCGCGCATTCGTCCTGGACGAGTTGTTGGGGATAAGGGCTATAGTAGTATGAATATTCGTCGCTATTTACAGCGACGTGGCATTCGGTTAACAATCCCGCGTAGGTCGAATGAACGCAGACGTGGTAAGTTTGACAAATCGATTTATCGCCAAAGAAATAAGATTGAGCGATGTTTTAACCGTTTAAAGCAATTTCGTCGGATTGCTACACGCTATGAAAAGAAAGCTCATAACTACCTTGCAATGTTGACGCTCGCTTCTATCATTCTTTGGCTATAGTTTTAGTTTTAAAACACGCCCTAATGTATGGTAAATGATCCCGTAAAGCGAACTAAATCTATCAAGGTATACCTCTTTAAGGAAGAGAAAACTACCATTGAGGAAAAAGCGATCGCCACAGGGGTAACTGCATCTGAGTATTTACGTTCCTCTGGATTAAGGCGGGTACTAACGGCAAAACCGTCTGCCGACTTGATAACTATCCGCGCTACTGCTGGAAACCTTAAAAGCGAACTGATGATGTTATCTCACTTAGCGAAAGAAACAAATAACCAGCAAATTTTGGATACTGTTAATAAGGCGATCGCACTTGTAGATCAAACCATCGCAGCTGCATTTAACCTAGACGTTACCGATAAATCACCTTCAAGCCAAGATAAATAAGGCATTACAAGTTCTATAGCCCACGCTTTTAACTGTCTCAATTTGATTCCCGTCATCTACAAAAAACCCAATTTTCTCGACACGCTCAAGTATGTCTTGGGGAAAGATGATGCTGCGATTGTCGATACTAATATGATGGGAACAAAGCCAAATGAATTTAACCAGCAGTTTCTCACCATCAAGTACACCAACAAAGCAGTTAAACGGCAGTGCGCTCACCTCATCATCTCAATCGCACACCGCCCGAACTACCACGAGCATTTATCCAACAGTCAGTACAGTTATGTAGCAAGAGAATATCTCAAGGATATGGGATACTTGCCCAAAGAAGAATCATCTGTAGCAGCTACCAGTCAGTTTGTTGCGGTACGCCACCACGATCGCAACCACGAACACCTGCACATAATCGCCTCCCGGATTCGGTTAGATGGCACCTTAGTTAATGATTCCTATGATTATTTCAACTCCCAAGTTTCAACTAGACGCATCGCGGCGGAACTAGGATTAGAAGTAACTCCAACAACAAATGAAGCCGTCGCCTCTAGGTTAGAGAAAGAGTACGGCATTATTACACTTACCAGCCCCAACCGATCAAAAAGCATTAGAGCAGTTAACAGTAAGCACAAAACTCCAACAAGTAAAGAAATTATTCGCCAAGCAATAGGGGAAGCCATTAAGGATAGTCCCACGGTCTCTACGTTCATTCAACGCCTGGAAGAAAACAGCATTGGAGTATTGCCTAAAATGCAGGGGGAAGAACTACTAGGCTTTACCTACATTCATAATGATGTCAAAATTGCTGGTTATCAAGTATACAAACCTTATAGCTGGAACAAACTCCGGTCTGAATATGGAATCATGTACGACTCAGATAAAGATAAAGAAGTAATTCAAAAAGCTAAAGCCAAAGCAATTAACCGCATAAATAGCAACATATTAAGTAACAATAATTACTTATATAGTGATAAACCTACTAGCAGCAGTGCAAGTGATAGCAATGGTGATACCGATAGTAACTCCAAAACACTTGTTAGTACATATACACTAAACAGTAATTATCCAAGTGAGATTCTAGTAATACAATCCAAATTGGAAGACAACCCCACATTGAAAGCAAATAACACTAAGAAAAAAGTTCAGCCGCATCCCCAAAAACAGTACCCACAACAGGATATTTCAGAAGAAAATGGTCTTACTACTAAACAATTCCTGGAAGAACAATCTTCCCCTGTTCCTCCTTCTCTTAACCTTCTGCCTTCTACTCTCAAACATTTGCCTTCTATAATCACTGACTATATGCTTGTTACCAATAACTTCCGTATCGAAGGACGGGAGTTGAGTGCCAGCTTAGATAGCAATACTCTGAGTGTTTACCGTCATGGGGATAATACTCCTGTGATGCAAACCTGCTACAGTCAGAGAACCTGGTATGAAGAGATCCCAACTCGACTAACCACAAACGAAATTGAGCAGATTGAAAGTTTACGTTTCTTTACCCAACAAGTATTAATCAATCAACAGCGATCGCAAACAGGTATTGAGCAGTAGTAAACCTGCTACTAGAGAGAATTTAATCTACTGAGAATTCCTATTGTTGATATATGAAATACGAAGTGTTCAAATTTGAATACTTCGTAGAAAGCATTAAAACATCTAGGTTGATGTTTTAAGCAATTCCACTACGTATTAGTGCCAAAATTTGTACATCCGAGTCATAATAGATTTCGAGGTTGTTTTCTGGTTCTAAGTCATGAGTTATGTTATGTTTTTATAAACCAGAGCGCAACAACTTAATCTTGAAATACCCTCGTTTAAGTTTCTCGCTTCCCCTGACTTCATAAAATTTATCTGGTTTTTGGACAATTTCAACCAGTCCCTGCGCTTCCATCTTCTCAAACAATGACTGCCACGACGCAATATCTTGCTCAGGCGCAAAAATTCTAACATTGTTTATCTCGCCCATAAGCCTCTTTGTTCTAGCTATATAAAATTATAAAAG
Source organism: Nostoc spongiaeforme FACHB-130 (assembly GCF_014698475.1). Classification (GTDB taxonomy): domain Bacteria; phylum Cyanobacteriota; class Cyanobacteriia; order Cyanobacteriales; family Nostocaceae; genus Nostoc_B; species Nostoc_B spongiaeforme. The sequence goes on along the minus strand of NZ_JACJTB010000040.1, from coordinate 12,573 downwards.
TAACTAGAACAAAAAACGATAACCCATGCCCAAGAAAAAATGTGGAATTGGATTTGACTGTGCCAGTATGATGCAGCACCCAGGCATAGATCCTGGCGACTGCTTAAATTACAAAACTTGTGGGAGTGCGCTTGAACTAACTCCTGATGAAGAACTCGAACTTGTTCGTATCCGGGAAGAACAAATGCGCCAGTATCAAGAACAAATTCGCCTGACTCGTCGTTCTGCCGCCATTATGATGCTGATGAGGCGCGGTTGCCCACAGTCACCAGAATCATTAGGTATTATCTCCGCCGTCGAGGCGATCGCCACCACATTAGATAATATTCGTACTGGACTTACTAACTTCGACGGACAGTACATCGCACCACCTAGTTGCGAACTCCACATCTACAATGTTAAACGCCCCAGTGGTACTTACTCATACTATAAACTAACTGCCGAAAACGCAATATTTGCACCTTCAGAGAAAGAACAACAAGTACGGGTAATTCACCTCAGCCATCATAATGATGCGCGGTATATAGAAGCACAACTTGGTATCGAACGACGAAACAAGTTAACCCAGGTGCGAACACTGCTTCAGAACGCAAGCGCATTGCTTGAGGAAGCAACACGTCTACTCGAACAAACCACAGATATGAACAGTCCAAATGCTACAGTTGAAGTTTTCAACATTGATGAAATTATATTCATCGACTAATAAAACCAGCTAAAATGGAGAACTTATTTCAATTACTGCTGTCAAATTTTTAACCATAGTCTTACATAGACGTGCAACTTCAGCTTAGTTCTAGTTTCTATAAATAAAAAGAATAGCTAGAACAAAGGGCAACCCTAAAATTTTGGCTTAATCTTGTAGGTGTACATTTAGAATAAAGTTCCAAAATTTAAAATTTTTAAGGGCATGGACTCAATGTAGCGATCGCTAACAATCTCTGCGGGCAATCGCAAGAGTTATTTGTTTTCTCTGGATATCCAGAAATTTATGGGGTGAAAGGTTTTTTGGGTATCCTTTCTTTAAACTAAAGGTGTAAATTGACTAATCGTACTAGTTGACTGATTAGGTTGTAGGGATTTACGTAGTGTGACGATTGTAAGAATAGTCAAAACTGTAAGGTAGATACGTTGTAGCCAGATACTACTCAAGCTCAGGGTAATACGTCCACCAATAATTCCACCTATGAACATTGTAAAACCAAGAATTATACCTAACTTGTAATCTACAAGTCCTTGCATCATAAATATTAAAGTAGCAATGAGTGAGGAAAATATATTAATAAGCTTAGTTGTTGCTATTGCTTGAACAAACGTCATGCGAAATAGCATTACATAGGCTGCTGTTAGTAAAGTCACATAACCACCACTAAAAAAGCCACCATAAATACCAATTATAAAAGTGGCTATATAGCCTACAATTTCTGCTGTCTGTGAGGGTATTGCTTCTGCTGGGATTACTCCAGCATTCTTGTGAGAAATTGATAATACCGTAACTAAAATCATGGAGATAGAGATAACAAGTGGTATTGAATTTGAAGGTACAACCAGAACAAGCAATGCTCCCAAAATTGATGATGTCAGCGTTAAACAGATTAATAATAGTAAGCGAGGACGGTCAATTACTCCTTTACCGATAAAAGGTAATGTGCCACCAATGCTCATTAATGTTAATGCAAACATATTGGTAGCAAGAGCGGTGCGTGGTTCAATTCCAAACTGAAGCATTACAGGTACAGTAATTAAAGAAGTGCTACCAGTGATGACGCTGATGACGCTTGCTATCAAAAAAACTGTCATTAGAATAAGCAATTGAATAGTTACCAAAATAGATACACTCCCTCTAAAGCACACTTTATCACACGGGATACCGGAGTTAATAATAGAAGTAAATTAGCACATAATTAATAAAACTTAAATCGCCTATTACATAAAAAATCTTACCAACCATTGATAGTTATTAATGAATTTGTTGGTATTTAGCTAGGTATTTATTCAAATAAACTATAATTTTCCTAGTTAGTTAACTACTGTCCTCAAGAACGAGCGCTAACTTCAAGAGACAGATACTAAAGTTAACAGCGTAAGCACTACAGCACTGTACTAATGTGGGGTAAGAAAAAACTAAGAAAAAAGCGTACTATTAAAATCTGCGAACCGAGAGTAGGTAAGGGTTAAAGAGGCAATGCTATTGCTCAGTTGAGCCTTTATTTAGAGTTCAATAGGTAGTCGCCAATGCAAAAAAATCGCGATCCGTCTCCACTATCCTTGCTTGTGTGAAACCAGCAGTCGTAAGTATCTGAGTCAATCCAGTACTTGATTGCCCTGAATAAGAAGTAAAACCAAGTGCTATTCGACCACCAACCTTCATAACTCGCCGCACTTCCCGCAGCCCAACTACGGCATCTGGCCAGACTTGCATAGAGTTAACCGCCAGCACTTTATCGAATTTGTTGTCTTCAAAGGGCAAACTTTCCACCGAACCTTGCCGTAAATCAACCAAACCCATCTCAATATCCGCCATGTTTCTAGCTGTAGCTTGCTCAACCATTTCTTGAGAGTAATCGATGCCTGCGATATATCCTGCTGATGCTAAAGAGGATAAACGCTGAATACCCACTCCTGAGCCGAATCCAACTTCCAACACTTGGTCATTTGGCTGAATATCGAGTAGGTCGATCACCGAATAGGTAAACGCTTGGTTCATGGATGCCATAATCATGCCACCCAACCTACCTAGCATACCCTTCGGGCGACCAAACATCTGCATGAATATACTGTCTACAATGCTCATCAGTGTTAATCGCCTCCCTAGTGTGATGCCTCTATGCTATCTAGTATTGAGTTTTTAACACATTGTCATTCTGCTTAAAATTACAAACACAACCATAATCACAAACATTACAAAAGTTACTACGGATTTATAACTAAGTAAAAAGTAACCAATAAGTTTGTATATTTTTTATCATGCTTAAACTTTGAGATCACGCTGAATAAGTATTTATCAATAAAAAGCTAAGTAAAATTTTTATAATATCGTATTTTTAAATACCCATAAATTGCTAGTCTAAATTAGAAATTTGTTGAATAGATTACCGATAAAGAGAAAGTAAAATTAAACTCTACGGATACTTTAGTGCCAAAAAGTGAAAATTTATCTTTAATTTTATAAGTTTAATTGTTCATATATGACAATTCAAGCTAAACATTTTGACACTAGATTAAATCAATGGATTCATACAGATGGTAATACAAATAATCCAGATTCGCTGTTAAAGGAAGAACTTAATAATACCCTATTAGAATATTTTTTTCCTGGGGTAAAATTTTCGTTCGGGCATATGGACGAAAAGTCTACTGTGGAACAATTAACTAATCATCCTGAAGGTCATAAATTATTATTATCGTCAAAAACTCGGTTGTTATATGGCCCCGAAGAATGTCTAGATACAATTAGACAATTATGCCCTGATAACAAAGATAGAGGTGCTTACGGGTCTATCTTTCTTGGTTCATGTAGAAATGCTGTCAATAAAGAGTTAAACATACTAATAGTTGATGATAATAATGGTGAAAATGGCGGCATTATCAGTAATGACCAAGCATATAGGTTAACAGGAGACTGTTACGGACAAATATCAAAAGACCTGTATCACGAATTAACCAAGCATCAAAAAGGTGATAAATATCGAGTAATTCAGCACCGCTTCGGTTGGATTAATCGAGACGGAGATGACAACAAATACCGTTTTGGTAAAGGTACACTACGCCCTGCTAACCTTGAGCAAATCCTCAATTATCAAAACTCCAATAACTCAACTAAAATTGACCTAATTCTTCCCTTATCTGCATTCAAGGGAACTGATAAAGATAATCCTAATGGCCCGACTAAGCCTCAAATTCAACCTGGATTATACCGACAAAATATCTGGCTAGGTGAAAAATCACAATCTGAACTCGGCAAGACAGCTATCTCACAGTTACTCGCTTCATTCCCTAACGGACTGAAAGACTTTACTGAACAATTAGAACTTGAAGCCAAAAAGCTTAAAGAAGCACAGGATGACCCTCGGCAACTTGCACAACTTTACTGCGAAAAGTACGAGAAACGGAAAGCCTTTTTAGAAGAACAAGCAACCACACTAGAAGAACAAGCAGCAGAAGATCCAACAGTAGCAGAAGAATTAGAAACTTTGCGCGATCGCATTGCTAATGACTCGTTTATTTACAAACTCATCAAAGCTGACCTGCAAGGACAGGGGCAACTTCTCGAAACTGAGAAAGTACAGCGCGAACTCGCCCGGTTCGTCCAAAATGAGTGGAAAGAAATCGCCATCGGCAAGACGTTAACATTTGAGCGAGCAATGGTTATTCCCTCCAAAGACCTGCAAAATGGGGAAATTTCCATACCGCATTATCAAGATGGCGAAGAAGTTCTCAACTTCCGCTCCCCTTTCCTCAACTCAAATGGTCTGTGCGTCTCAACTAACAAAATTGTAGAAGATATCCTTGGGCCTGATGGTCAACCTCTCGCTGGTGCGATCGCTGTCTCGGACGAAACAAGCGATCGCATTTACAACCGCCTCAATGAGCAAATTAAATCTATCCTGCCAGAAGCTCAAGGAAAAAATCTTCGATTAGAAGGTATTGAAAATTACTTAGACCAAAGTATTAGTAAGCTCGAAACTAGAGACAAAATTGAATTTACTAACAAATTTAATCAGTATATTTTAGAACTAAAATCAGTTGGTTATGAATTAGAGATTCTCCCTCAAGAGTCCGAACAAGAGCGTCAAGCACGCGACTACGATGGTGATTGTATCGGCTTCGAGCGGGCAACTAAGTATCCTAACCTCAGCGTTGAAGCAAAGGAGCGCAACCTGCCTGAAAACGCCTATGCTCCAACTGTCAAACTTAAAAAACAATCTTTTTACCAAGAAGATGGCAGTCAGCCAGAATTTGAGGAAATCGCCATCCACATGAGCGATGGCATTAGTGTGGGTGTTATCAACAATCACCTTACCTCAATTGAGGCGTTAGAGTCAGAAATTACGATTCTAAAAAATTTTGGTAGTGAAAAAGACTCAATTGAGTACGTACAGCAGGTAGCCAAACACTACGAAGATTTATTCAAAACAGAAGCCTGGGCAAAATCCAAGGGTATTGAAGGGAAGGAGATTCCGACCAAGTATCGCAGTTACATGGAAGAGTTCATCAAAACTGTTCGACAAGAACCCTTAAACCAGGCCAATGCACTAATGGCGATGAACTCTAACACCCAGATGTACCGTGAAATGATTGCTGAGGCAGCATTTCAAAATCAAATTGCAGTTGACCTTTTCAAGAGTGCCAAAAAACCTGAAATTGAAATTATTCGCAATAATAGTCGGATTCTTCACCGTGAAGTCAACTATATTAAGGATAAGAAGAAAGATGTCTATATTGACAATATAATTCAACCGACGGGATATTCACCTGTTGAGTTACTAATTGCTCAAACCAATCAGTATTTTGACAAAGCTCGCCTCGAATCGCGTGAAATCGTTCAATTTCAAGCTTTATTTAAAGGGGTTGAATTTTCTCACGAACAGCGATTAAGAGCTATCCTCATCAAAAAAGAATTCGATAAATCATTCAACCGAGCAAGTGAGTTATCTAAACAAAAAGAAACTGAAAAAGGGCCGTCTGCAAATATTACCCTTGCTAATGGTAATCAAGTAAGTATAACTAATCTTCTACAGTATGATAATGAATTTATCTGGAAAGCTAATACAATTACGATAAAATTATCAGAAATATCCGAAGATAAACGCAACAATAACCGTCCGCATAAATATTTAGTTTATGCTCAAATTAACGATGAAACTGAGAATGGTAAACCCAAGTTTAGAAAATTAGGTACACTGGCGAGGGAGCAAGAAAATAAACTCGAAGAAATAGGAATTACACTTGGACAAGAAGTAAAATCTAACAAAATATCATTCCAGCCTGAACTAAGCGAAGGTCAAATTAAACTTCTTTACCAAAAAGCTTACCAGATAGCAGAGGACTTTTATAATTCGATTCCAGAAGACCAAAAGCTAACAATGGCAGCTGCCACCTGGACGGTATCAACGACTCGTGAGACTGGTAATGATAAAAGTGGCGATCGCCAAAATAAAGTTTCTAATTTCGCTTTTGCTGCCTTTCCTCAAGAGATTATCAGTCAGTTAGATACACTCAAGTTTACCGAGTTTAGTATCACTGGATTTGACCGGAATAGTGAGTTTTTTAATGAAAATCAACCTCAGAGTATTCGATTTAATCTAGCTGAAGATGGAAAAAGTGTAATTGAAATCCAGAATCAAGAGAGTAATTACGAATCATTCGGAAATATTGAACAAAGTAATGCCCGGCTACCAATTGGTACTATTGCTATTGGCAGTGTTGAAAAAGGTGAAGTATACACCACCTCTGTTACAACCAAAGTACCCGGATTACCAGAACTCACTTTGAAAGTAGGCGAAGTTAATAAGTTTGGAAATTCCCAAAGGTTTAATAATGAACCTGCAATGTTAACAATCGAAAAGGTTGATCTGATTCGGGAAGACTATACTATTTATCTCCAAAATGGCAATAAACCTGAAAAACTAGGCAATATTGATAAAGAATCAGTCAAAGAAGGTATTGCCCAAGGCTGGCTAGCAGAAAAGCCTGGGAATGGGCAACAGTTACAGCTTAAAATTCAAACTATTATCACTGGACAAAATGCCTATGCTATAGCAGAAACATCTCAGAACAATCTGTTACGAATTAATATTACGAATCCAAAATACAAGAAACAGGAAATTAACAACCAAGCATTTCAAGAAACTTTAGTCAGGGCATTTGATAAAAAGCACGTTTATATTGCTAAAATTGGCGACCAATCACTCGGTATTATTGGTCAGCATAATGAACGTCTCGAAGCTGATTTAAATAAAGGAAATATACAAAAACAGTGGCAACGGAAAGAAAGTAGCACTGTACAAAAATTAATTGATACGGGTATTATTCGCCCAAACCAACAACGAACCACTATCCCTGTACAGATTACCAGTAATGAAAGTACCTGTAAAATAATTATTAATCCAGAAACAGTACAATATCCCGACAAATGGGTTAAACGCAGTCAGCTTATAAGTAATGAAAGGACTGTCAAAGACGAGCAGCAGGACAAACGCAACCAAATACTCAGTAAAATTAACGAACGCCCTACAATTATGTTCCAAGATAAAGAGCAAAAATTAGTAGGGCTTTTAGGATTAGCAGTTGATGAAAATTTAACTGAAAAAACCAAAAAGTATCTCGAAAAAGTAGGAGTATCATACGAACAGTTTCCTATATCACAAGCTCGGTTAGAAGCCAAAAAAGGAATGACTGTATTCGTACTTGATGAAAGTACCATCAGTGACGAATTAAGACAAACCTTTATTAACCGTGCTGGTGGTCATATCAAAAGTGCAGATACACCGTCACAACCCACTCCAATCATTCCTCAACAAACTGTATATTTTTATAATCCAAATCAACAATATACTTCTCCCGATGGAACGCTCTTAGAAACTAAAGAAGCTTTTGGATTAGTAGTTCCCGCACAAGACGCGATCGCTGTAGCCACTTGGTTAGAATCAAAATCTGCTGAAAACGATTATTTTATTGATAGTAACACAGCTACATTTATTTTTAATAAAAATGAAATTAGTGAGGAAATAAATGAAGAATTTAATAGTTTATTGGGAGAAGCTATTAATATTGGTGAAGTTGATGGTTTTGACCGCTACGAACAGCTTAGTGCAGAGTTAAATCAAAAAGTTGCAACTGAAGGTAGTCTTTTAAAATTCAACCAAATTCCAGAAAATAGTGAGTACCAAAAATCTCTAAAAGCACTTCCTAACCGTCCAAGAGAACTCAATCAAGAAGATTCTCCAGTACCAATTGTTCCTGCTAAAGTTTTACCAGAAAAGAATATAACTAATATTCAATTAAATACTAACACCACAGTTGCAGGAATTTCACAAGTCTATCAAAACACGGTTGAGATACAAGTAGTAAAGAATACACAATCAGAAGCTAAGAATCAACCAATATTACTACCCAACTCCCGTCAAGCAGATCCAACTAAAGCTATCGAAATATTGGGTAAGGTAAGCGAGGAAAAAGTAGACCAGCTGCGATCGCATCTTGAAACCCACCTCAAACCCATACTTGAAAATGACAAATCTAACTATGCACCACTGAGACAAGTTGCCTGGATCGGTGCAAAATGGGATTTGAAGGATAAAGACTTCAAGCCAGGGGTACAGGACGACTCTTTGATGGAACTTGTTAAGCAAGTATATCCTGACGCTGAGATTGTGCTGGTAAGTTATTCCGAGAACCCCGGTGCTGGGATTAACTATCACCGCGATGACTCCTACGCCGCGACGGAAGCCCGCAGCATTAATATCGGAAATTCTGACTGGGGCTATCGTGCTGCTAAGGAACGAATGGCATGGACTAGGGAAGAGAATCAGGACGCACCATACCAAGAGTTTAAACTTGGGTCGGGTACAGTAACCCGCTTTAACTGCAAAAACGAACATGCTGCACTGAATACTGAGGCTGGCAGATGGTCTATCAACATCTGGTCAATTAAAAATGACCTGGGCAGAGAAAACAGCGTTCGCCAAAAATTTGAGAACTTCCTCACCTCAAACCAACCTCCGCGTGCGGTAGTCCAAAGCAACAACGACCTCACCATTAAAGCTAACGAGTGGACACCAGGGAGAGAAATTAAAGTAGAGCGCAGTTATACCAGCCTCAGAGAATTCACCCAAAACATACCCTCATACCCTTCAAACCAACCAACTGTCGAAGAAATTATCGCCATTGGCAATTTCACTGCGGCACGCGCTGCTAATCCTCAGATTCCAGACAACCCAACTATATCTGGCAAACCAGTACCAATGGTTTATTCGCTGCATCTGCACGGCGAAGCTGCCACAGTACCAGTTAACACAACCATTGATGCTATGCGCGGACACGGTAGAATACACACTACCAGAAGTGTAGACTACCAAAAAACTTATGGTATCAATGAGGGAGATATTGCGATCGCCCAAGGTAAAAACGGCGAGCAAGTTGCTTTTCGGGTAGGTAAGCAATATAAAATTACCACCCAAATGATTCAAGACCCAAGTTACCAGCAAGCCTGGGCGAGATGGGAGAAGCATTCACCAAAAGAACTAACCCAAACTCAAGCGAGTAAGAGTCAGGTATATGGCTTATTCATAGAGCCACTAGGAGATTATGTCAATGGCAAAATTATTCCGTTCCCAACCATCCAAAAACAAGCTGCAACTCCAGTAAATATCAGCCCAGACTCTAAAGATGGGCTGGGACTAGCACTCAGCCTTGCCACTGCACTTGCCAAAGAACAAGGCAAGCTGCAAAACGATTACCAAGTTTCAGTCAATAATAATCCAGAAGCCCCCGCCGGGCAGTATGGATTAGAAACCCATGTCCAAAAACCTCAAGGGGTAGCATACGCATCCGCTGAACACGCATTTAATCACCAAAAGCAGTTGCATCCATCAGTTGATGAATACCAGCTAATGGTAGAAGTGCTTCAGGCTAAACTCGAACAACACCCCCGGCTGACTGAGGCGATCGCCAAACGTGGGGGAATCAATTGGTTAGAGAACTGTACAAGCATTACTAATGCCCAGGATCAACAGTGGCAGGGTAAGGGCAAAGAATCCGCATTTATTCAAGCCCTTAGCGAAGCGTATATATATGTAGTTGCAAAATCACAACAAACTACAGTACAAACCCAGCAGGACAAGTCCCAACAGACTGCTCTGCGGCCCACAAATCCACTCTCCCAACTCGAACCTATAAACGCCGCCGTCGCTGAACACATGAAAAAAGACATTGCGATGGCCCAATTAGCTACCCAGTTTATCGGTAAATCAGCTGCACCTCCCGGTACACCTTCAAGCACACGAAATTACGAGCAAGCATGGGGGGAACGCGCCAACACAGGAAATTACTCAAAAGAAGACATCATTATGGTGTCCGGATCTGGCCCGTGGCGTGGAGTAACAAGCGAGCAAATTGCCCAAACATTTGAAAATCACTATAAACCCTTACTTGATAAGGCAATAGCAGTGAAAAGCTCTTTTCTAGTCGGAAATACACAAGGAACTGACCAATTAGTTCAAAATTATCTCCAAGAAAAAGGGTACAAAGTAGAACAAACTTCCCAAGGATATGCTGTATTTAATCCTGTAGAAAACACCAAAGTTAGTAGCGATATTATTTCTACCAATACACAAGTATCAGATAACTCATTAATTTCTAAAAACAAGAACATTTTTTCATCACAACAAAGCCAACAACCAAATATTAACCAAGCACTCGCATCACCTGCTCAACCCGAAATACAGCAAGTTGGAGCGATGGATAGCATTATCGAGCGGATGAAAGCTAATACAGTGCAAAATCTCCAAGACTGGTATATAGCAGCTGAAAAACTCGGTAAATCAGACACATATCTCAATAGAATTCAGGAGATAACTAATTTATACATTCAAGAAAATATTAGTCTTGAGAATGCTTTTAAGGCAATGGAACAAGACATTAAAGAATTAGAAAAAGTTAATGAGATGACCAGTCTTGCTCAACGTGTAGTTAAGACAATTGGACAAGAGGATATTAATGGCATTATGACAGTCCAAACAGAAAAATATCAGATTGCTACTCAAACTCAAAACCAAACTTATCTAGTTAAAGATAAAAAGGATAATATCTTGCTATATGTCAAACAAGGAAAAACTCAAGTAAGTAACATTAGTGATGAAACATTACAAGATTTTCAATTTATGAGCGATCGCATCAATAATGCACTCAAAGATGTCAAAAAAGATTTAGTAGAAAGGTAATTTTACTATGAAAGAACTAATCGAGTTTCCAGTAGAAGGTTTAACTCCAGCAATGCAAGCTTGTCTCCTCAGAGAATTGATCGCACAGCTTAATATACCTGATGAGAAATTTGAAGAATATGCAAAAAATCCTCCAACTGCTGAGGAACGACAAGAGGCTGTGTTAAATTTAAATTCAGAAATAAATAGAATCAGTGAAATAGCACAAGAGGAAGTCAAGTTAAGCTCCACAGAAATTGAACCTGTCAATTTTGTTAATCCAGTTAGTCCAGAGTCATCTTTACAACCCGAAGTAAGCGAGTCTAAATACAATACAATTAAACCAGAAGTTCTAAAAAACTTTACAGATAAAAGTGACGACAATAATGGCAACCTAGTAGAAGAAGGTCAACACGATAAAGTACAATCTATTATCGCTAATTTCCAAATTCAACAATTTGTTATACCTATAATTTTAAACCGCTTAAATATATTTGGAAAACCAGACAAAGAGACACAAAGTATCCTTTATAAAGGCGAGACATATACTGCAAGCCTAAAATTAGGAGAAGATTCACAAACTCTTAGCCTTGATAGAAATTCGCCTGATTCAGAAGCAAGCCAAGAAGCACTGCTAGCATCTCGTAATCATAGCTCAGAGAGTTACTCTATCATCATCAATAACCTTACGCATAATGAATTTGAACGTTTTAAGGCTCTGTTTGATGAGGAACAAGCACGCTGCGAACATAACCAACAAGAATTCAAAAATCAGGATGCTGTTAAAGAGATAGATTAAATTAAATCAACCCAAAGCACACACCATACGAGAAAGCTATAAACCCCAAAACTAGCTTGTTATTAAAACTCAAGGGAGTTTTGGGGCAAATAACAACCGCAACAGAAAAATAGTAAAAAGACGCACTAAAGTCAAACAAACTTGTAGGGTTAATAGGTAATCTACCTAACCCGACCAAACATAGCATTCCTATTAAAGACCAAACAACAATATTTTCTATCCATCCTAAAAATTTATTGACATTCATAAAAAATCGTTTATTACTCTCTAAATTCGATAAATACTATTAAAACTAAAACCGATCAATAAAATTGCCTAGTCAATAGATTGCTTAATGAAAACTACATAAACCACACCATCACTTTGTAAATTTTTTAAATTTACAAATAAAGTTTTTAAATAAGCTGATTAATTTATAGTAACTGTAAAGATTAAGAAACAGTAAAAAGTAAGTGCTATAAGTATTATTATCAGGGACAATACTAAACCAAACAGTATGTAATATGAAACCTATTAATGTTGTCATCATTGAAAATGAGAACATATCTAGGGTTGGTGCGGCGACGATATTATCTGAAACTGGTAAAATCCAGGTATGTGGCCTTGCAAAAACCGGAAAAGAAGGAATAGAAATTGTTGACCAACAAAAGCCAGATATCGTGGTGATAAATATTGATTTACCTGATATCAATGGCACTGATGTCATAAGTTTAATTAAATGCAAACACACGTCAATTAAAATGGGGTAAATATAGCGAAGCTGTCACCAGGGGCAAGATAGCCTGAAAGTCTTGTGGAGTATGGGTTTGAGAAAAAAGAGTAGCTCATTGGATTTTAGCGTTTTTGACGGGCGTT
>NZ_JACJTB010000004.1 GCF_014698475.1 Nostoc spongiaeforme FACHB-130 | reverse complement strand
CCCCTGGCGACTGTTCGAGTTCTGTCAAAGAGATTTTTGTAGTGACCCGTGCTACATAGCGGTCTATTGTGACCAAGGTTGGGACGGTCTACTACTTCCCTCAATATACAAGGTTGGGTGTAGCGATAGCGTAACCCAACAAATTATGCGTGAATGTTGGGTTCCGTTCCTCCACCCAACCTACACCAGTCTAAGTTGTTGCCTTAACTGAACTGTATACCCGTATACCCAGTTTCTACAGACAATCTTGATTAGCCTAAATTACGCAATCAATTTAAACTTTTTGAGCAGCTGTCTTTTGTCTTTTTAACCTTGCTGCACCTGTCATAGTAGCCAAGAAGATAGCCGCAAGAGTACTAGGTTCTGGAACTGATTGAGAAGTACCGACTTTGATTTGGAAGGCCAGGTTAGAACGACTAGGTGCAGCACCAACCCAGCTAAATGCTGTTTTACCAGTTAGTGTAAAGGGTGCAGAAAGACCAGTGAGATGGAGATAATCTAAATCCTTTGTAGTATTTGTACTTGCTGAGGCTAAACTTCCTAACGCTGTACCATTAAGAACTAAATTAGTTAAAGAAACAGCGTTTTGAACGTTACTACCACTACCTTTATTAGCAAAAGTGCGGATAAAGATATCTGTGACAGCACCGCTAAATTCTTGAGTCATTAATTGGAAGGTTTGGTTAGCATCAAACACTTTGTAAGTTACCTTGCTACCTGTATATTCCAAACTAAAATCCCAAACTTTACCATTACCCCAGACTAAATCTGCTTTAGCCACGGGTAGCCCTGCATCTACAGTTGCTCTCACATCTCGATTAATCCCTAATTCCCGCTCGCCGTTGCCACCAAACCCATTGTTACCAATTCGAGCTTCAGCAACAAACAACTCCTTAAAATCTCCTTGATCTAGGAGTAAATTAAAGTCTGTGTCATCAAAGCCTGGGTTAGCATCTTGTGATGTTAGAGGCGCAAGTGTAACAGCTTTGGCTGGGTTGGGTAATATCAATAATCCCGATATCATTAACCCTAGAGTCAACAATAATTGGCTATTAGCTCGATATTTGGTTAAAAATGACATAAATTCTCCACAAATAGCTATTTTTAACAATTTAGTAGTCTACACCTGATTAATTTAGTTCGATTTTTTACTCAGTAAAACAATACAGTTCTCATCAATTTTTAGCTTTGCTGTTCACTGAATATTTTGATAAGCAAAGTTTTTTATATACCAGTAATAGAACTAGGTGATGTTTTGTGTTTTCAGAGTAAAACAAAGTCGCCTAAGCTGTCGATAACTATTGGCTGATTTTGATTGAAACTTTATATAAGATAAAATTTTAACTTTTTAGCTAAATATACGTACGTATACATTTTACAGCTTGATATATGCCATCTGTGTTCATCCAGGAACTTCCAAAGTCAATAAATATTCCATCACTCTGACTTTGTAAACTGAATCATTCAATTTCTGGAATTTCCCAACTGACAGCTTGTAGCTAACAATTAAAGTTAAACTTCACCTTACACACCGGCAACAACTGTATACCCACTCCTGGCGATGAACATGATTGGTGATGCGGGTCTCTATGGGATTCAGGAGTATTTACTTAACGTCAAACTCAATTTCTTTCTGTCAAACAGAATACTATTTTGCAAACTTTCCGGATACACATTCAGAAACTCAGTAGCAGTGAATATTAGAGTTCACAAGAAATATCTGCCATGCGTGCTACATTTTCGCTTTTAGTTTCTAGTGTGGTTCTCGGTTCTTTGGTGTTTAACGGTTCAGACAGTTTAAATCGCTCACATACGCTAATTGGTGATACAGGAGGCAAAATGTTGTTATCAGCAAAACCAAAACCCAAACCCAAATCAAATGAGCCAGAAAATCCGACACCTCATCGCGGTAGTGGACGCAGAGATTTAATTGAGTCTCTCAATAATGCTTTTCCCGTTGGTTAGAATTCTTTTAGGCTAAAGTCAGCTAGTGATAAAAGAATCCAGTAAAAATCAAAGCATTTTCCAGAATTTCTGGCAATCAGATCACATTTTATCTTCAAAGAAATTTAACATTCTTGCAGTATTCCTGCCGCTCGTTTCTTAAAATCACCTATTCCTTCAATCAGATAATTTCTTGTTTTTTGAAAATTTTTTGAGATTTTAAATTTTAAAATCCAGAAAGTCTCATTGAGATATTTTTGAACTTGGCATCTACCCGTTTCTAAGTACGATCGCATCATCTTCGTGCTGGGAGGGGTAACATAAGAAGAAACTAATATTGATGCTGTGTTATTGCAACCCAACTCGGTGCAGCTAAATCGCCAACTGACATGGTAATCTCTTGGGAAGCATTACCCGATGATTATCAATTAGAGGGTGAACCTGTGGAGAATACCAATCAGCCAATTTTGGCTGGTGCGTTGCGTGAAAGCCTAGAAATTGGCGGTTTTATTCAACCACAGATGTTGATAGCCTCGAATTTTGGTCTTTGTGCAACTGTCAATGGACAATTGATTTTAAAAGCACCTGATTGGGTTTATGTTCCAGCAGTAAATCAAATTTTAAGCGATCGCAAAAGTTATACTCCTATATTTAGAAGGTGAAGTACCTGCGATCATTATGGAAATTCTCTCTGACACCGAAGGCGGGGAATATTCTGTTAAACGCACCTATCCGCCAGGAAGATGTAAGGATGTTGATTTTTCTAATCATCCATAATGGAACCACGAATCTGGATGGAAGAATAGTTTAAATAATCTACGTCTCATTATCCAGCCACTTTTACTATTTTGGTTAATTTATCCCTGGTTAAGTATTTTCCCTAATTCACATTTATTATTGGGATTCAATCATTTAATTGCTGCAATGAATCAATTTAAACCCTCTTATGCTTCTGGATGATTTAGCTCCTGAACTACTTGCTTATCTCGGAAAGTGACATAAGAGGGATAATCTAGCGGTGCGTTAGGTACTCGTATCTAGTTTTGGGAATGAATTAGCTCACAATCTGCACCTAACACACTTATGAAAATATTGATAAATAACTTCTAATAGCCCATAACTTTACTTACTTTGATAGATGAATAAAACAAATTTTTGGTATTCTTAGCCAAGAAGACAAGAGAAATATAACATGTTAGTAATCTTTTATATTTATCACCAACATCATCTTGACCATTAACAATTAATAGGATAGGCTTGGCATTCAGAGATGTTCTATCAAGAAAAATATGAACAAAAAATTAGTACTGAATTTGCTTTCTAGTTCGGCAATCTTTACTTCCCTGATGTCTACATTGACAGCAATACATCCAGCACACGCCTCTGTGAACCTCACCCAAAAGTTAATTCACACAGGCGATGGACGTACTTGCATCACTAATCCCCACGGTTTGAAGGATTTTGTTTGTATTCGAGATTCCGAAAGAGATCCCAAAGCACCTCCCACGCCTAAATCTATGGTTGTTTCATCGCAGCCATCTGATACCAACATTGCAGAATTGAATTTTACAGATGAAGAAAGTGATGCCGCAATTAGAATTTTTAAGTGTGACTGTCCTTATTGCATCAATTCTTTGCGGCAATTACGCGGTAGTGGCAACTTAGTATACTAGGTTGAACTTTGAAAAAATCAATGTCAACTGGAAGACTCAAACCTTCATCAAACTGTCGAAAAAATTGTATTTAGATTTAACAACAATCAGGGTAATAGATTTGCTGGGTGTAACTTGAATTTTTACTCAGTAAAATCTGCGTCCCAAGAACCAAAAGCTTTTGTAACCATATACTATCTTTTATTTGACTGCTGGATTATATCTAGGGTGGGCAGAACTTGAAGTTGATGCCCACTCGATATATATACACGATAAAATTTATATATCTCGTCATCTGATAAAATCAACATTTTTATATGCTTGCCAAGTCAACTCCTGCTGAACAAAGGACAGTTCTGCACAACGTTAGCTGGGAAACCTTTGAAGCTTTGCTAAGAGATACGGGTGAAGATAGAGGTTCTCGGTTTGCTTACGACTGCGGCACTTTAGAAATTATGACATCACTGTTTGAACATGAAAATCCTAAAAGTAATTTAGGAAACTTTATTGTTGCGTTAGCTGAAGAATTAGATATTGAAATCAGAAGTGCTGCTTCTACAACATTAAAGCAGAAGTTAGTTAAAAAAGGTATAGAACCAGATGCTTGTTATTATATCCAAAATGAATTATTGATGCGAGGTAAGGAAACTTTAGACTTAGAAACTGATCCACCACCTGATTTAGCAATAGAAGTTGATATTACTAGTAGTTCAGTTAATAAGTTTAATATTTATGCCGCATTAGGTATTACTGAACTATGGAGATATAACGGTCAGAATTTAAAATTTTATCAATTATTAGAAGGGCAATATATTGCGTGTGAGTTTAGTATTGCCTTTCCCATAGTATCAGTGCGTGATATGAGCCGATTTATTGAACAAAGTAAAACTATGGGTGAAATTGCTTTACTCAAATTATTCCGTACTTGGGTAAGAAGTCAGCTAGAGGGTTAATGAGTTGTAATTTAACATCCTGTGGTGCGGTGGGCGATCGCTATCCTTGTAAAGTAGACTCACAATCTTGATCATATCTATCCACCTCCTGCTTTTTCTTGCGATAATTCCCAAGGGGCATATTCTGGTTCGTCCAAGGGGGATAGATGACAATCAAACGATTGGTTTTAATCATTTCGACTGTGATAGCAGTTGTACTGGCAACTTTATCGCTAGTCAGTAGTTGGCAGAAACCACAGTTCCAAAGTCGTCTGGAACTTTATCAAACCAATATTGCGCTGCAAGCCCAAGCTTGGCAGCCAGAAGATAGCAATGGTGATAATTTTCAGGTAATTCGCCAAGCCATCCTCGAAGATCAGCCCCTAGAAAATGCAACGCAGCAATATCAAGAAGCCAAAAAATCTGTACAAACTAATTTAGATAAGCTTAACAGCCAACTTACACAGCTAAGTTCTCCAGCTAAACCCCTACCACAAGACACTGTTGACACTAGCGCATCTCCAGAACTCACCAAAAAACAATTACAGCAATCTCTTTACCAACAGCAAAAATTACTCGCAGAGTTAGATTTACGTCTAGGAATTTTACAAGTACAACAAGGACAACAAGACACAGCCTTGAAAACTTGGGCGGAATTACAACAGCCAGAACTCAGCAGCGATTTTGCAGATACCGCGACTATCTTAAGTGGACTCTGGAGTAATCCCCCCCGCATCTTACCTAATGCCCAACAGCTAATTCAAAAGAATTTAGATGGTTGGTTTCGGAATACGGCTTTGATTCAGCTATACCAACTCCAGCAACGTCAAGAACCTTTAGCCACAGTCAAAGCTGCACAGCAAGAAGCCGCAGCCCAAGCAGTATTTAAACTCACCCTCATCGGTACGATCCCCGCCTTAGCAGCATTGATAGGCACAATTCTGCTGATTTTCTTATTGATACAACGCTTCCTGAAAGGAAAAGAAGCGTTACTGGCACAAAATGGTGATTTAGTTTGGACAACACCTTGGGATGGTGAAACCGTACTCCAGGTTTTTGTTGTGGGATTTTTCTTTATGGGACAAGTTTTTGTTCCCATTCTATTATCTATACTGCCAATTCCCCGCCCGATTGTCGGTGTACGCTTACAAGCTTTTTCTGTGTTGGTAAGTTACTTTTTGGTGGCGGCGGGGGCGCTGTCGGTGATGTATTTTTCCATCAAACGGTTTTTCCCTCTGCCAAGATTGTGGTTTAAATTCCAACTCCAAGATAATTGGTGGTTGTGGGGATTAGGCGGTTACTGCACCGCTTTACCTGTGGTTGTGGTGGTATCGTTGATTAATCAAAAACTCTGGCAAGGGCAGGGTGGTAGTAATCCGTTATTGCAACTGGCGCTAGAAAGTCAAGATTCTATAGCATTAGGAATATTTTTCTCCACAGCTGCGATCGCTGCTCCCATATTTGAAGAAATTTTATTTCGGGGCTTTTTGCTACCCTCCCTCACCCGTTATTTACCTGTATGGGGGGCGATTTTGGCTAGTAGCCTGTTGTTTGCGATCGCTCACCTAAGCTTGTCAGAAGTTTTACCACTCACCGCCTTGGGGATCGTCCTGGGAGTAGTGTACACGCGATCGCGCAATCTCCTTGCTCCTATGCTACTCCACAGCCTCTGGAATAGTGGCACATTACTGAGTCTTTTCCTCTTGGGCAGTAGTAACTAATAAAACATATTTAATACGGTTGCCGTATCAAAAAATATCTGGTTACATCTGCGTAGGTGATGATTTTTCGCTGGTGATTACTAAATCAAGTATTCCGTGAAACTTGGCTGAAATTTAACAATATTGATAGCCAAAAAATCTCAACATTACTGTCAAATAGATTACAAAACTTCTGGATAAACATCTAGTACTATCTAGATAGTTAGAGCTATTTTTCAGATGTTGATTGCCTAACTGTGTTGTATTTGGCAGGCAATATTGAATCATAGCCCTTAACCATAGGAGTGACGCAAAACAATTCAATAAGGTATTCAGTGTAACTTCAATTCACTAATACCAAGATGGCATAATTTTTTAGTTGTAGAATATATGTCATCTGTATCGAATTTATCCATTTCCAACTAACTTAAAATCTCATCATTACAGCCATATCAAAAAAGTCCGGAAATAACATTAATGGGCTTGAAGAATATGGTATGATATCGCCGTTTTTTGCTGATTATGAGTATTTATCCTCCTCCAGAGAAATCATACTTACGAATCTGCAAAATCTCTGTTTTTGATGTCATAATCACAATTAAATACATACAGCAGATTTCAAGTAAATAAAGTACACAATTTAGTTCTCCACGCTAGATAGAGAACTAATCTAATTCTGAATTTTGATGCTCGAATTCTGCTGTAAATCAAGTAGCTTGCTAGTTTGCAGCTACAAAGTACTTGTTTCTATTACTTATATTTTGTAGTGTTTTTTTTAAAGTGTTGACATCTTTATTTGGGCAGACGTTAGGCGTATACTAACAAAAAATCAGCTCCATAAATAGTTTTTCCTAGCTGACTATTCATGTATGACTAAGAAAAAGCACGTTTTTCTTGGTGGTTTCTGCGTTTCTATATTGAGATTCAAAAAACTTAATTACAAATTATGAATTGAACTCAATAGTTCTTCATCAAAAGAAAAATTTAGTTTTCCACTAATCTTTGAGGAGTAAGAATACTATGGCAAATCTCAACCCTACTAGCCATCCCAATAAACAACTTTTGGCTGGTTACTGCGGGATTATTTTTGGCGGGTTTGGCGTTCATAAATTTATTTTAGGATATGCTGCTGAAGGCTTTATTATGTTAGCTATATCCATAGTTGCAGGTACTTTTACTTATGGAGTCGCCTTGATAGTGATGCAGCTGATTGGTTTGATTGAAGGCATGATTTATTTAAACAAATCCTCAGAAGAATTTGCCAACATCTATTTTGTCAATAAACAAGGCTGGTTCTAAAGCTCATATCTCACAAGAACAGCAATATACCCGATTTTCTTAATAAAGTCGGGTATCTGAAAATTTTAATTTTTAATTAATAAATACACTGTAACTTATCTTAATATTTTAAGTGTAATACTTAACTATATTTAATGCTACCTCTGACTTCCTGTGATAGACGCTCAAATTTACCAGCAAAGTGTAACTAAAGGTTTACTAGATAACAAATTGTATATGTTGTAAATATGTAGATGCCAAGTAAATATAGTTACTATAAAATTGGAGTGTTATTTATAATTGAGGGGCATTTCTAACCAATGTCTAATAACAGTCCCAGTGAGATCAGTAATAAAAAACTAGCAGCTGGAATTTGTGCAATCTTGTTAGGAGCTTTAGGAATTCACAAGTTTATTCTTGGTTACACAACCGAAGGCTTGATTATGTTGCTCGTTAGCATCCTCACCTGTGGTTTTGGTGGGGCAATTATGGGCATTATTGGTTTAGTAGAAGGAGTTATTTACTTAACCAAAACTGATGATGAATTTGTTGAGGCTTATATTGTCAACAAAAAAGGCTGGTTTTAAGTTTTAACTTTAGCAGGTTTGATTTGCCGTTATGATTTCAGAGGACATCTGTGTTGAAATTATCTTCTACTCCTCTATCGTGCCACGGTAAGCTATTGCGTTGGGGTATATTAGGATTCTCTTATACCCCCCTATTTGGGACATATTTTTACAATCAAAATTATCGTCTTGGGTTTTTAGTCTGCCCGATCCGACACTTAACTGGAATTCCCTGTCCTACCTGTGGTATGACGCGCTCATTTATGGCTATTGGACGAGGAGACTTAAACCAAGCATTGACCGAGAATTTATTTGGGCCAATTTTATTTGCTAGTTTTGTCATTGCCATAGTTCACGTTACTTTAGAATTGTTAACTAGGCAGCAAATTACAACTTTATATTGTCAACTATTAAGACTAAAAAAGGTACAAATACTATTCTTACTGACTGTGTTAATTTATCATACTTTCCGGTTGTATCACATCTCACAAACAGGAGAATTGTATATTGTCTTTAGTCAATCTCCTTTGGGTCAATGGCTTTTTCGGTAAGTCTTTAAATGGCTAGAACAATTTCTCAATCATTTACCAACATATCTCTACCTTGTCACCTTTGTTTCTTTTGTTCATATATCAATTAGGATGGGAAAAACAGTCTGAGTTTTACTACTATGCCAATGCTCAAACGTAAACATCTCATTTGGGTTTTCTTACTGCTATTAGGCTGTGGATATTTTAGTACCATGTCTAATTTAGAAATTAATTATTATTTAAAAAGTGTAGTTTTTCTACTACCAATGCAGTTGGCTGCGATTGTTTATGTTACTTATCTACGCTGGAAGCGCAACTGAGAGCCAGGTCAGGTGGAAAATAAGTAAAATTAATGTTATTGATATTCAGTCATAGTTCCAAATTTCGCCTACGCTCGAAATAGAGACGCTTGTAGTCAGGCGTTGAATGTTCGTAGTGAATCTAAAAACTTGCCATGCAACTTGTGTCGAAAACGAACCTTGACCCAGAACTAGCCCCCACTTCTGAGACAATTATTCTGGATGTGGGGGGAATGAAGTGTGCTGGGTGCGTAAGTGCTGTAGAACGTCAGCTAACTCAATATCCGGGGGTCAAAACTGCCTGCGTCAATTTGGCTACAGAAGTCGCAGTCGTAGAGTCAGAAGTTGGGGTGGTAGATGAAGATGCACTGGCAAAACGATTAACTACTGCTGGATTCCCAACTCAACCCCGCAAATCTAATCACCAAGCCGCATTAGAAGATTCTGCCAACAGACAGCACCAAGAAATGCGTGCAGCATTCCGACAATTAGCGATCGCTGCTATATTACTGGTGTTGTCGGGAATTGGCCATCTAAGCAGTTTCATTGGTGTAACTTGGCCGATATTAGACAACATTTGGTTTCATTGTGGACTCGCAACAGTAGCACTGTTATTTCCCGGCCGTCCCATTATTGTTGATGGCTGGCTAGGTTGGCGGCGCAATTCTCCCAACATGAACACCTTAATCGGTTTAGGAACAATCACCGCTTACACTGCAAGTTTGGTGGCGTTGTTGTTCCCCCAAATGGGTTGGGAGTGCTTCTTTGATGAACCAGTGATGATGTTAGGCTTTATCCTCCTGGGTAGAACCTTAGAAAGACAAGCCAGAGGTAGGGCGGCTAACGCCTTTCGACAATTACTCGCACTCCAACCACAGGTAGCCAGGTTAATTCCCAACCCAAACCCCGAAAAATTAGGAATTGCGGCTAACAGTATCGAAATCCCAGCCGAACAAGTGCGGGTGGGTGAATGGTTACAGGTCTTACCTGGAGATAAAATTCCCGTAGATGGTGAAGTGCGCTTTGGGCAGACAACCATAGATGAGTCGATGTTAACGGGCGAAGCTGTACCTGTAAGTAAACAAGCAGGTGATCTAGTTACTGCTGGCACAATCAACCAATCAGGTGCGATCGCAATTCAAGCAACCCGTACAGGCAACGATACTACATTGGCGCAAATTGTCGCCCTAGTAGAAGCCGCCCAAACCCGCAAAGCACCTGTACAGAAATTAGCCGATAAAGTTGCTGGATACTTTACCTACGGCGTGCTGACCGCTTCTGTATTAACTTTTGTCTTTTGGTACTTTTTTGGCACTCACCTCTGGCCTGATGCCATCATCTCCAACGGTATGGAAATGATGAGTCACACCGCCCATAGCAACAACTCCCCACTTCCCACTCCCCACTCCCCATTATTAACCAGCTTAAAACTAGCGATCGCCGTTATGGTAGTCGCTTGTCCCTGTGCTTTAGGGTTAGCCACACCCACAGCCATTCTCGTCGGCACTGGTATCGGTGCAGAACGCGGTTTATTAATCAAAGGCGGTGACGTTTTAGAAAAAGTTCACCAACTAAATACTGTCGTCTTTGATAAAACAGGCACACTCACCACTGGTAATCCCACTGTTACCGATTGCCTAGAACTAGCCCACTCCCTACTCCCTACTTCCTACTCCCTCATTCAACTAGCCGCCGCAGTAGAAAGTGGCACTTATCACCCCTTAGCTAAAGCCATTCAACAAGAAGTACAACGCCTGCAATTATCTATTCCCAACGCCGTTGATTTCCATACCGAACCAGGGTTAGGAGTGTCTGCGGTGGTGGAAGAAACAACAGTGCTGTTAGGCAATCAAGATTGGTTAAGTTGGCATGGAGTTGTGGTTAGTGAAATTGCCAAACAAGAAATTCAAAGACTGGCGACAGCAGGCAAAACAGTTGTATGCGTGGCTGTTGCTGGCAATTTAGCAGGACTCATCGCCATTCAAGATACCTTACGACCTGATGCCAAAACCACAGTAGAAAAATTGCAGCACAAGGGTTTAAGGGTAATGCTATTGAGTGGCGATCGCCAAGAAGCCGCCAATGCGATCGGTAAACAACTAGGATTAGATCATGCTGATATCATCGCCGGAGTGCCACCCAGTAAAAAAGCTGAACTAATTAAATCTCTACAAACTGGAACTCAGCACTC
Organism: Nostoc spongiaeforme FACHB-130; assembly: GCF_014698475.1. Classification (GTDB taxonomy): domain Bacteria; phylum Cyanobacteriota; class Cyanobacteriia; order Cyanobacteriales; family Nostocaceae; genus Nostoc_B; species Nostoc_B spongiaeforme. The sequence goes on along the minus strand of NZ_JACJTB010000004.1, from coordinate 237,891 downwards.
AATTGTAGCGATGGTGGGAGATGGCATTAATGATGCGCCAGCCTTATCTCAAGCAGATGTCGGCATTGCCTTACACTCAGGTACAGACGTGGCAATGGAAACTGCGGAAATTATATTGATGCGCGATCGCTTAAGTGACGTTGTAGAATCCATTAGCCTCAGCCGTGCCACATTCAACAAAATCCGCCAAAATTTATTTTGGGCTTTTGCATACAATACCTTGGGTATTCCTTTAGCGGCTGGTGTTTTATTACCTAGTATGGGTTTTGTCCTCAGCCCATCAAACGCCGCCGCACTCATGGCCTTTAGTTCAGTTAGTGTTGTGACTAACTCCATATTCTTACGAAGACTAGCTCACAGGCGATAAATACCGTTATTAAATGTGAGAATGCAAACCGAATGCCAGTTTTTACCAACTCAGGTTAAACTAAATCGATAGTTAGATGTAATACATCTCACAGAGTAGAACATTGACGTTCTACTCTTCTCAGTCAGAATAGCTTTCAAGTTTGTCAGAGTTATCACCACAGACTGTAGTAAGCAAGAATGGTAGGAAACAATAATAGACCAACGTTAATTAATCAAAATTCTGTTGATAGTGATCACGATATATCAATGGCACCCGAAACTCATGAAAGCCATCTACTGATTCTTGAAGATGATCAAGGTCGCAAAGAATTTTCGCTAGAAAATTCCGTTTACTCTATTGGGCGAGACCGTGATTGCAACATCCGTTTAGTATCTCAATTTGTCTCTCGTCGTCATGCTACCTTAGTCAGATTGCCAAGAGGACAAAACACTCACAGCTATTACTATCGCATTGTAGATGGTGATGCTAAAGGTAAACCCAGTGCCAATGGATTGATGATTAATGGGCGCAAAATCCCAGCCCACGATTTAAAAAATGAAGACGAAATCGTTTTTGGCCCTCAAGTACGTGCCATCTATTATCTCTTGAGAAATACTCAACGTTCAGGACAAACCGATTCCAGTGAGTATGATATCACTCTGATTAATCCTGGTATGACTGACGATCCAGAAGATATACAAGAGTAAAAATCAGCTAATTCTCGGATAGCTTGTTTGTTTTACACTAACTCAATTTGTTAGAGTTGGCTTTGCCTAAAGTTAGCCTATCAGCATTCCATTTACAGCAGAATTCAGAATGAGAATAGGCTATTATATTTAGCTTTAACAACTAAATGATGTATTTCATTCACTTGAAATCTGCTGTAATTAACCAGCGAGGCTTTCAATTAAATGCCAATGGCGGCTGTGTTCAATTTCTTGTTTGATAAATTCAAACATTTTGCGGCAGTGATTCTCAAGATGAATTGGCAATTCTTCATTTTTAACAATGACACTCATCCGGGATTCTGTTTCAGTGGCGCTTGATCTGTCAATGAATACTTCCACCTTGACAGATTTGGAAAATGAAACATTACCAGGAATTTCACGAGCCAAAATGTAATCTGACTTGTAGTACTGAATTTCCAAATCGCAGCCTTGGAGAAGTTCTAGCAGTAATGGCTGAAGACGGTCAATCGAAAGACCAATTGTAAATGAACAGGTATAGCGAGCCATAATAGCCCCAAGCATTGCAACACTCCGTCCATCGTATAATACCAAAGCCGCCAAACGGTAATTCATTACAGATTGATTACATAAAGGTACTGGCAAATTGCCTGAAATTCAGTGCTTTTCGCTAACATACCAGAGAAACACATCTTGAAAATTTGATAAAAAACTTTAAAATGAGTCCAATTTGCCAAAGAATGGCGGGAAATGGATTGACCGAACATAGATACAGATTGAGACAGCAATTTTCAATCTAAAATCCAAAATTGTATAAGGCTTTGGGGAGGTGCAGAATGAAAGTAGCAATTACTGGAGCAACAGGATTAGTCGGGAGTCGTTTAGTAGAACGACTGCAAACTGAAGGTTATCAAGTATTGGTATTAACACGTAATGCTGGCTTTGCTCAAAAGGTGTTTCCATCTGCCAATTTTCCTAGTGTAGAAATTGTTACATACACCCCAACAACATCAGGTGCTTGGCAAGATGCCGTTAGCGGTTGCGAAGCTGTTGTGAATCTGGCAGGCGAACCTATTGGTGAGGGACGCTGGACAGCAGAACGTAAGCAAGAAATCCTCAATAGTCGTCAGCTAGGCACTCAGAAAATAGTTGAAGCCATAGCTAAAGCTAACCCCAAACCAAGAGTATTAGTTAACACTTCTGCTATTGGTTACTACGGTACAAGTGAAGCCGCTACTTTTGATGAAGCCAGTGTATCGGGTAATGATTTTCTGGCTCAAGTCTGCCAAGCCTGGGAAGCAGAAGCCACAAAGGTTAAAGATGCGGGTGTGCGACTGGTAATTCTGCGTTTTGGGATTGTACTGGGCAAGGGTGGGGCTTTAGCGAAAATGATTCCACCTTTTCAGCTTTTTGCCGGAGGGCCAATTGGCAGTGGTCGCCAATGGTTTTCGTGGATTCATATTGACGATGTAGTGAACTTAATTTTGCAAGCTTTAAGCAAGTTAGATATGGAAGGAGTATATAATGCTACTGCTCCAAATCCTGTCCGGATGAATGATTTGGCTCAAACTGTCGGAAAAGTCTTAAATCGTCCTTCTTGGTTGCCTGTTCCGGCTTTTGCCATTGAAGCTTTACTGGGAGACGGCGCAATTGTCGTTTTAGAAGGTCAACAGGTTCTGCCAAAGCGCACTTTAGAATCTGGTTTTACCTATCAATATCCCAATTTACAACCAGCTTTGAAGCAAGTTTTACAATAAAAGTCAATAGTCAATAGTAAAAAAACTGGACTATTGACTATTGAAAAATAACTAATCAGTGAGAAACTTCCGAGACACCCAACTGATAATTCCGCTTAAAATTGCACCCCCCATCAGGATGCCAATAGCGGGGTTAAATAATGGTTGCCAAAGCTTGTGCCATAAATCAAGACCCAAATTTATGCCCGCAGCATCACCAAAAACTGCGATCGCAAACCAACCAAAGCCAAATAAAACCAAGAAAACATCGGCTACCAAAATCAAGTTCAGCCAATTTAGTAGTTTATCTTTCATATCGACAATTTGAGACTAGGGGCTAGGGGCTAGGGGCTAGGGGCTAGAGGCTAGGAATATAAAAATTAAGCAATATAAATTAGCTATGACAAAGTGACAATCATCAGGGATGTTACTTTCACCTCTAGCCCCTAGCCGCTAACCTCTATCCTCTCACCTCTACTCTTCAAATAACCACTTCTTAACTTTTTTGAGACTTTCCCAGTCTGGTTTTCGACTCAGACCGTCTTCAATACTACTGTTAATTTCATCGCGCCATTCTGGGTTCACCAAGAATAACTGTTGTACAGCATCAATGTGTTGGCGTAACCCTTTTTGACCAGTTTCTAACATTGCTACAGCCAAATTGACTCTAGCTTGTGGGTCTTGGGGGCTTAACTTGACTGCTTTTTGTGCAGCCTTATAAGCTAAGTTGGACTTATTGTCTAACATATATAACCATGCTAGACAAATCCAAGCGGCGGCAGTTTTCGGAGCGCGATCGCATACTTCCTTAAACACAGGGATCAAAGAATCCACTGATTCGCCTGCTTTATAACGTTCCAAACCTGTATCAAACAAGGATTCAACGGTGTTAGTCATTAGTCAAGAGTCAATAGTCATTGGTCAATAGTCATTAGTCAATACAAAAGACAAATGACAAATGACAATCTTACTACACACCAAATGACTTACCACAACCACAGGTTTGACTAGCGTTGGGGTTAGTGAACTGAAAACCGCCGCCAATCATCGCATTGCTATAGTCAAGCATCAAGCCATAAAGGTACAGCAAGCTTTTGCGATCGCAAATAATTTGAAAGCCGTCATAGTCAAAAACTTCATCCTGGGGGGTGATCTTGCCCTTGTCTTCAAAGTCCATCATATAAGACATCCCGGAGCATCCACCTTGCCGCACTCCTACCCGCAGGCATAAATCTTGACCTTGTTGTGCTTGCAGGAGTTTTACTTGGCGCAAAGCTGCTTCGCTTAATAAAATGCCACGTTGTTGAGGTTGCGTTGCTTGTGTCATATTTTGTTAACTCCTTAATAACTAGTAACTTTATAGAAACTTGTAATTGCTGCTGGGTTGATGGGTAATTTGTGTATATATTCTAGCGACATTGAGGACAGAAATTGCCAATTGTAAACACTCCGTCAAAAGCAGTCAAAGCTTTTTATTCTAGAATTGAGAGACTCGGTGTATTTAAACATTCGGTATTTTCAGAATTTCAGCCTTGTGGCAACCTGAGTCGCCATTCCTCTCCAGGTACAGCCCGGAAAATTTCTTTCCAGGTTAGCCATCCCCAACAGTTGATATGCAAATTGCTTCCTTTGATGAACTGACTCTATGACAAGTTTTAATCGCTCTACCAATCGTCGGTTGAATAAATTACCCCAAATTCCTTCTGTATGGGAGGGCGATCGCCGTCCATTGTCATCGTCACCAATCCCGCATTCCGACTCATCGGCCAATGGTGATTGTATTCTTTGGGTTGATGGCTCACAAGGTGTTGTTCGTGGCATGGATGTAGTACCTCCCGAAACAGGCCCAGAAGCAATTGTTCGCACCCTGATGCGGGCAATGGAGCATCCCCACAGTCCGGCTAAACCTGCTAGACCCCAAAAAATTGTAGTCAAAGACCGAGAAATTCAATTTTACCTGCGTGGCGTGCTGCAAGATTTAGATATTGTGATTGACTACGCCCCAGACTTACCCTTAATTGATGAATTATTTCGCGGTTTTGCAGAAATTGTTGATAGCCAAATTCCAGATTTACCGCCACAGTATGCCCAAGCTTTGCAAGAAAAGGCTTTTGCCCTTTGGCAAGCAGCGCCTTGGGAATTTTTGGAAGAACAGCAAATTATCTCCATCGAAATTAATAAATGGGATGTCGGGAAACTTTACGCCTCAGTTATGGGGATGTTGGGTATGGAGTACGGGATTTTGTTTTATCGCTCGGAAGAATCCCTGCAACGTTTTCGAGCCGCAGTTTTGCAACATGAAGATTCCCAAGGACACTTAGAAGAAGCTTTTCTCAAGCAAGATTGTTTATTTCTCACTTTTGAAAGCCTCGATGCTGATGACGAGGATGAAGATGAAACAGACGATTTAGCTGAGATGGAGTTATCAGAAATCGCCCCGACTTTTGGCAACATTCACCCCTTAGAAGGACTGCGTTCTGTTTTATATGACGAAGAAGCTCTGGTAGTTTATGTTGCTTTAGAAAGTTTATGTCGTTTTATTCGTGACCATCGTCGTCAGTTATCTGATGACACCTTCCCGGAACTCAGCCATCGCTATCGAATTTCTCTTCCCGAAGCCGAGGGCGCAACCAAATCGGTTCCGGTGACGGTTGCTTCGATGCCAAAATTGGCGGCTGAGTTAGAAGAAATGGCTGGCTTTGGTACAGATGAATCGGAAATAGACACATCAGATTCCCCGATTTTCCGGTCTTTACGCGATGACTTAATTCCCGAAGATTCTTTTCTCAGCTTGGGTGTGGTGTCTTGGGAAATGTTGGAATATCTCCGCAAAGGTGTAACTTATCATCCAGCCGGGGAAATTAAACAGGTAGGTGACGGATTACCTGTAATTTTGATTCAAACTTCCCGCCCCAAAGCCAAGACAGTAATTGAAAGTATAGAAGCGGCTGGTGGACTCAAAGCAATTTGTTTTAATCCTGGCGCTGATCCGTTTGATGGCGATCGCTACGATTTAGGCTTATTGCAAACTCAAAATGGTGAATTGTTTTTATTCGGCGAATTTTTAGATGATGATCCGATCCATGTCGAAGCTCGTAAAAAATGGAATCAGAGGTGTAAGAATACCAAAGGTTACTGCGGTTTAATTATTGCCAAAGGATTAACCGGCGCAGCTCGCGGCAATCCTCAACTGCGCGATATGGTGGCTTTGTTTGAAGCGCGATCGCTTTCACCTAAAGATTTGGGTCTTGGCACTTTACAACTAATGCCACAACTTTAATTCCATCACCATATTCAGCATCTTCCCAAACCCCAGTTGTTTGGTATTTTTCCATGCTGAATTAACCTGCATTCGACATATATATAGCGGTAGTCAGAGATGTGATGACAATTTGAAAGCTTGAATGCCAGGAATAGTAATACTTTTGCTTCTGCCTCCTGCGATCTTTATGATCAGTCTCTTACCGGACAAGATATTCAGTCCTCTTCCTCCAAAATCCCAAAATTTCAGGATTTGTTTAGCTGGCTAGTGAAGACAAGTATAAAGCAAATGTGCTTGGGTTTTTAGATGATTCTGCCCACTAATATTTGAAGCTTGGCTAAATTACTTTATGCAAAGTTCATGAAGCATAGATATGCTGGAATTTTTCAGTAATTTTTTCACTAAATTATGATATCTATCCCAGTGATAATTTTTTGAACAGCTTAATGAAGAAGTTAAATAACCCTTGGAACTTTATCCTAAAATTTTGAAATTCTGATGCTTCTTGATAATCATCAAGGTTATTTTTCTCAGTAATTACTGAAAACTTTATTTCATCTATTTTTCCCTTTATATTTTTTTTATAAAGCTCGATAAGGCTGCTAATCAAGGACTAAATGAAGATTATTTAAAGCCGAAAAATCATGGTTATAATAGCCTTAGCACTAAAAATCAAGCAACTATTCCCTTATGAAGTGAGTGCTGACTAAATAATTTTTAACTGGAACTTACAAGGAGGAAAGCTAAAAAAGCCTCAATGCTTTTTGCCAAGCAAATTGAGATTTATGCCTAAGTTTGTACAACATGTTGACTGAAATTCGTTTCATTAATTAGATGCTTATCATAATTGCTCAAATCATGAAACGAGAATAGTGATGTGTGCGAAGCGAAACCATATTGTAAAATTTACGAAAAGTTTTGTACGGAATTCGTAATCAACTCAAACATCACTGTATTACTACTAAAAATAGTAATTTACCAAATCTCACATTTACCCAATTGAGATAAAGGAGTCAGCCAATGATTGCTTAAATCATCAATCATAATTTTTTGATATCTACACCCAATGAGTACCAAAAACTAAATTCAGAGAAAAACTGTTGAATATGGGAGTAAACCGTTTTAGGTGCGTACTATTGGGTAATTACCAGTCAAATATACACACCTGATAACTAGTAGATGTATTAAGGTCTGAAGTTGTTTACAAAATTGTCTCTCCAACAGTGTAATCTGAACTGATGCAGCAGAAAAATTAAAATACTTTTTCTGAATAAAAATATTGGTAATCTCGATTGAGTGAAGCTTAGGTATCTCAAATTAATTGATGGAATTTAATGTCAGGTTTTCTTGAAAACATCATTAGTGCAATTGTTACAACTCATGAATGTACACCAAGGACTTTTCCTGCCACAATAGTGATCCCGTTCTGATTATCTTCCGGAAAAATGATGAATAATTTGACAAAATGATGATTTTTGTGTCTGTAGCATTGCTTGTTTCTTGACACAAACTCTGATAATCTTATACCTCCTTATCTGGAGTCTTTTGTTGTTTTGATGGTGTTAACATACAGCAGATAGCATGATAATGACTAATAAAAAATGGGCCGTTAAACGTATCACTGTGAATCTAGCAACACAGGAAGCAGAGAAGCTAGAAAAATATTGTCAGCAGACAGGTAGACCTGCAACAGATGTAATTCGAGAACTGATTCGAGGATTACCAGTATCTGATGACAATAAGGAAGCAAAATAGATAAGAAAAAGCATTTTAGATTCTCATTGCTTTGGCTAGAAATACCTATTATGCTTTTTCAGTCCACCTTTACTTCTGTTTGTGTAACCCCACACAGACATTTTGCAGGAAGTAAATTTAGTAATCAGGAATTAAATCAAGTAATAAAATAGCTTTTATTACTCCTGGGTTAAACCCCATCGTGCATCTACATAATGGTGGACTCCTGATCAATCTCTGACAACTAATTTCTAACTCAGCGAGTGTGAAATCTCGCAAACAGGCTTGATGCTAGTAGCAAATTCCGACACCAACCCAGTTACAATTTGTAAAGAAACTGAAGAGGTAGAACGGAATGCGCGTTGCAATTGTAGGTGCGGGATTGGCTGGACTAGCAACCGCTGTAGATTTAGCCGATGCTGGCTGTGAAGTCCAGATTTTTGAGTCCCGTCCATTTGTTGGTGGTAAAGTCGGCAGTTGGGTAGATGGCGATGGCAACCATGTAGAAATGGGTTTACACGTCTTTTTTGGCTGCTACTATCAATTGTTTGAGTTAATGGAAAAAGTGGGTGCGTTGTCACATTTACGCCTAAAAGAACACACCCATACTTTTATTAATAAAGGCGGACGCACCGGTGCATTGGATTTTCGTTTTTTCACAGGTGCGCCTTTTAATGGCTTGAAAGCATTTTTCACGACTTCCCAACTATCTTTACAAGATAAGTTACAAAATGCGATCGCCCTTGGTACCAGTCCCATTGTTAGAGGCTTAATAGACTTTGACGGGGCGATGAAAACCATCCGCAACCTAGATAAAATTAGCTTTGCCGATTGGTTTTGTCGCCACGGTGGTAGTGAAGGTAGCATTAAACGGATGTGGAACCCCATCGCTTATGCGTTGGGATTTATTGACTGTGAAAATATTTCTGCCCGTTGTATGTTAACTATCTTCCAGTTTTTCGCAGTCAGAAGTGAAGCTTCTGTGTTGCGGATGTTGGAAGGTTCCCCGGAAGGGTATTTACATAAACCAATTCTGGAATATTTGGCAGCTAGAGGCACGAAAGTTTATACTCGTCGGCAAGTCCGAGAAATTCAATTTGCTGAAGTCGATGGACAAACACGAGTTACTGGCATAGTAGTAGCTCAAGGTGATAGCACAGAAACCATCACCGCAGATGCCTATGTCTGCGCCTGTGATATTCCAGGTATTCAAAGAATATTACCCGCAGATTGGCGGAAATGGTCGGAATTTGACAATATTTATAAATTAGATGCAGTACCTGTAGCTACAGTCCAGTTGCGTTTTGATGGTTGGGTGACAGAACTGCAAGATGCTGAGAAACGCAAACAACTAAACCATGCCGCAGGGATAGATAACTTGCTGTATACTGCTGACGCAGACTTTTCTTGTTTTGCTGACTTGGCGTTGACTAGTCCTAGTGATTACTATCGCCCAGGACAAGGTTCGCTACTGCAATTGGTACTCACACCAGGAGATCCATTTATTAAGGAAAGTAACGAAGCGATCGCCCAGCACGTCCTCAAGCAAGTACATGAACTTTTCCCCTCATCACGGGAACTTAACATGACTTGGTATGGTGTCGTGAAACTTGCCCAATCTCTCTATCGAGAAGCCCCAGGGATGGATTTGTACCGCCCCAACCAAAAAACTCCTATTCCGAATTTCTTCCTTGCAGGTAGCTATACTCAGCAAGATTATATCGATAGTATGGAAGGAGCAACAATTTCTGGAAGAAGGGCAGCAAAAGCGATTTTAGAGACAATCAAGCAGTAGCGCACCCCAGAGGAACAACAAAGAATGTCAGATTGGCTAGAGCATAGTGTACAGGTAGAAGTAGAGGCTCCCATTGATTTAGTGTGGAGTCTGTGGTCTGATTTAGAACAAATGCCCCGATGGATGAAATGGATTGATTCGGTCAAAATACCCCCCGATGATCCAGAGATATCTATTTGGAAACTCAACACTGGCGGTTTGGAATTTACCTGGAAATCGCAGATTCTCAAAATTATCCCCAACCAGATTATCCAGTGGAAATCAATTGATGGTTTGCCAAATCAGGGAGCGATTCGGTTTTACGATCGCCACACTAGTAGTATTGTCAAGCTAACTGTGTCCTATGCTATCCCTGGCATTATTGGCAAAATCATGGATAACTTGTTTTTAGGCAGGGTTGTAGAATCAACAATTCAAGCTGATTTAGAAAGATTCAAACAATATGCTTTAAATGTTAAAGCAAACTCATAGTAGAAAGCAGGAATAGTATTTAATGTCCTGCTTTCTACTATGAGGAGAGAAAAATCTTCTAACGCGATCGCACTCAGCCTAATATTATGCTGTGGAAGCTGGCGATCGCCGATTTTCTGTAAAAGATTTTCTCACGCACAGACGCAAAGACGCAGAGAGAATCAAGAGTTTTTTAACTATTGTGTGGCTTGGGTTAGACGCATAAAAAATTATGCCAAAGTTACTTATTGACACAATATGCTAATTTCAGCATGATTTATAGCGTTTCTCAGTTGAGCGCAGTACATATATATATAGGACAGAGGCTAGGGACTAGAGGCTAGAGGCTAGAGAAATGTACCTCACTGGAATGAAAACCGCTATATAGTGTATGGATACAGAACAAGAAAAACCACAGCTAAAAAAGTTTAAATCCAGATTATTTACAAGAAACTCAAAAGAGCGATGGTAATAAAGATGGACAACCAAAATAAAGTTACTAGTGGTAGTGGGAATCTATTTGCTGATTTAGGTTTATCTAATCCTGAAGAACGTTTAGTTAAGGCTGAATTGGCGATGAAAATTAGTGAAATTATTGCTAGTCAGGAACTAACTCAGGTTCAAGCGGCGGAAATTTTAGGTATAGATCAACCAAAAGTTTCTGCTTTAACTAGAGGTAAACTAAAAGACTTTTCAGTTGAAAGATTAATAAAATTTTTGAATATCTTGGGTAATGATGTAGAAATTAGAGTCAAACCTAAACCCGAAAATCGTCCTTCTGCTTCTACTACTGTAGTTTGTTTTTAACTATTGTGTGATGCGATCGCATCCAATTCACTATTATGCTTTTACGCAGGCGATCGCAATGATACTTGTTTGCCGTTCGTTTTTTGGAAATTAAAAGCATACTATGAATATCTCAGCCAAACGACTTGAAGAAATTCAGAATATTCCTGATGAAGATATTGATACTTCTGATATTCCTGAATTAGATGCTCATTTTTGGGAAAATGCTAAACTTGTTCAACCTATCACTAAACAAGCAATCTCATTAAGAATTGATAGTGATGTATTGCAATGGTTTAAAAATCAAGGTAAGGGCTATCAGTCTTTAATGAATGCAGTATTACGAACTTACGTTGAACATCAGAGTAATATTCAAAATAAAACCCAACATTAAATCAGTATCCTTGTAAGTTGTGTGGGGCGATCGCTCTATTCAATCTATTATTAGGCTGTGTAGATTGGCGATCGCAGATTTCATGTAAAATGTTGCATAAATACGAGATGAATTTGCTCACGCAGAGGCGCAAAGGCGCAGAGAGAATCAGGAGTTTTTTAATTCTTGTGTAGGTTGGGTGAGACGCATGAAAAATCTTGATACACAACAGATAATTCTATTTTGCGTCGTAACCCAACATTAATGATTTTAGTAAACAAAAAATTTTTGTATAGAAGTTTGAGGATGGTAGATGAACTACAAAATAGTGTTTGGTTGCACGGCGTTTCACCCAACCTACGGAAGATAGCGATCGTACTTTTGTGTGGTGTGATTGCGCCCAATCTACTATTATGCTGTCTAGCTTTCTTGTGCGGTAATGAATAATAACAGTATTTTACTATTTTTTATAAAAATTGATAAATTTACTGAGGAAAAATAGCTAGAAAAAGGTAAAGATAGGAAGTAGTATAAACAAAAGTATATGCTGATAAACAATAATCAAGATAATCCAATTATATTATCTAAACAAAAATATAAAGTTGTTGATTTCTTAAAACGCAAAGGAATAATATTTATAGCACATAAGGAAAATCCTAGCTATGTAACACGTGTTAGAGTTAAACCTCAAGATCATGGTATTAAACAAACTTTGCTTAGGTTTACCTGTCTAACAGATACAGTGATAAATTTACAAAACATAATGTCTGATATTATTTCTAATACAATAAATAAGAGTATAACAAAAATACTATTTACATCAATTCAAAAAATGAAATCAGAGACAGACTTGTTTACTGAGAAAATAGAAATATATCTTACCCAAACAGACAATAAAAAAGACTAATAAAAATGCAGCACATAGGACAATCATATTATCCATTGGAATATAGTGTATCAAAAGTATTGCTGCATTTAATCCTTTGATCTCTGATTTCTTGCTTTGTGTCCTTTGCGCCCTTTGTGGTTCTTTATCTGATTCAGTGCATATTCATACAAAATTGGTATTACTTTCTTGAGATTGCTTCCTACCCAAAAAGAATATCGGGATATTCCTATTTACCAAATTCTGAGCAACCCGAAATTAAAATTCAACCAAAGAAAGCAAAAATAGCTGATTGCTAGTTTGAAAGTAACTAGCAATCAGCTATTAGTTGTAGTTAACAATTGACTTGTCCCTAACTTAGTGCTTCTGCACCACCAACAACCTCTAGAAGTTCTTGAGTAATTGCGGCTTGTCGGGCTTTGTTGTAAGACAGCGAGAGGCTTTTAATTAGTTCACCAGCGTTATCACTAGCGTTACTCATAGCTGTCATCCGTGCTGCTAGTTCACTGGCAGCAGATTCTTGTAATGCCCGTAGTAATTGGTTGCCCAAATACAGGGGTAGCAAAGCATCCAGAATTTGTACTGGATCTTGCTCAAAAATCATGTCGCTGGCTAAAGGTTGAACTTGAGAGGTGACTTTCTGCCGTTCGACTTCAAATTGACCACCACGAGTTGTCAACCGGAAAATTTCGTCGTCGGCTGCTTCTAAACCTTGGGTATCAAGAGGTAACAAGGTTTGAACTACAGGACGAGAACTCACTAAGGAGACGAAACGAGTGTAGATTAATTCGATGCGGTCTACTTTTTCCGAGAGGAACAAGGACAGCAACTCGTCAGCAATTCTATTTGCTTCCTCTGCCGTGGGGATTTGTTCTAAGCCACTGTAGGTAGCATCAATAGGCTGGTTCCGGCGTTGGAAGTATTGGGTAGCTTTACGACCAACCAATACAAATGTGTAGTCAACACCTTCTGCCTTGAGTTCCTTGGCGCGGTTTTCAGCACGACGGATGACGTTGTTGTTATAACCACCGCACAAACCTCTGTCGCCAGAAATGACTAACAAGCCTACTGATTTAACTTCCCGTTTTCTCAGCAGAGGTAGGTTTGCATCTTCAAACCGCAGACGGGTTTGCAAACCATATAGCACTTGCGCTAGTCTGTCCGCGAAGGGACGAGTAGCCAGCACTTGTTCTTGCGCCCGACGTACCCGCGCTGCTGCTACTAGCCGCATGGCTTCTGTGATTTTTTTGGTGTTTTTGACCGACTGAATGCGATCGCGTATGGATTTAAGATTAGGCATATTTTTGTCCTTTGTCCTTAGTCATTTGTCCTTATGTCATTAGTCATTAGCTACTTACCAATGACTAATGACTAATGACTAATTACACTGAAGCTTTGAAGGTCTTTTTGTAATCGTCTAAAGCAGCCTTCAATGCGGCTTCTTCATCATCACCTAGTACTTTCTTGCTTTGTACTTCTCCGTAATAAGCAGACTTACCAGTTTTCAGGTAGTCACGGAAACCTTTGGTGAAGGTGGTTACTTTATCTACAGGGATATCATCTAAGTAACCGTTAATACCAGCGTAGAGAATTGCTACTTGTTCAGCTACGGACAGAGGCTCGTTTTGAGACTGCTTGAGGAGTTCCCGTAGGCGTTGACCTCGTGCCAATTGGTCTTGGGTAGCTTTATCTAAGTCAGAAGCAAATTGCGCGAAAGCTTGGAGGTCGTCAAATTGTGCTAGTTCGAGCTTAATCTTACCAGCAACTTTTTTCATTGCCTTGGTTTGTGCCGCAGAACCCACACGGGATACGGAAATACCAGGGTTTACAGCTGGGCGGATACCAGCGTTGAACAAGTCAGAAGACAAGAAAATCTGACCGTCGGTGATGGAAATTACGTTGGTGGGGATGTAAGCAGATACGTCACCTGCTTGGGTTTCGATGATGGGTAGAGCAGTCATACTACCTTTACCCAATTCGTCGCTGAGTTTAGCCGCTCTTTCTAACAAGCGAGAGTGAATGTAGAATACGTCTCCGGGGTAAGCTTCCCGTCCGGGTGGACGACGGAGTAGCAAGGACATTTGGCGATAAGCTTGTGCTTGCTTGGAAAGGTCGTCGTAGATTACCAGGGTAGCTTTGCCTTTGTACATGAAGTACTCAGCAATGGTAGCTCCGGTGTAAGGAGCCAAGAATTGTAAGGTAGCAGGGTCACTGGCGTTAGCTGCAACAACTACGGTGTAGTCCATTGCGCCTTTTTCTTGTAAGGTTTGAACTACGTTAGCAACGGTGGAAGCTTTTTGACCAATGGCTACGTAGACGCAAACTACATCTTCACCTTTTTGGTTAATGATGGTATCAATTGCGATCGCAGTTTTACCTGTTTGACGGTCGCCGATGATTAACTCGCGCTGACCCCGACCGATGGGAATCATGGAGTCAATAGCGGTAATCCCGGTTTGCATGGGTTCGTGTACCGAACGACGAGCAATGATACCGGGTGCTGGGGATTCAATCAAGCGGCTTTCGCTGGATTTGATGTCGCCTTTGCCGTCGATGGCACGACCTAAAGCGTCAACAACCCGTCCAATTAAAGCTTCACCGACACCGATTTGGGCGATTCTACCAGTAGCTCTCACAGAACTACCTTCTTGGATACTGTTACCTGTACCCATGAGTACCGCACCCACGTTATCTTCTTCCAAGTTTTGGGCGATACCAACGGTGCCATCTTCAAATTCCAAAAGTTCCCCAGCCATAGCCTTTTCCAGACCATAAATCCGGGCAATACCGTCACCTACTTGCAGAACGGTACCAACGTTAGCAACTTTAACCTCTTGGTCGTATTGCTCGATCTGCTGTTGAATAATGCTGCTAATTTCGTCAGGTCTAATTGATATGCTCATGGTGTATGTTTTTCTTTTGCAACATGGAAGAAATAGTAATCAATATCGAAATGCTGAGTTGAAAGTGCTGAGTGCTGAGTGCTGAGTGCTGAGTGCTGAGTAAAATTTTTCTCCCCTGCTCCCTGCTCCCTGCTCACGCCAGTTGCTACAACGGAGGGAACCTCCGCAACGCACTGGCTCCCCTGCCTCTTCCTAGCCATTTGTCAAACGCAAAGACAAGCGACGTAGTTGACCACGTAAACTAGCATCGATTACCTGTGAGCCGACTTTGATGATCACACCACCAATCAATTCGCTGTCTACTCTAGTTTCAAGTTCTACTTGACGCGCATTGGTGATAGCAATGACTTTCTGTTTAATGGCTTCTTCTTGCTCTGGTGAGAGCGCAACAGCAGAAGTTACTTCTGCTAACACAGTTTGATTCAGCTGCCGTAGCAATGCCAAGTACTGTTTTAAAATCTGGTCTAAGAAGAAGATGCGTCGTTTGTCTACTAAAAGTAGCAAAAAGTTGCGTAAATAAGGATTACCACCTCCACCCACGACTTGGCTGATCACCGCTTTTTTGGTGTCAGGTACAATGAAGGGGTTATCGATAAAGTTCCGCAGTTGTTGAGAATTTTGCAACAAATCTAGTAAGGCACGCGCATCGTTACCGAACTCTTCTGTCAGATTTTTAGACTGTGCTACTGACATCAATGCCTGTGCATAAGGCTGGGCGATTTCGGCTGTTTCTACATTACTTTTCATTACCGTCCTCCCACCTGAGCGATGCTACGGTCAATTAGTGCCTGTTGAACATCGTCACTTACACCAGAGCGCAGCTGTGATTCAACTTGCTGTAGTGCCAAAGCGGCTACTCGCTGCCGCAATTCGGTTAGCGCCCGTTCTCTTTCGGTGTTCAAGTCTGCTGCTGCTGTTTGTTTCAAGCGTTCTACGTCTTGTGCTGCTTTATCTAACAGAGCTTGCTTGGTTGCCTGGGCGCTTTCTGTGGCTGCTTGGCGAATGCGCTGTGCCTCAGCTTGAGCCTGGGTCAACTGTTCTTGTGCTTGTGAAAGAGAAGCTTGTGCTTCTTTTAAGCGTTGTTCTGCTTCCTGAATGGCAGTTGCGATATTGGAGCTGCGCTCGTTCAGGATATTGCTTAAAACTTTGCGTCCAAAGTAGAATAGTATGCCAATCAGAATCACTAGGTTTATGAGATTGGTTTCTAAAATGTCTAGGTTTAGACCGAAACCACCTTCTGCTGCGCCTTCTGCCAATTCAGAGTGAACAGCTTGAGCTTCTGTGGCAAGTAAGAAGAAAATGCCCATGATAGCCATTTACAGGTGCGCTGCTCGCTTGCTAATTAAGTTTTGTCTTCCCGTAGGAAAAAAGTGCTACGAATTTTAGATTTTAGATTTTAAATTTTTTGGTTTATCCCCCACCAAAATTTTAGATTGTCATTTTTGATTGAGTAATTTATCAATCTGCAACCTAAAAATTGGCACTGTAAATCCAAAATCGGCAATCTAAAATCTAAAATTGGCTGACACTTAAATTAGGCGCTCTGGGACAAATGCCCAGTTGCGCGTAGGTTTTGTCAGACCAATCATCTTTAGCTTATCTAGCTAAACTCGGCCCTAATAGTTTTTCTAGGATCTGCCTGCTGAGAGCATCAACTTGTTGTTCCAAGGAACGCATAGCTTCCTGCTTTTGTTGCTCTATTTCAGCAGAAGCTTTTTCTCGTTGAGCTTGAGCTTCTTGTTGCGCCTCAGCAATTTTCTGGGCAGTAATATTCTTAGCCTCAACCTGAGCAGCTTCTAAAGTAGCTTGCGATTGTCTGCGAGCTTCTGCTAGTTGTTGCTCATATTCTTGAGTTAGGCGTTCGGCTTTGGCTAAACGTTCCTTGGCTTCAAGGGTATTGGTGCGGATGTAATTATCGCGCTCATCCAGTACCTTGGTCAGTGGCTTATAGAAAATTACATTCAACAAGGCTGCCAACAGCAGGAACTGCAATGCCATAAAGGGCAAAGTAGCATCGAAATCAAACATTTCTCTCCTCTTTGGCTGGAGTAGCAGTTTTCATGGCTAGCAACGTTATCCAACCTTTCGTATTTTAGAGACCCATAGCCACAAGGGTCAGCCTACATCAGAACCAATTAATCCCCAAAATGTTGTGCTTGTAGAGGCGTGATAGCTCACGTCTCTACAAAACAAAAACTTTCAGGTCTTATGCGAAGGGGTTAGCGAACAATAGTACTAGCGCGATTACTAGACCGTAGATGGTCAAAGATTCCATGAACGCCAAGGTTAATAGCAGAGTACCGCGAATTTTACCTTCTGCTTCTGGTTGACGAGCAATACCTTCTACTGCCTGACCAGCAGCGTTACCTTGTCCAATACCAGGGCCGATCGCAGCCAAACCAATTGCTAAAGCAGCAGCCAGAACTGAAGCAGCAGAAACTAATGGATCCATTTTGATTTTCCTTGCTTTAAGTACAGAACTACAAAAGTAAATTAACTAGTAAAGACGTGTTTTTTCACGCTGCACCGAGTTCTCGCAAATCGCAGTTTGCGACGTTTTGAGCTTTGATGCTCGTCGGAACTGTGCTAACAACTGAGGGCTTTAATGATGCTCCTCATGCTCTTCGCCGCCGTGTCCTTCCATTGCCTCATGAATGTATGCCCCTGCTAGGGTAGCAAACACTAGAGCTTGAATGGCACTGGTAAATAAACCCAAGGCCATTACAGGCAGAGGTACAAATAAAGGCACAAGCAGCACTAATACCGCCACAACTAATTCGTCCGCCAAGATGTTACCGAAAAGACGGAAGCTTAGGGAGAGGGGCTTAGTGAAATCTTCGAGAATGGCGATCGGCAACAATACGGGTGTTGGCTCTATATATTTCTTGAAGTAGCCCAAACCACGTTTGCTGAAACCTGCATAAAAATAAGCAAGAGAAGTCAGCAGTGCCAATGCTACCGTCGTATTGATGTCATTGGTGGGAGCCGCTAATTCACCAGATGGCAGCTTAATTAGCTTCCAGGGAATTAAAGCACCTGACCAGTTCGATACGAAGATAAACAAGAACAATGTACCAATAAATGGTACCCAAGGGCGGTACTCTTTCTCACCAAGTTGGTTTTTTGCTAGATCACGAATAAATTCCAGAGCGTATTCCATTAAGTTTTGGATACCTCTGGGAACTTTTTGTATGTTCCGAGTCGCAGCTAATGAAGCTAGTACCAGAACGCCAATGACGAACCATGAGGTGAGAAAAACCTGCCCATGAATTTTGAGGTTGCCTAATTGCCAGTAGAAATGATGACCTACTTCTAATTCGGCGAGGGGAAAAGAATTAAAGGCGTTTAAAACACTAAGCATTTGCATTCTTCAAGCATTTTCCCCAACGAGCGAGGATGGGTGTATTGTCTTTAGTGAGCCTGATTTTGTTAAGAATCAGGAAGGAACGCAGTTTGCACCGTATAGACGAGGAGCGTGGCCTTGTATGTAAGAAATCCCAAAAAAATGGGCATTACGTGTAGATCGTTCCATTGAGTTGCTAGTATAATCAACCCAATAAATAAAGCAAAACGATTTTTGCTTAGACGATTTTTCTCAGCACCCAATCGCTCAACGTCGTTAGCCAGCATCTTTAAGTAAACCACACCTGTACACGCCCCAATTAAATAATTCAGGGCAATGTTTAGTGAATAAAAAATCCACACAGAGATAAATATAATCCCCGTCAAAACAAGTGTGATTACCAACAACTTCTGATAGAGTTGATAGAACTCCTGCATAGAAGCGTTGACTGGTTCTGTGTCCTCAAAACCAGATGGAGCATCTTGTTGTGTTGTCGGAGGGGGCGCAATTGGTTCTTCTGACAAGCTCACGGGACTTGAAACCAGTACAGCTAACTTATTATGACTGCACATTCAGTCAGCTGAATCATATCACGATCCGGTAACAATACTTTAGAAAAAAACAATTAACTTCTTGTTTTTTACCCAAACGCAACACAAATTAAACTTTGGATAGGCACAAAGCGAGAAAATCAAGGAAGCAGGCCAATCTGAGGATGTAACGTGAATCTCACCTGCGAAATTCCTAATTGATGTTAGATTGCTTTTTCGTCAAATAATCTCAGTGACCTCCAGAAGCGTTGTGTCATCACCTACGTAATATTTCGGGAAAGCCGGGTTTAGAAAATCTACTTGGTGCTTGAGGAGCGTAGACGCAGAACGTCTTGTCGTTAGACATCACACCAAAGCTAAATTTTGCTAAACTCCAGCCTGTTGAGTTTGTACTACCCACTGAAGAGGGCATTGCTGTGTACATTCTTAATTTACATTAGATTGGCCAAAATTGCTTGGGATTAATTAGCCTTCAGTTCCACGGAAGGGGTAGTTTCTGGGAATGATGTACTCTAGTCCTTGGAGTAGGAAAGCAAAATCTACGCGGGAGAAGGGATGAGTACCAATGTTGGCAAAGTATAGACGACCATCAGGCTTGATTAAAAATACAGCAGGTTCGCTGAATAAAGCTGGTTCACTTTCAAAATGGCCTTTGGTAAGATACAGTCCCCAACGACGCATATCATCGGGGGTGAAGTTATAGCCAATAGTGGTATTTTGGATGTTAGCTTGTTGTTGAAATTGTTGTGCTTTTTCTAGAGAATCACCACTGATAGCGATCGCTTCTACACCTAGTTTTTGGAAATCATCGAGTTTCTGCTCTAAATCGCTAATATACTTTTGACAAATGGGACAATGTAACCCTCGATAAAATACAACCATTGTGTAGTTTTTCGGGGTTTGGTCAGCTAGTTTCCAGATGGTTCCATTTAAGGTTTTGACTTCCAAAACAGGAGCCGGATTTTCCATCAGCAGCTTGGGTGAAGTTGTTTTCTCAGATTGGGTAATCATGATTTTTCTTCCAATTTAATTGCTATATCTCGCGCTTGTTGATTTTGTACTGTGCTGAATCCGGGTATTAATTTACCTCATATAAGAGCGTAGAAACGCAAATAAAAAATTAAATAAGCTTTTTTTAATTTCTTTGTTTAAAGATATTCAGATAATTGTAAAAATTAATAAAATAAATAACTAACCACAAATTGAAGCAGACTTAAATGCTTCCATCGATTGTTACAGGCTATGCAGATAAAAACTACTTATATAATAACTAGATTATTTCAGAGAAAATATTAACTAGATTAATCAATAACAAAAGTCTAGAGGAATTTTTCTTTTAAGCGAGTTAAAAGTGAATAATTAACAGTATATGAAGCTATTTTGAAAAAAATATAAATTGCAAAAAACTAGCAAAAATTACTACCAATTTTTAATTTTTCATGTAAGCTGACAAAAGCAGTTTTAATCCTCAAAACAATGACCGCAAGTAGTCCTACAATTTTGGCCTTAGACTTTGACGGAGTAATTTGCGACGGACTAATTGAATATTTTGAGGTCGCATGGTTAACCTACTGTAAACTTTGGTTGCCAGATAATGATACACCTCCTGATGACTTGGCTTTGAGATTTTACCGTCTCAGACCAGTGATTGAAACAGGTTGGGAAATGCCTGTTTTAATTAAAGCTTTGCTGGCGGGAATGTCTGATGAAGAGATTCTTCAGGAATGGACAACAATTACGCCACAAATTTTATTGAAAGATAACTTGCAGGCTAGAGAAATCGGTGCGAAACTAGATCACCTCCGGGATGAATGGATTGCTACAGATTTAGAAGGCTGGCTGAGTCTGCACAAATTTTATCCGGGTGTGATTGAAAAAATCAAATTGACTCTGGCTAGTGATGTGCAGTTATTCATTGTCACGACTAAAGAAGGTCGTTTTGTTCAACAGTTGTTACAGAAAGAAGGAGTGAATTTACCTCCCGCAGCAATTTTTGGCAAAGAAGTGAAGCGTCCTAAATATGAGATTCTGCGAGAATTGATGCAAACAGCTAATCAACAGCCGATGAGTTTATGGTTTGTTGAAGACCGAATTAAAACTTTGCAGTTAGTTCAACAGCAAGCTGATTTGGAGGATGTGAAGCTTTTTCTGGCGGACTGGGGTTATAATACCCAACCAGAAAGAAAAGCGGCACAAGATGACGAGCGAATTCAGTTAATATCGCTGTCACAGTTTACCAAGAACTTCTCTGATTGGTTGTCATAAATTTGTAGAGACGTAAATTTTACGTCTCTATCTCATCAAATATTTTCTGGTTCAGTTAAAAATCTATGCTTGACCTGACAAAATTAGCGCGACAAATGCAAGGTTTAAGTCAGCATCTTTCTCAAGAAGCTGTTGCTGGTCGCCAGCGTTTAGAATTAGCGCAACAACATTTAATAAATGCTTACGAATGTCAGCAAGATTTAATTGAACGTCAAGAAAAATGGCGCGATCGCATTTTATTTGCTAATGCTACCCCAATTGAGCCATTAGAAACTCGCATTGATATTCCTGTTCCACCGAAAGTACATACTGTTATCGCTACCGACGGTTCACAAATTGCCCCCAGTCATCATGAAATTGCTTATTGTTATCTATTAAATATTGGCAGAGTAGTTTTACACTACGGTCAAAATCGTCATCCACTACTTGATAGTTTGCCAGAGGTATTTTACCGCCCCGAAGATTTATATACATCTCGACAGTGGGGAATTAGGACGGAAGAATGGATGAGTTTTTGTCGGACTGCGAGTGAAGCAACTGTACTGGCTGAATTAGCTTGTGGAGTGATGGAGGGACGGGAGGGACGAAGGGGACAAGGTGGACAAAGTGGAAAGGTAGACAAAGAAGTTTCTTCTCCCTTGTCTCCCCCTCCTACCTTGTCTCCCCCCTCTCCCTTGTCTTCCCACTCTCTCCCCTCTCCCTCGCAAGACCGAATACCAACCTTAGCAATGGTGGATGGTTCGTTAGTTTATTGGTTTTTAGAACAGTTACCGCTAGAAGCACGCGATCGCATTTTACCGCCGATTTTGCAAGCTTGGCAGCAGCTACGTGATGCAGGAATCCCATTAATGGGTTATCTCAGCGCCTCTCGGAATGTGGAGGGAATTAACTTTTTACGGTTGATGGCTTGTCCCCATCCGGTTCCCGACTGTGTAAGTTATTGTCCCAACCAGTTAGAAAAAGTTCCTTGCAAAGTATTTGAACCTTTACGAGATACGTCTTTGTGGTCAACCCAACTCCAGCCAGGACAACGCGGCCCTTTATGGCGGAGTAATGCGCGAATTTTAGAGTTTTATGAAGGTCAAAACATTTATTTTTGTTATGTTCACGTAGGTACGGAAATTGCTCGTATTGAAGTCCCGGCTTGGGTTGTGGAAAATACAGCTATGTTTGATGAAGCCTTGGGATTAATGCTGGCGCAAGTTCAAAAAGGATATGGCTACCCAGTGGCGATCGCAGAAGCGCATAATCAAGCTGTGGTTAGAGGTGGAGATAAGGCGCGTTTCTTCGCCCTTTTAGAAAAGCAAATGATTAAAGCTGGC
Source organism: Nostoc spongiaeforme FACHB-130 (assembly GCF_014698475.1). Taxonomy (GTDB): domain Bacteria; phylum Cyanobacteriota; class Cyanobacteriia; order Cyanobacteriales; family Nostocaceae; genus Nostoc_B; species Nostoc_B spongiaeforme. The sequence continues at coordinate 215,450 of NZ_JACJTB010000004.1, read as the reverse complement.
TTAAAAAATGTTGGTACTTCTTACAAAGAAGCCAGGAAACGCGGAAGTATCGCTTAAAAGTTGTTACTTAGCAAGCCAAAACCTGTAATTATTGATTAACTTGTCATCAAACTGCGATCACTTCTGACACCTGAATTCTTCTTTACCCTGTGTCTGGGAAAATACGCAAAGGTGTCAGCGATCGCCTAAACTATTTAACATAGGATTAGCGATACAACGGTAAGCCATGCAAAATCTCAATCAATTCAGCACTACCGGGCTAAGTTTACAGCTATTCCATGTTCAAACCAACACCGCTTTTGACTTACCAGCAAATCTGACAGTAATACGACTGGGTAAGCCAAATGACCAAAATCCCCCAGATATTGATGTTTCCAGTTTGCCAAATGCAGAGGTTGTTTCTCGCGCTCATGCTCAAATTATCGTCGAAAATGGCAATTACTTAATTGAAGACTTAGGTAGTTCTAATGGCACATTTCTTAACGATGTCAAACTAGAAGCGGGAACTAGACATCAGTTAAAAGTAGGCGATCGCATTAACTTTGGTCAAGGTGATGCCATCACTTTCATTTGGCAAAATCCCCCAGAACATTCACCAGCTTTAGCGACAGCAGTTAATAGCACGCAAATTGTACCGCCATTAGTTGAGCAGAAGCAATCAATCGTGGTAGATAAAACAACTAAGCTCATAGGTTTAAGTTTAATAGTTGCCAGTATTGTACTGTTAACTGCCAACGTGAGAATCGGCATATTTTTTGGTCTACCTAGCATTGCGCTTTGTTTTGCCGGAATTTTTGTGTTATGTCAACAACGTATCAATCGTCATTTCGGCTGGATTTTGATTGCTATCGGAGTCCTCATAATTATATTTACTGGTCGGATTTTTGCCTCAGTTAACTTGTTATTGTTAATCGCAACTTCGGCTTTATTCTTTATTGGTTATCTACTTTTTACAACAGGTAAAATATTTGGTTATGATTGGCGATCGCTTCCACAAATAATTAATAAATAGAAAAAAGGTTACGCTGATGGCGTAACCTTTGTTTTCTGTACTATTGCAATTTAATAACTAGTTTTGCGACAGGCTTTAAACAATCACAAAATTGCTGACATTCAGCGCCGGCGCACCAGATAGTTGTGCTAGTTGTACTTGTCTGAATCCACCAGCATTACCATCTTGGTCAAAGTACAACGCACCAGTATTGTTGTTATAGATGAATCGTTGATCGGCGGTGCTTGCAGAAGTTCCCAAGGTAAACTGACTAATCGACAGCGCCCCAGCTAATAAACCACCACCAAAACCAGCAGCAGATATCTGAATGATGTCATCAGTGATACTGAAGTCAGTAATCGTATCAGTACCTTCGTTAAAACGATTAAAGACAAAGGTATCTGCACCGTTACCACCCGTGATCAGGTCATTACCAGCGCCACCGATGAGAACATCATTACCATTACCACCAATCAAGGTATCGTTTCCACTACCGCCATCTAGGGTGTTATTGCCAGTAGCTTCTACAGCCGACAGAGTATCATTACCACTGTCACCATAAAGTAGGTTATTGCCTCTGGAATAGTCAACAGTCAATATATCGTTACCATTACCACCATAGAGAGTGTTAATGCCAAACGAACCGACGGCAGACAATTCATCATTACCAATACCACCATCAAGTAGGTTATTCCCTTCAGAATATTCCACACTTAATATGTCATTACCACCTCTGGCAATCAGGGTGTTATTGCCCACAGAAGCATCTGCCAACAACACATCATCAGCATTATCAGCATTCAGAGTGTTATTACCACTGGACTGACTCACATCTAAGGTATTGCGCCCAGCGCCACCGTTGAGGGTGTTATTACCAGATGAACCAATAGCCGAAAGATAATCATCACCGCTACCACCTTCGAGGGTGTTATTACCAGTGGACTGATCTACATCTAATGTGTCATCACCCGCATTACCAATGAGAGTGTTATCACCCGTGGAAAGATAAGCAGACAGGGTATCGTTCCCAGTGTCACCATTGAGGGTGTTATTACCACTGGACTGACTGACATTTAAGGTATTGCGCCCAGCGCCACCATTGAGGATATTATTACCAGCTGAACCAATAGCCGAAAGATAATCATCGCCACTACCACCATCGAGGGTGTTATTACCTGTGGATTCATCGGCATTTAATATGTCACTACCCGTATTCCCGATTAAAGTGTTATCGCCCTCGGAACGATAAGCAGACAGGGTATCGTTACCATCGTCACCAATGAGTAGGTTGTTACCACTGGAATAGTCAACAGTCACTATATCGTTACCATGACCACCATCGAGGGTGTTAACGCCAAATGAACCAACAGCAGACAGATAGTCATCACCAGCATCACCATCAAGTAGGTTATTCCCTTCAGAATATTCCACACTTAATATGTCATTACCACCACCAGCAATCAGGGTGTTATTGCCCACAGAAGCATCTGCCAACAATACATCATCACCATTATCAGCATTCAGAGTGTTATTACCACTGGATTGACTGACATCTAAGGTATTGCGTCCATTACCAGCATTGAGGGTGTTATTACCAGATGAACCAATTGCCGAAAGATGATCATCACCGCTACCACCATTAAGGGTGTTATTACCTGTGGACTGATCCGCATCTAATATGTCGTCACCCACATTACCAATTAGAGTGTTATCACCCGTGGAAAGATAAGCAGACAAAGTATCATTACCGCTACCACCATTCAGCAGGTTATCCCCGGTAGATTCATCCACTGTTAACCTATCGTCGCCTTCGCCACCGTTGAGGTTGTTATTACCAGAAGAACCAATCGCCGAAATATAATCATCACCAGCGCCGCCGTTGATAATATCATCGCCACCACTGCCACCAGAAAGTATATCGTTGCCGTTAGTTCCTATAATGTTGTCATTGTAGGCGGTACCAATCAGCTCTAGACTTTCGATATTTCTGTAGTTAACTTGATTTGTGCCTGCGGTGATTCTACCAATATTGCTTGAAGAGTTGTATGTGGAGGTAATGCCGACTGTAGCGTTGCTGTAATCAACAAAAAGGTAATCGTTATCTGCGCCACCATCAACTGTTTGTACTACCAGGGTGGCTGACTGTTGCAAGGCAGTACTGACATAGATAGCGTCATTTCCCGCATCGCCGTTGAGGGTGTTATTACCGGATGCACCAAGGGCAGACAATTCGTCATTTCCCGCACCGCCGTTGAGGGTGTTATTACCTGTGGAATCGTCAGCATTTAATGTGTCGTCGCCTTCGCCACCATTGAGGATGTTATTGCCAAACGCACCGACAGCCGACAGTTCATCGTTACCAGCACCACCTTCAAGGGTGTTATTGCCTGTAGACTGATCAATAACTAAGGTGTCGTTACCATCTTCACCATCCAGGAGGTTATTGCCTTCGGAACCAACGGCAGACAGATAATCATCATCAGCACCACCGAAGAGGTAATTATCGCCACTGGATTGATCTGCGTTTAAGATGTCCTCTCCATCACCACCGTAGAGAATATTATCTCCAGTGGAATTGATTGCCGATAAGAAATCATCACCAACACTACCATCAAGATAGTTGTCGCCACTGGACTGATCCACATCCAAGGTGTCGTCGCCTGCACCACCATCGAGGATGTTATCACCCTCAGAACGATAAGCTGTCAGGATATCGTCACCGTTCGCGCCATTGAGGACATTATCACCTGTGGAATCGGTCACATCTAAAGTGTCATCACTTTCGCCACCATTGAGGAAGTTCCTACCAGATGAAGCCACAGCCGTAATATAGTCAGCGCCTGCATCACCATTTAAGATGTTATTGCCTGTGGAATCGTCAGCATTTAATATGTCGTCGCCTGCGCCACCATTGAGGATGTTATTACCAAACGCACCAACAGCCGACAGTTCATCATTACCAGCATCACCTTCAAGTAGGTTGTCGCCATCGGACTGACTGATATTTAGGATGTCGTCACCACCTCCACCATCGAGGGTATTATTACCTTCAGAACCAACGGCAGAAAGATCATCATCATCAGCACCACCATCAAGTAAGTTATTGCCTGTTGATTGGTCTGCGTTTAAGATATCTTCTCCATCACCACCAGAGAGAGTATTGTCCCCAGAAGAATCGATCGCAAACAAAGAATCATCACCGATACCACCATCCAGGGTGTTAGCGCCACTGGACTGATCCACATCCAAGGTATCGTCGCCTGCACCACCGTTGAGGGTGTTATCACCTTCGGAACGATAAGCTGTCAGGATATCGTCTCCGCCATTCCCGTTGAGCTGGTTATCCCCTGTGGAATCGGTGACATCTAAGGTATCAGTACCTGCACCACCGTTGAGGATGTTGTTACCAGATGAAACCACAGCCGTAATGTAATCAGCACCCCCATCACCATTGAGGATGTTATTGCCTGTGGAATCGTCTGCATTTAATGTATCGTCGCCTGCGCCACCATTGAGGATGTTATTACCAAACGCACCAACAGCCGACAGTTCATCATTACCACTACGACCTTCAAGTAGGTTGTCGCCATCGGACTGACTGATATTTAGGATGTCGTCACCACCTCCACCATCGAGGGTATTATTACCTTCAGAACCAACGGCAGAAAGATCATCATCATCAGCACCACCATCAAGTAAGTTATTGCCTGTTGATTGGTCTGCGTTTAAGATATCTTCTCCATCACCACCAGAGAGAGTATTGTCCCCAGAAGAATCGATCGCAAACAAAGAATCATCACCGATACCACCATCCAGGGTGTTAGCGCCACTGGACTGATCCACATCTAAGGTGTCGTCGCCTGCACCACCGTTGAGGGTGTTATCACCTTCGGAACGATAAGCTGTCAGGATATCGTCTCCGCCATTCCCGTTGAGCTGGTTATCCCCTGTGGAATCGGTGACATCTAAGGTATCAGTACCTGCACCACCGTTGAGGATGTTGTTACCAGATGAAGCCACAGCCGTAATGTAATCAGCACCCCCATCACCATTGAGGATGTTATTGCCTGTGGAATCGTCTGCATTTAATGTGTCGTCACCATCTCCACCATTAAGGGTGTTATTACCAAACGCACCGACAGCCGACAGTTCATCATTACCAGCACCACCTTCAAGGGTGTTATCGCCGTCGGACTGATTGATATTTAGGGTGTCGTTACCGCCTCCAGCATTGAGGATGTTATTACCTTCAGAAGCGATCGCCGACAGAAAATCATCATTAGCACCACCATTCAGCAGGTTATTGCCTGTTGACTGATCCGCATTTAAGATATCTTCTCCACCACCACCGTTGAGAACGTTAACCCCAGAGGAACCTACTGCGGAGAGATAATCATCACCTGCACCACCATCAAGTAAGTTATCACCACTTGACTGATCCACATCTAATACATCGTCGCCTAATCCACCATCAAGGATGCTATTACCAGAGGTAGCAAAACTGGAAATATTATCATCTCCAGCGCCACCCTCTAGAATATCGTTGCCCCCATTACCTGATAAATTATCATTCCCGGCAAAGCCTCTAATAATCTCATCACCAGCTGTGCCGATGAGATTATCATCGCCATTAGTGCCATTAATTGCCATAACTTTTACCTAAAATAAATTGATTGTTTCAGTCAGTTGAAAGTTATCAAATTACAGATTTTGCTATTGGAAACAACAAAAAATATACCGATAGCCGATGCTTTCAGCATTTTTTGCGTGAGTATAGAAGCAATACAATTCGGTTTAATTTTAAAGGCACATTTCGCAACATAATGTTGGCTTTTGCTGTCGCATTAACTAAGTAGAAACATATTTAACTAAAGCATATTTAGATTACATAACAAAGTAATTTTTTATAAAGTTTTCCCTATTAAGTTTCAAGAAACATATACACGTAGTAGATGCTTTAAAAGAGTTGATTATTAATTAATATGTAACGTACTTCTGAAAAGTTTATGAACAATTTTTTAGCAACAGGAGTATATCTATTGATAACCAATAAGCTTTAGCAATATCTAGCAAATTCCATAGAATTTAAGACGAGAAAACACTAATTTTTCTCATCTTGCCGACATCTTAATCTTTAGCCAGAAAAATTACTCAACTCTTAGAGCCTATTCTTAGAGTGAATGTGGCTTTTAGCTGCCTAATAGCTGTATTATTTGAGTCAACCTTGTCGGGATGATATGTTTAACTGTGATTTATCTCTGCATTCTCTATGCCTTTATGAATTCCCAGAAAAGTACTCATATTTAGGCTTTATTTCAACCATCCTTTGATCATTAGCGATCGCTAATTAATTATCAAAAAATCAAGCTTAAAGATGTATTGGACAGCCAAATCAGTCCCACACTTAAATTATGGGCTGCTACTTATGATTATTTAGCTTAGAAGCTATTATTATTTAAATAATTTATTGCAATTGTACTGTATATTTACTGAGGTGTCTATTCTCACTAAAAGCATCTTTACATACTCTTTACAGTCACTACTCAAGATATCTACATAGGCATAACAATATTTACATTTGTGTACTATTCCCTTTTTGATAGCAAACAAATATGGTAATGGCGATCAGTAGCAGATTTGCCCTGATGGCAGACTATAAAGATACTAATGTTATTGATGATGAATCAAAAATAAATTGTCATCCATACACTCTGGTTATTTCTGGGGTAAACCGTCTTGAAAGACGAGTAATTCTCCTGGTTGGATGGTTGTCCAAACTTCGTTATCGGTGAGTGGGGTAGTGGCGATAACAGCGACGCGATCGCGTGGGGAAGTTAACTCCCGAAAATCCACCGTCATATCTTGATCTATCAAGTGGGCTGCGGCGAAGGGGGCTTGACGGACAATGTAAGAGAGTTTTGTCGAACAATGGGCAAAAAAATGTTCTCCATCCGACAATAAATAGTTAAAAACACCGACTTGGGCGATTTCTGCCGTAATTTGACGCAGAACAACATTAAGTTTTTCTAAAGGCGGTTTACCATTAGGAAAAGCCTCTCGGAGAGTTTCTAACATAATACAGAAGGCTTTTTCACTGTCGGTATCACCCACCGGTTCGTAAAAACCCATATTCCGGGGATGATAATCTGGTAAATTGCCGTTATGGGCAAATACCCAATACCTACCCCACAATTCTCGTTGGAAGGGATGACAGTTTCTTAAAGCTACTTCTCCCTGAGTTGCTTTACGGATATGGGCAATCACATGAGTAGAGTGGATGGGATAGCGCCTGACTAAATCTGCTATGGGAGATGTCACAGAAGGTTTATCATCTAACAATAAGCGACATCCTTTTCCTTCAAAAAATGCAATACCCCAACCATCGCTATGATCATCTGTTTTGCCTCCTCGTGCAGAAAAACCTTCAAAGGAAAAGCAAATATCTGTGGGTACATTGCAGTTCATCCCTAGCAGCTGGCACATAATTAGTAACTATGAGTTTGAGGATGTTTGATCTGAGAAAACTGTCAGACTTTCAGATTCCCGACTTTTTTAAGAAGTCCGGAATCTTGTAGTTCTATACTATTAAAGACATATTTGTAGATAGTTTCAGTCCAAATAGTGCCAAAAATTATTTACGACTTGTTTGTCTGACGTTCTCTGAGTTTTAACAATATTTCCGCGTGCATTTCCTTAGTAATGGGGTAAAAATATGTCAAAACTAAACCACAAATTAAACAAACAGTGGGTATAGGGCCGACAGCCAGGCGAATAGCTGTGAGTGCTGATTCTGGTTGAATTGGTAAAGTGCTTTGTCCCGCTACAGCTTCTTTAAAACCAGCAGATTGTAAGGCGTTACCAACAAGAAATAATCCGAATGCTAACCCAAATTTCTGTAACAAAACCATGAAGCCATAAAATATACCTTCGCGGCGTTGTCCTGTTTGCAGTTCGTCTAATTCAATTACATCGGGAATCATTGACCAAGGAACTAAATAGGCGGTAGATACTCCTACGCCAGCCATCATAGCCATAATATACATTAAAACCAATTGGTCAGCTTGTAAAAAAAATAGTCCGGCGGCGGCAATAATCCATAAACTCATGCCTAGAAAATAAACAATTTTTTTACCGATTTTTTTACTTAAATTACTCCACACAAATAACATAATTAAAGCAGTGCCTTGGACAGCAATCATGACTGTTGGTACATCTGCTTCTTTTAGTTTCATACAGTTGATGACAAAATAAGGAATGATGCTGGCTGTAATTTGCACAGCCAGCCAAGAAAATAGATATATGCCAATGACAAATAAAAATGGGCGATTGGTAAAAACAATTTTTAACTGTTCAAAAAATGGGATTGATGGAGGTTCTTCTTGTTGAATGCGTTTGGCTTCAAAAGCTAAAATGCGATCGCGCACTCCAAAAACGCACCAATATAAAGAAACCACAGAAATTACCGTACAAATCACCGCTAAGATAAAATACTGTTGTTGACGGTCAGGAATCTGTGAAAAAACTATTTGCGCTAAAATCAGCGATAAAATACTGCCACCAATCGAAAAAGTAAAGCGAAAACTGTTCAGACTAGTGCGTTCATCATAATCTTGGGTGAGTTCAGGAGTCATGGCTGTGTAAGGCAAATTCACGACGGTGTAAAACACCTGAGATATCAACCCAATCACAACGTAATACCAAAACAAAGCCCACATATTTGTACTGCGATCGCTGCTAAATTGCGGTACAATCCACTGCAAGAAAAAGAAAATCCCAAAAGGAATTGCACCATAGAACATCCAAGGTAACCGACGACCCCAGCGCCGAGATTTGGTTTTATCTGTTAATAATCCGACAAATGGATCATTAACTGCGTCCCAGATTTTGCCAATCAACAACACACTCCCAGCTAACCCGGCGGGAATCCCAGCGACATTTGTAAAGAAAACTAACAAGAAAAATATCGAAATATTAGCCGTAATTGCTGGGCCTAAATCACCTGCACCATAAGCTAATTTTGTTTTAAAATCCAGTTTTGGACTCAAAGCCGGATTTTGAGCAGAATTATCGGCAGAATCGTTCATAATATCTGAGGCTCGGATTAAAATAAAAAGTTTGCGATCGCTATCAGTATTACCTCAAAATCTCTTTTTTTATGCCAGACCTTTACGTTTCTTGGTCAGAATATCACTATAAAATCGAACAACTGGCGGTTCAGATATATCAATCTGGTTGGCAATTCAACCAAATTGTCTGTCTAGCCAGAGGCGGACTGCGAGTTGGAGATATTATTTCTCGGATTTATCAACAGCCATTAGCCATTTTAGCGACATCATCTTATAGCGGCCCCGGTAAACAAGAGCGAGGTAATCTCACTTTTTCCCATCATTTGACCATGACCACAGAAAAGTTAGGTTCCCATATTCTGTTAATTGACGACTTGGTAGACTCTGGGATTACCCTTCAACAGACAAGTCCTTGGTTACGGGAAAATGTCGATTCCTCAATTGCGGAAATTCGCAGCGCCGTCGTTTGGTATAAAGCCTGTTCAGTAATTAAACCTGATTATTACGTCGATTACTTACCGGATAATCCTTGGATTCACCAACCCTTTGAACATTACGAACATACCAGTCCCGCAGATTTGGCAACAAAGTTAAGTCAACTCTGCTGACAAATTATTGCCCTACAACTGAATTTACCAATCTAAAATCTAAAATCCAAAATCTAAAATTTAGAATAGCCACAACCACACAGGCAAAGTCACCAACAACAGCAAGACTCCCAAGGCTAGGGAAGTCACGGCGAGATTACGGTCAAGATTGAAAGTTTCAGCCAGCACCATTGTTGCAAAAGCTGGCGGCATTGCCATTTGTAAAACAATTACCTTAGCGGCGGAACCAGTCACGCCAAATAAAGATAAAGTACTGCCGAGAAGCAGGGGAACTAGAAGCATTTTGATTGCCAAACTGATGGCGGCTTGGGGGAAATTTTGCCAAGAAGTCAACAGCGAAAGGCGCATTCCAATTAATACTAAAGATAAAGCGACAGCAATCCAACCCGATTTTTCCAGATAAAATTCTGCCGTCGGAGAAATACTAATTTGGCGAAACCACAAACCCAAGCCAAAACTCCACAAGGCTGGGTTAATTAAAATAGCTTGAGTCATTTGCCAATAGTTTGTGCCACCATCACCATAACGAGATGCGAGGGCGACACCCAAACCATAAGCACCAAACAGTGACCCCAATAAATCGTAGAATAAAGCCCAGGCAAAATAATCTTGACCGACCATTGCTAAAGTCACAGGAAAGCCGATATAACCTGTATTGCCGACCATTGCCGCTAAGATAAAACTTCCCTGAGTTGGGTGCTGAAAAGTTGTATTTGTCAGATAAGCTTGTCCTTTGATTGTTAACCAAGCCAAAAATGCACCCAATAAAATCGCTAAATGAGCGATCGCAGGTGCAATCCAAATCTGTGCCGATAGATCAGCTTGGCGTAAAAAAGCCACAATACTTACAGGTACTCCCACCCAAAAAAGGAACTGACCCAAACGCTGTGGAACTGCGGCAGGCAGTTTCCGTCCCAGGAAAAATCCGATTAAAATTAAGCCTGCCAGTTTGACGTATAGTTCTAGGAGGTTTGCCAAAATTTCCCTAACAAAGACAGATGTAATATGTAACGAATATGCTAATCTCTGTCCAGTCTACAGTCTGTTATGAATTTTGAACAAAAGCAGGAGTTAACCCTTGAATAAAGCTGGGTTTTCTGGAAAAGCCCCAAATTCGTCCGGTGATTCTGGTGATGACATTCCAGTAGCTTTACGCGATACTCCTGATGTCTCGTCCAAAACACCCTTAAAACCTTTAGTTCTGATTATTGGGGGAGTCGCGGGATTTATCTTGCTGGCTGTAGTTAGTGGCTTTTTCTTTTCTCTCACTACACCGAAAAAAATCACTGATTCTTCATCTTCACCAGCAGATTCCTCAATTGTCACCACTCCCGGCGCGACTAACTCAGCAAATCCCCAAGATAATAATGCGGTGTTGGGACATTTAGCTTACCCAGAAGCACCAGAGTCAGAGTTAGTAGCAATTACAGGCGATCGCCGCATCCGAATGCGAAAAGGCGCGGCCGAAAAGTTTCGCGCCATGACTCAAGCCGCGCGGAGTGCTGGGGTAATTTTAGTGCCAATTTCCGGCTTTCGCTCTGTGAAAGAACAAGAGCAATTATTTTTTGAAGTCGGGGCGCAACGCAATCAAACCCCGGCCCAAAGAGCCGCCCTCAGTGCGCCACCAGGCCATAGTGAGCATCACACAGGTTATGCGGTAGATATCGGAGACGGAGCCGTACCCGCCACTAATCTTCAGGCTAACTTTGATCAAACCAAAGCTTTTGGCTGGCTACAAGCAAACGCCGCCCGCTTTGGTTTTGAGTTGTCTTTTCCTCAAGATAATATCCAAGGTGTGAGTTATGAACCTTGGCATTGGCGTTTCGTTGGCGATCGCCAAAGTTTAGAAACCTTCTATAAGGCCAGAAATTTGAAACCCGCTAAAGCATCACCATAAAAAAGTCTGAAGCAATTAGTGGTGGTATTTTTACTCCACTAATTGACAACATAAAATTAAATATCTGAATTCAGACTCCCGCCCCCTATTCTCGATAAAAACTAAATGTCTGTGTTGGTAGGTTCCAACTAGCAAATACACCATTTCCCAAGGGTAAACCATCCGGTTTAAATCTCAGGGCGTTTCCTGGGGCGTTGGGGTTTTCAACTACAGCTAGAGAAGATTTGCCTTGCCCTGTCCAATAGATTTTGCCGTCAGGTGCTAACCTCGGCCCGGAATAGCCAGTCGTATCGCCAATAGGTAAGGTATCAATTTCGGTTTCAATCTCAGTCACTAAGTCCATTTGATGTGGTGTGGCGTTCCAACCTTCTAAGGTATGGTGGTTCCACTGCCCAAACTCCCAATCACCTTTAGCGTAATACAACTTTGTACTATCAGGAGAGAAGGCGCAACAGTAACCAGCCGAACCACGAATTAAAAAATCACTGTGGCTAATTTTACCTGTAGCACGGTCAACTTTGGCGATCGCAATTCCTAATCCTGCCACACCCAAGGCGACTTTATGCCAATTGGGACTGAAAATAATCGAACCTTTATGAACTTTTTTACCAACTAAGGGATTCAACCGATTTTCGGGAAAATCAATTGGTGAAGCTACATATTTACTGTTGATGCCATTTTTATCCACTAGGTAGGCACGTACCTCTGTTCTGCCATTAAAAATTATCAGCCAAAAAGATTCGCCATCGCTATGGGGTACAACACCCATTGCTTCCCCTGGATTATCTTGTTTCCCTGTCAATTTACGGTTCAATAAAATTACTGAACCATTAATACCTTGAGATAAATCTGCAATGGAGTAATATATCTCCTGGTTGTTATTAGTAAAGATGTAAAATCTGTCAGGATGACCACCAGGTGAGGGTACAATTGCTACGGCTTGTGTCGCTGACCAACTTTTTGCACCCCACACTCCGTTATCTAATATTTCATGAGTTTGTCCGTGGAAAATCAATTGACCATCACTGTATAACCGCAGTTTGCCTGTTATTGGGTCGGTGTAGCTGGCAGTTGCTTCAAAACCTGGACTCTGTCCTACTTTATGAATAATTTTTGGGCGATCGCTACCAAAGTCAATTAAGACTTTTTTCCTCACTCCTGTATACCAAAATCTATCTGGGACAGCAAGTTTTGTAATCGGTAGTGCATTCATGGCGAGTTTTCTTGAGCAATCAATTTTTTAATTCAGTTGTCAAAACTATTAAAAATAGCACCTCATAACATCTTATTTAGTAGTTAAATTTACTTTTGCTTCAGTATTACTACTATTTAGTATCAAGCAGAAATCAAGTTTTTAGCTTGATTTATTTTAAAATTAACATATACTATTGTTAAGTTTTGTAACGCAGTACACAAAATTCAAGTTTTCCTAGTGATAATACTTAATATTTTTTACTTGAAAATTAATATTTATTAATCAGTCATAAGTCATAAAATTATGAATTGCTTAGTTACAAATTTAACTCTCAACATATCTATCAAAATATAGATGCAAGTTACTACTTTAGATAGAAGATAGAATGAAAACATAAAATCAGAGAAAAACAAAAAATTAGGGATTTAATAGCAAGTTTTGGTAGCTGACGCAAAAAATCGGAAAATGTTGCCGTATTTGATTTATTCGCCTATTGAGTTCAAATCGAATTGAGATAAATCTTTTACTCAGTTCTAAAATTTAATGGGAATATTCAATGAAGCTCTACTACGTCACATTGAATAATACAGATGAAGCGCGACAAATTGGACGCTCATTACTCGAAAATCTAATAGGATGAAACTGTGAAGCGGATTGTTTTTTGTGATTTTGATGGGACAATCACAGTAGAGGAAACCTTTGTGGCGGTGCTAAAAAAGTTTGCGCCGGAAGTAGCTGCACAATTTTTGCCAGAAATTTATGCCCAGAGGGTAACACTGCGGGAGGGAGTCAAGAAAATTTTAGAATCAATTCCATCTTCACAGTATGGAGAAATTGTAGAGTCTACGCGATCGCAACCCATACGTAAAGGATTTATCGAACTGCTAGATTTTCTAGATTCCCAAAATGTCCCTTTGGTTGTGGTGTCTGGTGGACTGCGGGGAATGGTAGAAGTAGTTTTAGGTGAGATAGCCCAAAGAGTAGCCGCAATTCACGCTGTTGATATAGATACTAGTGGTACTTACTTCAAAGTCAATTCTGATTATGAAGGCGGTACAGAATTAGTAGCCAAAGTGCAAGTCATGGCAAAGTATCCTGCTGATGAGACAATCGCCATAGGTGACTCCCTCACAGATTTGAATATGGGCTTACAAGCTTCGATTGTATTTGCCCGCGATCGCCTAGCATATTACTTAGACCAACACCAAAAACCGTATATTCCCTGGAATACTTTCTCGGATGTTCAGGAATATCTACAGCAATTGTGGAAACTTTAATCTTTCAGTATTATTTAGCGATCGCATTCCAGCTTATCCACCCACCTCCACACCCGCCACTGAACCCGCCACTGAATTAGCCCTCCGTTCTAATTGTTGCGGACTGGTTACATCGAGATACTTAGCAGCCATCTCCGGTGTCAGGAGTTCCAACATCAAACGATTTTCAATCCAAAATTCCACTACATCAAACACACCATTACGGCTACAAGCCAGCACTCGCCAACCTTCCCGTGCGCCAATGCGTTCAATTTCCTCTAGGCTGACGGGGACAGAAATTGCTGCATGAACTGATGTGTAATTTGCAGGATGTTCATTCATCTGAAATCCTGCTTGTCCTTGCCATACATCAGGGATAATCTCACTACCCAAGGGATAAAACTCAATTCCTGTACCAAATTCATCCCCCACTAACATCGTATACCCACCGGGATTAGGTGAAAATGGTGCTACTCGGCCCTGCATAATTTCTGCCATAACATTAGCTACGTGCTGAGGATTGTTGACAGAAATAGAAATATGGTGGAGCATAGTTACCTCTCAAAATATGATGAATATATCAAATGAATCAAACGTTATATTTTGATCTATAGCTTGTGTTGAAATTCTGACATCTATCCTAAGAGATTCAATTGGCTAAAGAGTAACTTTGACATTTCACGTTATATAAAAAATTGTTAACAAGATAAGTTACAGCCGTTTTTGATTACCTCAAGCTGATTGTTTGACTTTCCAGAAAACCCCTAGAATGAGCAACAAATATTTATCAAGTTATATGTTGGTATCTATAAATTAGTAAAGGTGCGATCGCTATAGCAAACCGCACCCTTTAGTATGAAAATTGTATTAAATTAAACCAAGATAAATCCGTTTATGCTGACTTACCAAGGATGTCTAATCCATTCGTAAATCTTTAAGTAGTCTGTTCCTGGAATATTCCATGAGTAGTCATATTTCATGCCCTGAATCGCTAATTGGCGGAACTCATCAGGTGACTGATACCATAAATCAATCGCGCGATTCATTGCCGATTCTAAAGCGTAATGATCGGTTTGATAAAATACATAACCATTGCGTTTTTCTGGTGGCAGATTTTGGTCGTAATCTCTATCAAATACCGTATTTACTAACCCACCAACACCACGCACAATTGGCACTGTACCATATTTTAAACCAATCATCTGGGTTAAACCGCAGGGTTCGTAATTACTGGGAACAACAATCATATCTGCCCCTGCATAGATGAGGTGGGATAATTCCTCATTAAAGCCCAATTCTAAATGCACATCGGGGTGACTATTTAAAAATGCTTTTTCATGGCGGAAATGAGCATTGATTCCTGCTTCTGTGGCTGAACCAAGTAATACAAATTGTGCGCCTTTATTGAGTGCGTGATAAATCGCGTGATGTACTAAATGTACACCTTTTTGATTATCTAACCGACCAATATATGCAATGATTGGTTTATCGGCTGCATCAAGCAAGAGCCTTTCGCGTAAAGCCTTTTTGTTATATATTTTTTGTTCAAAATCTTCGTAGGTATAGTTATTCGGGATATAACGGTCAACTTCAGGATTCCAAAAATCGTAATCTATACCGTTAAGTACTCCAGAGAATTTATCTTGATGTAAATGCAGTGTATGACCTAAACCACAACCAACTTCTGTATAACTTGCTTCCTCAGCATGGTTGGGTGAAACTGTGGTGACTGCATTGGCGTAAACAATACCCCCTTTCATGTAATTCAGCGCAAAGGGGTTAAAGTTGTCACGCAGCTTATCATATTGGAAATAGTACTCTTCTCGATTTAAACCTGTAGCCACAAGCGTTTCTCCACCACCTATTCCCTGATGCTTAAAGTTATGGATGGTGTAGCAAGCTCGCTGATATTCCATACCATTGTATTTGTAAATCTCAGCGAGTAAAACAGGAATTAAGCCTGTTTGCCAATCATGACAATGGATAATATCAGGTCGCTTGTTGCTTTGATTGAGAAATTCTAAAGCGGCTTTGCTAAAGAAGGCAAAGCGCATATTGTCATCATCACAACCGTAATAACAGCCACGATTAAAGAAGTTATCTTCGGAGTGGGGCTGAATAAAGAAGCACAGCCTACCATGTACCCAACCGCAGTACACAGAACAGTGAATTGCCGCACCGTACCAAGGTACCCATAAGTCTTTGTAGGCATCATGCAGACCCCAAATATGGTCGTAGCGCATACAATCATACATGGGCAGAATGATCTCAACGCAATTTCCCCTGCCTTCTAATTCCCTACTCAGTCCGTAGACAACATCCCCTAAACCGCCTGCTTTAATTACAGGAGCGCATTCCGAGGCAATCTGTACTATGTACATTCCTAGTCCTCGCTATACAAAAATTTATATTAACTATACTGTTCAGTATATGCAATATGTACTCATTGACAAGTAAGTAAGCCAATGTTAATCACGAAAGCTTAATACAAGTGGTAGAGATTTGGGATGCTTCATCTGCTGCAAGACTTATACTGAGGAACGTTGAGGGGGATTAAATATGGTGAATGCAAAAATGCGATCGCACCTTTCTAGTTAAAACCACAGGGTTGACACTGCTAAAATACCTTATGACTAGCAGCGACAAACCCGCACACCTCACAAGCCATGACTACAACTATTGACTTTCTCAGTCACCTCAACCCTAGCCAACGTCAAGCCGTAGAACACTACTGTGGCCCGTTGTTAGTTGTGGCTGGCGCTGGTTCCGGTAAAACCCGTGCCTTAACTTATCGCATCGCTAACTTGATTCTCAAACACCGTGTGAACCCGGAAAATATCTTGGCGGTGACTTTCACCAACAAAGCCGCGCGGGAAATGAAGGAACGTATTCAAAAGTTGTTTGCGGAACAATTGGCGATGACGCAACATGGTACAAGATTTGAGCTATTACCAGAACACGAACAAACAAAACTGCGATCGCAAGTTTACCGCACAACCATCAAAGATTTGTGGTGCGGCACTTTCCACAGTTTATTTTCACGCATTCTCCGGTTTGATATTGAGAAATATCAAGATGAAAAGGGGCGCAAATGGAATCGGAATTTCTCAATTTTTGATGAATCAGATGCCCAATCTTTAGTTAAAGAAATCGTCACCAAACAATTAAACCTCGACGATAAAAAGTTTGAACCGCGTTCTGTCCGCTACGCCATCAGTAACGCTAAAAACCAAGGTCTATCACCCCAAGACTTTGAAAAAGAACAACCAAATTATCGCGGACGAGTTATTGCTCAAGTCTACAGTTCATATCAAGATAAACTAGCAGAAAATAATGCTCTAGATTTTGATGATTTAATTCTTGTACCTACCAAATTATTTCAGCAAAACGAGCAAGTCTTAGGTTATTGGCATCGCAAATTCTGTCATATTTTAGTCGATGAATATCAAGATACCAACCGCACTCAATATGATTTGATTCGGTTGTTAGTTACAAATGGAGAAGACAGAAAAAGTGAATGGAATTGGCAAAATCGCTCAGTATTTGTAGTAGGCGATGCTGACCAATCAATTTATAGTTTCCGTATGGCAGACTTTACCATTTTGCTGGAATTTCAAAATGATTTCGGTGATGGTTTAGCGGATGAAGATACGCGCACAATGGTGAAGTTAGAAGAAAACTATCGCTCTTGTGAAAATATCTTACAAGCAGCGAATGAATTAATTGAAAATAACACCCAACGAATTGATAAAGTCCTAAAGCCGACGCGGGGAAGTGGCGAACAAATTTATTGTCATAAAGCCGATGATGAACTGGCAGAAGCAGATTTTGTGATTCGGCAAATACGCACTTTAGAAAATCAACATCCCGAATTAAATTGGGGTAGTTTTGCGATTTTGTATCGCACTAACGCCCAATCTCGACCCTTTGAAGAATTGTTAGTCAGGAATCAAATTCCTTACACAGTTGTGGGGGGGATGAAATTTTATGACCGCAAAGAAATTAAAGATGTGATAGCTTATCTCAGAGCGATCGCTAACCCTGCTGATACAGTGAGTTTATTGCGGGTGATTAATACTCCCCGGCGCGGAATCGGTAAAGCCACCATTGATAACTTAATTAACGCCTCCCAACAATTAGGGCTGAACTTGTGGGAAATTCTCAGTGATGAAACATCTGTAAATACATTAGCGGGGCGTTCGGCAAAATCGGTAAATAATTTTGCCCAAATGATTAGCCGCTATCAAGAACAAGTCGCCACGGTTCCAGTTTCGGAAATTGTCATGGGTTTGTTAGAAGAATCTGGTTATGTCCAAGACTTGCAAAGTCAAGGTACAGATGAAGCAGAAGACAGAATCCAAAACGTCCAGGAACTGTATAACGCCGTCTTGCAATTTCAAGAAGAAAATGAGGATGTTTCGTTAACAGCCTTTTTGCAAAGTACCGCCTTAAGTTCTGATTTGGATAATTTGAAAGAAGGACAAACAGCCGTTTCTTTAATGACTCTACACGCTTCTAAAGGATTGGAATTTCCCGTAGTCTTTTTGGTGGGATTAGAACAAGGGTTATTTCCCAACTACCGTTCGATGAATGACCCCGCCGCTTTAGAAGAAGAACGGCGTTTGTGTTATGTAGGAATTACCCGCGCCCAAGAACGGTTACATTTATCCTTCGCCCGCGAACGCCGTTTATATGGTTCACGGGAACCTGCATTGCGATCGCAATTTCTCGATGAATTACCCCCAGAATTATTAACTAGCCAAAGTACAATTCGTCAAAATTATCCTAGAACTGGTGCAACAAATCGCGGACAGCAAGAAACATCTAATAACTGGCAAGTAGGAGATAAAGTCCTACATAAAAGTTTTGGAATTGGGGAAATAACTCACATTTTCGGTTCGGCAAATAAAATATCTGTAGCGATTAAATTTGCTAGTTTGGGGCAGAAAATTATTGACCCCAGAGTAGCACAGTTGCAAAAAGTCGATTAGGTAAATAAAAAGCTTCATATCCCCGACTTTTTGAAAAAGTCGGGGAGCTTTTGAGTTCACAAATAATTTGTCCTCCTTGTCCCCCTTGTCTCTTTTTTCCTATCTCAAATGGAACTGCAATATACTTATCCAAACCAATGAGATGCGGACAAATTTGGATCAACAACTTCTGGAATGTAGCGATGAAGATTTTGTGCTTGTTCACCTAGAATTTTATCAACACCTTGGCGAATAATTGATTCTATGTGCAGTGTACTTTCTAAAGAACGACACAGAGATTCTGAACAAATAAATTTTGGTTTTTCCACCTCATCAACTGTGATGTATTGATTGGGAATCCTACTTAAAATATAAGCAATGAGATTTTGCCGCATATCAGGATTAGCAAAGGCTTCTTGATAAGGATGATGAGGGTAAGTTTCTAAAATCCCTTCAAGTTCTTGAACAACTAATCTTATTGTTAGATTCAATAGAGTTTTAGTCATTTTAAATTACCTCTTTATTAATGTAGCTTTATGATAATGAGTCACCAATTTTTAAAAAGGAGTCAGAAAACAGAATTCAGAATTCATACTTAATTCTGACCCCTGATTTCTGAATTCTTCTTTATAAAGTTGATTTTATAAATTACTAGGAAGAATTTATCCTAAATTGCGGTCAAAGATATATGATACAGATTTGATTTCTAAAAAAGCCAGCAGATTCCTAGATAAAATTTCAACAGTGAGACGAAATTAAGCCTAAATTGATAGTTTGTTGGAGAGCTTTTTCAAAGGTGACTCCTTGTTTAGTAGCAATATATAAAAGTACTATTGCTGCTGAACGGATGGAATCATCACAATGAATCAAAGTTGGTTTCGGTGATTTGTTGATTACTTGAAAGATATCAAGTGCTGCTTGATGATTAATTTCTCCAAGATTGGTAGGAAAATTAATATACTGTAATCCTAAAAACTCAACTTTTTCTTTTTCGTTGTCTAGTGAGCTTGTTTCATCTGGCGATCGCAAATTGATTACAGACTGGCAGCCTTCCTCAGCTAATTGCTTTAACTGATCTAAGGTAATTTGTCCTGCGATCGCTAATTCATCGTTAATTTTCCTAACAGTAATCATGTTTGCCGCCTTACTTGAGTCAGGGCGACTGAATAAGTCGCCCGTTTAACCTTAATGTCTACGTTTATTATCAGCAATATCGCCATCAAAAGGTTGAACTCCCGTTTCTGGGTAGTTATCATCTCTGGGGCTAAAAATTCTACTAGCTGCACTTGAAATATAGGTGACAACTTGTGCCGTACCATCTGTAATTGTTTTGATGATTTTGCTAATAGACATAAATCTTTCTCCTATTTGGTTTTGATGTGAAAAACTTTAGTAAATGCTTTATTTAAATTTTCTTCTCGCTAATTGTGACTTTTAGATGATGTACAGCGTTTTTCATCCTAATGAGTTACATTCATTTAGCCTTGAGCATCCTAGCCTCTAATAACTTGTACTGCACTCAACTGGAAAACGCTGTAATCTTATTTAGGCTCATTTTCTATGGCTAAACATCTCTCTAAGAGGATAATTGTGTCATAATTACAGCATTTCTCTAAAAATTGAATGGTGTCATAATTCCAGATGCGCTCTAACTCCTCGTGTATGTGGTAAATTTGCCAAAACTTACAAGGGTTGAATAATGTCGTGCGCCGGAAAAGTGGTTGGTTAATAAAATGCCATAAAATAATACAATTATTGAGTAAAAAATTATGACTTTTTGCCATAGTAGTGCAGTTTGATATATTGAAAAAACAGAACAGCAACTCAAGCAATCAAGAAATCGTAAAGTCTTCGGCAAATTGTCGCCGTGTAATTGGTTGTCGCAAAATCAACCCTTCACCACCAAGTGGATGATCTGTATCGATTGGTTTGCCTGAAACTGAGACAAAAACCTTAGCTGTTGGGTCAATACTAGTAGCAGTATAGATAACCTGTGCTAAACGATAAGCCATTGAAGTACTACCACCACCTTGACTAAATTCTGGTGATAAATTGATATAAATTCCTGTCTGAGTAATTCGCATATCTAATAACTTTGTACCTGCTGGAATTGTGGTAATTAATTCAGCAGTTTTAGGCGTTGTTAATAGATAATTGAAAGCTAATTTTAAGGCTTCCTCTGAAGTTACTCCGGCTTTTACTTTTACAGGTTGAGGTACTAAGTGAATTTGGTTGTTGTCAAATTTTAACCAATAAGTTTGCGGTTGTATTGCTGCTACTTCTGGCGCAGATTTTGAGTCAATAATTACTGCTGAATTATTCGCCTGGGTTGTGGGATTGGTGATTTGCCAACTCCACCAAGCAGTTCCTCCAAATAGCGCCAAGGTAACTAGTGCCGAAGCAGCGATCACTTCTCCTCGATATACTGGATAGTTGCGTTGGGTTTTCATAACGAACTCCTGTAAATCTTCCGAGTGCGAACATCAGACAGCATTTATACTGATGTTTGGTCTGATTGGGTATGAGATGGAGTTAAGCAACTAAAGGCGATCGCTAGTTACCTACACTTTTAATTTAGAAGAACAATTTGAGGAACTTGTGAGGGAGTTTCATTATTAAAACTGACGCATAAAAACAAATAATCGCTCAGTCACCATCTAGAATTGCTAAAAGGCTTGTGGTATTACTATTCTTTACTTTTGACTTTTGACTTTTTACTTTTGCTTTTTTGTACTAGTTCTAGGTGGCGACGGACGAACACGGCGTGATACTTTGCGCTTTTTGACTTTGCTGGTAGGGAATAAACCGCTAATTCCCTGCTTTTGCATTCGCTTATATGCAGAACCACACCAATCACTCAAAGAATGACTCATCGCGCCGAGTTCTAAACCAAGAAACAGGGCAAGATATTCTGTACCATAGCCAAGTAGCGATTTTTGGATATTTTCACCCAAACCTAACCAATTAAATCTTGTGTTTCCCAGTTTTTCAAAAATTACCAAAATTATAAATGCTGCGATCACTAACAAGCAGGAAAGATAAATGACTCGCAGTGTCGTCCCAATAATCGGCCCATGCGATAAAAAAGAACGATGACGCAGGCTTTTTTGATAAGGTAGCCAAATCCAGCGCAAATAACCCCAGCGTTGATATTGCCGAGAGTAAATATCTAGGTCAGGGCCAAACATCAAACCGCCAAACATAAACCCACCAGCCACCAGCAACGTCACGCTGCTACTGCGGGTCTGCCAAAAAGCCACACCCGCCACCAACGGCAAAGCCCACAGAGTAATGCGATCATGCGTTCGACCAGAGGGCATTTAAAGGTTCTCAAAAATATTCAAAAAATTTTTCTCAAAAATACTAGCGCGATTCAAAATATTTTGCTATATTATTTAATTGTGAGCGCAAACACAAAGCGCAAACGGGCGGTTAGCTCAGTTGGTAGAGCGCCTGCCTTACAAGCAGGATGTCATCAGTTCGAGTCTGGTACTGCCCATTTTACAATAAAGCCATACGTCACACTTAGTGCCGTGTGGCTTTATCTATAACCTTGCAAAAGATATGCCAAGATTGTGCTTCCAATAAAGGACGGCATGTTTATGCTTCTAAACCAATTTATCTTTTTACAGATTGAAAGGTGACGCGAACCTCTTGGTCACGAAAACATCCTGGTTGAGCCAGTAGCTAAGAAACAGCCGCTTTACTAGGATAGATGCCTTCAGCGTGAAATTGCTGAATCCTTAAACATACCATCAAAGATTAGCGGAATTTGCTGAACAAATAACCCAATTTTATCTAGCTACGAATTACTTGTGCGATCGCTTGTCATTTAACTTGCCGAATAACTAGTACAGGTCGGCGTAAATAAACAAACTATCTGGAATTGCTACAAGGTATGTTGTATCGTTATTCCTTATTTTTCCTTTTGCCTTTTTACTTTTGCCTTATTGTACTAGTGCTTAAATACCTTTATTAAGATATTAAGATAAGGAAAACCGCAAAATTTTCATCTACCAAAATAATACAATTCCAACGATCAAATGCACGCTGCAATTAATTCACCTGTCACAATAATTTTCTCAAATTTCATAATTTCCTGTTAGGTTACGGCGCAATATATATTTGTCGTTGTACGCCTGCACCAAACCTGCTTTTTTCTAGTATTTACGCACGCAGTGTGTGAAGTATGTTACGTTTCACACTTCACACTTTTCTTCATCGCCTCAAAGATAATCGGTGGCGATTTTCCATCTGTTTACACAATCTTAATTCTGTACCTTTGCGACTCCATTCTACCTGATCAAAAATTTGATGGAGTAAACATAAACCGCGACCACTTTCTGATTCATCCGGCGGTAAATAGTCTGTCGGTTCCCTATCAGAACTTGGCTCCGGTGTAAAGCCTTGACCTTGGTCAGAAATTACCCACCAATATTGATTATCTATCAACGAAAAACGGACTACGACTCTTTTACTGGGGTCGAGATTATTACCATGTTTGGCGGCATTGACTAAAGCTTCTTGGAGTCCTAGCCGCAATTCTGCTTGTAATTTAGCTGGAATTTCTGCCAGCAGTAAATCTAATATGGGACAAAGATAGAGAGTAGAGGCAAAGCTAAGTGTGCCCCAATAACGTCCAACAGGACGGAGCGAAATACTAATCACAAGAGAAACCCCATAGCTTTCAGTTAGCTAGACATCAGTTTGCTTGTACGCGCACCCTGACAAAGTTGGAGGTGGTCATGCTGCCTTCAAACTTGCGTCTTTTATACTAGTTTTGAAAATGCTAGGGAGCATTTACTCTGTTTATGAAATTTGATTGTTGATACATAAAACGGCTTTTAAAAATCTGCGATCGTAGTCAGCAAATTAAAATATGCTGAAAATTTTTGAGAACTATGAAAGTGAGTTTTGTATTGCCGATTCTTATATCAGACAACCTTATTCATAATCAATGAGAGTCTATGCGACTTTAGTTGTTTTAACAAAATCATTTCTATGTTTTAGGTTAATTCGATTTTAGCATTGTTACTATGCAAGAGACTACAAATTTGCAATTTAAGATTTTGATAAAGAGTAAGTACTCTTATTTAAATGTCATAACACAAGAAAGGCAGCAGCTTCTATATGAGAGGTTTGTGGAAAAAAATCAGCAGGTTGCACCCTTGTAACTTTATATAGGCCTCCTTCACATAACAACTTTAGGTCACGCGCAAGTGTGGCTACTTTACAGCTGACGTAAACGATGCGAGCAGGTTTCGATCGCAGTAATGAATCGATGACAGTGCGATCGCATCCCTTACGTGGTGGATCAAGTATGACCACATCAGGTATTATTCCCATTTGCGGCAGTAAATTCTCTACCGCACCGACTTGAAATGTAACGTTATGTATACTATTGCGATTCGCATTCAAAATTGCTTGTTCAACTGCTTCGGCTTGTAATTCCAGTCCTACTGCTTGGCGCACCTGCTTGGCTAAAGGCAGTGTTAAGGTTCCAATCCCACAATAAGCGTCAACTAGTACCTCATTTCCTTGGAGGTTAAGTTCCTCCTGAATGACTTCTAACAGTGCTTCGGCTGTTTCCGTAGAAACTTGGAAAAATGTATCGGGGCGGACTTGAAATTCTAAATTGGCAAATTCTTCTCTCAGATAAGGAACTCCAGCAATAGTGCGAGTTTCCCTACCAAAAATGGCATTAGTGCGTTCTGGGTTGCGATTTAAAGAAACTCCCACCAATTGGGGATATCGCTGCAACCATTCCTCGGCTTGTTCCGTAATTCCCGCTAACTGCCAATCTGTGACCACCAAAGTCAACAGCATTTCTCCCGTGCGGCGGCCGATGCGTAAACCTAGATGACGAATTTGCCCTTGGTGGCGTTGTTCGTTGTAAATTTTCCAGCCACGCTTTTGAATGTCTTGCTTTACTTCCGCAAGCAGAGGATTTAAGCGAGAATCCTGCACAGGGCATTGATTTAAATTCACCAAATGGTGACTACCCTTTTGGTAATATCCCGCCTGTACTTGCCCGGTAGTAGAAACACTGACAGGATAAGTAGATTTATTGCGGTATCCCAGGGGTGACACAGCCGCCAATACAGGATCTACTGATGGTGCAGTAAAACCACCGATACGCTGCAAAGCCTGAATAACTTGATTGCGTTTTGCTTCTAGCTGATATTCATAATCAATATGCTGCCACTGACAACCACCACACTTATCAGCCACAATGCAGCTTGGGCGGATGCGGTGCGGTGATGGCTGCAATAGCTGGATAAGTTTGCTGTGAGCATATTTTGGCTTGACATGCAGTAAACGTACCACGACACGATCGCCAGGGACAGTATCTGGTACAAATACCACCCGCTCCTCATAGCGACCAACCCCATCACCAGTGTCACTGAGATCAGCGATCGCTACTTCAATTAATTCACCTTGTTTCCAAATATTATTTGTCATTAGTCAATAGTCATTTGTCATTTGTCAAGAAATTGAAGTTTAATTTCACACTTCATACTTCATACTTCTATTTCCCTTCCCCTCTGTACCTCCAACTCGTTAAACTAGCAAATAATATTTCTCGTGATTACAATAATCATGACTGTAATTAGCCAAGTTATTCTCAAAGCCGACGACGAACTGCGTTATCCCAGCAGTGGCGAACTCAAAAGTATCAAAGACTTTTTGCAAACAGGGGAGCAACGGACTCGTATTGCTGCCACCCTGTCCGAAAATGAAAAAAAGATAGTTCAGGAAGCCACCAAGCAACTTTGGCAGAAGCGTCCTGATTTTATCGCACCCGGTGGCAATGCCTATGGTGAACGCCAACGTGCATTGTGTATCCGTGACTTTGGCTGGTATTTACGCCTGATTACCTATGGCGTACTTGCTGGTGACAAAGAGCCAATTGAAAAAATCGGTTTAATTGGTGTGCGGGAAATGTACAACTCCCTTGGTGTTCCCGTTCCTGGAATGGTAGAAGCCATCAATTGTCTGAAAAAAGCCTCCCTTGACTTACTCAGTGCAGACGACGCAGCCGCAGCAGCACCATACTTTGATTACATCATTCAAGCGATGTCATAAGCCAAAGTTTGTTTTGCTTCTTTAGATGTGTCTTCCTGTCTCCTAAAGTGAGTGCTGAGTGTTAGCACTCAAAACATAACAACTCTAATTTGATCATACTCTCCCCACATTTGGTAGTGGCTTTGGCCATCTCTGTGTCAAGCTATCAACCAACTGTGGGGAAATTTTATTTGGTCATTAGTCATTAAGTCATTAGTCAATGGTCACTACCTGGTTTTCTCACACTCCCCACACCTCCCACACCTCCCACACTCCCAAATACAAAAAGCCGACAGTCTTTTATCAAAGCTGTCGGCGATTAGTGTGTTCCCTATTAATGACTCGGCTAGAGTTCAGTTGTATGTAATTATGCCAATTTGGCAAAGGGTGAGAGACGATCTCAATCATGTTTCTATGTGATTGTCGTCACTTGAGTGTTACTATCGAGCGGTATCTACTTAAGTGTGTAACAACGGACAAGCTTAGAGCTACAACAGCAGTTACAGATGGGGAAAAACAAAGCACAAATAGCCAATGACATAGGACTCATAATTTGATTTATGAAAAAAGTCAGTACGCCCAAATAAGACTTCTTACCTACTCACCACTCCCCATTCCCTACTCCCTGCCCATACAACTAGATTCAGAAATCAAACCGGATTTTTATATTGACCATTAACTATAAAATAGTCTTCTGTCCCCTTGGTGCATTATTCCCATGACCACCACCCCCAAAGATCCGTTTTCTCCCCAAGAAATTGCCGCCGAAGGTATTAAGCCCGAAGAATATGCAGAAATTGTGCGACGTTTAGGCCGCCATCCTAACAAAGCAGAACTGGGAATGTTTGGGGTGATGTGGTCAGAACATTGCTGCTACAAAAATTCCCGACCCTTACTCAAACAGTTTCCCACTACAGGCCCCCGCATTCTCGTAGGCCCTGGTGAAAATGCGGGTGTGGTTGACTTAGGTGAAGGACTCCGCCTCGCTTTTAAAATTGAATCTCATAACCACCCTTCCGCCGTTGAACCCTTTCAAGGAGCCGCCACGGGTGTCGGTGGTATCCTCAGAGATATTTTTACAATGGGTGCGCGTCCCATTGCTTTGTTAAACTCATTGCGTTTTGGTTCTCTAGATGACCCGAAAACCCAAAGGCTATTTACTGGGGTAGTTTCAGGTATCAGCCATTATGGCAACTGTGTTGGCGTAGCCACAGTTGGTGGCGAAGTATACTTTGACCCTGCTTATGCCGGAAATCCCTTAGTTAACGTCATGGCTTTGGGATTGATGGAAACGCCGGAAATTGTCAAATCTGGGGCATCGGGTATCGGTAATCCTGTATTGTATGTGGGTTCCACCACCGGACGCGATGGGATGGGTGGCGCAAGTTTCGCCAGTGCCGAATTAACTGATGCGTCGATGGATGACCGTCCGGCGGTGCAAGTCGGCGATCCGTTTTTAGAAAAGTCGTTAATTGAAGCTTGTCTAGAAGCATTTAAAACTGGCGCAGTGGTCGCCGCCCAAGATATGGGTGCAGCCGGGATTACCTGTTCTACCTCAGAAATGGCAGCCAAAGGTGGTGTCGGCATTGAATTAGATTTAAATAAGATTCCGGTGCGGGAAACTGAGATGGTTCCCTATGAATATTTACTGTCGGAATCGCAAGAACGAATGTTGTTTGTTGCCCACAAAGGCCGGGAACAGGAGTTAATTGATATTTTCCATCGGTGGGGGCTTCACGCGGTTGTCGCTGGCACAGTAATTGCAGAACCCATCGTCAGGATTTTATTCCGGGGGAAAATTGCGGCGGAAATTCCGGCTGATGCTTTGGCAGAAAATACGCCACTTTACGAACGTGAGTTGTTAGCGGAACCGCCAGAATACGCCCGCCAAGCTTGGACATGGACAGCCGATAGTTTACCTGCTTGCACAACTGCGGGGATCGGTAGCCACAGTTGGAATGATATCTTATTGACTTTACTCAATACACCCACGATCGCCTCGAAAAATTGGGTATACCGTCAGTACGACCATCAAGTACAAAATAATACTGTCCTCCTTCCCGGTGGTGCAGATGCGGCTGTAGTGCGCTTAAGACCATTAGAAGCCATCCCCAATCTCACATCGCCAAATCTGAAATCTGCCGTTGCTGCTACGGTAGATTGCAATCCCCGCTATGTTTACCTTGATCCCTATGAAGGTGCTAAGGCTGTAGTTGCCGAAGCCGCCCGCAACCTCAGTTGTGTGGGTGCAGAACCATTAGCTGTTACCGATAACCTGAATTTTGGCAGTCCCGAAAAACCCATTGGTTATTGGCAATTAGCCGAAGCTTGTCGCGGTTTAGCAGAAGGTTGTCGAGAACTAGCCACACCAGTCACAGGGGGAAATGTCTCTCTTTACAATGAAACTGTCGATTCTCAAGGCAACCCCCAACCAATTTATCCGACTCCTGTGGTGGGTATGGTGGGTTTAATTCCTGATTTCACCAAAATTTGCGGTCAAGCTTGGCAAGCAAGCAGTGATGCGATTTATTTACTGGGGTTAACTGTACAGTCCAAAGTGGAATTAGGCGCATCAGAATATCTGGCTACCATCCACAATACTGTAGCTGGCAGACCACCAAGGGTAAATTTTGACTTGGAACGACGTGTGCAGCAGGTTTGTCGTGATGGTATTCGTTCTGGGTGGGTGCGTTCAGCCCATGATTGTGCTGAGGGCGGATTAGTTATCGCTTTGGCAGAATCTTCGATTACTGGCAATTTGGGCGCAGAAGTACAATTAGACATTTCGCCAAATCAGTTACAGCGTCTGGATGAAGTGCTATTTGGTGAAGCTGGCGCAAGAATTATTGTTTCTGTGGGATCAGAACACCAAGAAATCTGGGAATCATACTTACAAGAACATCTTCCTCAAGAATGGCAAAAATTAGGCATGGTTGGTAATTATGGTGCTGGTTTGACGGTTTTAACTACCGATAACCAAACCTTAATCGCAGTTAGTATGGAAGATATGAAGGATCGTTACAATCATGCGATCGCTAAACGTCTAGCTGCACACACTCAGTCCTAAAAAAGTATCTAACGCCGTGTGTAACTTTCTTTTTAACCTAACCCCCAACCCCTTCCCTACGAAGGAAGGGGAGTAAGACTCAAAGCCTCTCTCCGCGTCGGGGAGAGGTTTGGAGAGGGGTTTCAAAAATAAGTTCCACATCAAGTTATCTTGTCTGAAGTCAAAAATTTCACACTTCAGACTTCATACTTCAGACTTCTTAGGGTACTGTTTTAATAAGTGGTTAAAGATTTGTTAAGAATAGACCATAACACTTTCAAAAAGTGAATACGGAGACGGATTGCTCAAAAGGTTACATACTCACCGTTTGACAATCCAAAATCCCAAATGGTATAGCCACCTCAAGCCATCACCCCAGTGACTTGACACCCCAACCAGGAGCAAAGCCAGCATGATTCCCATTGATTCTGTGACTTCGGATGAATACCCCGAACCTCATTTCAACTCAAATAATGACCGTCCTGACAAGCCCGAAGAAGCTTGCGGTGTCTTTGGAATTTACGCACCAGGAGAAGACGTTGCCAAACTAACCTACTTTGGATTGTATGCCCTCCAGCACAGGGGTCAAGAATCTGCTGGAATTGCTACCTTTGAGGGTACAAAAGTCCATCTGCACAAAGATATGGGCTTGGTGTCTCAAGTATTCAACGAATCTATTTTAGAAGAGTTGCCCGGAAATCTTGCTGTTGGTCACACCCGCTATTCCACCACTGGTTCTAGCCGCAAAGTTAACGCCCAGCCTGCTGTGGTTGAGACTCGCTTAGGCAATCTTGCTCTTGCACATAATGGGAATCTTGTCAATACGACACAATTACGTGATGAATTGGTTAAGAGCAATTTTAACTTAGTCACAACAACTGACTCAGAAATGATTGCCTTTGCGATCGCCGAAGCAGTCAACGCTGGTGCAGATTGGTTAGACGGGGCAATTCAAGCATTTCATCGTTGCCAAGGAGCCTTTAGTTTAGTTATTGGCACACCAGTCGGGGTAATGGGAACCCGCGATCCTAACGGTATTCGTCCTTTAGTAATTGGGACTGTTGGGACAAATCCTGTACGTTATGTATTGTCTTCCGAAACTTGCGGTTTAGACATTATTGGCGCTGAATACCTGCGCGATGTTGAACCGGGAGAATTAGTTTGGATAACCGAAGAAGGTTTGGCTTCATTCCACTGGAGTCAGCAGCCGCAACGTAAATTGTGCATCTTTGAAATGATTTACTTTGCCCGTCCTGATAGCGTTATGCACAATGAAACTTTATACAGCTATCGGATGCGCTTAGGAAGACAACTGGCTGCCGAATCGAATGTCGAAGCCGATATTGTGTTTGGCGTACCTGATTCTGGTATCCCGGCGGCGATTGGATTTTCTCAAGCTTCTGGCGTTGCCTATGGTGAGGGCTTGATTAAAAATCGCTACGTTGGGCGCACCTTTATTCAACCAACTCAAACCATGCGCGAGTCTGGTATTCGGATGAAACTCAACCCCCTCAAAGATGTCTTGGCGGGTAAAAGAGTTGTAATTGTAGATGATTCAATTGTGCGGGGTACAACCAGCCGCAAATTAGTCAAAGCCTTGCGTGATGCGGGTGCGGCTGAAGTTCACATGAGAATTTCTTCACCGCCTGTCACTCATCCTTGCTTTTATGGGATTGATACCGATAGTCAGGATCAATTAATTGCGGCTACCAAATCTGTTGCCGAAATTGCCCAACAACTAGAAGTAGATTCCCTCGCCTACCTGAGTTGGGAAGGAATGCTGAAAGCTACAGGAGAAGACACCAATAGTTTTTGTTCTGCCTGCTTTACAGGAGATTACCCAGTCGCTATTCCTGAACAAGTGAAGCGTTCTAAGTTGATTTTAGAGAAGGTGGTAGTTTAAATTCTCAAAAGGGACTGCAATTCCTATGAGTTAGGGACAAGGGGGACAAGGGGGACAAGGGAGATGGAAGTCTTTTTTGGGATGGAGTACCCAAAGAATTTAGAACTTACACCAGAACTCTCTCAAACTCTTATAACTTCTTGTCCTTCACTTCCTACCCTGCGGGTACTCCTTCGGAGAACTCGTAAGAGTAGCATCTTGCGCGTCTATGCGGTTCGTCGCTCCATACTTTTGCGTAAATCTTGATCAATTAAAAATCAAAATATATGTAAGGTAGACCGCCTTCGGGGGCTAGTAACCAGACAATATAAAAACACAAGGGTACGAAAACCAGCTTGATGGGCCAGTTTAACTCTAGTTTTAATCGGCCATTCAAAGCATAAACCAAGCCCATCAAAACCGCTAAAATTCCCAATAGCCAAGAAAGTTGATAAGGGCTAATTGTTAGAGCTTCTACATATACTTTTTGGGCGAACTGTGCGTCAGCAGTGTGACCCCAAAGGTGCTGAATTACTAACGAAGAATCTTGGAGATTGGGTAAACGAAACCAAATCCAAGAAGTGAAAACCATCAACTGTGTCAATAGCCAAGCGATAAATACACCAAAAGGATTTTGCCAGAATTGGGCTAGTTTTTCGTTGCGATCGCTCCAATCATCTGTGATTCGATGTACGGCTAAAGCAATACCGTGGAGAATACCCCACACAAAGAAACCCCAGGCGGAACCGTGCCAAATACCTGCAATTACCATCACCAGGAACAAATTCCAGCAGGTACGCATCAAACCGCGACGAGAACCACCCAAAGGAAAGTAAACATAGTTACGCAACCAATCACCTAAAGTTATATGCCAGCGTCGCCAAAAATCAGCAATGCTAGTACTAAAGTAAGGAAAATCAAAATTTTCTGGTAAAACTAAACCAAATAGCAACGCTGTACCACGGGCAATATCTACATAGCCATTAAAATCTAAATACAATTGCAAACCATAGGCAAAAGTCGCTAACCACAAATCAGTACTACCTGCGCGGGGCAAATTTCCAAAACATAAATCAACAAAAATTCCCAAGTTATCTGCCAAGAGTCCTTTTTTGATTGCACCTCTAGCAATTAACCATAATGCTTCAGCGACTCTCTCGGCTGTGGGAAATTGCAGTGCATTAAATTGAGTTGCTAAGTTGTGATAGCGCGTAATTGGCCCGGAAATTAGTTTGGCAAAAAATAGTTTATATGTGGCAAATTTGAGAAAATGGTCAGTAGCCGGAGCGCCGCGATAAACATCTATCAAATAAGCAATACACTCAAAGGTAAAAAATGAAATTCCCAACGGTGCAATAACTTTAAAAGATGTCTCTGGTGAATTTGATTGGATAGGAAAAACTAAGTTTAATATCGGCGAAATATATTTAAATCCTAGAAGTAATAAAACATTTAATACTACACCGAGCGATAACAATTTCAGACGGCGACTATTCCAATCAGCATTGGCATATTGCCATTCTTCATTAGATATACGCCAATCAAGACTATGGTCTCCCGGCGAAGTATTTTTGCCGATTTCTCTACCTAAGCGAAAGTTAATAAAGGTCAGTGCTAATAACAGTGGGATGTATTGAATACTCCAAGAAGCATAAAAGGCAATACTGGCAATTAATAAAATCCACAATCGCCATTTTTGTTCGGCAACAGTCCAGTAAATACCTAATATACTCAGTAGAAATATGGCGTAAGAAATTGAAATAAAGTTCATATTTTGGTCATTGGTCAATTGTCATTGGTCATTGGTCATTTGTTATAAAGCAGAAGGCAGGGGGAGAATCTTTAACTCAACATGTACACTGAGCGTTCGCGCAGCGTCTCCGTCAGGAGAAGTCGAAGTTTACAGCACTCAGCACTTACTTTGTAGGCCAAGGAATCACCGGGTCGATCGCTAATTTTTTCGAGACTTCATAAGCACCAAAGCGATTTAGATGGCTGGGGTCAGAGAAATAGTCATTTTTCCTGGGCCAAAGTTGGCTAAAATCCCGATAAATAAAATTAGGATTTGTTGCTAACCGAATCATATATTGTTGAAATTCTTGCTCGTATTTTTTGCGAATTGGATCTAAATATTCGGCAGTGAGAGGCATATTAATAAATACGAGAGGGATTTGCTGCGCCTGCGTAAACTGCAAAACTTCTTGAAA
The DNA here is from genome assembly GCF_014698475.1 of Nostoc spongiaeforme FACHB-130. Taxonomy (GTDB): domain Bacteria; phylum Cyanobacteriota; class Cyanobacteriia; order Cyanobacteriales; family Nostocaceae; genus Nostoc_B; species Nostoc_B spongiaeforme. The sequence goes on along the minus strand of NZ_JACJTB010000004.1, from coordinate 182,267 downwards.
GGCTGCATCTTGATTACCTTCTATATGAAATGATTTGTAGTCATTGTCATAATTACCTGTAACTCTGGGATGTTTTTGATAGTATCGAGCCGGATTGAAGCGCACAGATAAAGGTAAGAAACCATCAAAATCAACTGATTGTAGTGAGGTTTCATCATCAGAACTGTCATTAGCCGAGTCAGTTGGTTGATTTTCTTTGGAATTGCGATCGCTAATTAATGGCAAATTATCCAGTTGTTGATGTAACAGAGATTTAAGCTGGTTACGATTTTGATAGGTACTGGAAAAAGCCCCTAAAATTTGATTTAACCCATTATTAATAGCTTGATAGCTAGTAATTTCATCTGGTTTTTTTGTGTTTTTTTGCTTGTCTGGAGATTTTGCTGGATTGTTAGCAGCTTCTTCATTAGCGTCAGTATTCTGGGCTTTTTCCAAGATTTTTTGATAACCAGGGGAAGCAGCGATCGCATTAAAGGTAATATCGTCTCGACCACTGTTAAAAGCGCGAGAACCATCAGCCCACAGAATCACTTTGGGTAATTCTGATACCTCCAGGACTTGACGAATAATAAAATCGACAACTTGGGCTGTTGCACCATTTACCCCAAAGTTGAACACCTCAATATTTGGATATCCTTGTTTAGCTAAACCTTTGGATAATGCCGCCGGGTCAACGCCACGCAAAGCCCGCGAAGAACCAATAATTAAAATATCTGGGGGACTGCCTTTAATATTTAATTGTTGGCGGTATAAAGCTAATTGTTCGTCTAATTGCCGCGCATTAAAACTGGGCATTTGCGATCGCGCTGCTAATAAAATTGCCGAGGCTGTGGCTTTTTCTTTTAATGGCGCGGCTGTTAAAGTTGTCGCTTCTGGATCATCTTCATGCACAGTAAATCCAGAAGCGTTGAAGGCGGAATTTTTCGATCCTGATAATTTCTGCCCAGAGGAATTATTCAATAATTCCAGTTTTTCTTGATGTTTGGGTTTGTCCGGGGGTTTTGGTTTGGCATTGGCAGTCTCTAAACTATTTACCTGTGGTGTCTGGGGTAATGTCCGCGCCACCATTTGACCGCTAATCCAATCGGTTTGCAGTGTCAGCAATAATCCTAATGTTCCCCAAACCAAAGCCACTTTCAGTCCGCCTTGTAAATCGGGGTCGGCGGCGCTTGACTGATCAGATTCGGTAAATATTTGTGTACCTAAAAGGAAATTTTTAATTGTCGTGCTGGTGCTGACAACCCAATCTCGCGCGACTTCTGTAACAAAATTTTGAACTTCTTCGGAAGTTAAATCAGGGCGAAAAATCGGTTCTTGACCGTCTTTAACTATCAGTTCACCGACATATTCCGAAGTTGCGGCAAATTCTGGGGTGGCTTCGGGTACTAAACGTTGGCGTTGGACAAAATCTGCGCCATGATGCCAAACTGGTTCTTTATTGCCTGCGCGACGACCGTAAACCCTCACCCCAGTGATTCCAGGTAATTTTAACTGGCGGACAAACTGGGTAACTTTATTGGCGACTTGTTTGCGGTTGGGACAGACAGGCGCATCACACATAATATGCAGCAAGTCGCCTTTGTGAAGTAAAAGGACACGTATCCCGCCTGTTTTCAAGCGCCATTCTAAATCGGTATTGAGTAAGCGTTCTAATAAGAAATGCGTGGCTGGTTCATCGCCGCTAATGGCTAATTCTAAAGCGGAAGTCGCCAAGGCTGGATGTTGGGACGCAGGTAAGGAAATCCAATCAATCCAAGCTGGTTGCTTTTGGGCAGTTTTTTGACCGTATATCGTCGCGCCGAGAATGCCTTGAGGAGCGATCGCTTCTAGGTGCGATACGATGATATCCAAACATTGAGTTTTATCGGGTGCGGGTGCATCTTCTAGCGGATCAAACGCCGGGGAGCAGAAAAGGTGTAAAGTTGATTCTTTGAGAGATGCTTGGACAGTAACTTTAAATTCTAATAATACTTCTGTTAACAGCCGAGCGATCGCTTGTATATCTCCCCAACGCGCCCATTCTTTCAACATTACTTCTGGGGGCGTTAAATCTACCCGCAGTACCCAATCATTATTTGTTTCACCACTAACTTGGGCGGTAATGACTGCATCTTGATAGCCCGTCAACTTTAATAGGCGCAGTTTTTGGGCAATTGTTTCGGCTAATAAGGAAGAATCTGGACTATAGACAGATTGACAAAAAACCCAGAGACGATTTGTTGGGGCTTGGGTTTTGTCTTTGGGTTGGTGTGGCTTAATCTTGACTTGAACTCCCACACCCAAAGAACTGAGAGTTTCACTGAGATAATGAGCGATCGCATTGGGGTCGCCGCGACGGGCTAAACTCTCATTTGATATAATTAGCGACCCACCCGGCTGTGATGCTTCTGCATCTTTTAGGGCTTGTTCTACCTGTTCTAAATGCTTGTCTAACTGATTTAGATGTACCCGATGACACCATTGGGGTCGATTTTCGCCCTTTTTTCGTCCATAAACCAATACTTGGTATATTGAGGGTTGTTCGTTATTGGTTAAGACATCTAAATTTGTTTGCTGGAGTGCGTGAAGCAAATCAGCAAGAGTGCGCCAGCGTAGAGGACACTCTGTCGCTTCACAAAGAATGTGTAGGTCATTTCCCCGCAACCGGATTTTCACCCCTAAAGTGTTAATCCCTGTTGCTTGGCTTACCCATTGCACTAATATTTGCTGGCTATCTACTAATACTTTTTTCATGGGCAGTTAACTTTACAGGAAGCGAGTATTCGGGGGTATTGCCTGCGCTTGTAAACTAGAACCATAATGTCTATCACATTTTGCTGTTTTTTTTTAACACTTTTGTTACCTTCTGTGCTTGCAAAATAGGCCAAGATAGTCTTATATCGTTGCAAGTCATACAGATTTTGAGTTTTGCGTTTCATTTTCCTCGTTTGCCAACCACCAAAAATTAGCAATGCCTCCTATCACCTCCCAATCTTCACCCAACCCCGGCCTAAATCTGGTTTTGTTTAGCATTCCCCAATCTTTTATCCTCGAAATAGGTACAGCGTCTATACTACTGCTGCTGACCAGCGAAAAATTCACGCTCAAAGCCCTAGAATCTATCGGGCAAGCTAGTGAAGAATTGTTTCGCGGCGATCGCTTGCCGATTCTTCCCTTTCCCAATCACGATGAATTAACCAATAAAAGCTAAAACTTATACTTTAAAAAATAAACCGCTCATAGAAAACAATGAGCGTAAATCACAAAGTTCAAAAATGTAAACAGTAATTGGCTTTACAAGAGAAGCAAATATGAGTTCGCTTTTATACTCTGTGTCCCACGCTGCGAATTATTACCCTGCGTCAGAATTATTTTTACGTCGTCGTCTCCAAATCGTCGAAGAGTTATGGGAGAACGTCTTGCGGCAAGAATGCGGCCAGAAAATGGTAGATTTGTTGCGACAGTTGCGAGATTTATGTTCGCCGGAAGGACAAGCCACCAACGACCAAGCATCCTCCGCCGTCAAATTGATTGAACAACTGAATATTAATGAAGCCATTCGGGCAGCACGGGCTTTTGCGCTTTATTTTCAGCTAATTAACATTATTGAGCAAGAATATGAGCAGAAGCAGCAACTCACCCGCTACTCCGAAATAGATGAGCAAATTACCACTAGTTCTGACACTATGTCAGAGAGTACTTATTCCTCCAACAATACTGAAGATGATGCCTTTGTCAACAAAGGTATAGGTTCAGACTTGTTGGCTAAAAGCTGGGTGGGCAAAATGCAAAATAAACAAAAAGGTACTTTTGCAACACTGTTTCCTTATTTGTATGATTTGAATGTCCCGCCCCAACAAATTCAGCGTTTAATTTCCCAGTTAGATGTGCGCTTGGTGTTCACCGCCCACCCCACAGAAATTGTGCGTCACACCATCCGCGATAAACAAAGACAAGTAGTGAATCTACTGCAACAAATCGACGCAATCGAAAATCGGGCTGGTGCATATCCTTGGGAGTCAGGGGAGTTACGCGAAAAGCTACTAGAAGAAATTCGCCTCTGGTGGCGTACCGATGAACTCCACCAGTTTAAACCCACAGTCTTAGATGAAGTAGATTACGCCCTGCACTACTTCCAAGAAGTCTTATTTGATGGTATTCCCCAACTGCATAAACGGTTTAAGTATGCTTTGGGTAAAACCTTTGATTGGTTAGAACCGCCCCGGAAAAACTTTTGTTCCTTTGGTTCTTGGGTAGGTTCCGATAGAGATGGGAACCCCTCAGTTACACCGGAAATTACCTGGAAGACAGCTTGCTATCAGCGCAAAATGGTGCTGGAACGTTATATTCAGTCAGTCAAAAAGCTAATTGAATTATTAAGCATCTCGATGCACTGGAGTGATGTTTTACCAGATTTACTTGAATCGCTGGAATTAGACCAGTCCCAGTTAAGTGATATATATGATGCCCTGGCGTTGCGTTATCGCCAAGAACCTTATCGGTTGAAGTTGTCTTATGTCCTGAGACGGTTAGAAAATACCCGCGATCGCAATTTAGCATTATATAAGCGCGAAACTCCCAGCAACGAAGATGCACCAATGTATCGTTCTGGAGCAGATTTCTTGGCAGAATTGCGGCTAATTCAACGCAATTTGAGCGAAACTGGCTTGAGTTGTCGAGAATTAGATAATTTGATTTGTCAAGTAGAAATCTTTGACTTTAACTTGACACAGTTAGATATCCGCCAAGAATCAACCCGCCATTCGGATGCGCTAAATGAAATTTTGGAGTATCTGCAAGTTTTACCCCAAGCATACAACGACCTCACAGAAGAACAGCGCGTAGCTTGGTTAACTTCGGAATTGCAAACTCGTCGTCCGTTAATTCCGGCGGAATTGCCATTTTCCGAGAAAACCAACGATATCATTGAAACCTTCCGAATTTTGCGATCGCTGCAACAAGAGTTTGGTGTCAACATCTGCCAAACTTACATTATTAGTATGTGCCGTCAAGTCAGCGACGTACTAGAAGTTTTACTTTTAGCCAAAGAAGCAAGATTATTTGACCCAGCTATTGCCGTTGGCACAATTCAAGTTGTACCGTTATTTGAAACTGTAGAAGACTTGCAGCGTTCCCGCAGCATTATGCGTCAGCTGTTTGAACTTCCCTCGTATCGGGCTTTGTTGGCTGGCGGCTACGAAAATATTCAGCAAAGACTTTCTGACGCTGAAGCAAATCCCCATTCCACAATTACGCCCGACCTACAAGAGGTCATGTTGGGATATTCCGACAGTAATAAAGACTCTGGCTTCTTAAGTAGCAACTGGGAAATTCACAAAGCCCAAAAATCATTGCAGAAAATTGCCGAAGAATATGGTGTTGATTTAAGAATTTTCCACGGTCGCGGCGGTTCTGTGGGAAGAGGTGGCGGCCCTGCTTACGAGGCGATTTTAGCACAGCCAGGCCACAGTATTAACGGGCGAATTAAAATTACCGAACAAGGCGAAGTCTTAGCTTCTAAATATTCATTGGTGGACTTGGCGTTATATAACTTAGAAACCGTCACCACTGCGGTAATTCAAGCTAGTTTGCTGCGGACAGGGTTTGATGATATCGAACCTTGGAACGAAATTATGGAAGAACTAGCAGCGCGATCGCGGCAACATTATCGTGCTTTAATCTACGAACAACCAGATTTCATCGACTTTTTCAACCAAGTCACCCCCATTGAAGAAATTAGCCAACTGCAAATCAGTTCTCGCCCCGCACGTCGTCCTTCAGGAAAGAAAGATTTAAGCAGTTTACGGGCGATTCCTTGGGTATTTAGCTGGACACAAACCAGAGTTTTACTACCTTCCTGGTATGGTGTCGGAACAGCTTTGCAAGAATTTTTGAATGAAGAACCAGAAGAACACCTGAAATTACTCCGCTACTTTTATATGAAGTGGCCGTTCTTCAAAATGGTGATTTCTAAAGCGGAAATGACACTGGCGAAAGTCGATATCCAAATGGCGCGACACTACGTCCAGGAATTATCCAACCCAGAAGACAAAGAACGCTTCGAGGTAGTCTTTGAACAAATTGCTAGTGAATACTATCTCACAAAAGATTTCGTCCTGAAAATTACTGGTCACACTCGACTGCTAGATGGTGATCCGGTATTGCAGCGTTCAGTACAATTACGTAACGGAACAATTGTACCGCTAGGGTTCATCCAGGTTTCATTACTCAAGCGCCTGCGCCAAGCCAAAAATACTACAGCTACCTCTGGTGTGATTCACTCCCGTTACAGCAAAGGCGAATTACTCCGGGGCGCACTGCTAACCATTAATGGTATTGCTGCGGGAATGCGAAATACAGGCTGATTTGGTTTGGGGAGTCCTTTGTCAATGGTCATTCGTTCTCTAGTGACCATTGACTAGGGAAAGGGGACAAGGTAGACAAGGTAGAAGACTTCAGACTTCAATTGCGCGATCGCAAGTTATTCAAATTTCTCCAGGAATTGGTACTAGTATCAAAACAATGCCAAGTACCGTGCTTGGTATCCTGATAACAAAACAAAGTGCGATCGCCACTGTACAAATTATCAGTTAAATAGTATACTAATCCCCGAAAAGGGTAAGTTTTGCGACTTAAACGTTTAGCTACAGCTTGATTGGGGCATTCCACAATAAATACTGGTTTTTTATTCAAGTGAGCTAAAGAGAATATACACATACGCAAAATCGCTCTCAGCCAACTTTCAGAATTATCAAAATAGTCGTCAATAATCCTGTTAGTTAGTGCTTTTTCGAGAGTGCGATCGTTGTTTTGAGAGATGTGAGCCTCAGACATAGCCTCACCTATTCCTATACCAATGGTTCGAGGTTAATCCAAAATTTCCCAAAATGCCAAGGGTCGATCAGGACTTGCTCAGTTTGGTGAGTGTGGGGGGTGTGGGAGGTGTGGGGGGTGTGGGGGGTGTGGGGAGTGTGGGAGGTGTGGGGAGTGTGGGAGGTGTGGGGGGTGTGGGGGGTGTGGAGAGGGTGGGGAGAGAGGGGAGTGTGGGGGGTGTGGGAAGATGAAGAAAGGAGCAGTCGAAATTAAAGAAGATGGAAGAAAAAGGGAAAAAGTATTTTAGAAATCATGAGGATTTAGCCATTTATCAATTAGCATTTGAGACAGCAATGCAAATTTTTGAATATTCTAAAAAGTTTCCAGTTGAAGAAAAATATTCATTAACTGACCAAATTCGTCGCTCCTTTCGCTCTGTCTGTGCAAATATGGCAGAGGCTTGGAGAAAACGGCGATATAAAGCCGCTTTTGTCTCTAAACTCAATGATTGTGAAGCAGAGGCAGCAGAAACTCAAGTTTGGTTAAAGTTTGCTGTGAAATGTCAATATCTTACCGTTGAACAAGGAAGAGAACTCTACGCTCCTTACAATCAAGTCCTTAGTGGGTTAGTCAAGATGATTACCCATGCAGATGATTGGTTACTTGACTAAATTCCCACACTCCCCACACCTCCCACACTCCCCACACTCCCCCTTTGTGCATCAGTCCTGGTAAAATCTACCCAGAGCAAAGAAAGAGCAAATAGCCATGACTGCTGAAACAAATCAAGTAAATTCCACAACCAAGGGTGCAGATGCCATTGACCAAGCGATCGCTAAAGGGATAGATTTTGATGGAAGTCCCATTCCTAGTGCCAAGCTAGACCTTTATCATCAAGTCATGGCCTTAGAAGCAAATAGACAGCGTAGTGGCGTTTCTAATACCATGCGATCGCGGATTGTGAGAATCGGTGCAAAACATATCCCCCAAGCAGAACTTGACCAAAAACTCATCGACGCGGGTTTTGCACCCCTGAAAGAAAAAGAAATCGCCTTTTTCTACGGCGGTAAGTAATTAATCCAGGATTTACATACAAAGTTGGTCTGTCAAGAATGGGTGTAGGGATGGGTAAGGCGCACCAAGATTGTCTGTTGAGGCTGGGTGTATGGGTGTATGGGTTGGGTTTACAAAGATTGTCTGTTGAGGCTGGGTGTATGGGTGTATGGGTTTTGCTCACCTAAACCCCCCGGTTACTGAGCGCAGCCGTTCGCGGAGCGTCTCGCAGAGAAGTACACCCTCACACCCTCACACCCTTCTCAAACACCCTCACACCCTTACACCTTTTTCAAACACCCTCTCCCAAACCCTTGATTTTTCCCCATCATGACAGATGTCTCTTTACCCATTAACCTCTGGGAATATGAACAGTTAGCCAAACAGCATCTCTCACAGATGGCTTTTGATTATTACAGTAGTGGTGCTTGGGATGAAATTACATTACGAGATAACCGCGCTGCTTTTGAACGGATAAAATTGCGTCCGCGGATGTTGGTAGATGTGAGCGATCGCAATTTAAGCACCTCTATTTTAGGACAGCCTTTACAAATACCCTTATTAATTGCACCGATGGCGTTTCAGTGTCTAGCCCACACCCAGGGAGAACTAGCCACAACCTTAGCCGCAGCTACCGCAGGTGTAGGTATGGTCTTGAGTACAATGGCTACCAAAAGCCTAGAAGAAATTGCTGCGGTAGGTTACAAACATAATGCCTTGCAATGGTTCCAACTGTATATCCACAAAGACCGAGGCTTAACGCGGAATTTAGTAGAAAGAGCTTACGCCGCAGGTTATCAAGCCCTGTGTGTAACTGTGGATGCACCAATGTTGGGACGACGAGAGCGAGATGTGCGGAACACCTTTAGCTTACCCCCTGGATTGCAATTAGCGAACATTACCAATATTTCCGGGTTAAATATTCCCCAAGAATCAGCAGAATCTGGATTATTTACTTATTTTGCCCAGCAATTAAACCCGGCTGTAACTTGGCGTGACTTGGAATGGTTGCAGTCTTTATCGCCACTACCTTTGGTACTCAAAGGGATTTTACGCGCTGATGATGCGGTGCGAGCAGTTGAGTATGGAGCCAAAGCAATTGTAGTTTCTAATCATGGTGGCAGACAACTCGATGGTGCGATCGCCGCTTTAGATGCACTGGCTGAAATAGTTGCTGCTGTGGATAATCAAGCCGAAGTGCTAGTAGATGGTGGGATTCGTCGTGGTACAGACATTCTCAAAGCCTTGGCTTTAGGTGCAAAAGCGGTTCTTATCGGTCGCCCCGTACTCTGGGGATTAGCCGTAGCAGGACAAGTTGGCGTATCCCATATCATTTCCCTACTACAAGATGAATTAAGTGTAGCAATGGCTCTGAGTGGCTGCACATCAATACAAGATATTGACCCTAGTTTAGTGACTTTCAAACACTAACCCGCAAAATTACTTGCAGAGCAGTTAATAGATATGCTATATTAGGAAAGTTACACCCAAGGGCGGGTGGCGAAACTGGTAGACGCACCACACTCAAAATGTGGCGACCTTGCGGTCATAGGAGTTCGATTCTCCTCCTGCCCATTGTTAAAGTATATATTGCCCCTGATTTTGTATCTGCGTTGATATATTATTTGTCATAGATAACAAAATTAATTGACTTCCAGAAAATAAATTATCCAATTTCCGAGAGAAGACATCGTTATTTTTCCTCCAACTTCCTGCCCACACAATTAAATTCGGAAATCAAATCAAATTCCTATATAAACAATAGTATCGATTTTGGCGATCGCAATTTTTCTTCAGTAAGATAGTGCCAAATTTTGACAAACCTTCTGCCGCAAAAACACGGTAGATTTTGCGTTGGCAAAAAATATCTGGAGGAGAAAAATGTATAAGCGACAACCCAGTAAAGGTCAATCATCTACAAATCATGATGTACCAGCAAATCAATTTGCACCCCGTCGCTTTGTCATCCAACCCCAAACCGAAGAAGTAGAACAAACACCAGCAGATTTACAAGCGAAATCACAAACAACACCTATTAACCATCCTGCCAATATTCCAATTTTTCCACCTGGCTATCAACCACCGCCACCACCAAGAGTCCAGATGAAACTTAGCATTGGTGAACCAGGGGATAAATATGAACAAGAAGCTGACGAACTAGCAAAAGATGTAGTGCAGCGAATCAATTCTTCAGAAACTCCACCAATACAGCCACAACCACAACCAGAAGAAGAAATAAGAAAAAAATCTTTCATACAACGGCTATCAAATATAGATGAAAAGAGTGCAACACCAGATTTAGAAGCCTCCATCCAAAGAATGCAAGGTAGTGGACAGCCGCTTGCAGAAACTATCAAAACACCAATGGAACAAGCATTTGGGGCTGATTTCAGTAGCGTGAAAATTCATACAGATGCTCAGTCTGACCAGATGAACCAATCAATTCAAGCCAAAGCATTTACAACAGGACAAGATATATTCTTTCGCCAGGGAACTTATGATCCTGGAAGTAGAGGTGGACAGGAATTAATCGCCCATGAATTGACTCATGTAGTGCAGCAAACTGGCTCAGGAAAAGTCCAAAAATCAGAAGATAGAGAAATAGTATCTATTGTTAGAGCCGAAAAGCAAATTCAAAGAATTGAGGATGATGCTGCAAATGAAGCTTTAAAGAAATATGGAAGAAAGCAGATTGGAATCAAACAAGCCCTTGAGAGGATGGCAAAACTTAAAGGATATAATGACTATAACGAATATAGAAATCAAGTAACGCTAGAGCAATTTAAAGCAGACTGTGAAATTGCTGATAAAACAGAAGGCTCTTTGACTGATAAGGCTAAACAAGATATGACTAACGATATAGTCGTGCCGCAAAGCTATTATCATGTCACAAAAAGCTTCGATAAAATCAATGGGTTGGTAACAACAGGAGCCGCAACTTGCACTGGCTTGGCTATGTCTGCTAGTAACGCAGATGGTGAAACCATATATGCTCTCACACACATAGATGGAGATAATGACATTAAGGGTGTGATCGATGGCATGATCAACGATATGACCACTCAGATTGGTAATGTCGTTGGAAATATTAATGCTTATATAGCTTCTGGGGGTGTTAAGGCAACAGGTGGTTATAGAGACACTCCTAAAGATGTTGTTGAATATCTCAACAAGCAAAACGTAACTATTCACTTTACTAGTCAACTACAACAGATTAGAATTGGCGGCAGTTCTCAGGAAAATGATCTTGTCAGAGTAGGCCAAGATGTTGACAAGCTTCATGGTAAATTTGGAAGCAAAAATGTAGATGGACTCATCCAACAAGTTAATGCTTTGCCACAGATGAAGGGTGGTCATGGTAAGTGGGAGGAACTCAAAGAAGATGGTGGGTACTCAAGTGGTAAACACGATCCGATGGAAGCGACAATCGAGACAGTTCTTGGGAGAGCATTACAGTTGCAAGACCAAGTAAAAGATCAGCCAGAAAAATTCCAAGCTCTTAAGAAAGCAATTAATGATAACGAAAATTGGTATAAGAAATATCTTTATGGCAAGAAAATTCTGGCATGGGCTGGTAATGAGAATCAATAAAGCCTGTAGAGTTAGAAAAAATTGCTATCTATCCAGGACTATAAAAATCCGATTTGATTTTTGAAAAAAACTCAGTATTTGTAGTGGCGTGACATGACTAAAATGTTGCAATAGATTTTGGATGAAATTGAGATAAATCCATGTTTACCACTTTTTCACTAATGCACTATTTTAGTCTTGCCACGCCAGTATTTCAAAAATCAAATGTGAGTTTTATAGTTAAGACCTTAACAGACAACAAAATACTTTTAATTCTGTCACCTTTAACCTACTTTACTAACCTCTATACAAAATTTCGTTGCGGCTAGTAGCGCCTAGTTCTGGCAAAGAATTAGCGGGTGAGTGGGGAGTAATAGCAGTGGGAATTGCAGGAACTACTTCTAGTTCTTTAACCAGACTTTGCAATAATTTATCTTGTTCTATGCGGTAATTTGAGACGAAGGGGCCACGGTTGAGGATAGCAAACCAAACCAAACCGCGATCGCGTGTTGGTATAACACCAGCTAATGCACTCACATCGCGGAGTGTACCAGTTTTCATCACAGTCCCGACTGGCATGTGTCTGCTGTGTAATGTTCCCCGATGATCAAACCCAGACATCGGAAACAAATCTGCTAAATTCAGGTTATGTGCTGCTGCTTGCTGTTGAATTGCCATTAACATCGCACAAGCAGCCCTGGGAGAAATCCGATTTTCTGGGCCGAGTCCAGAACCATTAATTAATTGAATTTCTGACTCAGGTACTCGCGCCAGATAAGCTGCTGTTGATTGCACTACGCCTGCACCGCCTACTGATTCTGCCAGCATCTCTGCCATTTCGTTATTGCTGTAAACGTTCATTTCTTTCAGCAATTGGCGCAAGGGCAAAGATTTGTGACGCACTAGCAAGGTTTGTTGGGGTGTTTGAGGGGTAGCTTTGATAGTACCTGTAATCACAACTTCCGGTTTGGGTGTGCCTTTGGGCATGATGGAGTAGATGTAATTGGCTGGACGAGTCCAAGTTTTATGGTTTAGGGCTTGCTTCACCATCTGACCAGCCAGTAGGGGATGACGTTGGAAATTCATGGCAAAATTGCCTGTAATTAGCAAGTTCCCTTTTACTTGCTTAATGCCCATTTTATTGAGTGTATTGCCCAAGGCGATCGCTTCTTCCCACACAAACATCGGGTCGCCACCACCAGCAATGACCAAATCACCTTGCACTACACCATTGACTACAGGCCCGGTAGTCCCAATTAAAGTTTCAAATTGATGGTCTGGCCCCCAAGTTTTTAAAGAAACTAGGGAAGTGGCAATCTTGGTTAATGAAGCAGCCGGTAATGGTGTTGTACCTTGATGATTAGCCATGAGTATTGGCCCAGATTGTAACCAAACTCCTTGACTTTCGGCTAAATTTTGGGCAACCAACTTAGATTTAACTAGTCCTTGTAAGTATTGCTGGACGGTATTTACGCTGGTAGGGTTGGGATCAGCAGCCAGAACCAAGCCAGGGTTTGCTTGCCCAGCTAATGCTTCTAAAGCATCAGAAGGCTTAATTTCCACCCCAGCCATTTCCAGCCACAGAGAAACCAAACCCGAACTTAATAATTCCAGCATTTCTTACTCCCCAAGTTCTACGATGTGATTTGTGATTTACTTTGCTAATATACAAACTTTTTTATGCTCATCAGCATTGGGTAATCATAACTGGTCTATTCCTAATCGGGTAGTCGGTAGAAGAAATTTTTATTTGTTACTTATTTGACTTGACTATGGCTTACTCAAAAGTATATAAAAACGAACCGCAAAGGACGCAAAGGACACAAAGTTATTAGAGTTTGAGAAATTTCTTGCATAAGTCCTATTGACCATAGTTAGAGTGCTTTGATTTCTAAGCGATCGCGGCTCTATTTTATATATGAACCAGAGAGAGAAAGTAGACAAGGGAGAAATTTTTGTGAATCATTGAGGATTGCTATAGATGGCAAATACTAAACATTTATAGTAGCAAGACTTAAACAATTTAATCGCAAAGTTTTCTAGAGAAAATTTACCTAATTAGTTTATCTTATGCAAGTTTTTAGTCTTGTGAATTTGGGAATTATAAAGATACAATCATTGGAATTTTTATGTCTCTTTTAACAGATGCGCTGGATAGAATTGAGACTTGGTTAGTGAGTCATCAACCTGAATTTGCCTTGAGTTTAGCGCCTGGACTAACTCGCCAAGAAATAGACGCAATTGTTGAAAATTTTCCTTATCGCTTGCCAGAAGAATTATACGAGCTTTACGGGTGGCATAATAGTTGCCGAGGTTTAAGTTGTGGCTATGTAGTTCCTAAGTTTGACAATTTTTTCTCTTTGCAAGAGGCTTTGAAATGGTACGCAGACTTTTTAAGTTGGGGCTTTGATTGGAATCAGCACTGGCTACCAATATTAGATTTTAATGGTGATTATAGATACGCTGTTGTTGTGGGAGAGGAAACTGCTCCGCTTTGGTTCATCGATCCAGAGGGTTGTATTGAAGAAATTCGCTGGGATAGTTTAACAGATTTAATGTTGGCGACAGCAGAGTGTTACGAAATTGGTGCTTATTATTTTGATGATGAAGGATACATGGAGGCAGACGAACAAAAAGTTGCAGAAATTTACCGTAAATATAACTATCGAGGAAGCGTAAAATCAACTACGAATGAATCATACAATCCTGAGCCGCAAACGGTTGCGAGTGAAGTTAATTTATCTCATCCAAATGCCCTAGAAGAGTTAATTCAGGCTTTGCAAGCTGCACCATTGAATCCTGATGCTGGTATATTACAAGCAATGGCAGCTAATACGTTAGATAATTTAGTAAATTCGGGTTTAGCTAATTTAGTTGGTGCGGAACCGTTAGTAATTGGTTTACAAAATATACTCTATGACAATGCTGGCCATGCTCTGGCAGCAAAAAAGTTAGGTGAATTAGGCGATATTCGAGCAGTTGAGCCACTGTTACAAGCTTTAAGCCATCCCTCTAGTAAAGTCAGAACCAATGCAATTAAATCATTGGTAAAGTTGGGAGATAGTCGAGCCGTTGAACCGCTAATTCAGTGTTTGCAAGACTCAGATTTTTTTGTGCGAGCCGACGCAGCATGGGCGCTGGCTGAATTTGGCGAGCCTCAAGCGATTGAACCGTTAATTGAAGTATTGAGTTATCAAAATCATTCTACCGCTTGTAGTGCGATCGCCTCAGCATTAGGAAAGTTTGGCGATGTCAGAGCTATAGAACCTCTGATTGCAGTGTTTCGCAGCAATGGTAGTTTTCTCATAGATGTTTCTAGTTTCCCTCACGTCAAATTAGCTGTGGTTCATGCTTTACAGCTTATTGATGATTCTAGAACTACAGATATTTTGGTGGAATTTCTCAGAGATCGGGAAGGTTTATTACAAGCCATCAACAGAGATTGGCTACGCTCCGAGCAAGCAACTAAGCAAGTGATCGAAACACTCCTTACTCGTCAATATCCTGATTTAATCGCCATTTTAGCCCAGTTGCTGCAAGATTCTGAAAGTCGCATCCAAGTTAACACAATTTCAGCGATCGCTAAGATTGTCAATCCGCAAATAGTTGATTTGTTGATTTTAGTATTAGCCAGTGAAGATAACTGGCTACGTCAAATGAGTATTTCTTTTCTCGGAAACAGAAGAGAAACTAAAGCTGTTGAACCTCTGATCAATATTTTGCAGAATCCAAATGCAGATTTACGTTTAGCTGCTGTTCAAGCTTTAGAAAAAATTGATGATTCTAGGGTTGTAGATGCTTTAATTGCAATGCTCAAAGATGAAGATGATCATGTGCGTGGTGCAGCCGCATTGGCGTTAGGTAATTTAGGAAATTTCCGAGCAGTAGCAGCACTGAATCTATGTTTAGCAGACGAAAACTCTGTGGTTCGTAAAATTGCTCAACAAGCATTAAATAAAATTTCGTAACTAAAAATCATGAAATATAAAGAAACGCCGTTAGGGTAATACAAAAAATAAATCATCCAATTCGTTTACTCAACAAGATTTCTATCTCCCTTCTCTTCCTTGTCTTACTTGTATCTAGATGATAGGGACATAGTTTAAATTTACAAGCTCTGGTAATCGGCATTTGAAGTTTTTACGAACTATCAAATATCAGCTTGAAATTAACTTTTACTTCATGTATCTTGTTTTTATAATAATTATCATACAAGTACATTCAGCCAATTTACTTAATTAGCTAAATTATGTAATATATTCATAACTCTCAGCATCTATTCAAGCTTTGCAGTTAACTTAAAACAAATTCTCACACCTAATTTAGTCACCAATAAACATAACAAAAACTTGACTTAAAAAGTATCCATTAACCATTATCAAGACAAGTGGCATTGCCAAAACATATCTCTGTCGCAGAATTGAGGGCATTTGAGAGATTACAAACTCCTATTTGGATTTATGATTTGGAAAGAATGCAGATGTGGTGGGCAAATAAAGCATCACTTCATCTTTGGAACATTCCAATTCAGGAAGAATTGCTCAATCGCAACTTCAGTAATGTTCCCGAACTGAGGTGGATACCTCGGAAAAACTATTTGCAAGAATTTCAACAGGGAAAAACCATCACTGAAAACTGGACATTTTACCGAGACGGGCAACCTGTGGCTGTGCGTTGTCTTTGTTCTGGGGTTAAAATAAAGCCAGGACGGATGGCA
The DNA here is from genome assembly GCF_014698475.1 of Nostoc spongiaeforme FACHB-130. GTDB lineage: Bacteria > Cyanobacteriota > Cyanobacteriia > Cyanobacteriales > Nostocaceae > Nostoc_B > Nostoc_B spongiaeforme. The sequence continues at coordinate 166,135 of NZ_JACJTB010000004.1, read as the reverse complement.
ATGTTGGTTGAAGGAATTGTAGAATCCAGCCATCCAATAGAGATAGACATAAGATGCACCAGTGAGTCGGTGATCGAGAACTCCCTTATTTTGGCTAATCAGCCGCAAGTTGCTTGGAAAAAAAGCCAACGCGCCGAAGCAGAGTTGCGCTGGCGGGAAGCATTGTTAAGTTCGTGGACAGACACATCTTTACTGGGATTTTTTGTAGTTGACAATCGCACCGACGAAATTTTGTATTTCAATCAACGCTTCTGTAAAATTTGGGGGCTGGAGCATTTAGAAGCGCAAATGCTCCTTGGCTTGTTGAAAAATAATGATATTATCCCTGAGTGCATACCACTGATTGCCGATTTACCTGCATTTATAGAATCTTGTAAACCGTTACAGTCTGAGGAAAATCGTGCGGTAGTGGAAGATAAAATTTTGTTTGTTGATGGACGGACGATTCGGCGCTTTTCTAGCCAAATTCGAGATACTCAGGATCAATACTTTGGGCGATTATATGTTTTTGAAGATATTAGCGATCGCCTACATACAGAAAATTCACTCAAAGATAGTGAACAAAGCTATCGCTCGGTAATTACCATAATGGCAGAAGGCATTATATTACAGCAAGCCGATGGTAGCATTACAGCTTGTAACGAAAGTGCCGAAAGAATTTTGGGTTTGACATCTGAGCAAATTATGGGGCAGACTGCTATCGATCCAAAATGGCGAGCGATTTATGAAGATGGTTCACTGTTTTCTCGTGAAAATAGTCCGGCTTTGATCACATTAATTACAGGGCAACCCCAGCTTAATGTGATTGTAAGTATTTATAAACCTGATAACAGTTTGACTTGGGTTTCAGTCAATTCTCAGCCCTTGTTTCATCCCCATCAATCAAAGCCTTACGCAGCAGTAGCATCATTTACAAATATCACAGCCCATAAACAAGCTGAACTAGCACTACAACAGCAAGCCCAACGAGAACGGATGATTGCGGTGATCGCCCAACACATCCGCCAGTCCTTAGATTTAGAGGAAATTTTAAACACAACAGTCGCTGAAGTTAGACAATTTCTGCAAACCGATCGCGTGGTTATATACCGTTTTCAGTCCAATTGGAGTGGTGTAGTTGTGACTGAATCTGTAGCCGCAGGTTGGGAAGCGATTTTAACTATGGAAATTACAGACCAATATTTTGTAGACACACAGGGAAAATCTTACCAACAAGATCAAATCAAAGCTACTTCAGATATTTACACAGCCGGAATGACTGATTGTCATGTGCAGTTACTCGAAAAATTTCAAGTCAGAGCTAAACTAGTTGTGCCAATTTTACAAAGCGATCGCCTTTGGGGTTTGTTAATTGCTCATCATTGTAGCGCCCCGCGCCATTGGCAACCCTGGGAAATTGAACTACTGCAACAACTAGCGACACAACTAGCGATCGCAATTCAGCAATCAGAACTGTATCAAAAATTACGACTTGCTAACCAGCAACTAGAAAACATAGCGATGGTTGATCCATTAACTCAAATTGCCAATCGTCGCTGTTTTGAGAGCAAACTGCAAAGTGTTTGGCAATATCTGATCAGAGAGCAAGGTTGTATCTCACTACTATTATGTGACGTTGACTATTTCAAAAAATATAATGACACCTACGGTCATAGGACGGGAGATGATTGTTTGCGCCTTGTAGCCCAAGCTTTGCAACAAAATATTAAACGTAATACAGATTTAGTAGCTCGTTATGGGGGAGAAGAATTCGCTGTTATCTTACCCAACACTCATGAGCAAGGTGCTGTTCAGGTTGCCCAAGCAATTCATCAAACTTTTAAACAGTTAAATATTCCTCATCGGGCATCAGCAGTCAAAGAATATGTCACCTTGAGTATTGGAATTGCGACTGTAATTCCCACCACTGATTTGCTGCCTTTAGATTTAATTGAAGCCGCAGATCAAGCCCTTTATCAAGCCAAAGCCCAAGGGCGCGATCGCTTTTGTGTGAGTCAAATTTATGCTCAGTAAGTGTTAGGGTGGATAAGTAGAGCAGTGTAAATATTTGTAGTTGCGAAAAGGTAGGAGACAGAAGGAGAGAGGGTTTTAGTTTCTGCAAGATGGCTTGAAAACCCTTGTTCTGTCTGGTTTTAATAATTTGTTACTTCCCAGTCAAAAAAGCCATTATTTACAACGTAAAATCAAGCCTTTTCAGGTCATCTTGTGGGTTGTTGGTCGCAGACTCAATACCATCACCATGTTGCACAAACATGGAAACAATGGAAAGTGATATGTTGTGATGAAAACTGGTTCTGTAGAATTCTGACGGAATTTCTTGAAACGATTGAAACATCGCTTTTTTAATCGCCAATTTCATGGTACAAGTCTTTTTCTAACTGCAATACTTCATTTAATATTGCATTTGTAAAGTTTATACCTTTCAAGTAAGTATAGTAAGCTGCCACTGGCACTGTTAATACATCACTCCAGGCTTGTTCTGCTTTATGAAAATCCTGAATTTTTGAGTTGTTTGTCGAGCATAAATTATCATGTGTTAACCCTAGGTGCTGAATTTCTGTGATTGCTGGCAGATGAGAAACTAACCCATGATAATAGTCTCTGACTGTTAGTAAATAGTCATAAATTTGGCGAGAGAGTCGTTTACCAACAGGCTGTAGTAAATTACAAGCTAGAGCAGGAATAATATGCCAAGTCTCTGCCAATAAATCTCGGTCTAACCCAGATATTTCGGCAGGAATCCGCAAATCTCTATTACTAATATAATCTGTTTCCAGTGATAGCAACATCACATAAATAATCAACCAATTATCCTCTATTTCTTCAGATATTTCAGGTTCTTTGACAATCATTACATAGCGCGGTGGTGAGTTGCCCGCTAAAAAACTTCGTGCTAAGGAAGAGTACAAAATTTGTTGTTCTTGACTTGCGAAATTTATAGGACTTCTGACTAAGTAATTAACTTTCCAAATTTCTCCAGGTTGCGGCATTAAAGTATTATACATCTTCCGATCAAAAAAAATGAATCTTCCTAAATTTACAAGCATATATTTATTTTTTACAAGGAGACTTGATAAGCAAAAAATCAACACATGATGGTATTAAAGCCATATATTAGTTATTAACTAACAATTGGAACTTGTCAATTATGATGATTTTTCTAATTTTGATAATCAGGCTGTAAAGTAATATTGTCCTGACTTACCATTGCTTTGTTGAGCGATTATATGCCGTCTTTTTCTGACGAATTTTTTGCAGATTATCTTTCATCTCTTGAAGTTCTAATAATCCTAATAACTCAGCAATACGCCCTGAGAGTTCTTGCCATCGCTTAGAAACTTCACCCTGGCTAATGCTTAATTCAGCAGCAATTTGAGTTTGGGTTTTACCATCAACTTTTCCTTGCCATAATTTAAGATAATTTCGGTGGGGATAGGATTTATCAAGTTGGTAAATAGACTCTAGTGTTTTCACAATTAAATCTGCACGTTCTATTGCATCCAAGCTGCTAAATTCATCAGGAATTGTGTCTAATAGAGATATATCTGTTCCTGGGATATTATCGTCTAAACTCTGACATTTCCTTAGACTTTCTTTACGAACAAAATCAATAATTACACATCTAGCTACAGCAACAGCCCAGTAATAAAACTGTTCTCTATTTCCTTGCCGAAACTTTCCTGCTTGAAAAGCTACAAAGATTTTTAAATAAGCGATTTGATAAGCATCTTCCCAAGATAAACCTGTTCCTCTAGTGTATTTACGGGCAATTTTTTCTAATCTCTGACGGTAGTCCAAGTTGATCAGAGTTTCCTCATAAGAAGACAGTAATTCCTGTTCTAATAGCATAAGTTATTAGGCAAAATAAATTTTCTAGCTCAAATGCTTTTACACCTTAAAACACACTAACTATATGATGAAAAATATCTAGGCTCTGTGTTAGCTATTATGTTTTCAATTTTAATTAGTTGTGTTTTATTTTGAAAAGCTAAATTAATTTAATATAAATTTAGCTTTCTAGAATAAATATTAACCAGAATAAATAAAACCATAACCTGATTAAATCAGGAAAGTAGACAATAATACATATATTATTGCTTTTGCTTTTTAGCTAAGACATAAAAAAAAGATAAAAAATGCTATTTATTAGAGTGAAATATTTTTAAAAAATGATTACAACTCAATTATGAATGGTTGAATCAAGAGTTATCTAAAAGCCAAAAAATATTTAGTAAGACAATACTTAAATAATTTAGTCTATGATATTCGATAGATGAGCTATATATAAAGACTTGTACTTATTTTTGTCCAATATAGGACTCATATTTGATTTATGAAAAAAATCAGTACACCCAGATCAGCCGTCTTTCCTACTCCCTACTCCCTACCTACATAAATAGATTCAGAAATCAAATCGGATTCCTATATATATTAGACAATCAGTACTAGCGTGAATATCTTTTTTAAAGACATAAATTATTTTTATGTCTTATGAATTTAGCAGTATTTATTTTGTCAACATAAAATTTTAAATATAATATTCAATGGAAACATTTCAGTAATGAAATAAATTAAAAACCAATCTACTTGTTGTGCAGGAAACAAAATCATGACTAAAATCATAATTTCTGTCTTACATTCCTATCCCATAGAAAGTTTTATCCATAATCTAAATATAGAAGAAGTAGAAACTATATTAGGAAGTGGTTATCCCTATGGATTTGAGATAATGAATACTAGTGATAGGACGTATATTAATGCTGCTGACCGTAGCATTAGATATGACGGTGGAGGTATAGGTTCAATCAATTATCATGATAATAATATCAATGCAAGAACCAGTTCAAGGTCAATATACATTTATTAGTCATTAGTCTTTTAGTAGCACTTGTTGAAAATTAAAACCGAGCTGCTTTTTTAGAGAAAACAGTTCGGAGATTCAATAAATCATAAGTCAATTCATCTTACTTTTCAGGAACTAAAATCATGACTAAACTCGTAATTTTACTATTAGATAGTAATCCTACTAAGGGATTTATCCACAATCTAAATATAGAACAAGCAGAAACTATATTAGGAGGTGCTTATACCTATGGATTTCGCATAATGAACACTACTGATAGGACTTATATCAATGCTGTTGACAGTAGTGTGAGATTTGATGGTGGAGGTGCAGGCTCAGTCAATTATCATGATAATAATATCAATACAATAACAAGTTCAAGGTCAATCTACAATAGATTTATTTATTAGTGCTTGAACTTTTAGTAGCGATCGCACAGAAACATACGTGCTGATGATTCGACTTTAGCTAAAAGCACAAAAATTAGCCAATGCTTAACGTACTATAGTACTTACTTTAAGCTAATTTTTTGGCTTTAGCATAAGTTATCGTATGGATGCTACTTAAACGCATTCTTGATATTTATTGCATTAGCGCCAACAATTGTTGATAGAGTTTTTTTAATACTTAGCCGGATTTCTCACTTGTAAGAAATCCGGTGTGTTTGTTTACTAAATCGATTTATAGAACTATGTATTAATGGTTGATACTAAAGTTTGAAATATTTATATTGGACACTTTCAGCGATCGCAAAATTTATCAGGGTATGATGATAATATTTCTTTCTCCTTTTAGCAGAACTCCATTTAAGTAAATTTTCCTAGAATTATCTACAGTATTAATCTTTTTCCCACTATAGTCAAAAGTATCTGCACTTTGAGCTTTACTTTTGGGCTTACTCGGATTTTTAGTAATATTGATTATATAAGCATAAGGATAATCTTCATTAGGCTGACAATAACCTCCTAATAAAATCTCTGCTTGGATCGGAGTTATTTCTTGTATGAGTGACTCTGTATCAGTTTGATGACTGTCTAAATCTATTATTTCAGCCATTATCTAACTCCTTGATTTTGTTAAGTCATTATACAAAAATTAATCACATAATTAATAGCAACTAAAAGTGTTTTAGACTAGTATTTTTATTTATAAAAATATTTTATAAAAATTAAATTACTCTAAAGTAGTAAATAAACATTAACCTTTGGTAGTAGATTTCAGGTAAATTTTGTTTTACTTCTAAAATTTGTAAATTTAATCAATTAATGCTTACATTCGCGTATAAAAAGTTTCCATTCAAGCTGGAAATATTGATTTTGGCTTCTACTCTCAAACAAGCATATCAATAATAGGTATGCTTTAGTAAGCTAATCGTCATTTAAATTACACCATGTTAATGGTAATGAAAGCTGCAAACCCTCTCCCTTGCACCCTGACCCCTGGGGCCTCAATGTGCAAATTAAATGCTTAACAGCTTATTTGATAAATCACGAAAAAACAGCAATATAAGATAAGGACATAGTGAGCGATCGTTCCTTCAATAAAGATTATAGTTTGCATAGTGAGGCTTCTGAAAATTAAGTCAAAACAAATGATAGGCTCGCTGATCCCACTCCAACTTTGTAAGAAGATCAAATTTTGGAATAATTTGCATTGAGTGTACGTTAAAGGAAGTAGGAACGGTTCACTATTAAGTTCGTAAATAGACAATAAAGTTTGATTATCCGCAAACAATTTACTGGGATATTTACCTTGATGTGATCTGTGACAGTAAATGATGTGTGTACCTTTTCACTATGAAAAGCGCCACTTCATTTTTGACCCTGTTGCTGTTAATTACATAATATGCTTCTGCAAATTATCGATCTCGAAAATAACGAACTTTTCAGCGAAATCTCTAATGAAGAATCTGCTAGTGTTAGTGGCGGTTTAACTGCATCTTATGCCTTTGCGGCTGCACTAACCGCCGGGATTTTTGCTGTGTTAATTGCGCTCGGAGTTAACTCTCTGGGATCAGAGTTTCATAACCCAGTCGCCGAAAGCCTTTCCCAGCCTCAATCTCTAGATTTGGGCTAAAAATTTTAGTTAATATTAAGAAATAAAGTTGTAAAGCTTGATTAAACTAAAGGTTCAAAATCTTGCTTTGACAATTATTTTCTAAAAGTTGCAAAACACAGTTAACCATTTCATCTCCTAATCTTGTTTCCATAATTTGAAGTGAATAACGTGTCTTTATTTAGTTTCAATAAATTAGATCAAAGCAAATCCCACTGCTTAAAAGTAAATTTAATAGGCGCGTTATTAGACTTTTTATAGAAATAAACAGTTTACTCAATCAATTGATTTAGGCATCAATTTTAATATGATTTGTGAAAAGAAATGATGTGCCTATTTTTCGCTATTAATTAGCTTCACTTTACTTTTAATACTGATATTGTTAATTATACAATATGCTACAAATTACTGATCTCGAAAATAATGAACTGTTCATCCAAGCCTCTTCAGAAGAATTAGCTACTGTATTAGGAGGTATTACTGGTGTTGATTTGGCTAATATTCAAGATGGTATAGGTAACTATTCAAATAGAGTTAGCCTGTTTTCCCTAGATGGCAACAAGCTTTTTACGATTGACCTTTCAAGATTAACTATTAATTTGGTAGCAATCTTACCTTCTGGCTTACCAGAGGTTCTAAGTTGGACTAACGGGATTTAAACATTAATTCTGTTGTACCTGTTTGAGTGAATTAACATGCACAACTTGTGCAACCTAACTTGGAAGAGATAATTATGGTATACAAACAAAGACAGCCATTAACAAAACCTGTAAGTTGGTATTTGATAATGTTGACTGCTGCTATGGCTGTGGTTCCTGGTACACTTTCTCTCTACAGCTTTTCACGATTTCAGTTAACCCCTAAATTAGACTCACCTACTCCTCGTAGCTCTCCTATAATGACTGCTGTTACTGCTTTAGGAGCTTTAGAACCTGAAGGAGAAGTAATTCGTCTATCTGCTCCTAACTCTCAAGGGGGTGTTCGAGTGGCGAAACTTCTTGTCAAGCAAGGAAGTTGGGTACGTCAAGGACAAATAATTGCTGTTCTTGATAGTTATTATCCCCGTCTTACAGCCTTAGAAAAAGCACAAAAACAAGTCTTAGTAGCCGAAGCTAATCTCAATCAAGTCAAAGCGGGGGCTAAAGCTGGAGATATATCTGCACAGCAAGCAACAATTGCTCGTCTAGAAGCTGATTTGTCTGGAGCAATATCTGCACAGCAAGCAACAATTGCTCGACTAGAAGCTGAATTACGTAATGCTGAAAGCGAAAATCAGCGATATCAGCAGCTATACAAAGTAGGCGCAATTTCTGCTTCTGAGTCAGAAGCAAGACGTTTGCAAGTCGAAATTCTGCAACAGCGATATAAAGAAGCTAAAGCTTCTGACAATCGAACGGTAGAAACGATTCAACAGCAGTTGATAGAGGCCAAAGCTAAGTTTGCAAGTATTACAGAAGTCCGTGCTACTGATGTGCAAGCAGCACTAGCTAATGTTGAGAGTGCAAAAGCTTCAGTTAAACAAGTTCAGGCAGAGTTAGATTTGAGTTCTGTGCGATCGCCTGTAGCTGGCCAAATTCTAAAAATTAATACTCGTCCTGGAGAAATTATTGGCTCAACAGGAATAGCTGACTTAGGTCGTACACAACAGATGTATGCAGTAGCAGAAATTTATGAGACTGATATTAAAAAAGTACGTATAGGTCAGTCAGTTGTTATTACTAGTGATGCTTTACCAAAGCAATTACGAGGAACAGTCTCAGATATTGGCCTGCAAGTTGGTCAACAAAATATGTTTAATAATTTGCAAGCCGATACAGATAACAAAGTAATTGAAGTAAAAATTCGGATCAGCAATATGAAAGATAACAAAGAAATTGCTGCTCTTACTAACTTACAGGTAATGGTACGCATTTTAATCTAAAGTTCTAGAGAAAGCTTGATTAACTCACCAGGTAATAATTTTCCTGTAATTAATGTAGTTTCTACTAGATAGTAATGGTTTACTTTAACCAGTTATCTATCTCATATTTATCACTTTAGGTTTTTCAAATGATTATTAATATATCTCTCGCTTGGCTACAGTTAGCCCGACAAAAAGCTCGTTTTTTTGTGGCTTCGACTGGAATTGCTTTTATTGCAGTACTGATGTTTGTCCAAGTTGGATTTCAAGATGCTTTATACACTAGTGCTACGCAGTTGCATAATAATCTCAAAGGCGATTTATTTATAATCAGCACTCAATATCAATCCTTGACATTCAATCAAAGTTTTCCTCGCTGGTATTTATATCAGATATTAGGATGTGATGGTATAGAATCAGTTAGCCCATTATATATGCAGTTTGCCAAGTTAAAAAATTTAATAAATGGTATCAAGTTTCCTATATATGTACTTGGATTTGAGCCAGACAGCACAATTTTAAAATTACCAAATATTCAACAAAATCAAAGTTTACTACAATTACCTAAGATAGTTCTATTTGACAGCAAATCTCGCTCACAATTTGGGCCAATTACTCAAGATTTTCAACAAGGAAAAACTGTTACTCTAGAAATATTTAACTACAATTCATCAATTGGAAATAAGGTGAAAGTTGGTGGATTATTTAGCTTGGGTCCATCTTTTGGCGTTGATGGAAATTTAATTGTTAGTGTCTCTACTTTTTTCCAAATATTCCAAGGTCGTTCAGCAAAAAATGTAGATATTGGCTTAATTAACCTTAAACCAGATGCTAACATCCAGAAAGTTTTGACTAATTTATCTGCCCAATTACCTAAAGATGTAATAGTAGTGACACGCCAAGATTTTATTAATTTGGAAAAAAACTATTGGACGAACAGAGCGCCGATTGGATTTGTATTTCAATTGATGGTGACTATGGTATTTGTTGTCGGTGTAGTAGTCGTCTATCAAATTCTTTATAGTAATATCGCTAGTCATTTAGCTGAATATGCAACTCTCAAAGCAATGGGTTTTAAAAATAAATACTTGCTAATTATAGTTTTTCAACAAGCTTTAATATTAGCTTCTTTTGGCTACATACCTGGTTTTGCTATATCTATAGGTTTGTATGATGTAGCTGGAGATTTTACTAACTTACCAATCAGTATGAGCTTAGATAAAGCAGGCATAGTATTGTTTTTTATAATTTTAATGTGTTTAGCTTCTGGTTTAATCTCTACAAAGAAATTGCGAAATGTAGACCCATCGGATTTTTTTTAATGTAATTAACTTAGTGTTTTTTGTAAAGTTGTTATGACAAATTTCATTGTTGACATTAAAAATCTCAATCATTATTTTGGAAAAAGAATATTAAAAAGCCAAGTTTTGTTTGATATAAACTTGAATATTCAACATGGAGACATTTTAACTATGACTGGGCCTTCTGGTTCAGGAAAAACAACTTTATTGACTTTGATAGGTGGGTTACGTTCTGTTCAAAATGGGAGCCTAAAATTTCTCAATCAAGAACTCTCAGGTGCTAGTAATGACAAATTAGTACAAGTGCGTCGTCATATAGGCTATATTTTCCAATCTCATAATTTACTGAATTTCTTAACAGCTCGACAAAATGTTCAAATGTCACTTGAATTAGACAATAATATTCCTAAATGGGAAGCTCGTAAAAAAGCAGAAGCTATGCTTCATGCTGTTAAATTAGGGAATCTAATTAATTGCTATCCATCTGAACTTTCTGGTGGTCAAAAGCAACGAGTAGCAATTGCCCGTGCTTTAGTAAGTCATCCTAAATTAGTTCTAGCTGATGAACCTACCGCAGCATTAGATAGTAAATCAGGTCGAGATATTGTTAACATGATGCAACTATTAGCTAAGGAACAAAATTCTGCTATTTTAATGGTTACTCATGACCATAGAATTTTAGATATTTCTGAGCGAATAATACACATAGAAGATGGTCGAATAGTTAAGAAACTTTAGGATTTATAAAAAATGACCAAAAACCATTTAAATCAAATCAGTCTACAAATGTTACTATTTTTTAGTAAAAAATAAATATATTCCAATAATATGCTTCAATTTCTAGGCTATTGTAATTTCTAAGGAGAAAGCGAAATAATGGCTAGTATCATAATTTCTTATTTTCATCCTACTGATGTAGGGGGATTTATGTACAGTCTGATGCCATCTCAATGTGAGGCTGTATTGGGAGGTTATACCTATGTTAATTTAATAAATATTACTGATAGCGTAAATAGCATTAGTAATACATACTATTTAGGTGCTTACGCATTTAATTTCCACGATAATAGAATTTACACAATAGACTATACAAGGTCTATTTACAACTTCTTCTATCTTTAGTTATGAGACACTGAGATATAGAGATTTAAAAACTGTTATTGAAAAAAGCGATCGCATCAATTCAAATAAACTCATTACTCTGAGATTTTTTCCGGCGATACTAACTACAGATTTTCACTGGTAAACTCCAAACAAATAAGCAATAATAACTTGATTCAGTCAGGTAGTTTGAAAAAGTCAAAGGAAGACTTTTACGTCCTACCTTCTGCTTTCTGCCCTACTTCCTTTCAGGATGAGCTATTTCCTCTTGGGAAGGACTACCCATTTGGTTAATTGTGGCAATCATTTGATATAAACGCCCTAAATCCCGTTGATTGAAGTGCAGAATTAACCGAGGTAAATCCGCAGTTTCATCTTGAGCTTCTTGGGGTAATGCTTGACTTTTTTCAATTTTGCCTTTAACTAGAATGTCACTGAATTCAGCATTCAGTTGTTCGACTTCCGCATCTGACAAATCGCAACTTAAACGAATCACCAACTGATTACTAACGTAGCGGCTGGAGTGATAAACCTTGTAAAAACCTGTAATGGCGTTGCAAGCTACTTCCAGGTTATCTGTCACAGTGTACAAACTAGGATCTTCTGGGCTAACAAGACCTTTCTGCACCAATTGTTGATCAATATAATCGCTCCAAGAGCGCCAATAATCACCGCCGGGATGGTCAATTAATACTAAAGGTACAGGGCCAAATTTACCCGTTTGGCTTAAGGTCATACACTCAAAAGCTTCATCTTGAGTGCCGAATCCGCCAGGAAATAGCGCCACAGCGTCACTTTCTTTCAGCAGGAACAGCTTGCGGGTGAAAAAATACTTAAAGTGAATTAATTTTGGATCACCTTCAATAATTGGATTTGCTTGCTGTTCAAAGGGTAACTGAATATTTAAGCCAAAAGAATTTTCTCGCCCAGCGCCTTCATGACCTGCTTGCATAATTCCACCGCCGCCGCCTGTCATCACCATAAATCCCAGTTGAGTCACAGCGCGACCAAATTCTAACGCCATTTTGTATTCTGGCGTTTCTGGTGATAGACGGGCAGAACCAAATATAGTTACTTTACGTACATGTCGGTAATTGTAAAATAACTCGAAGCCTCGCTCCATATCCGCTAAAGCAGCCGATAATATTTTCCAATCCAGACGATCAATGTCACTATCGGCTAGACGGATGATAGTAGCAAGCGCCTGTTGGATATATTGCCGATTTTTTAACGTCGGTAGGCGATCGATTAAGTCAACAATATCGGCTTGCAGAGACTCTAATGTGTCGAACGACGCAGATGAGGTCATGAGAACAGATGGCAGAGTGGCAATACATTCTATCTAATTTTGGAGCGATATTTACAATTTTTTTAGAATTTGTTGAAATGGCAGGGAAATAGAGGCTAGGGGCTAGGGACTTTAGAAAAATCCCTAACCTCTAACCTCTCCCTTATAAGCAAAAACAAAACCCCTCTAAAGAGGCGCTTAGAGGGGCAAGATTTGGGTATGTATAAGTTCAGTTATTTTCAAAATTACGCAAAGGCTTGAAAAAACGCAGATTCTTTCGCTTATTCTTGTGATGAGTCGTTAAATAATTATCAGCATAACGGAAGGCGGATGCACAATCGTAAGCCGCGATCGCTACAGCTTGCAAAAATACTTGCATAGGAATTTCAAAACTAGAAATTCTTTCTGTCAGCAATAATAATTCCCGGTCTGTTGCTGGTACGGCGGTTTCTTCTGCCCATTCTGGCTCATTAAACAAGTCTTCAACTAGCGCCTTGGACATTTTGAACCTCCCCAAACGCATAAGAAGCAAAGCCTGCGATGAAATTTAACTGTTCTTCACGAGTTTGCAAGTTAACAGGTAGTTCAGTACTAGGAAATCCTAGTTCTTTTAAGATATCCAAACAGTAAGCACTGGTTTGACTATATGAAGCTTGCTCCCATTTATGGGCTACTTCTTTTGCCATTTCCAGATTGACTCTAATAAATTTCATCGCAGGGCTAGTCATAAGTTGCACCCTAATAAACTGGATATTGGCAGTTTTGATCAGAACCCCAGTTCAATGTAACCGTGATCTTGCTGAATTTATGAAGATGGGTAATTGAAGGATCAGCGCATTTGCGTAATTGACGGATGAAAGAATACGCAAATTTTTCAGAATAAACAAAGACGGTCAATCGCAATGATACTTAAGTACGGACAGTATCTACTGAAATACTGAGATTGATTATTGACTGATTTGTACTTCTTCTGCAACCCGTTTAAGGCGGCGTAATTGGGCTTGCATATCTTGTTTTGTCCAAGAGGCGGCAAAATTATTGAATCCCCAACTCACTATGGGATTAGGAATCACAAACTCGAAGCGATTGAGTAAGCATGTTCCCTTTGCTACTGGTTGACATTCCCAGCGATCGCGTCCTTGAAAAAATCCCTGAAATTCCCAAACCACTAAACCCGGTTGTCTGTCTACAACAACACTCTTCAGAGTTGGTTGCACCACAGGAACTTGAATAATAAAGCGGCTTTGACTACCTATATCCGTACTCCAAACCTCATCTACAGGTTCACAGCGTAACGCAGGATTCAGCCAACGGTGCATCAACCCTAAATCGGTAATACAGCGTTCTACAACTGCGGCTGTGGCGTTAATTTGAATTGATTGTTCAAAAACTTGGGTCATGCCAACTCACCAATCCTGTCGCTGCCCTTAGATTAACTCAAAATGGCTTGTTATAGCAGGAGGCAGGAGGCAGGTGGAGCGATAGCGTAACCCAACAAAGTCTTAACTCAACAAAACCCTTACACTCCACATCCTTACATCCAGTCTCAACAATTTTGTGCGTCAATATTTTGTTATTTGTAACAAATTAGCCTATCTATCAATTGTCTAGATATATTTACTGGTAAATTGATACGCAAAATTCACGTAAACTTACTAGAGTGTAATTTGGCATCCTCAAATCTACTCTACTGAGTTCACAAGTATTTTTGGCAAACACATAAACTTAATACCAAAGAAACCATGAACACAACTTGGCCAGGGATAACCCGGTTGATAGACATGGGTTTGTCGATAAAAGGGCAGGAATTGTTGGGACAATCACCTAATCTGCCGTTAGATCAACCAAACTTAAACCAAGGAATTGCGGATCTGCAAGGAATTGGACAACAAGTAATTCTATATACACCAAGATTGCTCGGTGCTGTAGCGATTTTGTTGGTAGGGATACTAGTTGCTTTGGTGATGGCGGCAATCACTAGAAGCATCCTGAATCGCACAGACATTGATAATCGCATTGCGGCGGGGGTGACAGGACGCAGAGATGTTCCTCAAGTTGAGAAGTTCATCTCTAGTTTAGTCTTATGGAGCATTATTCTAATCACGGTAGTAGCTGCTTTACAGGCGCTAGGACTAGAAGTAGCTTCTCGACCCCTGAATAACTTCCTTGACCAACTAATTGGCTTTTTGCCAAAAGTTTTAGGTGCAGGTATTTTGTTAGGAGTTGCTTGGGTCTTAGCAAGTATTGTCAAACTTGTGACGTTGCGAGGATTGCAGGCACTCAAATTGGATGAGCGGTTAAATCAAGAAACACCAGAAGATACTATCAGCCTCGATCGCATTTCTCTAAGTGAGACGATCGCCAGTGCTTTATATTGGTTTATCTTCTTACTGTTTCTGGCACCAGTTCTTGATACTCTCGGACTCCGACAGGCACTTTTACCAGTACAAGCCTTAATTACCGAAATTCTGTCAATTCTGCCCAATATTTTGGCAGCAATTTTAATTGCGGTATTGGGTTGGTTTTTAGCGAATATTGTCCGCCGAATTGTGACTAATTTATTAGCCACAACGGGCATCGATTATTTAGGTAGTCGGTTTGGACTCTCATCAGCAATGGGCGCACAGTCTTTATCGACAATTATCGGTACCATTGTTTATGTTTTAATTTTGATTCCTGTGGCGATCGCCGCCCTGAATGCTTTAAGAATTGAGGCGATATCTGTGCCAGCAATTACTATGCTGCAACAGATTTTGAATAGTTTGCCTGCTATTTTCACCGCCGTAGCTATCTTAATTGTCGCTTTTTTTATTGGGCGCTTTGTCGGAGATTTAGTTACTAGTGTTTTGACTAGTTTGGGCTTTAATAATATTTTTGCCGTACTGGGTTTACCTTCACCTGCTAGACAAGAAGTCCATACCGAAACACAACCATTAACCCCACTCCGCACACCATCAGAAATTGCTGGCATTATTACTTTAGTCGGCATTCTGCTATTTGCCACTGTGGCAGCAGTGAATATTTTAAATATTCCGGCTCTGACAACATTGGTAACTGGCATTTTAATTATTTTGGGGCGGATTCTTGCCGGATTAATTGTGTTTGCTATCGGATTGTTTTTGGCAAATCTCGCCTTTAATTTAATTAGCAGTTCCGGCGATCGCCAAGCGAAAATTTTAGCCCAAGTAGCCAGAATTTCTATTATTGCGCTAGTTTCGGCAATGGCATTACAACAAATTGGGGTTGCCAGCGATATTGTCAATTTAGCATTTGGTTTATTACTCGGTGCGATCGCTGTTGCTATTGCTTTAGCTTTTGGTTTGGGTGGACGCGATATCGCCCGCGAACAAGTTAAAGAGTGGCTAGATTCTTTCAAGGATAAAGGCTAGTAGTATACCCATGAAAAAACCCGCTTGCAGGAATGGATGAACCATCTTGAGCGGGTTTTTTTAATTCTGAATTCTGACTTCTGCTTACATCAATTTCAAATCAGGATATTCTGCGAACAAATCATCAGAAGTTAAGGTATCACCTTCAGCTTGAGGAGTCCATAAAACTTCAATTGCTAACAATTGTTCACCAGGAATGCTACCCATTTGACGCAAGGCTTGGCGCAGTTCGTCAGCAGAATTGATGGCAGGAATTTCAAATTTACCGAGAGTTGCTGCTAACAAGGTAACGATAATATATTCCCCAGGGCCTTCAGTAATGAGGCGAGTTGGGTTGTCGAGTTCATCACTAGCAGGTAAGGCTTCTTTTGCTAAAGCAGCTTTGAGTTGGTTATTAACGTTAGAAAGAGTTTCTTCACTAAATTTGCTACGTTCTGCCAATGCTAAACGATTAAATTGGCTTTCCGCAGAATTTAATTTAGCTTGTTGTGTACCACCGCCGCCATAGACCCAATATTCTGGATGGCGGAGTAAAGCTAGACTAGTTTCTTGGACAACTGCGGCTCTACCTTCGGGAGAGTTAGTATCAGCCAGTTCAGCAATTTTGTTGAGTGCGGGTTGCAAATCGCGGGCTTGAGCTAACAAACCAACTTGCAAGCGAGTTACAGAAACATTGGGGTTGCTGTTATAACCAACTTCATCAATTCCGCCACTGTTAGCACGACGGAAACTTTGAACCAGGAAGTTAGCGATCGCAATAAAAATTAAAATTGTAAATAGACCGCCAAATCCGCCGCCAATACCCCAAAACGGTAATAGGAACGGAAAGCCAAAACCACCGCCAGGATAAGGTGCATAATATCCGCCACCACCAGGAGGTGCGTAGGTACGGGGTGTATAAGTGCGGCTAGAAGGAACTCTAAAGGAACCGCCACCGATACGACCACCACTGCGAGCCGCTAAGGCTCCGTCAGCATGACCTAATGCTAAGGCTAATACTAAGCTGAGGACAAAGAAGGTTTTTAACAGTGGTTTGATGGTTTGTTGTAGTTTTTTACGCATAACACAGTCGCTTGAAAAATTTTATTGCTGATGATTGCATCCTATTGTTGATAGGATTTTGCGGTATGTAGCTGATGCCAGCCCGCGACTAGTAAGCGAGTATTGTATTGGCAGTAGCTTTCTGTAACATCATTAACTGTTGCTACATCTTCAATTTACCGCGACTTATCCCAGGTACACAGCAGACGGAGGGGGGATTTCTGTAGTAGATTACCGTACCTTGGAACTTCTGCTGAAGCGTAGGAACTTTGGGATCAATTAATAATTGCCCTCAAATCAGGCTATCGGTAGATGATACTATTCTAAATTCACCCCATACCTTAAGGCAGAAGCTTGAATAAACAATTTGAGATTCTTTCCACAAATAAATTTAGTAGCTAGGATAATTTACAGTATCAAAATGGATACCAATACATTCACCAAATAGCATCAATTATTACAAAAATATATAGTTAACAAACACTTCACATAAATAACTAGTGAATCTCTATATTTAATGCTCTAGAATATTTTTTAAAGGATGTTAATAAATTCACTCAAGCAAGAGGAATTGGTAATTATGTTTCTCACAACTTGGGATCAGGGAGTGGTAATTAAAAATGGTGATATTTGGCATTTGTCACAAATGGTAACTTTTTGTAAAAAACTTTGACAAAAATTATAGCTATTTAACGTTGAATAAGTTCAGTTACAGAATGCCCAAAATTACAGATTCTAGCTACAAGTAAATTCCACTGCATTTTTTTACAATCTCCATTGGCCAAAATATACTAAGAGGAAAAGTGAGACACATAACTATTAACTTATCTATTGACCAGATAGAAATCAATTGCGATTCTACATATATGTAGATATAGTATAAATAGCACCAAGATTAATCAGAATTAGGCGAGCAAACTTGTTAGCAAAACAACTTATACCATTTTGGCATTGAGATTGTGTAAGCTCAGATTAATAAGCTTTTCAGGCTTTCATCTGTCACAATTATTTTTCAAATTGGTATTAGATTAGTGGGTCTTATCTTGTGCAGCTTCAGTAACTTATTGGTGATGATAACTACTATTCCATAATTAATTGATGTTGCTGAAATATCAAGTATGAGATGAATTTTGGCTGATATCGAAATTCAAAAGTGATGATTAGCAGTTGCTAACTATTAGTGAGCAGAACTAACTTACTAGCAACAATCTACTTGAATTAAATATGCAAAACTCAAACATTATTTAAATCAAATTACAAAGATTAACATGGAACATATTTCTCAACTAGCGCCAAACATTAGAGAAAAAACATCATGTCCAGATATTTTAGTGATATCGCGTCAATTTTTACCACAAGAGGCGGTGATTAGCGAATATATCTATAACCGTTGTGTGCAAGATCCAGAACGAATTATTGTGTTGGCGGCTAGTTGTGCAGGAGATAAAAAATTTGATGAGATGCAACATTTTCCTGTCTATCGCTGGCCTAATCCTCAATACTGGCTAGGAAGATTTTGGGGAAATATTTTCCAGCCTTTGATGAATTTATTTAGCTCATTTGTATTAGCAATTAAGCTTTATTTTCGCTATCACTATCGTTATATAGAATGGGGACACAGTTACGAGTTTCCCTCACTATTATTATTGAGCTATCTATTACCAATCCGTTTTTTTATTTATCTACACGGTTTTGATATTCGCTCTATTTTAGGCAATCCTTTGTGGCGATCGCTCTTTAAGTTAACATTATCCCGCGCCACAGGCATTGTTTGTAACAGCGCCTTTACAAGAGACTACATTAGAAACACATTCCGGTTACAAACTCCGACCCATGTCATTCATCCCATCGTTAGACCAGAAAAATTTAGCGTCGGGACAAACTCAAGTCATCTTGATGATTTACGGGTCAAGATACGCCAAAGTTACAACATTCCCGAAACAGCAATTGTCATTCTTTCAGTGGGAAGACTAGTAAAACAGAAAAGCTTTGAACGAGTGATTGAAAATCTCCCCTTATTACTGACTATTGGGATAGATGTTCACTATATAATTTGTGGTCAAGGTGCGGGTGAGTCGGAATTGAAAAATCTCGCACAACGCTTGCGGGTAGACCAACGGGTACACTTTGCTGGTTATGTACCTGAAAGCGAGTTAGCAGGTTACTATGGGGCTTGTGATATCTTTGCGATGCTGACTGTGAATGATAGCAAAGCGAGATTTATTGATGGTTTTGGGGTGACATATTTAGAAGCAAGTTACTTTGGTAAGCCTGTAATTGCTTCTCGGTTAGGTTCTGTGATTGAGGTAGTGAGTCACGAAGAGAACGGTATTTTAGTCAACCCAAAATCTGGGTATGAAGTCTTTCAAGCCTTTAAACGCTTGTGTCAAAACCAGCAATTGCGCGAACAACTTGGTCGCAAAGGTAAAGAATTAGCGAGGCGCAAAACTCTTCACCGGATGCTTTATCAAGAAAATTAACCACCGCCGACAATGGTAACAACTTCTAAGCGATCGCCTGATTGTACGATCGTTTGTGACCAAAATTGGCGATGCAAAATTTCCCCGTTATACTCCACCGCCACTAAGCGCGGGTTGAAACCCAATTGTTGTAATAAATCGGGTAACAATGATGGAGATAAACAACTGCGGGTTTCTCCATTTACCTGAAGGGTAATTTGCTCGGACATAAAATCAAGTATGAAGTGTGAAGTATGAAATTTTATCTGATTGACTCCTGCCTTTTGACAAATGACAAATGACAAATGACCATTGACTCAGTAATCAATTTTGAATGATTTCTGGTTGTGGTCTGACGCGATTGAGTTGAGACAGCAAGTATTGAGTAACGAGAGTTGGCTGTTCGGCTTGCATGAGCGATCGCACTACTGCTACCCTTTCTGCACCAGCATCAATGACATCATTGATATTATTGGCATCAATGCCGCCAATGGCAAACCAAGGGATGGGGCTATTTTGGGCGGCGTAGCGGACATATTCTAAGCCGGCTGCGGCTTTACCTGCTTTGGTGGGAGTTTCGTAAATGGGGCCGACACCGATATAATCAGCGCCTTCGTTAATGGCTCTGTGCATTTCTTCTGAATTAGTGGTAGAACGGCCAATAATGCGCTGTGGCCCCAATAATTGACGCGCCAAGCCAATTGGCATATCTTGTTGCCCCAGATGCACACCATCGGCATCTACAGCTAAGGCTAAATCGACGCGATCGTTCATAATCAACAAAGCGCCATAAGCATGACATAGCTGTCTGAGTATAGTTGCTTGTTCCAGCCGGACAGTATCATCGGAATTCTTATCGCGGTACTGGACTAACGTCAATCCGCCTTTGAGTGCAGATTCAACCGTGGCGAACAAATTGTCTGATGGGGATGTGACTAAATATAAATGCGATCGCCACAATAACTGATGGCGTTGATAACCCATCAAACTACTTTCTAGGGTATAAACCCGATAGCGCATCTGCTTAAAAGCTTTGCCCATATTGGAGCTATATAGCTTGCCATATTCTTCCAACACCCGCAATGCTTCTTGAACACGGCAAAAGTTAGCTTGCAACAGCGACTTAATACTAGCGCGTTGTTCTTCTTGGGGATGAGATAAATCAGTGCCGATATCACCTACTGTATCTCGCGCTGCTCGTATTTCTGCTGTATGCCACTTTGCCAACTCTTGTCGCAGGTATTTACATTCTCCTGCTAACTGAGCATTATTCAACCCAAAACGACACCACTCCTCGATGATGCGTAAACCTTCACGAGTGCGGTCTAAATTAGCATCTAATATGCGGTAAACAATTTGCTGTATTTGCTCTTGTTGGCTATACGGCTCGACCATTACCACAACTCCATTAGTGCTTTCATAATAGTCAGCCTCTTTCATATATGCAATATTTTTAGCATCATTAATTTACTAAGCAAGAGGTATGAAGAGTTGAGTACTGGAAATTGGGTTTCGGTCTTGAGAAAACTAATTTCCCATTCCCTATTCCCGACTCCCCACTTTCTTCATTAATTACTTTGTCTTTAAAATAGCCAATAGGTCAATATTGTGGGTAACATTATCGACATATTACTGTCTAAGGGTATAAGACTTTATTGTTATTTCTTAGGAGTATGGTAAAAATGGTGTCCCCCAATGTGTCAGGTCAACATTACAGACTGGCGCTCAAGCTAATAACCCTTGATCAACCGCATCAATCTTTAAATTTAGCTATACCGATAGCTTTTGGTTACTCACTTTTGCTGTGTATGCTTGGTATGGGAGTGGCGAGTTTAACTTTGCTGGCAATCAATAATAGTGCCGTTGCTCAGATGCCATCTCTACCAAATAGAATGCCCCTGGGTGAAAGACCAATTTCTCAGGTTAATGTACTGTTTGTCAACCCAAGTATCGGGGATGACACTACAGGTAATGGCAGCGATCGCACGCCGTTAAAAACTATTACCCAAGCTTTGCGTGTTGCTCAAGGCAATACAGTCATTATGCTGGCTCCGGGTAATTACAGTGAAGAAACCGGAGAAACATTTCCTTTAATACTTCGCCCTGGGATTTCCATTCAAGGTGATGCAGCTAACAAAGGTAGTGGAATTACAATTCAAGGTGGTGGCTTGTACTTGAGCCGCAGTTATGGCGGACAAAATGTCACGATTGTGGGTGCAAATCAAACTGAGTTAACAGGGGTGAGTGTGACGAATGCTAATCCCCGTGGTTATGGTTTGTGGATTGAATCAACTAACCCTGTAGTGTCGGAAAATACATTTACAGGAAGTACCCAAGATGGTGTAGCTGTGAGTGGTAATGGCGCACCGACAATTAGTAAAAATTATTTTTATCGAAATGGAGCTAATGGTATTACCCTCAGTGGTAGTTCTCAGGCAAAAGTGCAAGAAAATATTTTTCAAGAAACAGGTTATGGCGTAAATATTACCCAAAATGCCGCGCCTGTAGTCATGGGTAATCAAATACAAAACAATCGTTCAGGAATTTTAGTCCAAGGCAAGGCGCGTCCCATTATTCGCAATAATGTCATTGCCGATAGTAAAGAAGATGGTTTAGTAGCGATCGCCCAAGCTATGCCAGACTTGGGTAATACTACAGAAGCAGGTGGTAACGAATTTCGTAATAATGCCCGTTATGATATTAATGCTAGTGCAGTTCAACAGGCGATCGCTGCCACTGGCAATACTTTAACTAGCAACAAAATTACAGGTAAAGTCGATCTGAACGCGCCAGCTACGACTGTTGTAGATAACCCCCAACCAACCACACCAAACACAACTATTTCAACTATTCCCACCAATCCAGAAATTACTGTTTCTCCCACTGAAGTTGCTCCCACACCCAATCCCGTCGCCAAATTACCCACTACAACCATCAAACCCAAATCTCCCCAACAACAACTAACTCCTCCCCGTGGTGGCTTCCCAGTTCCCAGCAGCTTAGTAGGAAACCAACCAGCAACAAACACCCCAACGACTCCTACATCCCAACCAGCATCCTCACAGTTCAACTACGTGCAGATTGACAGGAACACCATTGAATTTACTGCACCCGATTCTGTCATCCAACCAGCCCCAATACCCAATACAACTATTTCTTCAGGTAGTGCAGCTTTGTTACCTGTTCCTGATGGTAACGTTCCCCTGGGTAATACTGCCAACCTGCGAAAAGTGCCACTTCCCCAAACCAATACAACTACATACACTCAAAGTTATTTACCGCCTACCAACAACACACGTTATCGCGTCATTGTTGAAGTAGCCAACGAACAAGAACAGGAACTAGTAAAATTTGTAGCCCCTGGTGCATTTTCTACCATCTGGAAAGGGCGCAGAGTGATGCAAGCAGGAGTATTTAGTAATCGTTATAACGCTGATGAGATGTTAAAAAATCTCACCAATAATGGTTTAAGAACTATTATTGAACCTTTGAATTAAATTAGTAGGGGCTAACAGCCTTTAGCCCCTACTTTGGGGAATCATACAACGTAGCAAATAATCTGATAACTTAAAAATCATACCTGAGAAGTAGCAAAATAAACCTTAAGGAATACATAATGAATGGGGCATCATTATCGGCTGCAAGTTGGGAGTTTTGGATTGATAGAGGCGGAACTTTCACTGATATTGTGGCAAAAAGTCCTGATGGCCAGTTAATAATTCACAAGCTACTTTCAGAAAATCCTGAACAATATACAGATGCAGCAGTCCAAGGAATCCGAGAAATTTTAGGAATTGCTGCTGATGCGCCCATTCCAGCCGATCGCATTGCAGCAATTAAAATGGGAACAACTGTAGCGACAAATGCTTTATTAGAAAGAAAAGGCGATCGCACTGTTTTAGTGATTACTCAAGGATTTCGGGATGCCCTACGCATCGGTTATCAAAACCGTCCCGATATTTTTGCCCGTCAAATAATTTTGCCAGAAATGCTCTACGAAAGAGTCATTGAAGTAGAGGAACGTTACAGCGCCCAAGGTGAAGAATTAACCCCGTTAAATATCGATGCAGTTCGCCCACAATTACAAGCAGCTTACGATGATGGTATTCGCTGTTGTGCGATCGCGTTTATGCACGGCTACCGCTACACCAGCCATGAACAACAAGTTGCAACTTTAGCCAACAGTATTGGATTTACGCAAATTTCCGTCTCTCACCAAGTCAGCCCTTTAATGAAATTAGTCAGTCGGGGCGATACAACGGTTGTCGATGCTTATTTATCCCCCATCTTGCGGCGATATGTTGATCAAGTCTCCCATCAATTGGCAGTAGGGAATAGGGAATCGGGAGTGGGGAATCGGGAAGAAGAAACTGGTGAGATAAGTAACAAGCAACAAGGATCATTACCCCTGCCCCCTGCCCCTCCTACTCCCCACTCCCCCAAACTGATGTTCATGCAATCCAACGGCGGACTCGCGGATGCAGCGAACTTCCAAGGTAAAGACAGTATTTTATCTGGCCCGGCTGGTGGGATAGTTGGGGCAGTGCAAACAAGCCGGATGGCTGGATTTGACAAGATTATCAGCTTTGATATGGGTGGTACATCTACCGATGTGGCGCACTACAATGGCGAGTATGAACGCACCTTTGAAACCGAAGTGGCGGGAGTGCGGTTGCGGACACCGATGATGGCAATTCATACCGTTGCAGCTGGCGGTGGTTCGATTGTGCAGTTTGATGGTTCGCGGTATCGGGTGGGGCCGGAATCGGCGGGGGCAAATCCCGGCCCTGCGGCTTATTCTAAAGGCGGGCCGTTGACGGTGACTGATTGCAATGTGATGGTAGGTAAGTTGCAACCAGAGTTTTTCCCCAAGGTGTTTGGGGCGGATGCGAATTTACCTTTAGATGCAGAGGTAGTCAGGCAGAAGTTTCAGCAATTGGCGGCGGAAATTGGGGATGGGAGAATACCTGAAGAAGTCGCTACAGGATTTTTGGCGATCGCAGTTGATAAAATGGCTAACGCCATCAAAAAAATCTCGCTCCAGCGTGGTTACGATGTGTCGGAATATACTTTGTGTTGTTTTGGTGGCGCTGGTGGTCAACATGCTTGTTTAATTGCCGATGCTTTGGGGATGAAGCAGGTATTTATTCATCCTTATGCGGGGGTGTTGTCTGCTTATGGTATGGGTTTGGCAGATGTACGGGTCATCCGCGAGAGGTCGGTGGAAGCGGTTTTGAGTCAGGGTTTGTTGGGAGAAGTGGAGTTAGAGTTTGTGGGGTTGGTGGCGGAGGCGGTAGGGGAAACGAACCGCCAAGGCGCGGAGGGCGCGGAGGGAGGAGAGAAGATAGAGATTTATCGCAAGGTGCATCTCAAATATGAGGGTACTGATGCACCGTTGATTGTGGATTTTGCCGATGTGGCGATGATGCAGGGTCAGTTTGAGGAGTTGCATCGTCAGCGTTACGGGTTTATTGCGCCTGAGAAGCGGTTGATTGTGGAAGCGGTGGCGGTTGAGGTGGTGGAGAAGCATGACGCACCAGAGGAAGCTGTAGTTACACGCAGGAATGATAATAAGCCTGTAGCAGTAGGAACTGTGCAGATGTATACGGCTGGGTCATGGCAAACTACACCAGTGTATCAACGCCAAGATTTACAGCCAGGAGATTGTGTAGCAGGGCCAGCCATTATTGTCGAGGCGACGGGTACAAATGTGATTGAACCCCATTGGCAAGCTGAGTTAACTGCACGCAATCATCTTGTGTTGTCTACTATTGGGGTTGCACAAAACAAAGGACAAATGACAAATGACAAAGGACAAAAACCCGATCCTGTGATGTTGGAGATTTTCAATAATTTGTTTCGCGCGATCGCTGAACAAATGGGTATAACTCTACAAAATACCAGTTCCTCTGTCAACATCAAAGAACGGCTAGATTTCTCCTGTGCAATTTTTGATGGTGCTGGACAATTAGTCGCCAATGCACCGCACATCCCCGTTCATTTGGGTTCCATGAGTGAAAGTGTGCAAGCTTTAATTGCTAACTATGGCGACACCATCAAACCTGGTGATGTTTTTGTTTCCAATAACCCTTACAACGGCGGTACTCACTTACCAGACATTACTGTTATTACCCCCGTCTTCCCCCACTCAGCACTCAGCACTCAGCACTCAGCACTTTTTTACGTCGCCTCACGCGGACATCATGCAGATATCGGCGGTATTACTCCCGGTTCAATGCCACCAAATAGTAAAAATGTAATTGAAGAAGGCATATTAATTGATAATTTTCAGTTAGTTGCAGCAGGTAAATTCCGCGAAGCTGAATTAGTTAGTTTGCTCACCAGTGAACCTTACCCCGCACGCAATATTCCGCAAAATTTAGCAGATTTAAAAGCCCAAATTGCCGCTAATGAACGTGGTGTGCAAGAACTTTTAAAAATGGTAGACCACTACAGCTTAGAAACTGTCCAAGCTTACATGAATTTTGTCCAGGATAATGCCGAAGAATCTGTAAGACGTGTGATTGAGGTTTTAAAAGACGGTAGTTTTAGTTATGCCTTAGATGATGGCAGCGTGATTCAAGTTGCAATTACAATTAATCAAGAGAATCGTACTGCCAAAATTGATTTTACAGGCACTTCTAGCCAGCAATTAGCTAATAATTTTAATGCTCCAGCCGCAGTTTGTAAAGCGGCAGTTTTATATGTTTTTCGCACATTAGTTAATGATGATATTCCGTTAAATGCTGGATGTTTAAAACCTTTAGAAATTCACATTCCTGGAGGTTGTATGTTAAATCCTGCTTATCCGGCAGCGGTTGTGGCGGGAAATGTGGAAACTTCTCAAGCTATTACCGATGCTTTATATGGTGCGTTGGGTATTCTCGCTGCTTCTCAAGGAACGATGAATAATTTTACCTTTGGGAATGAACGTTATCAATATTATGAAACTATCTGCGGCGGTTCTGGTGCGGGTGTAGATTTTGATGGGACAGATGCAGTTCATACCCACATGACTAATTCTCGTCTCACAGATCCCGAAGTATTAGAATGGCGTTTCCCGATTGTGTTAAAAAATTTTGCTATTCGGGAAAATAGCGGTGGTCAAGGACTTCATCATGGCGGTAATGGTGTCATCCGTCAATTGCGTTTTCTGGAACCAATGACCGCAGCAATTTTATCAAATCATCGCATAGTTGCGCCTTTTGGTTTATGTGGTGGCGCAAGCGGTGAAGTAGGAAAAAATTATGTTGAACGGTGTGATGGAACTGTTGAAGATTTAGGTAGTAAAGCTGTGGTGGAAATGAATGTTAATGATGTGTTTGTGATTGAAACTCCTGGCGGTGGTGGTTATGGTTTTACTGATCATCCTAGTTTTTTATGAAAAATACTAGTTTTCAATCCAGATACCCGACTTCTTGAAGAAGTCGGGTATCTAAAAGTTCTCGTAAAATTTAAATCACTGCTTTTTGACGTGGACAGTCGAAAACCACCACAAAATTAGCATCTGGAATGAGTTTACGTAAACTTTGTAAATGACCGTCTGCATCCGAACGATTACGAAATCTCGCAACTGTTACCCTTTGCATATCTGGAAATAACCGCGCAACAATCCAAGAATTTAAACGTTCTTTGTAAGCGTATGTCTGAGCTTCTGAGACAAAATCTTTGTAATTGCTGTTTTGTGGCATGATTAATCTATCCATAAGGAGTTTAGTAAAGGGCGTTAGCGAGTCTCTTGGCGGGGATGCTAACGCCTCTTCAACAAAAATTGAATCTCAATACCATATCGTTTGTCAATTGTCAATTGTTAGCGCCAAGTTTTAGCGCCAACAAATTTTAACGCCCAAAAATATGGATCTAAGAGCATTAAGACACCGTACAGGATTAAGAATTAGTGATGTAGCTATTGAATTAGATTGTGCTTTATCTTCGATTCGCAACTGGGAGAAAGGTAGAACAACACCCAAAATGGAAGTATGGCAAGTATTTCGTTTGCGGGATTTATATCAATGCACTGAAGAAGAATTAGTACAAGCAGCCAAAAAATCGACGTTGGCTGAAGATAGTTAATTTTGCTGGGATATTATGTGAAATTTGAAAGTTGCTTTTTTATAAACAAGCGATCGCATCATCTCACAATAGACATAAATGATTCCTCTCTCCTGCGAGAGAAGACAGATAAATTTCATACTTTTCTAAACTGAATACATTACTTGTAGAGAAAGGAAAAAACCAAGCAGCAATCAGAGTTCCTTTTAGCTTCGCCAAAATCAAATAAGAGTTTTATTATATATAAGTGAAAAATTATTAATTTATTCTTATATCTGAGACAAACAATAATACAAGATGTAAACGCGCAAAACACTAAAATCTTAGCAAGTTAGCCTAGTTATATATGCGGTAAAAAAAATATCAATGTTAAACAGCAACCGCTTGCAGATGCAAGATGTACAGAATTCAATGGTAGTCAAGGTTGCAGCAGCGATCGCCTTCCTTGCTGGCAGTTTTGTCATGCTTGGGTGGATGTTCAACATTGGATTTCTCAAAACGGGCAACAACCCCAGCTTGTTCATGATGAAAGCGAACACAGCATTATGTTTTATCTTATTAGGTGTGTCGCTGTGGCTATTACAAATCAATAAAAAGCAGCGAATTGATGTTTGTTTAAGCCAAGCAGTTAAGCGAAAACAGCAAATTTATTTATGGTCGGCGAGAGTGTTTTGTTTACTACCAATAACTATTGCCGTACTGACAATTATTCAATATTTATGCGGTTGGAATCTGGGGATTGACGAGCTACTGTTTCAGGATTCAGAAACTCTTTTTTTCTCCTTTTATCCAGGACGGATGGGATTAAATACAGCCTGTAACTTTTTCTTTTTAGGCTGTGCTTTGGAAATTTTGACTTATTCAAAAAGCGAACGCCGCAATTGGTATGGTCAAATTCTAACTCTCATGGCTGGCGTAATTTCCTTAGAAGCATTCATCGGTTACACCTACAATATCAAAATTCTCTACAGTTTTTTCCCTACAGGCACACCGATGGCGCTACACACAGTATTAATATTTAGTGTGCTGTGTATGGGAATTCTCTGGTTAAATACTGACCAAGGCTTTATGCGTGTCATTACTAGTGAAAGTTATGGCGGTTTACTGGCACGTCGTTTATTAATAGGTGCGATCGCTGTACCTTTATTATTAGGCTGGTTAATTGTTCAAGGTCAGCAAGCTGGACATTATGACCCAGCTTTTGCCATAGCGGTATTTGCACTTATTTTGATTGTTATTTTTGCCCTGTTAATTTGGCAATGTGCAGCTGTAGTCGAACGGCTTTGTTACAACAACGAACGCACGCAAACAGCACTCAGAGTCTACGAAGAAAAACTCAAAAGTTTCGTAGATGCAAACGTGATTGGCATCTTATTTGGTGATGTGTATGGCAATATTCACCAAGCAAATGATGAATTTCTCAGGATGGTTGGTTATACCCGTGAAGATTTACTGGCAGGTCAATTAAAGCGGGATAACATTACACCACCAGAATATCTGGATTTAGATGCACAAGCGATCGCCGAAGCTAAAACAAAGAAAAATGGCGCTTGCACACCTTACAACAAAGTGTATATTCGCAAAGATGGTAGCCACATACCCGTATTAGTTGGTTATGTTCTCGTAGGAAAACAACGGGAAGAATCTGTAGCCTTTATTCTGGACTTAACCGAACGCCAACAAGCACAAGAACAAATTTTGCAACTCAATCGAGATTTACAAAGGCGAGTTGTCGAACTGCAAACCTTATTAGATGTGATTCCTATAGGAATTGGCATTGCGGAAGATTCTGAATGCAGAAATATTCGCGTTAACCCTTGTTTCGCCAAGCAACTAGGTATCTCAACAAATATCAATGCTTCTCTGTCCGCACCTACCGCAGAAAGACCCAACACATTTAAAGTTTGCCGCGAAGGTCGAGAATTATTGCCAGAAGAACTACCAATGCAGTATGCAGCGAAGCATGGTGTAGAAGTTTTGGACTTTGAACTGGATGTGGTTCATGAAAATGGCCGAGTCACCAAGTTATTAGAATATGTTGCACCTTTATTTGATGAAGAAGGCAACAGCAGAGGTTGTATTGGCGCATTTTTAGATATTACCAGTCGCAAGCAAGCTGAAGAATTACAGCAAAAGCAACGAAAATGGCTGGAAGATGTGTTAAATCTTATGCCCAGACCATTGCTGTTAATTGAACCAGGAACAGCAAGGGTGACATTTGCTAATCGTGCAGCCAATGAGTTAGCAGGCGGCGAATTTCCCCAAGGCATACCTGCTGAAGAATATCACACAGCATATTATTATACAGATGCTACAGGCGATCGCATCCCTAATAAGCAAATGCCAGGGGTACGTGTTGCCCGTGGCGAACGATTGGATGGTATAGAAGTAGACTGGCATACCAACACATGCACATATTCTTTATTAATTTTTGCCGATACACTGCCAGCAATGCACGGTTTTCCAGCTACCTGCATTTTTGTATTCCAAGATATTACTAAACTCAAACAAGTAGAAAAAGCATTATCAATAGGTAATCAAAGGCTGCAATTACTGTTTAGTACAGCCAGCGCCTTATTATCTAGCCAGCAACCCGTTGCACTTATTGACAATGTTTTCCGCCAACTTCAAGAACAAATTAGTTTAGATGTTTACTTCAACTTCTTGATTGAGGATAATTCGCAAATAATGCGTCTCGCTTCCTATGGAGGCGTGACAGCAGAAATCGCCAAAGAAATTGAGTTTTTAGAATTTGGTCAAGCAATTTGTGGTACAGTCGCCCAATATCGTCAATTAATTTATGTCGAAAATGTCCAGCAATCAACCGATGTTAAAACATCATTAATTCGTTCTTTCGGTGTTCAGGCTTACTTCAGTTACCCTTTAATCGCTCAAGGTAAGTTGTTCGGGACTCTTTCTTTTGGTAGTTGTAGCCGCAATTTCTTCACCGAAAATCAAAGAAGTATGATGCAGGCGATTTGCGATCAAATTGCGATCGCAATGGAACGCTCAAGTTTAATTACTTCCTTGCAGCAACAAACCGAGCAGTTGCAACAAGCCAACCGGATGAAAGATGAGTTTTTAGCAATACTTTCCCACGAATTGCGATCGCCCCTCAATGCAATTCTCGGCTGGGCGCAATTACTACGCAGTCGCAAACTGAACGAAACTCAAGTTAGTAAGGCGCTAGAAACCATTGAGCGGAATGCAAAGATGCAAACCCAAATGATTGAAGACTTACTCGATATCTCACGGATGATTCGCGGTAAGTTAAGGCTAAAAGTTGCTACCTGTAATTTAATCACGATTATTGAATCTACAATTGAAACTGTCACTTTAGCTGCCCAAGCCAAAGAAATCGAGTTGCAATTTGCGCGGGCAAATCATCAGGAGTCACAATTTTTAATTTCTGGTGATAGCGATCGCTTACAACAAATCATCTGGAATTTGCTATCAAATGCCATTAAGTTTACACCCCAAGGCGGCAAAGTAGAAATTCAACTTGCAAAAAGTGTTAGTCATCATTCCGAATCTATCAGTTACGCCCAAATTCAAATCATTGATACAGGTATAGGTATTAACAGCGAATTTATCCCTTACGTATTCGACCGCTTCCGTCAAGCCGACAGTTCCAGCACCAGGGCGCACGGTGGTTTAGGATTAGGTTTAGCAATTGTGCGTCACTTAGTAGAATTACACGGTGGTACTATCACTGTCGATAGTCCCGGTGAAGAACAAGGTACAACCTTTACAGTCAAATTACCCTTACTAACACCCAATAAAGAAACTATATCCCCGCCAGTTAGCTTAACTGAAGCTCATACTGATGTTTTACCCCCGTCTTTCTCCCTAGCTGATGTGCGCGTCCTGGTTGTAGATGACGAAGCCGACACCAGGGAGTACATATCTACAGTACTGCAAAAATGTCAAGCCCAAGTAAGAACCGTTAGTTCAGTCCCAGAAGCTTTACAAATGATTGCTCAGTGGCAACCAGATGTGTTAGTCAGTGATATTGGTATGCCCGGTGAAGATGGATATTCATTGATTCGCCAATTGCGATCGCAACCTCCAGAACAAGGCGGTAAAATTCCCGCCGCCGCCCTCACCGCCTACGCTAGAGGCGAAGACCGAATGCGTGTTATTCAAGCAGGTTTTCAACTACATCTACCTAAACCCATCGAACCAGCTGAATTAGCTACAGTAGTCGCCAGCTTAGTAGGTAGAACTTGACACTTCCCCTCATTTCCTTGAAGAAGGCAGGAGTTAAAAGGCAGGAGGCAGGAGGCCGATTAGTGGGGGATGAATTCTCAGGACTTACGAAAAAATAATGTAACTCCGTCATTATGAGCGATGGTGAAGTAATCTGCCCTGACACTGAGATTACTTCTCTTTGCTTCGTTCCCATCGCAATGACAATATCGGCTTTGCCTAAATTTTAATTCTTTTCGCAACCTACTCCTGCGGAAACTACTGCTCAGAAATTGTACTTATATTTAGCACTAATCATTACCAAAGATTAATGTCCGGTTTACGGTTTTTTCATCTCTCCTTATTAAACCGGATTTATATTTCAGTCGCTAACTCTTCTTTTATTTCTGTATTGACTACAGAAATCATTTTGTTCTGCCTAAAAAAATAACCACAAATGAAAAAGTCTAAATTTGCCAAACTTCTTCTACCTATTGCTTTACCAGCATTAGTTTTCACTTTGTTGAATGCTGTCCAAAAACCTCTAACAGCGCAAAGCTCAACCAGTGTTCATTTAACAATGGGGAACCCAAGCGGTGCGACAAATAGTGGTACCACAAGCAATAACTTATTATTAGTTAAACCTCAGTATGCAACCTCACATAACTGTGCCAAAGGAATCCCAAATTGGGTAAGTTGGCAATTAAACTCATCATGGTTAGGTAGTGCGCCACGCCAAGATGATTTTCGTGCAGATACTACCTTACCTACCTTACCTTCTGCCTGCTATCGAGTTACTACCAATAGTTACACAGGTAGCGGCTTTGATAGAGGACACATGGCTCCTTCTGCCGATAGAACTAACACAATTGCCAATAATTCTGCTACCTTCTTAATGACAAATATCATTCCTCAAGCTCCTGATAATAATCAGGGTGTCTGGGCAAATCTCGAAGATTATTCTAGAACTTTAGTTGGGCAAGGTAAAGAACTTTACATTATTTCTGGTGGTTACGGCACTGGTGGAACAGGATCAAATGGTAGTCGCACTACTATTGATAGTAGTCGCATCACAGTTCCCGCCAGAACTTGGAAAGTTATTGTAGTTTTAGACAGGCCAGGTTTAGGAGTTAGTGGCGTAACTACTGCTACTAGGGTAATTGCTGTTGATATACCCAATGCACAGGGCGTGAGAAACGCAAATTGGAGAAACTATAGAGTGAGTGTTGATACTCTAGAAGCAAGAACTGGGTACAACTTCCTTTCTCTAGTTTCTGACTCTGTTGAAAACACAATTGAGGCTAGAGTCGATAATTTATAAAGATAGTTAGTTGGACTCATACCCAGTTGTTTTAGTGTGTATTATTTGCAGCAGTTTGTATATTAGTGGAGTAGAGACGTTACATGTAACGTCTCTACATAATGATTTTGGTTTTTACTATTGGCGAAGTTTGTTTAGCTCTACGAATTATACCTAGATTAGGTTTCAATAACTTTTGTCGAAATTCCCGCTAAATCACCAGTAGGAGTTTTACCAATAATATAGACATCAATATCTATCGTACCTAAACGATAAACTTTGATATTTGTGAGATTTTCTTTGAGTATTTGAACTAAGGATTTAAATTTCTGTACATCTTGTTGTTGAATTTCATCATGCCATTCCTTCGCTTCAGCACAGTTACGAAAAAAATAATCTAATTCTACTATTTCAATTGATGTTTCTGAGGGGTGATTTGTTAGCTGAAGAAGTTTTTGATTAGTTAAACTTTCTTGACCTTCTCCAGTCCAAAAAATAACTTCAAAGGGATATTCTGACTCACTCATCATCAGCAAACCATAAGAAGTTTGCTGGATTTGTTGCATAACATTATTAGTCATATACTTAAGCACGTAACAATAAATTAAACCTTAAAAATTAGAACATATTTAGAAAAATTTTCTCAAATTTTAACACTATTCTAAGAACTGGGGCGATCGCTCAATTTTTATGTCAGCATATTGAGTTTCCTGGGGACTCTCCCTAAAGCATACGTAAGAATTATACTTTGATAATCAACGAGGATTTGAATATGTCACCTTGGACTAGTCTGATCACTGCTTTAACACTACTGCTGTACTCAGTTATCACAATTAACGTTGGTCGAGCTAGAGCAAAATATAAAGTTATGCCTCCCCAAATGACAGGTGACCCCAACTTTGAAAGAGTGCTAAGAGTTCAGCAAAATACTCTAGAACAAACTATTTTGTTCCTCCCTGGCTTATGGTTGTTTTCTTTTTATGTCAACCCATTGTGGGGGGCAGTAATTGGTGCTATTTGGCTAATAGGTCGCATTGTCTACGCTTGGGGATACTATCAGGCCGCAGAAAAACGAATGATTGGTTTTGCTATTACTACGATGAGTGGGATGGTACTGCTTTTAGGTTCGCTAATTGGCATCATTCTCACTTTAATGAAGTCATAAACTACTGTAGTGCGTAATCAGCCGATTGAATTTCTGAACTATAATTAGGGTGGGCATTTTCAGTAAAAATCTCGATAAACCTAAAATATATTAGTGAATGCTCACCTTAAAGATACTGAATTTTTGCAAAAATCAAATATTAATACTGGACAAAACTGATATGATGGACTATTTAAAAATTGCGCTAAATTTATCAAATAGTTTTAGGTTCTGCCCTTAAGGAAAATTAGGTACTAGATTCAGTAAAGTCTCTTTACGTTAAAGTATTTACCTAAAGCTTTACACAACTTCGTACTTGATAAGTATTCTCATAATCCAGTTAAATGAAACTTCTAATCCTGGAAAAAAAGAAGCGCCTTACAATTGTTAAAAAAATATTTTGATGTTAAACGAGGCAAGTTTAAGGGAATACTAAGCGCAGTTAAAATACTTAGACTATTACTGCGATGTTAGCATTATCTGATAAGGTGTTCTCTTTAATTGGTTATCGAATTTCAGAACAAATCTATTGTGGTAGCAAAACCCTAGTTTATCGAGGAATTCAAGAACAAAACCAACAACCAGTAGTAATTAAACTCATCCGAAATGAATATCCTACCTTCAGTGAAATTGCTCAATTTCGGAATCAGTATACAATTACTAAGGATCTCAATTTACCAGGAATAGTCAAGCATCTTTGTTTAGAAAACTATCGCAATCGCTACGCTTTAATTATGGAGGACTTTGGCGGCCTATCGCTCAAAGATTGGGGTAGGTATAATAAAGCTGCACAAGAGTCTGGGATTACACTACAAGAATTTTTTCCTATTGCTATTGCGATCGCATCTATTTTAGAAAGTTTACATCGTCATCGGATTATTCATAAAGACATCAAGCCCGCAAATATACTGATTCATCCTCAGACTTTAGAAATCAAAGTTATTGACTTCAGTATTGCTACCCTCCTACCAAGAGAAGTTCAATACCTGACAAACCCCAACGTCTTAGAAGGAACACTAGCTTATATCTCTCCTGAACAAACAGGTAGAATGAATCGTGGCATTGATTACCGCAGTGATTTTTACTCTTTAGGTGTCACCTTTTTTGAACTTCTCACCGGACAGTTACCCTTCAACAACACTGAACCGATGGAGTTAGTTCACGCCCATATTGCGAAACAACCACCAAGCTTACATCAAATTAAGCCCAATCATCCGCCAATTTTATCAGCCATTGTCAATAAATTAATGGCTAAAAATGCTGAAGACCGCTATCAAAGTGCGTACGGACTCAAGTATGACTTAGAACTTTGCTATCAGCAATGGCAAACAAGCGGTAAGATAGCCACTTTTGAGTTAGCAACTAAAGATGTTTCTGACCGTTTTCTCATCCCCGAAAAACTCTATGGACGTGAGAAAGAAGTTGCTACCTTACTTGCAGCTTTTGAGCGAGTTGCTAAAGGTACTACAGAAATGATTCTCGTTGCTGGTTTTTCTGGAATTGGTAAAACCGCCGTAGTCAATGAAGTACATAAACCAATCGCTAGACAACGTAGTTATTTCATCAAAGGTAAATTTGATCAATTCCAACGAGATGTTCCCTTATCAGCATTAGTCCAAGCTTTTCAAGATTTGATAGGACAAATCTTAGTAGAAACTGATGTTCAAATTCGTCAATGGAAAGACAAAATTATTTCAGTCTTGGGTGAACAAGCCCAGGTAATTATCGATGTAATTCCGGCTCTAGAACAGATTATTGGTAAACAGCCAGCCGTTACAGAACTTTCTGGAACTGCTGCTCAGAATCGATTTAATTTGTTATTTCAAAGGTTTATTCAGGTATTCAGCACTAAAGAATATCCTTTAGTGATTTTCTTGGATGATTTACAATGGGCAGACTCAGCTTCTTTGAAGTTTATCCAACTCTTAATGAGTCAAACTCCAAGCAGTAATAAAGAGTCGAATTTAGTTACATCAGAACTCACAAATAACTTATGGAAGCCTGTATTTGAGGAAGAAGTTTGGGAAGATAATACTGACCAGAAAGTTATCCCAACAGAAGGAAACTTTTTATTAATTGGTGCATATCGTGATAACGAAGTTTATCCAGCACATCCTTTTTATTTAACATTGCAACAAATTGAACAAGCAGGAGCAAAAATTAATCGGATTACTCTAGATCCTCTCCATCAAACTCACTTAAATACCTTGATTAGTGATACTTTACATTGCCCTCAAGCAATGTCTATAACTCTGGGTCAAATGGTGTTTGCTAAAACCAAAGGTAATCCCTTCTTTACGACTCAATTTTTGAAGTCACTGCATCAAGATAGCATAATTAAATTTAACTTTGATTTGGGTTATTGGGACTATGATTTAGCAGCAATACAGGCATTAGTTCTGACTGATGATGTTGTCGATTTTATGGCACAGCAAATCGCAAAATTGCCACCATTGACACAGAATATATTAAAAATGGCAGCTTGTATTGGACATGAATTTGACTTAAAAACTCTGGCGATCGTCAATG
Source organism: Nostoc spongiaeforme FACHB-130 (assembly GCF_014698475.1). Taxonomy (GTDB): domain Bacteria; phylum Cyanobacteriota; class Cyanobacteriia; order Cyanobacteriales; family Nostocaceae; genus Nostoc_B; species Nostoc_B spongiaeforme. Next base: position 129,545 of record NZ_JACJTB010000004.1, on the reverse strand, counting down.
AAAAATCTGTAGTAGACACAGCCTCAGATTTATGGATAGCCTTACATGAAGGCATCATTTTGCCTCAAACTGATGTTTATAAGTTGTTTCAAACTGATTCTAAATTAGGAGAAAATACTTCAGGTTCTAACTCTCCAGAACTTTTCAACAATAGTTTTGCAGTTCCGAAATACAAATTTATTCACGATAGGGTGCAACAAGCTGCTTATTCTTTAATTTCGGAAAATCAAAAGCAGGAAACTCATTTAAAAATTGGCTTGTTACTCTTCAATAGCATTCCAGTAGCAGAGCGCGAAGATAAGATTTTTCAGATTGTCAATCAATTTAATATTGCATTAGAACTCATTACCGAACAGGAACAGCGTGATGAACTAGCCCAAATGAATTTTTTGGCTGGACGCAAAGCTTTAACCGCAACAGCTTATGCAGCAGCAATTAAGTATTTAACAACAGGAATCACACTCCTCTCATCTGATAGCTGGCAAACACAATATGAACTTTCTTTAGCTTTGTATGAAACCGCAGCAGAAGCAGCATACCTAGCTGGTGAATTTGAGCAGATGGAGCAATTAATTGATGTTGTATTAGCACAAGCTAAAACTCTTCTAGAGCAAGTAAAAGTCTATGAAGTCAAAATTCAAGCTTACGGCGCACAAAACAAAGCATTAGAAGCCCTCAAAATTGCTCTATCATTTTTAAAGTTATTAGGAGTAGAATTTCCTGAGAATCCTAGTCAGTCTGATTTTCAGATCGCAATGGCAGAAATAGCATCAGATTTAAGTGGCAAATGTAGTGAAGAGTTAATTAACCTACCAGAAATGACGGCAGATCAACCACTTGCTGTTATGCGTATCATTGTTAGTACAATTGCTCCTGCATATCAAAGTCATCCTGCACTTTTCCCGTTGTTAGTATTTAGGCAAATTAAGTTATCACTTCAGTATGGTAATTCTTGCTTGTCTCCCTTTGCCTATATTAATTACGGAGTGATTCTCTGTTGTGTAACAGAAGACATAGAGTCTGGCTACAAATTTGGTAATTTAGCTTTGAGTTTATTAGATAAGTTCAGTACTAAAGCAATTCAAGCTAAAATTATAAATGCGTTTAATTCAGTTATCAGGCATTGGCGGCAACACGCTAGAGAAATGTTAGCTCCATTACTAGAGACTTACTCCATAGGGTTAGAAACTGGAGATTTAGAATTTGCAGCTTATTCTCTTTATAATTATTGCTGTGCCTCATATTTTACTGCTAAGGAACTAACTGGACTGGAACGTGAAATGGTAGCCTATAATCATGCCATTCACCAAATGAATCAAGAAACAATATTTTACTGGAGTAAAATTTATAGGCAGATAGTCCTTAACTTGTTGGGTTCTGCTGAAAATTCCTGTTATTTAGTTGGTGAAGCTTACAATGAAGATAACATGTTGCCAATTCATAGGGAAAGTAATGATGGTGGCAGTTTGTTAGCTTTATTTTTAGGTAAGCTACACCTGTGTTATTTATTCCAAAATTATACTCAAGCAATTGAAAATAGTATATTGGCAAGTAACTATTTAGCAGGTGGTACAGGACAAATAGTTATTCCAATTTTCTATTTTTATGATTCCTTAACAAGATTGGCCACTTATCCCGGAGCATTACACCATGAGCAGAAGTCTATTATTGACATAATAATTTACAATCAAGAAAAAATTCGGAAATGGGCGCATCACGCCCCAATGAATTATCTGCATAAATTTTATTTAGTGGAGGCAGAGAAATGTCGTGTTACAGATCAATATCTCGAAGCGATAGAATCTTACGAACGTGCTATTTCTCTCGCTAAAGAAAACGAGTACATCAATGAAGAAGCTCTGGCTAATGAACTAGCAGCTAGATTCTATTTAGAATGGGGTAAAGAGAAAATTGCTCAAACCTATCTTACTGATGCTTATTATTGCTATGTTCGTTGGGGAGCAAAAGCAAAAGTAGATGATTTGACAACACGCTATCCTCAATTACTTATGCCCATACTTCAGCAAGAAAAGCTGAGTTTTCAAGTAGCAGAAAGAATAACTGTTCCTACTTATCAATCTCTATCAACGCAAAGTAATTATCCAACATTCATTGGTTCTAAAACAAGTATTTCGGAATCACTAGATTTAGCTTCTGTGATCAAAGCTTCTCAAACACTCTCTGGAGAAATTGAGATGGATCAACTGCTGTCTAAATTAATGCAAGTTGTGATGGAAAATGCGGGAGCATCTAAATCTGCTTTGATTTTAATTGGAAATCATAACTCAGAATTAAGAGTCGTAGCTCTCAGTTCTAGTGAAAATCTTGCATCTATTTGTACACAATTACCATCAATTTATGCAGAGTCTAGCAATGATATTCCGATTACTTTGATTAAATATGTTAACCGGATCAAAGAAGTGTTTGTAGTTGATGATGCAAAGACTGTTGATTTCTTAGCTGAAGACCGCTACATTATCAGTGAAAAGCCTAAAAGCCTTTTGTGCATTCCGATTATAAATCAAGGTAAATTGCTGGGCATTCTTTACCTGGAAAATAGTCTAACTACTGGAGCATTCACCCGCGATCGCATTGAAGTTTTAAAACTACTTACCACTCAAGCGGCTATTTCCTTAGAAAATGCCATACTCTACAATAATCTAGCCCAGGCAAATCAAAACTTAGAGGAATATAACCATAGCTTAGAAGTAAAAGTAGAAGCTAGAACCCAAGAGCTAAACAATAAAAATCAACATCTACAAGAGGCATTGCAAGAATTACAACGCACGCAAACCCAATTAATTCAAAGCGAAAAAATGTCTTCATTGGGTCAAATGGTAGCGGGAATTGCTCATGAAATTAATAACCCAATTAACTTTATTCATGGTAATATTGCTCATGCTAGTGAATATGTCAAAGATTTGCTAGATTTAGTAGCTATTTATCAGCAAGAATGTTCTCATCCTTCTGATGTATTAACAGCAAAAGTCGCAGAAATTGATGTGGAGTTCTTATCTGAAGATTTGCTAAAAATTCTTGATTCTATGGAAGTGGGTAGTTCTCGTATTCGCAATATAGTTTTAGGTTTGCGTAACTTCTCACGCCTAGATGAGTCAGAAATGAAGACTGTTGATGTTCATGAAGGTATTGATAACACCTTGATGATTTTACAGCACAGACTCAAAGCAAAAAGTGATGCTTTAGAAATAGAAGTGATTAAAGAATATGCAAAAATACCTGAAATCAGTTGTTATGCCGGTCAATTGAATCAGGTATTTATGAATATTTTGAGTAATGCGATCGATGCTGTGAATGATTCAAGAGCTAATATTTATAGACCTCAAATTCGGATTTTTACTGCTCTAAAAGATTCAAATACTTTGCAAGTTCGTATTGCTGATAATGGTTGTGGGATGACTGAAGCAGTTAAGAAGAAAATCTTTGACCCATTTTTTACTACAAAACCAGTTGGTAGCGGTACAGGATTGGGGTTATCTATTAGTTATCAGGTGATTGTAGATAAACACAAGGGTCAGTTAACTTGTAATTCTATTCTTGGTAAAGGAACTGAGTTTGTGATTGAAATACCAATTAAGCAGTGAGATTATTAGACTATAAAGCAGAGGTATTTACCACAGATACTAGAGAAGTTTGGCGTATACGTTGCCCTTTTATTAACATCCTGACTCCATTAGCTGGCCCAAGAGTAACACTTCGGCGTTGAGCTTTCTCTGGTTGCTTACTTTCTAAATCTAGTTGATACTTAGATAAAATTGTTGCTACTACTAATTTCATTTCAAATAATGCCAAAGCTTCGCCAACGCAACGACGAGCGCCAGCGCCAAAGGGCATATATTCATAGGGAGAAAATTGGGATTCTAGAAATCGCTCTGGACGAAACTTATCAGGCTCTGCATATAAACTCTCTCGGTGATGAGTGAGGTAAATTCCACCAACTACCACAGTTCCAGCTTCTATAGAATGTCCCAGTAATTCGACTGGTTCCTGTGCTACTCTGGGCAAGGTATTTATTAACAAAGGGTACATCCGCAGAGTTTCATTGACGACATTAGTTAAATAAGGTAGACGAAAAATACTCATAGGATCTGGGTTATTACCCAGATTATCAAGTTCTTGGAGCAAGGTTTCACGAATCTCCGGCTGGTAATGAATCCAATACAATGCCCAAGCCATTCCTGTCGCAGATGTTTCATGTCCTGCTAATAATAGGGTCATTAACTCATCACGCAACTCTTGATCTGTCATTGAATTACCTGCTTCATCCCTAGCTGACATCAATAACGAAAGAATATCAATACGGTTGAGATCAGGCTTTTCTCGACGTTCAGCAATTTCAGCATAAAGTAATTGATCAATCTGCTGGCGTTGGTGTAAAAACTTTCCCCAGGGACTCCAATGGCCTAAATCTTTTTGCAAAAAAGGTAATAAGAGAAAACTAGAAGTAAGTGGTGACTGAAAGACATCCATCAACAAACCTAATAAATGCCGGAGTTGATCATAACGTTCTCCCTTATGTAAACCAAAAACAGCCTCTAAGATAATTAATAGGGATATCTCTTGTACTATGGTGCGAGCAGAAAAAGATTGATTTATGGGTAACTTACTGAAGACTTGTTTAGTAAGATCACAAATTAAAGAACCATAAGCCCTCATTCGTTCCCCGTGAAATGGAGGTATCAATAGTTGTCGCCGTTTTTTGTGGCGATCGCCATCTAACATAATTGTTGATGTATTGCCTATTAATGGTTGAAAAATCTTATTGGCTTCACCAAGAGCTGCAAATTTATTTCTATCATTGGTGAATATTTCCTGAATTGCTTGGGGATGGTTGACAAATACTACTGGACATCCATAACCAACTATATTAGCAGTAAAAATATCAGGATATTTTTCTGCTGCATTTTCTAGATATCTCACTGGATCAACTATCCATTGTAGCTTTTGAATCAAAGAAGGAGTCGTTAGAATATTTGGTAATGGCATATTATTATTTTTCCTTCATCACCTTTTAACGTTTTGCTAGAGAAATACCGTCAATTGGCTGTTTTTGACACTATTATTACTTTATTTCAAATTGTTATCTAAAGCTTAGATTTGAGATAGTTCAAGTTTTATTAAGCTCTGATAACGATTAGATTGAAAATACCAATCTAGATTTCCGCGTATCCATGAATGCAATCCTGCTATATATTCTATAATTTCTTGATTCATTTTTCTATCAAAAAATCGCAGTAATTCTTCTAATGCAATTAATTCTTTTACTTTTTGATCGTGCATTTCTGCTGCCATAAGCATTGCTTTCTCAAGAGTGATTTTATATTGGTAGTGTAGGACAAAAACTAAATTATGAACATCTCCACTTCCTATCTCTCTAGGAGCTGAAAAAATATCATTGCACCAAGAGATAATATTGTTAGTTGTTATATTAATTTGCTTAATAATTTGATGTTCTCGGATAGATTCAAAAACATTCATTTTATATCCGAGTTCAATTAAAGCAAGACAACTGTCTACGGCTGAACATAAGTTACGGATCATGATATACGTATGAATGTTAGGGACAATTCCCTGAGCGCGATATTCAGCCTGTAGCACGCATCCATCAAAGTAATCTTGACAACAGCGAACAAAGTAATCAAACCATTTTGTATTTCCCCTCTGTAATATTCTTTGTCTTAAATCTCTTAAGGCATAGCTTAAAGATATATCTTTGCTGCTGAGTTCTGAACCACACAGTATTTCCATAAATCTCTGGTGATAAGTTTTTAGAGCTTCAGGCTTTTTGCCTAGATCAGACATATCACATTGATCATCCCAAATAAATAGCCAAGAGTGCCAATCACTGGTAATCTTGATATCTTCAAGTTCACAATAGGGATAAGTACCTGCTGCTAGTAAAAAAAATTTTGAGTTGGAGAAACGTTGATAAGCGGAGTTATTTGCTAGTAAATCGAAGTGTTGTAACCATTCAAAAGAATAATTTTCTAGAACATCTACATATTTATTCGTTTGAGAAGGAAATGGGCAGTATAAATCGGGGAAAACAAACTTTTCCATAAGTCCTCGGCAATTATAATCAATTCTCAGCTTCTGAAACTTTAGACAGTGGCTAATTCGGAGATTGACACTTGCACTCACAATACTTGCAGCATCTAATTTATGCAGCTAGAAACCAGATATTTAACTCTTATTGATGCTTGATTTACTTTGCAGCTATAACAAAATAGCTGCAAAATAAAGGTTTATTTTGCAGAGAAATATTTGATATCTGCGTATATAAAGATAGTCTCACGCAGACCCAGCTTTTAGCTATGAGCGATAGGTAGCTAAATATTCAGCAATAGCTACCAAAATAAACTCACAAATTAATTAGATTTGCTAGAGTATTGTCGAAACTTTAATGAACAGCACCTTGGTTTTTATACTGTATAAAACACAGTATAAAGCTTATTTTTGTTAATCTATGACACTATATCGAACCCATCTTGAGACTTTGTTTAACGAAGTTTTAAACTCAAGACTTAACTTGTTTCATCATTTTTTAATATTTTTAAATAAAAGATAACAGTAATTTTGTGTAATTAGTTAAGTCAAATTATGTATTTTTGATACAGCGTAAGATAAAACACTGTATTAATCTAAGTATTTCTAAATTGATTTACTGAATTGCTTAAATAAATTGATTAAATATATTTTCTTGATAAAAATTTTATTTTTGTACAAGTAATACCAGCATTTTAAGTTACTTATATTTTCAATATTATTACGATATTGTCATAATTCTCTGACATATTACTAATTGAAATAAGTAATACTTACTTAAAAAGTATCAAAAAATCATGAAATATCTTAATCTTTATACATTTTTCTTGCTTATAGTAAATATGAGGGTAAATAAATACACAAAGTTTTAATTAATACCTGCTAAAAAAGATACATTCAGTATTAGTTATTTTCCTTCAAAGGATAGTTGAAAAATCTAAGCTTTTATGTATGTCTTATTTACTAGGTTGCAGTATGGGCTAGGTCAGTTTTTATGGCTCAAAGTTGCAGTTTACAAGGGTTTTGATTTTAGCTTGATAGAATAGGTCTATTATCTAGCAGAAAAGATTCTCTTTAAACGCCAACATTGGCTGATCAAGGTCAACATCAAAGAAATTCTTATTAGCAGTATAAGATATAACGATAAACATCAAGCAAATAAGCACATTAATGGAGGCAGGAGTTGAAAGGCAGGAGGCTGATTAGAGGGGGATTTAAACCCACCTCTAATCGTAGACCACCAAATCACTCCTCTTATGGCGGGGGAATTAAACCCAAATAGGCGAGTCAAAAAGGCTTTATTCTTAATTCAAAATTTTCCCTTTTGCCTGGTTGGTGAGCGAAGCCGAACCACTGCCTCCTGCCTTCTGCTATTTAGGGTGTAAGTAATCGGTAAAATGGGTGTGTCTGTAAATCGTGTTAAGACACCGAAGTAGCCAATCTGTATGTTCTCAACAGCTGATTTTCTTCAATACACCCAGTGGTCGGGTATTGCTACCTTAGTATTTGCTGCCTTAGCAATACTGGCTTTTATTTTTAAATGGGGCATTCGCTTTCGGCTGGTAGGTACAACTGGCTTTATGCTGGTGCTAACAGGCGGGTTATTTGCTCTATCTTTAGTACCTTTAAGTCGCACAGTGATTCCGGGAGCCGAAAAATATACGCTGGTTTATGATAATGGTTCCACCCAAACAGTAATTTCCATTAATCCCAAAATTTCCCCTTCAGCTTTAGAAGCAACTTTGCGTCAAGCCGCCAGTAATTTATATTCCTATGGTCGTTTAGGTAAGCAAAGCGACAATTATCTAATAATTCGCGCTCGTACTCTGGTACATCCTGAACCTGGAGTTTCTGTACCGCTTTACCTTGGTCAAATTAAACGCAATTTGGTTTCACGGGAAGATGCGAATATGTCAATTGAGATTTATACAGATAAATTTGCTCAATTGCCAAAGCCTACGGCTTAGGGACTTCCAACGCAAAAAGGAATAGTGCATCCACTTTCAGCACATAGCCCTCAGACTGAAGTCTGGGGCTATACAAACTAAACCCGCCTGCGCGGGTTAAAAACCAATACAGTTTAGTTAAGACTAAAACTCTTTGTTAAAGTCATTTTTTTAACGAACCACAAAGGGCGCAAAGAGCGCGAAGATAAGAAAAAAGTACTAACTGAACCGTATTGGGTTAAAAACCTTGATTTTCTGTTAGTCCGCCTGCGCGGACTTTATTTGTATAGCCGCGAATTCAATTCGTCGGAGCTAGGTGCAATATGTGAATATCCTCTTTTGAACACATTCACTCACTCCTACACCCTCTTCCAAAACTTTTCACTATGTAAGTTCTAACGGTGAGTGTGGAGCGATCGCAATTATCTAGTACAACAAGGAAAAAGTAAAAAGGAAAAAGGCAAAAGTAAAGAATATTGGTACCACAAGCTTTTTAGTAATTTCTTATAGTCTGTTTATTTACGCCGACCTATACTAGATTATTTCAGTTTTCTGCTAATTTATACGTATATTCCCTAACAGCAAACTTTAATTTTGGTGTTAGGGAAGACATGATTTTTTTTTGTATTTGACTATACAATAGAGATTATTTTTAGATTAAGATATTACTTACTAATTTCATCAATGGAAAAATGTTTAGTGGGTGCTGCTCGTAAGTGATGGTGAGTTTTGTTGATAGGCGACTGCCTTCTATAAATATTATGTAATCCTACTAGCATCAATACAAATTCAGGTTTTGCCTAACTAGTTATTATATGCCCCATCAATCAGCTACTACGCTTTCTACTCAAACATCTAGTTCATTATCGGCACTGGCGATCGCTCCGGCAAAAGTCATCCGTGGATCTGGAATATTGTCAGCAGCACCAGAGGAGATTGCCTTGTTAGGCAGTCGTCCTTTAATAGTCGCAGGCAATCAAACTCTAGCCCTGACTCAAAATACTTTACAACCAATTTTAGAGCAACAACAGTTGCATACTGCTCAAGCTTCTTATGGTGCAGATTGTTCAGAAGCCACTTTGAAATCTTTAAGGAAGGCGGCAAAAGAACACAAAGCCGACATGATTATTGGTGTTGGTGGCGGTAAAGCATTGGATACAGCAAAACTAGTTGCTTTTCAGTTGCAGTTACCAGTGGTGACAATTCCCACTTCCGCCGCTACTTGTGCAGCTTGGACAGCCCTTTCTAATGTGTATTCTGAGACAGGGGCTTTTTTGTATGATGTGGCGCTGTCTCGCTGTCCTGATTTATTGATTCTGGACTATGATTTGATTGCCACAGCGCCAAAACACACCTTAGTAGCTGGTATTGGGGATGCGATCGCTAAATGGTACGAAGCCTCGGTGAGTAGCGGACATTTACAACAGACTTTAATTATTGCCGCAGTCCAACAGGCCAGAGTTTTACGCGATATTTTATTCCAAAAATCAGCCGCCGCTTTAGAAAAACCGGGCAGTGAAGTTTGGCAAGAAGTTGTGGATGCAACCGTTTTACTAGCCGGAGTCATTGGCGGCTTGGGTGGGGCGCAGTGTCGCACCGTTGCTGCCCACGCTGTACACAACGGCTTAACTCACATTGCCGGACACACCAGCATCCACGGCGAAAAAGTCGCATTTGGTATTTTGGTGCAACTGCGTTTAGAAGAAATGATTCTGGGTAATCAGTTAGCCAGCACTGCTAGGCAACAGTTGTTGAAGTTTTATGCAGAGATTGGCTTGCCCCAACAATTAGATGATTTGGGATTAGGCAACATTAAATTGAGCGAGTTAAAAACCGCCGCCGAAATTTCCCTCGCGCCAAATTCGGATATTCACCGTTTACCTTTCAAGGTAGGACTAGAACAACTGATGGCGGCGATGGTTTCCACCACTGCACCTACAGACAGCCGAGACTCAAGCAGTCGGGTGGCAGTAAAGGCAATTGATCAGCCAATTGAAGAGTAAAAAACTTCCGGCTGGCAAAATAACGCTTGATTTTTTGCCCAGATTACCAAACTCAGATTTTGCTCACTTTATAAACTTCTCAAATTGATCCACAGCCGCCAACTGTGATGTATGAGAGAAATTTTACTCACAAATCAACTGTATCAAGAAGTGGTACATCAATGACACTGAATTGGATTGCCCCAGCAGAACGTATACAGAAACTGCCAGCTTATGTATTTGCCCGTCTGGATGAACTCAAAGCTAAGGCAAGGGAACAAGGATTGGATTTGATTGATTTGGGGATGGGGAACCCGGATGGCCCCACACCCCAACCAGTCGTAGAAGCCGCGATCGCCGCTTTGCAAAATCCCGCCAATCACGGTTATCCGCCCTTTGAAGGAACTGCGAGTTTTCGTCGTGCGATTACCAACTGGTACAATCGCCGCTATGGTGTGGTGCTTGATCCCGATAGCGAAGCCTTACCGCTACTCGGTTCTAAAGAGGGATTAGGGCATTTGGCAATGGCCTATATTAACCCTGGTGATGTGGTTTTAGTACCTTCACCAGCTTATCCCGCCCATTTTCGCGGGCCTGTAATTGCTGGGGCGCAAGTCCATAATTTGATTCTCAAGCCGGAAAATGATTGGTTGATTGATTTAGCCGCAATTCCCGAAGAAGTTGCCCAAAAAGCCAAAATTCTCTATTTCAATTATCCCAGCAATCCCACTGCTGCCACTGCACCACGAGAATTTTTTGAGGAAATTGTCGCCTTTGCTCGAAAATACGAAATTCTGTTGGTGCATGACTTGTGTTATGCCGAGTTAGCTTTTGATGGCTATCAACCCACCAGCTTGTTAGAAATTCCTGGCGCTAAAGAAATTGGCGTAGAGTTTCATACCTTATCCAAAACTTATAATATGGCTGGTTGGCGGGTAGGTTTTGTTGTTGGTAACAGCCAAATTATCCAAGGTTTACGGACGCTGAAAACCAACTTGGATTACGGGATTTTTGCCGCCTTGCAAACAGCCGCCGAAACCGCCCTGCAATTGCCAGATGTTTATTTACACGAAGTCCAACAGCGTTACCGCACCCGCCGCGACTTTTTGATTCAAGGGTTAGGAGAGTTGGGTTGGGATATTCCTAAAACCAAAGCCACTATGTATCTTTGGGTTAAATGTCCTGTGGGTACAACTTCCACCGATTTTGCCTTGAATGTCTTGCAACAAACAGGCGTGGTGGTGACTCCTGGGAATGCCTTTGGGGTTGCGGGTGAAGGCTATGTGCGGATTAGTTTAATTGCAGATTGCGATCGCTTGGGTGAAGCTTTACACCGCTTTAAACAAGCCGGCATCTCCTATCAATCGGAAAAATTAGTTTCTGTGCCACTTTAATAAGTGACATGAGATTTTAACTATTAACGCCCCCGCTACATTACAGTGGGGGGTTAACTTTGAAAATTATTTGATTACTACTGTTTTAATTGGGCAAGTTAGTGAAAAAGATTGTGCTTTGCCGAATGAGATTCATCGCGTGAATTTGCTGCGAAAATTGTTGTCTAGGCTGCAATATTGTATTTGCGAAGCTAATTGGTCAATAGCTAAAGTTTTTTCCTACTTTGCAATGAGCTAATTGCTGATATTTATAGTTAGAAGCATTTTTTGAGAAATTTTATTGGGTTTTTCATAATATTTTTACAATACAGAAATCTGGTTGGGAATTTTACGCTATCTTCCGAACTAGAGGCTATATGCCCGTATCAATTCGCTCATCACTACTGAAAAGCCAAATTAGATAAACTGCGGAATTTTAGCATAGTTGTTTATATTTACCGCAAAAAATTGCGCTTACTCCAGATATCAAATCACACAGAACAAATTTCAGTAACCAAAGTCTTATATACTAGACATGAATTTAATCGGTTTGAATTTGTCGTTAATTATGATACAAAGACTATTAATCTTGAGATGAAATACTAACCCATCTCAAGGTAAAAAGTATATCCCAGATCATCAAACAACTTTCAACTGCATGTGGTGTAAAAACTCAGAGGGGAGTGACAACATGGATTTACGTGGTGATGCCTTGCAAATCCTCAAAGAAACTAGTCGAACTTTTTATATTCCAATTAGTATTTTACCGTCAGGATTGCAAGAAGCCGTCGCATCAGCATATTTGTGTATGCGTGCCATTGATGAAATTGAAGATCATCCAGACCTGGATAATTCAACAAAGGCACAACTGTTACACAAGATAAGTTTGACATTACAAACAGGAGTAGATGGCTTTGCAGTTGACGCTTTCTCCGTAGGGTTTAGCGGCTACGAGGATGTTTTGGCAGAAGTAACTCTGAGAGTCAGAGAATGGTCTTTATTAGCCCCTGAGACTATTGCACCACGGATTTGGGATGCAACCGCAGCAATGGCTGACCGGATGGCTGATTGGGCAGAAAAAAACTGGAAAATTGAAACCGAGTCTGATTTAGATCGTTACACCTTTGGGGTTGCTGGCGCAGTTGGGTTGTTACTTTCAGATTTATGGACTTGGTATGATGGCACGCAAACCAACCGTACTTTAGCAATTGGTTTTGGTCGTGGCTTGCAAGCTGTCAACATCCTTCGCAACCATATTGAAGATATGGGACGCGGTGTCAACTTCTTTCCAGATGGTTGGACAGTAACAGAAATGCAAGAGTATGCCCTACGCAACTTAGCGTTAGCCGATGCTTATACTCAAGCTTTACCTGCTGGCCCAGCTTTAAACTTTTGTCAAATTCCGTTGACTTTGGCACATGGTACGATTGATGCTCTTGCCAATGGTAAGGAGAAACTCAGTCGCAGTGAAGTTATCGCCTTGCTTGAGCAATTGAATGCTGTTAACGTCAAAGCTAGTTAATAACTTTTTTCAATACGGTTGATTAAGTAAGTTCAAGTTTAATAGTGCTGATTTTTAGACTGTGGTGTATTTTGGTTATTAACCCAAATTTTTAACTACGTCGTAAATCTCAAAAGCAAGTAACCATACAATACAGACGTGAGCGATCGCGTCTGTATGTTAAATTCAGCTTTTTTGCTAACTCCCTTGTCTCTGAATGACAGTCCCTTAAGGCGCAGAAAAGGCGTATTTTTTTAAATCTGCCAACGAACAGACTTCCAATGCTCTAGCGTGGGTGGCTTCTAGAACTACCGGGGGTGCGTAACCAGCTTCCATTGCTTCTTGCCAACGGGCTGCACATAAACACCAGCGATCGCCAGGGCGTAATCCGGGAAAATTATATTCAGGAAATGGTGTACTCAAATCATTACCCTGTGATTTGGTAAACTCCAAAAATTCGGCTGTCACCTGGGCGCAAACAACGTGCATTCCAAAATCTTGCCCACCAGTGTTACAGTAACCATCACGGTAATAACCAGTCATCGGTGAAGTACAGCAAACTTCTAAATTTGTGCCGAGTACATTTTTAGCTTCTGCCATTTTCTATTCCTTAATATTTCAATAAATATTTAAGGGTATAAGAGTTAAGGTGTTCCAACCCACTTTTAACCCCTACACCCTTACAACCTTACACCCTTTTCTTCTTACCTAACTCTTACCAAACACCGTACTCAGGGAACGGGCGATGTTTTGTGGTTGCATTGCATCCATCGCGGCGGTTGGTTCGTAGCCGCAGTGAACCATACAATCAGCACATTGGGGATTACCACTAGCGCGGCCGTATTTACTCCAGTCTGTGTTGTCTAGCAATTCTTTGAAGCTGGTGTAATGTCCTTCATTCAACAAATAACAGGGTTTTTGCCAACCAAGAACGCTATAACTCGGACTTCCCCAAGGTGTACATTCGTAGTCTTTTTCACCAATGAGAAAGTCTAGGAACAAGGGATTGTGATTGAAGTTCCAGTTTTTCTTACCTGATGTGTAGGGTGTGAGAATTTCCCGGAAGAGGGCGCGGGTTTGTTCGCGTTTGAGGAAATGATCTTGATCTGGAGCCCATTCGTAGCTGTAACCAGGGGAAATCATCATCCCATCAACATTCAAACTTTCGAGAAAATCAAAGAATTCTTGCATTTCTTTGACATTTGCACCTTCAAAGATGGTGGTGTTGGTGGTGACGCGGAAACCTCTGGCTTTGGCTGCACGAATGGCTTGTACGGCAGTATCAAACACGCCTTTGCGATCAACACATTTATCATGCCACTCGCGCATTCCATCTAAATGGACGCTAAAGGTAAAGTAAGGCGAAGGTTGGAATTTGTCGAGGCTTTTTTCCAGTAACAAACCATTGGTACACAAGTAAACATATTTCTTGCGTTCTACTAAGCCCCGGACAATCTCATCAATTTGGGGATGAAGTAACGGTTCTCCCCCAGGAATAGAAACTACAGGTGCGCCACATTCTTCCACGGCGGCGAAGCACTCTTGGGGTGTGAGATTGCGTTTGAGAATTTCCACGGGGTGCTGAATCTTACCACAACCAGAACAAGCTAAATTACAACGAAATAATGGTTCTAGCATCAATACCAAGGGGAAGCGTTTGCGCCCTAAAAAACGCTGAGTCACCAGATACTTCCCGATATCCATCGCTTGTTGTAGATTAATTCCCACTTTATTTATTACTCCTCATCTTATAAGTAAAAAGTGCTGAGTGCTGAGTGCTGAGTGCTGAGTAAAAATACTAACCTCTAACCTCTAACCTCTAACCTCTTTATCCGACTTCATTTGACATAACCTTCGGCGATAAACCAATCCACAGCGTCTTTAAGTGCTGCTTTTAAGGGGGACTGGGGTAGCCCCAACTCGTGGACAGCTTTACTCGCGTCATAGTACATGTGTTGTTGAGCCATACGGACACCATCTATCGGGACGGAAGGCGTTTTTCCTAATGGTGCGAGAATTTTCTCATCAATCCAAGCCACACTCAAGGGTATCCAAGCAGGAATTGTGCGTTGGGGTGCTGGTAAATTCGTAATTTCGGCGAGTTGTTCTAGTAATTGTTTGAGGCTGAGGTTTTGGTGTCCTAAGATATAGCGATCGCCTGACTTCCCTTTTTGCAACGCCAGTAAATGTCCCCAAGCCACATCTTGTACATCGATGAAATTCAACCCAGTGTCTAAATACACTGGCATTTCTCGCCGCAAAAACCGCAGGATAATATCGCCTGTGGGTGTGGGTTTGATATCTAATGAACCAATCGGTGTGCTGGGGTTGACAATTACGACATTTTGCCCTCTAGCGGCGGCTTGTTTAGCTTCTTGTTCGGCAAGAAATTTTGACTGTTTGTAACTACCAATCAGTTTTTCTACTGGGCTTTGATAAGTTTCATCGACAGGTTTACTGCCTGGTCCGACTCCTATGGCTGATACGGAACTGGTGTAAACAGTGCGTTCAATGTCGGCTTTGCGGGCAGCTTCAAGAATATTCCTTGTACCGATGACGTTGTAGCGATACAGTAGTTGTCTATCTACTTGCCACAAAGAATAATGGGCAGCGACATGGAATAAATATTGACAACCTTTCATTTGTTGCCAAATCTCAGCATCTGTCAAATCACCTTTGACTAGTTCCACATCCAAGCCGCGTAAATTGGCTAAATTGCTGCTGGGGCGGACTAAAGCTTTGACTTTGTATCCTTGTTGCAGTAACAACCGCACCAAGTGGGAACCGACAAAGCCGGTTCCTCCTGTAACAAAAGCCTGCATTAGTGTTTCGCCTCCTGACGAAAGCGCGGGAACCAGTCATCTAAGATGGCGTAAACTACGGGGACAACAATTAAGCTGAGGATTGTGGAACTGATCAAGCCGCCAGCAATAGCAACAGCCATAGGCGATCGCAATTCTGAACCAGCACCAAAACCCAAGGCAATGGGTAACATCCCTAATAGTGTGGAAGCAGTCGTCATCATAATTGGGCGCAGGCGCACTGGCCCAGCTTTCAAGATGGCTTCTTTGCGGCTTAAACCAGCTTGACGCAGTTGATTAATGTAATCCACCAACACGATCGCATTTTTGTTAGCCAGACCCAACAAAAAGACAAAACCAATTAAGGAAATCATGCCAAAATCACTCTTGGTAAAGAGTAATGCCAGCATGGCTCCCACAATTGACAAAGGCAATGAAACACCAATAACTACAGGGTCTATCCAACTGCGGAACAACAAAATCAGCACCACAATAATGCAAAGTGCCGATAGCACCAAAGTAGAAGCAAAACTGCTAAAGACTTCGTTTTGACGGGCAGAATCGCCACCCAAGTCTAAAGTTACACCAGCAGGTAAAACTTCTTTGGCTTCCGCAACGATTTTGTCTGTGGCATTACCCAAAGACAAATCCTGGCCTAGATTGGCACTGATATAAGCCACACGCTGATTGTTCAGTCGCTCAATTTGAAAAATTCCCCCCTGGTTTTTACTGTCACCCGTTACCGTCACATCAGCAAATCCCGGTATTTTGGCGATGCGTTCTTTAATTGCTTGGGCTGCTTTGTTCAGTTCTTGGAGATTCTCACCTCGTAATGACACTTGTAGAGGTTTTTGTCCACCAGTATCGATAAATTGAATGTCTTCCACACTGGTGGTTACGCCTGTTAAATTAGGCAACTGAGCGCGTATTTGGTCTTGGACTTCTGCCGTCTTTAGCTCTCGGTCTTCTTTCAGCTTGACGTAAAGCGTACCTTTATTGGGTTCACCTTCGCGGGAACCGACGGTAGTAAAGACTGTTTCCACGGCTGGGGATTTTCTCACCACCGCTTCTAGTTTTTTCGCAACTTCCAGAGAATCATTGAGTGGGTTGGGAAGGGAAATGGGGGGTTGAGATGACAAAGGAATTCCCGCTTGTGCTGCCTGTGCTGCCTGTTTTTGCAAAGCGGCAATATCAGGTATTTGTGGTAAAGGAGCCGTATAGGTAATATTAAATTCGCCACGGTCTAATTTCGGGATAAAGCCTTTGGGAATGAATGGTACTATGGCAATTCCCCCAACAAAGCTGAGAACAGCCAAAAAAACCACTGTTTTGCGGTGATTTAACGACCAATACAGCAATTTCCGGTAAGCTTGGGCAAACCCTGACCACAGCTTTCCTTCCTTGCGGGGAGTATTGGTAGAGATTGGTTTAAGCCAGTAAGTGGATAAAACTGGTGATAGTGTCCGGGCTACTAAGGTAGAAGCAATATAAGAAGCGGAAACTGTAATTCCAAAGGGCTTGAAGAATTGCCCAACTACACCACCCATCAAACCAATTGGTAAAAACACTGCCACGGCTGTAGCTGTGGTGGCGACAACGGTTAACCCAATTTCACTGGTGGCTGAGAAGGCCGCTTGACGAGGGCTTTCTCCTTCTTCAATATGCCGCATAATATTTTCGACATCGATGATGGCATCATCAATCACGCTACCAATGACTAATGCCAAAGCTAACAATGTAATCGTTTCTAAGTTGAAACCGAAAATGGCCATGACAATAAACGTCGCCAACAAAGAAGTCGGTATCGCCAGTGCCGAAATTAATGTGGCTCGCCAACTCCACAAGAAAGGAAAGATCACAACAATAGCCAACACTATGGCTTCGATGAGCGCGTCAATGGTTGACTTGGTGGCATTGCGAATATACTCGGCTTGGGTAGCAGCTAAGGTGAGTTTGACATCTTTGAGGTTAGTTCTCAGCTTTTGAACTTCTTTTTCTACCCGACTCACAACCTCTAAGGTGTTGGCGTTCCCCCGTTTGATGACTTGAAAAGCCAGTGCATCTTGCCCATTAAACCGGACTAATGTGGCTCCGCCTTGGGGAAGTGCCGCAGTTGCATTTTGGGCGCTTGGTAATGCGGGTTTAGGGCTTGGCTCTCCCAACAAATTGACTTTCAAGACTCCCGGTACTTTGGTAATCACTGGGATAATTTTGTCTTGCGCTACCTTGGTCAATTCTGTGAGATTCTGCGAGGCACTCTCTATTGTGTAGCTAACGGCTGCTGATTCGTTTAAATTCAGGGGAATAATTTTGTAATTTGCCCCTTGCGGCAAACTTAACTGTTTAAGTGCAGTTTCTACCTTGCTGGTGGATTTTTCTAAATCAGTACCAACTGCAAAAGCTAAACTAACTGCCGTTTGACCAGGATAAACAGATGAACGCAGATCATCTAGTCCTTCTACAGAGCGGAGGCGCTCTTCGATTGGTTTGGTGAGCTTGGCTTCTGTATCAATTGCTGTTGTCAGTGGTGCTGTGGCGTTAACTACCACCACCGGAAAAGTAATATCTGGAAACAAAGCATACTTGAGGGAACTGAACGCCAAAAGCCCAGCTACCGTTACAGCAATCCAGAAACTCACTGTCAACCACGAGAAGTCAATGGCCAATTTGGAGATATTGAAGCGTTCTCGTGCAGATTTTGCGCTACTAACCTTTACCATCTTGGAAAATTTTGCTGGTGTCCCAATTAATTGTCATGCTACATTAATCGTCTAAAGTTTGGATGGTTTAGTTTCCTTTGGTGGGCAATTTTACTTAATGGGTTTCTTAAAAAAGCATAAAGGATAAACGGTCAAAAAATTTCTTCTACTCAAACACTTAATAATTAATACTTAGCAATCAGCACTAGGTAATCAGTAATGTATTACTCTATGCTGAGATAAAACTTGTGTTACTCACTACATCGTCCTGGTTCTAACGGCAATTTTAAGCACACATAACCTTACTTATGAAAATTGGTTCTGTTGACCATAGGGAATTATTCTGTCGTAGTTTTATGGAGAGTTACAGGGAATATGAGCCTGAGCATCTCCCTTGGCCTGATTTGGATCATGCAGCTTTGGCACTATTGCGAGGCATCCCTTTTTGGGGTCAGGCTTTGAATAAAGAACGCCAAGCGGGAGTTATCGTCAGTGAATATGCCAAAACTTTAGATAGGGGCATTTTACAAGATGCGATCGCCCTCCAAGGTGAAGAAGAATCTCGTCATGCTCGCTTGCTAAAAGTCTTTATTGAGCGTTATGACATCCCTATGCCTGCTTGTCCACCCATCGAAATTCCCGCCAACCTTGAGCAGACATTCATGGAATTTGGTTTTGAAGAATGTCTCGATTCTTTTTTTGCCTTTGGCTTATTTGAAATTGCGCGAGAAGCCAGAGTATTTCCTGAGCAAATCTTCACAATCTTTGACTCAATTGTTGATGAAGAAGTACGGCATATTGTATTTTTTGTCAACTGGTTCACTGATTTGCAAATTCAACGTGGTGATGGATTTTTACCCCTGCGGAGTGCTAAAACTCTCTGGTATTACGGCAGAGCCTTGAGCAGTGTGATTAAAGCCATTGGTGAGTCTGATCCCAATGGTGCAGGTTTTACTGCTAGTGGAGCCAGTGTGTTTAGTCAAGATTTAACACTTGAAAAATTTCTTAAAGTGTGCATCCAAGAAAATCAACGGCGAATGAGTAAGTTCGACTCGCGGATATTGCAACCGCAACTGCTACCTCGACTCGCCACCACAGCTTTGAATACTCTCCAGTTACTACCGAAACGGAAAGGGTTTGGGGAGGGGGTAAGAGTGTAGGGGCAAAATCAAGTTAAAAGTTAAAAGTCAAAAGTCAAAAACTCTCTAACTTTTGAATTTTGACTTCCCCATAGGGGTGTCAGTGTCCCCCTTGTCTCCCCTATCCACCTTATCCCCCTTCGCAAAATAATTCTCCACACAAAGATTGATGATGAACACTGTAATTTTAGTGCCGCAGGGTGCGGAGTATAAAGCTGTGTGTCGTGGCTTACGTAAAAATATGGAGTCGATACCAACAGTTTTAGCGATACCAGTGGGGATGCAGCCGTTGACAAAATACTTGCAGCAATGGGATAAACAGCATTCGCCAGCTAAGGTTTTGGTGATGGGTTTGTGTGGTAGCTTGCGCCAGAATTACGCTGTTGGGGATGTTGTGTTGTATCAAAATTGCACTTATCAAGGACTTGTGCAAGAATGCGATCGCACCTTGATGAATCAGTTATCTGCTGTACAACAAAAAGTCTCACTGGTGAAAGGCTTGACAAGCGATCGCGTCATCTGGTCTGCTACAGAAAAATCATCTTTAGCAGCAACATCTAACTGTGATGTTGTTGATATGGAAAGTTTCGCCGCTTTACAGTTTTTTCAAGTGATGGGAATTGAAGTCACTGTCTTACGTGTGGTCAGTGATGACAGTCTACATGATATTCCTGACCTTTCCGATGCTATCAGTACCGATGGTTCACTGCAAACTTTACCTTTAGCATGGAGTTTAATCAGTCAACCCATCGCGGCGACTCGTTTAATTCGTGGTTCTTTACAAGGTTTAAAGGTACTGGAAAAAGTTACTCAAGCACTGTTGAATCGTCACCTGATAAATACCTAAAATTTTTAACCAATAATTTACGATTTCTATACACGAGGTTGTGATAGTTTTGTTTTACGTGAACAACCAGATACCCGGCTTCTTGAAGAAGTCGGGTATCTGAGTCAGCACAATTTTTCAAGTTAAATAAGCTATGTATTATTAATTTGCTAGAGAATATTAATTAATATTAAGACTTTGCTGTAACTAAAAAAATCAAGCTATCAAATAACAAAAACTGAATTTATTTAACAAGGATAGAAGGTATGTTTATTAGTTGCAGTTTAAGCGACCTATTTAACCGAACCATAATATAAATTAATTGCTTTTTGATTATCTTGATCACAGTCAAGATGTAAGTTTTTCCCAATATCAAATCAAATTTAAAGTATGACCTATATTAAAAGCGCCTTTCAAGATTTTATTGCTAATGTAGCAGGATTTGAGCAATTACCTGCCGAAGTGATTGTGAGTATTGCGGAAAAATTAGAAGCTTGGCGCTATCGCATTGGGCAGAAAATTATAGGTAACGAAACAATACCACAAAAAGTCATATTTTTATATGAAGGGCAAGTACGGCTGTTGGGATATGAACCGCAAACCCAAGCAGCTATTACATTAAAATTGCTCAAACCAGGTGCGGCTATTGGGGAAATTAGTTTTTTGCGTCAGGTTCCTTGTGAAGTGGCGATCGCTTCCACAGAGGTGATATGTTTAGCTTTAAATATTGAAGAATATTCGCGCCTCATAACAGAATATCCAGAATTTGCTCACACGCGACAACATCACAGCCATATTTCCGAAGTTTTCAGTGTTTTGGGTGTACAAGTCGCCAAACAAGCCAATTCTGTCACTAATTTTCTGGAATTATCCGAGCAAGCTTTACTCAATACTCAAATACAATACTTATCACCCGGCAAAAAATCATCTAACCAGCTAGATATTGATAGTGTTTGGTTTGTAAGTGGGGGTGAAGTTAAGAATTTTCCTCCCGGTTCTCGCCTAGAATTAAATGCAGGCACAATAGAAGTTACTGGGAGAAATCCTGCTAGGTTAATTGGTTTTGCACCAGGAGATTTATCATTTTTAGATAACTATTCCCAAGCTGAAGAAGAGTCTATTTATGATACACAAACAGACATTACAGATGAGTTAGATATTCCCTACGCACCGGAAGAAATTACGGCGGTAGACTATCCAGCACAAAAAAAACAAAAGCACCTAAAATATCCTTTTGTTCGTGGTAGTGGAGAAGTCAATGCGACTTTTGCTTGTTTTCAAATGCTGTCCAAGCATTTACAAATTCCCATACGTCGAGAAGTTGTACGGCGCATTTTATCGGAACAAATTAAACGCCAAGGTAGTATATCTTTCCCGGCTTGTGCTTACATCGCAGAATTAATTGGTTTAAAAGCACAGTTAGTAGATTTACCCGCATCGACAATTGAACGTCTCCCCACACCAGCACTCATTCGTTATCGCAGTAATTTCGCTGTATTGTATGCGGCGGATGCACATCATGTTGTTGTGGGTGTGCCATCCCAAGGTATAGTACGCTGTAAACCAAAAGAATTACTGGCAAATTTAGAACTCGAAGATGGCAATTACCAGCCACAAATGCGGGTGTTACTGCTAAGTGCAACCAAAGAAACGCCAAAAGAAAGATTTGGTGTATCGTGGTTTTTACCTTATTTGTCGCGCTACCGTCGAGTGTTAATTGAAGTATTTATTGCTTCGTTTTTTGTCCAGTTAGCACAACTGGCAAACCCACTGGTAATTCAGTTAATTATCGACAAGGTAATTGTCCAAAACAGTATTAGTACTTTGAATGTTCTGGGAGCATTACTGTTAGTAGTGGGACTGTTTGAAGCGGTAATTGGGACTTTGCGGACTTATTTATTTGTGGATACAACCAACCGCATTGATATGGGTTTGGGTTCACAAATTATTGACCACTTATTAAGATTACCACTGCGCTATTTTGAACGCCGTCCCGTCGGTGAATTGTCAACCAGAATCAACGAGTTAGAAAATATTCGCCAGTTTCTTACAGGGACAGCCTTAACTGTCGGGTTAGATGCCTTATTTTCTGTAGTTTATATAGTTGTGATGCTGTTTTACAGTTGGCAACTAACTTTAGTTGGATTAGGGACAATTCCCATATTTGTGGTGATTACTTTAATCGCTTCACCCACAATTAGTAAACAGTTACGCAACAAAGCCGAACGCAACTCCGAAACTCAGTCTTATTTAGTTGAGGTGATGTCTGGTATTCAAACAGTGAAAGCGCAAAATATCGAATTGCGATCGCGCTTTTCTTGGCAAGAGCGTTATGCTCGTTATGTAGGCGCAGGATTTAAAACTGTTGTCACTTCAACCTTGGCTAATTCTACGAGTAACTTTTTAAATAAACTCAGTAGTTTGCTAGTTTTATGGGTGGGTGCTTATTTAGTATTACAAGGTGAACTGACATTAGGTGAATTAATTGCGTTTCGGATTATTTCTGGTTATGTTACCAGCCCAATTTTACGTTTAGCCCAACTCTGGCAAAACTTCCAAGAAACTGCTTTATCTTTAGAACGATTAAGTGATATTGTTGATACCCCGGAAGAAGGGGAAGCAGACAGAGGTAACATTCCCTTACCAGCCATTGAAGGCGCAGTGAAATTTGATAATGTTTCCTTCCGCTTTAACCCCAATGGCCCCTTACAACTAACTAATATCAACCTGGAATTTACCACCGGACAATTTATTGGTATCGTCGGGCAGAGTGGCTCTGGCAAAAGTACAATGATGAAATTACTGCTGCGATTGTATGATGTGGAATCCGGCAGAATTTTAATTGATGGTTATGATATTGCCAAAGTCGAACTTTACTCTTTAAGAAGACAAATAGGTGTCGTTCCCCAAGAAACATTATTATTTGA
This sequence comes from Nostoc spongiaeforme FACHB-130, assembly GCF_014698475.1. Lineage (GTDB taxonomy): Bacteria > Cyanobacteriota > Cyanobacteriia > Cyanobacteriales > Nostocaceae > Nostoc_B > Nostoc_B spongiaeforme. Next base: position 106,288 of record NZ_JACJTB010000004.1, on the reverse strand, counting down.
CGGAACAGTACAAGAAAATATTGCTTTAACTAACCCAGAAGCAACCACCGAAGAAATTATTGAAGCCGCCCGTGTGGCTTGCGCCCATGAATTTATTATGGGCTTACCCAACGGTTACAATACCCGTGTTGGTGAAAGAGGTGCGGGACTTTCTGGGGGACAAAGACAAAGAATTGCGATCGCCCGTTCTGTACTCCAACGACCAAAACTGCTAGTCTTAGATGAGGCTACCAGTGCCTTAGATTACCCCACAGAACGCCAAGTTTGTTTAAACTTAGCCAAAGCCTTTCAAGGTAGTACAGTATTTTTCATTACCCACCGCCTAAACACCGTCAGCCATGCAGATACTATCGTTGTCATGGACGCAAGCCGAGTCATAGAACAAGGAAGTCATCAAGAGTTAATGGCTGCTAAAGGTCATTATTCTTACCTATATCAACAGCAAGAAGTTAATTTGTAATTAGTCAAGGGTTAATCACTCATTATTCCTAAAAGGGTAAAACTGCTATGACTCAAGTAAATGGTAATCGTCTCAATGGCAATAATGGTAACGGTAAACATCATTCAGAAACTCCTACCGAATCACCTGTATTAACATCTGTAAAGCAAGTTTCCCAACAGCCTTTAATAAATCAAAGATTTGATAACTTTGAACAATCGGTTGTTTTACGCCAGTCTCCAGTTTGGTCACGTACAATTATGTTGACCTTGATAGCATTAGCTGGGTTTGGTATTGCTTGGGCTTTTATTGCCAAAATTGAACAAGTTGTACCTGCGACTGGTCAATTAAAACCCCAAGGAACAGTCAAAGAAGTACAAGCACCAGTCAATGGTGTCGTCAAAGCAGTTTATGTAAAAGATGGACAAAAAGTCAACCAAGGAGATTTATTACTCACCTTTGAAACCGTTGCGACTATAGCCGAATTAAATTCTTTAATTCAAGTGCGGAATAGTTTGATTCGAGAAAATCAAATTTATCGCCGCTTGATGAATTCTAGTTATACTGTGGGTTCAGAATTAGAATTTTTACGCAGTAGATTACCAACAGATGCAGTTTTTCTGTTGAAAAGTCGCGCCGCCTTAGTTGCTGAAAATGAATTGTTACGCAAAGAATTAAGAAATTCATCATCTACTCAAGGGCTGGGCGTAGATGAACAACAACGTCTACAAGTATCTAAACTAGAATTAGCTACCCGCGCCAATGCAGCACAATTAGAAATTGAAAAAACCAAAAAACAACTAACACAAAACCAAGTTAAAATAGCTGACACTCAATCAGGTTTAGCGATTCAACAGCAGATTTTAAATAAGCTAAAAACCCTAGCTGAAGAAGGTGGTATTTCTCAGTTACAATATCTCAACCAGCAACAACAAGTACAAACCCTAGAAGCCGAAGTCGCCCAATTACAAGAAGAAGACAAACGCCTCAAATATGAAATCGAACGAGGACGGCAAGAACTCACTAATACTGTAGCGGTTTCCGGTAAAAATGTTTTAGAAAAAATCTCAGAAAATAAACAGCGTATCGCAGATATTGATAGCCAATTTATCAAAATTGTCCTAGATAATGAACAGCGTTTAGCAGATATTAGCAGTAAACTTTCCCAAGCTCAACTCAATCTCAGATACCAAGAACTCCGCGCACCTGTGAGTGGGACAGTTTTTGATGTACAAGCAAAAAATCCGGGGTTTGTAGCTAATTCAACCCAAAAATTACTGCAAATTGTCCCCAACGATAAGTATATTGCTGAAGTATTTATTACTAATCAAGATATTGGGTTTGTCCGGGAAGGAATGAAAGCTGATGTCAGAATTGATTCTTTTCCTTTCAGCGAATTTGGTGATATTAAAGGAGAATTAGTTTCTGTTGGTTCTGATGCTTTACCACCGGATGAAACTCATAAATTCTACCGATTCCCTGCCAGAATATCCTTAGATAAGCAAGCACTTGAAATGAACGGTAAACAACTACCCTTGCAATCTGGGATGTCAATCACAGCTAACATTAAGGTACGGGAAGAAAGAACAGTCATGAGTCTGTTTACTGAGTTGTTTACCAAGCAGGTGGATAGTTTAAAAGAAGTACGCTAATTTTGGCGCTTTGAGTTTTGTTGCAGCGATCGCATTTACACCAACCTATAACTTTACGGTAAAGTAAAAGCGATCGCATATTTATTTCTACCTACTTGTATGGTTTTTCCTCAACGCATCGAACCTGCACCCGGACAAGAATCAGTATGGGATTATCCCCGTCCCCCGCGCTTAGAACCTGTCAACAAACACATACAGATAATTTTTAATGGCGTAACCATTGCAGACACCCACAACGCCAAACGTGTCTTAGAAACCAGCCATCCCCCCTCCTACTACCTTCCCCCTGAAGATATCAAAATGGAATACTTGATATCAGTACCACAATCTAGTTTTTGTGAGTGGAAAGGACGTGCAGGCTATTACACCATTCGCGTTGGTGATAAAGAAGCCCAAAACGCCGCTTGGTATTATCCCAGCCCAACATCAGCTTTTGCATCTATTCAAGATCATGTAGCTTTTTATGCTCATTTAATGGATGCTTGTTATGTAGATGGTGAAAAAGTCCAACCACAACCAGGAAACTTCTACGGTGGTTGGGTTACTCATAATATTGTCGGGCCATTTAAAGGCGGGCCTGGTACTTGGGGATGGTGAATTTCTGAATGCTGAGTTGAAATAAGTAAAACTCTGTAACCTGTCACCTATAACCTATAACCTACTCAAAACAACAACACCCAAACTACTACTCACTTAGTGATTTCCTCAAATACATCATTCATCTTAGGCTCTAACCGATATACATTCAACTATCAGTTATAACGCCTCAGTTTACCCAAAGGAGGAAATATTAGTGTTCGAGTTGGGTGTTGTCGTTTATGCGAGACAGATTCAAATTAAACAGCGTTTTTACCTCATAACTAACTTGAACATTGGCTGTTAATCTGCCAGGGAAGTTTTTCAACTTCAATTATTAATTTATCACAGCTAAATTCAGAGAATTAACTTTGATACCAAAGTTTACTGTTTGACTTTTAACACTTACATATTATGTTGCCAAATGTTAAGACATACCAAGTCAAAGCAGGAGATATTAGGGTTTTAGAAAATAATTCTACCCTCTGCCAAAAGGTTTAAAGTAGGGGCGGGTTTACAGATATGCTCACCAATTAACGATGATCTAAATAAACCCGTCCCTACTAAATTCGCTTCATTACACCCAAGCTACGCAAATTTTATCATTCTCAGCACTCTTTATGAATAGATCCCCGACTTGTTTAACAAGTCGGGGATCTGGAATGAGTATGAGATTGACGACGTGAGTCAACTGCTGATGTTTCATGAGACTTTTCTCATTTTTCCTTAATTATGTTCTCATAAAGCCCTAATTAAATTTAGATTAAGCGGAAGTTAAACTTCAGGCTGTAATTTCAGTCAGGAGACACACCTACAAATAAGGCTGTCTCAATCAATTCCAGCAAAATCTAGAAAATGAAACTACCTGTAAATCAACACAAGGGTATTCCTATAAATAATTTATTAGTGAGACTTAGTACATTTTTTCGCAGTTCTAACCGTTGGCAGATTAAGTCGATCGTAGCAATATTTTTAACTTCTCTATCTGGAGTATTAGTATTTATACCGCAGGGTTTATCTATACAAGGACGGTTGACAATATTTGTCTTTCTCCTAGCAGTTATTTTATGGTCAACAACCTCAATTAATGCTGGTTATGTAGCTTTATTTTCTGTGCTGTTGTTGCTGTTAACTGGAGGCATTTCTCAAGAACAGTTTTTTGAATCTTTGGGTTCTGATGTTGTCTGGTTAATGATAGGGGCGTTTATTTTAGGTGGTGCAGTTAAGCAAACAGGTTTAGCTACAAGACTAACTCAAATAGTGGCAGCAAAAGCACATAATATTAGCAGTTTATTTTGGCTATTAACAACAGTTTTAATTCCCCTATCTTTTTTAATTCCTTCGACTTCAGGACGCGCTGCTGTTACCCATCCGATTTTTCGCAGCGTCGCCAATGCTACGGAGGATCAACAAACTCGTCGGGCGATCGCACTATTAATGCCAACTGTAATTCTAGTCTCTACAATCGTTTCGCTTACAGGTGCAGGCTCGCATTTAGTCGCCCAAGATTTATTACAAGAAATTTCCGATACCAGTATTTCTTTTAGCCAATGGTTGCTTTATGGCTTACCTTTTGGAGTCGTTGCTAGTTACGCCTCTTGCTGGGTAATCATGCGGTTGTTTTTAGATAAACAACGCTTGCAACAAAAATTAAATGTGGAATATTTACAAACAGAATCTTTATCTATACCAGAACGCAAAACATTATGGATTGTTTTGTTAATGTTGGCACTGTGGATAACTGAACAATGGCATGGCTTAGAAATTGCTACTGTCACCGTCATCGGTGCCATGATTCTCACAGCGCCGAACTTTGGAGTGATGAAATGGAAAGATGCTGTCAAAGCTGTTTCCTGGAATTTGATTATTTTTGTTGGGGCAACTTTAGTATTAGGCAAAGCATTAATTAGTTCTGGTGCTTCAGGATGGTTGATTAATAATATTTTTCAATTTAGTGACATCAACAGTGCCAAATCTCACTTCTTGATTTTATTACTAATTGCCATTATTTCTCTCACTTCCCACATATATATGACTTCTCACACCGCTAGGGCAGCAGCTTTGATTCCGCCGTTACTTTACCTAGCTAACAGTTTAAATATCAATCCTGTTGCTGTCTTATTTCTCAGCACTTTGGGTATGGACTATTGCCTAACTTTTCCTGTCAGTTCTAAAGCATTAATGGTTTATCAAGATGCCGACGAAGGCTTTAAACCAACAGATTTACTCCGGTTAAGTTCAGTAATGATTGTGATTCACTTGGCTTTAATTCTGCTGTTTTATTACACCTGGTGGCGTTGGGTAGGATTATCTCTCTAATTCTTCCCCATCTCTCTAAATTTAACGACAAAAAAAGCGGCTGGATTGCCGCAGGAAATTAATAATGACACTAAACATTCTAATCGCTCCTTCTGGATTTAAAGAAAGTCTTGATGCAGAACAAGTCGCTGACTGCATTGCTACAGGTATCGCCAGAGTTATACCCGATGTAAATATTTGCAAAGCACCTTTAGTAGATGGCGGTGAAGGCTTTAGCAAAACCTTAGTTGCAGCCACAGGCGGAACCTTGCATCACTTGGAAGTAACTGGCCCTGTAGGACAAAAAGTACAATCTCACTTTGGCTTTTTGGGTGGAACTATGAAAAAAACCGCAGTGTTAGAAATGGCTGCGGCGGCTGGGTTACGGCTGGTACCTACTAATATGCGAAATCCTATGATAACCACGACTTATGGAGTAGGTGAGTTAATTAAGGCTGCTTTAGATGCTGGCGCAGAACGCATTTTAGTTGGCTGTGGTGATTCTGGCACGAATGACGGTGGTGCGGGAATGGCGCAAGCTTTGGGAGTGAAGTTGCTAGATGAGCATGGTAATGATTTAGGTTTGGGTTGCAGTGAGTTAGTTAAACTCCAACGCATAGATTTATCTACAAAGGACTCTCGTTTAAATCAAGTTGAGATTGATGTTGCTTGCAACTGGCATAATCTTTTGTGTGGTGAAAAAGGGGTTGCGAGAGTTTTCGGCCCGCAAAAAGGCGCATCTGCTGAAACGGTAGAACAAATGGCTTTCGCATTAGAACACTACGCTGCGGTTATCAAAGCAGATTTGGGTTTGGATGTGCGAGAAATGCCTGGTAGTGGTGCTTCTGGTGGTTTGGGTACTGGCTTGCACGCTTTAATTGGCGCGAAATTACACCCACGCTACGATATTGTAATGCAGTATTTGGAATTAGATAATTTGATTCCGAAAGCTGATTTGGTGATTACAGCAGAAGGTTGCATTGATTTTCAAACGCCACGGGGTAAAATTCCGGCGGAAGTTGCTAAACGTGCCAAGCGTTATCAATTACCAGTGATTGCATTAGTTGGAACAATTGGCGAAGGTGCAGAAATTAATTTTCACCAAGGAATTGATTATTTCAATAGTATTTTGACTCATCCTTGTCAATTAAATGAGGCTATTTCTCAAACAGGGACTTTATTAACTAATGCGGCTGAACAAGTAGCAAGGTTGTTGTTAGTTGGTAAGCAAATTAGACGTTATCAAGACATAGGACAAAGGAATAAAACGAATCACAAAGGACGTAGAGTGTCAGAGAGTCAGTTAGTGACTTCGAGCTATAAATCTATAAGTTAGTAGTTTATAGCTAATGTGAATTTACATATTTCCCCAAAATTTACTATTTATCTGGTTATTTTGGGGATTTTTGAATGTGTATATATTAGGAGTAGTTATGCAGAAAATTTTGATTGTTGAAGATGAAATTCGCATTGCCACATTTATCGAAAAAGGCTTGCGGCGGAATGGTTTTAATACTGCGATCGCAAATAATGGTGAACAAGCTTTACAAATGTTGACCACAGCTAAATTTGATTTATTGTTATTAGATATCAATATTTCTGTGAAGGATGGTTTAACAGTTATGTCTGAACTGCGCGAACATAATTTACTGATTCCCATCATCATAGTTAGCGCAAATTATGACGTTTTAGGAAAAGTCTCCCAATCAGGAAATAAAGCTGTTCCTTACATCACTAAACCATTTAAATTTACTGATTTATTGAACAGCGTTCGCGCTCATTTATCGCCAACTAATTAAAATTCTAAGCTAGTCCGAATAGTCCCGACAAAAAGACTATCGTTATTGGCGTTATGTTCAGGGTTAGTAATTAAAAATATTCCCGGAGTAATCGAAATATTCTCTGACACCTGAAATCGATAAAAACCTTCTATATGTAAGGAAGTATCTCTATCAGCTACTAAGCTACTACTGATAACTTTTGGTGGCATTCCCACAACTAAACCTGCTAAATTACCCTCCCTACCTAAATCAGGAAAGGCTAAACTAATGGCATAATTTAAAATTTCTGCATCATCATTTGTCACTGATGAATCTGCTTGTGTATAGCCAATCCAACCAGCAACAATAAATTTAGGATTGATTCGCCAGCTAGTTTCTAAACCAAAGGAATTTGCTGTAGTCGAAATATTACCAAAAGGGCTACGTGCTGTTAAACTACCTGTACTACCTGTCAAATTTACGTTGCTTTCTCCACCGCCTACATAGTAAGTATGGATATAGGTAAAAGCAATGCCTAAATTTTGAGATGGTTGATAAGTTAAATTTCCTAATGCTGCAAAATTACCGTTAAATAAACCGTTTTTTTCTGTTGGTAAAGCTGCATTATTGGTTAGGTAAGCAACGCCAAGATTAGTATTATTATTGATTTGATAATTTAGTCCTAATCCTGTGCCATCCATGCTGCGAACAATCGGGTTATATCTACCAAAGCGGGAAACTGCACCACTATCACTACTTGCTAAAGGATTGATTGGTTCAGCAATATCGTTTAACTCCATTTCAGTAACAGCAAGTGTGGTTTTGATTCTGTCTCCAATAGGGAATGAATAATATACTTCATCTAGACCAATATTATTATTGGTATCTTCATCAAAGCCTAAACGTGTCATTGCTGTTCCGGTAATATTTTCATCCAATTCAGGAATATTACCCGATTCTAAGCGGATGTTTAACTCATCTTGACCAGTAAAACTCGTGAGAAAATTTAACCGCACACGTTGAGCAAATGTGATATTTGTAATTAAATCAAGATTGTTATTAGGATTATCATCACCATCAGCAATAGTTTTACCTACAATGCCAGCCGCACCTATAATTACTTCAGATTCTAGTTTTGTGGTAGGGGAAAATTGATTTGCGGCTAACTCCGAGGTTTGAATTTCTAAAGTATCTACACGATTGCGAATTGGAGCTAATTCTGAAGAAAATTCTGCTTGGAGTTTTTGAATTAAATCTAAGTCTGCTTTAGTTATAGAACTATCTTTTGCTGTAGTTATGAGTTCTTGAATTTTCGCTAGACAATTATTTAAACCTGCGGCAAACTCATAACGTGACATGGCGCTATTGCCTAAATAACTGCCATTAGAATAACCAGCAATACAACCGTATTTTTCTACCAAAGATATTAAAGATTGAAATGCCCAGTCTGTGGATTGAACATCAGAAAGTTGAGAAACTGAAATTAATTGTGCTAGTTCTTTTGGAGGTGTATCTAGCTGATTTTCTCCGGCAAAAGTTGGTGAATTAATTGTAAATGTGGAGAATAATAAACTTGATAAAAAAATTATTTTTTTACACACATTAGACATGGGAAGAGAAGAGTTAATCGTCAATATTTTGTCTTAACTCTATTTTAATTTAATCTTAAATTAAGCTGATTAATCATGAGAAATTTCTCATAATTAAGCTTAATCTTCATACATATCTACTTGTGTATTACCATGAACATCAAAATATAACTCATATTCCATTTCACCATCAGTAATATCCACTTCATAAAAATTGCCTTTGGGTGTGATTTCAATTTCATATTTGGTAATTTTAAATGTTGGATATTCTTGGCGAATGCGTTTTAAAATAACATCAGGAAATTCTTTCTCAGTCACATAGTATTCTGTTTCTAACCATTCACCTGTCTCAGAAAACTCGGCTTCATATTTAATATTTTTTTTAATAAAAGTTGCTTCATAACCATAGTAATTTCTATGCCAAATACGCGGTCTGTCAGAATATTTATTTTTGAATGCGGATTCTACAGGTGCAGGAGTTTCTGGCAATTTGTTTTGATTTGATACAATATCACAACCAGCGATCGCTAAAACTACCACAGCATTAAAAATGCCGACTATAGTTTTTTGTAGAGGCATCATAAAATTTGGGTTCTACCAATTACATTCAGGTGATTGTATTTTTACTTTATCAATAATCTTTTAATTATTATTCTCTTGCGGTGGTTCCAAAGGTAATGTAATTGTAAATGTTGCTCCCGCTCCTAGTTGGCTTTCCAGAGTCACTTCTCCACCATGAGCCTCTGCAATAGCTTGAACTATAGATAATCCTAACCCGGCTCCTTCCGAACGACGGCGACTGTTTGCAGCACGCGCAAAACGTTCAAAAATTCTTTTTTGGTCTGCTTTTGCAATACCCTCGCCAGTATCACTCACCCAAAAGCAAACCTTACCTTGACGAATAGCCGAACCCAGGGTGATGATATCAGTAGTTTTTGTATGCTGTGTAGCATTCTGCACTAAATTCATCACAGCCTGAGTCAAACGCTGGCGATCTGCAACAATTCTACCTTTAGCAGTAGCTCTCAGTTGCCAGTTGCGATCGCCTAAAGCTTGAACTTTCACAAACAATTCTTCAGTTAAAGCGCGAACATCGACTGTTTCTAAACACAAAAAATCAGGACGCTCCGCCTTTGTCAGTAAACTTAAGTCATTCACAAACCGATTCATCCTTTCTAATTCATCCATGACTAAAGCCAGCGTTTCTTGTATTTCTTGTGGGTCATCACCCATCAACTCTAAATGACCACGAATAATCGTAATTGGTGTACGTAATTCATGGCCAGCGTCATTAATAAAATTACGTTGGCTAATAAAAGCAGCTTGCAACCTATCCATCATTTCATTAAAAGTAGCCGCTAATTCTGCAAGTTCACCCTCACCAACTATAGAAAGGCGTTGATTTAAATCAGACTCGCTAATATTCCGTGCAGTTTGAGTTAACAAGCGTAAAGGTGCGAGAATTTTTCCTGAAGCGAACCAAGCTAAAACTAAAGCTAATAATATAATTCCTACACTTACAGGAATTATAATTCTGATAGCTTCTCCTACCTCACCATGTTCCCCGGCTGTCGTGTGAGCAATGACAAATACTCCGATAACTTCACCGTTAATTTTCACCGGTTGAGCTAAATAAATAATATTCCCAACACTGCTACCTGTAATTATTTTTTCTCCTTCTTCTGGTTGAGTTAAGTTTGACCAATAGCGAATTAGTTTTGAATCTCTACTTAGTTCTTTTGGTCTACCTCTAGGACTAGATTTGTAAAATTTTCCTTCTGTTAAGGCAATCAAAAAAGTATCATCTTCTGGAATCTGATTTACCAAAAAAGCATCGAAGAAATCTTTTAACTCATCTAAAGATTTTGGCGCTTTAATTAAGCGGTTATCTGCTTCTCTTAAGAGATTAATTGTCTCATCTGCTTCATTATTTTCTAAATAATCTAATAACTGCGGTTTACCATTAACTAATTCTAGAAAAATTCCCATTTTTTCATTAATTTCTTTATGCACACGTCTATCAACTTGGGCATACAAGAAATAACGAAACACTGGCACAAAAAAGATAAATATAAAACATAAAATGAGAAAATACCAAAAGAGTATTTGAGTACGTGTCGCCCAAAACAGACCCTTAAAATATTTAAAAAAGCTAGTTTTGACTTCTTGTTGATGGTGTTGAATTTTTCTCATTATCAAATAACAATGCGACAGATAAATTTTTTATAAAAACGTTATCTGCCGCGTTTTAACTATTGATGATTTACATCTTGATGATTTTATTGAGTATACGATAAGAAGATAAAAATTTAATGAGAAATTTCTCATGTTCGCAGACGATAACCCATACCTCTGACAGTTTCAATCAGGTGGTTGCCGAGTTTTTTTCGCAAATATCCTACATAAACATCGACAATATTAGAACCTGGGTCATAGTCGTAACCCCACACCCTATCTAACAATTGTTCACGACTCAAAACTTGTCCGGGGTGGCGAAAGAAAGTTTCTGCGAGGGTAAATTCCCGTGCCGGTAATTCTAGAGTTTTGTTATCCACTTTTACTTTACGCGATCGCAAATCTAAAACTACATTTCCCACTTTCAGCACCATCTCATCATTAGCTTGGCTACTAAAACTATTACGTAATCGCGCTTTGACTCGTACTAGTAATTCTTCAAAGCGAAAAGGCTTAGTAATATAGTCATCAGCACCAGCTTCAAAGCCTGCAACTTTATCTTGAATATCATCTCGCGCCGTCAAAATAATTACAGGAAAATTCTCACCTTGTCCGCGTATTTCCTCTAAAACATCTAAACCATCTTTACCCGGTAGTCCTAAATCCAAAATCATTAAGTCAAAAGCACTACCTAAAGCCATTTCCGTAGCTGAACGTGCATCAACCGCCACAGATGTTGTAAAACCGTGAGAACGCAATCCTTTCTCAATAAAAGCGGCAATTCTGGGTTCATCCTCCGCAATAAGAATTCGATTCATCTGATGCACCTACTTTTCTGAGTTTTAAAGGTAAGACATCCGTAAATGTACTACCTGTTCCCAAGAGGATTTTTTAGTTAACATTTGCTGAATTTCCTATTTTTTTAGAAAATACTCTGTATCCTAAGTGTTTCAAATAGCAATGAAGGTAGAAGTTGTACCCTATAATCCTAACTGGCGTAGTCAATTTGAAACTGAGTCAAAGCAAATTGCGCTGGCGTTTAGCGAGAATGTGGTTACTATTCATCATATTGGTAGTACGTCAATTCCCAACATCTATGCCAAACCAATCATTGATTTTTTGATAGAAGTCAAAGATATCACCAAGGTAGATGAGCAAATTTCAGTGATGGAAGCATTAGGCTATGAATTTATGGGTGAGTTTGGCATCCCCGGTCGCCGTTATTTTCGTAAAGAGAAGGAAAATATCAGAACACATAATGTTCACACTTTTGAAGTGAATTCGCCAGAAATAATTAGACATTTGGCATTTCGTGATTACATGATTACCCATCCTGAAGCAGCACAAAAATATAGTGAATTGAAGCGTCAATTAGCCAAGCAGTACCCCAATGATATAAATGGCTACATGAATGGCAAAGATAGCTTTATCAAAGAGATAGAACAAAAAGCTTTGGTCTGGCAAGAATTGCAAAAAAAACGAACATAGCTAACAGATATAAATCTTGATAAAGGTAGCAAATTGACAGAATATAGACCCAATTTTTTTAAACATCAATCCACTTTTTACCTAAACTCAAATTTTACTTCAAAAGCCCTGAGCTATGATGGAAAAATATTAGTAACTTATCAAAGTGAAGATTTTAAAATTCAAGTCTGGGATATCCATACTGGACAGCTTATCAATTCTTGGCTAACTGAATCTTCCAAACCTATTAATTTGACAAAAAGTATTAATACTGTAGCAATCACTCCAAATCTAAAAACTCTATTGACTGGTGGAAATATTCTCAAAGCTTGGGATTTAGCAACTGGAAAACAGATTCGTATATTCAGAAGTAGTGGTTGGATATTCTATATAAACATTAGTGCTGATAATCAAATTTTGCTTACTCAAGGAAGTGCTGGTACGATAATTTGGAATTTAGAAAGTGGTAAGAAAATTCGCAGATATCTTGGAACATATACTGTAATGTGGGTTATTAGCCCAAATAGTAAAACCGTGGTTGGCGAAGATGGATTTGATGGCAAAATAAAGGTCTGGGATTTAATTACAAGAAAAGAACTACGTATATTAGATAATCATGGTGCGATCGCAGTACGCAAACTTTCCTTTAGTCATAATGGTAAATTAGTAGCTGGTAGTGGCTATGACGGTATTAAAATTTGGAATTTTGAGACAAGAGAACAAATTCAAAGAGTTGATAAATTTAAAAATATTCAGTTTCATAAGCATCTTGATCATGTCGGGAATGTGATATTCAATTTTGATAATCAAACCTTATTTAGTTCCGGTAGCGATGGCTTAATTCAAATTTGGGACATAGGTAATGGAAAAAATGTAGGAACAATCAAGGGAGAAAATTACATTATTGATATAGCAATGAGTAATGATAGTCAAATATTAGTAGGCTTTGCTAGAAATGCTCAAAATCAGCAAACTATTGAGGTATGGAACCTGTACTAATAGTTATGCTCAAATGCTTGTGGTATTGTTATTATTTATTTTTACTTTTGCCTTGTTGTACTAGCCCTTAGCCTCTAGCCGCTATTAACTTGTACTGCACTTAACCAAAAAACGCTGTCTTAACTCCTGCTACTTACTAGCTTTCGGTGTAAAGATTAAATAAGTCCCTCCCAAAGCTTCTACAATAGTGCGTGTGTTAGCCTCCAGCATTTTTTGATAACTATTAGCATCACTATTGGCATCGCCAAGACTATCTGTATAAAGTTCTCTTTCCGAAACTTTGACTTCTGCGGTTTGGGCTACCGATTGAATTAACTGTTTATTAATATTTTTCTCAGCAAAAATAGTTGGGACTTTAGCTTGTTGAATATTTTTAACTAAACTATTTAACTGCCTATCTGTTGGTTGATTTTCAGGATTAATACCAGCCAATACCCCGACTAAAGTCATCCCATAAGCTTTAGCATAATAAGCCAGGGCATTATGACTGATGACTAATTCACGTTTATCACTAGGAATACTAGCAATTCTGGTTTTTATCCAACTATCTAATTGAGTTAATTCATTTTTAATTTGTTTAGTATTTTGATTATAAATTGCCGCATTATTAGGCTCTAGCTTTTTCAGGTTATTGTTAATGACATCAACCATTTTGATGCCATTTTTCGGATTGTGCCAAATATGGGGGTCGATAACTCTTTTGCCATCTTCAATAAATCTTTGTGCTTTTGGGACTGCTAACTGACTCACAGCTATTTTTGGTGCAGTATTACTACTTGATTTAATAGTTTTGATCAACCCTGGTTCAAAATTGTAGCCATTGTAGAAAATCAGATTAGCTTGGTCGATAGTTTCCCTATCGGCGGCTTTTGGTTGGTAATTATGAGGGTCTGTACCTGGGGGAATTAAACAAGCAAGGTTGACTGTATTTTCAGCAACTTGTTTGATTAAGTCACACAATATACTGGTTGTAGCAACAACTTTGGGTAGATTTTCATCTGCTGTTGTCGTTTGTGTGAAGGAAGTTTGAGTCGCTTGTCTTGTACAACCAACCAAGCCAATCAAAAAACTAACGCAAGCAGCCCGTAACAAAGTATTAAATAGCAGTTTATTGAGCATAATCAAGGGCTAGTAGCTTTCCTGAATAAATTTAACAATAATCATTATTATTAAATAACAGTGAAATATTAAATATTCAGGAATAAGCTATAAACTAGGTAAACTTTTATCAATAAATACTCTGTCTACCTTGTTGTTAGGTAAAAACAAAATACCTGAAAATTCAGACTTCACACTTCAGATTTCCTTTGCCCAAATAATTAACTCGCCTTGTTCACCACCTGCGGCGAGAAACTTGCCTTGAGAATGCCAAGCTAAGGTAGAGAACCCGGCGGTAGCACCTGTGAGAATTTGAGATACTTGTGCTGCTTCTGACCACAAACACAATAAACCATCAGCGCCGACAGAGGCTAATAAGAAGCTGTGGGGTGCAAATGCGATCGCATTAATCACATCCACATGATTAGTCAATACTCGCGCTTCCCAACCCAAGGATTCATCCTCTAACTTTTCCCAAACGACAATACCTTCAACACTAGAAGAAGCAAGTATTGGCGCACCTAATTGAGTAGTAGCTTCTGACCAAGCCAATTGTCGAATCTTACCAGGAAAGCCACGCATAATCCACGGGTCGGGGTTGCTCCAGTCCAACACTGTGACGCTGCGATCCATATTACCGGAAGCCAAATATTTGCTATCAGGCGACCAACCCATAGCTACACTGACAGTCGGCATAGTCAGAAAGAATGGTTCTTCATCCCAGTTTTTACTCTCCCAAATCTTGACTCCTTGATAGCCGCTAATTGCTAAATACTGGCCATCGCTACGCCAATCTATTCCTAAAACTGAAGAGTGATCAAAATTCAAGGTGACGACTATCTCACCCAAATCGGCATCCCAGACTTGCACATAACGCCCCAAACTAAAAGCTAGTTGGTTAGTAGTATGATTCCAAGCCAACTTATCTACCCAAGCTGGTGCATTTTCTAAGGTGGCGATGAGTTCCTGTTCCCGCCAAATTTTGACTTTTCCATCCTGTCCACCAACAGCTAAAAATTTGCCATCAGCCGAAAAAGCCACACAGTCTACAGATTTACCACTACCACTTTGCAACTCTATGGCATTGCCATCATTCCATAGCACCACCTCGCCAGCCGCAGATGTCGCCGCGAGAATATCACCTCTAGGAGACCAAGCTAAGGCTGTGACATAATCTGACAGCATCCCGGAATCATATATCGCAAATTCTGAGGATTGGTTAGTTGTCAAGTTCATCTTTATCTGCGTTCATCTGCGTTCATCTGCGGTTAATTTTATCTAAATCTAATGCACAAAATTAGCTGTCTCAATATCAACCGCCGGGTAAGACGCAAAGAACACAAAGAAAAAATGGGGTAATTCTTTTTCAGAACTACCCCAAATCCAAATTTTAGATGATTACCGCAGTTGATTAAGCAAAGGCGGCAGTTTTCACATCATTGTTTGCCAAGATTTCTTGCAATTCTTCGGCATCTACTGTTTCTTTATCAACTAGCATTTGGGCTAACTGATCAAGAATGTGACGGTTGTTGATTAACACATCTTTGGCGCGGTTGTAGGCTGTATCTACGAGTTTCCGCACTTCTTCGTCAATGGCAGCAGCAGTTTCTTCGGAGAAGTCGCGCTCTGACATGATATCGCGTCCAAGGAACATATTACCTTGCTGACGACCAAGAGCAACTGGGCCTAGTTTGTCGCTCATCCCAAAGCGAGTGATCATTTGACGGGCTACTCTTGCTACTTGCTGTAGGTCGTTAGAAGCACCTGTGGTAACTTCTTCTTCACCAAAGATAATTTCTTCGGCTAAACGACCACCTAATGCCACAGCCATCTGATTTTCAAGATAGGAGCGACTGTATAAACCAGTGTCCATCCGGTCTTCGCTGGGGGTGAACCAAGTTAAACCACCTGCACGACCGCGAGGAATAATACTAATCTTTTGTACTGGGTCATAGTCGGGCATCAATGCACCAACTAAGGCGTGACCAGCTTCGTGATAAGCTACCAAGGTCTTGCGTTTTTCGCTCATTACCCGGTCTTTCTTTTCTGGGCCAGCTAACACGCGATCGATGGCATCATTGATTTCATCCATCGAAATTTCGGTTAAGTTGCGGCGTGCTGCCAAAATTGCGGCTTCGTTGAGCAAGTTAGATAAATCTGCACCTGTGAAACCTGGGGTACGACGCGCAATTTTATCCAAGTCCACATCTTTAGCTAAGGTTTTGCCACGGGCGTGAACTTTGAGGATTTCGCTACGTCCAGCGTAGTCGGGACGGTCTACGACAACTTGACGGTCGAAGCGACCAGGACGTAATAATGCTGCGTCTAATACGTCGGGACGGTTGGTAGCAGCAATGATGATGATACCTGTGTTACCTTCAAAACCATCCATTTCGGTGAGTAATTGGTTGAGGGTTTGTTCCCGTTCATCGTTACCACCGCCTAAACCGGCACCCCGTTGACGACCAACTGCGTCAATTTCATCGATGAAGACGATACAAGGAGCATTAGATTTAGCTTGTTCAAATAAATCACGGACGCGGGAAGCACCCACACCCACGAACATTTCCACAAATTCGGAACCAGAGATAGAGAAGAAAGGTACACCAGCTTCCCCAGCCACAGCACGAGCGAGGAGGGTTTTACCTGTACCTGGAGGGCCGACTAATAATACTCCTTTAGGAATTTTGGCACCGACTGCGGTAAAGCGATCGGCGTTTTTCAGAAAGTCTACAACTTCGTTTAATTCGAGCTTGGCTTGATCAATACCAGCAACATCACCAAATGTCACCTGAGTTTGCGGTTCCATTTGGACTCTAGCTTTGGATTTACCAAAGTTCATTGCTTGGCTACCGGGGCCGCTTTGAGCGCGACGGAGTAAGAAAAATAAACCAACTAACAGCAGTACAGGGAAAAATAAACTGCTCAGTGCTTTAAACCAAAAGCCTTCATCGGTTTGAGGCAATACAGAAATATCAACGCCTTTTGAAGTGAGAGTGTTAATCAGGTCAGGGTCGTTGACTAATGTAACTTTAATATTAGTTCCATCCTGAGACTTAACGATCGCTGTAGAACGATCTGCACTCAGCCTAACTTGTGTAACTCTACCTTTTTCAACTTCTTGAATAAATTGACTGTAGCGCCATGTTTGTGTGTTTTGTGGCTGTTTGTCAAAAAATGCTGTTCCTAGCGCAATGACAACAATAAACAGTAGTGCGTACAGCCCCGCATTTCTCCATCTTTTATTCACTGAGGTCTATCTCCTGTATTTTCTGTGCTTTCGCGGAGTGTCTCTGTATGAGAGGGGATTATTAAGAATTATGTTAACTTATTTTAAGGTATACCAAAATGATGTGTCTGTCATGCTAAAAAGTCTCCTAATTTGTTGAAAATTCGTATGGTAGGGATTATATTGTAGCGACCCTGAAGCTTGCTCAACGGTATGAATGGGGATAATTTCTACCACACTATTAGTGTAGGCGATCGCTTCAAATCCCGTGACTAACTGGGGTGTCCAAGGTTCTTCTCGCACTTGTATCTGCTGATTTTCCAGCCATTGAATAATTTGCGATCGCCCAATTCCGGGTAAAATCCCTACATCTAAGGGCGGTGTCCACCACCTACCATATTGCCATCCCCAAAGATTGCCAGTTGTGGTTTCTAACCAATTACCTGCCCCATCAACTAAAATCGCTTCTTGGGCGGCTAAGTTCTGCACACTATTTTTCGCTAACCAAGCACCTAAATAATTACCTGTTTTATGAGAAGGCAAGTTGCGGGAAAATTCTGGTTGTGCAATGGCGCATTTCACCCCATTTTGTTGCTTTTCTGTTAAATCTACTGGTAAATTTCTGCCAATTATCCATTCCCTACCATCAGGAAACAAGGTAATTCTGAGAACGGGGAAATGTTGGATGAGAATTTGTGCGCCTTGATATATGCGCTGCCAATCTGGTTGTTGCCAAGCAAAGGCTTGTAAACTCAACTTGAGGCGATCGCAGTGTGCCTGCCAGTTGGTTAAACTACTATCGAGAGAATTTTCATAAACCCGCAGTGTAGTAAATACCGTTGCACCATAAAGTAACCCCGGATCGTTAATATCTAATTCTAGGGTTTGAGATTCGATTAATTTACCGTTGTACCAATAAATAACTCCACCCACTTTAGTCAACCCAATTTACTACTTGTACACCAGGAATCTGTCTAAAATGGCGAAGGTTTCTTGTTACTAACGTAGCTTGATTAGAGAGGGCAATACTAGCAATCAATAAATCGGCTCGTCCTATTTTTCGGAATTTCGGGATGATACGTAAACGCTCAAACTGTTCTGATGCGGCTTGACTGACGGGTACAATCAAAAGTTGGCTGAGTAGTTCTTCTGTACGAAATAGAAGAGATTGCGCCTTGAGTAAATCTACTCCTGAATTGGCTTTTAAAAGATATTCAATCCTGCCACGCAAAACTTCTGCTTTCGTAATAATGGTAATGCCAACTTCGGGATCATTTACAGACCTCAAACGCTCAACCACATTAGCATTTCCAGCATAAAGATATGTAAGTGTGTCAGTATCAAGCAGATACATTAACTTTCAGACTCCGCATCAACTTCTGAGCGTCCCCTTGCTTGATAAATAGTGTTTCTCAATTCTGCTATTGAATCATCATCTGCTAAACTTCCTGCTTGTTGCAGAAGAATCGCTCGACTACTTTGATAACGTAGCCAGTCATCAATCGCCACCTTTAAAAATCTCCAGTCATCTTCAATTTTGCGCCCTGGAATATTACCCAAAGTAGCTTGATGCACAACTGTTTCAATGGGTAGTCTTAAATATGCAGAGGCTTCTTCGAGAGTGAGAATATCTGGTAGTGTTAATTGCTCCATAACCCTATTCTCCAGTTTCCGACGAGTTTAGCCAATGACCAAATTCTTCCAGAAAGGAATCGTTTAATATTGCTTGGCGAATCTTCTGAGTGAACCGAATTAGTTCGGTGATATTGTGAATGCTGAGTAAGGTGTAAGCTAAAATTTCTTGCGATCGCACTAAATGGGAAATATACGCCCGACTGAAATTTTGACAAGCGTAACAAGGGCAAGTTTCATCCAATGGTGCAAAATCTTCACGGAACTTAGCATTTTTTAAATTCCAGCGTTCGCCTTGCACCATCGCTGTACCATGTCTCGCCCAACGAGTCGGGATGACGCAATCAAATAAGTCTATCCCAGAAGCGATCGCGATCGCCATTTCGCGGTAAGTCCCCACACCCATCAAATAACGGGGCTTTTCGGGCGGTAGTAGTGGTGCTGTGGCTTGGACAATCTGAGCCATTAATTCTGCGGGTTCGCCCACACTCACACCGCCAATAGCATATCCAGGCAAATCTAACTTAGCCAACTCTACAGCCGCTTGGGAACGCAAATCTAAATACACGCCCCCTTGCACAATTCCAAATAATGCCTGATCTTGGCGTTTATGGGCGACTATACAACGTTCTAGCCAACGGTAAGTCCTTTGAGTAGCTGTTTCTACTTCTTGGCGAGTGGCGGGATAAGGCGGACATTCATCAAATGCCATAATCACATCCGCCCCTAAAGTATTCTGAATCTCTATGGAACGTTCTGGTGTCAAATTGATAATTTGTCCATCATGAGGTGAGCGAAAAGTTACACCTTCCTCAGTTATTTTCCGCATCTCACTCAAGCTGAATACTTGAAAACCACCAGAATCAGTGAGCATCGGCCCATTCCAGCCCATAAACTTATGCAAGCCACCACCGCCAGCTACAATTGCTTCCCCTGGTTGCAAATGCAGGTGGTAAGTATTAGATAATACCATCTGTGCGCCAGTATCTTTTAACTGAGCAGGTGTGACTGTTTTGACATTGGCTAATGTCCCCACAGGCATAAATCTTGGGGTTTCCACAACACCGTGTGGTGTTAAGAATATCCCGGCTCTAGCTTTTGTTTGGCTACAACGAGCTAAGGATTGAAAAGAAAAATTATCGCTCAAAGTAAAAATTAGATAATTATACTAAGTGATTGTCATTGGTGAGTTGTCCTGTGTCCTTGGTTATAGCAATTCTTAATACTATTAGTTCACATCACACAAACCTAAAAATTTGCACCTCTACTAATGACAGATGACCAATGACAAAAAACCATTTTATCTAAAACGAATCAGTGCAGTCATCATCCATTTCTGCATCCCATTTAGCAGAGAGGACTTGTTCCATCATGGCTTCGATGGCGCTGACGTTGAAGGTTTTCTCTCGACGCTCTTGTATAGGGGTTGTGAGGGGTATTAAGCGCAGACACATTCCTTCTTGCATCAAATCAAAGCAAGTTTCTTGTTGGGACAACTGCTTTAATTCAATACAATCAAAACTATACACGTTTAAATAAAGCGCACTGTTAGCTACTAAAGTCGAACGCTGGGGATTAGCGAATACTTCTATGACATCTCCTTCACCCTCGCTGACTACCTGCTCTCCGTGGGTGTACATATAGTGAACTCGACCTAAATCAGAAAGTAATCGCCGCATGTCGAGTTTATTTACAATCACGCCCGTGTCAACAATGCACGGAGCCGGTATCCTGGTATCGGGTAGATGATGACTCATAGGAAATTTAAAGAGAGGAAAAAGATGAGAACACAGCTAAAAAAACTTAAATTAATAGCTTAATTAGTTCCCTACATTTAAAAAATATCAATTTTGTGGCGCGATCGCTTCAATACTCTCGATCTAATTTGTTCGCTAATGAATACACAAAATGCTGTACTAGCTTTACGTTGTTAAATTTATTTTTTTATGTTATCATTGCAAGCTAGAAAAATTAGCTTAACGAGTCCAGCATAACAAAATTTTTCAGCAGAGTCTGTAAACTAATAGCTATCTTATCCAAAGCTTTAAACTTATCTACTAGTGGTTGTACCACAGTAATCAATAATTATCCCTGAATTATCCCTGAAATATTTTCTCGATAAAAGTAACTAAAATGACAAAATTTTTTCAGTGGTGGAAAACATCGCTGTATAACTTTATAGCTAGTGTAATATTTTACAGTACTGTGCCTTTTCCTAATATTAATGGCTTAAATTTTCAGGGAGTATCTCGCTTTGCACCACTAGTAGGGTTAGTAATTGGCGGAATTTTAGGGCTACTTGACACTAGTATGAATTATTTAAGCATCCCAGTATTAACCCGCACAGCTTTAGTTATTTGTGCTGGGATTGCTTTGACTGGAGGATTGCACTTAGATGGTGCAATGGATACATCGGATGGTTTAGCAGTAGGCAATCCCGAAAGGCGGTTGGAAGTGATGACAGATAGTGCCACTGGTGCGTTTGGGGCAATGACAGCGATCGCCATAGTATTATTAAAAACAGTAGCCTTAACAGAAATTGAAGCTCACCGTTGGTTAATCTTAATGGCGGCTTGCGGTTGGGGGCGTTGGGGACAACAACTAGCAATATTGCGATATCCTTACCTGAAACCTACGGGTAAAGGAGCATTTCATAAAGAAGCCATTCGTTCCTATAAAGATGTCCTTCCGGGACTGCTGTTACTGTTGAGTGTGAGTGGTTTACTGTGGTTGATAGATAGCCAGCACTTATTTCTCGCACTAACAATGATACTTGCTGGCAGTGCGATCGCCTTTCTCACAGGTCTATGGTTTAATCACAAATTAGGCGGACACACAGGCGATACCTATGGTGCAGTAGTCGAGTGGACAGAAGCCTTATTTCTCTGTGTGTTAACTGGATTTTAAGGAGAGAAAGAGGCTAGAGGCTATGGTTTAGAGGCTAGACAAGAAAATTTTTGATTTTTTGTAGAAGATTTTTTCATCAATAACTGACTTGATAAAATGCTGAGTGCTGAGGAAAAAATACAAATCTCTAGTCCCTAGCCTCTAGCCCCTTGTTTATACTTACTTAATCGGTTGCAATTTTGTTACCTTCAGTTTAAAGTTTCCCACGCCAGTTTCTCCAAAAGAGCGAACGCGGATAATATATATTCCTGTTTCGTTGATGCGGGTAAATAGTAGAGAGTTACTAGTACCATCGGGGCCATCATCATTTTCAGCCACCGTTGAACCATCTGGTGCTAACAGAGTAATAATGCAGTCAAAGTTTTCCGAAGATAAATCAACGGCTAGATTATCACCTTTATTCAATTTAACTGTATAGTCACGAGCAAATCCACCCTGTCCTGTGGGTATATCTTTTTCCGAGAGTGTATCGGAAAGTTCTGTCAAATTAGTTAACGGAATTGGACTGTACAACTTGCTTTGGGCGAATGCTGCTGTTGCACTGATACTAATTGTCAGAAAAATAGTAGGAACAGTGATGAATCTTTTGAAACTTGCTGTAAAAGCTTTACTCATAATCTCAGACTGTGTTGCCACACACAAGGTATTCGCTTAATTATAGATTTGTCAGATATGACTCGCAGAGGAACTAGTATGTTGGTCTTTGATGGCGATCGCCACCGCAGCTAACCCCAACACGGTAATTCCCGACTGGCTAAGTGTTTGTACGGCAGATTTGGTAGTTGCGCCAGTAGTGTAAATATCATCTATTAACAATACTGGAGTACTGAGACATTGACGACGAAATTCTTTTCCCACAGCAAATGCTTCAGCTAAGTTTTTTTCGCGTTCAGATACCGATAAACCAAACTGCGCTTGAGTTTCCCGCACCCTCTCCAAACCATTTAAATTTAATTTTAACTTAGTTGTCTGGCAGAAGCTTTCAGCAATTAACGCGGCTTGATTATAGCCACGTTGCTTTTGCTTTTGTGGGTGCATGGGTATAGGTACAACTAACAGTTGGGTATGACGCTGAGGTGAGTTTAATAACCATGCTTCACCCAACCATGTACCTAAAATACGGGCAATATTCGGTTGGTTTTCATATTTCATCACAGCGATCGCACGTTTGAGACTTCCACCATACACACCCCAACCAAATATCGGAATTGCACCTTGCCATGATGCAGCAGGATTTTTTTGACCACAGTTGAGTAGTTGTCTAGCACAGTATACACACAAAGTATCAGATGTACTTCGCTGACACAAAGGACAATGGGACTGTAAAAACAGGTTCAGAAAATCTTGAACATGATTCTTCCAATTGGGCATGGAAATTAGTCTAGATATTTAACATACAAGCGATCGCATCGTGCAGTTTCCACACCCGTTTCTGGTTGATAACCATGACTTTCGTATAACTTGACGGCTTCTACTAATATGCTGGCTGTTTCAATCCAAATTTGCTGAAAACCACGGTTAGCGATCGCTGCTTCTAGCTGTTGTAACAAATATTTCCCTAAGCCGATACCCCGGACACTTGGTAAAAGATACATTTTGCGAATTTCCACAGCCTTTTCCCCACGATTTATGGGGTAATATGCCCCAGTACCAACTATCTGGCTTTGGTGTTCAATTACCCAAAACTCACCGCCTGTTGCTAAGTAACATTCTTCTACTTGCAATACATCTCGGTCAGCACCGTTGGGTTCCCAACCCAACCCGTATTCTGATAATACATAACTGATGACTGCGGCCGCCCTGGTGCGATCGCCCTTTTCCCAGTTACGAATTAAGAAATCTCGATAATGTTCTCTCATTCCGATATGTGGGTTAGGTTGAAACAGAAAAACTTTCTGGATATATACCCAATTTACTCACTAGATAGCTATTCTGTCCGAAATAATCTCAGGGTTTACTCTTAATTTATGAGGACTGAGCAAAATCAAAGGTTTGGGAGAGGGTGAAGGGGCAAAATCAAGTCAAAAAATTCTCTTACTTTTGAATTTTGACTTCCCCATAGGGGTGTAGATGTTCAAAACCCTTACACACCATACACCCTCACACCCATTCTTCACAAATAACCTTTGTGCGTAAGTCCTGCCTGTCAAACCTCAGATTTTTCGTATTTATGCCCTATTCCATTTTTCTCCTCTAGTTCAGAAAAATGTCTGTTTTGCAGCACTTCTGTCGCTTTGTCTGCTGGCATTGGTTTATAGAAAAAATAACCTTGGACATCCTCACAATTAATAGATTTTAAGAAATCTAGTTCTTCTTGCTTTTCTACACCTTCAGCCGTGAGTCTTAAGCCTAAACTCCGTCCTAAAGTGACAATTGCTTTCACAATATGAGCTACTCGCACATCTGTGGTTAACTCTTTAATAAAGGAGCGATCAATTTTTAGGTTGTGTAGTGGTAGAAGTTGCAGCCGTGAAAGCGAAGAGTGTCCAGTGCCAAAGTCATCAATGGAAAGATGAACTCCCATTTGTTCTAATTTTTGTAAAACATTTCTGGTAAATTCTAAATCGGCGATCGCTGTTGATTCGGTAATTTCCAACTCCAAAAAATGTGGTTCTAATCCTGTCTCCGCTAGAATTGTAGCCACATCTTCTACTAGCGTAGCTTGCCGAAACTGTTTAGGTGAAAGATTCACCGCCACCGTCAAAGGTGGCAAACCTGCTGCTTGCCAGGCTTTATTTTGTATACAAGCTGTGCGTAATACCCATGCACCAATCGGAATAATTAATCCACTTTCTTCAGCCAAAGGAATAAATATATTCGGTGCGACTAGTCCCATATCTGGGTTTTTCCAGCGCACCAAAGCCTCCATCCCAGTAATTTTGCCAGTCAAAATATTGACACGGGGCTGATAATATACTGTCAATTCTTGTCTTTCTACGGCATAGCGCAAGCTTTTTTCTAAATTGAGCAATTCTGGAGTTTTGGCGCTGAGGGTAGTGGTATAAAACTGATAATTATTTCTACCTTCATCCTTGGCATAATACAGTGCTGCATCTGCATGTTGAATTAAGGTTTCAACATCATGGCTGTGTGCATCAAAAACAGAAATACCGATACTCGCACTGATGTAAAGTTCATGGCCATCAAGACAGAAAATCTTTTCTAAGGATTGCAGGATTCTTTGGGCTACTTGAGCTACTTCATCAAGATATTTAATATGCGGCAGCAAAATTGTAAATTCGTCTCCTCCCCAACGAGCGACAGTATCTCCTTCTCTGAGAGATTCTTTGAGCCTTTGCGCCACAATTTCTAATAATCTGTCCCCGATAGTATGTCCTAATGTATCATTTATCACTTTAAAGCGGTCTAAATCCAGAAACATCACTGCTAAACTTTCACGATTGCGTGTGGCGTTGGATATGGCTTTAGCCAAGATTTCATTAAAAAAGAAACGGTTGGGTAAGCCTGTCAGCATATCGTGGAGTGCTTGGTAGCGGATTTTTTCTTCTACTTGTTGACGCTGCCAAGCACCGCTAATACTAGCCGCCATTGTTAAAAGCGTTGATTCCTCATGTCTTGACCAAGTACGCTCATGAGTACAATCGGCTAAACCAATACAACCCCAAAACTCATCTTCTAGCCGTAAGGGAACTAAAAGCAAGGATTGAATTCCATCTCTTGCTAGTAGCTTTTGTTCTGCTACCGGAAACTCTCGGATATTACCACTAATCGATTTTCCGCAAGAGAGTGTGGCATACCAACGCGCTAGTTCTGAAGATTGATAAAGTTGATTTTGCCAGTGAAAGCGAGATGCAGTTAAATTTGTTCTTGTCCAGATAAATTGCAAGCTAAGGGCTATTTCGCCTGTATCTGAATGGCGATGGTTTTTAAATAAATAGGCGCGATCAGCTTTGGCAGCTTCTCCTAGTACAGCTAAAGCTTTATCTATGCCAGTTTCGTAATTCATTTCCACTAGCAAATAGTTAGCAGCCTCGGCTACTGCTTGCAATAGGCGATCGCGTTGACGCAATTCTGCTTCTGCTTGCTTCTGCTCTGTAATATCCCTAACTATAAATGTTCTAATTAAGTCACTTTCTGGTAAGTAATGGATACATTGTTCAAACACTTCCTGATCAACCGTGATCTCACGGGAAAAGGAATTTAGCTGATGATCTTCCAAGGCATTGAGTAACCCCGTCAGTACAGGATGCTTGTTACCAATTTCTCGAATCTTGGGAAATTTCGCCGATGCAGCAGGATTGAGATAAGTGATTGTTCCTCCCAAATCCATCTCAATAATTGGGTTAGGAATAAGTTCTGGGAACGATGCTAGACGTGCTAGTGCAGTTTCACTGGCTGCTTCAAAGTTAGGATCAACCGCTAAGGTAGGAAAAGGATTGGCGGCATGAGCATGTTCTAAGAGAAAATCTGATATGTTTTCAATATCACCACTTTCGGAAAAAGCTTTTTCCGAAATATGAGAAATCGCATAGTATTTAGCTTGGACTTGATTATTCCCAAAGGCAATCAAATCTCCATGCTGAAGATTATGGGAAACGCATTTCATTCCATTGACGTATAAGCCATTAGTACTAGACTTACCCTTAAAGTTGCCATCAATAATCCGAAAACCATACTGGTCAGTTTCCGGAAGAGTCACACGCAGTAAAATGGCGTGTTGTCTTGATACGGAACGCGATCGCAGCACAATTGCATTTCTGGAATCTCGACCAATGGAATAAGTGGTTTCTTGTAGTGGGATGGTTCTTTGTCCTTGTAAGTCTTGGACAACCAACAGGTGACGTATTTTTTCCCACTCATTTCCTAGCATTGCTCTTCCTCAAAATCTCGTATCCTGGATTGAATGCTGAAAAATCTTACTTGTAGTCACTTGCTTTTCGTTGAATACTTTTCAAGTATCTAGGATAAAATAAAAGTATATTATCTTACATAGCAAAAACACTTATTTTCTTGAGTAAGGCAAATTTACCTTACTTCGAGGTTTTAGTAATCAGATAGTTAAATCAAATTTATAGCAGTAATATACCTAGTAAAATCACTTAAATAACGGGCATTTTTTAATTTTCCTTAATTTTTTGATCAAACGATTGTTTTGTTAACCATAACAGACTGATTCATCTTGACATAGTTGACAGAGATTTGCCAGTCTAATTTTTTTTATCTTGAAAACCCCCAGCATAGTTAATTACACAGATAGTTTTATAGGTTTTATGAGTTCCATAAGCAACACCACTAACTTTAAATGCCGAGTTAAAGATATTGGTGCGATGACCACGTGATGGAACTCCATCATCAATAATTAATTGCATAACAATATCTTGGGCTGTATTCGGGCCGTAGCTGATATTTTCAGCCGCCGTCATCTGCCATTTACCATAGCGATTCAGGCGATCAAAAGGACTGCTCCCATCACTACCATAATGACCTGTAGCACCTTTATTACCTTGGTCTTTGACATGAGATTTTGCCGCTAAAGACATTCCTTTAGATATGCTTAACGCTCCAACAGGTCGTGCTGATTTAAGAAAGGCGATCGCCTCATCAACAGCTTGACTTCCTTCTTGGGTAATTAAGTAAGAATTGGAGGATAATCTAACACGTTTACCTTGAAACTTCTGGCGATAGCTTGCTAAAATCGGGATATATGATTTAGGGTTTCGCCTAACTTTATTTGTCTCACTAATTACTTGTTTTTCTACAAGTGAAAGATAATCTGACTTTGCTGATAAATATAAATGTAAACTGGCTTCTTCATCTAAAATTAAATCTGATTTTGCTAAAGATACACTAGGTTTAAAAATTTGAGTATAACAAGCAGTAATTAAAATGCTAATGATTAATAATGGTAATTTCATGTGTTTGATAATAGCTGCATAAATTCTATATATAAAGTAATTTTTATTACCTGTCACCCTCAAAGATATCTAATAATTAAAGTATAATAAGTCATTTGTCTTACTGAGATGCTCGTTGCCAAGCCACACCCCCTACCCATAAGTAAGAAATTCGGGACTAGAAGTAGCTAGTCGAGGACTGATGCTAGAACCAAAAATTAATGACAGCACTCTCATGGGCAAATCAGGTAAAGTAAAGATAAGTAAAGAAAGTGCTTGAATCATAAATGGCCGCTCTACCCTTACAGGAAATTTCTGCTCAGTTAGAAAGTTCAAATTTACGCGATCGCATGGTTGCACTGGCCAGTCTGCGCGATGTCCCTGCTGAAGATGCAGTCCCTTTAATTAAAAAAGTCTTAGATGACGATTCTCTGCAACTGCGTTCTATGGCTATCTTTGCCTTGGGAGTCAAGCAAACTGATGAATGCTACGCTATTTTGGTCAGAATTTTGCAAACCGACCCCGATTATGGCATTCGTGCTGATGCTGCTGGTGCATTGGGCTATTTAGGTGATATTAGAGCATTTGAGGCATTAGCTAGGGCATTTTATGAAGATACTGATTGGCTAGTCCGCTTTAGTGCAGCTGTTGCTTTAGGCAATCTTAAAGATCCACGCGCCCGTCAAATTCTCTTACAGGCTTTGGATAGTAGTGAAGCGGTTTTACAAGAAGCCGCGATTTCTGCACTCGGTGAAATTGGCGACTTAGAAGCAGTTGATAGTATTCTCAAATTTGCTCAATCAGATGATTGGTTAGTTAGACAACGGCTGGCAGAAGCTCTGGGCAATCTGCCAACTCCTAAGAGTATCTCCGCTTTAAAATATTTAGAGAAAGATAGTCATCCTAACGTTGCCGAAGCAGCAAGCGTCTGTCTCAAGCGAATTGAAGAAAAAGGGCAGCAAGCATAAAATTTCCTTCTCCTGCTACCTTTTAATAATAAGAGGGACTTTTAGTATTTTGATGCAGGGTAATTTCATTCATGAATATTGAAGAGTTTTTTGAATTAAGTGCTGGTAAATGGTTTTCACACCGCACTAGCCATCACTTAGCATTTAAACAGTCTGAAGATGGCAAATCAGATATTGTAATTGAGATGTTGGCAGCAGATCATCCAGAAGTGATCAAACTTTGTGAACAGTACGAAGTCAACCCCAGTGAAGCTACCTGTGGTGCGAGAGTCACTTGGAACGGGACAATGGAATGGGATGAAGAAAAACACACAGGTTCAACTGTGCTAGTTACTATACCCGATGCTGATAATCCCAATGAAGGTAGATTACTGCGCGAGATGGGTTATGCCGAAAAAGCTCCTGTTGCTGGGCGTTACAAAATGGGTAGTGATGACGCATTGACTTTAACCACAGAATACGAAACTATGTGGTCTGAAGAACGCCTGTGGTTTGCCAGTCCCAATTTAAGAATGCGCGTGAGTATTCTTAAACGCTTTGGTGGCTTTAGTATGGCTTCCTTTACTTCAGAAATTCGGATGGGTGGTGCTTCATCTGCGGCAAAAGCAGCAGAAGTTAGTAATTCAGCTTCATAGAAAAAGAGAGACGTGCAACATTGCACGTCTCTCTTTTTCTAACTGGAATATTCATAAATGCTTGTTTGTGATAAATTACGAATTTTCAAGCCATAATTTTTATACCAATTCTGTATGAAGTTCCGCTTAATAAGAAACTAACCGCAAAGTACGCAAATAGAGGAATAAGGGAGAGTTTGGCGCAGCTTTACAAAGAAACGGTATTACTTGCCGATCGCTCCCAATGCTTTGAGGTTGGCTTTTTGTCCCTCAGAAATGCCTGTCACCCCGGTAATATTTATGCCTTCGTAGGGAAGATGCCTGCTTAAAGTTTGCACAGTTTTACCTGTTTGCACATCGTAAATTTGAATTGGTTGTTCTAAAAATGCGATCGCCAGCAAGTCCTTGACTGGATGCCAATGCACCGACATTCCGTGATTTTTGCCCTGAATAATCTGTTCACAGTCACCCGTGCTAACATTCCAGATTCTCACTGTTTTACCAGTACAGGTACTTGCGATTTTGTTGCCATCGGCACTCCACGCCACTGAATAAACGCGAACATTTGTATGCCCCAGGAAGGTTTTTAAACACTCTCCAGAGGCCACATCCCAAAGTTGAACTATACCCTCGTAGTCTCCACTGACCAAAGTTTTGCCATCTGGACTAACAGCAATGCTACCAACGTAACGACCCACAGAAATGACGAGGGAACAAACACCCAGGCTTAAATCCCAAAACCGAATAGTTCCATCTAAACCACCACTGGCAACCTGATTACCAACAGAAGACCAAGCAACGGAATTTACCTGACTACTATGCCCGGACAGCGTTAATAAACATTGCCCAGAATGAACATCCCAAAGTTTCACCGTTCCATCACTGGCGCAGCTAATCAGACAATTTTCATCCCGACCCCAGGCAACTCCCCTTACCCAACCCTGATGTCCCTGCAACACCTGTAAGCATTGCCCCGTCTGCACATCCCAAATGCGAACAGTGGTATCTGCACTGCCACTTGCCATCAAGTTTTCGTCTGGACTCCAGGCAACAAACATCACTTCGTTGGTATGCCCGTAAAAGACTCTCAGACGTTCCCCTGTGTGACCATCCCACAGTTGCACAGTATGGTTGGTGCTGGCAGTCAACAGACAAATGCCATCGTTGCTCCACCGGACACACCAGGAAGAATTACTGTAGCCGCGCAACGTTTTGACACATTGTCCCGTTTGCGTATTCCACAATTTAACCACCTGATCGAAAGATGAGGTGACAAGGGTTCTGCTATTAGGACTCCAAGAGATTGACCAAACCCAGTTTTCATGTCCCTGCAAAACTTTTAGACATTGCAGAGAGCAATCCCACAGGTTGACAACATAACCATTCATATTTGCTCCTGCTAGCCTCTCGCCATCTGGACTCCAGGTTAGCTGATTAAAAGGCTCTTGGCGGTTAACTGCTAAACATTCTCCTGTTTGCCAATCCCAAACTTTGACGGTTTTATCATATCCACTATTGGCGACGATTCTGCCATTGGGATGCACTGCCACAGACAAAATCCAATTATCATCGTCTGAAATTACGCGAATGCACTCGCCAGTTACCACATCCCAAAATTTAATTTTGCCATCCGTATAGCCTGCTGCCAGCACTGCCCCATCCGGTAGCCATGCTAGACTCGGAATCCAACTACTGCGATCGCCAGAGTTGTTTCCAAGCTCAGTCAAACGCTCTCCGGTTGTAGCATTCCAAACCACCAGCAACGACTGTTGCCCTCCACAGGCTACATACTTACCATCGGGACTCCAGGCTAATGCCAAAATGCAACTGTTATAGCCGTGCAAGTCCCGCAGTTTTTGACCAGTGCGGGCATCCCAAAGGCTAACCGCCTGATCAACACCAGTAGCTAACATTGTGCCATCAGGATGCCAATCAGCCCCCATAACCCAGCCTTGATGTGCCTGGATCGACATTAATGGCTGTATCCCTTCCACCTGCCAAATATGCAGTTCTCCTTTGGTATCTCCGACAGCAAACTGCTGCCCATCAGGACTAAATTTTCCCGACATTCCACTCGTGAAGACTTGAGTAAAGGTAGATTCAGCAAAATGAGCAAATTGAAAATTGACATCTTTTAACCGCACCCCCCGGAAATCTGCGTGGCGAATTTTCAGATGGGAAAAGTCATAGCCAGTCAGGTCAATTTGCAGGCGCAGACACAGGTTAATAAAGTTTCCCACTCCATAACCAAAGGTTGATTTTGAATCAGTACGTAATGCCAGCAAAACCGATTGCAAATGCTGCTCTAATCGTTGATAATTATGATGAAATGCAGCTTTTAATTGTTCAATGAGTGAGTGCAAAATTAAGCGAATTTGACTTTCGCGGATATATTCTAAAACAGTTGTTTTTAAAAGTGCATAATGATTAAAAAATGAGGTTTTAACTATTAATAATTCCGTGGTAAGTTGATGAATTAAACAGTCTGTGACATATTCCATAATCACCGGCTGTTGGGTATATTCCCCCGATCGCTTTTCGATTAAACTGCGCCAGGTGAGCGATTCCAGGGACTCTAACAAACTGGCACGATAAACCGCAGGCACAATATCGGCTTGTAGTTGGGCGATCGCCGTCCATTCTCGATTAATTGCCAACCAATACATAATGGTCTGCTCTAGGGGCGATAAACGCTGAAATTGTTGATCAAGCAAGTGGCGAATTCCATTAAATATCGGGGTTTGTGTTTGCAAAAAAACAGCAATTTCCCCATCAAATAAACTTTGAATTGAGGTAGCAACCATTTTCAATGCCAGGGGATTGCAACGATACAATTCGCACAGGTGGCGTTTTTCAGCCTCGCTTCCCACTAGTCCCTTAGCGTCAATTAATGCTAGGGATGCTTCCCAGGAACCTTTCAGAGAAAGCGATCGCACTCCGCCGTTCCAATCTTCAAACAATGCCACTTCCGCAGATTTCTCACGACTGGTCAGGAGAATACAACTTTGATGATTCGCCTCCCCCAGCAACCGAAACAAGTCACCATAGTTGGTAAAATTGGGTTGATAATTGCCAGCGATCTGACCTGGTTGTAAGAGAGTATCTTGATTATCGAAAATCACCAGACAGCGATGAGTTTGCAGCCAGTACAGCAACCGTTCTGGTTTTGCTTGGATGTCTTGTTGCTGGGAAAGGAAAGGTACTAGTTCAGCCAACAAAGTTTCTAAAGGTGGGGCGTTACGGAGACTGCGCCAAATTACAAACTCAAAGTCTGCTTGTACCAATTGCGAGACTTTGGCAGCCAAAGCACTTTTACCAATACCGCCCATTCCCACCAACGCAATCAAACGACAGCGTTCTGCAATTATCCAATGAGTCAGCTTTTCTATTTCCTCCCCACGACCGCAGAAATAAGAAACATTAATCGCCTCACCCCAATCTACAGAACGTTGGTTTTGCGGTTGGCGATCGGGGATTGGGGGAGTAAATTGGGACAGAATACCGCGCAGATTTGTTTTGTTAATTTTGCGACCCAGTGCATAACTCAGGAACTGCCAGAATTTAGGGCCAACATCTCGCTGTAAGTAGTTAATAGAGTAGCCAGAGCGATCGGCAATCTGCTCATAGGTCAAGTTATTCCAGGCACCGAACAAAAGCGCAATTTCCACCTCAGTGAGGGTTCTAGCGAGTTTTTCATTGACAGTATGATTGGCGATCGCTAGTGCCTGTGCAAACTCCATACGTTTTTAAATGAAGATAATCAAGTATTAATTTTCATCAAACCATACTTTACATACTTTAACTCCATACTTTTCTGTAAAGACAGATATCAAAAGCTTATGTATGAGATTGAGAAAGAGATCGCTTCACCGACAATCAGGAAGCGATCTCTTATTTCAACTACTTGCAAAGAATTTTAGCCATTACCCTCATTAACAGTCGGGTACAATTAGCACATTTGCTTGTAGCAACACCCTTCGTTCTTCCACACGTTCCGGACGATTCATCTGTAACAATCGCACCGTCACCCGTGCGATCGCAGTCAACGGCTGAATTTCACCATCTTTTAACTGAAAATGGTCGCACCAGCGATCTTGACGCGGCTGATACAATCTCACAATTTCTCCATTGCTGGGATCGATTGATGTCAGGTCGCTGCCCTTATACTTGTTGCAAATTGTACAGGCCAGTGCCAAATTAGTTTCGTCTGTTTGTCCGCCATGCTTTTCGGCAATTACATGATCGACTTCATGAGGCACAAGCACCGCAATTTCCGGCATTAAGCAATACTCACAAGCATGATTAGCGCGATTACAAACTAAGCGTCTGAGTGCCGCAGAGATGTATGTTTTGCTCATCCGTTACAATGCCTTTAGCTTGAGCAATGCTTTCGCCTTAGCCATCCGCACTAAATGTTCAACATATTCATATTGCTGCCAAGCTTGTTCTTCTTGGGCTGTTAATCCAACCGTCCTATTTTTTTCTAACAAGCTGGCGATTTGCTGTTGTAACGCCTCAGAAGGCTGCAATGCCAAAATTTCTTCCAAAGAGGGGAGATTTGCTAAAAATTCCAACACTTCTGTCAACCCAGAAAATCCAGATTGACCAATTGCGTTCCATTCTCGCAATCCCAATTCTAAAATCTGGGGTAATTGGTCTTGTAGTGGACTCAGCCGGAGTGCCAACTCATCGGGAATGTCAACTCTAATCTGCATGATATGGCGTTTAGGGCTTGTAGAAGATACTCCTGATTTTAGCCCATCTCACCGATTCTCTGGGTTAAATTGGTTTTGCGTTAGCGTAGCTTACCGCAGGTATCGCCAATTTTGTTATTGAAAGCATGATTGGCGATCGCTGTTTGGGTAGCTTAGGGGTCGAGCAATTTTGTTATTGATAACATGGTGAGTGATCGCCTGTGCCTGTTTAAACTCCATAGATTTTCTAGCTTCAGCAAAGTATACATTTTCATCAAACCATACTTTTCATACTTCAACTCCATACTTTTCTGTAAAGACTGCACCTCGGAGTTTTGATAGTGTTTTAAACAACTCAAAGCATTGAGATTTCTGAGGTTTACGAACCTGAGAATCATTATGAAAGTCGAAACTCATTAATTAGTTTTGATCCCTTTTTGAAATCTAAAGGATATTTATGATGATGATGTCTTCCTCAATTACTCCATCTATCGATGATGTTAAGAGTTTGACCAGGAAAAGTTTTGAAGGCAAAGTCAGCCCCGATAAACTCGATACATTTCTGTCCTCTCTTGAAGCAAACTATCCTTAATTGAAGAAACTCTAGAACAACTTGTTGCAGATCCTTTCCATCCTAAGTTGAAAATTCATAAGCTTTCAGGCGAGTTTGCTGGTATTTGGACTTGTTCCATCGACTACAGCTATCGCATTCTTTTTGAATTTGTGGCTAACCAAGAAGAAGGCAAAGAAGACGCAATTCTCTTGCTAAATTTGGGTGATCGTGATGATGTGTATTAGTGCGATCGCCAATTCTCTAGAATACTTTAGCGGCGAGAGTACGGCATCGCCGAATTGATTAATTAGCGATCGCCTAAGCTTGAGATAGTTGTGAGCGATGCCTCCGGCAAAGCTTCGCTAACGCAGGCAAATTCAAATAGCATAGAAGCAGACAACGACAAAACTACCTATGACTCAACAATTTGAAGCTGCGATCGCTGCTATCCAACAACTTTCATCTACAGAACGCCAACAACTGCTGCGAATCCTTACCCAAAACTCAAATTCTCAACCCGATCTTCAAACCCTTAGTACCCAGTTCTTTCAAGGTATTACACTCAAGCAGCTACTTGCCAACCATCCTCCTAAAACTGTTGATAACCTCAAAGACATTGCTGCCGATTTTTGGCCGGAAGAAGACTCTATTGAAGATTTTCTCACCTTCCTGCGACAACAGCGCCAAGAGGCGATCTAACTAAACTCCCATGAGTCTTCTTTTGATTGATACTGACATTGCTTCCTTCATCCTCAAAGGTAGTGATTATGCCGACCCTTACCTGCCAATTTTAAGTGGTCAAGAATTGGCATTGTCATTCATGAGTGTCGCTGAATTATTTCAGTGGGCAATCTTACGTCAGTGGGGAAATCATCGTATCACCTAATTAGAACAATACCTCTCGAATTACCTAATTATTCCAGTGGATCAACCTCTTTGTCGAGAATGGGCAAAGGTTCGTGCTAATCGACAAAACGCAGGACGACCAATTTCGCCTCAATATGCGTGGATTGCTGCAACGGCCATACACTATGATTTACCGCTAGTCACTCACAACATCAAAGACTTCCTAGAAATACCCAATCTAAGGCTCATCACTCCTTCATCCTAGTACCACTTATTCCATTTCTGAATTATGTTTAGTGCGATCGCCAATTTTGTAGAATTCATTAGCGGCGAGAGTACGGCATTGCCGAATTTATTAATTAGCGATCGCTCCTAGCAGGGTGGGCTACTATCAATTTAGTCAGTAGGTAATGATGTTTAAATTTGAAGTAAGTTAGCGATCGCCTGTGGTAATGGCAAAATAATGATAATTAATAAAGCCATCGCCATTAATCCCAAAATATCGCGTCCATTATCCAATTCGCTGACATCATTTAAGGCTGGTTCATCAACTAGCGGCATAAACAATAAAATTATTGCCCAAACAAAAAATTCTGACTGTACCAAAGACAGTAATAGCAGTAATAACCGCGCTATTTGACCAATCATCATGGCTGTGCGTTGTCCAAACATTGCATGAACAATGTGACCGCCATCGAGTTGTCCCACAGGCATTAAATTTAAGGCTGTGACAATTAATCCTAAAAAACCAGCCACGGCTAAAGGATGTAAATCAATAGCAGATTTAGCAGTGAGTTGACTGCCTAAAGCTATCTTAGAAAGCAATGCTAATAAAATTGAATATTTCGGATTCAGGGCATCAGGATTGAGAATACCCATTTTTTCATTCATGGGGACGATTTCAGAATGAGCTAAACCCCAAATTAAAATCGGTAATGTGGCGATAAATCCGGCAATTGGCCCGGCAATGCTGATATCAAATAAAGCTTTTCGGTTAGGAATTGGACTACGCATTTGAATGAATGCACCGAAAGTCCCCAAGAAGAAAGGCATGGGGATAAAATATGGCAGCGTTGAGCGAATTTTGTAGAATTTAGCTGTTAAGTAATGACCGAGTTCGTGAGTGCCTAAAATCGTGATTAACCCCAAGGAATATGGCAATCCTTCTAACAAAGTTTGGGGATTAGATTGTAATGTTGTGAGTTCAACCCCAGAGATTCTAGATCCCACAAATGTGGTCGTGAAAAGAGTTGTAATTAATAGTAAAAGTGCTAATCCTGGTCTAGTTAATTTTTCGGTTTTGTTTTGATTAGCTGCTGAAGCGGCTTGTGAGTTAGGCACTAACACAAAAAATGGCTTACCATTTACGCCTTCTTGAAAGATGAGCAAAAAGCGATCGCCAAATTGTGATTCGACGTTGGCTTTAATTCGCTGGTAAGCTTGCTGCGGTGTAGTTCGTAACTGTCCGCGACAGATAATCGCTTGGGGTCGATACTCAAGATTTTGAATATAGTATACAGACCAAGGAAAACAATTTCGTAGCTGGCTTTCTTCGGTAGGTTCAATGGGACGCACTGGTACTGGTTCTGCGGTAGGATGGATAACCGATTCTGGTTTGGGAGTTTGAGGTTCAGTTTGCTTATCTGTTGACGCTGTTCGCCCCCATTGAAATAACAGCCAGTATAACAAGAGACAAACAATAGAAGAACCGATAATCAGTGATGGTGGCGGAGGTTGTTTAATGCCATATCTGGCTGTCCATCCAGTCAATAGTAATGCTGGTGTCATTAAAACTAGCCATAACAACCAAACAGGCGTACGTGTAATGCCAAGCGCACTGCGTTGCACCATCAAATAAGTAGCTAGTCCTAGGAGGAGGAGAAACCAAAAATTCATGTTTTCTTTAATAATTTGGAAAAATATCCCACCAGTAGTGTCACCACCACAAAGCAGAATCTCAAACCCCAATTTTTAACAATAGTTAACTATTAAGGCAGAATTTTTTAGTACCAATTTGTTCCATCATGACCACAGATGAACTGCACAAAAGCTAATAAAACAACGGTTTGACAATCTCAAGCCGAAAATTAGATCAGTAGTTCAACTCTGTGATTAAATTTGTAGCACTCCTCATTTTTGTATAGTTTTTCTCATGGGTTCCTTACCTCAACCACCCGGTCATCATGCTAAAGCACCACGGCCTGTACTTGACAGCATTTTTGCTTTTGTGCCAAATCGGGACACATTGGGAGGAACCTCCTATTTCATTGTAAGAAATGAAGGGAATATCCTCATCGATTGCCCAGCGTTAGAACAAATAAATCTGGATTTTTTGCGATCTCATGGGGGTGTACGCTGGTTAGTGATTACGCACCGTGGTGCCATTGGCAAAACCCCAGAACTCCAGCAAGCTTTGGGTTGTGAGGTGATCATTCAAGAACAAGAAGCCTATTTATTACCTAATTTAACTGTTACGACCTTTACCCAAGAAATTATTCTGACTTCCACAACCCAAATTATTTGGACACCAGGACATTCCCCTGGTTCCGCTTGTCTTTATGACAGCACATTCGGCGGCGTTTTATTTTCTGGTCGGCATTTATTACCCAATCAACAGGGTGAACCAGTACCATTACGTACCGCTAAAACCTTTCACTGGCCTAGACAAATTAAAAATGTTCAATCTTTACTAGAACGCTTTACCCCAGACACCCTTGAGTATCTTTGTCCGGGTGCAAATACAGGTTTTCTGAGAGGTAAGCGTGTGATAGACCAAGCATATCAGCGTTTAGCTGCCTTGGATTTCTCCGAGTTGTTGCAGGTACAACCGATTTTATAGAGGGAATAGGGAGTAGGGAGTGGGGAGTAGGAAGGGGAAACGGAGCAAGAGGAAAAGGTAAAATACGGTTGTCAATTGCTCTTTTCTGCGGTGTATACACCAGTCCAAAATTTCTATGTTGTACCCAATCCCGCCTAGAACTAAAGTTCCAGGCTCATAGCCCAAGTCCACTCAAGTGGACTGGAATAAACTTCTGTTTGAGTTCTCTAAAGAGAACTTGCGCTATGAGACTTGGAATTGATTCCGAGGTGGGACAGATGCGCTCAACTCCCTACTCCCAATTCCCTACTCCCGACTCCCCACAACTAAAGGATTCTGTGCCAATATCTCGACGGCGGCTTTATATTGGGAATCTGCTTCTGTGGCGAGTTGATCGCGGGTAATGGGTTGTTGGGTAACTATTTTATCTGGCTTAATTCCAAGTTTATTAATATCTCGATGTTGGGGAGTTTCATATTTAGCAATTGTGACTGCTAAACCAGAACCATCTGAAAGTTCAAATAAAGATTGAATTAAGCCTTTACCAAATGTAGTTTCGCCTACTAATTGAGCGCGGCCATTATCTTGCAATGCACCAGCGAGAATTTCACTAGCACTAGCAGTTCCTTGATTAACAAGAATTACTAAGGGGTCTTTTGTGAGTGCTGGGCCAAAGGCTTCAAAACTGCCTTGAATACCTTGACGATTCACAGTGTAGACAATAGTGCCAGAATCTAACCACAGTCGGGCAATTTCCACGCCAGCCTGTAAAAGTCCCCCTGGATTATTGCGTAAATCTAAAATATAGGCAGCAGCGCCTTTTTTCTCTAGACTATTAATAGCGTGTGCCAACTCTGTAGAGGCATTGGCGTTAAATTGAGTCAGGCGAAGATAGCCAATGGATGTGCCTTGAGAAGAAGTACGCAATTGGGCAACAACTGGGTTGAGTTCAATGCGATCGCGCACTATACTAACTTCTCGCTGTGCTTCTCCATCACGCTCAATTAACAGCGTTACTAAACTACCAATAGGGCCGCGCATCCTGGCTGCTGCTTCATCCAAAGTTAAATTCTCTGTGGAAAATCCTTCAATTTTGAGAATGCGATCGCGCGGTCTTATGCCGGCTTTCTCGGCTGGTGAACCTTCAATCGGCGAAACCACCTCTAATTGACCTGTTTGGGGATTGAGGGCGATTTGCAACCCAACTCCAGTTAATTCTCCAGAAGTATTGACCTGCAAGCTACGGTACTGTTCTGGATCTAAAAAACGGGTAAAAGGATCATCTAAACTCTTAAGCATGGATTGAATTGCCGTGTAAGCAGCGTCTTTGTTGGTCAAAGGCTTCTCTAGCACCTTTTGTCTCACACTTGCCCAGTTTTGATGATTAAATGTGTCGTCTAAATAAGTCCGATTGACAATGCGCCAAACTTCTGAAACTAGCTTTTGTTCACCGGTCAATGCTGTGGCCGTTGGGATAAACCCGCCAAGCGCCAAACAAAATGCCAAAAATAGTGACAAAACCACCCGAAAAACGTACTTTTGCATGAACCCCATTCTCAATTCCACCTGAACCCAAATTGTATCGAACTGCCCAGTTCTCTCGTTGTTGATGAAATCTATCTCTCGACTATGTTACTTTTTTTATAGAAGTAGTGCATTGCTCTCATCAAATTGTTAAGGCAATCTATGAGTACACAAGGCACTCTACAAACGATAAAATCTTCTTTGGAACTGGCATTTGAAGTGTTTGGTTGCAAAGAGAACGCCATATATTTCATATTTACAGAGTGTTAAGTTGCTGAAAACGCTCATCACTCTGAAAGCAAAAAAACCAAACAAACAACCTTTTTGTGAAAATCCCAAAATTGCCAATTGGGAGATTTATCAACCGCAACCGATTTTTTAGGAACTTGAGATTGTATGGCCAACGTTTACGACTGGTTTGAGGAACGCTTGGAAATTCAGGCGCTTGCTGAAGACGTAACAAGCAAGTACGTCCCTCCCCACGTCAACATCTTTTACTGTCTGGGTGGAATTACCCTCGTCTGTTTTCTCATCCAGTTTGCTACTGGATTTGCCATGACGTTCTACTACAGACCAACAGTTACAGAAGCTTATGCTTCTGTACAGTACATCATGAACGAAGTAAACTTCGGTTGGCTGATTCGCTCCATCCACCGTTGGTCTGCCAGCATGATGGTGTTAATGATGATTCTGCACGTTTTCCGGGTTTACTTGACTGGTGGTTTTAAAAAGCCCCGCGAATTAACCTGGGTAAGTGGTGTCATCATGGCTGTGATCACCGTTTCCTTTGGTGTAACTGGCTACTCTCTGCCTTGGGATCAAGTAGGATACTGGGCTGTGAAAATCGTGAGTGGTGTACCAGAAGCAATTCCTGTTGTTGGGACATTGATTTCTGATTTGTTGCGCGGTGGTTCTAGTGTTGGTCAAGGAACATTAACTCGTTACTACAGCGCCCACACCTTTGTTCTACCTTGGCTAATTGCAGTCTTCATGCTGTTCCACTTCTTGATGATTCGCAAACAAGGCATTTCCGGGCCTTTGTAATTTCATTGTTGGTTCAGCCAAAATGTGAACAGGCATTAGCTATTTCCAGACAAATTTGTTTGTTTTAAACTGATGAACAATTAGATATGGCACATCAGCAAAAAATCACAGACAGTTTGACTAAGAAATAATGGCTATTCCCCCGTCTGACAAGACTGGGGTAGCCTCAAAGCAAATGGCTAACATCAATGCTTTAACTGAAATTCAGCAGGAGAACGCATTTAAAAATGGCAACACAGAAAAAACCCGATCTGAGCGATCCTATCTTAAGAGCCAAGCTCGCCAAGGGAATGGGTCACAACTATTATGGTGAACCCGCTTGGCCCAATGACCTACTTTATATATTCCCAGTTGTAATTATGGGATCTTTCGCTTGTATTGTGGCTCTAGCTGTACTAGATCCAGCAATGACAGGTGAACCAGCAGATCCTTTCGCTACACCACTGGAAATTCTACCAGAGTGGTACTTGTACCCTGTATTCCAAATTTTGCGATCGCTTCCTAACAAATTGTTGGGAGTTCTCGCAATGGCTTCCGTACCCCTGGGACTAATTCTGATTCCCTTCATTGAGAGCGTGAATAAGTTCCAAAACCCCTTCCGTCGCCCAGTTGCAACTACAGTATTTCTGTTTGGAACTTTGGTAACTTTGTGGTTGGGTATTGGCGCAGCTTTACCTTTAGACAAATCCTTGACCTTGGGACTTTTCTAAATTAGATTAGTTACCAAAAATTGCTTTGACGCTTGTGTAAGTTTGATTAGCATGTAAAAGGGTGTGAGTGGTGGCTAAAACCACTCATACCCTCTAAAATATGCTAGTTAAACAACTAACAAGCGTCAATTTTAGTAATTTAGTACAACAAGGCAAAAGGAAAAAGTAAAAAGGCAAAAGGAAATAATATTGATACCATAAGCTTTTTAGCAATTTCTGAGGGTCTGTTTATTTACGCCAAACTGTACTAGGCAGTACCTGAGATTTTTTTGGGTTATAACAATAGCCACAGTGGAAAGGACATTTAACGCTGTCCTGTGACATCAAAGCTATACCAAAATTGGAAATCTCCCAAATTCAACCAGTAAAAACATTTTTTATTGAATACTCAAGTCAAGGTCAATGCTGAGAATGGTGGAGCGCGACCATCTGACTGTCAGGAGCGAACTTCCGCTCTTAAATAAAGTTCAACAATGGTTTGAGCAGTTTTGTCTCAAATATTTATGTCAACGTGGTTGGACAGAAAACCAACTTTATCGTCTGAATTTAGCATTAGCAGAGGGCTTTACCAATGCAGTGCGCCATGCTCATGAGGCTTTGCCACCGGAAACAACTATAGATATTGAAGTGAGTCTATGGGTTGACCGAATGGAAATTAGAATTTGGGATCATGGCCAGCCTTTTAATCCAGATGCGATCGCCGAGC
This sequence comes from Nostoc spongiaeforme FACHB-130, assembly GCF_014698475.1. Taxonomy (GTDB): domain Bacteria; phylum Cyanobacteriota; class Cyanobacteriia; order Cyanobacteriales; family Nostocaceae; genus Nostoc_B; species Nostoc_B spongiaeforme. Next base: position 64,135 of record NZ_JACJTB010000004.1, on the reverse strand, counting down.
CGAAACCAGGTACTCCCCAGGAAGGAGGTTATGGGTGGTTTTTATTGAGGCGTTTGACGGATCGGGTGGTTTATGAACGTAGCGCGGATGAGCGAAATTGTCTGTTAATTACCGAGTACAGTCGCCAATAAATTCCGATGGATAAATGTAAGGGAATTTCAGGTTAAATACAAAATTTGTGTATAAAAAATATACACAGTCTAGTAAAGTCAGCATACGATTTTAGTGACACTTTTGCTAAGATTTGGCAGCAGCATAGAGATAATTCTGGCTGCACTAAAGTGGAACTTGTATCAATAAAAACTTAAATGCTGACTGATTTAACAGAAGAAAAACCACAAGGGATTAACAAAGTTCACCAAACTCCGCACCAGTTTTTCGTTTTTATCGAAGTTTTTGGCTGTGAAGGAGGGATTCAGTCTTATGTCAAAGATATTTTTCAAGCTTATACAGAGTTGAATACAGGTTACAAGACAGATGTTTTTGTCCTGCGAGATAGTCCAGATTGTGTTAATCCTTTTGCGTCTGAGAGTGTAAAATTCCATTATTTTAAAAATAAGTCGCCGCAAATCGGCAGAATGGCGATGGCCGGGGCTTTATTAAAGTTTCTCTTACAAAAACGTCCCCAACGTGTATTTTGTGGTCATATTAAACTTGCTGTCTTAATCCAAACTCTTTGTCAGCCGTTAGGTATTCCCTACACAGTCCTCACCTACGGGAAAGAAGTCTGGGAACCCTTAAAAAATTCAGAACGCCGCGCACTCGCCGCCGCCAGCGAAATTTGGACTATCAGCCGTTACAGCCGCGATCGCGCTTGTGCGGCGAATGGGATTGACCCCGAAAAAGTGAAAATGCTGCCTTGTGCAATTGATGGTGATAAATTTACCCCAGGGGAAAAACTACCAGAATTAGTCGAGAAGTATGGTTTAACAGATGCTAAAGTCTTGATGACAGTAGCACGCCTGTGGTCGGGTGATATTTATAAAGGCGTAGATGTGACAATTCGGGCTTTACCTCAAATCGCCCAGGTTTTTCCAGAAGTGAAATATTTGGTGATTGGGCGTGGTGATGATCAACCGCGATTAGCCCAGTTAGCCCAAGATTTGGGGGTAAGCGATCGCGTTGTGTTTGCTGGTTTTGTCCCCACAGAAGATTTAATCGCCCACTATCGCCTAGCAGATGCTTATATCATGCCTTCTCAAGAAGGTTTTGGGATTGTTTATCTCGAAGCAATGGCTTGTGGTATCCCAGTTTTATCCGGTGATGCAGATGGCTCGGCTGATCCTTTACAAGATGGTAAACTAGGCTGGCGAGTGCCACACCGTGATGCTGATGCTGTCGCCGCCGCTTGTATTGAAATTTTACAAAAGAATGATCAACGCTGTGATGGCAAGTGGTTGCGAGAACAAGCGATCGCGCATTTCGGAACAGCAGCCTTTAAACAGCAGCTTGCAGCGTTAGTAAAAACATCTTAACCAATGACCAGTAACAAATGACCCTTGACAATCTCTAAACTCGCTATCCTAGAAAGAGAGCAAGACTGTAATTAAAAAATGAGCTTTAACAATTCACAATTGAATATGCTAAATCTCCGCCCTTTGCTCACTTTCTTAGCAGTTATCTGGTTGCTAGGTTCATTGGGACTGGGTTGGTTAGTAAAATCTTTATTTATCCTGTTTGCACTGCTGTCACTAGCGCCTGTAGTGGCTTTCTTTGGTTTTCGCTGGTGGCTACAACGCAACTTAGTAACTGACAAGTGTCCTGTCTGCGCCTACGAATTCACTGGTTTGAACAATAGCCAATTACAATGTCCTAACTGTGGCGAACAGCTATCAATCCAGAAAGGTCACTTCCAACGCTTTGCACCAGAAGGCACAATTGATGTGACTGCGGTAGAAGTACAAGCCCAATCATTGGAAGATTAACGAAAAAGTCTTCGGGAATAGGGAGACAAGGGAGACAAGGTAGATAAGGGAGACAAGGGAGAGAGATTTTTATGCAGGACTCGTATTTGATTTCTGTAAAAAACTCAGTACAGTTTTTATTCCCTGTTCCCTACCTTCACAAGTAAGTTCAGAAATCAAATCGGATTTCTATAACTTCGTGTCCTACTCGTCCTTTACGGTTATTTGGTACAAAAAATTAAGGGTGTAAGGGTTTTGGATACATACACCCCTACACCCTCACACCTATTTTTTACAATCTTCGTGTGTAAATTCTGTCTATTTAACTAGCACTACCCAATCTCGCTTCAATGTCGGCTGCTTGGACTGCACCAGTGTATTTATCAGTGTTGATAACTAAAAATGGTGTACCAGCGATACCTAAATCATTTGCTTGTTTGAGGTCTTTTTCAATGGCTGTTTTTGCCAACTTGCGATCGCTCTCAAACTTCACCAAATTGAGGTTTAGTTTTTTAGCAATATCAACGTATAAGGTTTCACCTAGTTGCTTTTGATTTTCAAACAAAGCATCATGGTATTCCCAGAACTTACCTTGTTGTTTAGCAGCCCAAGCCGCTTGTGCTGCGGGGAATGCTTCTGGGTGGACTCCAGTCAAAGGAAAATTCTTGTAAACCAAGGTTAATTCGTCTTTGTGCTTGTCTACTACTGATTTCAGAGTTTTATGTACTTCCGCACAGTAGGGACATTGAAAATCAGAAAACTCAACTAGCACTGTTTTAGACTTAGCCGCACCAGTTGTTGGTGATTCGCCAATGATATTTGCGGGATTAGATTTTAAATCATCTAAAAAAGCTTGTTGGACTTTCTGTAATTTTTCTTGTTTAGCCAGTTGATACTCTTGCAGAGAGTTAAGAACAAATTGTGGATTGTTACGGATAATTTCTAAAACTTGCTTTTCGAGTTTAGAGTCAATGTCGGTAGCTGCTTGTGCAGGTAGTGTCCAGCCTAAGACCAAACACATCAGGCAGACGATGACCCAGGTACGTAGATACTGAAATAATTGTCGCATATCAAAATACTGAAAGTGGTCTAGCACTATTTAAGTATTACCTACTGTCTGTAAAGTTAAAAAGTAGGGGATTGTAAATATTTCTTGTTGAGATAAAGCAGAATTTAAGAGGGTTACAGCCTTGTGTTCTTTCTGGAATATTGATCTGAATTTGAAGTTTCTACTTAATTAAAAATTAAGGATTACTGATAACTCACCATATATCTCGGTGCGTTACGGCTAATTCTTATGCCTTCATAAGCTCAATCCTTTCATCGCCGTAACACATCCTACTGTTTTGGAGAGAAATTGCTATCTTGCCACCTTTGACGCATAAAAAGTCTATAATGCCGTGTGACACGGCATCATAGGGATGAATACGTGCATGAACATTTAGCAAGAACTAGAGTGAATTTATGGGTAAGCAGCGTGTGCTGTCAGGAGTTCAACCAACTGGTAATCTGCACTTAGGTAACTACTTAGGCGCAATTCGCAACTGGGTAGAAATCCAAGACCAGTATGAAAATTTCTTTTGTGTAGTGGATTTACACGCGATTACTGTACCGCATAATCCAGCGTCTTTGGCGGCAGATACTTACACTATCGCCGCGCTTTACCTGGCCTGTGGGATTGATTTAAACCATTCCAGTATTTTTGTCCAGTCCCACGTTTCCGCACACAGTGAACTTGCTTGGCTGCTTAACTGCATCACTCCCCTAAACTGGCTACAAGACATGATTCAGTTTAAGGAAAAGGCTGTTAAACAAGGTGAAAACGTTAGTACAGGTTTGTTAATCTACCCAGTGCTGATGGCGGCTGATATTTTGCTTTATCAAGCGGATAAAGTGCCGGTGGGTGAAGACCAAAAGCAACACATAGAACTGACAAGGGATATTGTCAATCGATTAAATCATCAATTTGCCAAGGATCGACCAGTTTTGAAGTTACCAGATCCTTTGATTCGGAAAGACGGCGCAAGGGTGATGAGTTTGACCGATGGGACACGCAAAATGTCTAAGTCTGATCCGTCAGAGTTAAGCCGGATTAATCTGTTAGATCCACCAGACCAGATTGCGAATAAAATCAAGCGGTGCAAAACTGATCCTGTACGGGGTTTAACTTTTGATGATCCAGAACGCCCAGAGTGTAATAACTTGTTAACTTTGTATATGTTGTTGTCTGGCAAGAGCAAAGAAGCAGTAGCAGCCGAATGCCAAGATATGGGCTGGGGACAATTCAAGCCTTTATTGACAGAAACAACAATTAATGCTTTGCAACCCATCCAAGAAAAATATCAGCAAATTATGGATGACAAGGGGTATTTGGAGTCTGTGTTGCGTGATGGGCGGGAAAAAGCACAAGCGGTCGCTAATCAAACTTTAGCAGATGTGAAAGCAGCGTTAGGCTACTCTATGCCTGTGTAGTTCGTCATGGCCTATAGCCAAGCTTGTACTTAAGTTTATACTTACGTACTTTCTAACTAGCAAGTGCTGGGGAAGAATGATCATTGTTTTTCTTCCCCACTTCTTAATTCTGATAAATGCAGGTTTTTAGGATTTCTCGTTCATTGCAGAGCAAGACTTTCAGTGAATAGACGCTGGATTAGCGCCAATGCCCACAACCCTGACAAAACAAAAAATTTATTCTAACTTTACTCTAATTTAGAAATTAGTTCTATACCTACGTATTACTATATATCCTAAGAAACAGATAAAATTTATAGAATCAAGGTATTTTTAGTGTGACAAATCCAAGTTGTTCATTGTGGATTTTTGTAGCGCGTCCAGATACATCTTTTATTTTACAAACAATTCCTCATTTAGTAAAAGTAAATAATTTTCCTTTTGAGGAAAAAGTTTTAGCTATTGATACAGCATCACTAACAGGAGATAAACTAACTCGTCCTTCTATCGGCACAATGAAAGAATTGCGCGAGTGTGCAGAAAAGCTACTGCGATTAGGTGTTGTGGATCGGATCGTCGATATAAACTACGATAAAAATTATCACGAGCAAGTTTACAAAAAACATTTTGGTACACAAATTCGCTTTACCCATAACTATAAAGGCTATCCCATTCTAGGCTCTGCTTTTAGCATTGAAGAATGTAAAAGCGACTATATGTTGCACTTCGATAGTGATATGTTAATGTACCAAAATCCTAATCATAATTGGATTAACCAAGCAATTCAATTAATGACAGAAAATCCCCAAATGATGTTTGTCAGACCATTGGCTGGCCCACCCACAGCCAAGAAAAAATCAGAGCCTTATGATATTTTTAAAACTTTTGGTAGCAGAGTTTATTTAATAAATTGTCAGCGTTTTAATCAGCTTCTGCCTCTACCTATAATTTGGTGTAAATATAACAAACAATGGATGAATAACTTACCTACTCAATTAAAAACGGCTCTGAGTAATTTTACGGGTAAAGGTAAGTTAGATTCTTGGGAAGTTATGGTAACGGAAAAACTAAAACAGACAGATTATTTTCGGGCAAACTTAACCAATCCTGCGGCGTGGACGCTACACCCTAAAGATAGAAGCCCAGAATTTATTGCTGCTTTACCCAAAATTATTGCCCGAATAGAAGCTGGTGATTTTCCCGCACAACAAGCTGGTAATTATGATTTGATTCCCGAAGCTTGGTATAAAGTGGGTAGTGCTGAGAAGCTGCTGCTGGAAAGCATCTCGACTTGAGCGTGAGCAAAGCACGAGTATGAACAGGGTGTAGGGGGTAGTTGTGACTCACTTCCTCCATACTCCCCTTCCCAATTATGCCCCTTGTTCTTTAAGGTGTAATTCGTTATACGCTTAAAAAGAACATAAAGAATAACGTTATGGAAGATAACCATAGCTGTGCTGCTTTAAATTATTTCCGTAAAGCCGCGCAAGCGGGGGAATTTTTAGTTACCGCCGAGGTAGCACCCCCAAAAGGGGGAAATTCGACTCACATGATTGAAATGGCGGCGACTCTTAAGGGGAGAGTTCATGCTGTCAATATTACTGATGGTAGCCGCGCTGTGTTGCGAATGTCGTCATTAGTGGCTTCAGCGATTTTATTACAAAACGGCATTGAACCAATTTGTCAGATGGCTTGCCGCGATCGCAACCGTATTGCCTTGCAAGCCGACTTAATGGGCGCTCATGCTTTGGGTATTCGGAATATCTTAGCTTTAACAGGCGACCCAGTAAAAGCAGGCGATCATCCCGATGCGAAGGGCGTATTTGATTTAGAGTCAGTGCGACTGCTGCAACTAATTCAAAAAATGAATCAAGGTGTTGATTGCAACGATAAACCCTTGACTGATGGTGCAACAGATTTATTTGTCGGTGCAGCCGTAGACCCTCAATGTGGTAGTTGGTCTGGTTTACAAAGTCGTTTTGAACGCAAAGTTGCAGCCGGAGCGCAATTTTTTCAAAGTCAATTAATCACTGATTTTGAAAGACTAGAAAAGTTCATGGATAAGATAGCTTCTGTGCATAATAAACCTATTTTGGCAGGAATTTTTCTGTTGAAATCAGCGAAAAATGCTCAATTTATTAATAGGTGCGTTCCGGGTGTAAATATTCCCGAACATATTATTGATAGATTAGCCAAAGCCCAAGACCCCCTAGAAGAAGGTGTCAAAATTGCCGCCGAACAAGTGCAAACAGCAAGGCAATTATGTCATGGTGTCCATATTATGGCGGTGAAGCGGGAAGATTTGATTCCCAAGATTTTGGATTTGGCGGGAGTTGCACCAATTAATTTGGTTGTGACGAAGTAAAAAGTTAAGCGATCGCATTTCTGACTTTACCGGAGAGTGCGATCGCTTATTGTTGAACCAGATGTTTGATCATCTGCAAAATCACCCCGACTGTAGAAAAAAGCCGGGGTGATGGTGGTTATACCATTTTGGATTTTAGATTTTGCGAAAAGTTGCGTGGGCGAGTCATATTAATTCATCATTCTCTAGGAAACCAAAACATCCTGTAACTTCGCTACCATCTCTGCCCGTGCTGATACTTCTAGCTTGCGAAACATCCGCTTTAAAGCTTGCTTAACTGAGTTTTGCGTAATCCAGAGTTTTTCACCAATTTCGGCGTTAGTTAAACCTTGGGCTACCAATTCCGCGATTTCTAACTCGCGTGGTGTCAGGCGACTAACTAAAGGTGAAGTTGTGGGTTTTGCCCTTAAAGTGGCGAGTTTAGCAGACAAATGCAAGCATACAGCACTCAAATCCGCTAAATCATTGCCATCAAAAGCAGGCTTGCCGCGATCGCGTGCTAAGTGTAAAGTACCAACTAACTGACCATCGCAAACAATCGGCCCTGTCATGACGTGTTCGTGGTCAGAACGGGAGCAAAAATGTTTCCAATCGCCTGGAGATAATAATAATTGCTCATGGGCGGGAGCGTGACGCTCAACAACGTAGCGTCCAACAGGGTTCCCCTCTAAACATACTGAGGGAATAGCGGGAATATCAATTTCGGTTGGTGTTGTTTCATCTAAAAGATAAATACCCCAATGCTGCACGCCAAAATGGTCGCTAATCTTATCCTTGAGAGCCAGATGTAATTCTTGCTCATTACGGACACTAGCGATCGCACCAAATACAGCATGAAGAGAATTAGCCATAAGTGTACCCGATTGGGGACTATGCTCTGCTCGACAATTACATCTATGCTAATACCAGCAAGAATAAAACGCTATTATCACTGGATACGCTAGGAGAAGCACATGACAGTTACCAAACTCTCTGCTCAGGAACTTTTCCGGGCTGCTTATGAAAACCGTTACACATGGGATAATAATTTCCCCGGTTATACCGCAGATGTTACCTATAAGTATGACGATAAAGTTACTACAGGTAAAGTAATCATCAATGCTGAACTCAAAGCGGAAGTTTTGGGAGTAGAAGACGAAGCCGTTAAAAAAGCCATCCACGGTCAAGCTTGGGAAATTGCTATTCACCGTGTCCGTCGCAGTTTTGAACAAACCCACGGCGAAAATACTTTTAGCTATGGTGACACCGACTTAACTGATGCAGTCGAAATTATACTTGGTGGTAAAGGTGCTGGCGATAAATATAAAGTCCGCAATAACGAAGTTAGCTTAGTTCACCGTCACATTCACGGCGTAGTCGTAACTATCAACACTTTCAGCAGCCACGACACTGGCGAAGGCTACTTATCTCACACTTATGACTCTGTTTACCATGACCCCACCACTGGTGAACAAAAAGGTAGTAGAAGCGAATTTACTGATGAATATGAAAAAGTAGGCAAATACTTTATTCTCAACCGTCGAGAAATTCGCACCGAAACCAATGGACATCTGAATATTCAAGAATTTATTTTCTCGAATATTAAATTGTTAGAACCTGCGGCTGCTTAAGCTGAATTTTCAAATACAGCACATTTAATCTAAGTAAGGTATACAAGGGTGGGCAAGATGCCCACTCCACAATAGTTTTAATATTTATATGTGTACCTTATTCATCTGCAATCTGCTGTAGATATACGCCTCCAATGGAGGCGTATATTTTTTATTTAGGACTCATATTTGATTTATGAAAAAATAAGTATATCCAAATAATGCTTCTTTCCTACTCTCACTCCCTATTCTCTATCTACACAACTAGATTCAGAAATCAAACCAGATTCCTATACAGGAATTTCAATGATAAATTCTGTACCTTGGCTTAGAACAGAGTGACAAGACAATTTGCCACCGTGGATTTCTTCAACAATTTGTTTTGCTATAGCCAATCCTAACCCGGTGCCTTTACCGACAGCTTTCGTAGTAAATAAATTGTCAAATATTTTTTGTTGAACTTCTGAACTCATCCCCTTAGCATTATCAGCAATGGCAATTTTGACCCAACGTTCTGCTATTGAAGTTGTAATAGTAATGCGGTTGGGATTGGCTTGAATATCTGCTAAGTACTGCCCAATATTTGATTCTTCTAAGGCATCAATAGCATTAGCAAGAATATTCATAAATACCTGATTTAATTGCCCAGGAAAACACTCTATTTGCGGTAATTTACCGTAGTTAGTGTCAACTTCAATTGCCGGACGTTGCTCGTTAGCTTTCAGGCGATGTTTGAGAATGAGAATGGTACTATCAATCCCTTCGTGAATATTAAATGGCACTTTGTAATCGCGATCGGCACGGGAGAAAGTACGTAAACTGGTGCTGATATTTTTCAGCCTGTCGCACGCCATAGTCATAGAATCGAGCATTTTGGGCAAGTCTTCTAAGCTATATTCCAAGTCAATTGATTCGGCATGGTCTTCAATTTCTTCACTCTTGTTGGGAAAAGTTTCTTGATAGAGTTTTAAGTGTTCAAAAATATCAGCAATGGTGGGTTTAGCTTGTTTAATACTGGCAGCAATAAAGCCCAAAGGATTATTCATTTCGTGAGCGACACCCGCAACTAAGTTACCCAAAGCAGACATTTTCTCATTTTGAATTATTTGTAATTGCGCTTGTTGCAAGGCAAGTTCAGCTTGTTTGCGATCGCTAATATCAATTACTACTCCATCCCATACAATTACCCCATCAGTTCGTCGCGTTGGCCTGGAAGCAAATTGCACCCATTTCACCCTTCCCGAAGGCAGGACAAGGCGGCATTCTTGTTCAAAAGGGGTGAGATTTTGTGCAGAGTAGGTAAGGGCTTCTACCATTGCTGCGTGATCATCAGGATGGTGCATTGTATAAAGATTATGTATCCCCGCCATTACTAACTCTGGATCTAACTCATACAAGTCCCAACAGCCAGAACTAACATAGGGTGTAGAAGTGGAACCATCCGCCGCCAGATGGAATTGGTACACCATACCCGGAATATTATTTGCTAAATTTTGAAAGCGGATTTCATTAGCCTGCAATTGCGTGAGAGATTGTGTCAATTGTTGAGCATAGTTCTGGGAATTTTCATAAAGTAGGGCATTTTCTAGGGAAATTGCGGCTTGGGCGCAAAGTAAATTCAATAGTTCGACGCGATCGCTTGTAAACGCTCCTGCAACTAAACTATTTTCCAGATATAAAATGCCCATCAACTTGCCTTGATGCAATATTGGACTGCACAAGATACTTTTAGGCTGTTGACGCAGTATATACGGATCTTTGGCTAAGGTGGGATCTGCTGTTGCATCCATCAGGACAACAGTTTGGTTGTTGTGCTTGACTTTATAGATTATTTTTTGGGGAATATCTTGACTATCTTCAACCAGGAGGTTCTGTAACACAACTGGCTGTTTTCCTAGAATAATTGAGCCTTTAATGATCAGGCGCGAGTCTCGTAACAGCATTAACACGCATTTATCAGCCCCTGCATTTTCGATGACGATTCTTAGCAACGATGACAGCAATTTTTCCAGTTCGATTTCGCTGGACATCGTGTGGGAAGCTTTGAGAATCGCTTTTAAATCTAGGGTATCTGAAACACTGCTGCTAGAAGTGGCAGAATTTGTGGAGGTGACAGTCCCCAGAGCGAAGATAGTTTCATCAGTTGAGAAAGCCGAACGAGCTTGCTGTAATATCGGGGCAAGTAGTTGGAAATAGCGTTTTTCTAAATCGGCAACTTTGGCTTTTGCACCCCATTTGGCGTAACAATAGTAAGCTTCTTGCATATAGCCGGCGGCAACTTTGGCTTTACCCCAGCCGAGGTAAAATTTAGCTGCTAGTTCGTGAGCTAAGGCTTCTTCTTGGAGGTAGCCGTTGGCTTTAGCCAGAGAAATAGCGCGATCGTAATATTCTATTGCTTCTGCTCGATTCCCCAAGACTCTATACCACTCTGCTGCTACCAGATCGTATTTGTGTTGGAAATTCATGGGTGCGTGTGTTGCCCAGTATTTGAGAATTTCTTGGTTACTAACGATACGTTCTTTTATCTGCTGTTGTTCTGCAACTGAGAGTTGTTCAAACACCGCTAGTTCCGCTAAAGACTCATAAAAATGAAAGATGGGTACATAAACAAAAGACAGAAGAGCATCTAAATACTGTCTTGCTTGTTGGGCTTGTTGTACGGCTGGGGCAAACTCACCGAATAGATAAGAAATAATTAGTTTGTTCATCCACAGCAATGCTAATCCAGTGCGATCGCTTGCGGCTTCATGCAATGGCAATTGTTGCTGTTCGTTGTAAGCTGTACCGATCAAATCCACAGGATGATCTGCATATCCCGTTAAATTCAGGATAATTTGTCGAGCTAATAAAGCATAAGTGAGAGTGAGATTTTGCTTGAGATGAGCGAGTGCTTGACAATAGGCATGAGATTCTAATTCTAGTTGAGTTAAATTTTGTCCGGCAAAATAGGAATATAATACGTAGTTATACGCACAATAACCAGTAAAAGCCAGATCGCCCACGTCCAAACAACTAGAATAGGCATTGTGTAAAGGTTGTAAAGTCTCACGCAAATGCGTTTTTCCATGTCTAGTGTAAATATAGACCAGTAATAAAGTTTTTCCTTTGAATTGGGAATTGGGATCTTGAGATAGTAAATCCAGGGCTAACTGACCAAATTCATAGCCTAATTCCAAGTCGTTTATGACACCACATAGCAATATTCCATAAGAAGCATAGGCAAAGGGTGATGTTGACTCATTGCCGTAGACAACTGATAGATAAACCTTTTTTAAAATCACCACTAAATATAAAAGTGGCTGGGATAGATAAGCCGGAGGTGCTACTGATGTTAAAATTCGTGCTGCTGCCAGAATCTTGAGATCCGTTGCAGGTGGGAGGTTCAGTAATTCAGCAGGTGAGCGTCCGCCAAGGACATTGGAAACGGCATCAAAGGCAGCTGTTACATCTGCTTGGCTAGGTACTGAGGGCAGTTCCACATCTAATTGTCCCAGAATAGTAATTGCGCCAGCGATCGCATCGGCAATCTGAGCCTGAGCAGTAAATGACTCAATAATCACCTCATACACGCTGACTCGATCTAATGGCGTTTTGGCATGACTGAGAACTAGATTGGCAAAGGTTTGCATCTTTTGCAAATCACCAATGAGATGGGCTGTTTCTGTCGCTATTTGATGCAGTTCCAGAGTCAAGTTATACTGAGTTTCCCAACCGTCTTCAGCCAGTACATCTATACCTTTCTCGGCATATTGCAGAGCTGCAACATAAGCTGTAGCGGTTTTGGCTTTGCGACTTGCCAAAAGGTTGAACTCCGCTAAGGCTTGACGTTCTGCGGATTGGGTGAGTAATTCTTGTGCCAAGTTTAGTTGACTGACAATCGTAAAAATGCCATCTTCCAGGTTGGCTGCTGGTGTATTGTGAAGCAGTAATTGCCCAATCTTCAAGTGAACAGATTGTTTTTCTTCGGCGGGAATCAGAAAGTACGCTGCTTGTTGAATGCGATCGTGCAGAAACTTATAGTAACAGTGTTGAGTATTAGAGCTTAAGTGTTGAAAGTCAAGTTCCAAGTTTTGATAAAATTTGTAGATTTCGCTCTGCGGTAAAATTAGTTCTTCTTGCAAAGCTTTCCACAACGCTGTTGCTGTTTCTATTTCCGATTGTTCGGAAATAATCGCCAGAGTTCCTAAATCGAAAGAGTTGCCAATACAAGCAGCTAGCTGCAAAATGTTTTGCGTTGCGGGAGATAACTTTTGTAGCTGTAATGCCATAAATTCCACGACATCATCGGTGAGGGCTAGCATTCGCACTTGTGCAACATCGCATTGCCAAGAGCCTGTCTGCCAGTCAAACACAATCAATCCATCTTCATACAACGCCTTCAAAAACTGGGTTGTGAAAAACGGATTTCCTTTGACTTTTCGATAGACTAACTCAGTCAAGGGTAAAGCGCGATCGCTTTCGCAATTAAAAGTATCGGCAATCAAATGATTCACGTCAGATTGACTTAACGGAGTTAGCTCGATAGTATTGACAGTTACTTGGTTTTTTTGAATTTTCTCTAATGCCAACATTAGCGGATGAGTGGGAAAAACTTCGTTATCCCGATAAGCACCAATAATAAATAAATAGCCTCCTTCTTTTTGACTCATTAACAACTTCATCAAATTGAATGATGCTGCATCTGCCCATTGCAAATCATCTAAAAATATGACTAATGGATGTTCTACTCTGGTAAAGACTTGGGTAAATTTTTGGAATAATAAATTAAAGCGATTTTCTGCCGCCGTCCCTAATAATTCTATCGCTGGTGGCTGTTCGCCAATAATTCTTGACAATTCCGGAATAACTTCAATAATTACTTGAGCATTTTCACCAACAGCATCTAGAATTTTATTTTTCCATTGCTCTATTTGAACATCACTTTCTGTTAATAATTGCCCCATCAAATCCCGGAATGCTTGCACAAATGCACTGAAGGGAATATTACGTTGAAATTGGTCGTATTTGCCTTTAATGAAATAGCCGTGTTGTCTAACAATTGGTTTATGAACTTCATTGACGACTGCGGTTTTACCAATTCCGGAAAACCCAGCAACGAGCATCATTTCTGTAGCACCAAAACTTACTCTATCAAAGGCTTGCAGCAGGGTTTTTACTTCAGTTTCTCGTCCATAAATTTTGTCGGGGATGAGGAAGCGATCGCACACATCCCTTGTGGCTATTTCAAAATTATCAATCCTACCAGTTTCTTTTAGCTGATGTAAACATTTCTCTAAATCAAATTTCAATCCCAATGCACTTTGATATCTATCTTCGGCATTTTTCGCCATCAATTTACTAACAATTTCTGATAGTACAGATGGAATTTTGGAATTGATTTCATGTACTAATGGTGCAGTTTTAGCAATGTGACAATGTACCAATTCCATTGGATCATTTGACGCAAAAGGTAATTCACCTGTGAGTAATTCATAAAAAGTTACACCCAAAGAATAGAAATCTGTGCGATAATCAATCCCGCGATTCATTCTCCCTGTTTGTTCTGGAGAAATGTAAGCTAGTGTCCCTTCTAAAACATTAGGATTGACGAGGGATTGGGTTTCTCTTGGTAATAAAGATGCAATACTAAAGTCGATTAATTTAACTTGCTTAGTTTCCGGGTTAATTAATATATTGCTGGGTTTAATATCTTTGTGAATAATGCGCTGGCGGTAGAGTATATCTAGTGTGTTGCAAATTGCTACTGCTATTGGCAAAAATTCTTGTAGAGATGTTATATAGTTAGCGAAATAATTTTTCAGAGAAATCCCGCCAAAGTCTTCCATCACTAACATATAGCCATTTTGGACAATTTCCAGGCTATAGATTTGGATAATTAGAGGTGAGTAGAGATTTGTGGTAATGGTGTACTGATTGCGAAACGACAAGAGTTCATGAAAGCTGGGATAAGAGTTTTTCAGTAGTTTAATCACTACTGGTAAGGAATCACTGTCTTGATAACCACGATAAACCAGCGTCCTTGAACCATTGTAGAGTTCTTCAGTTATGTGATATCCGGGAATATTCACAAGAGTACTAACCATACAACTAAATCCTCAAAATGTTGTGATTTATTATTCCCGGATAGATTATATTTGTTATAAACTAGAGCAATAATTTACAAAGGAATTTGGATGATAAATTCTGTACCTTCACCCATAACTGAGTTACAGTATAACTTTCCTCCGTGGGCTCCTTCGATGATTTGTTTTGCTATAGCCAATCCTAATCCCGTACCTTTTCCGACGGCTTTGGTAGTAAATAAATTATCAAATATTTGTGATTTGACTGATTCGTTCATTCCCTTGCCATTATCAGCAATAACAATTTGAACTAGATGGTTTTCGAGGGAAGTGGTAATTTTAATTCTGTTGGGATTGGCTTGAATATCATCAAAGTTGCGTCCATAATTTGATTCTTCTAAAGCATCAATAGCATTGGCTAAGATATTCATGAATACCTGATTTAATTGCCCAGGAAAACAATCAATTTGAGTTAAATTACCATAGTTGGTGACAACTTCAATCGCCGGACGTTGTTCGTTAGCTTTCAGGCGATGTTTGAGAATGAGAATAGTACTATCAATCCCTTCGTGAATATTAAATGGCACTTTGTAATCGCGATCGGCACGAGAGAAAGTGCGGAGTGAAGTACTAATGTTTTTCAGCCTGTTACACGCCAAAGTCATAGAATCAAGCATTTTGGGCAAGTCTTCTAAGCTATATTCCAAGTCAATTGATTCGGCATGGTCTTCAATTTCTTCACTCTTGTTGGGAAAAGTTTCTTGATAGAGTTTTAAGTGTTCAAAAACATCAGTAATGGTGGGTTTAGCTTGTTTGATACTGGCAGCAATGAAACCCAAAGGATTATTCATTTCGTGAGCGACACCAGCAACTAAGTTACCCAAAGCAGACATTTTCTCACTTTGAACAATTTGTAATTGTGCATTTTGCAAGTTGTGTAATGCCTGTTCTAACTGTTGGGCATATTCCTGAGAACGTTCATAAAGTCGGGCATTTTCTAGAGAAATGGCAGCTTGAGCGCAGAGTGAGTTGAGCAGTTCGACGCGATCGCTTGTGAACGCCCCTGTAGTTAAATTATTCTCTAAATATAAAATCCCCATCAACTTGCCTTGATGCAAAATCGGGCTACACAAGATACTACGAGGCTGTTGACGCACAATATACGGATCGTTGGCTAAAAGCGGATCTGCTGTCGCATCCACCAGGACAACAGTTTGATTGTTGTGCTTGACTTTATAAATTAGTTTGTGGGGAATATCTTGACTATCTTCAACAGGAATTCTCTGCAACACTACTGGCTGTGTTCCCTGGGTAATTGAGCCTTTAATTAACAGGCGCGAGTCTCGCAACAGCATTAACACGCATTTATTAGCCCCGGCATTTTCGATGACAATTCTCAATAACGATGCCAGCAATTTTTCCAGTTCGATTTCACTGGAGATAGTATGAGAAGCTTTGATAATCGCCTTTAAATCTAGGGTATCTGAGAGACTGCTGTTAGAAGTGGCAGAACTGGTGGAGGTGACAGTCCCCAAAGTGATAATAGTTTCGTTAATTGAGAGGGTCGAACGAGTTTGCTGTAATATCGGGGCAAGTAGTTGGGGATAGTGTTTTTCTAAATCGGCAACTTTGGCTTTTGCACCCCATTTGGCGTAACAATAGTAAGCTTCTTGCATATAGCCTGCGGCAACTTTGGCTTTACCCCAACCCAGGTAGAATTTAGCTGCTAGTTCGTTAGCTAAGGCTTCTTCTTGGATGTAGCTGTTGGCTTTAGCAAGCGAAATAGCGCGATCGTAATAATCTCCTGCTGCATAATTCTTGCCTAATACCCGATATTTTTCTGCCTCTACCAAATCCACTTTATGTTGGTGATTCATGGGTGCATAATGCGCCCATTGCTGTAAATTGGTTTGGTTTTCTGTGACACTCTGTAATGCTTGTGATGTTTCGTTTAATTCTGGATTCAATTGTGCCAAAGTCAGCAGTGAATCATAAAGATAAAATACTGGTTCGCTGACTAATCCCGCACCAGCCATAAAATAGCACCTGACTTCACTAGCATGATTTTTTGCTGGCTCAATTTCTCCAAACAAGAAACAAAGCATTAATTTATATAAATGGAAAATATACAGTCCATAGCCATCATTGGTGGATTGTAGCTGCGGTCGAAATTCTGTTTCTTCCAGGGCTTTTCCAGACAAAAGAGTGGTATGTTCTGCAAAACCCAGCAGATTTAAAACCGATTGCCAATAAATCCGGCAATAATTTGCGGTTGTCAATTGATTGATTTGCATCAAACTATGGCAGTAGGCGCTCATATCCTGCTCTAAGGTAGCCAGGGGTTGACTGCCCCAAAAAGAATTGAGACAAAAACTGTGGCCGTTGTACCCAGCAAATACAAGGTTTCCAAATTCTAGGGCAGTGGTGTAACCTTCTTGCAACAGGGGTAGTGTTTCTTGAATGTGAGAGTTGCGGTGTACAATAAACAACCCCAAGAGCATCAAAACCTCTGTTTTAGTGGCTTTGGCATCGAGTTTTGAGATGATCTGGAGTGCTAGAGAACCAAACTGTGTTCCTGTATCTACGACTTGGAAGAAATTGCAGAGAATATTACCATAGTTCACATAGCCGAAAGTAGAATTCGATGTGTTGCCGTACTGAATCGAGAGTTTAACAGACAAAGTATTCAGCAATGGGTACAACGGTGAACCAGTAAGGTAAGCTGCTGGGCTGATGATATTGCAAATCTTCAGAATAGCGAGTTTTTCGGCATCTCGCATCTGTGGCAAGTTAACCAAATCGGCAATTTGCCTATCTCCAATCAGTTCTTCAATCTCTTGGATTTCTTGTTGCCAATCTGATGGTGTGGATGTTTGGGGAAATGTAACACCAAGCTGTTGTAAGACTGGTTGAGCAAGTGCGATCGCACAAGTCAATTTACTTTGATAAATATGCGATTGAATTCTAATGCAGTAAACATTCACCTTTTCTAATAAAGAATGTGCCTGTTCAATGACAGTATCAATGAACTGTTCCATCGCCTCAAAATTACCATTTAGCAGTGCTACTTCTGCCGCTAATTCATGCAAGGCGAGGGTCATTTCATACTGCTGCTGCCAAGTATTTTCTGCCAACAAAGACAATCCCACTGCGGCATATTCACTCGCTGCTTGATAGGCGGTAGAATTTTTGGCTTTGCGAGATGCAATCAAATTAAGTTGTGCTAATTCATCTCGTTGAGTTTGTTCGCTAATTAAAGCCGTGCCGTAATTTAATTGATTGACGATTTCAAAAATCCGGTCTTCTCTTGCTTGTGCGGATATCTGTTGCAGCAGCAGTTGTCCGATTTGATAATGAGTCGTCTGTTTTTGGTCATCAGGAATCAGGGAATAAGCTGCTTGCTGTACTCGGTCATGCAAGAATTTGTATGTAACAATCAGTTGATTTTCCGATGTACGTGCTTGATTTTCTTTCCCGACATAAAACTTATAAACATCACCAATTGGTAAAATCAACCCTTCTTGCAAAGCTTTCCATAAAGCCGCAGCCGTCTCAATTTCTGATTGCTGCGAAACAATTGCCAAAGTTGCTAAATCAAAAGAGTTACCAATACAAGCAGCTAACTGCAAGACATCTTGTGTTGATAGCGGTAATTTTTGCAGTTGCCAACTCATAAAAGTTACAACATCATCTGTAACTGCTTGAGCCGTCACTTCTGATAGATTGCATTGCCAACAGCCTATCTCAAAGTCAAATTGAATTAATCCATCTTGATGTAATGCTTTGAGAAATTGTGTGGCAAAAAACGGATTTCCTTTAGTTTTTTGATAAATCAATACAGAGAGATGCCATGCCACATCTTCTGAACATTTGAGTGTGTCAGCCACTAATTTATTTACTTGCACTTGACTCAGTGGTGCTAAAGTAATCGTATTAATCTTTGGTTGTGATTTCGCAATTTCATTCAAAGTCAACATCAATGGATGTGTTGGATTGACTTCGTTATCGCGGTACGCACCAATAATGAAAAGATGGCTTGTATCAGCCATTAATAGCTGCATTAACTTGAGCGATGCCGAATCTGCCCATTGCAAATCATCTAAAAATATTACTAATGGATGTGATGCACTGGTAAAGACTTGCGTAAATTTTTGGAATAATAAATTAAAACGATTTTCTGCTGCTGTTCCTGATAACTCTATCGCTGGTGGTTGTTCACCAATAATTCTTGAGAGTTCGGGAATTACTTCAATAATTACCTGCCCATTTTCGCCAACAGCCTCTAAGATTTTAGTTTTCCATTGCTGAATTTGGACATCACTTTCTGTTAATAATTGCTCCATTAAATCCCGGAATGCTTGCACAAAAGCACTGAAGGGAATATTGCGTTGAAATTGGTCATATTTGCCTTTGATAAAATAGCCGCGTTGTCTGACAATTGGTTTATGCACTTCGTTGACAACAGCAGTTTTACCAATCCCGGAAAACCCAGCTACCAGCATCATTTCCGTTGCACCAAAACTTACTCTATCAAATGCTTGCAATAGGGTTTTAACTTCAGTTTCTCGTCCATAAATTTTATCAGAAATTAGGAAGCGATCGCACACATCACGCTGTGCAATTTCAAAACTCTCAATCTTGCCAGTTTCTCTTAATTGATGTAGACAATTTTCTAAATCGTATTTCAATCCCAATGCACTTTGATATCTATCTTCAGCATTTTTCGCCATTAATTTGCTGATAATTCTGGAAATGATCAAAGGAATTTCGGAATTGATTTCATGCACTAATGGGGAAGTTTGAGCCAGATGACAATGCACTAATTCCAATGGGTCATTTGATGCAAAAGGTAATTCGCTTGTGAGTAATTCATAAAAAGTTATACCGAGCGAATAAAAGTCTGTGCGATAGTCAATCCCGCGATTCATTCTCCCTGTTTGTTCGGGAGAAATGTAAGCTAGTGTCCCTTCTAAAACATTGGGATTAACTAGAGTTTGTGTTTCTCGTGGTAATAAGGAGGCAATACTAAAGTCGATTAATTTAACTTGCTTGGTTGCGGGATTAATTAATATATTAGCGGGTTTAATATCTTTATGAATAATGCGTTCGCGGTAGAGTATATCTAATGTGTTGCAGAGTGCCACTGCTATTTCTAAAAACTCCTGTAAGCTTCTCTCTACTCCCCATTCTTTAAGCGAAATTCCCCCAAAGTCTTCCATCACCAACGCATAGCCATTTTGGAAGGGTTCGAGGCTATAGGTTTGGACAATCAAAGGTGAGTTGAGATTTTTGGCAATAGTGTATTGATTACGAAATGACAAGAGTTCATGAAAACTAGGATAAGCATTTCTCAGCAGCTTAATCACTACAGGTTTTTGATCGGTTTCTCGATATCCTCGATAAACTCTTGTTCTCGAACCTTGGTAGAGTTCTTCGCTGACTTTATATCCAGAAATACTTACTGAAGCCATGATTTTATTACCACAATCTTGACAAATTCTGGTTTTAGTTTTCCCAAAATGATGAAATAAATTAACAAAGGCCAAGTGATGCAAAACTTTATAAAACCTGTGCTTCCGTGCGAAAATCGTGTTTATTCAAACTAAAAGCGATCGCCCTAACATCATAGAGGCGATCGCTTTTAATCTTTGGGTAAAGTGATGCAGTGGATTGCTTGCAGGATTCACCATTTCCGCATTGTTGTTATGTCTTAGCACTGATGCAAAGCCGATCTCAATCCAAAATCTAAAAAAAGATTACCCCAAGGAGGGTAGATGCAATCACACCATTTATGCTGTACTTTCAATCACTATTAGCCAGTAATAATTGCTGAAGCCACTTATTCTTGGGATGACTGATTGTTTAGTGGGGTGCGCTGTTGCTGAGATTGGCGCATTTTATCAGGATTTATAGCAGGAGGCAGGAGGCAGAAGGACGACACTTTGCTCAAGTCAAGCCAGCGCGTTGCGGTGAACCACTTGCGGTGGAGGGGTTTTCCGGCATAAGCAAAGTGGTGAACACAAAGGGAAGTTCCCTCCGTTGTAGCGACTGGCGTGGGAAACCCGCCCACGCAAGTTTCTCCAGAAGGCAGGAGTTAAAAGTTTTACGACACCTGACATTCATGCTTTTGAAATGTCCTCACCTATCCTTTGACTGCCATAGCTGCTTTTTTTACTGTTGAAAAGCATCTGTGCCGAACAGAAAAAGTGCTGAGTACTAAGTGCTAAATGCTGAGTAAAAATACTGCTCTTTTGTCTCCAGCCTCTAGTACTTAGTCTCTAGTCTCTCTTTCATGAGTACTAGCTGACATACCAGCTTTCAGCTATCAGCAGTCAGTGAAACAATAAAAAGCTGACGGCTGAATGCTGAAAGCCTTTTAAGCCATTTGATTTTCAATCGCCCACCGCGCTAATTCAGTGCGGTTATGGAGATTGGTTTTGCCCAACATATTGGACACATGGCTTTCAACGGTACGCTGACTAACATTTAATTCTTCAGCGATTTCTCGGTTCGCTAAACCCCTAGCTACAAACTGTACTACTTTCAGTTCGGTTGGAGTTAGCTGCACATCAAAAGGAACTTGAATACGAGAACCGTTTTCCCCGCCTTTGGCTTGGTGTTCCTTCCAACGGATAGTTTGTTTCAGCGAAGATTCTACTTGTGCTACGAGTTCTTCTGGCTCAAAAGGCTTGACCATATATACGTCAGCGCCTTTATTTAAACCTTTGACTCGGTCTGCACTTTGTCCCTTAGCTGATAGGAATAAAACAGGAATCCAACTAGTGCGTTCGTTTTGCCGGACTTGTTCCACAAAAGTGTAACCGTCCATTTCCGGCATCATTACGTCACAGATGATCATATCTGGAACATCATGCTCTAGAATTTCTAGAGCTTCGCGTCCATTTTCAGCAGTGACGACTTCATATCCTCTAAATTCCAAGTAATCCTTTACCAGCAAGATGAGGTTAGGGTCGTCATCAATTAGTAGAAGGCGTTTGTGATCTTTCATGCTGGGCTCTTTCATAGCAGTGGCACTTGTCGCGCTTCGATCCATCAAGGTCTTGAATGGTTATCCTTAATAATGGTGGATTTATGGAGATGTTGTCTTTTTTCCCACTTAACTTGCCTTTGCGTCCTCGAAGTCTCAAAAGCGGTTCTCACCTTATTTAAGACCACTAGCTCATTGGCAAAAGTCCGGTAAGGATACGTAGAGCAGTAGTAATTATAATGCGCTATTATATATCGCTTTGAAAGGTGCGGGTGAAAAAACACTGATTGGATAATAATCATCTGCCATTCACTAGTAAGTATTGGCTTGCGATGACCCCAGCTTTATAACAACCTGCACTTTCATCAGCTTACTGCTTTACTATATCCTGCGGATGTGAAGCCTTATCAGATGTTAACAAGCAAGTAGGGGAATTTCCGGCAAAGATGGGTTAAAAATGCAAATTCTTCTACCACCATTATGCCGATCAAGTATGTTTGGATGATCCTCTCAGTAACTTGCAAATTTGCTTGGCGATACCAGACACCACCATCCGAGCAGAAAACCATTATCTGTCTAGAACAACAAAGTGGCAAGCAATTGTCTTGAATTGTCAAGATGCAGAGGGGTAAACTTTCATCGCTTTTAACCAAGGTTGAGTTCTTGATTAGCTGATTTAAGCCTTCCCAGAACTACCAAATAACTTGCTGTTAACCAGAGTTAGCAACTGTGTCGTCAGCATACATAAAAATATGTCGCTGATTTTTGGCAATTCCTAAAATTTTTACACAATTACTTAAGGTTTTCTTGTTGTCTACATATTTAATGGTTTGGTCGATGTGATAGTTGTTGAATCTTGGTATTGTTACTCATTTGTGGCTCCCTGTTTACTGTTCTATAACAATTCCCAAGCTTTGCAAATAAAGTTGACCATATAAAAATATTCGTAACTTACGGATGGAAATCAGAAAATTAAACCTAATTAGGTACTAATACTTAAGTGAACTTCCGATTACTGAGGGTTAGGGAGTGGGGAAAAGAGGGGTGTGGGAGGATAGTGAAGAAATCTTTCCCCCCTCTCTCCCCACACTCCCCACACTTCCCACACCCGCTACCCATACGTGAGAAATTCGCCTTTAGGGGTGCAAGGGTGTGGGGAAAAGAAGGGTAGAGGGGCAGGGGAGAAAAAATAGCGATGACTAAGCGTATTGCGTCTATCTATTAACCTTCTGCCTTCTGCCTTCTTCCCAGAGTTCGGAAACCCGTACATCGCAAAATATTGCCATTGCAGGCTTTCCTTCGGTAAATTAGCACTCAGGAGTTGAGAGTGCTAACTCTGGAGAAATTTGTATGGCAGCTGTATCTTTAAGCGTATCTACAGTAAAACCTTTAGGCGATCGCGTTTTTGTCAAAGTAAGCGCATCAGAAGAAAAGACCGCCGGTGGTCTTTACTTACCCGACACCGCCAAAGAAAAACCCCAAGTAGGGGAAGTTGTTGCTCTTGGAGCTGGCAAACGTAACGATGACGGTAGCCGTCAAGAGTTAGAAGTCAAGGTTGGAGACAAAGTGTTGTACTCCAAATATGCTGGCACAGATGTGAAACTCGGCACGGAAGAGTATGTACTGCTCTCTGAAAAAGACATTCTAGCAATCGTTTCCTAGTCAAAAGTCAAAAGTCACAAGTCAAAAGTCCCTGGACAAATGACAAATGACAAACAACCACTGACAAAAAATAACTGACACAGGAAGATTAACAACTATGGCAAAGCGCATTATTTACAACGAAAACGCACGTCGCGCTCTGGAACGAGGCATGGACATCTTAGCTGAGGCTGTAGCTGTTACCCTCGGCCCCAAAGGTCGTAACGTAGTTCTAGAGAAGAAATTTGGCGCACCGCAAATCGTAAATGACGGTGTGACTATTGCTAAAGAAATTGAATTAGAAGACCACGTTGAAAACACTGGCGTTTCTTTGATTCGTCAAGCGGCTTCTAAAACCAACGACGCTGCGGGTGATGGTACCACAACCGCGACTGTATTGGCTCATGCGATCGTTAAAGAAGGCTTGCGGAACGTTGCAGCGGGTGCTAACGCCATCCTGTTGAAGCGTGGTATTGATAAAGCTACCACCTTCTTAGTCGAGAAAATTGCTGAACACGCTCGTCCTGTAGAAGATTCCAAAGCTATTGCTCAAGTTGGTTCTATCTCTGCCGGTAACGATGATGAAGTCGGTCAGATGATTGCCCAAGCAATGGACAAGGTGGGTAAAGAAGGTGTAATTTCCTTGGAAGAAGGAAAATCCATGACCACCGAATTGGAAATCACCGAAGGGATGCGCTTTGACAAAGGCTATATCTCTCCCTACTTCGCAACCGACCCAGAGCGGATGGAAGCAGTATTTGATGATCCTTACATCCTGCTAACCGATAAGAAAATTGCTTTGGTACAAGATTTAGTACCCGTGCTTGAGCAAGTTGCACGTCAAGGCAAACCCTTGGTAATTCTTGCTGAAGATATAGAAAAAGAAGCTTTGGCAACTTTGGTTGTTAACCGCCTGCGTGGTGTACTAAACGTAGCTGCTGTGAAAGCTCCTGGATTTGGCGATCGCCGCAAAGCTATGCTAGAAGACATCGCTATCCTTACCGGTGGTCAAGTTATCACCGAAGATGCTGGTCTGAAGCTAGAAAACACCAAGCTTGATGGTTTGGGTAAAGCACGCCGCATTACTATCACCAAAGACAACACCACAATTGTTGCTGAAGGTAACGAAGCTGGCGTTAAAGCTCGCATTGAACAAATTCGCCGTCAAATGGAAGAAACCGAATCTTCCTACGACAAAGAAAAATTACAAGAGCGTCTGGCTAAATTGGCTGGCGGTGTAGCTGTAGTCAAAGTTGGTGCAGCCACCGAAACCGAAATGAAAGACAAGAAACTCCGCCTCGAAGATGCTATCAACGCTACCAAAGCTGCGGTAGAAGAAGGTATCGTTCCTGGTGGTGGTACAACTCTCGCTCACCTCGCTCCTCAACTAGAAGAGTGGGCAAACGGCAAGCTTACTGGTGAAGAATTGACCGGTGCTTTAATTGTCGCTCGTGCATTACCCGCACCTCTGAAGAGAATTGCTGAAAACGCAGGTCAAAACGGTGCTGTAATTGCTGAACGTGTTAAAGAAAAAGAATTCAACATTGGTTTCAACGCAGCCAGCAACGAATTTGTAGATATGTTAGCTGCTGGTATCGTTGACCCCGCTAAAGTAACCCGTTCTGCATTGCAAAACGCTGCTTCTATTGCTGGTATGGTGTTGACAACCGAATGTATCGTTGTTGACAAACCAGAACCCAAAGATGCTGCTCCTGCTGCTGGCGCTGGTATGGGCGGCGGCGACTTCGATTACTAATACTCTGTAGTCACATAAATAAAAAACAGCTGCTTCTCTCGTGGAGGCGGCTGTTTTTTTGTCAATTACTATATTTTCAGTGAAATTCTAGCTGCTAACATAGAATTTAATTGCCTTATTTTGAGGGACTTTAAACATGACTCTGATTAATTATCAATCTAACTTTCAGAAATTACCTGAAATTGTCACAACATTAATTGATAATAATCTTATTTATCAAGAAAACTTAAATAAACAGGAAATGATTGAACTAATTAATCGTACTTTTGACCCAAGCTCTGTTCCTGATATTAATTGTATTTCCGAAGAAGAATTGACAAAACGAGTTAAAAGAATTTTGTCTTTGCATTTAGTTTCAGGAATGCTAAATGATTTCACCCCAGAGCAAATGCAACTTTTTGATGAAGCTGTAAAACGAGGTTAAATGGGTTATTTATTAGATACTAATATTGTTTCAGCATCACTAAAACAAAATGCTGAAATTAATTTAAAATTGCAAGAAGTCAGTAGCTTAAAAATAGATATTTTAATTAGTGGCATAACGTACTATGAAATTCAAAGAGGGCTTTTAAGTAGCAATGCCACTAAAAAACTAGCTTTATTTCAACAATTTTGCCAAGATTATCCAATTTTATTTTTGGATGATATTAGAATTTTTCAAAAAGCCGCAGAAATTCATGCTGACTTAAAAGGCAGAGGCACAATCATTCAGGATGCAGATATTTTGATAGCTGCTACTGCTATAGTTCATAACTTAATTTTAGTTTCTCACGATTCTGACTTAACCAGAGTTAAAGATTTACAGTTAGAAAATTGGTTAACTTCTTAAGTTATTTGTTTGAATAATTTTGAGTTTTGCATATTAACAAATTTAATTAGACGAGCTAAATAAAAAACAGCTGCTTTCTTTGTAGGGCGGCTGTTTTTTTATTTTACATCCAGGTGCAGAGTCATCTATAAAATACGTGTTTATGCGTTTGACACACTACTTTAAAGTGTTAGAATTGACCAGACTTACTTAAAATATACTTAAACAATCTATGCGATTTGATATTATTGCTGCTGTTGTTGGTTTCGTTCTGCAAACTGGTGAAAAAATTGTTGCTGCTTTTCTTGATAAACAATTCGGCAAAGATAATCAACATAATTTACCAACAAAAATTGAAAATGCTAGAAAAGATACGCGAGTGCGTCAGGCAGAAATAGACTATTATAATCGCCGAGAAGCTAGAGAGAAAGAATTACTGCAAATTCAAGATTTACGCTTAAAAACAGATATACAAATTGCCGCAGTTCAGGCGGAAAGAGAAGAAAGGGCTTTGCAATTAAAACAGGAGGAATTAGAAGATAGACGTAAATTAAGTGCTTTATATTTAGATTTAATTCGAGAAAAGACAGCTAAAGATATTGAAATCAAAAAACAAGAGATTCAAGCAATTTTTGATCAACAAAAGTGGCCGGGTATTTTAAGTCGTGATGAAGTACAGAGAATTTTTATTGAGGAGCAACAGAAACCTCGCTTATTGATGTTAGTTCCACCTCCAGATATTAGCGAAGATTTTCCCATATCATTCCGTGACAGCCTCAATAAAGAGATTCGTAATCAATTAAAGATATTTTTAGAAAAGTACTATCCACTTCAGGGCGATTTATGCCCAGTAGAATTTTATGGTAAATATTTTGAACGTTCTGTTTTTGATGCTGAAGTTAAGCAACTAGAAACAATTTTATCTGCTGTGCCAACTGCAATTATTTACACTGATATTACAGACCATGAAGTTTATTTTAATATTCGGTTTTGGGGACTGCAAGAACCTGTATCTTTATCTTTTGAACCTTGGAACTGGGAAGAAGTAAAAAGGCAATTAGAAGAAGCTGGAAATGATGAAAATCAATCTTTTCGCGCTATCAGAAAAACTATTGTTACCTTGCATAAGTTATTAGCGGCATTTTTAGCAGATTGGTATTATTTGAATATTGATCCGAATTATGAACCGCAATTATTTAATATAGAGGCTGATATTCCTACAGACTGGACAAGTAAGCTTCATTCACAGCTAAGTTCTATATCTCAACATTATCGAGCAATATATAATAATGATTTGCAGTTAATAGCAGATTTTGAAAGTAGTAAAAAACGGAAATGGCGATGTATCAATACTCTTATTGAACATTCAAAATCTGTTTTATGTCTTGCTATTAATCCTAATGGTAAAACATTTGCAAGTAGTAGTTGTGACCATACAATCCAAATTTGGAATTTGCATCAAGGTGAGGTAATTGGTACATTTACTGGACATTCAGACTATGTTAGAGCAATAGCCTTTAGCCCTGATGGGCAAATATTAGCTAGTGGTAGTGATGACAAGAAAATTAAGTTATGGTTTGCAAAAACAGGTACAACTTTTACTGGATATTCAGCTAATATTTATTCAATTGCGTTTAGTCCTGATGGAAAATGTATTGCAACTGGAAGTGGAGATGGAAATATTAAGATATGGAATATAGATACAGAAGAATTGATTTGTCAATTAAATGGTCATACAAGTGCTATTACATCTATTATTATTGATAATAATGGACGACAATTAATTAGTGCTAGTCGTGACCATACTATTAAAATTTGGGATATTAAAACTGGATTAGCAATTTATAGTCTTGAAGAACGTTCTAACTGGGTAAATGCAGTTGCAATTAGTCCCAATAGTAAGACTTTGGCGAGTGGAAGTAATGACAAGACTATTAAATTGTGGGATTTGTACAATGGAGAATTAATTCACACATTTTTAGGACATAATAACCCTGTTTCTAGTGTTGCTTTTAGCCCTGATGGGCAGCTTTTAGTTAGCGGTAGTCAAGATAATACTATTAAGCTTTGGCATTTAAGTACAAAAGAGTTAATAAATACCCTTTCAGGTCATTCAGGAACTGTTAATTCAGTAGCTTTTAGTATTGACGGTAAAAATATAATAAGCGGTAGTACTGACAATACAATTAAAATTTGGGGGTATGAGTAAGTAATATTAGGAGCAAGATTTGAGTTACGATAACGCTTGTAAATATTTAGCAGAACAGTATCCAGGAGAGTTTGTGCGCTGGTTACTGGGTGTAGATACACAACAAATTGAAGTATTAAAAACAGAATTAACACTTGAACCAATTCGCGCTGATTCTGTGACATTTCTGCGTACAGATAACCAAATTTTACATATTGAATTTCAAACTATAACAACTTCTACTCCCGCGCTGAACTTCCGAATGCTTGATTATTCTGTGAGGTTGAAGCGTCAATATCGATGTCCTGTAGTGCAAGTATTGATATTTCTTCAAGAAACAACTAACGAAGTAGCGTTCACTGAAGAATATCGAGACGACACAACAATTCATCTCTATCGAGTTGTGCGCTTATGGGAACAAGAATCAGCACAATTTTTGTCAAATCCTGCATTGTTACCGTTAGCGCCTCTCACTCGAACTACCTCCCCCCAAGGATTGCTTGCACAAGTGGCTGAACAAGTCGCTACAATTTCGGATAGGGAAGAAAGACAAAATATTGCTGGTTGCGTAGAAATTTTAGCGGGTTTGCGGTTTGAAAAAGATTTGATTCGTCAGTTATTACGGGAAGATATCATGAAAGATTCTGTAATTTATCAAGATATTGTTCAAAAGGAAGCATTAAAACTAATTAGTCGTTTGCTTAAAAGGCGTTTTGGTGAAATCAATACACCATTACTTGAACAGGTACGTAATTTATCTGCTGAACAATTAGAAGAATTAGGAGAGGCTTTATTAGATTTTTCGGAAGTTGCTGATTTGGAAGTTTGGTTAAACCAGCAAAATTAGGTTGCATAATATGAAAGCAGCTACTTCTTTAAGGTGGCTGTTTTTTATTGGAACCGCAGAGGCGCAGAGATCACAATCTTCTTATCTTTACTTTAATCTTCACATTATTGATTTTGCCTATTATTAATTTTTTCGCAATTATATTTATTAGACAAACAAATCATGAGCGAAACTAAATATAATTCAAATTATACTCTTTATTTGATCAATCAAAGCTTAAATTCAACGTATAACCAAAAGTTCATCAAGTTTGGTTTTTAACTCTGGAGATACCATTAGAGGATTATAAATTTCTCCCTGATAAGGTTGCCAAATATAACCAGAGCTAAATTGTCTAAAAATAGGTAATATTGCTGCTTCCTGTTCAATTATTTGCGATAAAACTAATCCAGGAATCGATAAATTAGGTAAGTCTTCAATTAATTCACTATATGTTCTGAATTCATCAACTTCCACACCTACTAAGGCATAACGAAAGGGAGGAGCAAGGCGTAGTTTTTGATATAGTAAAATACCTAATTCTGTCATTAAATAAGCACTTTCCGGGCTATCTATTCCCACTTCACTAATATTACTGGGGTAAACACGACACCACCAATTGCTTTCGATATCTTGAAAGGTGTCTACGTGACATAGGCATGAACTACCATTTGAGAGTATAAATATTTGCCCTATAAAATGTTGAGCAAATTTATGAGCAGTGGTTTCATCAGAACCGCATTCTGCTGATAAACTAAATATCCACGCCATGTTTTGAGCTTCCTATTTTCATAGTTTTAATCTACTCTCTGCCAATAGTTTTTGGTGTTTGCTAATGCTAATTCGTACCTTTCTAAAGACATTGTAACTCTCGGTACAATGCTAACGTGGGTTGGGCTATCTTGAATAGCTTGTAAATCTCCAGTGATATCACTATCATCAATTTGCCACAGAGGATCTTTGCCGGTTCCACCAAATTTTTGAGGTTTACGAAATGCTGGTAAAGCTTCAATGGATAAAGAAACAGACATTCCCTTTGTATCTTTGATGGCGACAGTAACAAGCTCTCCTCGAACTTCACGTTCTGACTCTGCTAACAAATAGCCTTGCTCATCAAGATAACCTACAGGCATTTGCTCAACGTTTATATCAATGCCTGGTCTAATTCCTAATAGTCTTGCACTTCGACCTATTTTGGGTTTGCCATTTTGCGCCACCATCCCACGATAGTAGAGTTTTACCATACAAGAATAATGGAAAATTTAAATATAATAAATATGCGTTTTATAGATACACATTTCACAAAAAACATGAGCGGAATTACTAATAACAAGATAAAAAAATAATCGGTGCAGGGTTACTACACCGATCGCATTACTTGTGCATGATTTAATTGTGATTGAACCAGACATTTCCCTCACGCTATTGCTGAAGCTTGGGGTTTGGCAAAAATCATGCGTCCGGCTGAGGTTTGCAAGGCGCTGGTGACGACTACCCGCAGTTCACCTCCTACATAACCGCTACCTTCTTCAACGACAACCATTGTGCCGTCATCTAAATAGCCAATACCTTGACTTGGTTCTTTGCCTTCTTTGAGAATTTTGAGGTCGAGGTTATCGCCTGGTAAATAAGTGGGACGGACGGCGTTAACTAAATCGTTGACGTTCAACACGGGTACTTTCTGCACGCTGGCTACTTTCGACAAGTTGTAGTCGTTGGTTAGCAGTGTTGCGTTGATTTCTTGGGCAAAGCGGACTAATTTCGCGTCTACGGTGGCAATATCATCGTAGTCGATGGGGTTAATTAAGATGCGTTCTGGGTAAGCTTCTTTAATGCGGTTAAGAATTTCTAAACCCCGTCTTCCCCGCACCCGCTTTTGGTCTTTACTAGCATCAGCTACTTGCTGCAATTCTTGTAAAACAAATTGTGGCACGATGATTGGCCCTTCTAAAAACCCTGTTTCTAGTAGTGCTTCAATACGACCATCAATGATACAGCTAGTATCTAAAACTTTGGTATTGGCAGGTTTTAATGTACCTTCTGCTACCATTGTCTCCACAGTATTCGGATTAATTAATCGCAGTAATCCGCGTCCGTGGGTATCTGCCAAATTCATGCCTGTAACAGCTAAAATAATACTACCAACAACTGCCACCAAGGGCTTAATAAAACTAAAGTCTGGTGGTATAGGTAGCAAAAATAACGGAGCAAGCATTAAGTTTGCTAGTAGTAAGCCAATGACTAATCCTATGGCACGCGTTAAGATGGCTTCCAGTGGCATTTCCCGGACTTGTGCCTCTAGGCGACGATAAGTCGTCTGGAAACTCAGTCCAACTGCACCGCCAATAATAGCGGCAAAGACGGCAACTGTGAGGCGTAAAGCTTCTAGGTTGGTCACTCGATCTAACGTGCCATCTGGTAGCAGATCGGTGCTGTAGAAACCTATGCCTGCTGCTGCCAAAATGAATGAGAGAATAATAATGGCATCAAGCATGGTTGTGTTGTTTTCCTGCAATTGTTTTACCCGATAAAATCAAATGTTTTTGATTTCATCGCTAAAAGGCAATAATGAATATTGACTTAGACTAAGGGCGGAAGCAGGGAATATCTGCAAATATTATAACTAAAGAGCTTTATTTTAATATTTTGCATGGTTTTGTTGTGAAACGATAAAAAAACATAAACAAACTTTTTATTTTGGCAATTTGTAATGCTTTGTTAAGTTAAGTAATTATTGCTGAAAATGAATCAAAAATTTGCTGTTTCTGGCATGGTCAGTTCTGCTTATGTACATATTCCTTTTTGCAGACGACGGTGCTTTTATTGCGATTTCCCTGTGTCTGTTGTGGGCGATCGCTTGCGGGGTGAAACATCGGGTACAATCTCCCATTACGTAGAGGTATTATGCCAAGAAATTGCCAATACACCTAATTTTAGTCAATCTTTGCAGACAATTTTTTTTGGTGGTGGTACTCCTTCACTGCTATCAACTCAGCAGTTGGCACAAATATTAGAAGCTTTAGAACAAAGTTTTGGAATTGCGCCCCAAGTCGAAATTTCAATGGAAGTAGATCCAGGTACATTTGATTTGGCGCATATCTCAGGCTATCAGAGTTTGGGTGTAAATCGAGTGAGTTTGGGTGTACAAGCCTTTCAAGAAGAATTGTTAAAAGTAGCTGGGCGATCGCATTCAGTTAAAGATATCTTTGCAGCTGTTGAATTAATTCACAAAGTCGAGATTCCCGAATTTAGTTTAGATTTAATCTCTGGGTTGCCACATCAGTCTTTAGATCAATGGTCGGATTCTTTAGAAAAAGCAGTAGCTACCAACCCGACGCATATATCTATCTATGATTTAACCATTGAACCAGGTACAGCTTTTAATCGCTATTACAAACCAGGGGATAATCCTCTACCAACAGATGAAACCACTGTCAAGATGTACCAGATGGGACAGCAAGTATTGACTGGCAAAGGTTACGCCCATTATGAAATTTCTAATTATGCCCGACCTGGACACCAGTGTCAGCATAATCGCGTTTATTGGGAAAACCGACCTTATTATGGCTTTGGGATGGGCGCAGCTAGTTACACTGACAAGAAACGCTTCACGCGCCCCCGCAAAACTCAGGAATATTATCAATGGGTACAAGCTGGCTGCAAAATTGACTGTGAAATTACTCCACCAGCTGAGGTATTGTTAGAAACTTTAATGTTGGGGTTGCGCTTGGCTGAAGGTGTGAGTGTTTCTAACTTACAAGCAGAGTTTGGCGAAGAGAAAATAGGGGAGATGTATCAATGTTTGCAACCTTACCTTGAGAAAGGTTGGGTAAAAGTTACAGAAGGAAGGTTGCAATTAACTGACCCAGAAGGATTTTTATTTTCTAATGTAATTTTGGCTGATTTATTTAATCAGTTGGGTTAATTATTTTTTTTGAGGTTAGGGATTAGAGACTTTACTCACATCACATCTTGCACCAAGCGACTGAAGTCGCGGCTACACGAACAAAACCCGCCTGCGCGGGTTCAAAGCCCTTGACTTTACATTAGTCCGCGTAGGCGGACTTCGTTTTTATAGCCGCGAATTCCATTCGTCGGGGCTAGGTGCAAGATATGTGTCACCACAGATTTGACGGCTAACTTTTCGCCACGGCGATCGCGTGTACCCACAAACGCAAAGGTATCATTGGGATATTAAATTCAATTTCTTCAAAATATGTATAAATCACGAAAACACTCCTATCTTGAAGGTGTTTTTCTTCAGTAAATTCACTTCTATTAACTAGTATTGAATTGAGTTATGAACTAGAATTTTTCTTTCCAAAAAACTAAAAAACTCCCGGTAATACTAAATCATTTGTGAAGCTTCAGATCACAAGACTTACACAGTAATATACAAAATCTAGGTTTGAAAGGATGGTGAAGGGGTATAGGTCATTAAAACCCTTACACCCCATACCCTTTCTCCCCTACACCCATTCTCCACAAACAACCTTCGTGCATAATCTTTCAGCCTTCTGCCTGATTTCCCTATCTGCCATAGCCAACTTTCTCAATACAATCAGACTACGACGATACCCAGAAGGTCTTAAAATATTGTTAATTTCTGCTAAACCCCTCGACCTTAAATTTACCAGTATCACCCCGAAATTACTATGGCTATTGGCTACGTCGCGCTTGTACTTCACGCACACCTGCCCTTCGTTCGTCACCCAGAAAGTGACTATGTGCTGGAGGAAGAATGGCTTTATGAAGCCATTACCGAAACATATATTCCCTTACTAAAAGTCTTTGAAGGCTTAAAGCGAGACGGCATCGACTTTAAAATCACCATGAGTATGACACCGCCTTTGGTGTCGATGCTACGTGATCCCCTATTGCAAGAACGCTATGATGCTCACTTAGCCAAATTAGAGGAACTTACAGAACTAGAAATTGAGCATAATGTTAACAATGGGCATATTCGTTATCTCGCGGAACACTACGCTACTGAGTTTAACGAAGCGCGGGAAATGTGGGAACGCTACAACGGTGATTTGGTAACTGCTTTTAAGCAATTCCAAGATAGTAATAACTTAGAAATTATCACTTGTGGCGCTACTCACGGCTACTTGCCATTGATGAAAATGTATCCCCAAGCTGTGTGGGCGCAAATTCAAGTAGCTTGTGAACACTACGAACAAACTTTTGGTCGTCCGCCTAAAGGTATTTGGTTGCCAGAATGTGCCTACTATGAAGGGCTGGAGAGGATGCTGGCTGATGCTGGCTTGCGTTACTTCCTCACCGATGGACATGGTATTCTTTATGCCCGTCCCCGTCCGCGTTTTGGTAGCTACGCGCCGATTTTTACCGAAACAGGGGTAGCAGCGTTTGGTAGAGACCATGAATCTTCACAACAGGTATGGTCTTCTGAGGTGGGCTATCCTGGCGCAGCCGAATATCGAGAATTTTACAAAGATTTGGGCTGGGAAGCAGAATATGAGTATATCAAACCCTATATCATGCCCAATGGTCAGCGCAAAAATACGGGGATTAAATACCATAAAATTACCGGACGCGGTTTAGGTTTATCAGATAAGGCACTGTATGATCCATACTGGGCAAGGGAAAAAGCCGCCGAACATGCTGCCAACTTTATGTATAACCGCGAACGTCAGGCTGAACATCTTTACGGAATTATGCAGCGTCCGCCGATTATTGTTTCGCCCTACGATGCGGAGTTGTTCGGACATTGGTGGTATGAAGGCCCTTGGTTTATTGACTACTTATTCCGTAAGTCATGGTATGACCAAGGTACATATAAAATGACTCACTTGGCAGATTATCTCCGAGCCGAA
Organism: Nostoc spongiaeforme FACHB-130; assembly: GCF_014698475.1. Lineage (GTDB taxonomy): Bacteria > Cyanobacteriota > Cyanobacteriia > Cyanobacteriales > Nostocaceae > Nostoc_B > Nostoc_B spongiaeforme. Next base: position 29,720 of record NZ_JACJTB010000004.1, on the reverse strand, counting down.
CCCAGCCAGCAAGTTTGCCGTCCTTCTCAGTCGAGTTGGGGTTACAAAGGTTTCCACGAATATTGGTTAAATGAAACAAATGCTTGGATTTATCCCCATCTGCACAAAGCCGCAGAACGGATGATTGAAATCTCGAAGTTGGAACCTGCTGATGAGTTGCAATGGCGGGCGCTAAACCAAGCAGCAAGAGAACTGTTATTAGCACAATCTTCTGACTGGGCATTTATTATGCGGACAGGAACAATGGTTCCTTATGCAGTCCGCCGGACGCGATCGCACCTGATGCGGTTTAATAAACTTTATGAAGATGTCAAAATCGGTAAAGTTGACAGTGGTTGGCTAGAAAAAATCGAAGTTATGGATAATATCTTCCCAGAAATTAACTATCGCGTTTATCGTCCTTTGTAAAGAGTGCTGAGTTGAAAGTGCTGAGTGCTGAGTTAAAAGATATAACATTTACCAAGTGAGAAAGTGTTGAGTAATCTTTTTCTTACTCAGCACTCAGCACTCAGCACTCAGCACTGAGTAAGATGAATTAAATTCAAAAAATCATTTGGGGATGAATCAGTTTGTATCCGGCATCTTTGATTTTCTGATTTGATACATTGGCATTATATGGGCGGTTGCTTGTCTGGGAACTATCCCATTGCACTGTAGGTAAATTGTGTTTCGCAAATAAAGTATCTAGTAATTCTTGGCTGGTTAAATGTGCATCATCGACCAAATTATAAATACCATTTAAGTGTTGTTGACGGGCAAACTCAATGGCGCTGACAATATCATCTAAATGAATCCAATTCGTGACATCTTCACCATTACCAGGGCGAGTTGTACCAGATGCACGACTAAATATTTTAATTAGTTCTCGATTATTTCCATAAATACCACCCAAGCGCAAAATACAAACATGCAATTTCTCACTGGCTGCTGAAAGTAAAAGTTTTTCCGTCTCTCGCAGAATTATGCCTGAAGCATGGGTTGGTTCTATGGGTGTATCTTCATCGACTGTAGCACCATTGCGATCGCCATAAACAGAATAACTGCCCGTGTAGATAATTTGGCGAATATTAGGTAACTGCGGCAAAATTGCCACTAAAGTTTTTGCAGTTTCTAGATAAGTTTCTTCATATAAATTTGCGCCTTTTGCCCCCACACTCAACAAAACTACATCTTGATTTTGCAAAACTGATTGCAGTGTGGCTGCGTCGTTTCCTTTAGCAATGAAAACTTTTTGCGCTACAGTTTGAAGTTCTGGGATGCGTTTGGGGGTAGTTGTGGTGGCGGTAACAATAAAAGTCATCTTTTGCTGCCAATATTTAGCCACTGCACAACCTACATAACCACAACCAATGATAGCAATATTCATAGATAAATTTGATTTTTTGATAGTATGTTAATTTAAGGTGATACTCTTAATTACAATACCAAATCAGCAAACTAAAAAGAAGCTTAAAACAGGTTACAAACCGTTGAACAGGAAGAAATTACATCTATTCCTGGCGAACAGGTATTGCGAGAACTAGGCTCTAGTCATTAATGGTAAGAGCTAAGTCGCTCTCTTCTAAAGAGGTATCATCATCAGTTGAATGTTTGATTGGTAATACGATCGCAAATGTCGTGCCTTCACCAAACTCCGATTCACAAATTAGTTGACCTTTGTGTTTTTCGACAATAATTTGGTAGCTAATTGACAAACCTAAACCTGTACCAACTCCAATGGGTTTTGTAGTAAAAAATGTTTCAAATATTTTTTGTTGATATTCTGGAGAAATTCCAGAACCATTATCAGTAATTTTGATTTCTATCAAATCTGCATTGAGTTTTTGTGTAGAAATAACAATTTCTTGATATTCTTCTTCATTTTGGGACTCTTCTAAAGCATCGATAGCGTTAGATAAAATATTCATAAACACTTGATATAATGCACCACCATAGCCTTGTATATTGGGAATTTCGCCATATTTTTTCACTACATTAATTCTTTTTTTCAGGCGATTATTTAAAATTAATAATGTACTTTCTATACAAGAGTGAATATCTACAGCATGAAATTCATTTTCATCTAACCGCGAGAAGTTCTTCAAGCTTAAAACAATTTCTTTAGCTCGGTTAGCTCCCACTTGCATTGATTGTAATAGCTTTGGCAAGTCTTGTTTGACGAAATCTAAGTCAATTTCTTCAGCTAACTCATCTAATTCATCATCTTGTACTTTGGCTTGGTAGGCTTCTAGCAGCATTAACAAATTTTGAAAGTAAGCATTAGTGTGCTGAAGATTCCCATAAATAAAGTTGACGGGGTTATTGATTTCGTGGGCGACTCCCGCTAACATTTGTCCGAGGCTCGACATTTTCTCATTTTGAATTAATTGTCGAGATGCTTCGGCTTTTTGTTCTGCTAAAAGTTGATGAACTCGTTGAATGAGTTGATTAAGTGAGTCGGCTAACATTCCCACTTCGTCGGCTGTGGTGACTGGTGCTTGTAAATTGAAGTTAGATTCCTGAGTTACCTTCAGCGCGATATCGTGAACGGCTTTGAGTGGACGTGCGATCGCTCGGCTGGTGTAGTGGGCTAGTATAATAGCGATCGCTACCGATGACAGCATACTAATAATGATAATTCTGTCTCGGACTTTTTCTGTAGCCAGTACCGCCACTTCTTTGCGTTGAAAAGTCCCCTCAGAAGCTGCGAGTAATTCTTCCAAAGCATCTGTAGTATTGTGTAATTGAAAATATATTTCGCCTTGAGAAAGGGCTAACAGTTTTTCCTTTATACTGGCTATATTTTCAGCCTTTAAATTAGATGTAGAGTTTTGATTTAATATCGCCATTATTTGTTGGCTATATACTGTAGGAATACTTTGATAATTTTCTAAGAAATTCGATATTTTTTTATTAGGATGTTGATTAACATAAGTTGTTAGTTCTGCCCAAATTTGTTGAAGTTCAGCAGAGTTTTGGATAACATGAATGCGTTCTGCTTGCCAATGTTTTAAATCTGTAAAAACTAAGATTTTACCTTGATGAGATTGTAATTCTAATAAAACAGAGTTAAGACTACGAATTAGCTGAATTTCTTGCCATTTTTCTTGTTTTTGAATGATGGCTTGTTGCTGATAGTAATCCCCTAGCATAAATCCTGCTACTGTTCCAATAACAGCCGCCCCTAGAGCAACAGTATAACCCCAAGCAATTTTTTGACTGATACTTAGATTGTTAACTAAGCCAACAATCCAACTTGGATGATTTGACGATTGAGTTACAGACTCTTTTGTAGAGGAAGTTCTAGTCTGATTATCTTTCACAGAAGTATTTTGAGCATTGGCAGAGCGCATATATATTTGTTATCCCCACACAAATGGCTTTAGCCTAACTTAAATCTTTAGTGTCAGCCATACATACTCAGCTAATTAATATTAGCCGGAAAAATGCAGGAGATGTAACAAAAATATGGATTGCTACATTTTCTGTGATAAATCTCAATTTGGAATTCGTTAAAATACGTAATTTTTATCTACAAATTCCATCTGATGGGGAGAGATTATTGGTTGCTTGAAGAAACAGAAAACAAGAGAAAATTCGGGAATTTGTACCTAGGAGTTTTAGATAGCTTTGGTAAGCTAATCGTCATTTAAATTGCACCATATTTATTGGTAATAAAAGCTGCAAACCCTCTCCCTTACTCCCTTACTCTCTGCCCTCTGTGGCCTCAATGTGCTTTCTTATATGCTTAACAGTTTATGTATCTGGTGTGGGTGAAGAGGAATAGCGATCGCAGTTAATATGCTAATCATTAACTATGGGTATGACCATCGGGCATAATCGCCCCTGCTAAGTTAGCACCAATCAACTTCACTAGCAAGCGATCGCCAGAACGAATTTTTGCACCAGTCAAGTCAGCCCCCCGCAAATCAGCACCACTCAAGTCTGCACCAATTAAGTTAGCGTTACGTAAATTGGCTTCTCTGAGATCGGCTAGAAGTAGATTTGCTCTAAATAAATTGGCTTCTGATAAATTTGCACCCCGCAAAATTACTTTGTGCATAAAAGTATCGCTGAGGTCTGCACCAGTTAAATTGGCATAACTTAAGTTTCTTCCAGATAAATCTTTGTTACTTAAATTAGCTCGACTGAAATCTTTACCACTCAAATCTGGATTTTGGTTTGGTGTGTGATGGGGGGTTGGTGACGGTCTTTTTGGTTGAGGTGACTGATAGTGTGACGCATGATCATACTTACCATTCGGTTGAGGCGACTGATATGGTGATGCAGCATAATGCTTCCCATTTGGTTGGGGTGATGGATGGTGTGTAGCAGTATGATGCTTACCATTGGTCGAATGACCGTTAAAAGAACGCAATTTATCCCGCGCTTCATTAATGGCTTTGAGCTTTTCTTGAGCTTTTTGTTGCAAGCGGATATTATCTTTGGGAAGGCGGTCAGGATGCCAAACAAAGACTAAATCTTTATAAGCCTGGTTAACTTCGTCAAGTGTTGCACCAGGCTCTAATTCTAATATTCGATAATACCGCTCCAACTCGTTCATAGGATGTTGTTGATAGTCGATTGTCAGACAATTTTAGATTTGAGAATTGAGATTGGTGATTAACCCCACGGATCAGCTGTTAAGTATATGAAAAAGCAGATTGAGGTCGCAGGGGGCAGGGGGCAGGGGACAGGGAGTAAGGGAGAGGGTTTGCAGTTTTTATTACCAATGAACATGGTGTAATTTAAATGACGATTAGCTTACATTGAGAAAGGATGATGTTGGATTTGCGAATGATTCTATAGATAAATTTGGGGCTTGTACCATCCAGTAATTAAGTTATTGTCCCTTTTTATCTGTATCACCGTCATCTTCCTATTTCTCCATTTCGCCACCGATTTATAGCTCTGAAATATGCCGCAACAGGAATTTGATAAACCTCAACAATAATCCACAAAATGATTGATAAATGTGACAAAAAAGTTAATATAGTCCAGATGTATGGTATCCAAGTGAGGGGAGAATCCAGCGATGGGGGAAAATAAAAAGCGACAATGCCAATTAAAGTTGTAGGGAAAAATATAAAAGCGATCGCAGCAAATCCGTAACCCCAACCTAACTCCACACCTTCTAACTGCGCTTCTGTCCAACTCAAGCCATTCCATCGCCAAACCAAAGGCGGTTGCCGTGAAGGCATTTTGATTTGTTGCTGCTCTACATTGACAGTAAAAATCTCTTGACAAAAATCACAAGCCATAGTCTCCATTAATGGCATTTGTGATATTTTACCGACTCGACAAACTGGGCAAGGGTAAACTTCATAGGTGTCAAAAGATTTGCTGAAGATTTTGGAACTGGGCATAATCAAACTGAGTTTTCCGCAAAAGTATATATGTTTGTGCAAGTTGAATAACCAAGCTGTTTAGGGTTGGCGAGAACTGCTTCGCCTCATTTGAGTGTCCTAAAAGCCCATGTTTCAGTTACCAACTAGCCACAAGCCTCCATTCCCAGAGTTGTAATGAGTCTATCGCTTTTTGATGTCCTGTGGTGCTTGACGTGAGCGATCGCTTTTGTTATCTTGAAGCTCAAGGAAGCTTTATATTCAATTTTGTATCTCAGCCCAGCGTATATGTTCAGCAGCAATTACTACTTTTATTTTTGGCATAAGGCGGTTCACCGGGAGTGAGTCACGTTTCCAACTGGAAACCGCCCGATGAACCGCAGAACTGACTTCTGCGGTTTTTTTGTTTTTAGGAGTATTGAGCATGACGACTAATTTCACTAACTGGTTTTACAGCTTTTACTTTTGGCCTAGAGCAAACTCCGGGTAAATAGCGTCATGCCAATTAGCCAGAACGCGCCCGGAACTCTCAGTTTCCGGGCTTTTTCATTCACAGCATAAAACAGGCAGAGGGAGTATTTAATACTCAGCACTCAGCACTCAGCACTCAGCACTCAGCACTTTACTACACTTCATAACTTTCAGAGAATCAAACCATGATTAACGCTAAACTAGCCGCCCAATCTCATCCCAACCACCAAACAATTGTGAAACTTTCAGAGACAGTCGCCTTCGGTGGTGAAGAATTAGTAATTATTGGCGGCCCTTGTACAGTGGAAAGCTTAGAACAAATGGAAACAGTTGCTCAAAAGCTATCATCTGCACCTGTACAAGCCTTACGCGGTGGTGTTTACAAACCCCGCACCTCGCCTTATGCTTTCCAAGGAATGGCTGAAGCGGGATTAGAAGTTTTAGCGAGAGTGCGATCGCTCTACAATATGCCAGTAGTTACAGAAGTAATGGCAATTTCCCAAATCGAAACTGTCGCCGCATCTGCTGATATGCTGCAAATAGGTAGCCGCAACATGCAAAACTTCGACTTACTCAAAGCCTTGGGACAAGTTGATAAACCAATCTTGCTCAAGCGTGGTTTAGCCGCCACCATAGAAGAATTCGTTATGGCTGCTGAATATATCCTCAGTCATGGAAACCCAAATGTCGTCCTGTGCGAACGCGGTATTCGCAGCTTCGACACTTACACCCGCAACGTCTTAGATTTAGGCGCAGTCGCCGCACTCAAGCAAATCACTCACTTGCCTGTGATTGTAGATCCTTCCCACGCCGTCGGTAAACGCGAACTAGTCGCACCCGTCGCCAAAGCTGCTGTAGCTTGTGGTGCAGATGGATTAATTATTGAATGTCACCCAGAACCAGAAAAATCCGTTTCCGATGCCCGTCAAGCATTGTCTTTAGAAGATATGGTGAACTTAGTTGATGTTTTAAAGCCCGTAGCAGCAGCCGTTGGGCGCAGAATATCAGACAAAAAAGGGGTGGGTTTAAAACCTACCCCTATTTGTTACGCGGCTTAAATTTGAACGAACCACAGAGACGCGGAGGACACAGAGAAGTAGGAGTTTAAAAGAATTTTTGCATAAGTTAAACTCCTAATCCTCTCCGCGCCTCTGCGCCTCTGCGTAAGATAGATTATTCGTAATTATGCGAGGAAGTCTCAATGGTAAAAACTCCTACTCAACCCATAACGTTAGAGGAATTTCTCAAACTACCAGAAACTAAACCGAGCTTAGAATATATTGATGGTCAAATTATCCAAAAACCAATGCCACAGGGTAAACATAGCGCGATTCAAGGAGAATTTGTCCCTGCTATCAATAATATAGTCAAGCCAAAACGCATTGCTCGCGCCTTTCCTGAATTGCGTTGTACATTTGGCGGACGTTCAATTGTACCTGATATTGTAGTTTTTACTTGGGATAGAATTCCTCGTGATGAAAATGGAGAAATAGCTAATACTTTTGCTCTGCCTCCAGACTGGACAATTGAAATTTTATCGCCCGATCAAAATCAAACAAAAGTTACGAAAAATATTCTTCATTGCTTAAAGCATGGAACTCAAATAGGTTGGTTAATAGATCCAGATGAGCAAACAGTGTTTGTTTTTCAACCCAAGCAAGAAACTACCGTATTTGATGAGCCAGATGCACTTATTTCTGTACCATCTTTTATAAATGAACTTCAGCTTACTGTTAGAGATTTATTTGCTTGGTTATTGTAGGGCGATCGCAATCTTCTTTAGGTTGGGTGAAACGAAGTGAAACCCAACAAATGCCACAAGTTTTTCACCTAAATTTCCAATACAACGCCGCGATAAATTTCCGCTATTGGTAAATCAACACCAACAGATTCCAAAGCAATCGAACCCTCTAAACCTTTAAAATCACTCAGCAACCAACCTTGAGTTTGCTTGGTATATTTTTCAACAAAAGGCTCATTCTGTTCAACTAATAAATATTCACTAAAACTAGGAATAGAACGATACATCCGAAACTTATGTTGTCGGTCATAATCTGCGGTGCTAGGCGATAAGACTTCAACAATTACTGTAGGATTTAATACTTCATCTAAGCGTCCTTCATTGAGTTGTGGTTCTCCATCAAAAACCATCACATCTGGATATACACCCCGCCGATATTCAGGAATCCATAGGCGCAAATCGCTGTTAATTGGCTCAAATGAAGTATCACGCAACAAAAAGCTAAGATATGTCAAAATGTTTCGACCGATGCGGCTGTGTTTGAGCGTTCCTCCTGGCATTGGGACAATTTCTCCATCTCGATACTCGCTGCGTCCTTCGGCTTTTTCTTCAATGGCGCGATATTCATCCAAAGTGTAGCGGTGCTTGATTGTAGAAACCATAGTGCATCGTCTCCAGGACAATAAAACTATTTTGTCACAGAACAGTTTGGAATTTTTAAAAGAAATCAGCCATCCACGGTGCAGAACTAGTAAAAATTTCTGTTGCGGCTAATAGTGCTGTGTCTGGAGCTTCTAATTTTCCTGCTAATTTTAACGTATGAGGGGTAAATAAACCCGTATACAAAGAAGCTAATCCTTGAATATCTATCTGTAATTCTCCTTTACCACCTTGCTTAACTTCACCCTGTCCGTTAGCAACAGAAAGAATAAATTTATCATTATTACCAGTTAATAAATCATCTTTAACTGCTAAATGTAATTCGGTTTCTACTCCTAATTTATACCCTCGTAATTGCAATGCTTTATATACATCCACAATCCGTAACATCCAACGTTCTTGATGTTTAATTTTGGCTGTTTGTTCTGGTAATACTAATGTTAGGGAGTCAATAATCGAACTTTGCCAAGTGACTTTTTTGATTGTAGAACGATGGTTAGCCAAAAAAGACCAGAAAGTTTGTGCCGCAGCATGACTCAAAACTACCCAATCTCGAATTTTAATCACTGCATGATCTACCTGATAATGTTGACTCAAGATAATATAGCCTTCGGGTTGGTCTTGGTTGCCAATTAAATAACCATAAACAGTTTCTTTTTCTCCTAATTGAGTTACTCTTTTCCAAATACTGGAATTTCGGTCTAAATAACCATGAATTAGTTGCGCCTGTTGTTGATATAGTTGATGCAAGATTTCACAATTAAGGTCTGCTATTGGTTGTAAAGCTAAAGGTGGCTTGTGTAAGTGAATATCTTGAGTGGAAATTTCCCAAGTACAATAGTTACCAGCTTGTTCATATCCGGCTTTGCGGTAAAGTTGTTGCGTCGCGGGATAGAGAACGGAAATGGGGGTTCCTTTTGCATAGAGTTCTTGCAGCATATTTTGCATAAGTGCGATCGCAACTCCACCTCCACGATATTCTGGCGCAATTCCCACACTAGCAATCCCTACCATTGGTACAGATTGACCCCCCAACCACATCCCCATCGGTACAGTCGCTAATCCGCCAGCCACTTTCCCTTCTCGACAAATCACCCGCAAGTTCTCCAAACCAATCAATTTGAAGAAATTTTCACTTGCACTGGCAGACCTAACAAAGGCTTGTCCAACAATAACACCCAAATCTTTTACGTCTTCAACATCCACAAATGTCTTGTATTCCAATAAAGATGTCATCACTTCCACCACAATTAGCAACAAGTTCTTAATATACTACAAAATCAAGACAACATAATACAAAAGTGGAGATAGCGTAGCTGACACCAAGGCAGACTAAACATTTTAGTTTGAGGAACGTGACATTTTCAAACTGATGCTGGAATTTCAATCACAAACTCAGTACCTTGACCAACAACAGAATGACAACTTAGCTTGCCACCATGAATTTCTTCGACAATTTGCCGTGCGATCGCTAAACCTAAACCTGTACCTTTACCCACAGCTTTCGTAGTAAATAAATGGTCAAAGATTTTTTGTTTAACTTCTTCACTCATGCCATTCGCGTTATCAGCGATTGAGATGTGGACATGATTATCTGCCATAAATGTTTTAATGGTAATCATGTTAGGATTAGCAGTAATTGCCTCAAAGCTGCGCCCGTTGTTAGATTCTTCTAAAGCATCAATAGCATTGGAGAGAATATTCATAAATACTTGATTTAATTGTCCAGGAAAACATTGAATTTGAGGTAAATTACCGTAATTAGTCACAACTTCAATTGCTGGTCGTTGTTCGTTCGATTTCAGGCGATGTTTGAGAATTAAAATGGTGCTATCAATGCCTTCATGGATATTAAATGGCACTTTATAGTCTTTATCGGCGCGAGAAAAAGTCCGTAGAGAAGTGCTGATATTTTTTAATCTATCGCAGGCAATGACCATTGCATTCATCATCTTCGGCAAATCTTCCAAGCTATAATCTAAGTCAATTTCTTCAGCGTGTGATTGAATTTCATCGCCGGGATTTGGCAGGGCTTCTTGATACAGTGTAATGTGTTTGCTCAAATCAGAAATTGCTGGTTGAGCTTGTAAGAGAGTTGCTGAAATAAAACCCAAAGGATTATTCATTTCGTGGGCTACACCAGCAACTAAATTACCCAATGCAGACATTTTTTCACTTTGGACAATTTGTAATTGTGCTTGTTGCAAATCTCTTAACGCTTTTTCTAATTCTTGAGATTTTTGCTTAACAGCAGCTTCGGCTTGTTTACGTTCAGTAATATCTAATACTAAGCCATCCCAAATAATTATCCCATCATCTTGTTTGATAGGACGAGAGATAGCCTGAATCCATTTTAATTTACCAGAAGGTGTAATAATCCTGCCTTGATATTGCCAAGGCTGTAAGGTTTGCGCGGAAATGGCTACAGACTCAGAAAAATAATTGATTTCCTCTGGATGTATCAAAGAAATTAAGTTATTAGCATCGGCTACTGCTGCTTCTGGTAAAACTTCATAAATTCCATAACATCCAGAACTTACATAGTTAAATGAAGCGATACCATCTACAGAAAGCTGGAATTGATAAATCATCCCTGGTGCATTTTCTGCCAGTCGTAAAAACCGAGCTTCACTTGCTTGTAAATTAGTGTAGAGTTGGGCATTTTCTAGAGATATTGCCGCTTGAGTACAAAGTAAATTAATAATTTGTAACCGTTTCGCAGTAAATACCCCACTTGTCAATTTATTTTCTAGATAAATAATGCCCACTAAATGCCCTTGATTAATAATCGGACTACATAATACACTTTGGGGTTGGTATGACAACATATATTTCCCGATTAAACCAGGAATATCTGTTTGACAATTGTCAATCACAACTGTTTGTTGCGTATTTTTGACATAATGAATAATTTTGACGGGAATATCTGGACAATTTTCTAGTGATTTTGGTTCCAGAATAGTTTTTATTTCTTGATTTTCAATCAAAGTAGTGGCTCGAACTTGCCAATTATCTTCTTCAGTCAGCAGCAGTACAGCTTTTTTCGCACCAGAGTTTTCGACAATAATCCGAGTGAGGCTAGTGATGAGTGTATTTAAATTCAGAGAGCTAGAAATAGCTTGAGCAGCTTTGAGCGCAGAGGTTAAATCTAGGACATCTGAAACACTGGTGCTGTCACTGCTGGAAGTGGCAGTTGATCGAGAAGCAGAATTACGGGAGATTGTGGCGATAGTTTCTAAAGGATTGAGGTTAATTTTTCGCTGTTGCAAAATCAATTGGAGTAATTGGGGATAGCGTTTTTCTAAGTCATCGGTTTTGGCCTTTGCTCCCCAACGAGCGTAGCAGTAGTATGCTTCTTGCATATATGTTTGAGCAATTTTCTCTTTACCCCATTCCAGGTAAAATTTAGCAGCGAGTTCGTTTGCTAAGGCTTCATCTTGGATATATTCGTTGGTTTTCGCTCCTGCAATGGCGCGATCGTAGTGTTCGATCGCATCAGCCCGTTGCCTCAAAACCCGATGGCGCTCGGCTTCGATCAAGTCCCAGCGGTGTTGATGGTTAAACGGAGCCAGAGTTGCCCATCGTTGCAGTTTATCCTGCTGCTGCTGCACACGGGTCAGAATTTGCGATTGTTCTGCTGCCGTAGCCTGCTGATATTGCGCCAGTTGCAACAACGCATCATAAAAGGAATAGAGGGCTAACGAGAAGGTTGCTAACCCACCACCCATATACTCTTCCACTAAGACAGATGTTTGCGTCGCCTGCTCGTATTGCTCAAACAGATAGAAGAGAAAGGTTTGATTGAAATAAAAGTGGAAGCATTCAACTTGGTCAGGGTTGGTTGTTTGGAAAGATAGAGATTGTTCACTATAAGCAGAACCAGATAACTGCCAGGGAACCTCTGTGTCTCCGAGGAGGTTGAGTACCACCTGTTGAGCCATTTCCAAATACTTGATAATCACCACCTGTTTGAGCGGATAAACAACTTGATGGTAGGCTGCCATCTCGTTTGCCAGACCCATTAATTCCTTGCCAGCAAAATAGGAGTAGTAACAGTAGGCATGGGCACTGAAGGCGATACATTCCAAATCACCCGTTTCCAGACCGCTCTGATATGACTCTCGTAAAGGTTGGAGGAGGTTGTGCAGTGGTTCCTGCCAATGGCTAATGAAAAAATTCACGATATAGACAGCTCGGCTTTTGCAGGCTTTTGCCTGAAACCGTTCCATGACACCCAATGCCAGTTGACCAAAGGCATAACCCGACTCTAGATCACCCATGACACTACAGAGCATCAATCCATAGTCACCGTAGGAGCAAGGCGAAGTAGGACAATTGCCCGATTGAATCGACAATTCCACTTGCTTGCAAATTAGCAGTGGCAAGAGAGCAGGCATCGCCCGAAACGAAGATGGCACTAAAACGGGCATAATTTCCATTGCAGCTAAGTGATTGGGATTGCTCATGGCTGGCAAATCTAGTAAATTCAAGGGCGATCGCCCTTGCCATAATTGACCAGTAGTAGCAAATGCCTGTCCAATCTCTGCGGGGGTCGGTTGCTCAGGAAATTCCACGCCGAGGGACTTTAAGACCTGCAAGCCAATCTGGAGTGACTCAAGCAGTTGCCCCTGGGCTTTAGCCCCCAGCAGACGGGTTTGCTGGACTGGAACGGTATCAAGTAGAGTCCGGGCGTGCTGCAAGACGAGGTTTGCCCAATGCTCCATTTGCTCAAAATCAGTGTTGAGATAAGCGGCTTCTACCAGTGCAGTATGGATCGCTAAGGCGAGATTGTAGCGATTCTCCCAGGCATCGTTGGGCAATAGGGAGATGCCGGTGGCGAGGTAGTTTACTGCTGCATTATATGCTGTCGAGGTTTTGGCTTTCCGCCCTGCCAGCAAGTTTAATTCTGCTAATTCTTCACGTTCCTGTGGTGTTGTTAGGAGAGAACGTCCAATATTTAAATGATTCACAATTTCAAACAGTTGTTCTTCCCGCTCACGGGCAGTTGTCTTGCTTAACAAGAGCTGACCGATGTGCAGATGGGTCGCCTGTCGATGTTCTTGGGCAATGAGCGAGTAGGCCGCTTGCTGAATGCGATCGTGCAGAAACCGATAGGTGGGATTGATATTATTCTGTGTGTGAGTCTGCTCTGATTCCCCTAACTGAAAGAACTTATAAATTTGGCTGGTTGGTAAAATTAAGCCTTCCTGCAAGGCTTTCCACAGGACTGTGGCGATATCCGTAGACGACTGCTCAGAGACGATCGCCAATGTCGTCAAATCAAACGAGTTGCCAATACAAGCCGCCAATTTTAGCGTCTGTTGGGTTTCGGTGGGTAATTTCTGCAATTGCAGTGCCATAAACTCCACCACATCATCTGCGATCGTCAGTGCTTCGACTTGGGCAATATCGCATTCCCAATAACGGCGATCGCTCTTAAACGTGATGTAGCCTTCTTCGTGTAACGCTTTGAGAAACTGGGTGGTGAAGAAGGGATTCCCCTTGGTCTTGCGATCGATGAATTTGGTCAGGGGTTGCGCCAGTTGGGGCGCACAATTTAGCGTATCGGCAATGAGGCGGTTGATGCTGTCAAATGTCAGGGGAGCCAAGGTCATAGTCTGGACGAGCGCCTGAGATTTCTTGAGGTCTTCTACCGTCAAGATAAACGGATGAGCAGGTGATACTTCATTATCCCGATAGGCTCCCAACACCAGCAGATGGCCATTGTCCTGCATTAATAGTTTCAGCAATTGCAGCGAAGCTAAATCCGCCCACTGCAAGTCATCTAAAAAGATTGTTAATGGGTGATCGACCTTGGTAAAGACAGCAACGAACTTTTGGAACAGCAGATTAAATCGATTTTGAGCTGCATTGCCTTCGAGTTCAAGCACCGGAGGTTGTTTTCCAATCACTTGCTCTAGTTCGGGAATCACTTCAATTAAGACTTGTCCATTCTCTCCCACAGCATTTAGAATCTTGGCTTGCCATTGGGCGAGTTGGCTATCAGGTTCACAGAGCAATTGTCCCATCAAATTACGGAACGCTTGCACAAATGCAGAGAAGGGAATGTTGCGATTAAACTGGTCAAACTTACCTTTGATGAAATAGCCGCGCTGTTTCACAATCGGCTTGTGTACTTCATTAACTACGGCTGTTTTACCAATTCCCGAAAAACCTGCCACCAGCATTATTTCTGATGCACCCTGACTGACGCGCTCAAACGCTTGCATTAGGGTTTCTACTTGGGCTTCTCTACCATAAAGTTTATCAGGCAGAATGAAGCGATCGCACACATCCCTACTAGCAATTTTAAAGTTCTGAATTTCACCAATTTCTTTTAGTTGATGTAAACAATTTTCTAAATCAAATCTCAATCCTAATGCACTTTGATAGCGGTCTTCAGCATTTTTCGCCATCAATTTAGCGACTATTTGTGATAGCACATCTGGAATTTGTGGATGAATTTCATGTACTAACCTTGGTGTTTTTGCAATGTGAAAATGTACCAATTCCATTGGATCATTTGATGAAAATGGTAACTCGCCTGTAAGTAATTCATAAAAAGTTACACCCAAAGAATAAAAATCTGTGCGATAGTCAATTGGGCGATTCATTCTCCCGGTTTGTTCTGGAGATATATAAGCCAGTGTCCCTTCTAAAACATTGGGATTGACTAGAGTTTGGGTTTCTCTGGGCAGCAAAGATGCAATGCTGAAGTCGATTAATTTAACTTGCTTGGTTTCAGGATTAATTAATATGTTGCTGGGTTTAATATCTTTATGAATAATCCGCTCGTGGTAGAGTATATCTAAGGTGTTACAGAGTGCGATCGCCACTTGTAAAAATTCACCCAGCGAAGCTACACAATTTTTAACAAAATAATCCTTGAGGGAAATTCCCCCAAAGTCTTCCATCACTAAAATATAGCCATTTTGGAATGATTTCAGGCTATAGGTTTGGATGATTCCGGGATTTTTGAGATTTTTAGCAATAGTATACTGATTGCGAAATTGTACTAGTTCGCTAAAGCTGGGATAAAGATTTTTTAGCAGTTTGATTACTACAGGTAAATTGTCAGTTTCTCGAACTGCTCGGTAAACTACAGTTCTCGAACCATCATAGAGTTGTTCGCCGACTACATACCCAGGAATACTGACTTGAGTGCTAATCATACTGCGTTCAAGTTGAAGAATTTTTTCTTAGTATTCCCAGATTTTCCCAAAAATTTGTGTGTTAGTTTGTCTCTTGTGTCAGTTAGGCTACATCTACCCCTGATTCAAAACCCTTACACCCATTCTTCGCAGACAATCTTTTTGCGTAAGTCCTGACTCATTTTGCTACTGGATTCAACTCGCCAAACTTCGGACTCCACCAACCTTTAGCTGTACTAAAAAAAGCCACATCTTTATGCTTTTTATCTTGACGAGACGCAGCAGAACAACGCAGCATGGTTTTGTTTTGTCCGTCTTTGGTGTAGCTATACTCTTCTAGTGGTTTTTTACAAACTGGACAGGGATATGAGCTTAATTTCGCAGGAGTTGGGGAGTGATTTTCTGGCTTGGTTTCTTGGGTGCGTGGTGGTTGCCAAGACTTGCTGAAGTCACTCCAAAATAGGACTATATTTGCACAGCCGTTGGTGCATTTGAGGAAATATTTTTTCTTAACTTTGCTGCTGGGAATTTTAGCGAGAAAATTATTACATTCAGGGCAGCGAGTTTTAGAAGTATCATATTTACGTTCAGCTACTGAAGATTTCGTATTTGAAGGACTTACAGCAACAGTTTTGGCTTTTGCTAAAGCTGGGACGAAGTAATTTTTATTCCAAGTTGTTAAGTATTGCTGCCAGCCTTGTTTACCTTCTGCGATCGCATCAAGGGCGCTTTCCATTTTGGCGGTGAACTCTGCTTCTAGTAAATCTGGCAGAGCTTTCTGTAAAAAATCATCAACTTCTAGCCCTAAAGTTGTCGGTTGCAGATTTCCCTTAGTTAACTGCACATAACCCCGCTTCTTTAAGGTTGCAACTGTGGGAGCATAAGTACTAGGACGACCAATGCCTTTACGCTCCATGAGTTGTACTAATTTCGGTTCGCTGTAACGTGGTGGCGGCTGAGTTTGTTTTTTCTCGAAATTGGCATTTTCTAGGGTTAATGCTTGTCCCTGCTGCACAAGAGGTAAAACAGAATCTTTGCTGATGTTATTCCAATAGCGGGCGTAACCATAAAATTCCACTACTTGCCCTCTAGCTTGCCACAACAGTGAATTAGACTGTGTGATAATCTGAGTTTTGCGGAGTTGAGCAGATTTACATTGGGATGCGATCGCTCTTTTCCAAATCATCACATACAAATCAAATTCTTCAGGCGGTAATTCTTGACGTAGCTGGACTGATGGACGAAACACATCAGTAGGGCGAATTGCTTCATGAGCTTCCTGGGCTGTTTTGGCGCTGCGATGCTTGGCAAGCTGCTGTGGTACATTCTGCGGATCATGTTCTTCCAACCACTTACGAGCCGCCGCGCAGAACTCAGGACTTAACATTACTGAATCTGTCCGCATATATGTAATTAACCCAGCTTCATACAGCTTTTGGGCTAAAACCATCGTTTTGTCAGGAGCTAATTTCAGCTTGGAACCGGCTGCTTGTTGCAGCGTGGAAGTAATAAATGGTGGCGGTGGTTGACGATAAACGGTTTTACCTTCAACATGAACGACTTGATGGGGATGCTGACGTGCTTCTTCAACTAAACGTATGGCTTCTGCTTCCGAGAGAACCCGCTTTGACTCTGGCGCTTGGGTGTTATTACCTGCTGCATCGTCGTGGGTTTCCGTTTCTGGTTCCGGCGCATCGCTGAGAGAATTGGTTGTACCTTTGTAAAAAGCCCGGAATCCTTCAGCGTAGTCTACCCAAACACTCCAATAGTCTTGGGGTACAAAGGTGACAATCTCCCGTTCTCGCTGACATATTAGGTGCAAAGTTGCACTTTGAACTCTGCCGACACTCTTCGCACCATTATTCAATGCCCAAACCAAGGGACTACCTTTGTAACCAACCAGCTTATCGAGACAATCACGGCAAAGTCCAGCACCGACCAAGTTAGAGTCTAGTTTGCGAGGATTTGCGATCGCACTCCGCACCGCCGATGCGGTAATTTCACTATAAATAACTCGTTTTGGTTCTCGCAATCCCAGCACTTCTTTTAAATGCCAAGCAATTGTTTCACCTTCCCTATCTGGGTCAGTGGCGAGAACCACTTCATCAACTTGTTTGGTAACTGCCTTTAGCTGCTGGATAGTTTCTTTAGAGCGTTGGTCACGCGGTACATAATTGCACTTAACACTACCATCATCAATGACGAAACCCAAAGAATCTTCCCCCGTATTACTCAGTTCGCGGATGTGTCCACAACTAGCTCGCACAATCCAATCAGAACCCAAAATCTGACTGAGCTTTTTGACTTTCCCAGGAGATTCAACAACTAGAAGGCGTTTCGGCATAGATGCTTTTGATACTGCAAAGTGCTGAGTGCTGAGTGCTGAGTTTTGAGTGTTGAGTAATAACTAAGTGTTTTCAAGAGTTTCAGATACAAACATAGTCCTAAACTATGCTTCGACTGCTATAACAGAGATTCTAGTCTTTGATATAGTAATACAATTTGATTGCGGAACTATCAATCATCACGCCTTACTTAAAAAAATGCAATAAAATTAACCGCAGATGCACGCGGATAAACGCAGATAGGTATTTTTATGAGGTGTTGCTAAATTAAGAAATAAAATCTCACTTACTTAAATATTAAACTCATTCTCCTCTCCGCGTCTCTGCGCCTCTGCGTGAAACAAATTCATCCCATATTTTACTTTATTATTGAATTAAAATAACCGCCTCTTGAACTTTTGTAGAAAGTGCTTTTTGCAGACCTTGTTCAACTTTTTGGGTGAGTTGTTCAAAAGCTGCTTGATTATTAGTTAATTGTTCTCGAAAGACATTTTCTAATTCTGGTTTTATTTGAA
Organism: Nostoc spongiaeforme FACHB-130; assembly: GCF_014698475.1. Lineage (GTDB taxonomy): Bacteria > Cyanobacteriota > Cyanobacteriia > Cyanobacteriales > Nostocaceae > Nostoc_B > Nostoc_B spongiaeforme. The sequence continues at coordinate 11,513 of NZ_JACJTB010000004.1, read as the reverse complement.
TGCACATATCTGCAATTTTCTGATCGCTCATCAAATTAGAACGAATCCAACTGGGGATATCAAAATTTTTCTTGATTGTTTCTTGGACAGTTTTCCGATTCAGTTCCATACCTGCTGCCATCACAGAAGCACCGTAGACTAATGCGATTGGCCAAGTCAAGTGTCCTGTAAGAATGAGGGTAATCAGACTAGCAACAGTACCGCCACCAATGACGACATTGACAATAAACGCCACGGTATCAGCCAAAATTGCATCGCCAATTCGTAGTTCTGGGTTAACAAAAGCGGGTTCGATGCTATCTTCAAACCTTAAACTACTTCTGGGTATGTGAAATCTCCGACAGATGGGATCTGTAACTGCGGCTAAGTCTGGTTGAATTTTGTTGTTAAACCAAAGAATACATTGATTGTTAATTATTTGCTGGGCAATATTGCCTTTTAACCATTGTTCTGCCCGATTTTTCATATATGTTTCTAAATCAGCCAGAGTGCGAATTTTATTGGTTTGCCAGTCTTTTACTCCTGGTTTCACGGCTTGTTCAATTAAATTGTCGGCTAATGGTTGAGTTAACAATTCAATTAACTCTGGGATATGTCTAGCAATCAATTCTTTGAGTTTTTGGGAATCTAATAGTTGATTAACTTCTTGCTGAAAAGCCGTCGCCCGTAAATCCCATCTTCCGACTCGCGCTAAACCGAGTGCAATGCAGCGTTCCGGTTCAGGGTCGGGGCGGAGTTGGCTTTCAGGTTCGGGAAACATTTGCTGACAAATTTGGTGGATAAATTTCATTCGGGATGCACCTCCAGTCATCAGCACTAGTTTGGGGACTGTATCAAGTTGTTCTAGTTTGGCTTTGGCTTCGCTGACAGCATCATGAAATGCTTGAACCCAACTTTTATTTCCTAGTTCAGGTAACGGTTGATGCAGAATTTCCTCCATCATCACTTTGTTGACTTGGGGAATAAAATAAATCTGTTCGTTGATGGACTCAAAGCCACGGGCAAAAGATTGCGGGTCGTTATATAACTGTTCATTAGAAAAATAATCTTCTTTGGCTTTGCGACAAGCTAGTTCACAACGCGCTTGATGATGAGGATATTCTTGAAATACTTTTTCTAGTAATGTTTTTTGGTCGTGTTTGGCGAGTGTACGGGCAAAAATCGCTTTATCAATTAAGGATGCGCCTAAAGCATTACTTCCGAAATCTAACGGAATTTCATGTAAGCTTTTTACTAAAGTAAAATCTGTGGTGGAAGAGCCAATATCGACAATTAGCACCGATGCGAGGAGTTTTTCATACTCCAACTTTCCGCCTTCTTTGGCTTGCATGAAAGCTGCGCGAGATTCTGGTATAACGTTGAGGTGGGAAATACCAGCTTCTTGAAGTAGTTTTTGGTATGCTTGGCGATCGCTCATTGACCATCCTGAAGGGCAACCAATGTAAAAATAACTACTTTCACCGCCTTCTATTTGTTTGCTTTCTTGCAGTTTGTGATAGTAAGTAGCGAGAAAAGTGGAGATTGTTTTCCTGTAATTTGCATCGTGGTTGGGTTTTTGCTTGAATGAGATTGTCAGTTGAGTAACACCAGCTTGAATTAAGGCTTGTTCTCCTACCAAATAACCAAGTTTGGGATGCCAACCTAAAGCGGTAATTTGATTTTTCTTGTTATTAATTTCTAGCATTTGGGGCGGTTCGATGCTTTCGACTATGGCTTTGGCTACGGCTGTCTCACCATGTCCCAAATCAAAACCAATTGTTTCTGAAATTTTCATACTTTTACAGCAACTTTCCTCTAATCCCTAACCCCTAACCTCTAATCCCTAGCCTCAGAGTACGCTGGTTCAATCACTCTACCGCGCCGGAGTAAGCGATCGCCTTTTAACAAGGCAGGTGTGATGGTAACGTAATCTTTGGTGTTTGGGTCAATACTCGGTTCAAAGTCAAAATATTCTCGCTCGCTTTGCGGTGCTTGCTGTTGGTAAATTTGAGCGCGGATTCCTTGAGACATAAGAATTTGCGGGAGGAGTTTTGTTAAAGCGATCGCCATTTGCGGCTGTTCAAGAAATGACGCACCCATCAACCTTTGGAGGAAGTTCAGTAACTCTGGTAGTTCTTCTAAGGTGCGATCGTCTTCTAATTTGTTTCCTTCTGCAAACCTAGCCACTGCTATATCAATAGTATTCAGCGCATCAGCTAAGTTATCTAAAAGCAGTTTGCTATCCACTTGCAGCACAGGTTGGGGTATCTCTAATAATTCCGTGGAGGTAACATTACTTTTATCCAGTTGCAGCACAACTTCTAAACCAAGAAGCAGCGAAGTTAGTAAGATACCCATCCAAGCATTGAAGTTAATTTTGGTTAAGGAAAATAAAGAACCTAAAATGCCAATATAAATAAGTACCTTTAGCAGTTTTAGGATTAATCTTTTAGGGGAAACATTTGTAGTTAAATTACTAATTTGCTTTTGTTCTTGTGACTCAAGTGGAGACTGATTAACCACAGTCAAATTACCGACTGACTGTCGCAGCATCTCTAAGAAAAATGATGCTAAACGGACTTGAGTTAAATTTAGCTCGCTAATATAAATTCTTTCTAAATTATCGAGTCGATTTTGAACTAGTTTAACTACTTGTTCAATACTAGTTATATTATCAATCTCTATCTGTAGTTGGTTCCGTTCTGCATTAAACAGTGTGCTGATAGTTTTCATTCGTTAACTTTATTAGTTACACCTCAACCTTGATAAATCTAGCTTGTAGTGCTTTTTATATAAGTAAGTATAGCAAGAAAAATTTAACCGCAGATGGACGCAGATGGACGCAGATAAATCTGGAATTTAGATACTTTTGATAAAGTAAATCTTAAGTATGATGCGTCAGGCTGAAATCATCAACACACCGTACTTAAGACTTACTAAAAGTGGGGAGTTGTTGTCACTGCTCACTTCTAGTTTTTCACCAGTTGTAGATAATAGGGAGTTGCTGCAAAGAAGAGATGTAAAAACTTTTATTTAATTAACCAAACCATTGAGAAGGTTCACAACCAGGCTCAACTGTGCTACATAGATGATTGTTAATCCAAGCTGATTTATCTTGCATGATGGCAAAAATGCCTTGATGAATCAAGTTTTGTAAATGTAATTTCTGTTCTAATGGACTCCGCGGAAATTTCTGCTCTATGGGAGCATCTTTGATGATATTTTGCAGGGGAAATTCTCTGTCAAACTCTTCGTTATAAAAACAGGGAATGCGGCTGATGACAAAATCAATTAATTCTTGACGTAATTCAGGAATCGCAAAGGTTTCTTGATAAGGATAGTAGGCATAAGTATCTAAAACACTTTTGATTTCGCTGACTAATGATTCTCTGGTTAAATTGACTACTGTTCTCATAAGGTTTTATCTCCATTGAAATACGGTTGAGTTTTGTTTTACAGACTCACTGAGTTCTACTAATCCGCCAAAACCGCTTCACGGAACTGGTTTTTATACCCTAAATTTAACTTTGATTTCAGTACAAAATCAGACTTTTGGTATGGAATTTTAAGTTAAATTTTATACTAGTTAACTCTGAATTTTGTCTATAAAATTCAACCAACTATGACATTAACAAAGCGGTAGATCCACAATCCCAATTATTTCAAATTTCTATCTTTTTGGCGAAAATCTACACAAAACGCAGCATAAATATTAAGGGATCAATTTTAATTTTTTATTAACAACATTCTGGAGAATGAAATATTGAGGTAAGTAAAACTTGCCTAGTAATTTACATTACTTATTGATTTATTACCTATGATTTCTAAATTATTTTTTAGCTTGCTCTATGTATTCTAGATAACAAATTTTTGAGGTAAAAATGTAGCAAATCTTGAGAAAAAAGACATGGCTACACAAAGCAACCAGTCTAACGACAGATGTTATGAAAAGGTAAGATTTTTGAAAAAATTCACATTAGTGAGAGTGGCTTGGTTTAGATGATGATTAATTGCAAAGGCAGCAGCCAGTCCAGAGAGCATTGCACCTTCAACGAGATTACCGCCGCACCAATCACCACAGCACACCAAAGGTAAGGAAGCACTGGCAGAAGATAAAATGCTTTCTGTCCAAGGATGGCTAGGAAAGGCATAACGCCAACGATGCACCTGCATCCATTCGGGTGTCTCTAGCCAAGGTAGTGCGAGAGTTTGGGCGGCGTGGTGCAACATTTTCTGCCCGACTGGTTGTAAATCGGAGGATTCGAGATGTTGTTGGGCAAAATTTCCACTGCTTTGGACGACAAATACAGGTTGTTTTGGTTGAGGACGCTTGCTACTATCTAAACCAATCCATCCTAAAACCGGATCATCTGTAAAACTTTGGGCTTGCCAATCTGGTAGAGGTGTGGAATTGGGGTAGCCTGCGATCGCACTAAGACAAGGCGTAAATTCCACCGAACGCAGGTTAGTTAAAAAGTCTGTTCCTAATAATTCTTCACCCAAAGCTTCTAATAACATCACAGCTTGGGGTGCAGGAATCGCCACTACAACCGCCTTGGCTGTAATTTCTGCATTGCTAGATTCCAGCGTCAATTGCCAAGTATTTTCGGGGGTTGGGTGAATGGCGATTACCCGTTGATTGAGTAGTATATCCAAACCTTGCGCCAGAAATTTAGCGATCGCACTCATCCCCGCAGGTGCAATATAACGCGGTGGGAGTTGGTCACGATTCCAAACTGTGATAATTTGGCGAGCGCACAATAAATCAATAAACTCTTGGAAAAACTCACCCTTGGGTTTGAGATAACAAGTGCCATGATCTGCCCAAGTATCATATAAGCGACGTGTGGCCATTCTTCCCCCCAAGCCACGGGATTTCTCCACAACTAATACTGAATATCCCCCTTGCTTTAATTGCTGGGCGCAAACTAACCCCGCCATACCAGCACCAATTACAGCAACGTCTATCATTAGTTAATAGTCCTTTGTGTTAAGTCTTTGGTTATTATTAAACAGAATTCAGGAGTCAGAACGCAGAATGTAGAGGTGTTCTAGCAACATTACCGTAGAGGATTCTGGCTTCTGAATTCTTGATTCAATGACAAAATACAGATGGCGCATGATAAAAAGACTACTAAAGACCGCCAAAAGCTAATAGTAGAATAAAGTACAGACAAGCTGCACGGAAGGGAGGAAAGGAACATTGGATGAACTCAGGGCGGCCTTAGAACTAGCAACAGATGATGAATTGCAAGATTTAACAGCAATTTTGTTTAGTCGAAAGTTCAATCCCCTAGATTATGTTCAGACACCTGAACCGATCGAAGTTCAAAGTCAGAGCCGCCAAGCTTGGTTAGACTCATTAGAAGAGCGTTTCCGGTTTTTGGCAGCTGATGGAGTAACAGTGTTGCGGGGACGCACAAACCAAGTAACTTACCGCCAAGCCTTAATTCAAGTTTGTAAATATTTAAAAATTCCTTATTCCAATCATTTAACAACTGTCGATTTAGAAGCAGAAGTATTTTTACATCTGCTGGGGCAAGTGTGGAAAAAACTGCCAGAAAAAGAAAAACAAAAATTGACTGTCAAAGTCCAGCGTCATTTGGTGAAAACGGAACTTAAAGAACCATTACCATTAATGTTGCAGCGTGATCCCTTGGGATTGCTGTTTAAGGGTGGTAGTGCTTTAGCTGTTACTTCTGTCATTCAACCGTTCATCCTCAAACAAATTGCGCGACAATTTGCCTTGCACTTTGCTACTTATCAAGTAGCCAAACAAGCTGCGGTTACAGGTTCAACAGTAGCCAAAACCCAGTTTGAAACTTATGTGGCGATGCAAATGGCGCGGCGGGGTATGACGCTAAGTGCAGCTCGTTATGGGGCAGTTCGCACGGTATTTGCTTTTGTCGGCCCGGCTATGTGGACTTGGTTTTTGGCTGATTTAGGTTGGCGAGCGATCGCTACTAATTATGGTCGCATCATCCCGACTATTTTTGCTTTAGCCCAAATTCGTCTTACTCGCACAGAATGTTGGGAGCCAGCTTGAACCTCGCTTTTGATCATCCCAACCCGAAAAGCCAATTTGCTTGGAATACTTTCCAAATTGGGCTACTGATTTTTCCCCTCAGTCCATTTGTTGGGGTGGTGGCGATAATTTTGGCATCTTTACTGACTTGGCTGCAACAATACCGCCAAATTATTCGCCGCCCCATCAATCGGGGCTTTGCAATTTTGACATTATTACTGCTGATTACGTCAGGATTTGCCACTTATAAAACCGATGCTTTTTTAGGCTTATTTAATTTAGTACCTTACTTTTTAGTATTTGCTGGTTGGGGTAACTTGATTCAGACAGTTGCCCAATTGCGCCAAATAGCCTGGATTTTGGTAATTGGGGCTGTACCAGTAATTGTGATTGGCTTTGGACAGTTGTTTTTAGCTTGGGCGTTAAAATTACAGTTTTTGTGGATTGTTTTAGATTGGGCAGTTGCGCCTGGAGGCGAACCACCAGGGCGAATGGCGGCTTTATTTATGCACGCCAACTTATTGGCTGCTTATTTGGCGATTATTTTTACTGTCGGGATAGCTTTATTACTGGAACAATGGCAATCCAGAAAAAGAAAAAAATCTCTGATTGGCTTGTTGACGCTAATACTGATTGCCAGTTTTGCTGCCTTGATTTTAACTAATTCGCGCAACGGATGGGCGATCGCGATGATTGCCTGTTTAGCTTACGCACTTTATCAAGGTTGGCGCATCTTGGTTGGTAGTGTGGTTGGGGTAATTTCTACTATTTTGTTGGCTGCTTTTGCCCCTTCCCCCATAGCCCAAATTTTCCGTCGTGTAGTTCCGGCTTTCTTTTGGGCGCGGTTAAACGATGAAATGTATCCCGACAGACCAGTAGCTTTAATGAGAAAAACTCAATGGGAATTTGCTTGGTCTTTGGCACAACAGCATCCTTGGACTGGTTGGGGTTTACGTAGTTTCTCCGCACTTTACAAAGCCAAAATGAATATTGATTTAGGTCATCCTCATAACTTGTTTTTAATGTTATCTGCGGAAACCGGATTTCCTGCTACTCTGTTATTTTGTGGTTTACTCGCTGGGATATTAATTGCAGGTATGCAATTTTTACGGCAATCTAATTCTTTGGTTAAAGCAGATAGGTTATTGTTCTTCAGTTATCTTTTGGTATTTGGCGAGTTGATATTATTCAATACTGTGGATGTAACTTTATTTGATTTTCGCGTCAATACCCTGTTTTGGTTATTTTTAGCAGCAATTTGCGGAGTTGTATTTTACCCAGAGCAGAATCACAAGACCTTGGCAAAAGAGAATTAGATATTCAAAAAATGCGATCGCCTACTCCCTAGCCCCAGTTTGTACAGATAATTTTGCTTCATATATCTGTATCAGCATTTCTGCTCAAACATAGCATTTTGTTTCTTGGCACTTTTTCCGTGGTTACACTGTCGGCATTCGTATTTTTTATTTCTTAGAATTACAGTATTCACATTTGTGATTTAGATAATTTCTAGTTATCTAATTAGAAATTATCTAATGTTGCTGATAGTTGGGAAGGTGTAAGGACAACCCTTTTGGGGGTTTCCTACATGACGGGCATCTAATCTTTAGATGCCCTTTTGTATGTTTTATTTTTCGGCAGTTAAGCACTATTTTTTATTTTATTTATCAGGGAAATTTACTATATGAAATCACCTAAATAAAGTTATTTAGGTGACTTTTGATATGAATGTTGGAACACAAAAACTGTATGCCTCACGCAAAGGCGCAGAGGCGCAAAGAGTTACGGAAAATTCACCTTTGTGTAGATAGAATCTAATTCATAATAAAATGTCCATTTGATTTATCAAAGTTTTTTGCTTCTTATAAATATTCAGACTTCTGAATTCTAATTTCACGTCAAATTTTTCAGCCCGATCGCAATTTTACTGTGTTTCTCAATTTCTCCCATGACTTGTTTTGCCCGTTGAATAACCACCGCAGGTAAACCAGCTAACCTCCCCGCTTCAATACCATAGGATTTATCAGCACCACCGGGTTGGACTTGATGTAAAAAGATAATTTGGTCTGGTAATTCTTTGACGGTGACTTGATAGTTAGCCACATTGGGTAACATCCCTGCTAACTCATTTAATTCATGATAGTGAGTGGCAAAAATTGTCCGGGAACGAATCTCGGTAGCGATATATTCTGCAACCGCCCAAGCAATGGAAAGACCGTCAAAAGTGGCTGTCCCGCGTCCAATTTCATCTAATAATACTAAAGATTTTGATGTGGCATGGTTGAGAATATTGGCGGTTTCATTCATTTCCACCATAAAGGTAGATTGACCAGTTGCCAAATCATCCACAGCACCAACACGGGTAAAAATGCGATCGCATACTCCCAGTTTGGCAGATTTAGCCGGGACAAAACTCCCAATTTGCGCCATCAGTTGAATTAATCCTACTTGACGCAAGTAACAACTTTTACCACTGGCATTCGGGCCTGTCAGAATAATTAAGTCAGGGAGTGGGGAGTGGGGAGTGGGGAGTGGGGCTTTTTCACTACTCCCAATTCCCGACTCCCCACTCCCTAAATATGTGGAATTGGGGACGAAGAAACCCGCAGGTAAAGACTGTTCCACCACTGGGTGACGACCATCTACAATTTCTAATCCTCGCCCTGATATCATTTCAGGACGACTGTAACCTTGCTGCACAGCTAACTCAGCTAAACCACATAACACATCCGCCGCCGCCACTGCGCGAGACAGTTGACGGATAGCCTCGGCTTGTTCGCCCACTTCTTCCCGCAACGCCACAAAAATTTCATATTCCAACTTATATAAATCATCCCGCGCACTGAGAATCCGCGCTTCTCTTTCTTTGAGTTCTGGGGTGATGTAGCGTTCCTCGTTCTTCAGGGTTTGCTTGCGGATATAGTTGGCGGGTACTTGGTCGGCTTTGGTGCGAGAAATACTAATGTAGTAGCCAAAGGTTTCGTTAAATCCCACTTTTAGCGTTGGGATACCTGTTCTCGCCCTTTCATCAACTTCTAAATTAGCAATCCATTGATGATCTGCTTCGACAGTCGCTTTTCTTTCATCTAATAATACATTGATGCCAGGACGAATTAAGCCCCCTTCTTTTAAATGAATGGGTGGTGCTTCGACCAGGTGGGCTTGAATTTTTCGGGCTAATTCCTCTAATACTGGCGGGACTTTTTGCAAAGCTTTCAAAAAAGGAGAACTAGCATCAGCAACTAAACGGGCTAATTCTGGCAAACGCGAGAGAGAATCAGCTAAAGCAATTAAATCTCGCGCATTGGCAGTTCCCGAACTCGCCCTACCTGTAAGCCGTTCTAAATCGTAGATTTGCCGTAATAAATAGCGCAAATCTTGACGCAGAGGTGTATTTTCTTTTAATTCTTGAATTGTTTCTTGCCGCGCCCAAATACCTTTAATATCCAGTAGGGGTTGTAATAACCAACGCCGTAAAGCCCGACTTCCCATCGCGGTGCTAGTTCTATCTAACGCCCACAGTAAAGAACCGTGAAAAGTACCATCGCGGACGGTTTGGGTAATTTCTAAATTCCGGCGGGTTTGATGGTCAATAATTAAGTAGTCTGTGAGTGTATAGGTGCGGAGTCTTTGCAGAGAAATTGTATTTTCTTTTTGGGTATCTTCCACATATTCTAAAAGACCGCCAGCCGCCCGCACAGCTAAGGGCAGATGATCACATCCTAAACCTTCGAGCGATCGCACCTTGAATTTCTGCAATAATTTACTTCTAGCTTCTCCTTGAGAAAAAGGTATTTGCGATCGCAAACTATAACAAAATGATGGCGGTAAACATTGGGGAAGATGGGGTGACGTTTCCCCCGGACGCAACAAAGCACCCAAATCAGGTGCATTGGTGGGAACCAACACCTCGGAAGGTTGCAAACGCATTAATTCTTGCGTCAGGTGTTCTAAATCGCTACCTTGGGTTGTGAGAAATTCTCCCGTGGAGATATCTGCGTAAGCTAAACCCCAATGATTCCCCGCAATTACCACCGCCGCCAAATAATTATTGCGGCTAGATTTTAACATCCCCTCTTCTAACAACGTGCCAGGGGTGAGGATGCGCGTCACTTCCCGCTTTACCAAACCCACGGCTTCAGAAGCATCTTCTACTTGGTCACAAATCACCACTGCATAGCCTTTTTCGACCAATTGGGTGCTGTAGCGTTCCCAAGCGTGGTGCGGTACACCAGTCATCGCCACTCGTCCCACTTCGCCACCATGCTTGCTGGTGAGAACTAATTCCAGTTCCCGCGACACAGTAACAGCATCTTGGAAAAAAGTTTCAAAGAAATCGCCTACCCGATACAACAACAAAGCATGGGGATGTTTATCTTTGATTTCCACATAATGCTGATACATTTTACTCAGCTTACTGCGGTCTACCAGTCGCGTGTCCGCGTGAGGCGCAGGGGGTTGAAGAGATTCCTTTGACTGGTTATCAGAGTCAGAAGCGGTCATAGATAGATGCCAGGATTCACACACGCAATAGCCACAATACTCGATGATAGCTTGATCTGGTGTTCAATTGCGATCGCTCAAGATTTTTTTTATTTATTTTTCTGATGTGAGTTTTAATGGATACAATGGCTCACAACCATTCAATTGCCAAATTCTAAATACCAATACAGCCGCTACGGTTAGCCATACACAAGAAAATGATAATATCATTCCGGCATAAGGATTAGTCTGCCAATAAACTGCCGTTACCACTAAAGCAGATAACCAAGGGCCTAAAATAACTACAGGAACAGCAGCGCCCAATCTACGTTCTACAGTAAAAATTGTATTCCAAGTATCTCCTAAAGCCAAATGTACTACAAATAAAATTAAAGGTAGTACTAAAAATTGGTGATTCATTTGCTGCCAAATTAATACAGAAGAAATTACACGCAAAACAGCTATGATCATCCAAACTATGGGAAAAGCTAAAGGTGGCGGAGCCCATTTTGGTCTAATCACTTGGTCGTACGTTTGACCAGAACGGGTGTTATCTAACAGTGAAAAAATTCGTGAACGAATACTTAATACAGCAAAAAATAATCCTGCCAAGAATGTGCTAACCCAACTGGGAATAGAAGAATTATGATCAATCAACATCACTAATTTTTCCATCCCTAGTAAGACAACAGTCATCGTTAATATTTGTAGGATAGTACCTAGTTTATAAATTAAAATTGCTTTAATATCTACTTCTTTCCCAGTAGATATTGATGTTTGTCGAGACTGTTGTTGCTTGCCATTTTTTACACCCATCACTGTATTGACAAACTTTTCAAGTATGCCACTATTATTGGATTGCTTCATAATTAAGTGTTTGTGCGTAATTTTTACTTAAAATAATAAATTATTATGGTTCTTCCGGTATTTTTATGGTGAGTAATAAAGTTTAGTAAATTTTAGTAACTATATTTTAATGATGCTCAGGCTGAAAACATAGACTGTGTAAGTATTACAACAGTTTTAA
>NZ_JACJTB010000039.1 GCF_014698475.1 Nostoc spongiaeforme FACHB-130 | reverse complement strand
CATGTTGCCGCTAAAATCACCAGTCATACTCTACGCCTTTTTCTGCGTCAGCGTTTTGGTATTGATGTGCTTACTTTTGAACAGCATCCTCTGGCTTCATTCACATAAGGCGTAATGTTTAACAGCTTATTGACCCTCCGAATTTTAGATTTTGGATTTTGGATTTTGGATTCTTTAGGGTACAAGCCCCACCCCTAGTGGGTGGAAAAATCTAAAATCGTTAATCCAAAATCCCCAGGCACCGCACCCTTGTGGTCGGGGTCAATCCAAAATTGCAAATCTAAAATCCAAAATTACTTGACTCATACAGTTTGATGGTTAAAGTTTTTTAATGCTCACCAATCTCTGTAAATACAAGTAGTAATTTTTGCTTCAATGATAAAACTTTTTGTTTAGATGGGAATACTAAGTTTAGTATTTATGTCAATTTGATTCTATGCTGAGAATTCCCGGTTATAAATTGGGTAAAGAAATTTACAACGGTTCTAAAACTTTGGTTTATCGCGCTATTCGAGATATTGATTTATTATCGGTAATCATTAAAGTGCTGAAGAACCCTTATCCAAGTTTTAATGAACTTGTGCAGTTTCGCAATCAGTATACCATTGCTAAAAATCTCAACTCTCCCGGAATTATTCAAACTTATAGTCTAGAAAATTATGAAAATGGCTATGCGTTAGTCATGGAAGATTTTAGTGGAATTTCGTTGCGAGAATGGGGAATTAGGAATCGGGAGGTGGGAGGGAGGGTAAGCGTAGAGTTTCTGAAGGAATTTTTACAGATAGCGATCGCCCTTTGCAATTGTTTAGAAATACTTTATCAAGAGTGTATTATTCATAAAGATATTAAACCCAGCAATATATTAATTAATCCCGAAACTCAACAAGTTAAATTAATCGATTTTAGTATTGCATCTTTATTACCGCGAGAAAATCATACTATCCTGAATCCCAGCATTTTAGAAGGTACGCTGGCTTATATCTCACCAGAACAAACAGGGAGAATGAATCGGGGAATTGATTACCGGACTGATTTTTATTCTTTAGGGATTACTTTTTACGAATTACTTACAGGCGAGTTACCCTTTCAATCGAATGATCCCATAGAGTTGGTGCATTGTCACATTGCCAAAAAAGCACCTTTAGTCAATCAAATTAATCCTCAAATTCCAAATGTACTTGCAGAAATTGTCAATAAATTGATAGCGAAAAATGCCGAAGATAGATATCAAAGCGCATTAGGAATAAAATACGATTTAGAAAATTGTTTACAGCAGTTAAATTCTACTGGGGAAATTCTCAGCTTTGAAATTGCTCAACAAGATGTGTGCGATCGCTTTATTATTCCTGATAAACTCTACGGTAGACAAGCAGAAGTAGAAACTTTGTTGCAAGCTTTTGACAGAGTTAGTCATGGCGCAACCGAAATGGTATTAGTTGCTGGTTTTTCTGGTATTGGTAAAACCGCCGTTGTCAACGAAGTTCATAAACCAATTGTCCGCCAACATGGTTATTTCATTAAAGGTAAATATGACCAATTTCAACGGGATATTCCTTTTAGTGCTTTTGTGCAAGCTTTCCGAGATTTAATGGGACAGTTGTTAACTGAAAGTGATACCCAAATACAAGCATGGAAAAGCCAAATATTAACAGCCGTTGGCGAAAATGGACAAGTAATTATTGAAGTTATTCCCGAATTAGCCAGTATTATTGGCGAACAACCACCAGCCGTAGAATTATTCGGTAAAGCCGCCCAAAATCGCTTTAATTTGTTATTTCAAAAATTTACCAAAGTCTTTACCAGCGCGGAACATCCCTTGGTAATATTTTTAGATGATTTGCAATGGGCAGATTCAGCCTCATTAAAGTTAATGCGAATATTAATGGCTGATACAAATCATCTTTTATTAATTGGTGCCTATCGAGATAACGAAGTTAACCCTGGACATCCCTTAATTTTGACTTTAAATGAAATCCGCAAAACCAAAGTAGTAATCAATACAATTACTTTGGCAGCACTAGACCAGGAAAATATTAATCAATTAGTTGCTGATACCTTCAAATGTTCTGTAAATTTGGTCATAAATATTTCTCAGATAATATATCATAAAACTCAAGGCAATCCTTTTTTTACAACACAATTTCTCAAGGCATTATATCAAGATAGTCTAATAAAATTTGATGCAAGTTTAGGTTGTTGGCAATGTGATATTGCTCAAATTACGACTCAAGCAGTTACCGAAGATGTTGTCAATTTTATGAGTTTGCAACTGCGAAAACTTCCACCAACAACACAAAAAGTATTAAGGTTAGCAGCTTGCATTGGGAATCAATTTGATTTAGAAACTTTGGCTATTGTATCTGAACAATCAGAAGTAGATACTGCTACTGCTTTGTGGAAAACCTTAAAAGAAGGATTAATTTTACCCATTAATGATGTTTATAAATTCTATCAACAAGAGTCATTGGTTAATACAAATAATTATGTTATGGAGCCAAGTAATGTTAATTTATCGTTAGATAATAGTGAAGAAAAAACAAATGAATCAAGACAAATAACAGTTGCTTATAAATTTTTACATGACCGTGTACAACAAGCAGCTTATTCTCTGATTCCTGACAATCAAAAACAAGCAACTCACTGGCAAATTGGTCAATTACTTCAACAAAAATTATCAGAAAGTGAACAGGAAGAAAAGCTGTTTGATATTGTTGGGCATTTAAATCAAGGTCAGGCATTAATTAGCCAAAATAGCGATCGCCAAATCCTTGCCCAACTGAACTTAAAAGCTGGTGCTAAAGCAAAAACAGCCACAGCTTATGCTGCTGCTGTCGCCTATTTACAAACTGCGATCGCACTTTTGGAATCTGACTGCTGGCAAACCCAGTATGAATTAGCCTTAGAAATACATATAGTAGCGGCCGAAGCCAGCTATTTAAATGGTGATTTTGCTGGGATGGAAAAGTTGACTGCATTAGTACTGCAACAAGCCAAAACTATCCTTGACAAAGTGAAAATCTATGAAATTCAAATCGCCGCCCAAACTTCTCAGAGTCAAATGTTAGCTGCGATCGCAATTGGTAGAGAAGCTTTAAGACAACTAGGAATTGAATTCCCCAAAGAATTAGACGAAGTTCATCTTGGCAAAGCTTTAGCAGAGGTAAATCAGCAACTAAACAACAGAGAAATTGCCGAACTGATTAATTTACCCCTGATGAGTGAACCTACAGCCCAAGCTGTAATGCAGCTTTTAGGAATGTTGTTTGCACCAATTTTTCTAGGGAACCCCAGTTTACTGCCATTGTTGGGTACAACAATGGTGCGTTTATCGCTGGAGTTTGGCAATGCGCCCGCCTCAACGGTAGGATACGTGACTCAGGGTTTGGTATTGTGTGCTTTTTTAGGCGAAGTTGAAACTGGCTATAAGTTCGGGAAATTAGCACTCTCCCTACTAGATAAATTAAATGCTCAAAACTGGCAATCTTGCACTTTCACACTATTTGCCTGTTTTATTCAACATCGCCGACAAGCATTTTTAACAACCTTTTCCATATTAAAAGAAGCCCAAAGAACTGGTATGGAAACTGGTGATTTTCTCTATGTTGGCTATAGCATAGTCAGTGATGCCTTTACAAAAATGTTTGTTGGTGTAGACCTGAACACATTAACGCTGGAATTTCCTACTTTTACTGCTGTTTTAGCTCAAATTAAACAAGATTCAGCGCGTGTTTATTTAGACATGATACAGCAAACAGTCGAGCAATTGAAAGAAACCGTCAATCAACCAGATTGCTTAATTGGCAAGATATATGATGAAACGGTGATGTTGCCAAAGCACAAACAAGATAATGATCTCTCAGCAATTGCCTTTGTTTATATTTACAAACTGTTGCTGGCCTATTCTTATGGTAATTATGCCAATGCGCTTGACTACATTACCCAAGTCAAACCTTATTTAAGAGTGGCATTATCAGGACTGATTCATATTCCTATTTTCCATTTCTATGCAGCCCTCACTCACTTAGCAATCATTTCCACCCAACCAGAAGCAGAACAAATTCTCACTGAAGTAGAAACTCATCAAACAAACTTACATCAATGGGCGCAATCTGCCCCAATGAATCATTTACATCAATGGCATTTAGTTGAAGCAGAAAAATGTCGAGTCCGCGGTCAAAAATTAGCAGCAATGGAACATTACGATCGCGCCATTACTCTTGCCAAGGATCACAAATTTCTCAACGAAGAAGCCTTAGCAAATGAACTAGCTGCCAAATTTTATCTTGGTTTGGGTAGAACAAAAATCGCTCAAACTTATATGCTGGAGGCGTATTATTGTTATGCTCGTTGGGGTGCAGAAGCCAAAGTCATCGATTTAGAAACCCGCTATCCCCTACTACTAGTTACAATTCTGCACAAACAACAAGCATCTTTCAAAGCCACAGAAACCATTATTTCTTCCTCATCAGAGAAAGTTGATAGTTCTAGTTTCACTAAAAGTAGTCTTTCAACCAATCTAGATTTAGCCAGCATAGTCAAAGTTTCCCAATCACTTTCTAGTGAAATTGAGTTAGAAAAATTACTTTCGACTTTACTAGAAGTCATACTCCAAAACGCTGGTGCTGATAAATGTGCATTACTAATGCCAAAAGGTAATTCCTGGTTTATTGAAGCACTTTATCAACTCGAACAACCCAGTTGCATTTTGCGTTCTCTCCCCTTTGATGATCATCAAACACTACCCCTGAGTCTGATTAATCAGGTGAAAAATTCCTTAACTTTAGCAGTGATTGAGAATGCAGTTACAGAACAAACCCTAGCGGCTGATCCTTATATATTAGAATATTCCCCCAAAAGCGTGCTTTGTGCGCCAATTTTGAATCAAGGCAAATTGATTGGCATTTTATATTTAGAAAATAACTTGACAGTGGGAGCATTTACTCGCGATCGCCTCGAAATTTTACAGTTATTAATTTCTCAAGCCGCCATCTCTTTAGAAAATGCGCGATTGTACGCGCAACTAGAAGATAGAGTCAAAGAACGCACTCAAGAACTCAACCACAAAAATGAGGAACTGCAAACAACTTTAAAAGAATTACACCGTACCCAAACACAAATGGTACAAAGTGAAAAAATGTCAGCTTTAGGACAATTAGTCGCTGGTATTGCCCACGAAATTAATAACCCCATTACCTTTATACATGGCAACTTAAATTACATTCAGCAATATACAAATGACTTATTACATATAGTAGATGTCTATCAAGACCACTACCCCCATCCCCCAAAATCCCTAAATGCAGAAATCGAAAATCTAGATTTCAACTTTGTCAAAGAAGATTTGCCGAATATCCTCAAATCTATGCACATGGGTTCTGAACGCATTCGACAAATGGTGTTATCTTTACGCAACTTCTCTCGTTTGGATGAATCAGAATATAAAGCGGTGGATCTGCATGAAGGCCTTGATAATACATTAGTCATGTTGCAATATCGTCTGCAAGCCCAGACTAATCGTCCAGCCATCGAAATTATCAAAGAATATGGCGAACTACCGTTAGTAGAATGCTGCGCTAGGGAAATTAACCAAGTATTTATTAGTGTAATTGTCAATGCGATCGATGCCTTAGAAGAAAAAAGTCGTCATCACAGCTTACCAGAAATTACAGCCAACCCCAATCAAATTCAAATTCGGACTCTCACAACCGAATCAAACCAAGTCCAAATTATCATCGGCGATAATGGCGTTGGTATTCCAGAAAATATCCAATCTCGCTTATTTGATCCATTTTTCACAACTAAACCTGTAGGTAAAGGCACAGGTTTAGGATTGTCCATTAGCCATCAAGTGATTACAGAAAAACATGGCGGTTCCATTCATCTCAACTCTGTATTAGGTAAAGGAACAGAATTTATCATCACTTTACCTATTAAGTCAGATAAACATCCTCTTACTAACGTAACGGTTGAACTGCCATGATCATCTCTGTTTAGCAAAACTTTGATTTATCAAGCATTCTAGATTTAAATATAATTTGTTGATTAACTAATGGAATAGTTTGTTCATCAAATCTATAGATTTTTATTTATAATTGTAATTCGCAAAAATAATCTCATTGCATCACTACTGGATTGCATATAATTTTCTGAAAAATCCTAGATATTTCCTGAGTGATTATACGTTGTTTTTTGTAAAATTTTATACTCTAATATTGCAAATCCTTTTGTTTAACGTAATTCTGTGTTGTTTGCTACTTCGTTGATAAAGAGTTGGCAAAAACAATTCTCCAACATCGACGTTAAACTGCTAATTGCGATATAAAGTATTTACCCAGAAGAAAGTAACTCCAAAGCAGTTAATTTTTTAGGACTGATAAAGTTAATTGCTCGGACTGTATGACTTGTATCCGATATTTATAGAATTGCCATTAATCAGCGCGATACCAACATCGTTTCTATTAGGGCAAGAGTTTTTACTGATATTTATATAGGAATATATTTCCTATAAAATACTCGCTGTAGCTTTAGTTAGTACAAAAATAACTCCAGTTTAATTAGCTCAATTTTGGTTAACTACCTAATAGGTATCGATAGTATATTTCTATCCTATTCATAGAAATATACATTGTATAACTTGTAGTTGATCAAACTGTAACTGCTTCTAATTAACTTGAACTTATCAAAAAAAGGCAACTAAATTATGAACGACAAACTTCGGCTGACAATACTTGAACCAGCAGGGATTTTAGATAAAATTAGCGGCAATCAATTGCAAAATGAAATTAGCACCCTGATCAACAATGGTATTAACATTATATTGATTGATATGCAAGGAATTAAGTTTATCGATAGTTCTGGTTTGGGTTATTTAGTGTCAGCAATGAAAATTGTCAGTAATGCTAACGCCAAATTCTTTCTCTGCTCTGCTAGTGATCAGGTTAACATGTTGTTTGAAATCACTAAAGTGAACAAATCATTACAAATGTTTGCTGACAGAGACGAATGTAAACGCTACATTTTAAACACTTTATCTCGGATGTCTTGTAGGTAAAAAATTGAGGCTAACTATTATTCTGTGCTTCGAGTTTTAGTGACGGACGTAGCCACAAATATATAATCAGTCCCCAAAATGGTATTAAGCGGACTAGCCAGAGTATTTTGTCATTGTCCCATTGACGACGCGCCATATCATCTTTAACTAGCCATGACTGAAATAACCAGAATACCAGCATATCTACCACAAAAGAATATGCGAGGCGATCACTAAATAATAATTCTAATAAATCTTGCCAACGGGTTGTAATATCACCGTACTCAGGACGGGCTAATACAGACCAACTCAATGAAACCACAAAAACCCCAGCCAAAACCGAAGGTAAAACTCGGCTTTCGCCTACTTTTTCCACAAATGTTAAAGAATTTGTTGGTACTTGCGGATTTGCTTGACGCAACCCCAACCAAGGAAGAAAAAATACATTGGTGAGTAATGCTGTACCAATTAAAAATGAAATCATCGAAAATCGCTGATTGCGCCCATCAATTATAAAACCCCAAAATAATAGTCCCCAAGTCACCACAATGTTGAATAATCCCTCTAGTGCGGGATTACTAACTGGTGCTTCACTGGGGAAAATGATTGGCAGCACCAACCAAAAATTCATACTCAAATTCAATATTTCTTCTAATGTTTTGGGCGTGACATACAGCAGCGAATCTCCTGGTGGAATATCGCTTAATAATAAATAACCAACATAAAATAACCACACAGTCCAGATGAATATTCTGGACAAATTTAGCGATAAATTATGAGTAGAATTGGCAATAAATTGTTTTAATTCGCTGAACATTACTTTTTACGGCTATTATTACTAATAACTTTTATTCCTAAAATTTTCAGAGTTTCGTGATAATCACTAATCGTCAGAGAACTCAACTCTTGACCCAACAAATAAAAGCTACCCATAACTTTAACAGAATTAGACCTTCCATCTATAGGCGCAAAAATGTTTATAAAAATAAATTAGCCCTACTTAAAAAGGTAGGGCTAATCGCTATGATTTATCTCTGCTGAAATTGATTGTTAGGCAATATTCAAATCAACGCGGACGATTAAATCGTTGAAATCGCGATCGCCTCCTCTTGGTAAATCTTCAAAGCCAAAGATATTACTACCTAACAAAGTAATTTGGTCTGTTTGTCTGGTGTTAGCACCTAAGAATGGGAAGTAAACCGCCGGATTTCGGGGGTTGCTATCTAAAACTGCTTCTGGTGTGCCATTGGCAATAATGAATGGTGCATAGATATAACCTCCTTGCAAGGTTGCAGAGTAGGTTGCTGTCCCACGGTTGGCGGTTAGATCAATACCTGAAACACGGTTGCGAACAGCCGCTTCCGTATAACCAGCTTGTCCGGGTAAGATATCTGCTTGACCATCTCCGTTGAGGTCAATACCACCATTCACATCGCTGACTCGGTAGAAACTGGCGTAGTTTCTATAGCCTGCATCTTTGCTAACGACAAAATCAGCAGTGACTAATTCTGTAACGTTACGCAAGTCTATGAGTTCGGCTTGTGATTGACCTTGCAAAGCTGTACCAATTGGTAAAACTGTGTCGGTCGATTGGATATTTACCACTAAATCTTGGAAAGGCTGACCATTTCCTGGTTGAAATTCCCAAGCGAGGGAGAATGTATCGTTACCTAAGTTGGTGATTCTTTGGGTGTTGGGATTAGCGAAAATGACGCTGTTGCTGGGGATATTACCAGCGCGGACATCATCACTAGTACCGCTTCTGACTACATAAAATCTGAGTTGGTCGCCTGAATCAAATTCTAGTAATCTCGAAACATCGGCATTATTTAAGCCACGATTCACCGCCGAGAAGATGGTTCTAGCCCTTTCTAAAGCGGCTGCGGTGTAACCTGCTTCGCCTGGGGCGATACCGTTGATTCTACCTGCGGCATCATCTACGGTAAACACACCGATTTCATTGGTACGGCTAGTACTGCGTCTGGTGAGGTCTACTTGCAGTCGGGTTTTGGCACCACTGCCCTTGATTGTGAATATATCACTGTTGGGAATTTGGGCGAGAGAGCGATCGCTATCAGCAATAGTAACAGTTGCCGTGGTGTTAGTTCTGGCAATGTCGTAGTTATTACCATCCACTAACGTCAAAGTTACTGTTTCATTGCTTTCTACCAAGTTGTCATCAATTGGTTTAACGGCAATATCCACGTAGGAACTACCAGCCGCAATGGTGGCTGTACCTGTGAGGCTGTCGTAATCACTACCGTTAGTGGCAGTTCCACCAACCGTATAGTTGAAGGTTAAAGCTGTATTGGTATTACCAGCGCGAGAAATGCGGAAGGTTGCGGGGGTGGAATTTCCTTCTGTGGCATTGGGCGTAGTGCTTGTAACACTAATCACACCAGTAGTTAAATTCAGGGGCTTGTCTAGATGCAGGAGGATAATTTCGTTGTTGTCGATGTCTCCTGGTCTACCTTGGGAGAAGGGATAATTATTATCGTTGGCGACCAAGATAGTGTTCGCATCCAGTACCAACACGTCTTCAATGGTGACAAAGGGGAAGGTAAATTTTGTACTACCGTCTCGATTCAAGTCATTGGGGTCTTGAATATTCAGCAAATCGGCGACTTCTTGTTTTTCCACAAAGCCATTAGCATCGCGTTTTGAGAAGTCTACTTTGAAGATTTTCTTGAATTGGGCGGCGCTACCTTGCAGACCATCCCGTTCAATTACCAAATATTCATTTTCGTTGATGACGGTGAAATCACCAATGGCATAACTGGGGTTATCCAAACGGTAATAACCAACCAAACCTTGATATTGTTCTGAGGCGACATCAAATTTATAAATCCGCAGTGAACCTGCGGGGTCGCCAGCCACAGTACCTTCTAATAATGGGTACAGAGTTTGTCTGTCGGGACTGATGGCTAAACCTTCAAAACCTCTGGAACCACCGAGGTTAGCAACGGCTGGCTGTCCGACAAATTGGTCGCGGACTAAATCACCGACACCGGGGAAGTCGGTAAAGTAAGCATCTACACCCAACTCGATGAACTGTCTGTATTCTGCCAGTGGGTCGCCGTTGTAATCGGATGCTAAGAACACACTTTCATTGCGGAAGGTGTAAGGATGTACCTGCAAACCTGCGGCGTGGGCATCTTGTACTAAAGTTGTGGGAGTACCCAAAACGCGATCGCCTTCGCCACTAATCACCCCATCACCGTTGAGGTCATCTGGTCTACCATCACCGTTACGGTCTACTGTGTTAGAGGGAATGATCAAGCGTTTGTTAGGCCCAATCCCGACTGCGTAAGTGGCGATCGCCGCTAATCCTGTAGGTCTAATTAAGTCGCCGTAGGTGCGAGTGTCACCATTAAATTGGAAGTCGTAAGGTTGACCTGTCGCGCCCCCAATTAACTGAATTAAGGGGATATCAATTCCGGCTGCGGGTAAGATATTTTGTTTCAATTCCCGCAGATTACCTACCTCAAAGGATTGAATAAATACTCTGTCGGGGTCAGTAAAGTTTTCCGCAACTAAAACATTTACCAGCAATTGTCCCAGACTGGTATTGATGGGTGTACCATCAATGCGTCTACCTTCAACAGCAAAGTAAGTCGGGTGTTTGGTTTCGGGATAAATGCCGATTTTCCGCCCAGTTTCGGCTTCTACTTGCTGCACCAAATCAATGATTTCTTCTAGGGTAGGAACTTTCAACCCATCATTGTTAAATCTGGTTCCGCGCAAGCCCGGTAAGCGTTCAATTGCATTCAGAGTTTTGATTTCTGCTAAGGTGAGGTCTTCGGTAAACCAACCTCTGATAGTTCTACCATCGATAACTTTGGTCGTCAGTCGGTCAGCAAACTCAGGACGCAGGTAAATATCGGTGCTAGTGTCAGTTAGATTAACTGAACCATCATTGTTGAGAATTGCCAAAGCATTTTCGTGACGGGCGATTAAACGTCCATCTTTGGTCGCTACTAAGTCAGGTTCGATGAAATCTGCACCTTGAGCGATCGCTAGTCTGTATGCTTCTAAAGTATGTTCTGGTCTTTCACCACTCGCGCCACGATGTCCAATAACTAATGGTGCATCACCACTTAAGGTATTAAAATCTTGCAGGTTGCGGACATCGGGGTTTTGCGGCGATCGGACAAACTGTCCGGTCAACTGGTCACGGACAAAATCACCAGTACGAGGAAAGTCGGTAAAGTAACCATCCACACCCAAGTTAATAAACTGGCGAAACTCCGCTTGGGGATCACCGTTGTAGTCGATTGCAAGATAACGTCCTTCGTTGCGGAATGTATAAGGATGGACTAACAAGCCTGCATTATGGGCATCACTCACTAAAGAGGTTGGTGTAGTTAAGGTTTTATCTGCGTCATTAACTAATCCATCACCGTTGACATCATCCGCTTGACCATCGCCGTTAGCATCCACACCGCGAACTGATACAATCATCCGCTTCCAAGGGCCGATTCCTTCGGCGTAGGTGGCAATTTCTCGCAAACCTTCGGGTGTTCTTAAGTCGCCGTAGGTGCGAGTATCGCCGCTAACCTGGAAGTCAAAAGGTCGATACTCAATCAGCGAACCATCAAGTCTGGTATCAATCGCATCCAATAACTGAATTAGAGGTAAATCAATCCCAGCCGCAGGTAAAATTACATCATTGAGTTGCCTGAGATTACCGACCTCAAAAGATTGAATAAATACGCGAGTGGGGTCAGTAAAGTCATTCTCAACTAAGAGGTCTACTAATTTTTGACTGATATCTTGATTGATTGGTGTACCATCAAGTTTTGTCCCGACAGATGCAAAGTATGTGGGGTGCTTAGTTTCGGGATAAATGCCGATTTTCTTACCTGTATCTGCTTCTACCTGCTTCACTAAATCAATGATTTCTTGCAAGGTAGGAATTTCGTACAAGTCGTTAAAGGCTTGAGTACGGAAACTCGGCTGGATTCTGGCGCGGAGGGTTTTAATTTCTGCGAGGGTAAAGTCTTCAACAAAGAAACCATCCTCAGCGATACCATCTACAATTTTAGTTCTACGGCGATCGGCAAATTCAGGATGATCTAAAACGTTGGTGGTGTTGATAATATTCGGTTCGTGACGGGCAATCAATACACCATCTTTTGTCACCACTAAGTCCGGTTCAATGAAGTCTGCACCCTGTTGAATTGCCAACATATAAGAACCAAGGGTGTGTTCTGGTAGTTCACCGCTTGCGCCTCGGTGTCCAATCACAATTGGTGCTTGACCATCTAAAGTATTGAGATTGGTAATGTTGGGTGTAGGAATCGGTGCATCTAAAAGTTTGCCGGTTGCATCAAAGTGCAGTAAGTAAGGGCCAAACTCATCGCCAATCCAGAAAGTACCATCTTCCGCAATTACAAAAGATTCAATATCAAAATCTGCACCAGTGAGTAAGCGATCGCTAGTACCTTCATTCACAATCTGGAAAGGAACTTTATTATCTGGGTCAGATAGCTGAATAAAGTTCAAAATATTGACGCTACCGTTACCGCCTGGTTCAGCACCCCGGAAACTGGGATCAGCACGATAAATCCGCAATAGGTAGTCTGCGCTGTTATTCTGACTGCCAAAACCGTTGTCAGAGAGGAAATAGAAGGAATTATCATCAGCCCTTTGGACACCACTAAAACCTTGTATTGGTTGGGCGGCGAAGGGGACATTCCGGCCGTTGGTTCCGGTAATTGCACTACCAGACCTTGGCCCTTCAGCAAAGGTATCAGCAGGAAGTGAAGCAAAGCCTTTGAGGGTGACTCTGGGAACAAACTGGGAAGTATCAGGATTGCGGGGATCGTAACCTGTGGTATCGATGGTTAAAGCCTCTGGGAAAGCGTTGGCGATGTTTTGCCAAGGAACAAATTTAAAGTTAGTGCTGATGTTTTCAATTTCCCCGTCATCTTCTACAAGTACGGCGGGATCATTAGAACCATCTTGAGTAATAAACACGCCTGATGGGAAGTTAGCGCCTAAAGGCACATTGATTACATCTGCGCCATCAGACTCTTGCACACTATCAATTGACCCGTTATTCCCGATCGCAAAACTACCTATATACTCGTTATTACCAGCACGGTTGTAAGCCACAAAGGTGTTATCGCCTTGGCTAGAAGCTAACAGATAGCCTTGACCATCACTACCGTAGTAAATTGTTAATCCTTCGACATCATCAGAGAGGTTACTACCACCCAAATCTCGGACGCGATCAATCAGTGTACCTGTACTGCTTCCGTAGGGTTCTGCATCAAATTTCCAGATACCGACATCTTCTTGACCGATGTATAGATAGCCTGTTTCTTGGTCAACTACCATCCCTTCGGTTTGCGGCGATCGCCCTGCTGTAGTCGGAATGGTAAACTGTCTGACTAGTTCTGCACCAATTTGACCATTACCTTTGTCTATTAGTCTCAACTGGGCTACGTCTCCAGTTTCCCGACGGCTAACAAAGGCATAGTAATCATTGCTTTGGGGACTGCGGTATAAGGCTAAACCGTAAGCACTGCGTTCGTCGGATGAATAAGGTGGTTCAAAAGGTGCTGCTTGGAAAATAGTACTGATACTGCTATCGGTAATGTCTTCTAAATATTCACCGGGGGTTGTGGGGTTGGGATTAATTTGGAAGATTGCCAGTTTATCATTTTCGCGATCGCTGGCTACGGCAATATCAATTGTGGTGTCACCCAACTTAAAGCCATATTGCAAATCAATATTGTTGTAGCGAATATCGCCAGGATTGAAGGTTTGCAACAATTCCCCAGATAAGTTGTAAACTCGCAACCCGCCATTTTTCACCGATGTCAATACCAAACTGTTAGCAGAATTAGTGGCGTTGACATAAATCGCTGGATCATCTGCATCAGCATTTTGAATATCATCATCCAACAAAGCAGGGCTGGTTTCGACAGTCGGCGCAACTGTGGGAATTAAATCTGCACTTAAAGTTAGAATCTGGGTAAATTGGGTGGCGCTGAAGTTATTGTCACTCACCAGAACAATTGATTGACGACCATCTGGTAAGGTGGGGCCAAACTCTATCCCTTCGATGTTATCCAAGCCAGTGGGTAAATCCAAATCATTCAAATTCAACACCAATCGTTTTTGGGCTGGTTGAATTGCAGCTAATTCTGCCGCAGTCAAACTACTAAGTGAGTTGATGCTGCTGATATCAGTTGCACCTTGGAGAGAGATTTCGTAGATTTTGATTGTATTGCCTGTACCGGGAACGCCTGTAGAAAAAGAACGTTCTACAGCGAGTATTGTCCCGCGATTATCAATAGCTAGTAAATCTACTAAGCCATTGGTACTAAATGCAGTGTTTGGTACTGCTGTTTCTGCTACTGGGTCAGTGACATACAGATATTCTTTAGTTGGCTGTCCTGTAGCTAAGTCATATTGCAGGATGCGCGAAGGTGTACCCGCAGTTAGAGAAGCCACCGCCCCATCTTGGAATAAGGCGTTTTCGGTGGCGGTGAATAAAGTTGTTTGGTCTGGGGTGATAGTGAGACTTTCAAAGGCTAAGTTATTTCTGACACCAGATGTTTGGCTATTATCTGCTTGAACTACTGGTAAGAATTTAGTCGGGATAGTTAGCGATCGCAATTCCTGACCTGTAGTCAGAGAAAATTCCCTGACAAACGGATTTGTTACCCGACCAGCATTAATATTGACTTCTCCTTCCGAAGAAATGAAAACTGTATTGTTGGTAGTCAAGACAATATCTTCTGGGTCTAAACTCAACGCCGCAAATAAATTACCATTGGTATCTCTCAGGGGAGTGACATTAGTAAAAGTCACATTATTAGTAGCAGGATCACCAGTGAAAGTATAAAAGCGGGCGGGGCCAATTTGGGAGCGATCATCCGAAATGACATAGTAACGATTATTAGCAGCATCGTAAGCAAGACCAGATAAACCACCTACTTGAGTTGGCGTACCATTGACAATTCCTGCTACACCAGAAGGAACAAAACCTGTAGCAAAAATCTGTTGTCCTAAAAATTCTATGTTGGTGATAGTTTTACCAGCTTGCATATTTTTGGGTATCGATAAATCAGGATTCAGAGAAGCGATTTCCGCTTTTACTCACTAAAAACTTGTGAGTTTATATGATGTGCAACTTATTTTTTTAACCCCTCTCCAAACCTCTCCCCGAAGCGGAGAGAGGCTTTGAATATTGCTCCCCTTCCCTACAAGGGAAGGGGTTGGGGGTTAGGTTGGTTTGAGATAAAGTTGCACACGGTGTGAGTTTGTAAACAGGCGATGCCCCTGGCAAGCCGCTTGCGTCTACGCAAATTTGCCATGAAAATATAAACTGCAAAGATGCACTTTACAGCTTGGGCGATCGCACCATGAAATAACTGTGATATTCAGTGCTTCACGCTATCCCAGGTAGGTTAAGAAATGCCTAGCAAAAGGTTAATTAAAGTTCCTTGTCTGAACTTTGGAAAAGTCAGCTTGTTAGTGTAGCGACTGTTTGAAGAGACGAGGGAAATTCCGAATTTCTCACGTATATGTGGGGAGTGTGGGGAGACGAGGGGGACAAGGTAGAAAGATGTTTAATCATGAAAAAACGTAGACGTGAAAGCGGTGAAGCAGTGCGTCTACGTTTTTCCTTAACCTGTGCATAAGTCATATATATAAGTAGTAGATTACCGAAATTAATCGGCGTTCATCCGCGTCCATCTGCGGTTAATTTTCTTCTTTTCAGTCCAGTAGAGTCACGAATCAATTTTCTGATTGCAGCGATCGCACAAACCAAACAAGGTCTGTGTCAGATAATTTTTCTCTTAAAATCGGAATTTGCAGATAAAATTTTACCACAGATTGAGACAAAATCACGAAAGTATGCTTTAAATATAAAGTTAATCTCTCACAACGGTTTTGACCTCGACATTGTACCGTTTTTCAGCGTTCAGGGTCAGACAACGGAGTTTCTTCGGCAAAGATAGCAATTTGCAGCAGAAAAAACAGTTGTCTGGAGTGATTCAGGTAATGATATTGCATTGTTCGCTGTGGGCAATCAACGGGGAATCATGTTTAGTAATGCTCAATGGCATACTAAAAATCCGACTGACTATCGGTACTCAGTACAAAACCCTTGTGTTGAGGGAATTCTAAAAGTTTTGTAATATTGTGGATTCTTATGATTAGCTATCTCAAAGGTCTTGTTGCGGGTGTTCAGACAATTGGCGGTAATCGCGTCATTTTGACGATCGAAGTCAATGGTATTGGTTACGATTTGCAAGTTCCCCAAAGGTTAGCACAGCAGTTACCAGAATCAGGCGGAGTGGCGCAAATTTTCACTCATTACCAAATTCGGGAAGAAGTGCCTTTACTGTATGGCTTTGCTTCACCAGCAGAACGAGATTTATTTCGCCACCTGCTAACGGTTAGCGGTATTGGTGCAGCATTGGCGATCGCCCTCTTAGATACCTTGGAATTACCAGATTTAGTCCAAGCCATCATTGCAGGTAACACCCAAATCTTAATTCAAGCCCCTGGAGTGGGCAAAAAAACCGCAGAACGCATCTGTTTAGAACTGAAAAGCAAATTGATTGAATGGCGCAAATCAGCAGGGTTCTTCGTCGCTACAGGCGGCCCAGCACCAGGGATTTTAGAAGAAGTGCAGATGACTTTGTTCGCTTTGGGTTACACAGCCCACGAAGTTAGCCACGCCTTACACGTTGTGAGTGAAGACATTGGACTACCAAAAGATGCTTATGTGGAAGATTGGATTAAACAAGCGATCGCCCACCTCAGCAGCGAACAAGTACAGTAATATAGGAATCCGGTTTGATTTCCGAATCTACTTGTGTAGACAGGGAGTAGGGAATAGGGAGTCGGGAGTAGGAAAGAAACTGTATCTAAGTGTATTGATTTTTTTCCTAAATCAAATATGAGTTCTGTCTCAATTCATAATGGTGATGCGTCTGCCATATAAAAAAATTAACGCAGCGACAGAGCAGGGTAATAGCTATGACACCAGAAGAAGAATGTCTCAAGATTTATCTAGTTGTAGCTAGAATCACATGGACTGAGGAATGAAGGAATAGCTGCTAAAATCCCTTCAATTTCATGAAGCTGTACATTATTCGCCTTAAAACTTCCTCAGTTACTCGCTCTAGTTTTTTCTCTCCTTGTATGAAACCACCCTGGCTTTTTAACGAGGGTTAGGGGGGATCGAAATGCTACTAGGCAACTTTATCAGACTTGTGTGTACACTGTAGCTTTAATCAAACCAGAACCCTATATACCTTCATCGGCGTTGAGAAATTTTAAATATCCATTACTCAGTTCTTTCACCGCCAAGTCATAAAATTGCTTACCATGTTCTGGTGTGGCTAAGGCGGGATTTGAACCCATACGTCCATCTGGGTAACGGTTGCGAAAGTCGGCGGCGCTATAAATGTTATGTCCCCGCGCCACTTCTGGAGAAAGGGGTGCTTGCTTAATGGCTTCGGGATAAACATATTGAGTCACAGCTACTTCACTGGGGGTAGCATGAGAACCTTCTTGATCAGCGTATAATTCTTTAGCCAACTCAAATACAGATTTACACATAAACCAGTTAGCTACTTGACATTGCACTTGATGAGCATGAGCGATTTGTAAATCTTCTAGGTAAGCATAAGTTTCTGAAAAAGCTGCTTTGAGGGTAGCAATATTACCACCATGACCGTTAATAAAGTAGAACTTTTTAAAACCAACTTTGACTAAACTGGTTACATAGTCTCGCACGACTTGAATTAAAGTGCTAGGACGGAGACTAATTGTACCGGGAAAGGCGGTGTGGTGTAATGCCATACCTACATTGATTGTAGGGCCAACGATCGCTCCAGTCACATCACCCACACCACGGGCGATCGCTTCTGCACAAATCGCATCAGTCCCAATTAACCCCGTCGGCCCATGTTGTTCTGTAGAACCAATGGGGAAAATTATCCCCTGAGATTGCTGTAAATAAGCTTCAACTTCTTGCCAAGTACTTAAATGCAGTAACATTCTTAATCTACGTCCTTGTGATAATTGCTGTAGCTGTCTAATTTCTCGACTTGATAATTAACTCGCCACTAACTCGACTTTAGCCAAATTCAGCAATTTCTACCGCAGTTTTTCATAGATGGATATGGGGGGAGCAATACGGTTCGGTTAAGATATCTCTTCATTCAAGCAGCAGGGGAACGGAGGAGCAGAGGAGCAGGAGAGAGGTTACTGTCAATTCTCCCTTGCTCCCTTGCTCCCTGCTCCCTTCCCCCCTGCTTCTTTTGTCAGTCCTAGATGATTAATTCTTGGCTTGTGATGGTGAACCAGGAATTGTCACATCGATGGGTGTGACTTGTTTGGCTAAACCTGTTAACGGTGGTTTAATTGCGGTTTGATTTCCCACAACTAAAGTTATCAGGTTTTCTGGTTTGAGATATTGCTTGGCTACCCGTTGCACATCGGCGGCGGTAGTGGCGGCGACGGCTTTTTGATAACGGAACAAAAAGTCTGATGGATAGCCGTAATATTCATAGCGCATCAGCCGTGATAAGGTTTGACCGGGGTCTTGAAAATTAAACACAAAAGAATTGAGAGTCGATTCTTTGGCAAAGGCTAGTTCTTGGGCTGTTACTGGTTGTGCTTGAATACGTTTAATTTCGGTTTGTAAGGATTTCACAAACTGGACGGTAGCCTCAGAACGGGTTTGTCCGCCAGCCAAGAAAATACCGGGATAATCAAACCGGGGACTCCAGTAACCATATACAGAGTAAGCTAAACCTTGGCGCGATCGCACTTCATTAAATAAGCGTCCACCAAAACCATTTAACACCCCATTCAAAACATCCAGTGCGGCATAGTCGGGGCTGTCGAATTGTCCGCCTAAATGCCCTAAAAGTACACTACTTTGAGTTAACTGGGGCTGATTAACAAAAAATACTCCGCCTTTGTTAGCTGGGGAAACCTTTGGTAACTGGGGTTTAGTGATTTTGGGGTTACGTCGCCAATTACCTAATTTAGCTTGAATGAGCGATCGCATTTTTTTACTATCAAAATCGCCCACAATCCCCAAAATTATATTATTGGGATGAAAGTATTGCTGGTAAAACTGGACTAAATCTTCCCGGCGAATTTTATCCAATGTGGCATATTCCACAGTCCGAGAATATGGACTTTCCTTGCCATAAACCAATTTTCTAAATTCTCGGCTGGCAATACTATTAGGATCATCATTGCGGCGGGCAATTCCCCCTTTAGTTTGGTTCTTGGCTAAATCCAGTTTATCTTGGGCAAATACTGGTTCCCGCAGTACTTCCGCAAATAAACCAAACACCGTGTCCACATCTTCAGTTAGCGCCTCAAAACTTGCACTCCCGGAACCCTCACCAATACTTGTTTCTACCGATGCAGCCCGTTGTTCTAAGATTTCATTGAGTTCATCTGGCGAATGCTGCTTAGTTCCCCCAGTCCGCATGACTGCACCTGTTAAACCAGCTAACCCAACTTTATCACCTGGTTCCCAACGGCTACCAGTCCGCACCAAAGCCGAACCACTCACTAACGGCAGTTCATGATCTTCTACTAAGTACACAACTAAGCCATTTTGTAAAGCAAAGCGTTCATATTTGGGTAACTTGACCGCAGGTAAAGGTGGTAATTTTAACTCTGTGTAATGTTTGGCTGTTGTTGTCGCTGCTAAAGAAAAGTCAAAAGTCAAAAGTAAAAAGGCAAAGGCAAACATGACAACATAAATCAACCTTTTACCATGCAATAGTTTGAATTTCATCGACCTCTTACCCTTCACCTGATGTTTATATCTGTCCATATTTCTTCGCGCCCTACCCTTCGGGAAGCCACTTCGTGTCTATGCGTTCTTTGTGGTTCGTTTTCATCCTTGCTTCGACAACAACTTACCAATAGTGCGATTTTCGGGTGTAAACGCTGCTTTGGCGACTCGTTGAATATTCGCCGGAGTTACCGCCGCAATTTCATCCAATTGCTTGAACAAGTTTTGCCAATCACCTGTTTTTACTTCATATTCCAACAACAACTGCGCCATCCCTGTATTAGAATCAAGGCTGCGGAGTAAATCGGCTCTGGCTTGAGTTTTCACACGCTGTAATTCGGTGGCTGTGACTGGTTGAGTTTTTAAGTTCTCAATTTCTTGGCGTAAACCCGTGGCTAACTCATCCACAGTGTGACCGGGAGCCGTCAGGGCATAAAATAGCAGCAAATTGGGATATTTGTCGCCAGGAAAACCGCTATAACCTTGGGCTGTCAGGGCGAGTTGTTGTTTTTCCACCAAAGATTTATACAATCTGGAAGTGCGCCCTTCACTCAACAGTCGGCTGATAATTTCATACACAGCGTTATCGGGATGGGTAACTGCCGGACGGTGATAACCTTCTAAATACCAAGGTTGGGAAGGTAATTCTAAAGTGACTTCTTGTGTTTTAGTTTGCTTGGGTTCTACAGGAATTTTCGATTGGGGTTTGGGTTTGCTGGGAAAACGCCCAAAGTAAATTTGTGCGAGTCGTTTGACTTCATTGGGGTTAACATCACCAACAATTGCGATCGCTAAATTATTTGGTGCATAGTAAGTATCAAAAAACTGCTGCACATCTGCTGGTGTGAGGTTACGGATATCTTCGTCATAACCAATCACAGGCCGCCTGTACGGATGAACTTTATACGCTGCATCGATAAATTTCTCAATCATCAACCCAATCGGCGAATTCTCCACCCGTAAGCGCCGTTCTTCTAAAATTACATCTTTTTCTTTATAAAACTCTCGACTGAGTACAGGTTCTAAAAATCGCTCCGACTCCAGCGACATCCAAAGTTCTAATTTATTAGATGGAAAGCTGTAAAAATAACGAGTGGCTTCGGTGGAAGTATTCGCATTTAAGCCTACACCTCCCGCTTGTTCCACAATTTGCCCCATCTCGTTTTGCTTGACTAGCTTGGCGGCTTGGGCTTCTACTTGCTTAAATTCGGCCTGTAACCGCGCCACATCAGCTTTGTTATTCTCTGCTTTAGCTGTTCTAATTTGACTATCTAACTGTTCTAGGCGTTCTAAAAGCGGTTTTTCAGCTTTGTAATCTGTAGTACCAATCCGTTGCGTACCTTTAAAAGCTAAATGTTCTAGAAAGTGTGCTACACCTGTTTTCTTATCCGGCTCATCCACACCACCAACATCAGCATAGGTTAAAAATGAAACAACAGGCGCTTGGTGGCGTTCTAAAACAATGAACTTCATCCCATTGTCCAGTTGAAACTTCGTCAATTGCTTGACTACCCGATCTAAATAAGGCTGAATCGAGCTTTTATCTGGTGCTTTGCTGGGTTGAACTGTGCGTGGTGGCGGTGGTGCAGTTTGAGTTTGCGCCACCGCCATTTCTGGAATCGTTCCCCACGAGAATATCGTTAATGCCAAAAAAGCAATTAACAGACGAGATAATCTGCTCAACACTTGATTTACACCATTTACAACTACTTGTCGGCTACTAATCTGATTCATAAGCAACCATGAATTTTACGAGTAAGATAATCATTTTATTAGTAGCATCCAACATTAGTGTATGGTGAAGAGCCAGTTAGCTGCTTTGCCAATAACTCAGAATTTTTAGATTGCTCAATTTGGAGAATCCAACTTCTTTTGTAAAGTTTCACTACCTGAGAAACAGGTCAATATTTGGGCAGGGCGTTAATCTTGTATTAAGCTTTCCGTGCTTTTTGTAATCGATGTTAGACAATAATGCTACCTATCTCGTCCCGGAAATCACACCGTAACTGTTATGCGAGTTTTTAATTCTCCCCCACCTTCAGAAGCACAAACACGCAACCGCATTTTACAAGCGGCGCGGCGACTATTTGCCTCGCAAGGATTTGATGGTACAACTACCCGCGATTTAGCCCAAGCTGCGGGTGTGGCTGAGGGTACGTTATTTCGGCATTTTCCGAATAAAAAAGCCATTTTGGTGGAAGTGGCGACGGGTGGCTGGGTGGAGATATTAACGGATTTGCTAACAGAATTGAGTGAAATGGGCAGTTATAAGGCTGTAGCCCAGGTGATGCGCCGGAGGATGTGGAATTTCCAGAAAAATGCTGATTTGATGCGGGTGTGTTTTATGGAAGTGCAGTTTCACCCTGATTTACGCGATCGCATTCAAATAGAAGTTATCAATAAAATGACAGATGTCGCTGAAGCCTTTTTTCAAACGGCGATGGATAAAGGCATTTACCGCCAAATCGATGCCAAACTTGTTGCTAAAGTATTTTTAGGGATGTTTGCGATCGCAGGTTTCTCTAATAACACCCTCATGGAACCAGACGCTTCTCCCCAAGAAATGCAGCACATGGCTGAAGGATTGGCGGATATTTTTCTCAATGGAGTATTGGTGAAGGAGTAGGAGGCAGGGAGCAGGGAGACAAGGGAGCAGGGGAGACAAGGGAGACATATTTATTCAGCACTCAGCACTCAGCACTCAACACTCAGCACTCAACACTCAGCACTCAGCACTCAGCACTGTCTTAGCTTGTTGACTCCATTGCTGGACTAACTCAATTGATGGACACAAGTCTCGTCGTTGCAAGGTTGCTACTTGCAAACGCATAATTTGTCTGTGCAATCTATGGCTGGGAGTTTGGACTAATTGGGCGACAGAACCGATTCCTGCATGAAGCAATAAGCCACAATATTGTGTGCCAACACTGGGAATGCGGGATAAATCAGCTAGTGCTACCCATTTATTGACATACTGAAGATGAACTTGTAGTTTACTAGCTAACGCTAATCTAGCTTCTAGAGTTTTGCCTTGATTGAAGAGACTGCGGGTAGTTTTAATGCCGCAAATTTGTAGTTGCGATCGCTCTTCTTGACTCAATCCCGGTAATTGTTCAATCGGCCAGTCACCAGATTGAATCAAACTTCGGCTTTTATCTTGAGGTTTAGCAGACATTTTTGAAAAATCAAATATAGATTTACTCTAAATATTGTGACTTTAAGAGAGGATGCAGAAGTCAGCAGTTAAGAGAATAGTAGGTTGGGTGTAGCGATAGCGTAACCCAACATTCTCAAGTCCTGTTGGATTCCGTTCCTCCACCCAACCTACAACTCGACGTTCTCGCAGGATACGGAAGTTCTACCCTACACCCCTAAGATTTTCACTTCTTGCCTAAATTTCGCTTCATTGCTTCTAATTCGTCTTCTGTTTCCCAACGACGGAATTTTTCTTCTAAATCATCGAAACTTCTCGAAGTACTTGTAGAAGAATTCCACCAACCGTTAGTGTCTATGCGTTGTTGTTGGGCTTGGGTTTGAGCGCGTACTGTTTGGGCTTCTGCGGCTTTGGCTTGTACTTCCTGTCTGCGTACCTGGATTTTTCGCAATAATTCTTGAGATTGATTCAGGCGTTCTTTTAGCCCTTGCATGTGTCCCCATTTTTGATTTCCTTCCCGCAATAGGGCAGCTTCTCGTTCTTGGGCGGCGGCGGCTAAGTCTTGTCTACCCGCATCTTTGGCTTTCTGCACACGGATGTGCCAACGCTGAATTTCTTGGGCGGTGGAGAGAATATCGTCTTGCGATCGCTTTTCTTGGATTTGTAAATCTGCTATTAGCTTTAAAGTATCTTCTTCTTGCTGACGCAGTTGCTCTAACAGCGCCTCTAACTCCAAATGTGGATTATTACGCAAGAATTCTTCTAAACGGTTTTCTAAAAACCGACTGAAATCATCAAATAAGCCCACTGCCAGAACTCCAGGGTTGGGTGCGTGACTATTTTATTGTAGTCAATTATTCCCAATTCACAATTCGTCTTTTGGTCGAAGTGAATTGTTAAGTAACCGTTATATAGCCGAAATATTATGAATACTTTACACAATCTTCTCAATATTTCTTGATATTATCCCCTCTGCTGACTTTTTATTTTCAAGTTAAATATATCTGTGATTATCAATGATGAATTGAGCAATCTAAAAATAACTTTCTAATTCTTACCAAATTGTAGTTAACAATCATCATGGCAAATTATATTATAATTCCAAGAGAGGTGAAGGTTTAGAGTTTGTAATTGAACTACCTATTAGATAAATTCTGGTGCTATAAATGCTGCTGTAATAAACTAATTATGACTTCTGGTAATTCTAAATGAGAGAGGACTCCAGCATCTGTGATCGCATAAAATTTAGAAACAGCATTGGGATTTAAATTCGCCAACCTCCGCCCTAATTTGATACTCGTAAATTGTGCTTCTTCACCCCAAAAAAACACAGTTGGGATAGTTAACTGTTGCAGATATAAACTCAAATCAAAATATAAATCACCCCGCAAAAATGCCAAAGCTGCAAACCTAGCGTTAGGTTGTTGTGCTGAAGTTAAATAAGCGGCGACCATTTCTGACGAAACACGTCCGGGTTTAGCAAACAAAAAACTTTGTAAAAAATTTCGCACTGCTAATTCATTCTCTGCACCCAAAGCATAGATTAAACTATCTACTAGCGGTGTATTGATAACAGAAAGTGGTAGCCTACGTCCAGCACCTTGACCAAAATCATCAAACCCCGAAGGACAAACTAAATATAATGATTGAAATAATTGCAGTTGATTAATAGCCAAACGAATAGTTAAAGCAGCCGTCAGAGATGAGGCGATAACTGTTACAGGTTGGCGACAAGTTTGAGTAATAAATTCAGCCAGCGTCGTCAAATAGTCCTTAATTTGATAATCGCGTACCGGGTGTGCAGAATCTCCCCAACCAATTAAATCAGGCGCTAAAATACGATATTTGTCTGCGAACGCTGGGTACACCTTCGACCATTCATAAGCCGAAGCGCCACCCCCAAAATTATGTAGAAATAATAGTGGAGGTAAATCTTCAATATCAGCATTCAACCAAGGTGCAGATGTCTGAGTATAATACGCCATCGTTCCCAAGGAAGTATGAATCACTTTCTGCCCAAAGCCAGGAGGTTGAAATTGAAGCATAAAAAGTATGAAGTATGAAGTGTGAAGTCAAGATATTCCTAGATACTTTACAAACATCTCTCTCCCTTGTCTTCCTTCCCTCCCTTGTCTCCCTCGTCTTCTAACAAAATAATCAAAAACCTAGCGATTATCCCTCGTAATATGAGTTAATTCATTTAAATTGTCGCCACTAATTTTATAAGCATTACCAAAACCAAGGACAAAACGGCCAGAACTGGGAATTAGTTGAAAAATCCGAAAATCACCCAAGCTTTTTAAGACTTCAATCATTTCACCAAAGCGTTCTTGCAGTTGGTCAACAATTTTATTCCAAGTCTCTGTATCTCGTTCGATTAACGTCGCAGTACAATCAAAACTTAGACGACGACGAGCAAAAATGTTATTACTTTTTGTTTCATCTTCAATAAATAAAATACTCACACGGGGATTAGCATAAATATTTTGGGTGTGGGCTGCCAAGTCGCTGATATAAATATAAATATTTTTGGCTGCATCACTGACGAAAGGTGCATAACTACTATTAGGTATGCCCTCTGGATTAACAGTGCTAATAATGACACTCTGAAACTCTTGCAGAAAATTTGCATATTCAGTTTGAGCGTTTTCTAGTTGGCTCATAAGTAAGTTTTTGTATGATTAACAACATTTAGGTAAGTATTTTAGCGTTTTGGGCGATCGCCAAAACACCAATTTATTGTACCTACTTCCTCATCTTGAAGACTAAATCGGAATTAGCTACAGACATCGCCAAAATCCTATCAGTGATTGGCGAGATCAAGAAAACCATTATTTCTTAGATGTGCCTACACTATATCCATCCTAAACTATAGTACTTAGTGCTATAGTTTAACCAAAGAGAC
The DNA here is from genome assembly GCF_014698475.1 of Nostoc spongiaeforme FACHB-130. Taxonomy (GTDB): domain Bacteria; phylum Cyanobacteriota; class Cyanobacteriia; order Cyanobacteriales; family Nostocaceae; genus Nostoc_B; species Nostoc_B spongiaeforme. Next base: position 42,766 of record NZ_JACJTB010000039.1, on the reverse strand, counting down.
TATAAAATGGAAATTTACAAAAACCGTACTTTTGACCGTTGGGCGCGGAAGGAAGGCTTAAACAATCTTAGTCTCTGTAACGCTGTAAACGAAATGGCAGCAGGGCTTTATGATGCTGACCTGGGAGGTGGATTGTTTAAAAAACGCATAGCAAAACCAGGGAAAGGTAAGAGTGGTGGATTTCGGACACTAGTAGCTACTAATAATGAAGATCGTTGGTTTTTTATTTTTGGATTTTCAAAAAACGAACGCAGTAACATTGACAAAGATGAAGAAGAAGCTCTGAAAATGTTATCCAAGCAATTACTTGCTTATACACATGATGAGCTTGAGCAGGCAAAAAATAGTAATGCGTTAATAGAGGTGATTTGTAATGCGGAAGAAAAAATCAGCAATTCTTGAAGCAGTTCATGAGACAGCAAAAGACCTACACAAAGCTGGGCTAATGAATCAAACTACATTGCGCGACTTTGAACACCTATGTCTACCTCCTATTGAGCCACTAGAACCTAATCAAATTAAAGAAATACGGGAAGCATCTCAAGTCAGTCAAGCTGTTTTTGCACGTATTTTGAATATAAGTCCTTCAACAGTTCAAAAATGGGAAATAGGACAAAAAAAGCCTAGTGGAGCATCTCTTAAGCTACTGCACTTAGTAAAAAACCGTGGATTAAACAGTGTTTTGTATTAAAATTTTTGGCTCGTAAAACTTCCTTACGGGTTATTTCTATAATTTAACTTGTAAACTATTATTCACCTCTAGTCACTCAAAAAAATTTTAATGAGGACGTAATTGTGAATGACAAAAATCGTTATCAATGGGACTTAGGCAGGTTTATCAATACCTTGTCTTACTTCGAGGTTATTCCTTTTCTCAACTGCATACACAAACTTATCCAAGGTCGTTCCCAAGACACACAACATAGACCTAATGGAGAAAAAAGCGTGGGTGTAATACTAGTAGCGGGTGCAACAGGTGGACTTGGTAAGCGAGTCGTCAGACGACTTAGAGAACAAGGTTATCAAGTGCGCGGTTTAGTACGTGATATTGACAAAGCAAGGTCAATTTTAGGTAACGATGTTGACTTAGTAGTTGCAGACATCACCAAACCCGAAACTTTAACCGCATTAGTCATGGCGAATATTCAAGCCGTGATTTGTTGCACAGCAGTACGTGTCCAACCAGTGGAAGGCGACACCGCCAATAGAGACAAATATTATCAAGGCGTGAAATTTTACCAGCCGGAAATTGTCGGTGACACTCCCGAAAACGTCGAATATCAAGGTGTAAAAAACTTAGTCGAAGCAGCAGCCAAATATCTCCCCGCAGCTAATGAAAAACTGATTTTTGATTTTACCCATCCCTCTGCTGAATTAAGAAATATTTGGGGTGCATTAGATGATGTGGTCATGGGTGGAGTGAGTTCTAGTAATATTCAACTCATAGACAATGCTGCTTTGTTTGCTGGTAATGTTTCTACCGCTAACTCCGGTGGTTTTGCATCTGTGAGAACCAAAAACTTTGACCCACCTTTTAATTTATCTGGTTACACAGGTGTAGAACTACGAGTTAAAGGTGATGGACAACGTTATAAACTCTTTCTCCGCCCTGATGCAACGTGGGATGGCTTGGGTTATAGCTATTCTTTTGATACCGTAGCTAATACTTGGACAAATATTCGCATTCCTTTTGCAGAATTAACACCTGTATTTCGGGCAAAAACGGTTAAAGATGCTCCACCATTAAATACTAGTAGAATTAGCTCATTTCAACTGATGTTGAGCAAATTTGAATATGATGGGGCGTTAAATCCCAAATTTACCCCTGGTGGTTTTTGTTTGCAGGTGGAATCTATTAAAGCCTACGGAGAGAAAACTTTACCAAAATTTATTCTTGTTAGTTCCGCAGGTGTCACCCGTCCCGGAAGACCAGGAATTAATTTAGATGAAGAACCTCCCGCAGTCAAATTAAATGACCAGTTAGGTGGTATTTTAACCTGGAAATTAAAAGGCGAGGATAGTTTAAGAGCTAGTGGCATTCCTTACACAATTATTAGACCTTGCGCCTTAACTGAAGAAAGTGGTGGACAGGAGTTAATTTTAGAACAAGGTGATAACATTCGGGGCAAAATCAGCCGCGAGGATGTGGCAGAAGTTTGCGTACAAGCGTTAGAAGAAAGTCAAGTGCATAATGTCATTTTTGAAATCAAAGCAACAGAAAATAAAGTAAAATTTCGCAATTGGGAGACGCTATTTTCTGGTTTACAACCTGATAAATAAATCAATACTCTATAGATTGATTAATATATATCAGCATACTTTGTTGGATGGTGCGATCGCACTACCCAACCTTGTTTAACTTTGCTGTATCTTATTCCTTCGCGCCCTTAGAGTTCTTTGCGGTTTGGACAATGAAAAGCATTCAAGCATTAGGAATTGTAGTGGCTTTAGTGATCATTATCTGGGCTGGGTTATTCTCTAACACCGCATCATCACAGCAAATTGAATCTCGTCTGAATAACTTACAAGCCGATTTTAATCGTATGGAGTCGCGGTTAAATCAAATAGAATCTCAACTCGGAAACACGCGTCAATCTCCTAACTCGCGCACACGAATTACCGTACCACAATCAACTCGACGGAATTTATCACAAGCACAACGGGATCAAATGTTTGACCGTTTAGCAACTTTAGTGGTTGAATTAAAACAACAAGTTAATACTTTAGAGCAACGCATTACTAAATTAGAATCTCGTTAATTAATATGGCAGCAAATATTTCAGATGCAATGACATACGAGGGTGGTTGTCATTGCGGCGCGGTACGTTTTCGAGTTGTTGTTAACAACCACAAAGTTGATGATTGTAACTGTTCTATTTGTCGAAAAAAGGGATTTTTGCATTTGATAGTCCCACGGGAACAATTTACTTTATTACAAGGTGAAGCCGAGTTAATAACTTACAAATTTAATACAGGCGTTGCTCAACATAAATTTTGTAAGACTTGCGGGATACATTCTTTTTATATTCCCCGCAGCCATCCTGATTGTATTGATGTCAATGTACGCTGTTTAGATGGCGATGTCATCTCCAATTTTAAAATTGTGCCTTTTGATGGGATGAATTGGGAAGAAAATATTCACAAGTTGATTAATTAACATGATTGTCAATAAAGAGAATAGGCAAAAAATTTATTTGGATAACTTACAAATCTCTCTCTACCTTGTCTCCCTCATCTCCCTTGTCTCTATTATTCACATATCAATAAGTAATTACATTGGTGTTTATAATTTAAATTAGCTTCCTTAATAACTCGCAGAAACAAAAAAGGTGAAATAGGAAATAAAAATCTACTGAATTGTTGCGAAACGTAAACAATAATCAGCTTAAATTCCTGATTTATTCAAAAGTTGGGAGCTATTTTTCACAAATTATTTATAACTGCTATAGTGTTAATGTATGCTCTAGGGTGAGGGCAGAAAAGTTATCTGCGATTTATTGTTATTTGAAGAAAAAACACAAAATATATATTTTTGTAGAGCAATTGCTAAAGAAAGATGATGAAACTCCAAACACAGGCGATTGAGATTATATAAAAGTTGTACTAGGAGTGAATGGATATCTGATTAGCCTGTTTTACAAGCTGATATATCTGAATAAAGGGAATCTCTTCAGTCAAGCAAGTATAGGAAAATTATTCAGTTTGTATCAGTAATTAACCCTTTGAAATTAGGGAAAATTTCTATGAATCAACCATATCTCTCTCCCGATGATTTACCTTCTCATAAAACAACACTAATTAGTGAAGTATTACTTAGTCAGTTAGAAGAGACAGTCAAACAAAGGTTTTTCGCCGTTTGCGATCGCTCCGTCCGCCTTTTATTATCTAGTTGTCATTGGTATTTCAAGATCAATAGCGGTATTCTCATATTAATTATGGTTTGCCATGATATCGAAAGTTATCAGAATATTATGATGACTGTGCCGCATTTAGCGGAAAAGTTAAAGCAATTTGCCAACCAAGCCAAAATTAGTATTAGTTCTCCAGTTAACCAAGGCATTCCTTGGGTAATCAGTGTCAATGATATCTTTTTCGGAGAAGAATCATCTGAACGTTGACTCCTAATAAATCAAGGGGTGTATCAACTCAAATCTTGCATTAGCAGACTGAAGTTACAGGCCAGTTGCTAAAAAAAATACTGGCTTGGCTACACAGGCAAAACCCACTAAGCCGCTAGTAAGTCGCTGTTTGTGTAGCCTTAAACTCCAGTCTAAGAGGTACAAATTTAACAATGAACAGTGAACAGTCATCAATAAAACACTGATAACTGATTTAAAAATCTAAACTCGGCCAGTCTGGTTCACGATAATAACGTGTCATATCATCAAACTTCCGCAATTCAACCCGGTTAACCAGAAATTCTGGTGAATTTTCTAGCCACTGTTGATTTAATTGTGCAAGTAAATCACTGAATTTATTACGGTCTAAATCTGGCACAATATCACCAAAATAGCCCAATGTAATGTGGGCTGTGAGGTGATAATGTTGTTCAATCCCCAATGCAATCAATTTGGGATTTTGATAAATTGTGCGGCGAAATTGAATAATCTGTTCATAAGAACTTTCATCTTTGGGAACTAAACAAACAGCCAAGGCTCTTGGCATGAGAACTAATCCCAACATTTGCCAGTAAATTGGCTTACTTCCTGGTGTTATGGTTTGTTGATATTGTTGAAAAATTTCTTCACAGTAATGGCGTAATTCTTCCTCAAACTTAGGATTTTTCTCACAAGCATCAAGATAAGCATGATCCCAAATCAAATCTGCCAAAGTTAAATGAAAGCTGGCAGGTGGTACAGGGACAATCAAATCCTGGTTTACAGGTAACTGTAAAAGTTGCTGTTGGTAAGTTGTTAAGGTTGCATAGAAAGCAGCGTTTTCAGCTGCTTCCTCCGCAGTTGGGGTAATTAATGTATAACCAGGAAAAGGCGCTGCTTGTCTTGTTCCAGAAGTAGGTAAAAATTTAGAAGACTCCTGGATATGCTGAACTTGGGTTTTGTATGATTCTGGTAGCATCATTCTTGCTACCCGGTTCAGGTAAGTTTGGTAGTTGTCGTCCAATCTTCAATAGCCTCACGTTCTTACTTGATAGATTTTAGGGAAAATTATCCAGTTGTGACTAAGTTGACTTAAAAAGTATTGAGGATTTGGGAAAGGGAGTGGGAAGTGTGGGAGGGGTGGGAGGCGTGGGAGGATAGTGAAGAAATCTTTCCCCCCACACTCCCCACACTCCCTACACTTCCCACACTCCCCACACTCCCCATTCCCTTCACAGACACGAGGTTTATATATATGCCGGTTTTGGTTTACTGGGGTGAAGATGACTTTGCTATGGAAAAAGCGGTTAATTCGTTGCGCGATCGCATTTTAGATCCCCTGTGGACAGATTTTAACTATTCTTATTTTGCGCCTGATCAATCTGATGCGGCGATTTCGGCTTTAAATCAAGCGATGACACCGGCTTTTGGTGCTGGTGGACGTTTGGTTTGGCTGATGAACACTAACCTCTGTCAACAATGTCCTGAAAATGTATTGGCGGAGTTGACACGCACCTTACCAGTCATTCCCGAAAATTCCTATTTATTGCTTACCAGTCGCAATAAACCAGATGAACGGCTGAAATCTACCAAATTGCTGAAACAAGTCGCCACAGAGTTTCGGGAATTTTCGCTGATTCCCCCGTGGAAGACGGAATTAATTGTGCAAGCTGTTCAGCAAGCGGCGCAAACAGTAGGAGTGCAACTCGCGCCGAAAACTGCGGAACTGTTAGCCGAAGCTGTGGGTAATGATACAAGGCTGCTTTACAACGAGTTAGAGAAATTGCGGCTGTATCATCTGGATAGTAAAAAGCCTTTAGATGTTGAGACAGTTAGTAAATTAGTCAGAAATACTACGCAAAATAGTTTACAATTAGCAGCAGCAATTAGAACAGGCGATACAGGCAAAGCTTTAACTGTGTTGACTGACTTGCTAAATGCGGCCGAACCAGGATTGCGGATAGTGGCAACATTAATTGGTCAATTTCGCACTTGGTTATGGGTCAAAATTGTCACAGATAGCGGTGAGCGTAACCCGCAAGCGATCGCTCAAGCTGCTGATGTCAGCAACCCTAAACGTATCTACTTTTTACAACAAGAAGTCAAATTCTTGTCTGTGCAGCAACTAATTTCGTGTTTACCGTTACTGTTGGAGTTAGAAGTCAGCCTTAAGCAAGGATCTGCGGAAATATCCACACTCCAAACCAAAGTAATTGAACTTTGTCAAATATGTAAAGGCAACGGAAAATACATATAAAATTTCGGTACACTGAAATTTCGATTGGAACTTCTCACTCCCAAAATAATTCACAATCAATAAAGCACCCCTACAATTGAGTCCTGTGTCACAGACATGATTAACAAAATTACTAACTTGTTTTTCCGAGATGCGCTGGAAAATTTATTACCTAAAAATTTTTTTTTCGGAGTGATGGCTAGTGTAAGTTTGTTAGCCAGCACATTAACATTTACAGCCAAAGCTGATGCTCAAACTCCCACCGTCAATAATAATGAAATTGTCAGCTACGCCCAAGCTGTCTTAGCAATGGAACCATCGCGTCAACAAGCCTTTAGCGAAATCAAAAAGTTAATCGGTGGCGGAGAAATTCCCCAGATTGTTTGTAACGATCCTAAAAGCATTAACAATCTACCACGCAAAGCCAGAGATATTGCCGTCAACTACTGTAATCGCTCCCAAAAAATTGTGGAGGAAAATGGTTTAAGCATTGAGCGGTTTAATAAGATTACTATGGAAATTCAAAATGACAATAACTTAAAAAGGCAAATTTACAACACCTTGATTCGTCTGCAAAAAAAATAATTTTGATTTTTGCAGTTATTCAGAATTTAGCGCATTGGAATTGTAATCACAAATTCTGTACCTGTTCCTGGTAATGAAATACATTGTAATGACCCACGATGCTTTTCGGTCACTATCTGGTAACTAATCGACAAGCCTAAACCAGTTCCCTTACCAATTGCTTTAGTAGTAAAAAAGGGATCAAATAAACGACTTTGTACTTCCTGGGGAATTCCTGTCCCATTATCAGCAATATGAATACTAATATTTTCTTGGTCACATTCAGAAGAAATGCGAATTATTGGTTGTAAACAGAGATTTTTTTCCCAAGCTTCTTCTAAAGCATCAATGGCATTGGCTAAAATGTTCATAAATACCTGATTTAATTGCCCAGCAAAACATTTAATATCAGGCATTTCACAATAATCTTTAATGACTTGAATTTCGGGGCGATGAGGTTGGGCTTTCAAGCGATGGCGCAAAATTAACAAAGTGCTATCTATACCATCATGCACATTTGCACTTTTAAATTCAGCTTCATCTAAACGTGAGAAAATTCGCAAAGAAAGAACAATTTGATGAATACGTTCTGCACCTACCTTCATGGAAGTTAAGATTTTGGGTAAGTCTTGGAGGATGTATTCAATATCAAAATCTTCCATGACATCTTGAATATGAGCCTCTGGATGGGGATAGGATTGCTGATAAAGTTGAATTAAGTGCAGTATATCTTTAACATAATTTTCTGCGTGTCCCACATTACCATAAATAAAAGTCACGGGATTGTTAATTTCATGGGCAACACCAGCAACTAATTGTCCCAAAGACGACATTTTTTCAGTTTGAATGAGTTGAGCTTGAGTTTGCTTTAAAGCATTTAAAGTATGTTTTAGATCACGATTTTTGCGTTCAACTTCTTGTGTCCGTTCTTTGATTTTTTCCTCTAAATTTTGACTATATGCCTCTAATTTATCCTTGGCAGCATACTGTTCTGTTAAAAGTTGTTTGACTTGTTGAATTAGCTGATTTAAAGAAATCGCTAGAACACCCACTTCATCTTGAGTAGTTACTGGTGCTTGTAAGTCAAAATTGGCATCTTCTGTAGCTTTTTTGGCAATTTTAGTCACAATTTGTAAAGGACGAGTGATTTTTTGACTAATTAAATAGCCGATAAATGTAACAAGTGTTGCTCCTAATAAAAACAAAATTTCTAAGCGTATCCAAAGAGCATCTTGGTTTGTTTCTAGTTTCAAGGTTGGATAAAGTACAGTGGTGATTAAAGACTGACTAGCTCCTTTAAATAAGATGCTTTTGGCGAAATATCCTTGTTGATTAATAACTACTTTGATGGTAGATAAATTAGGAGCAGGCGGTTGCCATGTCGCCAGCTTAATTTCTGGTATAGTTGATGCAATAATTGTGTCATTTTTTAGGCTGACTATTTGTTTGGTAGAACCAATAGCAATTTGTTCTAAAAATGACTCATCTACTAAATTACCAATCATAATTCCGCCAATAATTTTTTCAGCAGATTTAATTGGTAAAGTTGCTACTTGCATTACTTGTGAATTGCCTTCTACGTCCACAAAATCATTTAAAATAGATCCACTAATAACAAGGTTAGTAATATCTTTATCTAGTAATTTATAATTATTCAAATTTGCATGTTTTATTTCAACTAAGGTATTAGCACTAGTATCAACTACTTTGATCCAATCAAGCTCTAAGGTGGTTCTGATTGGTAGTAAGTCCTGTAATAGCTTTGTTCTATCTTGTTGTTCAATAGCTAAGTGAATTATTTTACGTCCAGCTATTAAATTTACTTGAGTTTCCAAATCTTCCTGTTCATGCTCAAAATCTGTATGAACTCTGGCTGCAAAACTCGCAACTTCTTGACGAATATTCTGTTCTAGACTATTAGTAAACCAATGTCCAATAATCAATAAACATAATATAAATATGCTCAAAAATACAGCCAGAAATGAGAAAACTATTTTCTGGCTGAGATTAAGGCAAAAGCGAAAATTTCTTCGCATAGCAGTTATAAATCTATTTAATTCTTGGTAATAAAGCCTTTATCTTGCAGTAGTTTAGTACCCTCTGGACTAAAGACAAAATCGATAAACTTTTGGGTATTAGATGTAGGTGTTTTCTGCCAAATGAGTCCCAGATGACGTACCATTTGGTATTTACCGCTAGTGAAATTTTCCTTGTTTGGTGCATTACCATTCAGGTTGAGGTGATTGACTGGTAATTGATTAATTAAGGAATACGCTAGAGAAAAAGCACCAATGGAATAAGGAGTGCTTTGGATAGTATCAATTAACTCTCCTTCTTTATTGAGAATCACAGCTTGAGTTGTAGTTTTATCTTGACCTAGATAGTATTTTCGCAGTAGTTTTTTCGCAGACTCATCTTCAGGCCTATCCAACACCACAATTTTAGCATTTGGCCCGCCTAATTCTTTCCAGTTAGTAATTTTGCCAGCGTAAATGGATTTCAACTGATCAGTTGTTAAATTTGTTACACTTTTAACGCTGTTGTGGGTAGCAACGACAAGCAAATCTTGTGCAATTTCTCGATATTGAATTTTACCGTCATCTTCTTCTGGCTTGAGTTTGTGGCTACTACCAGCAATATCGACAATACCATTTTTCAGTGCAGCGATCGCACCTTCGGATTGACTTTGAGAAACAAACTCAAATGTGGCTGTTTTGTGGTTGGCTTGATAAGCCTCTGTGAGTACTTTTAAAAGGGTGACAGATGAACTAGAACTAGCAAGTTTGATCGGTAGCTGGGTTTGGGGATTATTTTGACTGGTAATTGGACTGTTATTTGTCGGACTAGTTGATTTGACAGAGTTACAACTACACAGTCCGAACAAGACTAATCCTAAGAGAATTCGAGTAGTAATAATTTTCACGGTGAGTCAGCCAATACTTTGTTCAGAATAATTCTCATTTTAGATTACCCAATTATTTAGGTAGAGTAACAGTCAATAATCGTGAAATTACGGTGTAGACAATTTGTGATTGCAACGGTAATACTTACAAATATTGATAAGTTTTGTATCATACTCAATACTCAGATTTTGCTAATGTATTTTTGCAGGCGATCGCTCTTTCGTAGTTCATCCAACTCTCAGAAAGAATACCCGCAAACTGCAAAATTTTTATACTAATAAATAAAATTAAAAAGTTTGAATTTAGTGGCGCATTCTCCAAACCCACTATAAAATCAGACTCAATCTTTATGTTGATGCCAATATTGCTATTTAATAGCAGGAAATTTGCTATGAGAAAAATTCATAAGTCAGTATTTTTAACTTTGGCTACTGTTGGTTTATCTGTCAGTTATTCAAGTTTATTCGCCACTGAAAATCACCTTCAGCAAGCGGCTAATTCACCAAAGCAGTTATTAGCACAGTCCCAAACTATTCCTTATGTATATGAATATATAAATAAAAATAAACCGGCAAGTTACAACTTTTTGAAAAAGCAACTAGACGCATCTATTCAAGATGCCAAACAGCCAAATCAAAATAAAGTTATCAATAACCTTTGGGCATTATCCACCACTAACCCCAAAATTAAAACACGAGAACGCGACGGTAAAACAGAATTTTTGATGGTGAGTTGGCTATATACATCAAATCCCAGTACAGACTGGCCTACAGGGACAAAACAAATCAGCCGCCAAACTTGGTTAACAGCGTTTCCCCAAGTCCAAGAATTTTGTCAACACTGCAAAGGAACGGGCATTGATTTGCCTGGGAATGTAATGTTAGCTTTGAGATTACAGCAGTATTTAGGCTTAATTTTAAATAAAAGTGCTAATAAAACCCACTTTGTAGAAATGTGGGTAAAAGCAGAAGACTTAAGCAGACCATGTATTGACCCAGAAATTAACGATTCTACTTGCAATGTTTTACCTGTTCCTGTACCTAAAAGTAATTCTCTACTGCACGACATCTATCAAAACTCTTTCGAGAATGAGAAAAAAGAATACTATCCTTGGACTGGTTTAGGTTATACATACGATTGGGGAAATCCGAACAAGCCTCATGTTGGTGCTAGTGAATTTCTCATCAACGGTACTAACGATAAACCAGTTACAGTAGAAGTTGTTGCTGTTAAAGAAACTCTAGAATATTGTAATAACCAGTATTTAAAGTAAAAGCTGATTTTTAATAAGTAAAAATAGAGAGCCTCAGATCCCCGACTTCTTAAAGAAGTCGGGGATCTTTTTATTCACAAATAATTTAGGATTACCACATCACCTTCTGGCGTAACAATCGTAAAATATTACATTATATACTCTTGTAAGATGAGCTTCTAGCTCGTCCAATAATTATATAAACTTAGATTTAGATCCTATGACAGGAATGGAACCTTGGGCAATATCTGTTGTTAGTGGTGTAGCTGTACCGATTTTTCAAATTTTTTGGGAAGGTGGCAGTAGAGGTTTAAGATTTTTTGGCAAAACCCTAGACGAAAAAACTAAAGAACTAATTTTTGCAGCATCAAAACAATATGTTCAAAATTACCAAGAACGACACGGTATTCTCAAAGTATTGGGAATGCGTGAACCTGTAGCACTAGAATCTGTTTATACAGCAGTGCAATTTTTAAATGATAATGCTATTCAAAGTTTTGAATCTATTGAGAACTTAGAAAAATTTTATCGAGAAGCTAACAGGCGCATCTTTAGCTTCAAATCTATGCCTAAACAAGCAGGGATTAAAGTGGCAAATGAAAAGCAATATTTGATGGTACTTGGTGGCCCTGGTGCTGGCAAATCTACATTTTTGCGGAAGATGGGACTAGAAGCACTAAAAGGAAAAAGAGGAGGATTTCAACATAACTGTATTCCTGTATTTATCGAGTTAAAAAGATTTACCTCTAGTGATGTAGATATTGAAAAGTTCATTACAGAAGAATTTAGTATTTGTGGATTTCCATCAGCGGATAAATTTACAGCTAAGGCTTTAGAAGCAGGTAAATTACTAATTTTATTAGATGGATTGGATGAAATACCAACTAAAAATTTAACTAAAGCAATTAACCAAATACAAAATTTTGTTGACAAGTATGATGGTAATCGATTTATAGCTTCTTGTCGGACTGCTGCTCATCGTAACTGTTTCCGTCGCTTTAGCGATGTAATTATGGCAGACTTTGATGATGAACAGATGCAACAATTTATTGCTAATTGGTTTCAATCAGCAGCAGATAAGCAAACGAAGACAAGTGAAAAATGTTGGGAATTATTACAAAAACCAGAAAACTCTGCGGCTAAAGAGTTAGCACACACACCTTTATTGCTGACATTTCTGTGTTTAGTATATGACCGTTCCCAAAACTTTCCTGATAATCGCAGTGTGCTTTATAAAAAAGCTTTGCGGATATTGTTAGAAGAATGGGCATCGGAAAAGCGGATTTTGCAAGATGAAATATATCAAGGACTGCATACAGAATTAGAAGAAATATTATTATCAGAAATAGCTTATATAGGTTTTGAATCTGACAGACTATTTTTTTCTCAGCGTGATATTGTTCAGCAAATTAAAACTTTTCTGGCTAGTAATTTAAATGCACCGCAACATTTAGATGGTGAAGCTGTGCTGAATGCTATTGCTGTGCAGCAGGGAATTTTAGTAGAACGCGCCGAAGATATCTTTTCTTTTTCTCACTTAACACTACAAGAATATTTAACAGCACAATATATTGATGATCATCGTTTAGTTGAAAAGTTAGTTACTGCACACTTGACAGATGAACGCTGGAAAGAAGTGTTTTTACTTGTTGCTGGTTTGATGCGTGGTGGTGCAGATGAGTTGCTGTTGTTGATGGAAAAGGAAGCGCAGAAGTATATTAACTCACCCAAGTTACAAGATTTATTCAACTGGGTGGAACAAATGACAACTGGTTCAGCAGGAGATTATAAACCAGTTGGTAAACGTGCGATAGCGTTGGCGATCGCCAACGCCAACGCCAACGCCATTGCCAAAGCCATCGCCAAAGCCATTGCCTATGCCTATAACTACGCCTACGTTAAAGCCATCGCCTACGCCTACGACTACGCCAACGCCAACGCCAACGCCAACGTCTACGCCTACGACTACGCCATCGCCATTACCAATGCTATTGAATATACTAGTGAACTTGAAAAACTAAAAATATTGAATAATGCCAATTTTACCTTACTAATTACCCAACTAGAAGCACTGAAAACTCAAATCCCTAATAAGCAACAGCCAAAGCAAGTAAAAATTGCATTTGCTCAAAATCTGCAACAAACTTTACTTGATGCGTTCAATCTTACCCCAGGCATGATCAATCTATCAAAGAAAGAACAGAAGGCATTAGTAAATTATCTTTATGCCAATTACCTTATCATCCAATGCAAACAAGCAGCCGTGCGCGTGTCTCCCCAAACATGGGAAGCAATTGAAGCGCGGATGTTGTTAGCTCAAAATATTAGTTAGCCGCATCAAAAATCTGTTGTGCAGTTAAATTTAATTGCGGAAAAGTAGGCGACACAATATTAGCATTACCTTGAAACGGAGTCATTTGATATTCACCATCAACTAACTCACACACAAAAATAGTCGGTTGTTTAGGATTTCCGATAAACTTTCTACCACCTAATCCAGCATAATCAGCAATCCAGTATTCAGGAATTCCCATTTCCTCATAATCTCTAAACTTATTATAATAATCGTCACGCCAATTGCTCGATACAATCTCAACCACTAAAGGAACAGATGCGGCTTGACTGACTGTCGAGTACTTTTGAAAAAGCGGTTCATTGTCGAGATTATCAAGATTGAGTAGCAACACATCAGGTAAATATGCAGATTCAGCAGATGGAGTTTTAACAAATGTAGTTTTAGGTATAGTGTAGGGACGATTCAGGCGAAAAAACTCGACAGTTAGCTGACACGCTATAAATCCTAAAACTTTTTCATGCGTTCCACTTGGAGGTGGCATTTCAAAAATTACTCCCCTGTGTAATTCGTAGAGTTTACCATCGTTGGGATACCATTCAATAAATTCATTGAAGGTAAATAATTTAGGCAAAGCTTGAGTCATAATCTCACCTCCACAAGTATTTTATGCCAATGCGTAATTAACTATTATGAGAAAACCGAGACAAAAATCAAATTTAAACCCATAATATTAACTCATTTTTGTTTGATAAACCTTGACTAATCTATCAATACCTTTAAACCGATGATCGCCCATTTCTTGAAAATCTGAAGCATCTGTCAGCATTTGATAGGTTGCTTCACTAATTACACATTCACCAGGGGGACAAACAGCTTCCATTCGCGCGGCTAAGTTGATGGTAGCGCCTAGGGCAGTGTAATCTACCCGTTGGGAACTACCCACATCACCAACAACGGCTTTACCACTGTTAATTGCAATGCGTAATTGTAGAGGTTCTTCCCAAAAACCTTTGGCGTTCAATCTTTGCAGACGAGTTAGCATTCCTTTGGCGGCGGCGGTGGCGCGGTCTGCATGGTCTAAAAGTGGTTCGGGAGCGCCAAAAAATGCCATGATACAATCGCCGATATATTTATCTAAAGTGCCACCGTAGGCGAATACTTCTTGCAGCATTTCTTCAAATAAATTATTTAATAGTTGGGCGATCGCTTTTGGTGTTAATCTTTCCGAAAGTGCTGTAAACCCCACTAAATCTGCAAAGACAATACTAATTTCGCTTTCTGTTGTTGGTAAACGTCCATCTGGTAAACCACCCACAGAAATTAACTGCTGCACAACGGCGGGAGAATGGTAACGTTCTAAGCGGTGACGAATTACTTCTTCTGTTTTTAACTTTTCTACTAATAGCCAACGCTGCACACTCGAAGCAACCAAATTTGCTAAAGCTGAAAAGAAGCTGAGTTCTTCTTCACCATTTTTTTCCCAATGATAAGAAGAAAGATGGGCATCAGCATAGAGAACACCAACAACTTTATTTTCATCCCACAAAGGTACAGCCATTGCACTACGAATACCTTTGACTAAAATACTATGTTCGCCCGCAAATCGTTCATCTTTGTGAGTATCAGCAGTTTGAATTGCGACTTCTTCTTCAAATACTTTTTGACAAATACTCCGACTAATCCAACTACCATCAGCGGCTAAGTATTTTTGTTCCGCAGCATTTCTCGTCCCAGCATTAACTAATTCTAGATGATTGCACCCATTCACATCAATTAATAAAGCCAAGCGGTCAATACTGTCGAGATAACGAAAAACTACTTGTTGGACTTGGGAGAAAATTTCTTCTATTGATGCTGCTGCACAAAGATTTTTGGCAATATCTACTAAGTCTTTGAGGCGGGCAATGCTTTTGTTTTTAGTAGTAATATCATCATCGTGACTTTCGGCTGCTATCCACTGCTGTTGTAATTGTTTGACGTTGCGTAATATGGTTCTTTGTTCATTATTATCAGCAATTGGTGGTGGAGGTTTTATTGGTATGACTGGATTGACCAACACTACTACTAAGCTGATATTTCCTAACCAAATAATATCGCCATTTTGTAAATCTCGTGTGGCAGTCACAAAACTCTGATTAACTTGTGTGCCATTTTTACTACCCAAATCTTCAATAGCCCATGCACCGTTAGCTTTTTTTCGTAACAGCGCGTGTTTTCGGGAGATGCCACCAAAAGGTAAGTAAAGGTCACATTCTGGTAAACGACCAATGGTGAATTCATTTTGATTCACTGTTATCGTTGTTTCTGTTTCTCCTTGTTGTAGGCGCAGTGTAAGTTCAGTCATGAGTATGGTTTATTTATCCTGGAAGCAAGGGAACCATAATTAACGTAAAGGATACCAGGATAAATCCTTTACCTTATCTTTATGGCACTGTTAATGGCATTCCGACAACTGTCTACCTTAAATTAAGTATCCACGCAGATACAGATGTTGTCGTTGGCATGAAGTACAAATTTACACATTTGGGTACTGCAATACGATATTTGGGTACTCCGATACGATATTCAATACCGATTTTATGTGAAGCTGCACAGTATTTTACCCCTTCCTAACCCTCACGCCACATGCTTCAAGTCGTCACAGCCGCCCAACGCAGTGGCACTCCTTGTAAAGCTACGGTGTACACACAAGTTATGGAATTATTACCAGCCCTTGAATTACCCCACCCTACCCTACCCTTGAAAGAGGATAAAGGGGGGTAATTTGACTTGTATGTACACGACAGCTTAAAAAAAGAGAAAATCATCTCAAAGCCTCCTTTTAAAAAACTAGCTAGCGGCGCAGTGATATCATGCTCTGTAAAAGACTTATCATCAAGACCGCAGGGGGCAGGGAGCAGGGGGAGAAAGAGTTTTGTCTTTCTGCACAGATTTGTTGAATCATCACTGATTTGCCGGACATGATATGATATATGATTTTTTGCGTAATTCCTGTTACAAATAAGCTAGAACTTTAATGACAATTTCCTATACGCTCGTAGTGCAGAGTTACATGGTAATTGCTACTAAATCTCGTAACAAGCGACAATTAGGTTGAATTAACTTACCTGAACGCAGCACTGCAACAGGAATGAGTCTTTGTTTAACTTTTAATGGTTGTTCTAAAGCATCAAAAAGTAAACAATCATCTTCTACTAACTTGAGAATTGTGATATCTGCAATAGAACCAACTTTTAAAGTTCCAAGTTCTGCATCGGCTTTTAAAACGCGGGCTGGGTTGGTGGTGACAGCAGCGATCGCATCTGTTAAATTTAGTCCCAACGCCATTAATTTAGAAATTCCGCCACACAAACTATAATTCAGCGTTGAATCATCATGCAGTTTCTTGAAATTACCGTGAGCGTCACTGCTAATAGTGTGAGGAAATACACCTTGTGCCATCATCCGCTTTGCAGTACCAAAGCTGAATTTTAATCCATGTCCTACATCTAATAATATGCCGCGATCAATGGCTGCAAACAACCATTCTGGAACTTGAGTGCGCTTTCCCATTAACCCATCTGGCTGACAACTGTAGCAGTGACCTAAAATGTCTCCAGGTTTCATGTATGACAGTGCATTTTCTACTACCTTTTCGGGGTTTGGGCGATTAGCTTCGTCTACCGGAAACAATTCTCCAGTATGAACATATAAGGGTAAATTAGTGCGATCGCCTACTTCTCTTGCTAATTTTAGTACGTCCATTCCCCAGCGTGATATTGAGCCGGAATCAGCGTGGACTTTAAAGCCGCGCACAATTTTAGGATTTGCTTGCGCTACTTTAATTAAGGTTTCTATATCTATTTTTTCAGGACTCTCTAACCCGGAAACTGTGTCACCAATAGTTTGGGCTATGGCATGGTTAACTAACAGAAAACTACGGACATCTGTTTGTGATTTCTCGACAATATCTGATTTAAAGCCAGTAAATGTGAACGGACTACTACTACCTTGATCAACAATTGTGGTTACACCAGCATTAATCCCAACATCATCGGACGGCACACCAAATGTTGTTACCCACTCATAAACATGAACATGTAAATCAATAAATCCAGGACAAATTAAATAATTACCTGCTGCAAATGTTAGCTGGGATTTATAAGTTTTTAGTTGTTTGGTAATTGCGGCAATTTTACCATCCCGGATAGCAATATCAAAACGACCATTCAGTGATTGACTGGGGTCAATTACCCAGCCGTTCAGTAATACTAAATCGTAATATTTTAGGTGATTTTCCATAAAACCTCACGGGGTTAAGATAACCCCGTATCTTGAAAAAGAGAAATTAATCATCAGGAAGCTCTGCTATTTCTTGCAACACATACAATAACTGATGAATTTCTTCGATGGTGTTGTAGTGTGCTAATCCAATTCGCAGTAAACCACCACTATTTTCTACACCTAACCTCTCTATTAAACCTAGGGCATAAAAATGACCATGCCATGTAAAAATACCGCGATCACCTAATGCTTTGGCGATAGTTTCAGGGGTTTTATTAGCTAGTCTTACACCTACTGTTGGTGTCCGCCAAGCTAAACGAGTCGAGTCGGTGATGCCATAGCAGCTTAACCCAGGAATTTCTAAGAGTCCAGCAATTAATTTGTGACTCAGTTCCCGTTCGTATTGTTGGATAGCGGACATGGCTGCAACTAAAGCCGCACGGCGACTGTGATAGGCCGATGTAATACTTGCTGGTTCTGATGATTTGAGAAAGCGGGGACAACTAAAGGTTTGTAACCCTTCTTTATCGGCTGCAATTAAAGCTGTAACTAGTTCGTTATCAATTGCAGGCGCAACATGACAACCAAGTTTAGTTAAATAGTTAATTGCTGCAATTACCCCAGCTAAACCTTCATGATTCAAAGTCCCTGTTTCCCAGCGTGAGGGAACTTCGTCGGGTGCAGGTTTGACTTTATATGGTTGCAAACGTTCTAGATGTTCTCGTTTACCGTACAAAACTCCAACATGAGGGCCAAAGAATTTATAAGCAGAACAAGCTAAAAAGTCGCAATCTAAGTGATGGACATTAATTGGTGCGTGGGGCGCATAGTGGACTGCATCGACGAATACCCAAGCACCAACACTATGGGCTAAATTTGCGATCGCCGCAATATCATTAATCGTACCCACAGCGTTGGAAGCATAACTGACGGCGACTAATTTTGTTTTTGGGTTAATCAGCCGTTCTAGTTCATTCATGTCTAAGGTGCAGTCATCAACATTAATATCGACAACGCGGATAATTACACCTTTTTCTTCTAACCCATACCAAGAAGAAACATTGGCATAGTGATCTAGCCGTGTCACAATAATTTCATCACCTGGCTGCAATTCTCGACCAATCGCCCGACTCAAACTAAAAGTGAGAGTGGTCATATTTGCACCAAATACCACCTCATCACTATCACATCCAAGAAAATCTGCGATCGCTGCACGGGCAGAGTTAATAGTAGCATCTGTACGCGCACTGGTGGCAAAATACCCATGAGCATTAGCATTTGACCTCACCAGATAGTCATTCATCGCATCTAATACCGCCCCTGGTACTTGAGTCCCACCCGGCCCATCGAAAAAAATAGCAGGTTGATTATTGATTTTTTGTGTTAGTGCTGGAAACTGGCTACGTATCCATTTCAAGTCAAGCGGTTCCATCGCAGACTCCTAAGTTAATAATGTTTTACTTATATCTAGTTAGCGCCGCAGTTTATTCAAGTTAATGGCCAGTAATTTTATAGCAGTACTATTTGATACAGGAATCATATTTGATTTCTCAAAACAATCAGGACACCTAGACAAGCTTTCTTTCCTACTCCCTACTCCCTATCTGCACAAATAAATTTAGAAATCAAACCGGATGCCTATATTTCTCCTGACTTTGATTAGGCTAGAATATCTCAGCAGAAAATATACTTGACCATCAGGTTCAAGATAACTATTAATTCCGTAAAAAGTGTTTCTGCTTAAATGTAGTTAATAATATTTAATTATTGGTAAGAATACAAAATACAGCAATAGTACTTGTCAGAGTTTAATAGCTACTACTCCTAAAATATTAAAATTTATATCCCAGAAAAGCTTGATTTATTCTTCAAAATTCAGACTTATGACTCTTGAATTCTTTATTTTTCTAGGCGCAAAGAACATTTATATGGAATTTTAATAGCAAAATTACCTATTAATTTATTTCGCTACAATTATTATAGTTCTTGTTGAAAATTACTGAATCAGTCTAATAGTTGATATGGTTATGCGTTTTCCCATAATTGCAGCTACATTCATGGCTGCTAGTATTAGCATCGGTACACTTTTAGGCGCTGCCACCCCGGCTTCAGCCCAAGAGATTATAACTTGTTCTAGCCGAGATAATCAGAGAAATACTTGTTCTGTTCCCGGTAGAGGTAGAGTAAGGTTTGTTAGACAATTATCTAACGCTAGTTGTCGAGACAATTGGGGCTACCGAGGAAATCGGATCTGGGTACGAAATGGTTGTCGCGCTGAGTTTGCAGTTGGTAATGGCAGAAATGGCAGGTATGACAGAAATGACAGGTATGACAGAAATGACAGATATAACAGAAATGACAGGTATGACAGAAATGATAGATATGACAGAAATGATAGATATGACAGAAATGATAGATATGACAGAGACGATAGGTATTACAGATAGTTAACTGTGAGTGGGAAATATTCACTACTATCTGAAAAATACTACTTTTAGCAGATGGCGATCGCTCTAGAAAATAAATCACTCAATTTAGGCGATCGCTTTTATTGTTATGTTTTAATTCGGTCACCCCACTACAGATTGTCATCAAGATTGATTTTTACCCGCTATTAAACCTGATTTACTCCATCGTTAACAAAGAAGCTGGTACATTAAATACGAGAATTTACAGGTATTCAGGTATCTCAGGAATGATGCTGTCAGAGGGAGAGTATCTGACTGATAGCGTATTATTGGAGAGAAACTCCAGTACGTATATTAGGTCAGATTCGATGCAATCAAGCCAGGTGAAACAAAAATTTCAGGCTTTGTGGACTGCCTTAGTTTTACTCAGTGTATTTTTTTGTGTGGAATTGAGTGCAGGAATTTGGAGTCACAGCCTGTCTCTATTAGCCGATGCTGAACACATTCTCTCGGATGTTGCAGCGTTGGGTTTAGCACTAGTAGCTTCCTGGCTATCTCAATCTATATCGAAGCACAATGTATTGGGACGCTACCGATTAGATATTTTGGCAGCCTTGGTAAACGGGATTAGTTTAGCTTGTATTGCGGGCTGGATAGTCAAAGAAGCTTTGGAAAGGTTGCAATCTCCAGATGTTGAGATTCTCGGTATCCCAATGTTAACCACAGCCTTAATTGGCTTGGGCATTAACAGTTTTAATGCTTTATATCTACATGGATGCAGTCATCAAGACTTGAATATCCGGGGTGCTTTTCTGCATCTCTTGGCGGATGTCGCTAGTTCAGTGGGGGCGGTGTTGGCTGCGATCGCAGTTATTTGGCTAAATTGGACATGGGCAGATGGAGTCATTAGTTTATTAGTAGCTACACTAATAGCTATTTTTGCAGCGTATTTAGTCATTCAGAGTATAAAATGCTTGCGCGGTCAAATTACCGATATTACCAATGCTGCTTGTATGTGCAGTTTACCAGCCGAAGAATGTAGCGATCGCGCCCAAGCAGAGAAAATCTTATTTCCATCTCTAGAAGAGATGATTCGATAGACTTGTATGAAGTAATATTTCAGAATCACTTGGGAAAAAATCAGGAGAACATAGAAATAATTACAGCAGTTGATTCTGCAAGAAGTCTAAAAAACATAGCCGATTCTGGCTTCTGATTCTGCCGTAATTGTGCGCTTCATCTCAACCACCGGCAAAGAAGAAATGTATATTGACAAGAGTATAGTTGATTAAGAGGCAGTCATGGCAGTTTTTGAGGGAACTTTTACTCAAACTGAACCCTTGCGTTTCGCACTGGTTATTGGTCGATTTAATGACCTTGTTACTGCAAAGCTGCTGGAAGGATGTCAAGATTGCTTAAAACGTCATGGTGTAGACCCCAACCCCCACGGTAATCAAGTCGATTATGTTTGGGTTCCGGGAAGTTTTGAAGTGCCAATTGTTGCACGTCAACTAGCACTTTCCCAGCGTTATGACGCGATCATTTGTTTGGGTGCAGTTATTCGCGGACAAACGCCCCACTTTGATTATGTGTCTTCGGAAGTAGCCAAAGGCATTGCCGCCGCCAGCTTTCAAACCGGAGTTCCGGTAATTTTTGGCATTTTGACAGTAGATACAATGCAGCAAGCCCTAGAACGGGCAGGAATTAAAGCGAATCATGGCTGGGATTATGCCATGAACGCTCTAGAAATGGCCAGCCTGATGCGGAAGTTACGCTCTAACCTCACAGAGACGTACACTTTAAATCCCCAGCCTTTACCTGCTGCTCCAGGTCAAGAGTCAATCGTTAACAGTCAGTAGTCAGTGGTCAATGGTCAATGGTCTAATCACAAAGCACAAAGGACAAATGACTATTGACTATTGACTATTGACTAAAACTTAGGGGTTGACAAATCAAAAAATATCTGACAATATAGTAAATGTGAAGTTTGCGGGTATAGCTCAGTGGTAGAGCGCAACCTTGCCAAGGTTGATGTCGCGCGTTCGAATCGCGTTACCCGCTCTGAAAAAAGCTAAATTAAAACTTATCAATCGGTTGAAGATAATAAGCTTCAGCCGATTACGATTTTGATTAAGTGAACAAAAATCAGGAAAAAAATATCCTGCTTTCTGTTTCATGCTCGGTAGAATTTAAAAAGTGTTCCTAAAAAAATTACTAGATTGTCAAAGTAGCCTTGTGCAACAGTTGGTTTTCCTAGTAGTTGCGGCGTAAGCTTAGAATTGTATTAGATATGTAAGCACAATAAATGCCCCAAAAGTTGGACGATATTACTTTGAAAGCCACAGATGAACAGCCGGAAATCTTGCAACAAGATTGCCAGCTACCGCACCAGACAACAGATATATATACCTATTTTTTTAAAATTGGGAATCAACGCTGTTGTTAATCATGGCAGTATTTACCTGGCTTCGCTATTTATATAAACAGTTGCTTGTGAGATTCGCCAATTCCCAAGGCATTCAGCCGGGAAAGGAAATCTCCAACTTATGAAAAACACGCTCAAGTTAGTAGAACGCTTGTGCATCATCAAAAACCCGAAAAAATTGACTTTAACCAGGAATATCCCTGTCCCTGCCGCCGTCGGGGACGGTTAGTTCCGATTACCCTTACAGAAGCATTTGGCTGCGATCGCTGTCAACAAATCTTTGTTGTCCAAGATAATGGGCATATCCTTGAACAACTTTCGACCACTTATCCCTACAAGCGGTCTTGGCGCTGGACGGGAAATGCCTGGCATGTTGTTCATCCCCGCTTGGGAGAAAGCTATCTACCAATCGCCCTGGGCATTATTTTTGTGCTAGTGATTATTTGGCTACCATTAGCATTGAAACTAGCCAAAGGTTCCAGCATTGTTGCTTGGGCAATAGTGGCAGTGATATTAGCTATTCTGCCAGCACTCATGGTCTGGCTTACCTACCGACGTTAACCCAATGACCGTTGAAGTTATACAAGATTACCCTGAACCAATGAAAAGCGCCAAACGCGCTTTTCAGGCTTCCTTGAAGTTGGGTTTGACCAAGGGAGTAGACCGCAGTCGAGCTGTGTTGGCAATGGCGCAGGCTCTAGAAACGTCTTTTGATGATATTTTAGAAGCCAATACTCTGGATTTAGAAGCTAGTAAAGAAATGGCTGTACCAGAGTTGATTTTAGATTGGCTGAAACTCACCCCCAAACGACTAGAAACCACCGTCGAAATACTGCGGCGCTTGGGTGAACTATCAGATCCCCTGCGGCGGGTGAGGAATGCTGACTATCAACCAGAAGACTCTCAAAGTTACTCGCAATTGATGGCTTTAGGAGTGATTGCTTTTGTTTATGAGGCATTTCCCGATTTAGGTGCGATCGCCGCAGGTTTGTGTATTAAAACTGGCAATAGTATCATTCTTAAAGGTAGTACAGAAGCCAGTCATTCTAACGCTGCGATCGCCGAGGTACTGCAAAATGCTGTGGAAGAAGTGGGACTACCACCTGGTTGCATAGAACTAGTCACCGCCGAACATGGTGCTTCTGTACGGGATTTAGTTACCCAAGACCAGTATCTCAATTTAGTCATTCCCTACGGACGTTCCAGCTTGGCGCAACAGGTAATGCGACAAGCAACCTGCCCAGTGTTAAAATCCGCAATGGGCAACTGTTACCTGTACTGGTCACTCAATGGCAGCTTAGAGATGGTACGCTGGATGATTCTCGATAGCCATCAAAGCGAACCAGACCCGGTAAATGCGATCGAAAAAGTCTTAATTCATCGCCAAGCTATGCCATCATCGCTGTCTGTGCTGTGGAATAGTTTGAAAGAAAAAGGCTTTGAAATCAAAGGTGATGCAGAGTTAGTCGAAGCTTTTCCCCAATTGCAACTAGCCAAGGAAACCGAATGGGGCAATCCTTACTTAACTAAGACTGTTGCTTTTAAACTAGTGGATAGCTTAGAAGGTGCGATCGCTTGGATTAATCAATACAGTAGCGGTCATGCTGACTGTATTGTGACTGAATCTTATCAAGAAAGCCGACAGTTTGCCCTAGGTGTGAATAGCGCCTCTACCTACATCAACACTTCCCCTCGATTCTCACGCAACCCTTCACGGGGAGACTCAGTATTCTTAGGAATGTCTAACCAAAAAGGCCACCGTCGCGGATTTATTAGCTTGGAAACCTTGACTACCGTCAAGCATATTATTCAAGGAAATGGTAGGTTTTAAAATGCTAGGCGATCGCTTGGTTAACTCAGTATTTTAAGCTACCTACTCGTATCATAAACCTTTGGATCAACACTCACTGCCAAAATCCGCAAAATTCTGTTTTGTCAAAACCGTAAGCATATAATTAGCCTGCGAAGGTGGTCACTGAGCTTGTCGAAGTGCAGGCTTTGTTTGTATAGCCTTAGACTTCCAGTCTGCGGGGTTTATTGATTTACTAATACAAACTATAATAGCGTTAGTTCTAAGTAAACTAACGCTATTATTTTTCAAATAAATTCAGGGATAAAATAATAACAAAAGCTCCCTGATGCTTAATATAAATTACAGTCAATTAAATTAAACAGCACTGCGACGAGTTAACAAGTTCCACAAGAAGACAGCGACAATTGCTCCTAAAACTGCCACTAAAATACCAGGGATGCTAAGAGTAGGAGCTGCTAGAGCAAAATTTCCCGTACTGAAGAATACTCCTAAGCTACCACCGACAAATGCACCGATAATACCTAACAAAATTGTTCCCAGAATGCCGCCG
Source organism: Nostoc spongiaeforme FACHB-130 (assembly GCF_014698475.1). Taxonomy (GTDB): domain Bacteria; phylum Cyanobacteriota; class Cyanobacteriia; order Cyanobacteriales; family Nostocaceae; genus Nostoc_B; species Nostoc_B spongiaeforme. The sequence continues at coordinate 17,959 of NZ_JACJTB010000039.1, read as the reverse complement.
CCTTGATGACCAGGGTAGATAGCTTTAGCAATAGCACCAGCGATTAAGCCTAAGATAATCCAAGCAAGAATGTTCATGTGTTTGTTGTTTTTAGTTAATGTTTTTTCTGACAATTACAGATTAACAAGTTCGATATGTGCAGCCAATCTATCATCAGCATTAATTATTCATAGCCTGAAGTAGTAGTTGGATTGTTGCCATTTCTTTTGGTATATGCCGAAATCAAGATAGGTAAAAACTGAAGAAACAGCCCATAGCTGCTGTGAAACTACGGGCTGATTAATTCATTGCTTGGTAATTGCAGTATAGGCATTTATCATTAGCTCTATCCTCTACTAGAAGAATTAAGCTGAAATGACAATTGTGAACATTCTTAACAAGAAAAATGGGAATTTATTTCAACTTGTGGTAGATTACAACCCTCAATTAACTAGATAGGATCAATACAGTAAAACTCAAGCACAATTGTAGTGCATTGGAATTTATGACATTTAATTACAGATGGAAAAATGGATCTCGCCCAAATCGAGATGAAGCCATCAGACACAAATATTTATTAGATGAAAGCCAGTTTGATAACGAGCAAGACCGGCAATTAGCAGAAGAATCTGCAAGGCGAATGTTAGGTGTACCTGTACCAACCTTAGATGAAGATAAATCGATATTGCCCCAAGCAGACCCAGACAGGAAAATATAACAGAGAATGCGATCGCCACTGTTGAAGCCAGCTAATTTTAATCTGCACAATGAAACTTGTAAGCGATCGCCGCTCATTTTACACTTTGAACACGAGACATCGCCTTCCGAACACGAAACTTCGAGTCAAAAGGTCAGGCGATCGCCTTCACAACACCATCATTGCACCTGCGAACACAAAACTTCGAGTAAAAAAGTAGAGCGATCGCCTTCCGAACACGAAACTTCGAGTAAAAAGGTGGAGCGATCGCCCTCACAACATCATCATTGTACTTGCGAACAGGAAACTTCGAGTAAAAAAGTAGAGCGATCGCTGATATTTGTTATCATAATGCCAAGAAAAAGTCTATATGAGGAACGTGTGTAATGGTTAGCACTATCATCACCACTACAGGACAAGTAACTATTCCTAAAGAAATTAGGGATTATCTTAATCTTGATGCAGGCAGTAAAGTTGATTTTGTTATTGATGAAAATGGTACAGTCAAGTTAATTCCACTCAATGTTCCTGTGCAAACTTTATCTGGAATTTTACATCGTCCGGGAACCAAAAGTGTAACTTTAGAAGAAATGGAAACAGCAATTCAAGAAGGTGCTAGTGATTGCAGTTGATACAAATATTTTAGTGCGCTATTTAACAAAGGATGATGAAAGGCAATGGCAACAGGCCACTGAAATTATCGAAAGTGGAGAGCAATGTTTTGTAGCGAATATAGTTCTTTGCGAATTGGTTTGGGTTTTACGAGGAAAGCCTTATCAATTTAGTAGAGAAGAAATTAGCAATGCTATAAATTTGATGTTGCAATGTTCGACGTTTGAGTTTGAAAATCTCTCTGTAGTTTATCAAGCATTGCAGCGATTTCAACAAGGAAAGGCTGATTTTTCTGATTATTTAATTGGTGCGATCGCTCAACATTTTGGTTGTAGTATTACAGCAACTTTTGACAGAAAATTGCAAAATGAGAAGGGGTTTGATGTTTTTGAGTAATGCTTTTTTGCCAAGTGATCGCCTTCAGAACACAAAACTTCGAGTAAAAAGGTAAAGCGATCGCCCTCAGAACACCATCATTGTACCTACGAACACGAAACTTCGAGTAAATAAGTAGAGCGATCGCCCTCACAACACCATCATTGCACTTGAAAACACGAAACTTTGACTTCAGAACACAAAACTCCGACTTCGGAACATGAAACTTCCACTTCAGAACATAAAACTCCGAGTTCAGAACATGGAATTTCGAGTTCGGAACACGAAACTTGGAGATAAAAGCTTGATTGATGAAGTTGGGAACTTGAATTTTACTGTTGTGAGTTGAGGCGATCGCGCAAACTGGCTAAATTGTTACGAATAGTCATAGTGTAAGGGTGATTTAGTCCCAAATGTCGCTCGAAAATATTCAACGCTCTCAGAAATAGAGGTTTTGCTTCGCTATATCTTCGTTGGGAAATGTAGACTCCTGCCAGATTGGCAAGGTTAATGGCAAAATCAGGATGTTCTTCTCTGTGTAAGCGTTGTCCTATTGCCAAAGCTTGCAAAATTAGAGATTCAGCTTCGCGGTACCTTCCTTGAGAACTGTAGAGATTTGCCAGATTATTGAGACTGGTCACAAAATCAGGATGTTCTTCTCCAAAGAGATATCGCGTTAATGCTAAAGCTTGTATTAATAGTGGTTCAGCTATTGTGTATTGGCCTTGCGCGTAGTAAGAAGTTGCCAGACCGATGAGGCTAATTGCAAAATCAGGATGTTCTTCTCCAAAGAAGCGTCGCCTTAGTTCCAAAGCTTGTAGATATAGTGGTTCAGCTTCGCTATATTTTCCTTGTAAAAAGTAGAGATTTGCCAGATTATGAAGGCTAAGTGCAATTTCTGGATGTTCATCTCCCAATAAGCGTTTCTTTAGCTTTAAAGTTTGTATTAAAAAGGATTCAGCTTCGCTGTATCTTCCTTGAGAACCGTAGAGTTCCCCTAGGTTGTTTAAGCTTTGAGCAACATAAAAATGTTCTTCTCCTAGAACACGCAGGCATAGTTCTAAAGCTTTTATGTAGGTGGATTCAGCTTCGCTGTACCTTCCTTGAGAATCGTATAGTAATGCCAAATTGTTGAGGCTAAGTGCAACATCAGGATTTTCCTCTCCTAGCAAGCCTCGCGTTAGTTCTAAAGCCTGTAGTAACAGGGGTTCAGCTTCACTGTATCTTCCTTGAACACGATAGAGATTTCCCAAGTCCTTGAGACTAAGTGCAACATTAGGATGTTTTTCTCCAGGTAAGTGCCGTTTTATTTCTAAAGCCTGTAGTAACAGGTGTTCGGCTTCAACGTATTTTCCTTGCGATGTGTAAAGATTTCCCAAGTCGTGGAGACTAGTTGCAATATCAGGATGATCATCTCGTAACAAGCTTCGTTTTAGTTCTAAAGCCTTTAGTAACAGGTGTTCGGCTTCACTGTATTTTCCTTGGAAACTGTAGATATTTCCCAAAGAAGCAAGGCTAGTAGCAACATCAGGATGATCTTCTCCTAACAAAGATAGCCTGAGTTCTAAAGCTTGTGAGTAGAAAGTTTCGGCTTTGCTATATTTGCCTTGAAATAAGTAAAGATTCCCCAGATTGTAGACAGCAGTAGCAACATTAGGATGTTCATCTCCCAATAAGCGTCTCGTTAGTTCCAAACCTTGCAGTAATGGAAGTTCAGCTTTGCTGTATTTTCCTTGGAATGAGTAGCAACTCCCTAGATTGCCGAGATTAGCGGCAACATTAGGATGTTCATCTCCTAATAAGCGTCTCGTTAGTTCCAAACTTTGCAGTAATGTAAGTTCGGCTTTGCTGTATTTTCCTTGCAAGAAGTAGAGACTCCCTAGATTGCTGAGACTAGCAGCAAAATATTCACTTTCTTCTCCTAAACGTTCTTTAGTGATTTCTCGACACTGCTCAAACCAAGGTTCTGCTTTATCATATAGTCCCTGACCTCTGTAAAATAAGGCAATACCATCAAATGGACAAAATGAGTCTTCATCATTGGCATACTCAATGAGATTGTTTGCTACTTCTGCTAAGTGAGGTATTGCGGGAGAGATATCTTTAATTTGCTGAAGTGTAGGTTCTTGAGGAATATCTTTCGCAACCTCTACCATTACACCGCAAAACGATCGCTTAAATTCCTCTTTCTGCTCTAAACCTTCAAGCTTATCTTTAAAAAACTCTCGCAACAGGGGATGCAGTTGATAAGTTCCCTCACCTTTGAACTGAAGTAAATGTAACTGCAATAAATCACGTCTAGCTTGTTTCCAATTTTGAGCTTCATCATTTATTGTTATCCCATCCACCAACTCCCAAGGAATCGGAGCTAAGGCAAATAAACTCAAAACGCAGCCTAAATGTTGAGCTAGGATTTGACCCTTTTCTCGCAACCGTTTCCAACTCAACTCAAACGCAGCTGCAACACCCAATTCAGCCGTCATTTCCGGTTGAGCTTCATCTAAAGCCGGATTCTTCAAACGCTCATTTTCCAAGTCTTGCAGCATTTCTGTTAGGGATAACTCCTCATCACCCAACAAATAACGCCCGACTAATTCTAAACCCAGTGGCAAATATCCCAACCACTTACAAAGCTTTCTCGCTATTAACGGTTCACGCCGCAGTCGTTCTCTACCAATTATGGATTTTAATAACTGCATCGCTGCCAGTGGTGTCAGCACATCTAAATCTAAACGCACTATCGGCGGTTGTAATCTCTCCCGCGTGGTAATTAACTGCTTAAACCGCGCAGGAACAGAATCTAAATAACACCTAACTTCATCCCGATAGTTAGTGACGTTATCAATTATCAGTAAAACCTCACCCTCATACCATTTTGTCAGACAGTATTGGACTCTCGCAGCTAAATCTAAATCATCTGGGATATTCAATAGCAGCTTATTACGAGCAAAATCCACCAGTTGCACTCCTACATCCTGCAATGCAGACAACCAGCAAATTCCGCCTTGGTAGGTGACGCGGTGCGAATTGGCATATTGCAAAGCTAATTCTGTTTTCCCGACTCCACCCATCCCCGCAATAGCAGCAATAGCTACCTGTTGATTATCCCGCAACAAACGATGGAGGTTTTGCAATTCCCTTTCTCGTCCGACAAATTCCACCACCCCACTGAAGGGAAGATTTTCGTAACGGGTAGGTGAGGATTGAGTTTTTTTAGCCTTCTCACGCTGCACGCCTGGTAATTCTTCTCTTCGGCTTTGCCATTCTGCATCAAATTTCTGCAAATTCGCGTGTTTGTCGCTTTTATCATGCCAAAGTTTCAGCCGGAAATACCACTCTTCTGAGCCTCGCTTTTGTACGCGCAAATCTTCGAGAATACCTAGAAAATCTTCGAGTCGTTTTAATGCTTCCCTGACTTCTTCTTTAGTTAAACCGCCGAGTTCCGCCAGCACTCTTAGCTGTGTCCTCACTATTACTTGCTGCGGCGTTTCCCAATTCAGGGCAATTTTATAAAGTTCACCGTCTTCTAACTCGTTATTGGCATAAGCCAAAAATCTTTCTAAAAGTTTCCTTACCCGCGCTGCGACTTCATCACCATAGCTAACACGCGCCATAGGTTATTCTTGCCCAAATTTGCGACAAAGTTTCGGGATTCCCCAAGCCTAATCTAGCATCCACAAACTCAAATCTCAGCATATTCACGCATCACCGCCCACAGACAGCCGCTTTTGCTTCCTCGCACTACCCCAAATTTACTGTTGCTTCAGCGTTTGAGGCAAAGTAAATGAAAGCTAAGAAGCTGATGGCGATCGCATTTTTTCTGATTCCCCTAATTGCTGACTTGTTCATCCCAGGTTCAGGAATTGTGATGGAGTTTGCCTTCCTGATGTGGGAATTACTGAAAAAAGAAGAGGATGATTTGGAGCGATCGCCCCACTAAAATTTATAATTTGGTATTAGATCCCCGACTTTTTCAAAAAGTCGGGGATCTGCACTTCGTTCTAGAGTCAATTAACTAGCTAATTCCCGATACCGTTGTTGAACTTCTTCAATTCCAAACAACGCTTCAAACTTTAAACCAACAGACTGGTAAAGTTCTGCGCCTCCTTGCTTGCGGTCTACCAGTCCAATTACTTGCTCGACAGTATATCCTGCATCTTTCAGCCGATTTACCGCTTTTAAAGCAGACTGACCAGTTGTCACCACATCTTCCAAAACGACGATTTTTGCACCTTCAGGCAAAGTCGGCCCTTCAATATAAGCTTTCGTTCCGTAACCTTTGGCTTCTTTGCGAATAATTAGTGCTGGTATGGGTCGGTTTTCATAAACAGAAACCACACTCACTGCTGTCACAATGGGATCAGCGCCTAGTGTTAAACCTGCCACAGCTTCAGTATCCGCAGGTAGTAAGGGAAATAGTAAACGCCCAACGGCTAAAGCGCCTTGGGGATGGAGTGTTACCTGGGTTTTATTAATGTAGTAGGTGCTACGTAGTCCTGAAGCCAGCACAAAATCACCTTCTTGATAGGCGAGTTGGCAAAACAAGTCTAGTAGCTTGTGGCGCAGAGTGGCTAAGTCAGCAGTGGTCGCCCAAATATTAGCCTGGGTAAGGGTTTCAGTAGAATGCGTCATTACAAATGATAATCAGTTGTGCTACACCAAAGGTTGAACTCATCAGAGTTCTGCAATTAAGCATAAGTTAAGATTCGCTCAAAATTGAGGAGTTAAGGGAATGGGTATAAAGTTTAAATCCTTTGGTGGTCTTTTGGTACTTTTAGCGACTGGTTTAATTTTTCCGGCTGTGGCATCTGCTGAAACAGATACACCTAATTATGAAACAGCTAATGAAGCATTTGAGCGAGCCTATTTCCGTCACGATCGCAATTTTTATGAAAATAACACAGCCAAACGTCAGTTACACAATTTTCTCGGTAATGGTTCCGGTTTTCGCAATACTTTTCCAGAAAATGAAATAGCCCGTGATGCTGAGTTAATGAATACCCTCTATCGAGATGTTATGACTCAGCAAGCCGGTAATGACCCTTATCTACGCACACCAGATTTACCCAATCCTTATGATAGTTCCTTACTGTCATCTCCTCGCTTAAATAGTGACAAACTCAAAGTCGGTACAGAATTCCGCTTTTAGAGTGCTGAGTACTGAGTAATGAGTGTTGAGTGCTGAGTGCTGAGTGCTGAGTGGTTAAAGGGGGTTATGGAGTTAAATTAACTTTGGCATACAACGGCTAGAGTCATCACTTAAAAGAACTTATTACTCAGCACTTTCAACTCAGCACTCAGCACTTAAAAAAAATCCAGGGTGCAGGAGTTGAACCTGCCTTGGGCGAATTATGAGTTCGCTGCCTCAACCGCTCGGCCAACCCTGGTCGAATATTAATTTTATCTCAAGTTTGCCATTTGTCTACCCTTCTACCACAGTTTATCAGATTTTTATACTACATAATTTAATTATGAAATTATGCACACTATGATTGATGAAGTTCATTTAAGGATTGAGGTACATAACTTCAATGCTCTTAATATAGACCAGCATTCTTCAGCAACAGCTTGTCAGCGATGAAAATAAATTCTACTGTAATACTGACTTTGGTTTTGTTAATCCTGATGTTGGGCGCAGGGTCTGTTAGCGCGTTTTTAGGGTTCAATTTGGGCAGTTTAGCTCTCAAAGGAGTATCAACTCCAGATGGTCGCCCAACAACTAAATTCGCCAGTGCTAAGACAAATAACTCCCAACAGCCAGGAGTAACTTTATTAAAAGAAGAAGAAATATTAAAAATTGTTAAATCTCGGATTGACGGTAAGGCGAAAGCTAACCAATCAGAAAAATTAGACGACGAAGACGAAGAAATCAATAAAAAACAGAAGCCCCAAGAAAAGCCAAAGGAAGCAGTTGAAGAAAAACTCCAACCAGGATTTCCGGTGAGTGCAGAAAGTGAAGGTGTGAGTTTTGCAGTGCAATCGGCGCGTTACTCTGGAGGCGATTTACTTTTGAAAGTGAAAATGCAGAACAAAGGTAAGGATTCTGTGCGCTTTTTGTATAGTTTCTTAGATGTGACCGATGACAAAGGCAGAACCTTGAGTGCTAGTACAGAAGGTTTACCCGCAGAATTACCTGCTAATGGGCCGACATTTTCCGGTACAGTGATTATTCCTACAGCTTTACTGGATGATGTGAACAAAGTCTCTTTGTCTTTGACAGATTATCCTGCACAAAAACTCAAGTTAGATGTCGCTGACATCCCTGTAGCAAGGTAAAGACGGGAAAGTAAAAAGTAAAAAGTAAAAAGGCAAAAGATTCTTTTTACTTTTACCTTTTACCTTTTTACTTTAAGAGAGTTTACACGAGTTTAGGCAGTGATTGGTTTTCCTGGTTTAACTTGGGCAGATGTAGGGTTGCGATTATTATCAGTACTACTGCTGATTGCCATCAATGCCTTTTTTGTTACAGCAGAGTTTTCGATGGTAACAGTGCGGCGATCGCGGATTCATCAGTTAGTCAAGGCTGGCGATGTACAAGCGATCGCAGTTGAAACACTACAACGCAGTATTGATCGGCTGCTATCAACAACACAGTTAGGCATTACCCTTTCGAGTTTGGCACTGGGCTGGATTGGCGAAAGTACAATTGTGGTGCTGATAAACGCATGGCTGAAATCTTGGCCTTTACCAGCAACTACCACTAAGTTTATTTCCCATTCGCTATCAATTCCCCTAGCCTTTTTTTTGGTAGCTTATCTGCAAATTGTCTTAGGGGAATTATGCCCAAAATCACTAGCTTTGCTCTATTCTGAACAATTAGCGCGATTTTTAGGCCCTTCTGTTAAAGCGATCGTCCGTTTTTTCAGTCCCTTCATCTGGATTCTCAACCAATCAACTCTTTGTTTGTTACGCATTTTTGGCATTGAATATACAGGTCAAAGTTGGAGACCGCCTGTAACATCGGAAGAATTGCAGATGATCATTGCCACAGAACGAGAATCTACAGGTTTAGAACATTCTGAACGCCAATTGCTGAATAATGTCTTTGAATTTGGTGATGTTACCGCCCAAGATGTAATGATTCCTCGCAATGGCATTATTGCTTTACCTAAAGATGCAACCTTCCAGCATTTACTCCAGGAAATGACCACTACTGGTCACTCCCGCTACCCCATTATTGGCGAATCTTTAGATGACATTCGTGGGATTGTGTACTTTCGAGATTTAGCCCAACCCTTAGCAATAGAGAAACTCTCTTTAACATCCCATCTCCAACCGTGGATGCGTCCCGCCCGATTTGTCCCAGAAAACACACCCTTGAGTGAACTCTTGCCCATGATGCAGCAAGAAAAGCCAGCTATGGTCATTGTCGTCGATGAGTTTGGTGGGACTGTAGGGCTAGTGACCATTCAAGACGTGATTGGTGAAATTATTGGCAATACAGGGGAACGAGAAAACAACGAAGACTTGTTAATTGAAATTGTGGATCAAGACACATTTTTAGTACAAGCACAAATTAACCTCGAAGACCTCAACGAAGTCTTAAATCTCAGTTTGCCTCTAGCCAGGGAATATCAAACTTTAGGCGGTTTTGTGCTTTATCAATTACAGAAAATGCCAACTAAAAGTGAAATCTTTTTATACGAAAATCTTCAGTTCACCATAGTCTCAATTATCGGACCAAGGCTGCATCAAATTCAGGTGAAACGCTTGTTTTAGGAGGAGGAAGGGAGACAAGGAGGATAAGGGAGACCAGGGGGACAAGGGAGAAAAGGAAGCAAGATTTATACCTTACCTCTCAACCTTGTCTACCCCCTCACTCACTCCCTACTCCCTACTCCCCACTCCCGCCGCATAAGCCAGTGGATCTTGTAATCCGAGTTCTTCAAAAGCTGCCAGTCGCAAGCGGCAAGAATCACAGACTCCACAGGCAATATCACCACCGCTATAGCAAGACCAAGTTAAGTGCCAAGGAACGCCTAATTTGTTACCAAGCTGGATGATTTCGGTTTTTTTGAGATGAATTAAAGGGGCAATGATCGCAGTTGCATTACCTTCTCGTCCTTGCTTGGTTCCCAAGCGAAAAACTTCTTGCATTGCCTGGATGTAGTCGGGACGACAATCAGGATAGCCGGAATAATCCAAGGCATTCACACCAATGTACACACGTTCAGCTGCGATCGCTTCCGCATAGCCCAAAGCAAAACTTAAAAATATCGTGTTCCGTGCAGGTACGTAGGTTATAGGAATATTTTGTGACATTTCCTCCAGGGAACGTGCTTGGGGAACATCGATTTTTTCATCTGTCAGTGCTGAACCACCCCACTTGCGTAAGTCAAAATTCACCACTTGGTGTTCTTCTACACCAGCAGTTTGCGCCACCAGCATGGCTGAGTTTAACTCTCGGCGATGTCGCTGTTGATAATCAAAAGAAATTGCGTAGCACTCACAACCATCTGCTTTGGCTTGATAAAGTACAGTAGAAGAGTCTAATCCTCCAGACAACAAAATTACGGCTTTCATCTTAGCTGCCAATTTTTAAGATTTCTCATTGCCAAAACATCATAATTAAAAAAACTGTCAGCCAGCCCAACCACTCGATTTTTTTCCATACTGTACCAGTTTATAAACTGGACTATTCTTGAAGTGCGATGGTAGCTATTTTTGTAATTTTACTGACAGGAAAATTATTTATTTACAACGTTATTAAGATGGTAAATTTCCTGGTATCCAATACTCTGACTAAGATTGAGAAATTTTCACTAAAAATTGATTTTGTGTTTAAAGTTAATAAAAAAACACATTAGCTATTGTGTTAAGAGCAAAAACCTGATTGATTTAGAACTGAACAGAAAAAAGACAGCCAGATTGCGGGAACTATCGCAAACTTTGAAATTCTTCATAAACAGAGCCTCTATGTTACCATCTGGATGGTTTTAGACGGATCATAACTGGCTGTTCAGTATAATTGCCAACGGCCGCAGCGTCTCTAAATTTGGTGGTTGAGGAGAGAACAATAGTGCAAAATAGCATGTCAGTGGCAGAATCAAATTCATACACACAGCGCAATCAGCCACGACCGATTCGCGTGGGTGTAGTCGGGGTGGGTAACATGGGACAACATCATGCCCGCGTCTTGAGTTCAATGAAAGATGTTGAACTAGTCGGTGTGGCAGATATCAATGTTGAACGAGGCTTAGAAACCGCCAGCAAATACAAGGTGCGTTTTTTTGAAGATTATTGCGACTTGCTACCCCATGTGGAAGCAGTTTGCATCGCCGTACCGACTCGCCTGCATTATGCCGTGGGGATTAATTGCCTATTAGCAGGAATTCACGTTTTAATTGAAAAGCCGATCGCTGCTAGTATTTCGGAAGCAGAATCCCTAGTCAATGCAGCCGCAGAATCAGGGTGCATTTTACAAGTAGGTCATATCGAGCGATTCAATCCTGCATTTCAAGAACTTAGCAAAGTCCTGAAAACCGAAGAATTGCTGGCGCTGGAAGCTCACCGCATGAGTCCTTACTCCCATCGTGCCAATGATGTTTCCGTCGTGCTGGATTTAATGATCCACGACATTGACTTAATGCTAGAACTAGCCGCCTCTCCGGTTGTCAAACTGACAGCCAGTGGTACTCGTGCTTTAGATTCTGGTTATTTAGATTACGTAACAGCTACCTTGGGATTTGCCAATGGCATTGTTGCTACGCTGACAGCCAGTAAAGTCACTCACAAAAAAATTCGGCGCATTGTTGCTCATTGCAAAAACTCCTTCACAGAAGCAGATTTTCTCAAGAACGAAATTCTGGTTCATCGCCAAACAACCACCAATTTAACCGACAGTCGTCAGTTACTTTACAGACAAGATGGTTTGATCGAAAAAGTCTCTACCACCAATATTCAACCTTTGAGTGCAGAACTAGAGCATTTTGTCAACTGTGTTCACGGTGGTAATCAACCTTCCGTTGGTGGTGAGCAAGCTTTAAAAGCTCTGAGACTAGCTAGTTTAATTGAGCAAATGGCTTTAGAAGATAGAGTATTCAACCCATTAGACTGGCAATCGGAATCGAGAGTTCAATCCTTAACGTCCACAATCTAATAGTTCTGTTCAATTGAATACATAAAATACTTAGGGGCGTAATCTTTACGCCCCTAAAATTTGGCTAATCATCTCCCCAGAGATTACGGATCATTAGTAAAGTTTTAAGAAGATTAACGCTAGATTAGGCAAACAAACCAGTGCCGCAATTTTAGGAATATATTCAATGCTCGAATGGATTACTAATACAATCAATTCCTTGGGATACGTAGGAATTGCGCTGTTAATGTTCGTAGAGAACCTGTTTCCCCCGATTCCCTCAGAATTAATTATGCCACTGGCAGGATTTACCGCTAGGGCAACACCAGACCGATTAAATATTATTGGAGTCTTTTTTGCCGGACTTGTAGGTTCTGTAGCTGGCGCACTTGTGTGGTACTATCCTGGTAAGTTTTTGGGCGAACAACGCCTAAAACGATGGGCGGATCAGTACGGTAAGTGGTTAACCATATCCAGCAAAGATATTACCAAAGCAAAGCATTGGTTTGATTCTCAAGGTAGCAAAGCAGTGTTAATTGGTCGTCTTGTACCAGGAATCCGTACATTGATTTCCGTACCAGCAGGCATTAGCAATATGCCTCTGCTACCATTTTTATTTTATACAACCTTGGGTAGTGCTGCCTGGGTAGGTTTGTTAACATACTCAGGGTATATTTTGGGTAGCCAGTATGAACTTGTGGACAAGTACCTTGCCCCAGTATCAAAAATTGTGCTTGGGACTTTGGTTTTGGCATTTGTGGTCTGGATACTCAAGCGTAGGCAAAAACGGACTAGACACTAAAATACACCACCCTGATTTAAAGTTTATTTAAAGTTGGGGGGTTACATCTGGTAAAAATTCGCCTACACTATGCCAAATAATGCTGAATTTGCGATCGCCTAAATCAGCATTAGGCGTATTTTTAGCTACACTTGACGAAACCTAGAATTTTTGGTATCTCGCATGTTTGTATGTAAGATGAGCAAGTTAAATTTTGACAGTTAAGAAAGGACTAGGAGCTTTCATGACAGACCAACCTTCCGCCGCTACCCCAATGAATGCTGCTGCTATCCCGCTCAACCGGGTTTCAGCCGCTACCCCAATTAATGCTGCTCCTGCTGTTAAACCAAATGGCAGTTCTGGCAAGGCTATTCTCAGTGTGGACTTAGGCAGAACATCAACCAAGACTTCTGTCAGCCGCGAACCCGGTAATGTGGTTTTCATCCCCGCCAATGTCAAACAAATGTCAATGGAAGAAGTCCGGGGAGGTATTTTTGAAGCCCGTGCGACAGATCCTTTAATGGATTTGTGGCTGGAGTATCAAGGCAGTGGCTATGCAGTCGGTCAACTCGCCGCCGATTTTGGCGCAAACCTCGGAGTTGGTAAATCTAAGGTAGAAGACGCATTGGCTAAAGTTTTAGCTTGTGCTGGCTACTTCAAGCTAAAAGACGAAATTTCCATCGTCCTGGGTCTACCCTTCCTCTCTTTAGAGCAGTTTGAAAAAGAAAAAGCCCAGATCATCAGTCAGCTGACTGGCCCTCACGTAATGAATTTTAGAGGCGAAAGTGTCTCTCTCAACATCAATAAAGTTTGGGTAATGCCTGAAGGTTACGGTAGTCTTCTTTGGTGTGAAGCTCAACCCAAAAAAGGTGCAGGCAGCCCTGACTTTACCAAAGTATCAGCCGCTATTGTCGATATTGGACATCAAACCATCGATTTGTTGATGGTAGATAACTTCCGCTTTGCTCGTGGTGCTTCTAAGAGTGAAGATTTTGGGATGAGCAAATTCTACGAAATGGTAGCGAAAGAAATTGAAGGCGCAGACAGCCAATCTCTAGCACTCATTTCTGCGGTCAACAAACCTAGAGGAGAACGTTTCTATCGTCCTAAAGGCTCTAGCAAGCCTGCCAACCTGGATGATTTTCTCCCCAACTTGATTGAGATGTTTTCCCGTGATATTTGCAGCCGTGTCCTCGCTTGGCTACCTGAGCGTGTGACTGATGTGATTATCACAGGCGGCGGCGGCGAATTCTTCTGGGAAGATGTGCAACGTCTGTTAAAAGATGCTCAAATCAACGCCCATCTAGCTGCACCATCTCGCCAAGCTAACGCCTTGGGGCAGTATATTTATGGAGAGGCGCAATTATCCGCCGTTCGCGCTGCTAGGTCTTAAAGTCAATGTTCCAATGGTCAAAAAAAGTAGTTAAATCGGTGACGTTCAACCCAGAAGTTGCAGATGAAAGCTTGTTGTCGCTGGTAGAAAGCCATTTAGAGCCTCAACCAGACAAGACTTTTAGCGACCTCTGTAAAGAAGCCCTATGGCAATTTTTATGTGTCCCGGAATCTGTTAAACCTGCTTCCAAACCAATAGCCGCAGAGTCGGTTGAACAGAAAATCGATGAACTGCAACGCCAAGTGGCTGACCTAGAGGAACGTTTTTTCGCTAAAGAATCGAATCGTTTGGAGGCGATGGAACGCCATATTGTGCAACTCACGCAACAAATGGCGCATCTAGCAATTTTGGTGACAGAGCGACCGCAGATTATCCACCATCAGCCTCCAACTTCACCAGCGCCAGCGCCTGTAGTGTCAACAGTCCCAGCAATGGAAATGGTTAACACTACCTACGCTACTACACCTCCTGAAGATGTTGACCCTGTGATTAGTCGTCTCAGTCAGTTTCTAGATGATTTTTAAGAGACGGTTTGAATTGTGAGTATTTTCATTTTTGAGAAATCCTTAGTAGTGCAGACTATTAAGGATTATTAATTTTTCTTATGATTATAGCAGTTCTTACTTGCTTGTATTAAAGTCAGAACTCCACCCCGCATTTGCTTACGTAAACGCTTCCCTCGCCGCTTGCGGCGCATATTGTTTCACTTTAAATTTGATACAAATAGACCGCAGGGGAGCAGGAGGCAAGGGGAAAGAATAAAAAACATTTTTTTCATGAAATGGTATCAGGCAAGAACTGCCATAGTCCTAAACTTGATAAGTCGCCAACAAAAAACCCCGCCTAGAGGCGGGGTGAACTATTTGAAAGCTATCTCAAGATTTTCAACTTCTTCTTAGAATGTGAAGGTTGTTCTGAGAGTACCGATGAATGCGTCGTCATTGTTGTCGTTCTGGCCAGGAGAAGACAACCAGATTACACCAGGAGTGATGGAAATGTTGTCAGACACGCGATATTTGTAGAAGCCTTCAACTTGGAATGGCAGATCGTTATTACCCTGTGAGACTGAGAATCGGCCAATAGAATAAGGTTGAACGCCTCCAAAAATACCCAGAACGTTACCTCTCTTACCAAAGTCAGGCAGTGCTATACCACCACCGTAGCTCCAAACTTCTCTATCATCACCTACACCAAAGCCAGTGACATCACTGTAAGAAATGAAACCACTGATAGATAGTTTGTCGCTAGGTCTGAATGCTGCTGACAAACCATAGGAATTTGATGAAGATGCGTTGGGAAGTGTATTGGCGAAACTAGTACCTACTACACCTGTGGGTATGTTATTTTGCTCACCATTGTCAAATAAAGCACTACCTGCGCCATTATAACTGTGGACGTAGGTAGCAGCGACTGCAAGGCGATCGCCAATACCAAAGTTCAATTGTCCTAAAGCTGCATAGTTACCATTGAACAAACCTTGACCAGAGGTTGGGCTGTCAGCTTCTGAGGCTAAGTAACCTACAGTAATAGAACTTGGTTTGATAATGCTGCCACCTTGGCCAAAAGGTATGTTGAAGGCGATACCTGCACCACCACCGATGCGGTAAATTGGGTTCTCGGAGGAGAAGGTGGATAATGCACCATTACCACCATCAGTTTTGTCAAAGAAGTAGGGGTTGTTAACAGCAGTGTAGTGGCTGTGTTTACCGCCAGCAGCAGCTAAGTAAACTTGCACTGGACCCAGGGGCGCTTCGTAGGTCAATCTGTCTACTACAACGCTGTTACCACCACTGCCACCAACGTTATAAGTTTGCAATGGCTCTGCGCTATCAATAGCAGCATTATTGTTGTCAGCTAAAGTAAAAGCTGTTGCATTGCTAGCTGTCAAACGAGTTGTCAATACGTCTCTACCAGTGAAGCTGGTTTGTAAGCCTAGACGTACTCTGTCTTGAAAGACAGTATTGTTTTGTTCACCACTGTTACTGCCAAATACATCGCTAACAGCGAAAATTGCTTCACCAACGAGTTTGGTAGTGGTAGAAAATTGATTAGCTTCTAATTCAGCAGTGCGTGCTTCTAAAGCATCTACACGACCACGTAAGGTTGCTAATTCAGCAGAAAATTCTTCTTGTAACCTTTGTAAAGTTGCTAAATCTTGCTTGGTTACTAAATCTGCTGTGGCTGTAGCAATTAATTCGTTAACGCGGTCTAAACAAGCGTTTAAACCAGCTGCAAATTCATAACGGGTAAGAGCGCGATTACCACGATAAGTACCGTTAGGATAACCAGCAATACAACCGTAACGTTCTACCAAAGACTGTAGTGCTTGGAATGCCCAGTCAGTGGGTTGTACGTCAGAGAATTGAGATACTGAAGTTACTTGAGACAACGAATTGTTGGTTTTACCTTCGTTGCTGTAACGGTTAACTTGGTCTAAAACTTTGCTGTCGTTGTTGGTAGGTGCTGCTTGAGCCACAATTTCTGGCTGTGCAACTTCTACTGCAACTGGTTGTTCAGTTGTTGAAACTTCTGTGCTGGCATTAGGAGCTGCAATCGCTGTTGCCGAAACGAGTAGGGTTGCTCCTAAAACTGCGGGGCTAACCACGAGTGATTTCCACAAGAGATTAGACATTTTTACTTTTCTCCTCACACCTTGTATAGAGAATTGTTTCGTTGCACTACTTCTCAAAAATACGATATTTTTGGGAATTTCGTTAATGAGGTATGGTGCCACTATTACAATTTTAGTTTTTGAAAAGCTAACATCTGATTAACTTAATGTTAAAAATTGATGTAATTAACTTATACAAAAACATACCTTTATAGCTTATTATTATAGAGCATTTGCAGCAGATGACAAGCTTGATGCGATCGCCTGCTAAACTGTCACAATCTAACCTGTGTCTTTTCTAGACAAGAGTAAGGTTTAGGGTATTTCAATTTTCCCTGCACCGCTAATTCCACAATTTGCCTTCCCTAGATGTCGCCGGACAAAGGGTTTTAACTGATTTGAGAAATTACAGCCGCTAAGTCAAAGTCTTTTTGGGTTAATCCACCTACATCATGTGTGGTGAGCGTCACTTTGACTTTGTTATAGGAAATTTCTATGTCTGGATGATGTCCAGCTAATTCTGCTGGTTCGACTAATTTGTTCACAAATTCAATTGCTGTCACAAAATCTTTAAATGTACGTCTGATCTGTAACTGATTACCTGCAACAGTCCAACCTGACAAACCGTTGGCACATTCTCGAATTTCTGCTTCAGTCAGTAGTTGTGACATACCAAAAAGTCCTAGTTGATATCTTTGTCAGCACACTTTGAAATACTTGATTTCGATCAGCCAGTACAACGCAGCGGAAATAAAGATACCATTTAAAGCTTGTGAAAAGCTTTTGATATAAGCTTTTTTACTTTTGACTTCCGCGTAGCGGTACTAGTCTGTATTCCGACAAGCTGCAATAAAAATTACTTATAAAAAACTATCCGCTCTGATATTAGGTCTGTTGACCTAATGTCAGAGCGGTCTAGCGGGTCTTCAGGTTGCAACCAGACTGCCGGGAGGAACTCCCAGGCTTACCTAGTTAACTGAGCTAACTGAGTTGCTCAATATAACTAAGGCTAACTTTAGAGAACAGCCCCGGCGCACAGCCGGCTAACTGCAACCTGATGACCCATGCGTTTACTACTTTCTATCATGGGCATCACCTCCTTGTTGCCTAAGCGGACTTAGTTTCAAAAAGGCAGAGTAATTACTCTGGGCTTTTACCTTGAATCAATATAACACATTAATTTTAGAAAGATAGTGGTGGTTTGAAGAAGAAAGAATTTATATAAAAAATCCCCCGCCCAAGAGCGGAGGAGAAATGAAAAGTCAGATAGTGATGAATTTCTTCAAATCTTACAGAGCATTACCGCGAGGTAACACTTCTTCAGGGAATATAAATTGTTCGTGGGGCTGGTCTTGAGGAGCCATCCAAGCGCGGATACCCTCGTTCAGCAAAATGTTTTTGGTATAGAAAGTTTCAAATTCTGGGTCTTCGGC
>NZ_JACJTB010000038.1 GCF_014698475.1 Nostoc spongiaeforme FACHB-130 | reverse complement strand
CATGTTGCCGCTAAAATCACCAGTCATACTCTACGCCTTTTTCTGCGTCAGCGTTTTGGTATTGATGTGCTTACTTTTGAACAGCATCCTCTGGCTTCATTCACATAAGGCGTTTTATTATATCTTCTACCATTTTCTAAAAACCCGCCCTTGAAAGATGGGTTAGGTGGGATCTGGATGTACTTAAAGTCACAGCAGAAAACTTTTCAAACAACCTCTAACAGTCGAAGCATAGTTTAGGAAATTAAAAAAGCACGAATGCCATACTTAGTAAGACTTTTCCTTCCCTACTGCTATATATATTTTATTTCTCAACTTTCCTCCTGAAGCCTACGTCGTAATTCATCCAGTGATGATTCTACTTCAGAAACATCTAAATCTTGACTGTTATTTATTTCCACATCCTCTTCAATATAAAACTCAATGCTGAGTTTAAATTTTATTTTTCCATTTTTCCAATTTTGAGAACCTAATGTTAGGATTTTACAGTCTATCCCTTTATGAGAGAAATAATCACCTGATGGAAATTGAATTCTTTCATTATTTAATTCTTGTTGTAACTTATATGATAGAGACGGATTAGATGATTTACTTACTCCAGACTTAATTTTGCGAATTTTATAAGTGTTATCTCCAATTTCTACAACGTCATCATCATTACATTCTATGGTTTTGAATATATCTTTCATATCAACCTCTATTTAAAAATTAATCATCACCTCGATAGCCACAGATACCCAAATTTTCAAATAAATCAGATATCTTATGATTCACCGATAAATTAGGAAGCACTATCTCACATCGTATGCAACTTTCTCTCAAACCTAACCCCTAACCCCTTACCTACGAGGAAAGGGGAATAGGTAGAGACGTTTCATGAAACGTCCCTACATTGGTAGAGGAGAGGTTTGGAGAGGGGTTTCAAAAATAAGTTGCACATCGCGTTATCTCAGGCTTTACCCTATTTTTATCTGCGGTTAATCAATCTTGAATTTGCACCATCCCATCCAACAAACCATCAGAAATCACCACACCATTACTTGCAGCAATCTTTTCCACAGCATCTAATTCAGTTAAATTAATTACTGGCAATAAATAGTCATATAATTGCATCGCCTGTAAACAACTATTCATTCCCGATACTGCTGTGTTATAACTCTCTATTTTTTGTTCTACAGCACTTAGCAAGCGGCGATTCTGCAAAATTTTCTCTTCGGCTTCGTGTTGCAAAGTCTGTTCTAAATAAACACGCGCTTGGGGGTATTGTTGGAGAATATCATCGGCTTGTTGTTCCGCCATTGGTAACAATTGTGTTTTCAGAATTTGATTGATGGTTTGGCGGAAAGATGTCCGAATGGTATAGGAAACTTTTGGTTCAAAATCTAACTTTAACAATTGCCGAATTGCTGGTTCAGCTTCAATCATACTTTCACAGTCATAACTTTGGGATGTTTGCTGCAAAGTTTGACGAAATTGATAGATAGAAAAAGTGCCTTCATCATAAAATCTGGGACTTTCTCGCACGAAGCGATCGCATTCTACACTTGCTGCACTTACTAAAGCTAATGTTACCTGTTTTTCGATGGCTTTGATGTTTTGTTCAATTCCACCATCATTCCCCAATAAACGATATAACTGACGATAGTATTCGGTTTTGCGAATTGTCTCAATTAAGCGTTGAAAGAAATTTGCTACTACTTGTTCGGATGAATTGACTAAAATATCTTCCAACTGATTGGATAAGTAATAAAATGCTTCGACTAAAATCGCTAGTAATGGTGCAGTTGCATTCCGCAAATGACTCAGTGTTGCACGACGATAAGCGTCAGCCACAGAAAACGTATCTAGCAATTCATCTAAACGCCGAATCATCCGTGATTGTAATTGACGGAAATCAGCTTCAAAGGTATCACAACTATTATTAATGACTTGGTTGATTTCTGCGATAATATGTTGATTGAAATCTTTGCCAATTTCCTGGAGTTGTTGATTGAGTCGCTGTAATTCCTGCGACTTCATCGCCTCAATTTCCCTTGGCTGACTGTCTAAATCTCGATAAACTGACTGATAAGTTTTTTTCAGCTTAATACAAATATCTTCTAAATCATCAGCCAGATTTTGAAACAACATCGGCCGCTTTTCTTCAGTGAGATAGCGGGTAATAGCGGTGCGAAATTCTTCAATACCACTATCGAGAATGAGCTGATTAATTAAAGGTATACCTTGTTCAGACAAAATCCGCAAATAATTTTGATTGGGAGTTTCAAACCCATTCAGAGAAATCCGAAAATTAGTATGGGAAAGCTTACCAGAAGTCACACAATAGTTATTAAATGCGTAGACAAACTGTGGTGTTTCTTCTTCTCCATTCAAACCTTTAACACTTTCCGCAAAGATAGAATCTAAACCAAACCTATTCTGTATACTTGTCTGTTTAATTTGACTGCCATAAAAACCAAGTAAGCCACTGGTTTTATAAATTCTGCTGGTATCTCGAAACTGACTGCTAATTAAATCATCCAATCGCTGCCTTAATTGGGTATTGTACCAAGTTTCGTCGATGCGGTTGAAGACGTAAAAGACGCGATCGCGGATTCCGCCATTTTCCCGCATTGTTTCTAAAAGCAGCGTTTCTTCTTTTGTCATATCACCAGCCGATGCAGGTTTCAGCACACATACCACGGCTGAGGTGTCTGGATGTTGAATTTTAGCGTAAGTTAACTGTGCATCCTTTTCTACAGGTGCATCAATCCCTGGTGTATCAATAATAACGTTACCATCTTCCAACAAAGGATGATTGCAATAATATTCAATTCGCTTTAAAACAGCACTATTACTTCCGCGTCTTGCATATCCTGCGGCTTCTTTTAAATTGGAAAAATTAAATTTTTCCATTGAATAAGTCGCATTATTAACTGTATGAATATGCTCACGGTTTGCTTCATAACCTGCTAACAATAAAGTTAATGCTTTGGCTTGTTTCGCACGTTCCGAACGACTTTCGCCACCTTCCTGTTGTAGAATTAATTCACAACCTTGATTAAGCAAATTAATTACTTCAGCTTGATTGATATTGACTGCTGTTGTAAATCCTAGTTGCTGACATAAATAACTGGCTTGTTCTCTAATTTCAGATTCACTTAAAAATGTTAGTACGACTCTTTCTTTATCTAGTTCTGCATATTCAATTTTGCATTCTGTACCTGTGGCGTGACCTTCTGCACTATACAGTAATTCTCTCTCCAGGAGTGCATTAATTAGCATAGATTTACCTGCACTAAACGCACCCGCAAACACAATTTCAAACTTCGGAGAAATAGCCTTGCCTAAAGAAGTTTGTACAGGGGCAATATCCTGAGAACGTAAAGCAGGTTCTTGCTGGAAAAGTTGTAAGATTAATTCAACTTGCTCTTTTAAATTTGCACATTGAATCGGCAGGCTAGTCATTTTTAATACCCCGAAGATTAAATATATATTAATAATGATTAAATTCGTAAAACCTCAGTAAATCTACTTGTATATAAATTAATTCGCAATAAATATTGGAATTGTAGATTAAATTATAATTGAAAGTCCTGAGTTGCATTAATTACAAAACAATACAGATTACTCATCTGTTTTTTAATTAAATAGTCACAGGTGATTCCACATAAATTGTCGGTTCTTGCAACTTAAATTCAATGCCATGATTAACTAGCTTTTTCGAGATTTTTTCGTTGGCTAATTCTAACAAACGTTTCCGCAATTGCAGAGAATTTTCACTAGAACCCAAAATAAAAAATGTTACTCTTGTGCGGGTTAACTGCTGCTCATCCTGATGATTTAAAAAAGTGATACTAGTACTACCTGGGTCAATTCCAAACAGAGAGTTAGTACTTTCAACAATTATTTGTTGTACTAAGGCTTGTTCTCGCTCTTGTAGAATATGTAAAAAATCGAGGTAAAGTAGCACCATGATTTTTTTACCACGAGTAATATTTTCAATTTCTAAGTTTGCCAAAATTGAATTCGGAATAATAAATAAGGTACTCTTAGCCGCAGTCCTAATTTTGGTTGATCTAATACCAATTGACTCTACTCTACCAAACAAACCTTCGGGAATTTGGCTAGACTTTTGTAAACGAATATATTCCCCAGGTACAAAGGGTCTATCTAAATACAATACAATTGTTCCGAGCAACTGTTCTA
This sequence comes from Nostoc spongiaeforme FACHB-130, assembly GCF_014698475.1. Classification (GTDB taxonomy): domain Bacteria; phylum Cyanobacteriota; class Cyanobacteriia; order Cyanobacteriales; family Nostocaceae; genus Nostoc_B; species Nostoc_B spongiaeforme. The sequence continues at coordinate 66,002 of NZ_JACJTB010000038.1, read as the reverse complement.
AGGTTTTCTGGGCTGCAAAAGCTACAGCTAAACCTCCAATTCCTAAGCCAGTAAGCAAGCCGACTAAATTAAATTTTTGACTTTGAGCAAAAGCTAAAACCGCAATAAATCCAATAATGACATTGGCTAAAGTTTCAAATACCAAGAGTAATTCATCTACTTCTCGACCAAATTTTCTAACTATTTCAATACCATAAAAACGAATAAACTGTCGAAATAGGCGAGAAGATAACCAAGCCAGACTTATAATTACAGCTAAATCTACAATTGGAGATAAAAAATTATAAATAGATTGGTAATCTTCAATCCATGCTAAAGATAATGAAATTAAAATTAAAGTTCCAGTAATTTTAAATAAGTCTCTTAAAGGCTCGACGAGATTATTATAAATACTAGTTACTTGTTGGGGTGCAAATCTCTGCGTAATAATTCTGACAAATTTTGGCGTATATCTCCCTGTTAATAAAGACAGGAAAATGAAACAAAGAAACACACCAAATCGAGATAAAGCTAAGATGGTAGTTTCACGCTGAAAAAAGTTCAGAACGAATTGTGAAATATTTGTCATTATTTCTAAATTGTAATCGGCGAGTCTACATAAATTGTTGGTTCTTCTATATCAAAAGCAATACCATATTCTTTTAAGCACTGAGTCATAGTTTGAGTTGCTAAATCTAAAAGCTGGCGGCGCAATTCCATTGAAACATCACCAGAACCCAAAATAAAGAAGGCAACTTGAGCTTGAGTTTTGTCTATATCTCCATTAATAGTTTTAAAAGTTACTTCGGTATTTCTGGAATCAATACCAAAAATGTCATTAGTACTATCCAGAATTACCTGACGAATTAAGGCACGTTCTTCACTACTAATTGCGCGGTAGAATGTCAAATAAAGTATAGACATGACTTTCTTTGCACCAGTAAAGTTCTCAATATTTAATTGTGTCAAAGCACTATTAGGAACTATCATCACAGTCCCTTTACCAGAAGTTCTAATACGTGTGGATCTCAATCCGATAGATTCCACTCTGCCAAAAGTACCGTCGGGTAATCCGATATAATCATCAATTACAAATGGACGGTCAAGATAAAGAACAATACCACCAAGAATTTGTTCTAAAGTTTTTTGAGCCGCAAAAGCTACTGCTAAACCACCAATCCCTAAACTTGCTAATAACCCTAATATATTAATTTGATGTGTTTGAGCGTAAACTAAAATTGCTACTACAATAATAATGATATTAGCTACCCATCTTAAAAGAATCAGTAACTCACTACTAACTTTTTGTCCACTCTTAAATGCGGCATTTAGTAAATAAAAATCAAAAAAATTCTTGAAGATTTGTGCTGCTAACCAACTACTGGCGATCGCCAAACTTAAACTCACAATAATTTCTAGTGAATTTGTCCAGTAATTATTGGGTAATAATACAACAGTCAGATCAACAATAACAATTAAAAATACAGTAATTAACAAATTTTTATGGGGGTTTAATAATTTTTGATATACATCCTCAATCTGAGGAAAATTACAATTTTGTAATCTTTTTTTTATAAATAAAATTATTGCCCAGCCAATAAAAAATATTCCTACTCCCAACACCAAACCTAATAATCCAAATTTTACTTCTTTATCTGTAAAGATTTTTGCCAAAAAAAACAGCATTTTTCCATCAATTAAATTACCACTCACTCAACTCACACTCAGAGTTGACGCTGACTAGACATAAAATATGCACCTACAGCCATTAACTAGTTTACTATTGTAGTGGCACAAGGCCTAAAATTAATTAGACCTTGTTAATTAATAAATTTTCTGTTGCTTTCATCTTGTTATTCATTTGTGTGTTGATAAAATGCTAACCACAAGTAAATACTCGATAGATAGGCTACCGATAAGATGCAGACAGTTAGAATAAACTGAAAGTCATTCATAATATTGAATTTCTGGATAAAGGTGCGCGAACAGTCTACAAATTTTCATTTGTAAACTTTAAAGTCAACTTCAAAATAGTTGAATGCCGTGAAAATGAATTAAAATTCACAAGCTTGAATCAAGCATAATGAATCACGACTATAAAGATGCAACAATTTTTCCTCAACTCCGTTGAGGTAGACGGCTAAACAGTGATGAATTTCACTTGCCTACTTGTTGACTAGCTTTTGACCTAAGCCTTAGTAATGCTGTTAACCCTAAACTACTATCAAAACAGTAGAAATGATGGGGCTGCAAGCATTGATCACTCTCTAAAATGCCAGCGATGATCGCTACAGTTTTTGTTTGCCCTTATTCTATAATAAACCAGAGAATAATTACTGATTTTTTTTGAAAAAATAAAATATTTTTGTGAGAAGATACTAATTCAAAGCTAGAGTTAAGCAGACTTAGCAATTATATTTAAAATCAAGTATTTATCCTGAAAATCATATTTATTGAAAAAATTTTCTTAAATTTTCTCGATTTTGCCGCTAATTAATATTAGTAATTCATGACATTGATGCTATTAATAGTATTTACTAAGTTTGATTTATATATAATTTATTTTTGTAAAGATATACTTTTAAAACTTACACAGTGAGATGAAAAATCAAGGGTATAGGGCAATACAGTTCAGTTAAGGCAACAACTTAGATTGGTGTAGGTTGGGTGGAGGAACGGAACCCAAGATTCACTCATACTTTTTTGGGTTACGCTATCGCTACACCCAACTTACTATTCTCTTAACTGAACTGTATTGGGGTATAGGGGTGTACTTCAACTGCGCTCAGTAACCAGGGCGTAGGTGTTCAAAACCCTGACACCGTTTGACTGACGATAACAGCAAAGCCCTCAAGCCTTCACACCCTTGCACTCATACTTAACAAACAATCTTGGCGCATAAGTCCTGATTTAACTTAAGAGTTGGTATTTTAATTTTAACGAGCGCGGCAGGGCTCGAACCTGCGGCCGATTGCTTAGAAGGCAATTGCTCTATCCACTGAGCTACGCGCCCAAGCTAAAGTCATGGCTGTGACTAGAGCCATCAATAATAATTATATCGTTATTGCCCCTAAGAAGCAATCAAAAATTGCAGATTTGCCATAGCAAGGCTAAGATGCTAGTCGAACAAAGCAAATCAGTTATTGATTAGCTATATTGGGTGGTCAAGGCGAGTTATTTGCATTTTAGTGGAGATATCCTTTGGGTAGCTTACACTAAGGTGCCTAAAGAGCGATCGCGCCACTGACCTGAAACACATACTAAGTAATCGCACTCTTGGCGATGTTACTAAATCAGATTATAGATCGCATATCCACAAAGCCCCTGTGAGGAGTTATTTTAGCGTGCCATGTTTATTCTCAAACGGCAGGATGTTGAAATATCAAGCATTCAGCACCCAAAAAGGGATCAGCAAGTGCCGATCCTCCATTATCAGGGGCAAACCTTTCGGTTGATTACTTTGTTTAAAGCTAATCAAGAAGAAGAAGCTCGCGCCTTGTGGAGAGATTTGACAGATAATCGCGGTAAAGCTTGTGTCTTACTAGAAGAGCCAGATCGTTTTAGCATCTGGGGTAAAATCCGCTTAGAACAGCTAGATGGTGATACTGGTGGTCATGGCAAGACAGACATACTCATTCAAGCCAGTATCTTGCTACTGCAAGCGGTACATCTGGATATTGAAGAGTTTTTAGGCGCTCGTCAATTAACATTATTTGAAAAAGATATGGGGGAAGTTTTTAGACAGCAGAAATTCCCTGAAGCTTCTTCCCCCGAATCCGTTAAACACTTAGTGACCATAGATCCCTTAGAAGACACCAAACTTCCAGCTTGGCAAGAAAATCATGTAACTACTTTTTTACAGGAACTGCACAAGCTAGGGAAAACTTATTTTGGTAATGCCAACTTTGCCAATAAAGTAGCCGATAGGTTACAGGATATGGCAGAAGGCGAGCGATCGCTATTTATCTCCTGGCTCAACCAATCTTCCCTCAATAAACTCTGGCAATAGCCAGTCAAAGGATGAATTATGAAGTATGAAGCCTGAAAAACTTACTTATATCCTGAATTTTTGTCAACAAAGCTTTTTTGCTCCAATAGCGACCAAGGCACATCACATACCAATAAATTTTCATTTCAGACTAGCCTGCGGCAAGCCGCTTTGCTTCTATACACTTCCAGCGTGCATATACATAGTCAATTCCTATGAGTAGTTCTTACAACAATTCTCTGCGTTCTAAATCTATATTCAGTAATCGTAATATTCTCTTGGCCGGAATTGCCTGGGCAGTAGCGGCACTATTATATTTTTTGCTATTTAGTGCTAAAATTCCAGGAGCCAACGGCGTAGAAAGTCGTACCGAATGGTATGTAATTGGCACAAATATTTTTGAAGCGTTAGCTTACTTGGGTGCTGGTATTTTATGCTTAAGGAATTGGCGTAGCCCCCAAATCGTCAGTAGTCGAAATGTGTGGTTGGCAATTGCCATTGGTATGCTTTCTTATTTCCTGGGAGGGATATTTTTTGGCTATACAGAAATAATTTTAAAAGAAGAACCGGATGTATCCATTGGCGATGTATTTTTTGTATTGACCTATATTTCCCTGGGCGTAGGCATGATCTTAGCTGTGGCATCAAGACGTATTAATCTCGAAAAATGGCAATGGCTGATTGTTGCTGCCATAGGAGTCTTTGGTAGTTTGGTGGCATGGTGGATTTCAATGCAACAAACAACACCAACAGAACTACTAGCCGCAATTTTGAATTGGTTTTACATCGTGAGTGATGTATTGTTGCTGATTATTGCGACAACCTTACTCTTAGCTTTTTGGGGTGGACGGGTAGCTCAATCTTGGCGAATGATTGCAGCGGCCGCGTTTTCGCTTTACATTGCAGATATGTGGTTTAAATTCGCTCAAGGGCCTAATTATCAAAGTGGAGACATATTAGAAGTGTTTTGGGTATTTAGTGGAGTGTTATTTGGTATGGGCGCAGTCCTAGAACATGACGCATCATTGAGCCGGACTCGCCGGGAGCGTGGACGTAAACGAACTTAGATTTGGTGTCTACCGTGAGAAAACTAACAGAATCAGATAAACAAGAAATTCTTAAGTTATATCGAGAAACTGCTGAAACGACCTCGACTTTAGCAGAACGTTATGACGTGAGCAACTCAACCATCAGTCGTCTGCTCAAAAGCACCTTACCGGAAGATGAGTACGAATACTTGGTTTCGTTGAAACGGGCGGCTAGGACTCCTGAAGGTAGGGCGCAGGTAAATTATGAGCAGTTGCCTTTGCTGGTACCAAAAGAGCCAGAAGTTGAACCTCCTCAGAGCGAAAGCAAGCCTATAGAATTGCCCAAGCTCAAGTCACAAGAGCCAGTCATTGAAGCAGCATCAGAACCAGAAGATGATGAAGACTCAAATTCTGGTATTAGAAGAGTGCGGCGGCGTTCCTCGGCAGCTACAGAAAAACCAAAGCCAAAATTGGTGAAAAAAGCCGACATTGCGCCAGAACCACCACCAGAAATTGCCAGCATTCCTAGCCCAATACTGGATGAAGAACGTCCCAAAGTTGTGGCTTTTGCCGATATTCTGGGTGAAGAACTGCTCGATGAGTCTGAAGATTTAGATGATTTAGACGATGATTTAGATGATGACGATTTAGATGATGATGATTATGAGGAGGATGAGGATGACTTTGATGAGCCAAGACCGTTAGTTACAAGACGCAGGTTAGGTGAAGCACCAGTCCAAGTTTTGCCATTGTCGGCGGCTAATTTACCGAGAACTTGTTATTTGGTAATTGACCGTTCCGCCGAGTTAATTACTAGACCACTCAAGGATTTTGGTGATTTAGGGCAAATTCCGACTCTGGAAACTCAGCAGCGAACTCTGCCGATATTTGATAACCATCGCGTAGCAAAACGTTTCTCAACAAAGCGCGATCGCGTGATTAAAGTTCCTGATAGTAGAATGCTCCATAAGGCTCGGACTCATCTCCAAGCCAAAGGCATCACCCGTCTTTTAATTGATGGTCAAGTCTACTCTTTGTCTACGGTTCAATAAGTTAGGAAGGGGAACCAGGTAAAGAAAACTGCTTGTAAACTATTGCCTGTCCCCTTCTCAATTACCAGAATAAACAGCAGCAGCAAAACGTATTGCTAGACTAACAATGTCATCTTTACGGGCAATTTGGTTAATCCATTCCTGGGGAATACTTTCTACACCGTAGTAAATTCCTGCTAATCCACCAGTAACAGCTGCGGTGGTATCTGTATCCCCACCTAAATTTACAGCCTTAAGTACCGCCTCAGCGTAGGATGAGCTATTTAACAAGCACCATATAGATGCCTCCAAAGTATCAATCACATAGCCGCCAGAATTAATCTCTTCGACTTGTAACTTGGCAATTTCACCACTCAATACCCTGGCGAAATAAGGCTTTTCTAAAAGATATTCATCAGCAGAATAAAGGGATTGGATTTTATCTAAACCTTGTAGATAAGCGGCTTGAAGATTAGCTCCTTTTAGCAGTTCCTCCGCAATACTAATATAAATGCCGCAGGCCATTTGCGATCGCAAATGAGCATGGGTAATACAAGACACCTGATGCACTCGTGAAATCAATTCCGGGAAATCTAAGGTTTTATGGCAATAAGCAATCGGCAAAATTCTCATCAAAGAACCATTGCCATTACTATTTTCATTAGTACCCCCTGCTTTCAAGGGCGGAGTTCCTTGTTTCCAATTGACAATTGCCAGAAATGTGGTGTTACCAATGTCAAATACTTCGCCTTGAGGTGTCCAGTAACCTTCGTTGTACCAGCGCCAAAACGAACTAGCTATAGTATCTAGAGAAAATCCCCCACAAAGGCTGTCTGCCAAACAAAACGTCAGTGAACTATCATCTGACCAAGTGCCAGGGGGAACATCCCAAGTTCCATAGCCCAGCATTGATGTAACTGGAGATTTCACACGTTCAGCGCGGCTGGTAAACTCTACCGGCACACCCAAGGCATCACCGACACATAAACCCATTAAGCCAGACAAAACCTTTGCGGAGGTTAGCATTATTCAACAAGTATGGGGAACGTTTCAATAAATAATTTTACTTTTGAAAAGTCCCTATTAACTACTGGGTACTATCATTGGCTGTAAACAGTAGCAAAACGCCTAGCCAAATTCATAATGTCCTGTTTGCGAGCAACTTGATTTACCCAAAGTTGAGGTATACCCTCAATCCCGTAATAAATTCCCGCTAACCCCCCAGTGACAGCCGCAGTTGTATCTGTGTGTCCGCCCAAATTCACAGCTTTTAATACTGCTTCTGCATAAGACGCACTATTTAACAAACACCACAAGGATGCTTCTAGGGTGTCAATAACATAACCGCCAGATTTAATCTCTTCAATTGGTAAGCTGGCAATGTCACCACTAAATACTCTAGCAAAATGGGGCATTTCTTCCAGAAATTGCGGTGCAGAATAAATAGGTTGAATTTTTTCTAAGCCTTGAGTGTAAGCTGTGGGCAAATTAGCACCTTGCAGTAGTTCAATCGCGATACTAGTATAAATACCACACGCCATTTGCGATCGCACATGAGCATGGGTAATACAAGACACCTGATGCACCCGCAAAATCAATTCCGGGAAATCTAAGGTTTTATGGCAATAAGCCATTGGTAAAGTTCTCATCAAAGAACCATTACCATTACTCATTTCGCTAGTTCCCCCAGCCTCTAAAGGTGGAACCCCTTGGTTAATTCGCATAATAGCCGCGTGAGTACTCTGGCCGATGCCAAATATTTCCCCTCTAGGAGTCCAGTAAGCTTGCTTGTACCAGCGCCAAAAAGACAAAGCTATGGCATCCAAGGAATACCCCCGACAAAGGCTTTCTGCCAAGCAAAACGTTAGGGAACTATCATCAGACCAAGTTCCCGGCGGTTGATGCCATGTGCCGTAACCCAGCATCTTCGTGACAGGGAATTTCATTCGTTCAGCGCGGCTTGTAAACTCCACAGGCACACCCAAGGCATCACCGACACATAAACCCATCAAACCAGACAATGTTTGTGTAGCGGTTTGCATTATGCCATCTCCACGAAAATTGCCAAAATTTCACAGTCAGAACACAAGTAGCCCAATACAGATATCTTGCACCTAGCCCTAGCGATTAGAAATCACCGCTATACAAACAACGTCCGCACTTCGGCAAGCTCAGTGACCACCTGCGCGGACTAACAGAAAATCAAGCTTTTTAACCCGCCTACGCGGGTTTTGCCTGTGTAGCCGTGACTTCCAGTCGCCTGGTGCAAGATATGTGAATATCTATAAATCACACCCCACCCTGATAATCGCCTCTGAGTACTGAATTCTGCTGAATTTACTTTATATATTTCTGCCATAGCTTATTGCTATTACTGCTACAGGCAATTGTTAGGCATTAGTTGAAATTGCAAAATTATCAATTTTTATTGCATCAGTCATGTAAGAAAAAATTAATTTTTCTCTCGTTTCTGTGCCAGTTTTTTAAGCGCCTACTCACAAAAGTTCCGGCTGAGATAAATCTTGCTGCGAATATTGGCAAATTTTATGCAAGCTAAAATAGTAAATCTACTATTAGCTTTTAGGCATTAATCATCACAGCCTTTTTTTAGGAATCAAAAATTATTTGGAACTTTCGTACACAATTTACGACATAGTAAATAACAGTAATAATTAACAAAATTGAACAAAATTATGAAAGGTTTACTTCGGTCTTTCGTGGCAATTTCAGCATTGTCTTCTTTAGTTATTGCACCCTTGATGATAAATGCCGGACAAGCTGCGGCTCAAGATAAAAAAGGGACTGATGCTAGTTACATTGGTGCTGGTGTGGCAGCAGGTGTTACCAATGGCGGACTCAACAACGATGCAGCTAACGTTGGCGGTAATCTCACAGGTAGAGTCAAATTAGGCAACCTTCCTGTTTCTGCACGCGGTAATGTTCTCTGGAATGATCAGACGACTAGTATTATTCCAGAACTTTCCGTAGACGTGCCTATTGCTAATAGAACTAATGCCTATGTTACTGGTGGTTATTCTTTTGTTGAAAAAGATGGTTCACCCAGTCCTTTGGGTAATAGAGATTCTGTAGTGGTGGGTGCTGGTGTCGAATCAGAAGTTGCGAATAACTTCTTGATTTACACAAATGCCAAAGTTGGACTACGTGCTTATCAAAATAGTCCCGCTTCTGCTGTTAGCATCAATGGTGGTATTGGCTATCGTTTTAAATAACTAACTCTCTCGGAAGTGAGAAGTTAATTTTTCAATAGATGTAATCTTGGTGAGCAATTCTAACATTTACAAATGTTAGAAAATAAAGATTTATTAGCTATCAACTTATACTTAAGGATGTTGGGATAATTCCAGTTCAACATGGTGAATGATGTTGTTGAACTTTGAAGGTTGATGGAATATCAGACTTTATCCGTAAAAGTCAGCGAAAACCAACAAACTTAAAGTTGATTTATACCACCTACTTCTATATGCTGGTTTTGTTAAGTGTAAAACTATCGACAAAGCCGGCTTTTCGCCGTGTTACAATTGTCGTATTCCTCATATTTCCGACCGAATTACCGGGAATCACTGAGCCAAAAACTTAGTCTTGGGTTTCATCCCTGCTTTATTGAGAATACTATACAACTCTCATGGTTAAATCTGCTCCTCCTCCACTTGCCAACCGTAAGCCCTCAAAAGTAGAAGGCATCAAAGAAAATAGTAATTTTTTGCGTGAACCTGTAGCAACGCAGATCCTTGAGGATACTACTCACTTTAGTGAAGATGCGGTGCAAATTCTCAAGTTTCATGGCTCCTACCAGCAGGATAACCGCGATAATCGCGTCAAGGGGCAGGAGAAAGATTACCAATTTATGCTGCGGACAAAGAACCCAGGGGGGTTTGTACCGCCGCAATTATATTTGGCTTTAGATAAGCTGGCTGATGAATATGGCAACCACACATTAAGGGCTACCACTCGTCAAGGTTTCCAAGTGCATGGCATCTTAAAGAAAAATCTCAAGGCTGCCATTGCGACTATTGTTAAAAATCTAGGTTCGACGTTGGGCGCTTGTGGCGATATTAACCGCAACGTCATGGCTCCACCAGTACCTTTCAAGAATCGCGCTGATTATCAGTATGCTTGGGAATATGCCCAAAACATTGCTGACTTACTGTCTCCCCAAACCGGCGCTTATTATGAAATTTGGCTAGATGGCGAAAAAGCCATTAGTGCAGAAGAAAATCCAGAGGTGAAGGCGGCGCGGCAAAGTAATGGTAGCGGCACAACTTTTACTGACAGTGAAGAACCACTGTATGGTACTTACTATATGCCGCGCAAGTTTAAAGTTAGCGTGACAGTACCGGAAGATAATTCTATTGATTTATATTCCCAAGATTTGACTTTGGTAGTTATTACCAATGCTCAAGGGGAGTTAGAAGGATTTAATGTCTTTGCTGGTGGCGGTTTAGGCAGAACCCACAATAAAGAAGAAACATTTGCCAGGTTAGCAGACCCGATTTGCTATGTAGATAAATCAGATGTTTACGAAATTGTCAAGGCAATTGTGGCGACTCAGAGAGATTATGGCGATCGCACTGACCGCCGCCATGCTCGTTTAAAATACTTAATCAATGATTGGGGTGTAGATAAATTCCGCGTCAAAGTTGAAGAATATTTTGGTAAACCAGTCGCCCCCTTTAAACCACTGCCAGAATTTAAATATGAAGATTTCCTTGGTTGGCAAGAACAAGGCGATGGCAAGTTATTTTTAGGTATCTCGATCGACAATGGGCGGGTAAAAGATGAAGGTTCCTTGCAACTCAAAACCGCCTTGCGGGAAATTGTCGAAAAATTTCACCTACCTATCCGCTTAACACCCCACCAAAACCTGATTTTCTGTGATATTGCCCCAGAAAACCAAGCAGCCATTCAAGAAATTCTCGACCGTTGCGGTGTTGTCTCTGACCCCGGTAAAATCGAACCACTATTCCGCTATGCAATGGCTTGTCCAGCTTTGCCTACCTGCGGTTTAGCTATTACCGAATCAGAACGGGCAATACCAGGAATTTTAGAACGTGTCCGGGCGTTGTTAGATAAAGTTGGTTTACCAGATGAGTATTTTGTCATCAGAATGACAGGCTGTCCCAATGGTTGCGCTCGTCCTTACATGGCAGAATTAGGTTTTGTTGGTAGTGCGCCAGAATCTTATCAAGTTTGGTTGGGCGGTTCACCACATCAAACAAGATTGGCACAACCAATAGTCGAAAAGTTGCACCACAACGATATTGAAAGCTTTTTAGAGCCGATTTTTGTTTTCTTCAAAAAATCACGCCAAGCAGAAGAAAGCTTTGGTGATTTTTGTTCACGGGTTGGTTTTGATGCTATTCGTGAATTTGCAGCACAGTATCAGCCGGAAACTGTCGCAGTCACCACCGCAGAAACTCCAGCACCAGCCGCACCAGGTAAAAAGAAAGCTGCACCCAGCCGATCCCGTCCCCGTATTAGCCTTTATGACGAAGTTTTCAGCAAGTTAAAGGAAACTGCTACCAGTCAAGGTAAATCAATGACAGAAATAGTTAATGAAGCCTTGAAGATTTACTTGCAGATAGACAAGTAACTAGAACTTACGCACCGAAATTGTCTGTGGAGATTGGGTGTCAGGGTGAAGGGGTATGGGGTGTAGGGGTTTTGAATACCTATACCCCTATAGGGAAATCAAAATTCAAAAGTAATATAATTTTTGACTTTTGACTTGATTTTGCCCCTACACCCTGGGCTAAAAACTTAATTTTTCGTTTTTTTAAACAATTAACTTGAGTTCAGGATTACTCTATTTCTTCACAACGAATTAATAACTTTTCCATCCCTTCTGCTAAAGAAATTAAATCTTTCCAAGAAGAACCAGTGACTAAATTTTGCGCGTGTGCTAGTCGGTTGCGTAACTGTTCGGCAGATTTAAGGAAGCGTTCACCAAAACGTTTTGACTTTAATTCTAATTGCTCAAGCAGTTCTGGTTTATTTAACACTAATTCTCGTTTGTCACAAAACTGGAGATAATCTAATAAATCTGTGGCTTCGTTTCTTTCTTGACTTTCTCGCCACAGACGTTTGGCGATTTCTACCCGTTCTGGTTTAAGGAATTTTTGCCAGGAATCTTGGGGATAATAAAGTCTTACCAGTCGCAGTAAGTTCATTTCTAGCAGTGTTACCAAGCCAAATAATAGCATTCGCACTGGTGCTTTTTGTAAGTCGCCACAAGTCACAATTCCACTAACTTGATTGCAATCTAAGACAAATAAGCGGGGAGTTTGCCGCAGAATGGGTAATAACTTCATCAGTGGTGTGGAGATGGCTATAAGTTCTTGGGAATGAAACACTCGTTGATAGTCGCCGCATTTACCTGATTTTGCTTGGATTAAACAAGAGCGTTCAATATAACCAGTGATATTGTCTCCCGTTTCAATACCGACCACATCAAAATCCTGTGCTTCCATCCATTGCAATACCTCTGCTACCTCTGCTTGGGAGGAGACAGCTTTCAGAGGTTCGGCTACATACTCGATTGTAATGTTGTTCTCAAACAAACTCCGCAGGTCTTGCGATCGCGATTTTAGGTGTTTCATCTACCTTGAGCCATAAGACATCCGCAGGATTAGTATTTCACTCTCTGCGACTTTCTGTCAGTGCAAGCTGAGAACCAATCCTCTAACATTCATCATTCATTATCAGAAGTTACGTAGTGAGATGTAAAATCAAGAGTCTCGCATAGGGCGCAGGAGTATAGAAGTTTAGGTAAGCCAAAACTCTCATACCCATTCTCAACAGACAACCCAGCGTAAATTATTTTCGTATATCTGTCTAAAGATATTAATAATAATTAATTGTTATATCATTTGATAGATACATCAAAATCGAAAATCCTGATATTTTTTCCTTAGTTTACAAATAGTCAAGGTAAAAAATATGAGTATCGAAAACCGCATCGAAGCAACTGCTAAAAATATTGAAGGTAAAGTGCAGGAAGTAGTTGGTGAAGTTACAGGTAATCCCGCAGATAAGGCTGAAGGTAAAGCTAAACAAGCGGAGGCGAACGTAATTCACACCACAGAAAACATCAAAGATGAACTTAAAAAAGCTATAGACTAAATATAGAGTAAAGTTTTGAGTGCTGAGGAGAAAGCTAGTAGATTCAATGCTTTGATTAATCAATACTATACTCAGCTATGAGACTAAGGCTATAATTTTGGCTTTCAGCTTTTAGTTTTATACAAAAAACTCCACTTTAAATAAAAGTGGAGTTTTTGATATTTATGATTGATTGTAACAACAAACTCGGCCTAACCATAACTCTTTATGCAATTAATAACTGGGGCGATTAGTAAGTAAATTCCAGATAAAAATAGCAATAATTGCGCCAATAATGGCAACAATTACTCCTGGGATACTCAGTGTTGCCGCAGTAAATTGAAACCTGCCAGTTTCTAACAATGTCACCAGAGTTCCGCCAATTAAAGCACCGATGATTCCTAAAACCATAGTTGTCAAAATGCCACCACCTTGACGGCCAGGATAAATAGCCTTAGCAATGGCTCCAGCAATCAAACCTAAGATAATCCAAGCAATAATATTCATAATTAATTCTGCAAAGATTCTCCCCGTATGTTATTGAGAGCTACTTGCTTTTCCTTCTACCTCAAGAAATAAGTATTATGGCAAGATAAATGTAATGTCTTCTTCAATCTACTTTTGTTGACAATCTATGTCGGATGATTCACGAGGATAATGTATGAATAAAACCCCCCGGATTCGCATACCACCTGAAGTTAGACAATATGTATTTCAACGTGATAAATATCAATGTCAAAGCTGCGGTAAGACGGACTTAGAAACTAATTTGACAATTGACCATATCATTGCTTTGGCGCGTGGTGGTCAAAATGATATCAGCAATTTACACACTCTTTGCTTGACTTGTAATCTCAAAAAATCTGACAAAACAGATCAGCGTTTTCGGCGACATTTTCAAAGTTAGGCTAATCTAGAATAGGCTGTTAGTTTTGAATTTGTATGTCTCGTAAAGTCAACAGCAATTCTTGTAGATTTGGCAAACTTAGAACCCCAGCATTTTATTTATTAGCTGCGATCGCTATTTTAGCGGCTGCCTTTCCTAAACTATATGAAATTAAAACAAAGGCTGGAATTAATATCTCAAGTAAGTATCATGCTGGAACCTTTTTAGAAAAGCATACGCTTGGTTTATTCAGATGTGAATGGCTTTATCCATATCGGTGCGATCGCCGCAATGGCAAAGTTTAACAGCTAAATTATAGTAGCTGTAAATCATTCCTCACAAACAAGATACCCGACTTTTTCACAATCGGGTATCTGAATAAGCATATTTGACTGACAAATTTAAAATTATATTTTTGCTAAACAGCGCCACTTTTTTTGTTAAACAAAATAGCAACAGTTTTCAAAATTAACTTTAAATCGTACAGCAAACTCCAATTTTTTTGATATTGCAAATCCAGGCGAATCACATCTTCAAAACTGCGGACTGTAGACCGACCATTCACTTGCCATTCTCCAGTCATTCCTGGTTTTACGTCTAAACGTTGCCACTCTGGTACTTCGTAACGTTCAACTTCATCAGGTGTTGGTGGTCTAGTACCTACTAAACTCATATCACCTTTTAAAACATTCCAAAATTGTGGCAATTCATCTAAACTTGTGCGCCGTAAAAATCGCCCGACTTTAGTAATTCTGGGGTCATTGTCATTCTTAAAAAATGCACCCTGTACTTGATTTTTGACTAAAGCTTTTTTGGCTTCCGCATCTACACACATAGAGCGAAATTTCCAAATTTTAAATCGCTTACCCATCCAGCCGCAGCGAGTTTGACTAAAGAAAATCGGGCCAGGATCATCAATTGTAATTGCAATAACAATCGGGATCAGCAATATTCCTGTAATCACTAAACCCACTAGTGAACCCACTATATCAATCAAGCGTTTCATCCAAGAGGCTATAGAGGGATGAGTGGTAGGAAGTTGCTCTAGTTTACGAGAACTATTTTTAGAGACTTCTATATCATTTTCTGCTGCGATAAATGCGGCTTCGCCACTAGACTCCATTGGAAAGACTTGATCTAATCCTGTCAGAGTTAGTACCGCCATAACTTGGGGGGTAACATCTCGCAGAATGAGGGTAATTCCTCTTTCTTGAGCAATTTTGTAATTACTGACCAGAGCGCCTAAACCACTACTGTCCATAAAAATCGTCTGGTGAAAATCAACGATGATTTTCTTAAGATGTGGGTTGGCGGCGATCAGGTCTTGGCAGGTTTGTTTAAAGCCGACTGCTTCTAGCACGCTTAACCGCGCCGATACCTGCACTATCGCCGTTTCATTGAGGGAAGTAACTGGGAAATTTACCTCTGTGGGTTGGCTAGTCATGAAGCTCTGCACTTTCGTTGCCATGTAAATTTAATCTGCCAAACATTATTTTGTCCTAGAAAATCACTGAACCTCAAATTTCAGGGGTAGGAACAAAGACTGATTTTTCGCTGTAGTTGGGGTGGTAAGGACGTTTTGAAAGCATAAGGCTAAGAACAGTAATATTTTTACATTTTTACCTTCTGCTCCTTTTTGCTTTTGACTGTAGTTATCTGGGTTTAGAGCCGAGATTGCCAAGGACGATTCACAATAGAACAAGAACACAAAAATGTACTTGTTTTAATATCGCCACGGCGCGATCGCTTTGCTACTATCCCATGACTGCTAACACTACAGAACCTACCGCACGACTGATTGAGGTCTTTTCTGCTATTCAAGGGGAAGGATTGAATGTCGGGACACGTCAAATTTTTATTCGCTTTGCTTTGTGTGACTTACGCTGTCATTTTTGCGATAGCTCCCACACATGGAATGCACCCACTACCTGTAAGGTAGAACGATCACCTGGATCACGAGAGTTTGAAATTCACTCTAATCCCGTCCCCTTAACCATATTACTCGACTGGATTAAACGTCAAAATCTACCGTTGCTACACGATAGCATTAGCCTGACTGGCGGTGAGCCGCTTTTACATGCCCCTTTTTTGTATGAATTTCTGCCCCAAGTGCGATCGCTTACTGCTTTACCAATATACCTAGAGACTGGGGGACATCGCCCAGAACAACTGGCGATGATTTTGCCTTACCTAGACTCTGTGGGTATGGATTGGAAACTGCCTAGCGTTAGCGGCGAGACTTATTGGCAAGAACATACAAAATTTCTCCAATTATGCCACAACAACCCATCTTTGGAT
The DNA here is from genome assembly GCF_014698475.1 of Nostoc spongiaeforme FACHB-130. Taxonomy (GTDB): domain Bacteria; phylum Cyanobacteriota; class Cyanobacteriia; order Cyanobacteriales; family Nostocaceae; genus Nostoc_B; species Nostoc_B spongiaeforme. The sequence continues at coordinate 49,673 of NZ_JACJTB010000038.1, read as the reverse complement.
GTTTTTGTCAAGATAATTATTTCGCAAAGTACCAATCCCGATGAGTTGCAAAAAACAGCTTTACTGATAGCAGATATCAATCCCAAGGTTCCTGTTTTTTTACAACCAGTCACCCCATTACCTGCTTCTGAACAGTTCACTACTACACCCATACTCGCCCCGAATCCCGACCAAGTGCTGATGTGGCAAGCTTTAATGAAAAAGTTTGTGCCTCATGTCCGGGTTGTACCGCAAACTCATAAAATGCTCAATCAATTGTGAAGAAAAAGTGTTGAGTGCTAAGTGCTGAGTAGTATGAAACTTTGATGAAGATTTTCCCATGTCAAAACCGTATTCTATTAAGTAACCATGTGATATTGACTACCTTAATTTTTCGATAACCTTTCTTTAATCTAGAAGTCCAAAGCTGAAACCACTGTGTCTTTTTGCAAGGTGTACATGATTTCTGTCAAGCATTGGATTTCTGGATTCAGTTTTTCCCTGGTCACTGCCGTAGTTAGTATTACCGGATCGGCCACAACTGCTAGTGCAGTTTCTTTGGTTAATGGCATCACAATTCCCGGTGGTAGTACAGATTTATCTGCTTCTAGTACGAATAGCGCCAACACCAATCGCCTGGGGTTTTTCTCTGACTTGTACTACGATCGCTCTAATAATGTGTACTATAGCCTGGCTGATCGCGGCCCCGGTGGTGGTGTCATCAGCTACAATCCACGAGTGCAGAAATTTTCTTTGGATGTTGACCAAAATACAGGAGCCATCAGTAATTTCCAATTACTAGACACGATTATCTTCACCCAAAATGGTCAAAACTTTAACGGCTTAAATCCCGGAATCCTCAATGGAAATGCCAGCCTTCTTGGTCGCAGTTTTGACCCAGAAGGATTTGCGATCGCTCCGAATGGGAATTTCTACGTTTCTGATGAATATGGCCCCTCTGTCTACGAATTTAGCCCGACTGGTTCCTTTCTCCGGGCATTTAACACCCCCAGCAATCTGATCCCCAGACAAAATGACAGCACAATTAACTATGTTGATGGTCGTCCCACAATTTCCACTGGTCGTCAAGACAATCGTGGCTTTGAAGGCGTAACCCTCAGCCCAGACGGTAGCCGCCTATTTGCTATGTTGCAAGACCCGTTAGTTAATGAAGGTTCCCCAGATGGGCGACGCAGCCGCAATTTACGAATAGTGGAATTTGACACTAACACCGGGAATAGTACTGCTCAATACATCTATCAGCTAGAAAGCTTGGCAGATATTAATGCCCGTGTTCCTGATGATACTTTTGGAGCCAATTCTCAAGGACGCAATATTGGTATTAGCTCCATTACAGCCTTGAACAATAACGAATTTTTAGTTTTGGAACGGGATAATCGTGGTGTGGGTGTGGAAGATCCCACAGGTGCGATTCCTGTTGCTAGTAAACGCATCTACAAAATTGATTTGACTGGTGCAACCAATGTGAGTGATATTAGCTTGACAGGTATCAATGATTTACCTGCTGGAATCACACCCGTCAGTAAGACTTTGTTTGCTGATATTGCCGAATTTCTGAGAAATGCTGGACAAACCATTCCCGAAAAATTTGAAGGGTTGGCAATTGGGCCGCAACTTGCTGATGGTTCTTACGCCTTGATTGTCGGGACAGATAACGACTTCAGCGTGACCCAAAATGGCGATAATGAACAATTTGATGTGTGTACAGATGGGACTAACTTCTCTCAAGTCCCCATTGATAGCGGTTGTCCTACAGGACAGTCTTTAATTCCAACTTTTGTTTACGCCTTAAACGCCAGTCAAGAAGAATTGGCAGGATTTGTACCACCAGCAAGAGTTCCCGAACCAACCACAACGGCGGGACTAATTTTACTGGCTGCTAGTAGTTTATTTGTGAAGCGACAGTTTAAATCTGTGCAAAAGTAAATAAATACTGCTTTGGGTGGGTACTGCCCACCCAAGAAATTCTTTGTAGTTACAGTCCGCTATCCTCTGGAGAGCGAGATTTAGCTTTTGCCTTGTTGGCGCTGCGTTTGAGGGCAGAAAGTCGTGCTTCATAACGAGACCGTTGGCGTTTGCTGGGAGTAGTATCAATTAAGGTTTTCAAGGCACTACCGAGACTCTTGTAGGCATTGGGGAGACTGTAACCAAAACGAGTTGCTAGTGCGATCGCTTTTTCATCAGCATCCAGCAATTCTCGCATTTGCTTTTCGCCATTATTTTTTTGATAAAGTCGCCAGCCAGAAACACCACATAGCGCCAAGGCTAACACCAGCAACAATCCATCTTGTACCCACAATTCACCCACAGCACCGCCTAAACCAATAGCCAATGCTGCCATTTCCCAACCATCTTTGGGAATTGTATCCATTTGAATGCGGGCAACTTCATGCCAGAACAGCAGATTACGCTGATCCATAGCCAGAGCATCCCATTTCACCAAGTCAATTTGAATTTCTACTTGGTCTTTACCAATTTCTTCGCTGCGGATCAGGGGTGGATTGACCTCAGTTGTGCCTTCAACTGTGACCCAGCTTTGCAATTCTGGTGGTAGTAAGCCTTTTAATCGCCGGAGTTCACTCATTTCTGCTTTGGCAGAGGAGGTTGCATAGGATGTCATAAAATCCAGCCCTAGAAAATTTCAGTATATAGAGAGGGTATCACTTTGGAGTATAGCTATTTAAGTGGTGATCCGCCTCAGTCACTTGGAAAAGTCCCTCGTTTTTTTCTGGCCTCCATTGCCTTTTCTAACATTTCCAGTAAACCTGGTGCTTCTTCCTGAATCGTGAGTAACATTCTTTCGCCAATTTCCACGTTTCCAGGATCTTCCCCTGTAGCCATCACTTCTTTCAACCGAGGGATAGCTATACTATCGACAATTTGAATTAACCCACTCAAACAACGTTGAAATTGCTTTTCTGTCAAAATCGAGTCTTCCAGGGGAAATTCAATAATGGCACGGATTTCGCCGTCGGATGGGTCATATTCCCATTGCAGCATTTTGGTTTCCCAAGAAATGGCTAACATCGTCTGGAGAATCGCCGCTTTGTAAGGATGGTCTTGCACTCCAGCCAAAACTTGAGGCGCAAAAATGCGGAAAAACTTTCCCTCCTCATCTAGTTGAACAACTATCAGAAAATCTTCTAGGTTATCAGCTTCCACCCCTGTGATAATACGGTCTTCTTCATCATCAAAGCGGTAGTCCCAACCTAGTTTGTCTAAGTAACTGGCAATCTGTTCGAGATTTGCTCCCATAAAAGCCTCGTAAGAAATGGTGGAGCGGCTGTCACCAAAACTAGTGTAACCTGCTAGGGGTCTATGTTTAGGTTGATGTGGCGACTTCTGCTTGTTGAGAAGTATGCAATAAAATACTGCATAATTTCGGATTTTTTCGACTGATATGTCTAAATTCTATGAAATAAGAAAATTATGTTCGAGAAAGTACCCATAAGGACAAAATATTTCACAATTTTTGTATTTCAAGAATCAGTATTTCAAGTAATAGTTAAAAATGCACATACCATGAGTAATAAAAAGCTAGATAAATTTCCAATTTTAAGTAAAAAATAGATGCTCAATTTCTTGAAGAAGTCTGGAATCTAAAGCCTGATGATCACCAAACTCAAATAAAACTGCTTGACAACACAGATGCTAAAAAATCTCCAAAAAGTCTTATATTACAAACATCGACTGAATTTTTTACCAAAATATTGTAGTCGTCAACACATTGTTTAGGATTTAATATTCACGAAAGTTTATGTGGAAATCAGCTTGGATTCTAGCGATCGCACCTTTAATCTTGACACTTGCTGCTTGTAGTGGAGAATCAAGCCAAACAACAAAGACAACCAGCGATCGCACGGATACAGTTAAAAGTCGTCGTCAGTTAATTTGCGGTGTGAGTGGCGAAATTCCCGGTTTTAGCTTTGTCGGTACTGACGGTAAATACAATGGTATTGATGTAGATGTTTGCCGTGCTGTAGCCGCAGCAATGTTTGATGATCCCAATGCTATTGAATTTCGCAATCTCAACGCCAAAGAAAGATTCACCGCCGTCCAAACTGGGGAAGTAGATATTCTCAGTCGCAACACAACTTGGACACTCAGCCGTGATACCTCCGTTGGTTTAGAATTTGCACCTGTTGTCTTTTATGATGGTCAAGCCATCATGGTTCGCAAAAATAGCAACATTAAGTCATTAGCAGACTTAAAAGACAAAGCAATTTGTGTGCAGACTGGTACAACTACCGAACAAAACTTAGCCGACCAGATGCGTAAACGCGGTATTACCTACAAACCAGTTGTTTTTGAAGATGTAAATATTACCTTCGCCACCTACGCTGAAGGACGTTGTGACGGAGTGACAGCCGACCGTTCCGCCTTGGTTTCCCGCCGCACAACTCTACCCAAACCAGAAGAAAACGTGATTTTAGATGAAGTGATTTCTTCTGAACCCCTCGCGCCAGCAGTTGCTAAAGGAAACACAAACTGGAACAACATTGTGAAATGGGTAGTTTATGCCCTTGTCAAAGCCGAAGAATTGGGGATTAATTCTCAGAATGTCGCGCAAATGGCTAACAGTACCGATCCAGATATTAAACGCTTTTTAGGCACAGAAGGTAACTTAGGTGAAGGACTCGGTTTAACTAACGATTTTGCTGCTAGAGTCATCAAACACGTTGGTAATTACGCGGAAGTATACGATCGCAACCTCGGCCCCAAAACCAAACTCAATCTCGCCCGTGGTCAAAATCAACTCTGGACGAAGGGTGGGTTGCTTTATTCTCCGCCATTTAGATGAAGTGTGAAGTATGAAATTTCATACTTTTGACAAAGGACAAATAACTAATGACAAATGACAAACCCCCCATTTGGCGTGATTATCGTTTTTGGCAAATCACAGCACAATTTGTTGCTGTGTTTTTAGTGGCAATTTTAGTAATAATTTTTTGGAGTAACCTGAGCCGCAATTTACAACAATTAGGTATTAAATTCGGCTTTGATTTTCTCAAGCAGCAAGCATCTTTTGATATTGGTGAAACGCCAATTACTTACAAAGCCACTGATACGTATACCCGTGCTTTATGGGTGGGATTAATTAACTCATTGCGGGTGGCGATCGCAGGCATTTTTTTCACGACAATTGTCGGCATAACTGCTGGGATAGCGAGGTTATCTGATAACTGGTTAGTGCGAAATATCAGCTTAATTTATGTAGAGATTTTTCGGAATACGCCTTTACTATTGCAATTACTATTTTGGTACTTTGCTGTTTTTTTGAGTTTTCCTAAAGCAGACAATAAAATTTCTCTTTGGGGTTTTATCAGTCTCAGTCAAAATGGCATTGAATTACCTTGGGTTCATTTTTCTCCAGAGTTTTCGGCTTTACTGTTGGGGTTAATTTTTTACACAGGTGCGTTTATTGCAGAAATTGTCCGGGGTGGGATTCAATCAGTACCTAAAGGACAATGGGAGGCGGCGCGATCGCTTGGTTTCAAACCTGGATTAGTAATGCGCTTGGTGGTTTTTCCCCAAGCCTTACGGGTAATCATTCCGCCATTAACTAGTCAGTATCTGAATTTGACGAAAAATTCTAGTTTAGCGATCGCTATTGGTTATCCCGATATTTATTTTGTCGCTTCTACCACCTTTAATCAAACCGGGAGAGCCGTAGAAGTAATGTTACTACTTATGTTTACTTACCTTACCTTGAGCTTAACTATTTCTATAATTATGAATTTGCTCAATCGTACCGTAAAAATTCCAGAGAGATAAAAGTGATATATAGGAATTGGGTTTGATTTTTGAAATTATCTGAAAAGACTGGGAGTAGGGAATAGGGAGTAGGAAAGAGAATTTTTTAGGTATACTGTATTTTTTATCCAAATAAAATTTGATTTATATGGAAAAGAATCAATGATAAATTATCAATTAACTTGGCTGCGGAAAAACTTATTTAACACTTGGTACAACAGCCTGTTAACTGTTGTCTGTTTAGTATTTATATTTTGGGCGTTACGTAACGTCATAATTTGGGCAACTACTCAAGCACAATGGACAGTAATTCAAGTTAACTTGCGCTTATTCTTAGTTGGGAGATTTCCTCAAACCCTATATTGGCGTGCTTGGATTGTTTTGGCGATCGCATCTGTTTTATTCTCCATCACTAGCGGTATTTTATTTCATAAACAAAGTCTTTCTAAGCTGAGATTTGCTATTTTTGCTTTTACTTATAGTGGATTATTAATTTTTCTGCCTTTGGAGTTCACCTCGCGTATATGGTTACTATTTATTGCGGCATTAACATTAACAAGCTTTTGGCTGAGTCAAAAATTTTATAAAACTATAACTCCTTGGCTATCTCCACTCTGGCTATTATCATTTCCCCTAATCATCTGGCTAATTGGCGGAGGATTGGGTTTACAAAATGTCCCTACAAATTTATGGAATGGATTACTACTCACTGTTTTAATGGCAGTCGTGAGTATTATACTTTCGTTTCCTTTAGGTGTTTTATTAGCTTTAGGACGTACTAGTAATTTGCCTATTTTACGTTGGTTTTCTATTCTATATATAGAGATTGTGCGAGGATTACCACTAATCGGTATTTTATTTCTCGCTCAAGTCATGTTACCTTTATTTTTACCAACAGATTGGCGGTTAGATAGAGTCATTAGAGCAATTGCCGGATTAGTTTTATTTAGTGCAGCTTACATGGCAGAAAACGTCCGTGGCGGACTGCAAGTAATTCCCCGTGGGCAAATTGAAGCCGCTAAAGCATTAGGATTAAAAACACCATTGATCATTATATTAATTGTCCTTCCTCAAGCTTTACGAGCAGTTATTCCGGCAATTGTCGGACAATTTATTGGCTTATTTAAAGATACTTCACTGTTATCTTTACTAGGCTTAGTAGAATTAACAGGCATTTCTCGTTCCATCTTGGCACAGCCACAATTTATCGGGCGCTATGCAGAAGTTTATTTATTTGTTGGGTTAATTTACTGGCTATTTTGCTATTCAATGTCGTTAGTCTCCCAACGTTTAGAGAGACAGTTTAATTAATTATTGTGCGGTATCACTTTCATCAGATAAGAAAGTCATAAATTCTGCCAAAGAACTGACAGTAATAGCCGCATCCATGAGATTTTCTAGCTGTTCTACACTCGCACTTTCCAAACTTGCGACTACTGAAGGTGAAATTTCGCCAAAGCGTCTTTGCAACACCCGTATTAATTGCCGTCGCGCACCTTGCTCTAAGCCTTGTTCTAAGCCTTGTTCTAAGCCTTGCTGAAGACCTAATACTTTACCTTCAGTTAAAATCTCTTCATACCAAGGTGATTCTCTTAATACTGTCATATCCCACCTCATAATTTGCTGTACTAAAGGTGTCTCTAACACAAAACTAGCAAAAAATGCCAGCAATGATTCTAACTGGTTGAACTGGTCATCTGCTCGTAGTATTTGTAGTGCGCGTTGTACAACAGATGCTTCTCCTCCGCCTCGCAATATCGGCACGAATGGTAACAAAGATGGTATTGGTTGCTGAAACACAATCTCAGCATCTACTTCCCACAAGTTAATCACGCGATAGTCTTGGATAGCACGTAATCCAAAAAATTCTTGCTCGTAACTACTGACAACTGTTACTGTCGTTGGCGGTGGCAAGATGTTGATTAATACTGGATAAGTAGGCAGTTGGTAACGTTCCTCTGCCAAAGCCGCATAAGCCCTCATCCTTAAAGGCATTTTGGTTGTGTAGCGCAATTGCAATTCTGTGAGTACCAAAAAATCACCACACGCCTCACTGTATGCTTTTACAAGCACATCTGTTTCGCGGCTAATCCACTGAAACTCAGAACCTAAAATTTCTTTTGCTATGACTTCTGGGCGCTGCGTTACCCATTTTACCCAGGCATCGGGAGCGAGACTAATTAATCGCTTACCACCTGTATCTGCTGGTTTAGACACCGAATTTTTTGTAACAGTACTAAGATTTAATAATACATCAATCTCTAATTTTCAGAGCCGTCAATTTGGTAAAATTCAGGCAATATTTTTATTTACTAGATGTTATTAAAAATACAATTCAGGTAGAAAAATTCATGATGATAGATAAAGAATCAATTATTATTGCTGAGAATGTTCATAAATGGTATGGAAAATTTCATGTTCTCCAAGGTGTGAGTTTAACTGTTAACCGAGGAGAAGTAGTAGTATTAATGGGGCCTTCTGGTTCAGGAAAATCTACTTTTATTCGGACATTTAATGCTTTAGAAGAATATCAAAAAGGAAAAATTATTATTGATGGGATTACCCTGAGTAACGACTTGCGGAATATTGAAGCAATTCGGCAAGAAGTGGGAATGGTTTTTCAACAATTTAATTTGTTTCCCCATCTCACTGTATTGCAAAATATTACCTTAGCGCCAATTTGGGTACGTCGCTGGTCAAAAGCGAAAGCGGAAGAATTAGCAATGCAACTGTTAGAAAGAGTAGGAATATTAGAACAAGCACAGAAATATCCCGGACAGTTATCTGGTGGACAACAACAACGGGTAGCGATCGCGCGTGCATTAGCGATGCAGCCTAAAATTATGCTATTCGATGAACCCACCTCAGCTTTAGACCCAGAAATGGTACGCGAAGTATTAGATGTGATGCGTACTCTAGCCCGTGATGGAATGACGATGGTTGTAGTTACCCACGAAGTCGGATTCGCCCGTGAAGTTGCTGACAGAGTAATGCTTATGGATAGCGGTTCTCTTGTAGAGTCAGCAACACCTGATATATTTTTTACCAACCCTCAAGAGGACAGAACTCGCCAATTTTTATCTCAAATTCTCTAGCATTAAAGTCTGTAAATAATGAGCCTCAGTACCCAAAAAGAAGATTTTAGTTACGCTTATGTGTATGCTGTCACGGCAACTGCTGGCTACTCTCTACAAGCTGCTACACGTAGGTTAGATGATAGCGGCATCGACGCTACAATCACCGTACCAGGAAAACTCAACTCCAAGCGTTTGCCTCGATTTGACGTACAAATTAAATCTACATCCCAAGATATTCTCAAAGAAACATTTATTAAATACAAACTCAGCACTAAAAATTATGACGAACTCAGAGAAGATGACCCCTTTGTGCCACAACTATTAATAGTTGTCTTAGTACCAGAAGTTGTTAGCGACTGGTTATCGCAAACCGAAGAATCTCTTTGTCTCAAACGTTGCGGTTACTGGTTATCGTTGCGTGGACAACCACCAGTTGATAACAAAACTTCCATCACTGTGGAAATTAAGCGCCAAAATATATTTAGTCCCGACGCACTCAAAACCATCATGTCACGCATCGCCGTTGGAGAATTCCTATGACAGCTATTTTCCCGGATGTAGAAAAATTTAAATATATCGACCCCCGACAAGTAGAAGCTTACTTAGTCGCGCATGGTTGGCAGCAACAGCAACGTCAGGGTGATAAAGCTGCTATTTGGACTTTAGACGGTTTTGAAATTTTACTTCCCCTCAAACCAGAAATTATCGATTTTTCCCGTCGTATGGCGGAAGTCGTTGAAACTCTCGCATTGGCAGAAACCAGAACACAACAGTCGGTTTGCGGTGAATTAATTACAAATGCACCCAACACCACTATTCAAGCAGTCGTCACGCACATTGCCACACCCAATGCAGATCATCTCAGTGGCGATATCACTATGTTGGGCATCGTAGTTGATAAACTGCGTCCCATCCAAACTGAATTAGCTGACCGTGACTATATCCTGGCATTAAAAGCTTATCAAGAACGCCTGCCTGTTTACTGTACAGGTGACTTAATCAAGGAAAATGGTAGGTTCATTCTTAAAAATCCCCATCGCTTTAGCCTGGATGAAACTGAAATGATGTTGTGATTTTCTAACGTCATGACCAAAGTAGATTCATTATTTAAGATTACGGGTAAATCCAATAAATCTACGGTCAGCCTTTCAAAACACACCATCAACAGATATTAATGGAAGACAATTGCCCTCCTCCGCCCTCAGCAAAATCTTGTTAACTACGTAGCTGCACCGGCATAGCTAAATAAGTCATCTTCAAGCCTCCCAGGGGTGTAAAAATGACTGGCGTGAGGTTTTGATTGATGTGCATTTGAATTTCTGAAGATGGTAAGGCTTTTAGTCCTTCCATGAGATACTTCACATTAAAAGCAATTTCGATATCTTCGCCAGAGATTTCCGCAGGTATGGACTCTCGACCACTGCCCATTTCTTGCGCCTCACAAGATAAGGTTAATTCTTGGGCAGCATGATCAATGGTGAGTTTAACTATATTATTCTTTTGATCTGCTAGTACAGCAATTCTTTCTAAAGTACTTAAAAATTGTTTGCGGTCAACTGTAACTTGGCGCTCAAATTGGCGGGGAATGAGTTGGCGATAGGCGGGATATTGACCTTCTAAGGTGCGGCTAGTTAGGCGTTGATTTTGCCACTCAAAGATAACTTGACCTTGGTCTAAGTATAAGGCGATCGCATCCTCCGCCGCATGATGCCCCAACATCCTTTCTAGTTCTCGTAAGGCTTTGCTGGGTACTGTGACTTCTAATTGTCCACCACCAGCCAAAGGACTCTCGTTTGTGGTTTCTACTACCGCTAGGCGATGTCCATCAGTCGCGCCAAATTCTAGGGTGTCTTGTTTCACACTCAAATGTACACCTGTGAGAACTTGCTTGGTTTCATCAGCACTGGTAGCAAATAATGAACCCCGCAGTCCTTCAATTAAAGCGGCGGCTGTTAAATTAATTGGTTCTGCATCTTCAATTATGGGGAGTTCGGGAAAATCTTCCGCACTCATGGCGCGTAATTGATAATAGCCGCTTTTGGGTGTGAGGGTGACAATTAAACCTTCACCAGTAGATGCTTCTGAAGCCTCGTCATCTAAGGTGATTTCCCCTTCTGGCAAACGCGAGGTAATATCTACCAAGAGTTTAGCAGGTATGGCGATCGCTCCTCCTTGCCAAACTTCTGCACTAAAGCTAGTACGAATACCTAAACTCAAATCAAAGGCGGTTAAACTGACTTGGTTAGTTTCTGCATCCGCTTGTAAAAGTATATTTGCCAATACAGGATGATTTGGTCGTGAAGGTACAGCACGACTCACAAGGGAAAGATTAGTGCTGAGGTCGCTTTGAGAACAAAGTAATTTCATAGATGAGGAACTAGAGGTTAGAGATTAAAGGTAGGATGAGTATTTTTTACTTTAGTCAATATTCACATTTTCCAGCTATAGCAATCCTAAATGATTTATCAACATCTCTCTCCCTTGTCTACCCCCTCTTCCTTGTCTCCCTTGTCTTTGTTGTTCACGCCCCTAGCCTCTAACCTCTAACCTCTTAATAAACAGTGTCAATATCTGTGGAAAACCTGTGGAAAACTTTTATGGTTTTTCCACAAGGTAATTATACTGGATTGAGTTTTCCACAGCATTATCGGTTTTTTTCCACAGAAAAGAATTATTTTTCCACAGAGAGATTTAATTTTAATCGTTTTTTATACTTAACTTAATATTTGGAATTTATTACTTAACCATTTCGATTAGTAATTAGTTTGCAGGCTGTGGAAAACTCCAGATTAATTCCTTGATGATTTTTGCGAACGACTACTCATATTAATCCGATCGCTTAGTTGACGAAGTGTGTTTCCTAAGTTGCGATCGCTTTCTTTGAGTTGAGTGATTTTCTCACAACTATACAACACAGTTGTATGATCTTTGCCACCAAACTCTTCCCCAATTCTCGGTAAACTCAAATCAGTGTGTTGACGCATTAAATACATCCCGATTTGCCTAGCCCAGCTAATTTCCCGCCGTCGTGAGTTCCCTTTGAGGTCTTCAATTGACAGATCAAAATTCGCCGCCACCGCATTTAAAATAGCCTCTGGAGTCGCAGCCACTTTCTCGCTTGGCGTTTCTAAAACTGGGGTAATATTTTCTACTGTCATCGGCAAACCCCAAATCGAAATATATGCCAAAGCTCTAATCAATGCTCCTTCCAATTCCCGAATATTAGATTTGTAGTTAGTTGCTATATACTCAATTACATCCTTGGGCAAACGAATATTTTCATACTCCGCCTTTTTTTGTAAAATTGCCATTCTTGTTTCTAAATCAGGCGGTTGAATATCAGCTATTAACCCCATAGAAAAGCGTGAAGATAACCTCTCTTGCAGTTGGGGAATTTGGTTTGGTGGACGGTCAGAAGCAATTACAACTTGCTTACCCGCTTCATGTAATGTATTAAAAGTATGGAAAAATTCTTCTTGGGTATATTCTTTACCTTCAATGAACTGAATATCATCCACTAACAGTACATCAGCCGCCCGATAATGTTCTCGGAAACTTTGCATACTATCATTACGGATAGCCGTAATCAAGTCATTGGTGAATTGCTCGGTAGAAACGTAAAATATTTTAGAGTTTGGGCAAATCTCCCAACGATAATGCCCGATCGCTTGCATCAGATGAGTTTTACCTAAACCAACACCACCACATAAAAATAACGGATTAAACTCTCTACCCGGAGATTCTGCAACGGCTAGGGATGCTGCGTGTGCCATGCGGTTATTTGCACCCACGACAAACCGCGAAAACACATATTTGGAATTTAAATCGGCGTTAGTTTGAGTTTTCTGTGTCAGGCTCTCAGACACAAAATTAGAACTAGCAAATTCCTGGATAGTTTCTCGTTGTTCTATAGGCGAAACTTCATTACCTTGGGCGACGGTAATGTAAATTTCTACCGGATACCCCAAAATACTCTGCACGACATTGGCAATAGTATTGATGTAATACTTTTGTAACCAATTGCGAGCAAAGGGGTTGGGCGTAATAATCACTAAACAATTATTCTCGAACCGTTCCGCTTGGGCAGTTTTAATCCAAGTTTCAAAGGTAGGACGGGATAATTCTAGCTGTAGGCGCTCTAGCACCTGAGACCACAGACTGTCAAGAGAAATTTCCATCACATATCACCTTTGCTGCTAACCGCCAGAATAGAAGATATGAGCAAACACCAATTTAGCATCCAGCACTTCTAGTAGTCTGCCAAGAGAACTTTTCGTGGTGGCTGGCTTCGGTGCAGGGAGCAGGGAGCGGAGAGGAAAGATTCTCTCCCTTGCGCCCTGCCCCCTGCACCCCTGCTAGGTCGACACGGCAATGTTCGGTTGGTGAACTACTAGACCTAAGCTAAACTTTGAGTTCTAATCATTTTGGGACTACCCAGTAGGCAATATCCTATCACCCACTGACCAACACGGAGAAGCAAAGACACATGAACACAACAGTGCATAATATTGATAGCTGGGATTGGCTATTGAGCAAAATGGCTAAAAATGTGAAGTTAATGCTGCTCAGTGGGGTAGCAGTGGTGTCCTTGGGGGGCTGTAGCCTTCTACCAGGAAAAACCTTTGAAAATTCTGTCAATCAACCTGGAACTGTCGATAGTAAAACATCTAATTCCGAATCTGCGATCGCACTTTCACCAATTTCATCTGGTGATCCTAATTTTGTTGTTGGCGTGGTGAAAAATGTTGGCGGTGCAGTTGTGCGAATCGACTCCGCTAGAACAATTACATCGCGTGTTCCCGACGAATTTAACGATCCTTTCTTTCGGCGGTATTTCCGGGATTCTCAACCCAGACAGCGAGTTGAACGGGGTAGTGGTTCAGGATTTATCATTAGTTCCTCTGGGCAAATTTTGACTAATTCCCATGTCGTTGACGGTGCTGATAAAGTAACCGTGACGCTGAAAGATGGTAGGACTTTTGATGGTCAAGTATTGGGAGAAGACCCTGTTACAGATGTCGCTGTAATTAAAATCGATGCCAATAACTTGCCAACTGTATCGTTAGGTAATTCGGACGTTTTACAGCCAGGGGAAGCGGTAATTGCCATTGGTAACCCTTTGGGGTTAAACAATACCGTGACATCGGGGATTATTAGTGCAACAGATCGGTCTAGCAGTGATATTGGTGCTAGTGATAAGCGAGTTGACTATCTGCAAACAGACGCAGCGATTAATCCGGGGAATTCTGGCGGCCCGTTGCTGAATGCACGTGGTCAAGTCATTGGGATGAACACAGCAATTCTTCGCAACGCCCAAGGTTTGGGATTTGCCATTCCGATTAACACAGTCCAGAAAATTTCTCAAGAATTAATTACGAAAGGTCGGGTTGATCATCCTTATTTGGGTGTGCAGATGGTGGCACTCACACCAGAAATTAAAGACAGGATAAACGAACGATTTGGCGATCGCATTACTCTGACGACAGATAAAGGTGTATTGTTAGTGCGGATTGTGCCTCGTTCTCCGGCGGCGGCGGCGGGACTCAGGCCAGGAGATGTGATTCAGCAAATTAATAACCAGTCGGTCACTAAACCAGAGGAAGTACAAAGAATTTTGGAGAAAAGTCAAATCGGTAATCCTTTATCCGTACAAATAGAGCGCAACGGACAAATTACCCAACTCACCGTTCGTCCCGCAGCTTTACCTGTACAACGCGAAAACTAGTTAAAGTATGAAGTTCAGGACTTAATATTTTAGGTTAAAAAACTTACACACTAAATATTAGTAAATCTTATGTTTGCAAAAATTGACAATTCTAAATTGTCAATTTTTATTATTTTAGGTAGTTGTTTGATTAATGATCTGCTAATTGACAATGGAGTTTTTGAGATGGCTGACTTATTACCGATTCTTCAGTTAGGCGACCCAGTGATTCGGCAAACAGCCGCTTGGGTTGATAATATTCATGATGAGAAAATTCAAAAATTAATTGATGATTTAATTGCCACAGTTTCCCAAGCAAATGGTGTGGGGATTGCTGCACCGCAGGTTGCTGAAAAGCAGCGTTTATTTATTGTCGCCTCTCGTCCCAATCCCCGGTATCCCAATGCTCCTACAATGGAACCCACAGCTATGATCAACCCTAAGATAGTGTCACATTCAACAGAAATTGTTAAGGGTTGGGAAGGTTGTTTATGTATCCCTGGTATTAGGGGATTAGTACCGAGATATCAGGCTATCGAAGTTGAATATTATGACCGCGACGGACAATTACAAAAGCAGGAATTAACTGACTTTGTAGCGCGAATTTTTCAGCATGAGTATGATCATTTAGATGGAATTGTATTTATAGACCGCGTTGAAAGTACTCACGATATCATCACCGAGCAAGAATACCAAAAACGGGTGATTAACATTACTTAATCTAAAATAAATCTTGAGGATGAGTTCACATACGGAATTTATGAGTTATATTTAACCTATCGTTAACCTTTGAGCCTTGGTGCAACTATCGAGTAAATGACAAAAACTCTCAGTAGTCGCGGAGTAAGTCCGCAAGAGGCTTTGTCTCCTGACTTAATCTCTACTCAGCGTCACAGTGATCAATTACAAGTGAATAGACATACTAGTTTGGCAACTGCAAAGTTAGAGACGCATTTACCAACTGGTGGTTTAGAAATCATCCATGCAACCCACGGTCGCATTCGTATCCGCGCTACTGACGGCAGTTTAAACGCAAGCTTAGAATTAGTATCCCAACATTTACAACAGTACAAAGGAGTCACGGAAGTTACGACAAACGAGCAATTAGGGAGTTTAGTCGTTAACTTTGACGAAAATGATTTGACATTACCTCAAATGTTGGGAATACTAGAAAAACTGAATATTTACCCTTCCCCAAATTCGCCTCAATCAATGAGCAGCAAAGATCCCTTTGCAGTGTGGAAATCTCCAGACTTTTGGATGGAGCAAACTATTTCCTTTATTCCTCTGATGACTGGTTTAGCAGTGACAGGAGGTCTAGGGATTAGTGGATTTGCATCGATTCCAGTCTATATGATTACCGCAGATGCCACACGTCGGGTAATCGACTATCTAGAACCGCAAATTGCTAAGTCAGACAGCAATAGCCAATCTGTAAAACCAAATAACACAACTAGACAACCGAAATTGACACAAGCCGTAACTAAACCTGTTGCTGAACAAGTTAGGCAAGACGTAAAACCGTCAGCCAAGATTGCCTACACTGTAGTTCATCACATTCCGGGCAGAATTAGGTTTAATGTCAGCCGCATTACCCAGGATCAAGCTTATGCTAGAAGACTGGAAAGGTTATTGAAAACCGATGCTTATGTAACTAACGTGCGGATGAATTGTGATGCAGCCTCAATTGCGATCGCATATCATCCAGGTGAAATTGCAGTCAGCCATTGGGTAAAACTAATGGAATTGGCTTTGCAGACTCATCCTGACGTACCTAGTGTTCAAATCGCAGAACCACAACAGCCTGAAAAACAAAATACTCAGCCTGTTGTATCGGCTGATACAACAAAAACATCAGCAGAAAGTAACAATCTAAACATATCGAGTATTTGGGCTGAGATGAAGCCCGCAGCTATGTCTTTTTCTTTAGCCTATATGGCGAACTTTCCGTTGTAGATCGTTCCGTGAAGGAACACAGGAGGATGAAAATGGAGGGTTCTGTATCCTCATCGGCCTCGCAGCCTCCTGGGCATAGCCCCTGGAAAATAGCAGCCAAACCAAACCAAATCGCCCATCAACCATCGGCCAAGGTAGCTTATAGTATTACTGCGGCACTTCCCGGCACAGTCGCATTTTGTGTACCAAAAATTAATGATGATCCCCAATATTTGCAACGCCTACAAGCGTTAATCAAAGAGCAAGAATGGGTGATTAATCAGCAATTTAATCGAGAAGCGGGATCAGTCGTTATTACCTATGAGACAGGGATGATGTCTGACTTTGAAATGCGCTCAAATTTAGCGAGTTTATTGCAGACTGCTGATACAGTTCAAGTAGAAGAGACAGAGAGCAAGGGAGCAGAGGTGCAGGGGAGCAGAGGTGCAGAGGAAGAACAAACTACTCAGCACTCAGCACTCAGTGAGAAGCCGTGTGCGGAGATAACCCCCGTTGAGCAAACTTCGGTGACACACAACTCAGCACTCAGCACTCAAAACTCAGCACTCAAAACTCAGCACTTAAAACTCAGCACTCAGCACTCAGCACTCAGCACTCAAGTAGCCTATAATATCGTTCACGCCATACCTGGACGAATTAGGTTTCATATACCGCAAATATCGCGCGATCGCCAATATGTGCAACGCTTAGAGAACTTGCTCAAAGCAGATCCAGTGGTGACAAGTGAGCGCATCAATAAAGATGCAGCCTCAGTGGTGATCACTTATCAAACTGGAAAACTGCGAGACTCTCAAGAGCGATCGCACAGTGTGGAAGAAGCAGCCAAAACATATTTAATTTGTTTGATTCAATCTGCCAACGAAGCAACGGCAGGTATCGCCGCCAATCCAACCAGCAGAATTTAACAACATCTCGGCAAATTTTTTGTAGTAACTCACCAGTCTTCATTAAGAAGTAAAAAGTAAAAAGTGAAAAGTAAAAAGTAAAAACATAATCCCCATAAATAAATCTAGGCAATGCACTGAGCTTGCCGAAGTGGGCTTCAGACCATTTTTCTGATTCTTTCTTTTGCCTTTTAACTTTTAACTTTTGCCTTATTCAGTGATTGGAGAGAAAAATTCGCTCTCGAATATAAATACCAACTTGGTCGGAATGATTGATAAATCTAGATTCCAATCTAAGAACCCAACTTTGGTATGAAAGCCGACCACCATATAAATCCAGTCTTTCATCATTTTAGCGAGATCAGGAATGACACCATTGACAGCACAACTAGTATCACCCGCAGTTCAAAAATCTTCGGAAATTGAAGTTAAAGAAGAGGTACCTTTGGGTGCGAAAGCTTACGAAACCGTCAGCCCAGTGATTTTAGCCCAACCAATTCACAAGTCTAATGGCAAAGCAACTCTTGCTAACTTCAATAGACGCACTCATCAGCCAGTCTCCAAAGTTGTCTATAGCGTTGTCCATGCAGTTCCCGGAAGAATGCGGTTGCGTATCCCACAGTTGCGTGATAACACCGCATACATGCAACGTCTACAAACCTTGTTGGAGGTTGATCCCCTCATTACCAGCGTCAGAATTAAACCTGCGGCGGCCTCGTTAGTTGTTACCTACAAAGCTAGTCAAGTCAACGATGCGAAAATGCGATCGCGTCTGAGTTGTCTGATTATGACAGCTAATGATGCTAACGTTGTGCTGTTGGATCAGAAAAAGCCTCTAAATCAGAAATCCCAAGAAGATGGTGAAGAAGGCGCTTGGCCAGGTTTGCAACTGTCGATGGTAGCCACTGGACTAGCAGTATTAGGTGGGCCATTGGGGCTATCTGTACCGCCAGTCATGGTGGCTGGAACCATTGCTTTAGCAACATTACCTGTATTTCAACGAGCCATCGTTGGATTAGTAATGCAGCGAAAACTGACAATTGATGTGTTGGACTTCTTGGCAATTGTGATTACCACAGTCCAAGGTCAATTCCTGACACCTGCATTGATGCTGAGTTTAATTGAAATTGGCGAAAATATCCGCGATCGCACTGCCCGTTCTTCTAAAATGCAGACATTAGACTTGCTCAACTCTCTAGGGCAATTTGTCTGGGTAGAACGTGATGGTGAAAAGGTGCAAATCTCCATCAAAGAAGTCAAGAGTGGTGACACGGTAATTGTCTATCCTGGTGAACAAGTCCCAGTAGATGGCAGTATTCTGCGGGGTAAAGCCTTACTAGATGAGCAGAAACTCACTGGCGAATCAGTCCCAGTTTTAAAGACTCAAGGACAACCTGTATTTGCTTCCACATTGGTTAGAGAAGGCAGTATCTATATCTTGGCAGAACGGGTAGGTAACGATACCCGCGCCGGACAAAGCATCAAACTCATGGAAGAAGCCCCCGTCCATGACACGCGGATGGAAAACTGCGCCATCAAAATTGCGGAAAAAGCAGTCCTACCCACCTTATTACTAGGTGCAGGAGTGTTTGCAATTACCCGCAACGCCGCTAGAGCCGCCAGTGTCCTCACCCTGGATTTTGCTACGGGGATCAGAGTCTCTGTACCAACAACAGTCTTGGCAGCTTTGACTTATGCCGCCCGCCACGGTATTCTCATCCGTAGTGGTCGCGCCTTAGAACAACTAGCAGAAGTTGATACCATCGTTTTTGATAAGACTGGTACTTTAACTAAGGGTGAAGTCGCCGTTATTGGTGTTGATAGTTTCAATCCTGAAGTTGACAGCGATAGAGTTTTAGCTATAGCCGCCGCCGCCGAGCAAAGGTTAACACATCCAGTTGCGGAGGCTGTCATTCGTTATGCCGAAACTCAAAAAGTTACGATTCCTAGCCGCAGCAAATGGAATTACAAGCTGGGTTTAGGTGTAGAAGCCGAGATTTATGGCGAGGCTGTTTATGTTGGTAGCGAACGCTTCTTGCGTCAACAAGGCGTAAACATGGAAGCCCTCAACAACGTTAACCGCGTTAATTCTGTGATTTATGTGGCGAGTAATGGGCAACTTCTCGGTAGAATAAGATATAGTGATATTCTGCGTCCTGAAACACGAGAAGTAATTAACCACCTGTTGAGAGTCGAAGGTGTAGAAGTTCACATGCTCACCGGCGACAACCAACGCACAGCTAAAGCCGTAGCGGCAGAACTCGGAATTGCCCCAGCCAATACCCACGCAGAAGCATTCCCCGAACAAAAAGCCGCCGTTGTCCGTGAACTGCACGAACAGGGCAAAACAGTTGCCTTTGTGGGAGATGGAATTAACGACTCCCCAGCTTTAGCATTCGCCGATGTTTCTATATCCTTTGCTCACGGTTCCGAAATTGCTCGTGAGACAGCAGACGTAGTGCTGATGGAAAACGACTTACATGGAATTTTAGAAGCGATCGCCCTCGCACGCAACGCCAAAAAACTCATTCGCCAAAACACCAGTATTGTTGCTATTCCTAATATTGCAGCAATGGCGATCGCAGTGCTATTTGGGCTAAACCCACTAGGTGCAACGGTAGTTAACAATGGTTCAACAATCGTTGCAGGCGTTAACGGCTTGCGTCCAATTCTTAAAAATTCCCCAAAGAAAGCTATACCATCAGCAAGATGAGATCAGACCTTGGGTAGATTAAGCTAGATAGCTTTCTAACAATTTTTCAATTTAACTGGAGATACTAACTATGCCGAAAATTACTGATTTTGTTGAAGATGCTGGCGCTCCTGGAATTATAGCTGGTATCGGTGCAGTTCTACTCGCACCCGTCCTGATTCCTGTTGTTGCTGGAATTGGTAAACCCATTGCTAAAAGCATCATCAAAGGCGGAATTGTCGCTTACGAAAAAAGCAAAGGCGCATTTGCTGAACTAGGTGAAACCTGGGAAGACATCGTAGCTGAAGCCAAAGCCGAACTCGCTGAAGACAGAGAAACCCCATTATTTGAAGCTGCGGCGACCCCAGTGGACAGCGCATCTGATAATGGTGCATAAGCTAGGCTGTGTTTTGGAAAGGATGAAGAATCAAGTTTCAGACTCAATACTTCAAACTTTCCTATTCATCAGATATCGCAGTTATCAATCGTTCGCAAACCAAAAGATACCCGATTTCTTCCAGAAATCGGGTATCTCAGGCAGTGTAATTTTACTAATCAAATAGGATTCAAAGTATTACTCAGGAGGGTGGATGTGTTTACAAATAATCATGGTAATGTCACTATGATGCCTAAAGTTGTGGAGGCAAATACCTTGAACACGCCATCCCAGCCTATCTCGACCAAAATCATCAGCGATACCCCAGGCAGAATACGCTTAAGAATTGCCCCATCTCATCGCCACACCGGGGAAATACAACGCATTGTCAAGATGTTGAACGCTCAACCCAACATCAGTCAGGTAAATACTAATATCCAAAATGGCAGTATTGTCATTCATCACGATCGCAACAATGAAAGCTGGCAAAATGTAGTATCTACACTCAAAGATATTGGCATCATTTTCACCGATGTCACCACCGGCAGCGAAAGCCACTCCGAAGCAGCCGCTACAGTTGCTAATGCGGTTTTTGACTTAAACGAACAAGTCGAAAAATCCACAAATGGCGTAGTTGATTTACGCTTTATCTTTCCTTTGGCACTAGGATGTTTATCGATGAGACAGTTGCTAGTTAAAGGTTTGCAACTAGAAATTATCCCTTGGTATGTTTTGGCATGGTATGCCTTTGATAGTTTCATCAAACTGCATGGAGTCAAAAAACCAGAACCTATTAGTGTGTCTGAGACACAGTAGAAATAAAAAGGAGTCAGAAGACAGAATTCAGAATTCAGAAGACTCCACCCATAAAGAGATGGAGTTTAAATGAGGAAGAAAGTTTTATTTTGATTTCGCCCACGCGGGACGAGGTTTTCCGCAAATATTTATCACTCAGCGATGCACTGAGCTTGCCGTTCGCGTAGCGTCTCCGGCAGGATAAGTGTCATCCAGAATTCATACTGAATACTGAGTTCTGATTCCTGATTTCTGAATTAGACTGTCTCAAAACCCGCGCAGGCGGGTTTAGTTTGTATAGCCCCAGACTTCAGTCTGAGGGCTATTTGTTGAAATTAGATGCGATATTATCTATTCCTGCGTGCTGCTTGCAGAGTATTAATAGCTAAACTCACCCCAGCTTTTTCGTTGTTATAAAAATGGTTTTGTGGGTTTTGTAAAATTTGCTGAATTGTTTGCAACTCATCTATGGCATTCAAGTCAGATGCAGTGAAAAAATTCGCTCTGGATTTTTCTTGAAGATTTGTAACTATTCTTACAACTGCTCTAGCAGCTTTGCTACGCACTGTCCAATCTGGGTCTTGCAAACCTTGGATTAAATAAGGCAAAGTTGCACTAGTATCTGTACTGATACTACCAATAGTCTCCAAAGCTAATGCTCTTACTGATGGTTCGCCGTGTTTTAGGGCTTTCCCAAGATTTGGAAGAATGGGGGTAACTTCAGTACTGATGTTATTTAAGTTTTCCGCAGTCACAAGGCGAGTTTGAGGATCATTCGTATTGCTGAGATTGGAAATTAAGCGAGATACGATAAAAGCAGATTTAGTATTTAACTTCACTAAAGATGTCGCTGCACTAAAGCGCACCGAAAAGTCAGAATCTTGCAGCGCATCAACCAGATAACTGGAAAATTTAGCAGCTTCAATCACCGTAGTTGCGCCATTAGAATCACCAGTATCTTCAGCAACAATATTACCAATGGCTCTAGCTGCACTGCTACGGACAAACCAGTTTGGATCTTGCAGAGTCTTGACTAAGGTTGGTAGAGCATCTTTAACTAACAAACCACCTTTTTGAGACAACACTAAAGCTGCACCACTGCGTACTCGCCAATCAGGGTTTGCTAACGCCAGCTTGAGTTTATCTAATGTTTCACTGCTAAACTCTCTGTCGTTAACATTGCCTAAAGCTGTAACAGTATTCAGTTGTTCTAATAAATCTTCGTTGCTCAAACCTTGGATTAACTGATCAACTCTCTCACTATTGGGAGTCTGTGCCAAAGTTTGATTACTTATGCTACTGACAATTAAAGGTGATACAAAAGTCAACACACTTACGGCTACGCGATGTGCTAACAACCAATTAGGAACTCTAGCCCAGAAGTTGAAATCAATGTGTTTTGCCATAAAATTTACTTCTGTATACACTAATGCCATTTTGTCTCCTCAGTGTCTTATATTACCATTCAAAATCTTGATGGACAAATACATTTAGGACTTACGCACAAAGTTTATCTGTAGTAAGTGGGTGTATGGGTGTGTAAAAGCCATACACTTTTCTCCAGTCTTAAACATTAATGGAAGTTCACCTGTAACCTATCACCTGCTCTAACCTTTTTGTCTAAGCCATAGAATAGTGATGACAACTGCTTTGAGTCATATCTACCAGTGAAAGCCCCTACTAGCAATTTTGAACCAACTCAGTCGCGGAAGGCAGATCATATCCGTATCTGTTTAGAAGAAGACGTTCAATGCCGTGAAATCACCAATGGCTTGGAAAGTTATCGTTTTAGCCATTGTTGTTTACCAGAAATCGATCGCAACGATATCGATATCAGCACCAATTTTTTAGGCAAGTACCTACTAGCACCATTACTCATTTCTTCCATGACTGGCGGAACTGAGGAAGCGGGAATCATTAACCGACGTTTAGCGGAAGTCTGTCAGCACTACAAGTTGGCGATGGGTGTCGGTTCTCAACGGGTAGCTGTAGAAAAACCCCAGGTGGTTGATACTTTTGCGATGCGTAAATATGCACCGGATGTTTTGTTGTTTGCCAATGTAGGCGCTGTGCAACTGAACTACAAGTATGGTTTAGATGAATGTCTGCGAATCATCGATATGCTAGAAGCTGATGCGTTGATTCTGCACATTAATCCTCTGCAAGAGTGCATTCAACCTAGAGGGGATGTGAATTTTCGCGGCTTATTTGACAAAATCGCTAATTTATGCAGTAAGTTAAATGTGCCGGTGATTGCGAAAGAAGTAGGTAATGGTATTTCCGGTGCAATGGCGGAAAAATTGATAGCGGCTGGAGTGAGGACAATTGATGTTGCTGGTGCGGGGGGTACTTCTTGGGCGAAAGTGGAGGGTGAACGAGCAGAAAATGACTTGCAGCGCAGGTTAGGTAGAACATTTGCAGATTGGGGCATCCCAACAGCAGAATGTATTACAAGTGTACGCGCGATCGCACCGGATATTCCCTTAATTGCCTCTGGTGGCTTGCGTCATGGCTTAGATGTTGCCAAAGCGATCGCATTAGGTGCAGATATCGCAGGTTTAGCGATGCCTTTTTTGCAAGCGGCGGTAATTTCAGAAACAGCAATTTCAGAGTTAGTGGAAGTTTTAATGGCCGAAATTGTCACAGTGCTATTTTGTACCGGGAATACTAACTTGCAACAGTTAAAACATTCTGGCAGTTTACAACGCCTAAAATAAAGTCAGGAGTTAAGCGTCAGAGGTAGAATTTAATACGCAGCCCAATTCCAAAAAGAGTTTAGCTGTTGTAGTCAATCACTCACCATCAGTCACATAATTCCTGAACGCTAAAAGTCTCCAGAGTTTTCTGGAGAGACAATCTAAAATCTAAAATTGATAGACTAATGACTAATTTTGTTAAACAAACTGCTGCCAGTGTAATTGGTAGCTTACTAGGGTTATTTATTTTCTTTGGGATTGGGACTACAGGACTATTTTTACTCCTATTTGCGATCGCCGCTACTCAAGAGGTGAGTCCAGTAGTCAAGAATAAGTCTGTTTTAGTGTTTGACTTATCTTTGAATATTACTGATCGAGAACCGACTGCGGGTGAAGAATTACAAAGAACATTATCTGGGAATCCAGAAGACAGAATCACACTCCGCAAAGTTCTAGATGCGATTAACCAAGCCAAACAAGATCCAAAAATTGTCGGTATATATTTAGATGGTAGTAATGCTTCCGGGGGAAATTTAGGCTTTGCTTCCCTGAAAGAAATTCGCAAAGCTTTAGAAGAATTTCGCGCCGCCGGGAAAAAAGTAGTCGCTTACGGTCAAGATTGGGGTAAAAAAGAATATTATCTCAGTTCTGTCGCTGATACCGTAGTTCTCAATCCCTTGGGTGCAATAGAAGTCAACGGTTTGGGTAGCCAACCAATGTTCTTAAGCGGTGCATTGCAAAAGTTTGGTATTGGTGTACAGGTTGTGCGAGTTGGCAAATTTAAAGGCGCTGTTGAACCGTTCATTTTAAACAAACTCAGTCCAGAAAACCGCGAACAAACCCAGAAACTACTGGATGACGTGTGGAGCGAGTGGCGAACTACAGTAGGTACAAGCCGCAAAATTAACCCGCAAAAATTGCAAGCGATCGCTGATAATCAAGCCATAGTCGAAGCACCAGCAGCCAAAACCAATGGTTTAGTCGATCAAGTTGCATACCATGATCAAGTAGTTGCAGACTTGAAAAAACTCACCGATAGCGATCAAAATGAGAAAAATTTCCGCCAAGTTGACATTCTAGAATACTCCCAAGTTATTAATAAATCCCTCAAAGCCGAACAAGCATCAAAAAACCAAATTGCTGTAGTCTATGCCGAAGGCGAAATTGTCGATGGTAGCGGTGATAATGAACAAGTAGGTGGCGATCGCTTTGCTAAAATCTTCAACAAAATCCGCCAAGATAAAAATATCAAAGCCGTCGTTTTAAGAATTAATAGTCCTGGTGGTAGCGCCACAGCCGCCGAAATCATGCAACGGGAAATCCGCTTAACCCATGAAGTGAAACCTGTAGTAGTATCTATGGGTGATGTTGCCGCTTCTGGTGGTTATTGGATTGCTAGTGACTCTAGCCGAATTTTTGCCGAACCAAATACCATCACTGGCTCCATTGGTGTATTTGGTATTTTATTTAATGGGCAAAAACTAGCAAATGATAACGGTATCACTTGGGATGTAGTCAAAACAGCCCGCTATGCTGATGCTCAAACTGTCGCTCGTCCCAAATCACCCCAAGAACTAGCACTGTATCAGCGCAGTGTGAACCGAGTTTACAGTATATTCCTCGATAAAGTTGCCAAAGGACGCAAATTACCAGAACAAAAAGTCGCCGAAATTGCTCAAGGTAGAGTTTGGTCTGGTGTAGCCGCTAAACAAATTGGTTTGGTAGACGAAATTGGTGGACTGAATGCGGCGGTGAAATACGCAGCTGAAAAAGCCAACTTAGGCAACAATTGGCAGTTAAAAGAATATCCCAAAGAAAATAGCCTCAACGAAATTTTATTTGGTAAAGCAGTGGAAGAAGCTAGTACAGCTTTAAAAATACAGGGACAACAACAAGTTAAAGCCACCAACCCTCTCACAGCAGAATTCCAAAAACTGCAACAAGAATTAGAGGTATTTCAAAGCATGAATGATCCTAATGGAGTTTATGCTCGTTTACCGTTTAATTTAAAAATTGAGTAAGTAATTACTATACGGATAAACCAAGTATCTTTGATGTTAAACTGCCATTGGTTGAAGATTCCAATGTCAATTAACCTACAAAGTTTTGATGTGTAGCCACAAGTCTTTCGGGTGAAATATCTGCGTCACTCTCGGCGAAGCTATACAAAAAGCCTCAGCATTAGCCAGGGAATGACTCATCCTTTCGCAGTGCGGCTTGACAGGTACGCATCTACCCCCAACTATCTTTATGAAAAATCTAGCTCTACTGTCTACTACAGCCTTGACTGTTTCGGGATTGGTTTTCGGAACCATGCAAGCTGTCTCTGCTGCTACTTTAAACTGGGAATGGAGTTATTTTGGTTCTGGTATAACAGCACGCGGTAATTTCATTACTAATGACACTCCAGACGATTCTGGTTTTTACGAGATTGTGGAAATCAGTGGCACACGTAATAATGAAACAATTACTGGTTTACAACCTACGGGGACTCCAATTCCGGGCAACGAACCTTTTAACGTGGACAATTTAATTAGTTTGAATAGCCAGCAGTTAACAGGTGACGGTTTTGGTTATTCTACATCATCAGGAAACTATGCTAGTCCGTTTTTTGCTAGTTTTCTGCCCACACCAGGTTATTTAGAGGTCTTTTCAGCACCGCCATTTTTGTTTGGGTTTGAAAATTTGGGGATAGAAGATAGTGAATTACCCGTTGTTTTTTCAGCCAGAATAATCTCTATTCCTGAACATACATCCATTTTGAGCTTACTTGCTGTCGGCACTCTCGGCGTATTGTCAGCACTTAAAAGTCAGCAATCACTACAATTGATTAAACAGAAACACGCAAAAGCTTCGTGATATCGAAATAGAGACGTGGTATGGCAACGTCTCTCAAAAGCTTTACGGTGATGGAAGCTAGTTCTTGCTCCTATGAGGTTAGTAGCAAAATGCCCTGGTTTGTCAAAATAGAGTCAGGAAAAGTCGATAAAACAATTTTTGACCAATATGTACCTGCTCACAAAGCATTCGTACAGGATTTAATTGCCAAAGGACATAAAGCCAAAACAGGCTATTGGGCAAAAATGGGAGGTGGGATGTTGCTGTTTGAAGCAGTTTCGATGGATGAGGCTCAAGCTATTATTGCCCTAGACCCCTTGGTTAAAAACGGTTGTGTTGACTATCAGCTTTACGAGTGGAAAATTGTGGTTGAGTAAGAAACACCGACGAACTTTTAGTGTTCAGGACTTACGCACCAATATTGTCTATGAAGATGGGGTGTAAGGGTGTAAGGGTTTGAGATACATACACCCCTATACCCTCACCAAAATCCTTAATTTTTCGTTTTTATGCGTAAGTCCTAGTGTTATTATTTTCTTGAGGCTCGGATCTATGCGACTAAAACACCTAAACCTTGTCAGAACGTGAAAGTAGCAGCAATCAAGGATGCTTGTAGTAGGCGTAGTCTCCGGGCTGACCTGTTTTTGGGTCTGTGTTAACTACCAGCTTGACGAAAAAAAATGTGGTTGAGTAGGACACACTTACGAACTTTTAGTGTTATTATTTCATTAGACCTGGATCTATGCGACTGCAACGCCTAAACTTTGTCAGAACCGGAAGGTAGCAGCAATACGGGATGCTTGTAGTAGGCGTAGTCTCCGGGTCGCCCTATTTTTAGGAGCGATCAGCAGCAATGCCCGGTTTTGGAGATATTGTACAAAAAGCTTTTTACCTCGGTGTTGGCTTGGCTTCTTACGCAGGTGAGAAAGCTGGAGGAAAAGTAGCCGAATTGCGATCGCAAGTCCAAAAACTGGCAGATGAAATGGTGGCGCGGGGCGAAATGAACACAGAAGAAGCCCGCCGCTTCGTTGAGGATATGATGAAGCAAGCGCAACAGCCACAAACACCCACTGCTGATCCTACTGAAAAAACAACTCCTTCTGAACCTCGTCGCATCGAAATCCTAGAGGAAGATGAAGAGCCAACTGTAAAAGAGACCTCAACGGAAAATGTGGATGACTTGCGTAGCCAAGTGCTAAAACTGCAAGAAGAATTAAAAAGACTGCAACGCGATTAATAAACGGCAGTTTGTTTTTACTTTCAGCATCAGCAGCAAATAGTACTACAACTCAGAATATTACCCAATAAGTTGATAACATACATTGCCTAGAATGTATTTATGTACTTCAATTGGGGTGGTTACTAGCATCCTAATTTTATAGCCAGTAAGAGCGTCAATTTTATGGAAGAGTGGCAAAAAGATTTAATGGGAATCGTAGAAACAGTGGCAGAGGAAGTCGAACGCTTCTTTCAAGGAATGAATGATATGGTTGATAGCTTTTTTGACCTCACAGAAGAATTGACTGAGCAAGTACAAAATAACATTGCTGCTGACGTAGAACAATACTTACAAGAAATATCTGCACCCTTCCTAGAAATGTATTGGGAACTAGAAGATGTAGTTGCAGATGCAGATCCGGGGTTTCCCTACTCAGTGGAACCCACACCAGAACAAAATCCTGCTTGTGTAGGTTGTACTAACTATCACGGTCAAGTTTATGGTGGTAACTTGCTAGTTTGCGCTATGCACCCCCACGGTTGGGATGATCAAAACTGTCCTGACTGGGAACAAGAGTAAAAATAAGGCAAAAGGTAAAAGTCAAAAATCAAAGAATTTTTATCTTAATCAGCTTTTCGCCTATTATTGTTGAGGCGACAGATGACCAAGGATAATTGACCCATGACCCAGGAAGCATCAGAAGTAAAGTATGGCGAACGCAACATTGCGGAAGGTAGTTTAATTACCTTTCCCAATCCGCGATTAGGTAGGCGATATGATATCAACATTACTTTACCGGAATTTACCTGTAAATGTCCGTTTTCTGGCTATCCAGACTTTGCCACAATTTATATTACATACATACCAGATGAACGGGTAGTAGAATTAAAAGCCCTGAAGCTTTACATTAACAGTTACCGTGATCGCTATATCTCCCATGAAGAATCTGCCAACCAAATTTTAGATGACATGGTTGCAGCTTGTGATCCGCTAGAAATTACTGTTAAAGCCGATTTTGCCCCTAGAGGTAACGTGCATACAGTTATTGAAGTACGCCATCAAAAAGCATCAGCGAATTAATCGCTAATGCTTATACCTAGTTGCAGTTAAAGATAGTAGCCTGGGATGGGAGTAGGGAATGGGGAGTAGGAATACTATTCCTGAAAGCAACTTAGTATTAAACAACAGGAAAAATTAAGGTTTTAGGGTAGGGTAAAGAGGTATCAGTGTTCAAAACCCTACATCCTTAAAACCATTACACCCATTCTCCACAGACAACCTTGATGCGTCAGTTCTAAACTATTAACGACGACGGCGACGCAATTTCAGCATTCCCAATGCGCCTAAGCCCAAAATGGGGAGTGTAGCGGAAGGTTCTGGTACAGCAGAGGCTTTGAGATTGTCTTTACCAAAGTCAACAACAAAAATTGTATCGTTGTAATCTTTATCGCCACCATTGCGTAAATCTTCAAAACCCATCATCAGATAATTGCCAATTTTCCAACCCATTAAGTGTTGTAATCCATCAGGGTTCAGAGTTGGGTCTGCACCATAAATATCACCATTTTGTGGTTTCGCGCTATAACCATCAGCTTTGAGTAAGAAATTCAGCTGCGTACCAGCCTTAAAACTACCCACATCTACAAAATCACCGATATCTAAAACACCATCTTTCTCGCCTTTTTCGCACTTATTCTTGGTGCTGTTGCAAGAAACATTTTCAAATATCATACCGTTATCGTATTTGTCACCCCGAATGGATTCATAGGCTAACTGGTTTTTATAAGCAGCGCCTTCGTTCAGGAACCAAACACGTACATTGTGCTTTTGTTTCAAAAATAGTTGAGAAAAGTCTACTTTCTGTGCTTTGACTTTATCTGCGGGAATCGCCACACCTTCTTTTTGTACTAAAGCTTGAAACTGGGGCAGTATAGATAAGAAATTTTTATCTTCTGATCTATCTTTGATAGTGAGTCGCTTCATTGTACTCCAGTCACTAGCCTTTTTGGCGGCTTCTTGTGCCTCGACGGAATACTTAGCTGCATTGTCTGCTTCTAATTTGGCTTGATTTCTTGCATCTTCAGCATCTTTAACCTGCTTGTCTGCATTTGCAGTGACAGTTTGCACTTGTTGACTAGCTTGATTTCTAGCTTGTTCAGATGTGGTGCGCTTACTTGTTGCGTCATTCAGCTTACTATTTGCAGAGTTATATTTACTTGTTGCATCATTTAGCTTGGTAGTTGCATTAGTAAACTGAGTTTTTGCACCATTCAACTTGGTATTTGCCGTATTAAAGCTTGTAGTAGCGTTGTTTACAGCTTGTTGTGCTGAATCTTTTTGAGACTGAGTTTGAGCAGATGCTAGGGCAGATTTAGCATCAGTTAAAGTCTTATTAGCAGCATCATAAACTGTTTTGGCATCAGTTAAAGTCTTATTAGCAGCATCATAAACTGTTTTGGCATCAGTTAAAGTCTTATTAGCGGTATCATACGCCGCTTTGGCAGAAATAAAATCTGCATCTGCTTTTTGAAATGTTTGTTCAGCAGAATTTAATACCTTGATGGCATCTTGTTTAGTTTTGGTTGCGACTTGTGTGGTTTTTGTTAGTGCAGCTTCGGCTTTGTTGAGCGCATCTGCACTGTCTTTTGCCTTTTTGGCAGCTATTGGAGCCTCCTTAATGGCTTGTTGAATGGTAACTACTTTTTTAGATGTAGTATTGGTAGTTGTTGCACCTGCTGAACCCATAATGGAAAGTGAGTAAGTTAAAGTAGCAGCAGCAATCATTCCAAAGCGGATTCTGTTCATGTTTGCCATAAATTATTGATACGCAATTAACTAAGTTTTGATTTCTTTTAATCAAGTAATGAAATCTCAATCATTCACTTGATTACCGTTGGAAAACACTGGTTGTATCGGAGCTACTTTTTTTCGGGTAACTACTTTGTATCCCATTCAGATTTTTAACGTCTATAGTTAAAAGTTGTTTTTGCCAAGTCTTTATAACGAAATATCAATCGAGCGAACAAAGATGAGAATTTGAGGCTGATTGTTATCTGGTAACAAATGTTAGTGAGCCAAAACTGGTAAAAATACAGATAATGTGAGAGGAAAGCCTTGAGGAAATGCCCTTCGTCTCGGTAGTGATCAAATTACTATATAAATTAATCGATATTATAATAAGTAAAACTCTATAAATCTAATGCCTGTAATACTGGATTTATAAAGTATGCTTAAAATTCAGGCGTAACTTAGTTTCTCTAACAATCGTTTTTGCTAAGATACAAGAGTCAAAATACAAAATATTTTTGATGATTATCTGAATAACAATAAGTTTAGTCTATATAAAAGCATCAAAAAATAGAATTAGCTGTAATTCTCAGTAATAAATAATATTTCTCTGCACACTAAAAAATATAAAAGCTGAATAATTACAGTGAAGATACAGAGAAAATCACTATATTTATTCAGCCTTCATAATTTATGTAAGTGTTGATTTTAGTGGAGAGATTCTAAATAAAGAGGGTCAAGAGTTAAACTCTAACTCACTGCTACTGTTGACTGCGAATTTAGTCCATTTAAAATCTCTAAGACTTCTTTTTCAAACGCAACTTGAGCGCGATTAGTTTTACCACCCACATACAAGCGATCGCCTTTTTGTAATGCCCAAATTTGCGAATGAGAGAAGTAACTCATTACCACACCCGCCATCAAAATGGCAAAACCACCATAAACAATGGGGATGCCAGGGTCAGATTTGATTTGTAAGCCAGTACTACCAATCACTTCTAAGATTTTGAGTTTCGTACCGTTGACATCGGCCGCCATCCCAGCCCGTACGGTTGTAATTAACTGACCTTTGCTGTCATAAATTAACATCATGCCTTGCAAGTCTTTGGCAATTAAAGACACACCCTCACTCAAATCGGGTTTGGTAGGTATCCAAGTCCCCCACATTCTTCCCTGCTGCGGACTGGTATTTAACGCCGCCATTGGTAATTGAAACACCGGACTGTTATTAAATTGGAACCGGACACCAGAAATTCCCCAATCGGCTTGATAGAAGGTTACACCACGATAACGCAGAGGTTGGTTAACGAAAATTGTCTTGCGGTCAACTTCTTTACCGTCATCATCTAAAACAGACATATCAGAATAAAATTGGTCAATACTGCCAGAGGGTGTGTATTCAATCCAAAACCGATTTACCCGCACTGACCAATCTTTTAAGTGTTTGGTATTTGCCCAAGGGCCAGCATTGATGATATTTCCTACCTGAAAGCGATCGCCACTAGGAATTTTTTCTTGGGCGGTAAATCCAGTCATGGAACCCCAAATGCCGCCTAACAGAATCATCACAATCCCAATGTGTACAATAATTGGGCCGATACGTCCAATTATGCCTTTACGAGCGTAGAGAATATTGTCTTTGTCTTGAAAAATTTTATAACGACGGTTTTGCAATAAGGGAGCGAGGGAATCTAAAGAAGCAGTATCTAATTCTGCACTTAAAGCTAATTTTTGGAATTGTCGGGGTTCTTCGTAATATTTCCAACGTTGGGCAGCTTTTAAGGCTGGTAACTGTCTGGTGAAAGTACAAGCAGTTAAACTGCTACCAAACAAGATGAGTAACGCGCTAAACCACCAAGTATGATAAACATGATTTAAACCAACTATTAAGATGACCTTCCAGGTTAGGAAACCAAACAAAGCTGGATGTTCTGGGTAGTTAGTGCGATAGAAACTGGCTGACTGGTCTTGTTCTATTACCGTGCCACTAACGCTGAATAAGGCAATGATTAATAATAAGGCGATCGCTAATCGTAAGTCTGTCAGTACAGGCAAAACCTCCTGACGCACAAATCGCCAAGGTGCTAACCACCAACTTGATGTTGTGGATGTGGACGCTGAATTATCTAAAGTCATGGGTTACAAACTGCCAAAGGGAATGCGAGAAATCAAAGAAAAAACACCAAATCCTACCAATAGCGCCCCGCTAACCGGGTTAATCCAACCAGACCAACGACGCAACTCCAGCAGTTTTTTGATTGCAGCAGTAAAAGTACCCGCCAAAATTAAAGGGGCTACATAGCCTGCTGTATAAGACAGTAACAAAACAGCGCCTAAAATTAAGTCTTTTGTGCTGGCAACCCAAGTGAGTAAACTTGCTAAAACCGGGGTACTACAAGGAGAAGCCACTAAACCAAAAGTTAAGCCAATTGAATAAGAACGCACTCCCGGCGGTAAATCTTGAGAAATCCAATTTGTCTCGCCCAACGAAGGAAATTGTAAGGGCAATGCTTCGAGCAAGTTCAGCCCCATAATAATGGCGATGATACTGACAATAATGGGTAAACCAGATCCAATTTGTCCGTAAACCTTGCCGACTAAACCAGCTATGATTCCCATTCCAGCCAGAGTAGTTGCCAGTCCTAATGCAAACCAAGTAGACTGGGCTGCTGCTTGTAGACGACTTTTCGCCTCATAGCCGCCGATATAGCCGATGGTAATCGGTAGCATCGACAACATACAGGGAGTTAAGCTGGTGAGTAAGCCAGCCAGAAAAATAATCCCCACACTCAACAAACTTAAGTGTGTGAGTTGGTTAGCAACTACATTGTTGGCAAATTGTTCGAGTTGATAAATTTGAGTTTGTAAAGTCTCCAACATAAGAAATTTTTAATGTGGAAATGCTTGATATGCTTGAATTCTAGCTTATTTCACAGGCTTAGTGAGAAAGAAGCAGAGGTATATTTCGTTGAGGTTAGATGTTAAAAAAGACGTTGCACTGCAACGTCTTTTTCAATTTACCCTACTCAGTTCTGTACACTGAGCGAAGTCGAAGTGTACAGCACTACTCATTACATCAAAATTTGCCGAGTTAGAATACTCATCACCTCATCTGGATTGTCGGTTGGAAGTAGTGAACTCCAATCTGCAACATTAGCGTAGCCCAGCAGATGCAAGTGGTGAATGGTACTGGTGACAGCTTTGGGAGAACCGATGAGCAAATGTTTGATTGGTTCTCTGTGGGGAAATGGCTGTGGTGCGAATTGTTTGCGGCTGGGGGAATTGGCATTTGTGCCTAAGAACTGCACTAATTTGGATTGGGCAAATTGTAGTAAATATGCAATCATGGGGTTGAAACTCCAGGTTTGGGTTTTTATAAAAGCGATCGCCGCCTTCTTGCCGGAATTACGCGATCGCTTTTATTTCAGTTTTGGGTTTAGATAAGGGCGATCACTTTATTCTAGATTGAATTGGGCGATCGCCTTTATCATGCCTTTATGTTAAAGTATAAAATTATACTTGTCAAGCACTAATATGAAAATTTTTATGAAAAAATACCCAATTTTTCTAGAAAATAATCCTGTTGAATTTCGAGGAAATCAGTAGCATATTTTAATACAATAAATATTGACTATAGGCTGGGTTTATAATATGAAATTAGTAGTTTATTCAGGAAGTAATTTAGTGCTATTGTCGCAACAAGTAGTTATTTTGCTGTTGGATATACATTAACAATTATTTATGATTTAAAAATATTGTTTCCTTTGTATATTTTGTTCATATACTAAGATAAAATTAATCTTGAAATGATTCGTATGTTTAGATATTTCTGTGAAACGTGACTCTATTTATTACCAAATTTTCAAGCGGTTTCCAGCGTTAATATTTGAACTCGTTGATAACCGTCCTGCACAGGCGCAAGACTATCGATTTGAATCAGTCGAAGTAAAAGAAACAGCCTTTCGGATTGATGGTGTTTTCTTACCACCAGAAGACGCAACACCCAAAGTTATCTTTTTTGCCGAAGTTCAATTTCAGAAAGACGAAAGTCTTTATCATCGGTTTTTTACGGAATCAATGATATATTTGAACCGCAATCAATCTCAATACGATGATTGGTACTGCGTGGTAATATTTCCATCACGCTCTTTAGAACCAAACGATAAAAGAACCCATCGCATATTTTTAAACAGCGACCAAGTGCAGCGCATTTATTTGGATGAGTTAGGTACTTCTGATACTCTACCAATAGGCATCAACTTAATGCAGTTGACAACTGCATCTTCCGAAACAATGGCAGAGCAAGCCAAGCAACTAATTCAACGAGTAAAATTAGAAGAAACAGGCACACTGCCGAAAAACGAAATCGTAGAGATTATTACGACAATTGCTGTTTACAAGTTTTCATCTTTGAGTCGAGAGGAAGTAGAAGCTATGCTAGGACTGAGTTTAGAGGAAACAAGAGTATATCAGGAAGCCAAAGAAGAAGGTCGAGAAGAAATTTTGAAAGTTGCTGTCCCTCTGTTACTGAAAAGTGGGATGAGTGTAGAACAGATTGCTCAACAATTTAATGTTGCTGTGGAATCTGTGGAGAAATATAGGTAAGATTACTTTTGATGAGTTATGGCGATCGCACCCCATCTTACCTAAAATTGTCCAGTTTCGTTGCAATTGACTAAATAGCCGCCAAGGGCGATCGCCTTCAGGTTTAGCGCGTCAGTAGTTTTACTAGTAGAATAGACACATCAAATTTTGACACTATTTGGTTTATTGATAGTGGATTTATGATAACTGTGAGCTTGACTGCTGTAGCTACTGCGATCACAAATATACTGTGGACTAAAGCACAGGAGAAAATCGGCGAAAATATTGGTGATGTTTTATGGACTGCTCCTGGTAAGTTGCTAGAATTACTGCGCCAAAAGAATAAAGCACCATCTCTTACCAGTAATGAATCGCAGTGTTTAGATTATGGTCAAGCAGTGCTAGAACTGACACAAGCCGCACAAGACCCCGAAATTGCTCAAGCAGTTTTAGAAGTCGAAGCAGCAGTTAATAATGATCAGTCTGAGACTGCTAAGGAAATTAAAAATAAAGCAAATGAAATCAAGTCTCAGCCGTCAGTTGTCAATAACTTTGCGAAGTTAGCAGAAGAAATTAAAGCAGAAAAAGGTGCGATGGTTGCTCAACAAATCAACATTGAGCAACAAAATAATACTTACAACTGACTACAGTCGTCTCCAGGGGAGGAGGGGACAAAGTTAACTCCCAATGATTGGCGTGAAGTTTGCACCACCATGCTGCAAAATCAGCAGGAAGCTGCAAGACTCAGACGTAAAGCGACAGAACAAGGTTTTGAAGTTAACGTTTATGTTCCCTTGGGGTTGGTGGAACGCAAACAGCAGCAACGGCGACAACTAGATGAACAGCGAGACAGAGAACATGTCTATGAGTTAACGCAAGAAGTCATAGTCAAAACATACGAACATGACGCATTTCTACGAGAAGTAATTACACAACAGCCAAGCGGAAATAATAAACATATTGCCGTCATTGGTGAACCAGGAGCAGGTAAAACTACTTTATTGAGTACAATAGCTGCCTTTATTCAAAACAACACTCAAGATTTACCTATTTGTATTTCTCTCGCCAACTTACAGGGAAGAACAATTGAGGAATATTTGCTCAAGCAATGGCTGGCTGAAGCAATGAAATTAGTTAAATCTGATGTTGTCGTTACGCCAGAAATTGAACGTCAATTAATTGAGTGTTTTGCTAAAGGGGGAGTTTGGCTACTGTTAGACGGCGTGGATGAAATGGGTGAAAATTCACCTGTCCAAGCATTAGCCAAAATTAATCAAGAACTGACAGCATCTCTGAGACAAGCGCGAGTGGTTTTAACTTGTCGGTTAAATGTTTGGGATGCCCAGGTTAATAATACACTCGCAGGATTTGATACTTATAAAACTCAAGAGTTTAAACCAGAACAAATTGATGAATTTATTCAACAGTGGTTTGAGCGTGCTGGCAATTTAGCGAAAGGGAAAACACTACAGGATAAGCTAAAAGCAACTCAACATGAAAATATTCGTAAATTGGTGACGAATCCTTTGCGGTTGTCGCTGTTGTGTCAGACATTCTATTTGGATAAGCAGGGAGAATTACCAGAAACGAAAGTAGCACTTTATCAGAGATTTACTTTCTATTTCTATGAATGGAAATCAGAGTTATCTACTGAGTTGTGTAACTCTGACGATTTAAAGGATGAATTACACCGAGCTTTAAGCAAATTAGCTTTTGCAGGTATTAACAGTAGTGCAAGGTTTCGATTGCGGCGGAGTTTAGCACGTCAAGAAATGGGCGAGAGATTATTTAAATTAGCTTGTGATGTTGGCTGGTTAAATTTAGTAGACAGAGTAGCTGAAACTGAGGAGGAAGTTTATGCTTTCTTTCATCCCAACTTTCAAGAATATTTCGCAGCTTTAAATGTTAATCACTGGCATGAGTTTTTGAATCATGTTTCTCACAACCCAACACAAGGAACTTACCGCATTTTTCAACCGCAATGGAAAGAGGTGATATTGCTATGGTTAGGACGAAGACAAGAAAACCTAAGACAGCAGCAGCAAGATTTTATTAATGCTTTGGTAAATTTTAAAGATGGATGTGGTGAGTGGAATAGGGAAGATGTAGACAAAGGTTTTTATGAATATCAAGCTTACTTTTTAGCGGCGGCGGGAATTGCTGAGTTTAAAGATTGTCTTCAAGCAGATGAGATAGTAGAGAAAATTGTCAAATGGGGTTTTGGTTATTTATCAGAAAAACAAAAGTGGGAGCAATGTCTTGATCCAATTGAATATGAAGCTAGATCAACACTACAACAAACAGAAAAAACAAAAGCGATCGCTGCTTTGGTGCAACTGCTGCAATTATCTGATGTGGATTACTTCACTCATAGGGAGGCAGCAAAATGCTTAGGGGAAATCGGCACAGGCAATCAAGATGCGATCGCGGCGTTGGTGCAACTGCTGCATTCATCTGATGTGGTTGAGGACACCCGTAAGCAAGCAGCAGAAAGCTTAGGGAAAATCGGCATAGGCAATCCAGATACGATCTCGGCATTGGTGCAAGTGCTGCAATCATCTGACGTGGATTACTCCACCCGTTTGCTGGCAGCAGCAATCTTAGGGGAAATCGACCCAGGCAATCCAGATACGATCTCGGCATTGGTGCAAGTGCTGCGATCATCTGATGTGGATTACTCCACCCGTAGTCTGGTAATAGAAAGCTTAGGGAAAATTGGCACAGGCAATCAAGATGCAATTACGGCATTGATCCAAATGCTGCGATCATCTGATGCGGATAACTACACCCGTAAGCTGGCAGTAGAAAGCTTAGGGAAAATTAGCACAGGCAATCAAGATGCAATTACGGCATTGATGCAACTGCTGCAATCATCTGATGTGGGTTACTCCATCTGTATCCTGGCAGCATATAGCTTAGGGAAAATCGGTACAGGCAATCAAGATGCGATCGCGGCATTGGTGCAACTGCTGCAATCATCTGATGTGGATAACTACACCCGTAGGCAGGCAGCATTAAGTTTAGGGGAAATTGGCACAGGCAATCCAGATGCGATTGCGGCATTGGTGCAACTGCTGCAATCATCTGATGTGGATAACTACACCCGTAGGCAGGCAGCATCAAGCTTAGGGGAAATCGACCCAGGCAATCCAGATGCGATTGCGGCATTGGTGCAACTGCTGCAATCATCTGATGTGGATAACTACACCCGTAGGCAGGCAGCATCAAGCTTAGGGGAAATCGGCACAGGTAATCAACAAGCGATCACGGCATTGGTGCAACTGCTGCAATCACAAGATGTAGATGACTACACCCGTAAGCTGGCAGCAGAAAGCTTAGGGAAAATCGGCACAGGTAATCAACAAGCGATCACGGCATTGGTGCAACTGCTGCTATCACAAGATGTAGATGACTACACCCGTAAGCTGGCAGCAGAAAGCTTAGGGAAAATCGGCACAGGTAATCAACAAGCGATCACGGCTTTGGTGCAACTGCTGCTATCAAAAGATATGTCTGACTTCACCCGTAGGCGGGTAGCAGAAAGCTTAGGGGAAATCGGCACAGGAAATCAACAAGCGATCGCCGCTTTGCTGCAACTGCTGCTATCAAAAGATGTGGATAACAAAACCCGTAGGAATGCAGCATCAAGCTTAGGGAAAATCGACCCAGGCAATCCAGATGCGATCGCGGCGTTGGTGCAACTGCTGCATTCATCTGATGTGGTTGAGGACACCCGTAAGCAAGCAGCAGAAAGCTTAGGGAAAATCGGCATAGGCAATCAAAATGCGATCGCCGCTTTGGTGCAATTGCTGCATTCACCTGATGTGGATAACTCTACCCGTAGGCTGGCAGCAGAAAGTTTAGAGAAAATCGACCCAGGAAATCAACAAGTGATCTCCGCTTTGGTGCAACTGCTGCAATCAAAAGATGTGTCTGGCTACGCCCGTGGGGAGACAGCAGAAAGTTTAGAGAAAGTTATACAAGACAATCGGCATCGGTCTTTAGTTATCGCAGGTTTAAAAGATTATTTGCAATTTGATGCAAACTACAATGTCATCTGGAAATGTTCTCAGAATATGCCTTACCCCGATTTCTACCAAGCTTGGCATCAAGGAAACGCTGAAACAATCCTGATTAACCATCTTGACTTACTCCAAAACTTGCAAACTGCAATTAACAACGACACTCAACTTAGCCAAAACATTCACTTAATTTGTATCGACACGAGTAAATTCATCGCACCAGATAACCCAGCCAGCAAAATTTACACAGCACTTGTCAAAGCTGGCTGTCCTAAATGTCCAGATGGTACACCGAAAACAATGGCGGAACTGCAAACCTATTGGGAATTGCTAGAAACTGACAAGCAAGTGGTTTTATTGTTTCACCCAGGTGCAACTAATCTTACAGGTGAGGCGACATACAGCCATGCGTTTCTCAACGCCATCAGCAAGTTTGAAGGTGCAATTTGTTTGATTAGCGACCCCATACCCGACTACAACACTCTCAAAGTCTTTACACTCAAGCAATCAGTTAATGAAATTTTAGAATGGTTGCGGCGTAGTTGTTGATTATGTAGTCGATACATTGGCAATGTCAGGCGATACAATCTCGATGTTAGTCGGTACAATCACAATGTTACGCAATACATTGGCAATGTTAGGCGATACAATCGCAATGTTACGCAACACAATCACAATGTCAAGCGATACATTCACAATGTCGAGCAATACATTTACAATGTCAATGCAGCAACTTGTGTGTACACTGTAACCTGCAAGAAGAGAGGCTTTGATTCTTGCTCCCCTTCCCTTGTAGGGAAGGGGTTGGGGGTTAGGTTTAAGAGCAAATTGCACACAGCGTTATCAGTAGTCGTGCAAAATTAAGTTCTTGTATTAACAACAGCCTGTGCATTTGTTACCAATATAGAAACACTGAGTGCAAAAATTACTTGCAGCAGGCAAAATTCAACCTTTCAACTCACTTATAACCAATTCAGGAATCAATGAAGGACGTTCAGCAACAGGAACTTCAGCTTCTTTCAACGCTGTTAATTTACTTTGGGCTGTACCAAAATTAGGGTCACGGCCAATCACTGCGGCTAAAGTGCCAGTTTGTTGCCAATTTTTCACAGGTGATACTTGTCTACCTGCGATGTAGGCAATGACTGGTTTATCAATTGCTTCTGTAATATATCGGGCGGCGGCTTCTTCACTACCACCACCGGGTTGACCAACTAAAACGATCGCTTCTGTATTTTCATCTTCATCGAGAATTTGCAGCCATTGTAAAAATGATGAACCCACGATCGCATCACTGCCAATACTGACACTAATTGATTGTCCTAAACCAGCTTTGGTTAATTCCCTAGCAACTTCGTAAGTTAAAGTACTGCTGCGGCTGACAATTCCCACAGGGCCAGGGGTATAAAATTCACTTGGTTGTGTGCCTAACAGAATTTTTCCAGGGACAATGATTCCAGGACTGTTCGGCCCGACAATCAACGTTTCACAAGCTTCGGCTTTGCGGAGTAACTGCACCATATCTAATGGTGGCATTCCCGCCGAGATAATAATAATTTGACGAATGTTAGAGGCGATCGCTTCTAAAGCTGCATCTAATACTTGATAAGGATGAACACAGATAATTGTGGTGTCAATTGTGCCGAACTGTGCCACAACTTCTTCAACTAAATCAAAGACTGGCAAATTATATTGTTTTTGTCCACCAAAACCAGGATTCACACCAGCAACCAAATTTGTACCATAAGCTTGCATCTGTACAATATTAGTTTCTGAGATAAATTCACTAAAACCTTGGATGATAACTTTACTATCTGACGTTAAGTTCATAAGAAGTACGAAGTATAAATAAACAGACCATCAGGAATTGCGAAAAGGCTTGTGGTATAAATATTCTTTCTTTTACCTTTTACCTTTTTACTTTTGCCTTGTTGTACTAGCCTAATAACTAATGACAAATGACCATTGACCATTGACAACTTACTTAACCTTGACACGTTGATAAGTAACAGGTTTAGCCAGACGAACAGCTTGGGCGACGGCTTCATCTAAATCTTCGACTAATACAAGTTCACCTTGATTTTCAACACTGGCTAATAAATCTTGCGCGACATTCAACTCTGAACCAGCCAAGCGGACAACCAAGTGGGGAATATGAAACTCCCGGCGATTTTGATTTTGATAATCTTGGATAAATTTAGCAATGACTTGGGCGGCGGCTTCGGCTTGGGGGATACTACCAAGCAGGTTAATCAGAATTACTTGAATGCTTTTGTCAGCCGCGAGGAGATTCAGACCTTTATTTAAGCGATCGCCAAAACTTGTCGGTGAAGTGTCGGTTAACAACCCATGTCGCAAATTCAGGGGATGACTTGGTTTACCGCCAAGGCTGGCGACTAAATCAAAGGTAGCCATAATCGAACCCGCCCCATTTCCCAAAATGCCGATTTTACCTTGGGTGTCGCCACCGTTTAAGTCTTTTGATTTGCTGGGATTTTTATGATTGCTGTGGCGGTGACTAATTTTTGCTGCTAATTCCGCCAGTTCTGGATGACGACCAATAGCTCTTTCGTTAATGCTGACTTTGCCATTGAGTGCCATCACTTCATTAGCGGCATTAACTGCTAGAGGATTAATTTCTACTAAGTCTAAATCTTTTTGGATAAATAACTCATACATCTTTTCCACAACGTTGCTGACTGACTGCATCAGCGCACCTTGCAGCCCCATCTTTAAAGCTAGTCGCCGCGCATAAAAAGGCGAAAATTCTTGTTCTACTACGACATACTGTAATTTTTCGCCGGCAGATTCCCAATCAATATTTGCTTCTTTACAACCTAAAAGTACAGGTCGGCAAACAGCCGTGTCTAAAACTACTGCTAAATAAAATTCTTGTTTGCTATCATATTTAGTTTCTGCCAATAAGACCTCTGGTAACTCGCCCCAGATTGGCAAATTAAAAATAGTTTGGGCGGCGGCGATCGCATCAATGGTTGTCTCAACAATTCTCACACCACCAGCATGAATCCTTTCGCCTGCATACACTTGGGATTTGAGGACAACTGGATAACGAATTTTTAACCGTTTGAGGTCAGTGGGATGATCTATTCTTTGGGAAGGCAAGACAGGAATACCGATGTTCCCAAACCATTCTTTAACTTGATACTCTAATAAATCCATTGTTATGCACCTTGTTTTGCCACTACCAACAGTATTTTTATGGTGCTGTTGTTTCTTTTTTACAGCACCATAATTGCAGAATCAAGTCTAGTTCATCTTTATACATTAATTTTTTATGGATCAATTCTATCGAATTCAGCAAATGCCGCAAATGATTTTCTAACATTAATCTATATAAATGATTTACAAATATATCTCCCTTGTCCTCCTTGTCTCCTTTGTTCACATATCAAATAAGACTACTAGATAACTAAATCTATATACTGTCATCAATCTTCTCAGTGAAA
This sequence comes from Nostoc spongiaeforme FACHB-130, assembly GCF_014698475.1. Classification (GTDB taxonomy): domain Bacteria; phylum Cyanobacteriota; class Cyanobacteriia; order Cyanobacteriales; family Nostocaceae; genus Nostoc_B; species Nostoc_B spongiaeforme. The sequence goes on along the minus strand of NZ_JACJTB010000038.1, from coordinate 6,822 downwards.
TTGACAGCATATAACAAAATTAGCTGTTGTGTCAAAAATTTTGGCTGAATAGGTTTCCCAAAATAGAAATATTTTTGTAACGAATGCAACATTTAGACTTGACTGAGTAACTGACTGTAATTGTAGTGCGATCGCTGCTTTCATTTTTTCATACTTGAGACTGTTAACAAATCAGTTAAGATTGTGATAAACACAGGCAGTATATTGTTTAATTTTGATCAAACCTATTTTTAAAGGTAAAAATTATCTTATTAAAACAGAATATCCAATAGCAAAACTCCAGAAAAATTGGAAATCATCAGGAAGAGATATCTATAAAAATAAATTATTAAATTAAGATTTAGTGAATTCAAAATAGTAACATAGCTAAACCAATCACTAATTAATATGATCATTAAATTATGACCCGTGGACTTTGATTGTCGGCATAATTAGTAAATTCGCGCAGGGAAAAATTAAAAATTCCAAAAATACGAAGAATTACTGATATTAGATTTGGTCATAACAGTCAAAATTTATGTTAGAAAGTTGGTCTATTTTATTTTTGGCTATGGTTGGTTAAATTGTGCATCTGGATTCAAAGAACCCAAGCGACTCATTTACTTCCTTCAACGATAAAAAAACAATTATAGATAATCAGCGGGAACGCTCTATGACAGTGGCAGTCCAGCAGGAAGATTTACAGCTGTTAGCCAGAACTTTGCAAGAACAACTTCTGGCACAAGTTCCATCGGGTAAAGTCTTCCAAATTAGGTGTGCAGTCAACAAAGATGAGTTAATGATTCTGATTCAACATCCAGTTGGTCTCACAGTTGACTCAGAACAAGTTTTTGAGGTCATTGAGGATGCACTTCAATCCTTACCAACCTACAGGGAGCAACGGGTACAATGTTTTATCAGAGTCACCAGCGACAAGCTTCCCTATGCCAAGCGTGTCATCACTATCAAGCAAAGAGAAGAAAACTTAGGAATTTGGGAAAGTGGGGATGTTAATAACTTTGAAGATTCTGCTTCATTTCCCGCCAGTGGTTCATTCTCAGAGGCGGTAAATACGGATTCTGCATTTATTGCCGAAACTATAGAAGATTCAGAACTCGAAACACCTTATGATCCCCTAGCAGACTCACCAGATTTAACTTCTAATCGCCGTAAACCTTTGTTAGTTGTCTCACCAATATTTTTGGGTGTAGGTTTAGTGGTGATTGTGGGTTTAGGAATTGGTGGTTATTTATTAAATCAGCCTTGTGTGATGTCTGAGTGCAAAGAGTTAGAAGCGGCGATGCAACTCAAAACAGAATCTCGCCAACTGATGAATCGTGCTAAGTCCGAAAATGAATTAACCAGGGTTAAACAACAACTGGAGACGACCAGCGAGGCGTTGAATGTAATTCCGCAGTGGTCTCCCCGTCATCAACAAGCCCAGGAACTCAAAACTACTTTAGTTGCACAATCAGACAAAATTAATCAAGTAGTCACAGCTTTGCAAGCTGGTACGACTGCTGAACAAAAAACCCAAACCCCCACCAATAGTTTAGAAGAGTTACAAGCCAGACAACATTTATGGCGACAAGCGATCGTCCCGTTAGAAACAGTTAACCCCAATAGCGAACTTTATAATTTCATCCAGCCAAAATTACTGAAGTATCGGATTAATTTACAAACTGTTAATAAGCAGTTAGTTGCTCAAGAACAATGGTTGAAGAAATTAACAGATGCTAAGGGGGTAGCCAGTGTAGCAATGAAGTGGCAAACTTCTGCCAAATCTTTAAAAGACTGGCAAAAGGTACAGTCTACTTGGCAAGTTGCTGTTAACGCTTTGAGTGCAATTCCGCCGACTAGTCCGGCTTATCCGCAAGCACAAAAGCTGCTAATAGAATATAAACCACAGTTAGCGCGATCGCGCGATCGCACCACCTTAGAACAACTAGCAGCGAAAAGCTACCTCCAAGCACTGAACATTGCCAAACAAGCCCAAGCCTACGAAAAACTCAATCAATGGCAAGCTGCATCTGCATACTGGGAACAGGCTTTACAAACAGCTAAAAATATTGCTCAAGATAGCTTGTACTACACCCAAGCACAAAGTCTCATAGCACCTTATTCTGAAGGACTTAAGCAAGCTCAAACCAAAGTCCAACAGCTAAATGCTTGGCAAGAAGCCCGCGTTGAATTAGCTCAAACTTGCACCAGGGAAATTCGGATTTGTAACTTTACCTTAAATTACACCGGAATTATTGTCAGACTCACCCCTGAATATGAACAAGTTATTCAAGGCCAATTGTCCCCAGCTAATCCAGAAGATCCCAACCCCACCACTGAAAATAGTCATTGGCAAGCTTTACAAGAAGCTCTCACAGTCATTAGTGAAAATTCTAATTTACCAATTGTCGTCTACAATTCTCAAGGACAAGAAATTTATGTCCGAACATCAGGTGGTTAATTAATTTATTTTGGTGATTTCTTTACTAAAAAAATCAGTCAAAAAACGCAATTTTGTAAAGTTAAAAAAGTAAATTGGCTATAAGACAATACAGTTCAATTAAGACTAAAACTCTTTGTTAAAGTCATTTTTTTTAACGAACCGCAAAGAGCGCAAAGAGCGCGAAGAGAAGAAAAAATTACTAACTGAACCGTATTGGGCTATAAGTTATACTTAATTTCATACAGCAGAAATGGCACAAACTTGTAAGCCAACTGGTGTTTGGATAATTACAGCTTCGACACCAAAAACTTGTGCAATCGCCTGGGGTATTAACACTTCTTTTGGTGTACCAACTCCCCAAAGTTTTCCTTGTTTTAATAAGGCAATACGAGAACTATAGCGTGCAGCTAAATTTAATTCGTGTAACACTGTGACTATTGTTAATTCTTGTTGTTGATTTAATTTTTTTAACAATTCTAATAATTGCAATTGATAATTTATATCTAGATAAGTAGTTGGTTCATCTAATAACAAAACCTTTGGTTCTTGCGCCAGTGCTAAAGCTAAAAATGCGCGTTGTCTTTCACCACCAGAAAGTTGTTCAACTGGGCGATCGCACTTATTTTCTAGTTGAGTTTTTTGAATTGCCAAATCAACTTTTTGCCAATCTTGAGCTGTTAACTCCCATTGCCACCAAGGTTGATGCGGTGTACGTCCTAAGCTGACTAATTGCCGCACATTCAATCCTACTGGGACAGTTTGTTGTTGTGGTAATAATGCCAATTTCTGTGCTACTACATTCGGCGGTTGAGAATGAATTGCTTTACCATCAAGTAAGACAATTCCTTTTTGCGGTGTCAAAATTCGACTTAATAATTTGAGTAATGTTGATTTACCAGAACCATTCGCACCAACTAAACTTAACCATTCTCCAGTTTGCAAGGTGAGGTTAATATCTTGAACAATTGGTTCTGCGGTGTAACCACCAGTGAGATTTTGTAATTCTAGAGGCATTTTATATTAGGTGATAGGTTAGAGGTTACAGGTTACAGGTTACAGGTTATAGGTTACAGATTTAACAGCTTGTCTATTCTGAATTCTGCTTTTACGATTTGCCTAATCCAGAAGAACGACGATATAGCAACCAAATAAATAAAGGTGAACCTAATAAAGCAGTTACAGAACCAACTGGTAGTTCGACTGCACCTAGTCTAGAGAGTAAATCTGCAAAGGTAAGCAACCATGCACCCGCCAGTGCTGACAGTGGTAAAACAAAACGGTGGTCTGTACCCACTAGCAAGCGGACTCCATGCGGTACTATCAAACCAACAAAGCCAATCAGACCGCTAATGCTAACTGCACCGGCGGCGAGTAAAGTTGCAACACCACCAATTAATAAACGCGATCGCGTTAATGATACTCCCAAACCCACCGCCAAATCATCACCCAAAGCCAGCACATTCACAGACCGCGCCAGCAACCATCCGCACAGCAGCGCCACCATAATATAAGGCCCTGCTGTCGTAATTTCTTTCCATCCCCTAGCATTCAAACTACCCACTAACCAACTCAACGCCACTTGAATGCGACCATCTTCAGCGAGTAATAATAATGTACTCTGCACCGCACCCAATAAAGAACTGACCGCAACCCCTCCTAAAATTAGCCGTTCAATAGAAATTCCTGAACCGGCGCGACCCAGAAAAATCACTATGGCGGAGGTCAAAATTGCCCCAAGCCACGCCGCAAAGGGAATAGCAATGGGGAAAAATTGCAAAGTGATCATCACAATCACAATCAATCCTGCACCTGCGGAAATCCCTAAAATAAAGGGGTCAGCTAGGCTATTGCGTAACATACCTTGCAGTAGTGCGCCAGACATTCCCAAAGCTGCACCCACAATCATTGCCGCAACAATTCGCGGTAGTCGTAAATCCCAGATAATAGTTTGATTAGTGGGATCACCTTGATGCAGAATCGCCTCCCACAATTGCGAAAAACTCAAGGGGACTGCGCCTTGAGACAGTGACAGCACTAAAGTCATGATTAATGCTGTACTGATGAGTAAAACAGCCCAGAATATGCGATTCTTGGTAACAGCAGCTAATAAAGAGATTTTCATTAATAGACTTTAGGGACTTCCAATTAAAAAATATCCCATCATCTGGAGATAAGGAAGACGTGGGAGACAAGGGGGACAAGATAGATAAGAGAGAAAAAGCTAGTGAGTTAATTAAGAATTACGCATAAAGGTTGGTGTTGAGAATGCGTGTAAGGTTTTGAACCCCAAACTCCTGGTTTTTCGTCCTACTACATAAGCATACTCACTATCTCCCCTGTCTCCCTCATCTCCCCTGTCTCTACTGTTGGTCTTCACTGACTTTCACAACCAGCTTGCCAAAATTGTCACCCCGCAGTAACCCAATAAAAGCACGGGGCGCGTTTTCTAAACCAACTACGACATCTTCTTTATATTTCAGTTGACCAGACTTTAACCAACCAGCCACATCACTAACAAATTCATTGGTGCGATGTTGGTAATCACGAACTAAAAAACCTTTGATTAACGCACGTTTGATTAACAAAGGTCTTAAATTCGGCCCGTGTGGCGGGGATGTGGCGTTATATTCGGAAATCAAGCCGACTAAGGGAATTCGCGCCCCTAAGTTGATTTGCTGCAACACAGTTTCTAATATCACCCCAGCCGTATTATCAAAATAAATGTCAATACCGTTAGGCGCGGCGGCTTTTAATGCTGCATTCAATTCTTCAGTTTTGCGATTAATCCCAGCATCAAAGCCTAGTTCTTTGACTATATAATCTCGCTTGTCATCACTGCCAACAATTCCAATGACTCGACAACCTTTAATTTTGGCAATTTGACCTGCAACTGCGCCCACAGCCCCAGAAGCAGCAGAAATCACTACCGTTTCGCCTGCTTTGGGTTGACCAATATCCAACAGCGCCGCGTAAGCAGTTAGTCCAGGCATACCCAACACACCCAAACTATAAGATAAAGGTGCTTGGCTGGGATCAAGTTTCCGCAATGTCTCGCCTTTAGCTACTGCATGAGTTTGCCAACCATTACCACTCAGAACAAAATCCCCGGCTTGAAATTGCGGATGATTTGATTGAATGACTTGGCTAACTGTACCACCCACAATGACTGAGTTTAATTCCACATTTGCTGCATAAGATTCACCCGCGCTAATTAACCCACGCATATAAGGATCTAGAGATAAATAAATTGTGCGGCTAAGAACTTCGCCTTCGCCGGGTTGAGAAATTGGTGTTTCTATTAAGGCAAAATCACTTTCTTTTGGTTCACCGACAGGGCGGCTTTTTAGCAAAATTTGTTTGTTAATTAAATCAGACATGAGTTATTCCTTGACAAATTATTGGTGTAATTAGGTTGCGATAAGACTCTTATGTAATTTTTGAAATACACGTAGTGGACTGACACAGCTAATTTAGTGCAATAATCGAAATTCCATCTGTGTTTATCTGCGATTAATTTTATTCAAACTCTAATGCAACATTTTAGTCGTTTCAGTCCACTACTGGATTGTTTCAGCTAATTTAGTGCTTTAGTTTTTGCCTGATTCCTCCTCCTCAAAAACTGGATAAAGATGTTTGAGTTTGACTCTGGCATCAAGAGTAGAAAAACGCCAAATTAACTTTGATGCAGTATGATTAAGTTTTTTTGCCATGCTTCTAACTCCTGGTTGAGTTCTTCAACGGTAGGAATTCTTCTATCCAAACACTGCTGTGATAGAACACTGAGTTCAATTTCTGCCACATTCAACCAACTACCATTTCGAGGAGTATGGTAAATTTCAAGTCGTCGAGCTAAACGGTGGGCTTCAACAGCAGGAAAAGCTTCATAAAGTGAAGCGATGTTATGGGTATTGAGATTATCACAGATACGACTGATTTGTTCTAGGTTTTCTCTTTGTGCCACTGTTAGATGAACTTTCTCTAGCCGACCTCTTCCCATCTAGATGTCCTCATCTGGGCTATTTTATTGCCCTATTTTAGCTGAAACAATCCACTACATATATTGAGATTTTTTCAGAAATCAAATCGGATTCCTACACAAATACAGCTAACTAGTTAAAGTCATGATTTGTCATCTATCTTTTGTTATTTATTATTTGTAAATTTTTACAACAAAAAGAAATCGGGGTTTTAGATTTCTGTATATTTGTTTTTAGACAAAAAGGGGACGTAAATCTATTTATGCGTCCCCTTTTTGTATTTAATTATACTTGTTTAAGATTGAATAAGACGCCTTATGTGAGATGGGGTAGCAAAAAAGAAGGGGAAACCACAAGATAAAGGTAACGACACCAAAGCTTGAGGTCTCCCAATGAATATGGTAGACGGTTCGACCCTGTTGA
>NZ_JACJTB010000037.1 GCF_014698475.1 Nostoc spongiaeforme FACHB-130 | reverse complement strand
ATCGTTCTCAAAAACCTCCCGGCATTTCTACTTTGATTTGTGGGCTACGTCAATTTGAATACTTCTTTCAGGGCTGGAAACTTGCTCTGTGTAAGGATGTGTGTACACCGTAGGTCAACGGGGAGGGGTTAGGGGTGGGGTGCAAAGATTGTGGGAATCACAACTAATTAACCGGACATGATATCAGCACATATCTTGCACCTAGCCCCAACGAATGGAATTCGTGACTACACAAACAAAGTCCACCTGTGCGGAAAGCGCGTAAAGTCAAGCCTTTTGAGCCTGCGGAGGCAGGCTTTGTTTTTGTAGCCGCGATTTTAATCGTCAGCGCAAGACGTGTATAAATCTTCTACCTCCCCAGCTTTTTCTTGTAAATCTAAATCTCGATAAATTTGCAAACTGTTGGTTAAAAACTGAGTAGCAATTATTTCTGCACCTAGCTGATTTTTTTGGCTACGTTTGAGGTAAATTTCACCCAACAACTTGTGTGCAGAAGCTTCTAGTTTACGGCGGTTATACTCTTGAAAAATTTGCAGACATTCTTGAGCAATTTTTTCACTCAGATTTAGGTTTTCTAAAGCTTCTACTTCTAGGTAAGCACGAGCCATATCGAGAGATTCTTCAGCTTTATTAACTGTTTGACCTAGTTCATCAAGATAGCTTAAGCCTCTGTGATAATATTCTTCAAATAAGGCAATTTTTTCTGAAATTGATGTATCTTCGTTAGGTAAGAGGCGTAGATATTGTGAGTAGAGTAAGCCAAGAATAGTGTAGTCATAGGCAAGGTTTCCTTGATATTTATATGCAGTATTTATTTCTATAGCTTGGCGAATATTTTCTTCAGCTTGGGTAAGTAATGTGAGTGATTTTACATTAGTCTGACAAGTTTTAGATAATAATATTTGACTGTAACCCATTCTCCTCACAGCCCAAGCAACATCTAAATCTATATTTAGATGTTGGTAAAAACGGATACTATCCTGAAAATACTTATTTGCCTGCTCATATTGGCCCCATTCTCGATAAATTTTGCCAAGCTGGTTATAGGCTAAGGCCACTAATGGTTGAATATCTAGTTTTTGAAGTATCTTTAAATATTGGAGATGAAAATCTATGGCTTGCTCATATTTCCCCCATTCTAGATGGCAATCACCAAGCCAAAACCAGAGATTAGATACATCCTTATCTTTACCTAATTGTTGATAAAGTTCATGGCTTTGTTGATAATAATTTATGGCTAACTCGTATTTACACCATTCTTGATAAATCCATCCTAATTGCTGATAAGCATCAGCCACATTAACTTGGTCATCAAGTTGCTGACGAATAGCTAGATTTTGATTTTGACACTCAATAGCTTGTTCATATTTCCCCCATTGTCTGTAGCCAAAAGCAATCCAGTTCCATTGAGTAGCTACATATTTATCTTTACCTAATCTTTGATAAAGTTCGCGACTTTTTTGATAGTAATCTATTGCTTGTTTATATTTACACCATTCTTGATAAATCCTGCCTAATTGCCAGTAAGCATTTGCAACATTCACTTGGTCATCAAGTTGCTGACGAATGGCTAAGTCTTGATTTTCACATTCAACAGCTTGTTCGTATTTACCCCATTCTCGATAGCAATCAGCCAGATTGTAACACTGATTAGCGACATCTTTCTCTTTACTTAATTGCTGATAAAGTTCATGGCTTTGTTGATAATAATTTATGGCTAACTCGTATTTACACCATTCTTGATAAATCCATCCTAATTGCCGATAAGCATCAGCCACATTCACTTGGTCATCAAGTTGCTGACGAATAGCTAGATTTTGATTTTGACACTCAATAGCTTGCTCATATTTCCCCCATTGTCTGTAGCCAAAAGCAATCCAGTTCCATTGAGTAGCTACATATTTATCTTTACCTAATCTTTGATAAAGTTCGCGACTTTTTTGATAGTAATCTATTGCTTGTTTATATTTACACCATTCTTGATAAATCCTACCTAATTGCCAGTAAGCATTTGCAACATTCACTTGGTCATCAAGTTGTTGACAAATGGCTAAGTCTTGATTTTCACATTCAACAGCTTGCTCGTATTTACCCCATTTTCGATAGCAATCAGCCATCCAGTTCCATTGATTAGCCACATTATTATCTTTACCTAATTTTTGATAAAGTTCGCGACTTTTTTGATAGTAATCTATTGCTTGTTCGTATTTACACCATTCTTGATAAATCCTGCCTAATTGCCGATAAGCATCAGCCACATTAACTTGATCATCTAACTGCTGCCTCATTGCTAAGTCTTGATTTTGACAGTCAATAGCTTGCTTGTATTTACCCCATTCTCGATAGCAATCAGCCATCCAGTTCCATTGATTAGCCACATTATTATCTTTACCTAATTGCTGATAAAGTTCACGACTTTGTTGATGGTAATTGATAGCTTGTTCGTATTTACCCCAAATTTGATAAATCCTACCTAGTCGCCAATAAGCTAGTGCAACATGAGCTTGGTCATCAAGTTGCTGCCAAATTGCTAATTCTTTATTTTCACATTCAACAGCTTGCTCATATTGACCCCATTCTCGATAGCAAACAGCCAACCAATCCCATTGATTAGCCACATTATTATCTTTACCTAATTGCTGATAAAGTTCACGACTTTGTTGATGGTAATTAATTGCTTGTTCGTATTTACTCCATTCTTGATAAGTTCTACCTATGTGATATAAGGCTAATGATTCATCTTGAGGTTTATTAATCTCTCTACTAATAGTCAGCATTTGCTGAAAACAATCTAAAGCTTGTTCATATTTGCCATGCAATCTATGACAAATACCTCTATTTCTCCAAAAAATTAGAAACTCTGATGGTTCGATATATCGAACCAATTGTTCAAAACATTCTTGATAGTAATAAATTGCTTGTTCAAAAGACTCTTTTTCTTGATAGCAAGTAGCCAAAGACCAAGCAATATAGGCACTAAATCTGCTATCTGAGTTGTCAGTTAACGATTCTAACATTTCAATGGCTTTATCATACTTATCTTTACGCATATAAGACATTGCCGCGAGAAAATTTAATGCTGTTTGGCAATCTTCATTAAGATGATAATGCTGGCGAGTATGTTCAAGATTAGGTGTCATGTCATCACCCAATTCTTTAACCAACTCTCTCATACTGCAAAATAGTGTAGGTTCTAATTGGTTAATAATTTCTGCGACACAATCAACTAATCCTGTAGATTCACCACAAGCAACATAAAGAATAGCTGCTTTTGCTTTAACCCGAATTTCTTCAGATAAATTTGAATTATTGGCTTCTTGTTTCAATAAATCTATGACTTCACCTTTTTGACAAAAAAGTTCAATTTTACGCAGTAGCCTCAGTATTTGCTTGGTTATATCATCATCAAAATCAGCATCTATGCCAAGATAAGTAATTACTAACTTTTTTATTGGCTTTTTGCGAATAACAATATTATTAATTTCAATTTCAGCAATCACCTGTCCTGCAAACAGTAAATTTCTGAGTTGAAATTCTTCTTGCTTCAACTTATTTATTGATTCATCTTGCTTGAAATAAACAATAGTGGCATCATCAGATACTGAGCTTTTAATTTTAATCTCGCCATGCTGCAAAACTGGTTGATAATCTTCTATATTGACAAATAATTTTTCTGCTAATCTCTTAAATTGCGTGGAAAAATGACTCCCGTAATATCCCAAAGCTAGTAATAGCGGCTCATTCCAACGTGGCTCATGCAGATGTTTTTGAATTAATTCCAAAATCTCACTTTGTTCTTTATCTGCAATATAACGAGCTGCAAAATACTCTTCAAATGTCAGGTGCATAAAGCCATAAAACCCAGGCATTCGCTCTACAAATAACCCTGTGGTTTCTCGCACCTTCCGCAAAAATTCTCCTACTGCTTGGCGCACAGAATCAGATTCAGGTTCAGCATCATTTAATTCTGCTAACTTAGCTGCTAGTTTCTCTTCTACTTCTGCTTGTGTTACCAAACCAGAAGGCTTTTCTTCGTGCATCCAATATGCCAGAGGTGCTAAAAGTTCCACTACCTCAGTTTCTTTTAACACCACCCTTGGCGCATCGGGTAATTTTTTACCAAGTTGCCAATCTTCGGTTAAAGTTTGTACTGCCAACTCGTACAGTTTCACGCGGCGGTTGGGTAGTCGTTCTCCATTGCGGTGAATCAATGCCAAAATAGTTAACAGCAAGGGATTTGCCGTCAATCGCTGTACACCAGGATTATCTTTAACCGCCTGTAAAATTTCCTGCGCTTGCTCTGTACCTTTTTTTAGCCATTGCTCTTCACTAGCATCTGGCTGCTGTGCTTTTTCAACTGTTCGACACCAGCGATACAAAAACCGTTCTACCTGTTCGCTGTCCATATCTTCAATAGTAAACTCGGCAAATCGACTGCTGAGTTTTACATCACTGTAGCCAGCAATCCGGCTGGTAATGACGAATTTATTGCTAGGAAACTCATCAACAAATTTGTTAATCCGTTCTACAATCTGTTTGCGACTTTCTTGATCAAATACCTCATCTAATCCATCCAGCAACATCAAGCACTGTCCTTGACGCATTGCATCTAAAAGTAACGCTGCTACCTCATTTCCTATTTCTACCTCTGCTTGAAAATGAGCTTCCCACTGACGATAAAACTGACACAAATAGTCTAGTAAAGTTAACTCTGGTTGTTGTTTTAATTTTTCTGCATAATCAGCAATACGGAAGAAAATAGGTAACAAAGTTTTACCTAACTCTTTGTTCTTTGTCTCCTCAACAGTATCATCTTCAACAATAACTGTTTCTAATTCATCTCGTTTGGCAATGGCAAAATGTAGTGCTAAGTAACGCAGCAGAGTAGTTTTTCCCGCACCAGGACTGCCTAAAATCACGCTATAGCAATTCTGCCGTACCGCCTCAGATAAATCTACCTTTTGTGTAACGGTTTTAGTGCTAGAAACTAATGTTGATACTGGTACTTCTGGCAGTGGTTCATAATAGTAAGGTTCATCCCAATCATCCAGGTTAGAACCTATTTCTTTTAATCTACTACTACTCTGAGCTTGCCGTACAGTTAACGCCTCAAGTTCCCGTTGACTACGCTCAGAAGTATCTGTAACTTGTTGTCGCCATTGTGCTTGCAGGGAAACATATATTTGGTCAAGAAAAATATCAACTTGACGATTTACTTGCATTACACCACTCATTTTTAAATAGGAATTTTCAGCAATCAGCCAATCTAAATAGGGATAAAGCAAAGGATTACGTGTTTCAAATTCTAGTATCTTGCCTCGCCAATCCCAAAAATCTGGCGCACGCTGACGAAATTCATCTAAAAAGTCGATGTTATTTAGCCACAAAATCAAACATAAATTTCTCCCAAATAGTTCTTCCCTACCTAAATTTAACTGCCTCATTTCTTTTACTAAGCGCGGTGTTGGTAATTGGTCAATTCCAAATGCCATTACCAATTTGCGCCCAGTTTCTAGAGTTTGATGTTGCTGATCATCTAAGCTATACAGAAAATTATGGAAGGAGTTTTGACTATAATAAAAGTTAGTAAATTCAAACTGTTCTTCGCTAACAGCCAATGATTCTTTTAGCTGTTTGACAACAGGATGCTGGGGGCTACTTTCTGGTGCGATCGCAAATATAATTGTCGTCCCACTAGAAAGTTCCAAAACACTGACTAATTTGTTTAATTCTGCTTTGTCAGCTTCGCTAAGAGAGTAGGTAGAATCTTGATCCAGCATACATCACACCAGCATTTAATAGTAATTTTCAAGAGCAATTAATACTTTTAAATATCTTTATTCGCAGCCTGCCAGCGTTCTAAATCCTCAATTAAAATCGGATTAATATCAAACCAAGATTCTTGCATTGAGTTGTAATACCCCAAAACTAATTTATTTTGCAAAAGTTCATCACAAACAATAAAATCACCCTTTTTTGGCAAACTATGGGTTTTAGTTGTGAGTTTCCCAGTGCGATGAATTAAATCTAATTCAGGATAGTGATAATCGCTTAAATTATATTCTCGTCGTACTTCACGTACTGCTTCTTGTGCAGTGGCTAAATCTACAAAACTCAACTTATTCCGTAACCCAATTTCACAGGCGGTACGTGCTAACCTGACTAAATCTCGCATCACTCCGCCACTTTTTTCGCAAATTAATTCCAGTGCATCAGGGTTAAATAAACCTTTGTGACTATCGCCTAAAGTATCCAAACGTTTGTTAATGACATTAATTAGAATTTCTCGACCTTTTTGATCAGGCTCACTAGTTGGACACAAATTAGCATCAGATTCAAAAACAGGTGGATTATTTAAATCCAAACATTTCTGAAATGCTTCCATTGGCTGACGAAAACTCGGTGAATATCGCAGAGAGATAGGAATAGCATAGATAATATGACAATTCAATTCTATCAACAGAGAACTAGAAAACATTTCCAATGCTGTTACTTGATCATGTCTATCTAATCCATCCACAACAATCAGTAACTTTTTTTTCTGTTCTTTTTCCGCAGCTTCAATAATATTATTAACGCTGGTAATAATTTTACTCAACACAGGACGGACATTGAGTGTTTTTGTCACTTCACTTGTTAAACCTCGTTTGAGAATTATACCTGCCTTTTCTATAAATTCTGGCACTCCCAAACCTTCAGTGTGGCTTCCTTTATCTTCATAAACTACACTTTTTAAGCTGTCTAAAAGAGCATCTAATAATTTATCTTTTTTAAATAGCCAATTAGATTCAATAGCCTGAGCAATTTGTAAGCCAATCAAAACTACAACTTCTGCATAGCCTATGTTATATCTGTCTAGGGATGTTTGCGTGTCAATCCAAACAACTGTGTAGATGTCAGCTAATTTTTGTTCTAATCTTCGCAGTTCAGTAGTTTTACCTCCACCTCGATGACCTGCTAATAAAAATTTGGCTGGATCATCTTCCATTTCCAGCAAGCTAACAAGCTTATCTACTGGGCTATTTTCTCTCTGAACATAAAAAACTTTTAAATCTTCAGGTGTAGTTAAAGGTTCTTCTGGTTTAAATAATTGGTAAGCAGATTTCCAAAAACTGGTATTGCTCATACTGTTTCCCAATAGGAAAGTTTGTTTTGATTAAACTCATTATTGTCAGTATAAGCAGTAAATAAACAGTAATCAGTAATGCTTAGTAATATTTTAAAAGTTGAATCCCTAACACTGATGAAATTTGGGACAAATGACAATCTCACCAGAAGCTTAAGAAAAAGTGTAATAAGCGAATTATTATTTTAGCGATCGCCAACCAGTCGCCATACTACCAAGGATTACCAATCAATGTAAATCCAGCCCAATAATAAGGATGAGATAATTCATCCTCATCAAGCTCATCCAACTCATGTAACTCTGAAGAAGCAGCACCACGAATGCGGGGATTATCTTCCAAACTAACACGCTCTTTGAGCATATCAATTTGAGCTTTTCGTATTGCTTCTGACTTAACTGGATTAGCTTTTAGTTTGTCGTAAAATTGCAGCATCAAAGCCAATGTTCCGCCATCACTCACTTCCCAAAGACTGGCTAAAGCGGCTTTTGCGCCTGACTGTACAGCTAACCCAGCAAACCCCAGTTCAGCTTGAGGATCACCCAACGCAGTACGACAAGCACTCAATACTAATAACTCGACTGGAGGGTTATTGAGTCCTAGACTTTTCAGTTCATCTAGGCGAATTTTTCTATCCCAAAACTGGATATAAGATTTATCCACAGAACCCTGAGCAAATTCAGCATGGGTAGCAAAATGAACTATTCCAAAAGGATACTTAGCACGTTCTTTCTTCAGGTTTTTAAGAGTGAAGTCCTGGTTTAATAAAGATTTACCCTTCCAGTTATTATTAACAATATTAGATAATTCTAAGGGAACAGCAGGTAAAGGTTCCAGGCTTTGAAATTTTGATGCTCCCATTGCTAAAACCTGGGTTTTGGTAATATTTGTCAATTGCAAATCGAGAAGGCTAAAAGCCGGAATAATTGTTAAACTATACTTTTCAATTAAAAATGTTTTACCATCAGAAATCGCCGCTAAAGGAACAGTCCGTAAGCCACCTCCTAAACAAAATAGCAGATTATTAATACCTTGGCTTTTTAATTCAGATGCCAAGGGTGCAACTAAAAAGTCATATATTTTTTTACCGGAGGCTAGATATCGCTTGCGCGAAGAACTGGGATTTGTAACATCATTGCGGAATTTCGTGACTAAGTTAGTCAATACTTCTTTTTTGGCTTCGGGGATACGTTTGTGAATCGGTGGTTTATCTGGCAGAACCAAGATTAAATCGAGTTGGTCAGCAGTTGGTACTGCATATATTAAGGCGCTTTTTTTACCTACTCTTTGATTAATATTCTTGAGAGTTTGACTGATTTTGTTGACTTCAATAACTTGATTTGAAGGCAATTTCACCTGCATATATTCATCATACTGCTGCTTCCAACCTCTTTCGATATGGATAACAGCCGAGTTAATATCTTCTCTGTCTAGCAGTCTTTTAATAATATCTGGTCGCAACCGAGATACAGGAAGTTTAATTTGTTTTTCTATTGGTGGAACTGCTTTGATTTCTGCTTGGCTAAACTTTAGCAAGTCCAGTCCAATAACAAATAAACTGAAGGTTGAAAGAGCTAATAAGTTTAGCCTACGCTTGCTCATGTTTTTTATGGGGCGATATTATTAATTATTAAATGATTAATAGAACTAAGTTAAAATTAACCACAGATGGACGCAGCGAAAAGTTAAGCCAGTGCGTTGGGCGGGTTCCCCGATTTGAAGCAACTGGCGTTGCGTGGGCGGCTCTGCCGACTTGAGCAAACTTTTCAAGACAGATAAACGCGGATAGAATTTCAGGTAATTCTATCACCTGCTAACTGTTACTTTATTTGATATCTGCACCCTTGTGTTCAAATCATAACCTAAATTTCTAGGTGTTGATTAAGAATTAGATTGGATTTGCTTTTGCTGTTCTTGTAGCCAAGCTTCAAAAAGTTCATTCAACAATCTTGCTTTCATCTGGTCATCGAGTTGGGCTGGGATGAGTTTTTCTAGGCGCAAAATCACAACCCATTCAGCTATTCTGGCGGGAGGTAAAACTTGACCGGGTTGACTGCTAGATAGCAACTGTACCATTCCCGGATGAATTGCTTGTAGTTCAACTGGGCCGACTAGTCCGCCAGTTTGGGCTTCTGGGCCTTGGGAGTATTCTTTGGCTAATTCTGCAAATGATTGTTCTTTAGCTTGGAGGCGAAAGTATAGTTCTTGGACAAGTCCAATATCTTGAGTACGTAGTAGGGAATAAATGACTTTATCTAACTTGGCTTTGTTTTGAAAGAAGTATGATTCGAGTTTGTTACCCCAAGTAGCAATTTTGAATTTCTCGATTTTCAGTTTCCGAATTGTGACTGATTCGAGTTGATTGACTGTTATACCGTGATAAGCCATCCAGGCTTTAATGTCTGCATCGGTTTTTAACTGTCGTTCTAAGTAAAACTGCTTTTGAGCATGAGTAATTTCTTCTGATGTACATTCTACAGATGCGATCGCTTCATCGATAATCAATTCCCGGATTAGCTGTGGCAACATTTGGTAACTTGCCAGTAACGGAACTAGCTCAGTAGCCTGGATTGTACGGTTGCCAATTTGGAGAGCTTCTGTCATTTTTTATCCCAACTGCGATCGTCTCACCAAGCAATTATTGTTACATATCTTAGATAGCAGGTGATAGGTTACAGGTTACAGGTGATAGATAACAGTCCCCTACTCCCCAACCAAAATAGGACTTACGCAAGAACCCTCTCAAATCCTCTTAACTTCGTGTCCTACCCTGCGGGAAGCCGCTATCGCGTCTATGCGCTCTTTGCGGTTCGTTTTTTCATGATTTTGCGTAAGTCCTGCAAAAAACTAAAGATGTAGAACACCGAATGCTACATCTTTAATGAAATCTTCATTTTTTAAGATATGTAAACTCTTATAAGGTTTCCAAAAAGCTCAAAAGGTCTGCCATTTCTTGAGGACTAGGCTGAAATTTGGGCATAGGCGGCGTTTCACCGCTAATCACTTGGTGAATCAATTTATAGCGAGATTTACGTTTAGAAACAGCTTGTAAACTGGGGCCGACTCGCCCATCTGCTTGCCAACCATGACAACCAGCACAGTTAATTTGAAAGATTGCATTTCCTTGAACTGTGTCTCCAGCTAAGGAAAGAACGGTTTTAACATAGGGATCTGAGGCTTGTACCATTTGAACACCAAAGATGCCCAAAGGGATTGATAGCAGTATCGCTAGAACCAATAAGACGATACGCTGCATCAGAAGTTCAGGTTTGGTAATCTGGTTATCCAAAAGGTTTGCTGTGAAAGTGTAAGGTTATAAAATTTTTCATTTCCTACACATAGCTTAAAAGTTCTTGATTTGTACCGCAAGCACAGGTGACTATTTTCTTACAAGTGGACATAGCTCAAAAACACTGCTGCAAGCGGGATTCGCCGTAATTTGGTAAAATCAAAAACGGGATATAAATCGTTAATAATTGCAAACAGGAGATTTAAAGTGGTTGAACCCCTGCTTTCTGGTATTGTGCTTGGTCTAATTGTTGTAACTCTGGCTGGTTTATTCTACGCTGCATACAAGCAATACAAGCGCCCCAATGAATTGGGTGGTTGATCTCAAGTGCTGAGTCACCGAAGTTTGCTCAACGCGGGGAACCCGCGCACGCAACTTCTCGCTGAGTGCTGAGTGCTGAGTACAAAGTGTTTGTTAAGTGGTGGGGATATCAAAGTTGCACTTTATGACTTTGTATCCCCATCATTGTCTGTTGTTGAGTCAATGACTCTGTAGAAAGTTAAGGCGGTGTTACCGTAAACTTTTTGGCGAGAAATTTCCCAATTGGTTATTACTGGCGGTGTCCAGCCTTGGGGGTTGTGTTCTGCGGCGATTTCACCTTTGGGGTCTAATAAATTATAGTTAGCGATCGCTTCTAGCACAGGTTGATATAATCCACTAGCATAGGGTGGGTCAAAATAAATTCTGTCAAACTGTTTTCCTGACAAAATTTTTAACTGCTGAATGACATCACCACGTAATAGCTGCCATTGTTGTTCATTGCTGGCTAATTGCTGCCAATTTTCTTGAATAATTGCACAGGCTCGGCTTGATTGTTCAATTCCTACTACCAAGCTGGCTCCTCTACACAAAGCCTCTGCTCCCATTGAACCACTACCCGCGCACAAATCTAGCCAGCGACAACCAACAATTTCGCCTTGCCAAATATTAAAAACAGCTTCTCTTACCCGTGCGCTTGTGGGTCTGGTTTCTTTCCCTGGTAAAGTTTTAATTGGACGTTTGCCGTAAATTCTCAAACTCATGATTATTGGTCATTGGTCATTAGTCACTGGTCATTCAACATTTGCCAAGGACAAATGACAAATCACAAATGACAAATCACAAACCCTATGCTGCAATTTGTTCACGCACTTGAGAAACGAAATTAGATAGGATTTGCAATCCTATATTAGAGGATTTTTCGGGGTGAAACTGCACCGCCATGAGATTTTCTTTGGCAATGGCAGCTGTGATAGTTTGAGTACCGTGGGTAACAGTTGCAGCCCGGACTTGCGGATCTGTTGGGTCAACATAATAAGAATGCACAAAATAAACCCAAGGGTTAGCAGGCAAATGTTCCCATAAAATGCTTTTTGCTTGGGTTAATTCCAATTGGTTCCAACCCATGTGAGGAATAGTAATTCCTGGTTCATGCTGAAAGCGGCGGACTTTTCCTTTGATAATTCCTAGCCCTGGTTGAGTTCCTTCCGCACTTGATTCAAATAAAATTTGCAATCCTAAACAAATTCCTAAGAAGGGTTTGCCAGAGGATATCGCATCTTTTATGGGTTGTTCTAAATTCCGTTCTCTAAGATGTTGCACTGCGGGATCAAATGCCCCAACTCCTGGCAATACTACAGCATCCGCCAATGATATTTCTTTAGCAGAATCTGTAATCTTGGGAGTTGCCCCAGCTTTTTCTATGCCTTTACAGACTGAGTGCAAATTTCCCATGTCGTAATCTACGACTGCAATAACTGGCATTGACCTGCTCCTTGTAAATTTATTATGGAGGGTTTTTCTATTCTAAATAATAATTCTAATGAAGAAAAGATTTTTATTAACTTCTTTTGATACTTGGTTAAGGGATCAAGATTCAAATTCATCGGATGATTTATTACAAGAAGTGAGTCAAGTTGTATCGCTCCCCCATGATTTAAAATTTCTACGGCTGTTACCTGTAGATGTGATGCTGGCTAGTTCCTGGGTAATTCAAAAAGTTGAGGAGTTGCAACCAGATTACATTATCTGTTGTGGCATGGCTGCTAGTCGGCAAAGATTAAGTGTAGAGGAGGGTGCTAATCAAGGCGCGATTTTTTTGCCGACAGCAGTTAATTTGGAAAAATTAGTTTTGCCAACAGTAGCAACTGATATTAGTAGTGACTGCGGTAAATTTGTTTGCGAAGGTCTTTATTATGCAGTTCTTGACTATCTCCAGCAATCTAAACTGTCAACTCGTTGTATATTTGTTCACGTTCCGGTGTTAAATCAAGAAAATTTGCTGGTTGTTCTGGCTGACTTCTTATTAATTATTAACAATTTGGCACTCATATAAAATAGTGTGCGTCTTTAAGGAAAAATCGTTACCTAAGTATATGTTGTCATTTTTACTCAGTTTACTGATTTCACAAACCACACCTCCTACACCGCCACCAGAAGAAGTTGTCCAACCGCAACAAGTTCTACCCTTACCAGGAAAGTTAGATTCAGTGCCAACTTTTAATAGCAATAGTCCAGAATTGGTTTTGAAGGAAGGGATTTTATTATCTACTTTTCCTGGGGATGGTAAAAAAGTCCCAACAGCGCATTTAAATTTTCCTTTCCGGGGAAGATTTGATATTTTCGCTCATCATGTTGCCAAAGCTGATCCGCCAGAAAACTTGCGATCGCTCTATCTCGGTATAATTTTGTATAATCCGACTGAGCAACCAGTCACCGTTAATATTTTGCAGGCGGCGAGTTATTTAAGTCAGCCAGATGCACCATTTATTGAACTACCGCCTTATGTCGAAGATGCTGCGGGTAAAGTATTTGCGGGGCCGGGCGATCGCGTCATGTCTGATATTATCAGAGGCAGACGACAAGCAATCTTCCCAGCGCAAATTGTCCTTGCACCCAAGCAAAGTCAGATGTTACTGAATCTCCCAATTCCCGTGCAAGGATTAACACCGCCTTTAAATGGTCGTTCTACTTTAATGCGCTTGCGGAGTAACGGTACAGTCTACGCTGCTAGTTTAGCGATGTTTGCCAAAGATAATCCTGATGGTAGTGAACGTGCGCCGACTTTAGCCGAATGGGAAAATTTATTAGATAACGGTGAATTATCCACACCACGAGATAAAACACCAACTCCTTTAGAAGAAACTGGGAAACCCAGAATTTACGGAAGAGTCGCGGGGGTAGCTGGCGGTTCCTTTTGGCGTGCATTTATCGTAGATAGTCCCAAAGCCCGATTTTTAACAATTCCCCAGCCGGGACAAGCTGTTTCTTACGCCCTGAGTACCTTACACGGAGGCACTTTGGGGACGAATCAAATTCAAAGTGCGCCAATGTTAGTCCGTTATCCCGATACTGCATATCGCGCACATGGTAACTATGCAATTCAATACAACTTGAAGTTACCGTTATATAACAATACTGCTACGCCAAAAACTGTGGCGGTGGCGATGCAAACTCCCATTAAAGAAGATCAGTTAGTTAAACCAGGACTGCGCTTTTTTGCTACTCCTGCACGTCAAACCTTCTTTCGCGGCAGTGTGCGGATACGCTACAAAGATGATAAAGGTATGCCACAAACTAAATTTGTGCATTTAGTCCAAAAGCGCGGTCAACCGGGACAACCACTAGTAGTATTAAATATGAAACCGAGCGATCGCAGATTAGTCGAAGTAGACTTTCTCTATCCACCAGATGCAACCCCACCGCAGGTATTAACTGTGTCAACGCAAGGATGAGGGTTGAGTGCTGAGTGCTGAGTAAAAATTCGGCGTTGGTGAATCAGATGTTTTTCTTTGCGCCTTTGCGTGAGACAAATTCATATTCTCAATCAGCAACGCCAAAAATTCTTACCCTGCACTCTGCACCCGCACCGACTCGCTAAGATTCTAGTGCTTGACGTAATTTCCTTTCTAATTGTGCGATTAAAAATCTGTTGTCAATTCTTTCTAATTCAGCAATAGAAACATCAGCATTGTTACGGACTGCTGCTAACCATTGTTCATACTTTTTATCATGTTCTTCTAAAAGCTCTAAAGCTTCGACAATTATTTCCTCAATAGTGTGATATTTACCACTACTGAGTTTCTCTTCAATAAATATTTCGTGTCTTCGGTTGAATTTGAATTTCATTATTCATCGCTCAAATTTTAATACTAAGGCGCGATCGCCCAAACATAACACATTTCAAACCTGTTGCAAATAATACTCAAATCGCTCTCGTAGTTGTTCCACTGCTAAATTCTGAGTCCAGTATTCGACAAGGGCATGACCAAATGCCCAAGCATTACGATCAGGTGTAGCAGAATTTTCTAACAATAATGGCCACAGTGAGATTAAATCAAAGTTAATTTTAGGGGAATTATCAGTTTTTAATAGTGAAAATAACTCATAAGCAATTTGAAGTTTACCAATGACAATCGGTAACTGTTCTACAGGAATTTGCTCTGCTAATAAATAAGCCAAGGTGGGAGAACCTGTAGACATTGTGGCAATAAATTGCAATACAGGACTTTTTAATAAGGTGGTGAGTCCTTGGGTAGTCGCCATTTGGAAGGTATAGTGATCAATGATTTTAGCGGCGGCGACGGTGCGGGAGTCTAAGTCACGCAAAAACCGAGCGAGTCGTAGTTGTTTGGCGGGTGCGATCGCTTCAATCAATCCCAATGATAAAGTATCTATATTCCAAGCTGTACGGTTAGTTTTGCGATCGCTTGTAACTACGGGGACAACTAAGTTAGAAAATTCCTCTAGTTTTTCAGCACGATATTGAGTAGCTTCCCGGATAGAAATTTCCTTTGGCTTGTCTCCCCACTCCCAATTGTATGGCGGTTCCCACTCCCGCAGAGGACGCAATTTATCTACTTGGGTAACAACTGCGATCGCAGGTAAATCATCAACTGCGGCTTTCATATCTGCTAAAAAGTCCACATCCATTTGCAAAGCCGGATCAAGGGCGGGTGTCACCAACAATAACAAATCTGCGTTAGTTGCATAGTCTAATACTAATTGGCGGAGTTCTCCCCGCTTGACTTGTTCGTAACCGGGAGTATCCCAAAGGGTGAGACTTTCGCCACTAGAAGTTTCCCAATGATAATTTTGAATTTCGTCAGTACTGGGTAAGACATCCACCGCCGCCAAGTCAGCTTGGAATAAAGTGTTAATTAAACTGCTTTTACCTGCACCTGTCCGCCCAACTAGTAAAATACTGATGGGTTTTTGCTCAACTTCCGCGACTGGTTCAGCTTGGGTGAGAATTTCGCGCAGAGTTTGGGTTTTGGTTTGGGGGATAGTTGGTGAAGAAATCGCTGCTGTTGTTGGTAGTGTAATACCTCCGTAAAGTGCGATCGCTTGTCTGCATAAATTTCTCAAAGCTGCTTCGCGCAACAGTTGACCTAAATTCACCAACAACTGCTGATTAGCGCGGTTAGTATAACCCTTCGTCGCCCGATTAGCCACCGCCGCCACTGGATTTAACAACCATTGCGCCCAGCCCCAAGCTCGCAAAAGTTTACGGGCTGATGGTTCTAGCTTGCGATATACTTCATAAGCTTGATAAGCTTGCCCGACAGTAGCTTGATTTAAAGCAGGTGATAATCTCTGCATCCACTGGTCTAAATCATCCACTGTTCCCCGAATCAGTCCATAAGCTTGGGGGACATAGATATTCAGCAGGGGATACTGTACTTGGGGATGGTAGATATTCGCCACAGCCACCACTACATCTTGACAGCGTTGCCAAAAAGTTTGCCAATCTTCCCAAATTGGGCGATCGTTAATGGATGCTTCCAGAATTTTTTGTAATGCGGCTTCCGCTTGCTGTGTTGCTTCACTTCCCGCCGTTGTGGTGGTAATATCAACAGCCGCCTCTAGTTCTTCTTGGAATCCTGCCAAAGCCGCCTCAACTTGGGCAATTTGCGGTTGAGTCCACCGCACCAACAACCACCGCCAAGCAACAAACACAACCGTAAACACCGCCCAAATCCAGTTAATTCCCCAGGCATTGATTTGCAAACCTGCGGCGACTAGTAAGAAAATAATAATAGCTGCGATCGGTGTTCCTAAGATGACCCACTGCCACGGTTTTAAGCGCACCATTTCCCCTGTACCTGCTTTCGTTACACTTCTTCTACTTCTATTGTGGATTTAATGACTAGTACTGGATAACTTACTTGAGTCATAGTAAAGCCTCTAACTTTGTAATAGTTAATTTAACCGTTTGCTTTATTTGGCGGTAGAAGCTAATTTATAAGTTATTCTAGGAATATAGTTAGCAAAAGTAGCCTATTAGCAGTGCTATGACAATCGCTACACCAACAATCAATTTAGCCAATGTTCCAAAGAAGCTTCCTTTTTTGGAGTCAATCTGCTGGCAGACAGGAGATGTTTATCATTTTACTCCTGAGCAAATGCTGAGTCGCTATGAGCGGGGTTGGCAGTATCGTCAATTATTTAATAATCTTGAAGGCGAAGAACTAAATTTTCTCAAGACTCTTGCTAGACGTTATCATTCCTGGCTAGAAGCTTGTGTATGAGATTTCGATTGGATCACCATAATAAAATTCTGACGATTCTTGAAAGCTTAAATTCTGACATACTTAAAGAGGGTTCTGCTTACTTCGGTGGTGGAACCCTTCTTGCACTTGATTTTGAAGAATACCGTTGGAGTAAAGATATTGATTTTATTTCTCCTGTGGGTGTATCAGGATACAAGTATCTTCGCACTGTTGTATTTGATGGCGGGTATGAAGCATTATTTACTGATTTGAGTGGTATTCACATTGGCAGAGGGACTACTGACCAGTATGGAATTAGGATGATAGTTATTGTAGATAACTTACCGATTAAAACAGAGATTATCGCTGAATCACGCTTTCAACCAGACCCGCCCAGATATACAGAATGGTCGCCTGTTCCCTGCTTAAGCCTCATTGACTGTTTTACATCGAAGCTGCTGGCAAATTCTGATCGCTATATGGATGATAGTGTTGAATCTAGAGATTTAATTGATCTAGCAATTTTACGCTTACAATCTCCAATTCCCGAAGCAGCAATTAACAAGGCGGAGAACGCTTATGAAGTAATTCGTCCTTTAAAAACTGCTGTTAAGCGTTTTCAGGAAAGACCAGACTATCGAGAAAAATGTTTTCTAAGTTTGCAAATTGATGAAACTCAGATACCAAAAATTATTGATGGTATTGATTTGATAGCGACTGACTTTAATTTAGAGACGACGCAGAGAGTGTTTAAAGAGCAGCATGATATTTTTATGGATTTAGATAAACAACAATAAATCATAATTAATTTTAGTAAACAAATTTCGGGAATTACCTACTTTGTTGCTGTATTATTTCTGGTTTGTCAGCCAGTGGTGTGAGGATAAAAGTTATGGCACGAAGTGGGCGATCGCTACTCATCATCTCGATTACAATTGTCACACTAATATCTATAGGACTTACGCAAAAACTCTCTCAAACTCTCATTCCTCCGTGTCCTCTGCGTCTACCTTTGCGTAATGTTCATATATTGGTAGGACTGTATCGAGTTGCACTCTACAGTATTAGCATTATCTTTGGAGTATTTTTATCCCAAATTACAAGTTCAAATTAAAGTCAGATAAATATCAACGAACTATCATTTTTTATCGGCATTTATCTATTAATTTCTGAAAATATAATTTTGTCTGATCCTTACTCAAACTTGTTTTTAGCTAAAAACAAGCATGAATAATTAAATTATATTTAATATTTTTTTGTAAAAAAAACAGCATTTTGCTATTTAATTCCATAGTAATTATTGGCAAGGACGGTAAATTTACTGCTTAAAACCTGAAGTCCAAGGTTTTAACAGTTAATGCTGTCAAAAATATGGAATTCTAACTTTATTTGAGGAGAAAATACTTATGCCCATTAATGATACTAGTAAAGCATTACTTTCTCATAACGGGCTAAACTCTCAACTGCTCTCCTCAGCAGATAGTTTCGACAATAAAAATCAATATAATTCTTATCTTAGTAGCAGTAGTTATTACCAACCGAGCAATGCAAAAATAACTACAGCAACTACTAAAAACTATAGTTCTACTACAGGATATGGGTTAGTAAATGCGGCGGCGGCCGTGGCTAAAGCTGCAGGTAAAAATACCTTTGCAGATGTTCCAAATTCGGGGGGAAATAATTGGGGCGCTGACCTTGTAAATGCTCCAGAAGCTTGGAATAATGGGTATACAGGTAAGGGTGTTGTTGTCGCCGTGATCGATACTGGGGTTGATTACAACCATGAGGATCTAAAAAATAATATTTGGACTAATACGAAAGAAATTGCTGGTAATGGCATAGATGATGATGGCAATGGTTATGTTGATGATGTCCGGGGTTGGAATTTTGTCAATAACAACAACAACACCTTAGACCAAAACGGACACGGTACTCATGTTTCTGGAACTATTGCTGGCGAGAAAAATAACTATGGTGTAACTGGCATTGCTTATAATGCCAAAATTATGCCAGTGAAAGTGTTAAATGAATCTGGTTCTGGTTCGTATAGTGCTATAGCCAACGGCATTTATTATGCAGCGAATAATGGTGCTAATGTGATTAACCTCAGCCTAGGTGGTAGTTTTTCTAACAAGACTCTGCAAAATGCGGTTGAGTATGCCAATAGTAAAGGCGTAGTTGTGGTGATGGCGGCTGGTAATGATGGTGGTTCTCAACCAAACTACCCAGCCCGTTATGCTAAAAATACAGGAATTGCTGTGGGCGCAGTCGATAGAAATAATAGCTTGGCTAATTTTTCTAATCGTTCTGGGACAAATGAATTGGCTTATGTGACAGCCCCAGGTGTGGATGTTTATTCAACAGTGCCGAATAATCAGTATGCTTCTTACAGTGGCACGTCTATGGCGACTCCTCATGTAGCTGGGGTAGTTGCATTGATGTTGAGTGCTAACCGTAGTCTAACTCCTACACAAGTGCGGCAAATTATTACAGAAACAGCCGGAAATAATACTCAGGCTGCCACTCCTAGTTCTCAGATTGATTCAATTAGCACTAGCTCAATAGTAAAATCTGTACTAGCATCATCTAATTATCAAATCTCTGCTACTAATTTCAGCGTTGATCATCACTCTGTTTCGGAAATCACCTCTCCCGCTAAAATCAATCATCAAAACAACGCAATTAATTCAGCAACTAGCTTACAGTTCCACTACTACAATGACAGTATAGGTATTCAGAGCTACAACAGTACCGATGAAGAGACTCCCAATAATAACCCAACCAATGGTAATAATGGTCAGCTAGGTAAATTTTTAGAACAACTAGATCAAATTCAAAGGCAACTAGAAGAGTATCGCAGATTTTTAGGCTTCTCTAATGGTAAAAATTAGAAATTAGAGATGATTGATTCAGTACACCTGAGAGCTAATTCGTAAACTAAAGTAAAATATTTACACTGCCAGCTCTCTGCACGTTGTAATGACAGCAAATCAAGACATTACAATAGCCACGCTCCGGAATTATTATCACTTAACTTGAAGTTATAAATAGAAACTAGATTACTCTAGTCAGCTTATCTCTGTTTGCGTAAGTCCTGGGAAAAATTACAAGTGCAAATATCGCAATTTAGTAGTTTGCACGTTTTCAACTTACAAAGTGAAATAAATCACTGTCAATACTCCAACTCAGTTGAGAGAACTCAGCAGCGAGAGGTTTAATCTCTTCTAGGCACAAAGGTATAGAAATGTATAGATAGAAGTTATGAAAACCCTCACATTCCTACTCCTTCAGACCTAGCAACAAGATACAACCTTGGTACGTAGCCACTATATTAGTCTCACCTGATACTGGTGTTGGTGGATTGGCAGATCATCCTTGTAGATACTGCATAAACAACTAGGAATTGTTTTGGCAATTTGTAGTGTTTATCAAAACTACAACAATATTTTTTGCGTTGTTAGAAGGTGATGCAGAATGCGAACCCGAACTACTAATGTTGGAATTCGTCGCTCAGGAAATTTTTGTACAGGTGTGGCGCTACTGTTAGCAACTTTTTTGTCCTCGGCGCTACCAACAACGGCTGACCCCAATTCTGTGATAGCGACAGCCGCCTCACTCAATAACAACAACATCCAAATCTCTGACAGTCGGCAACTATCTCAAACTCGCCGCATTGAAATTGACTTATCTCAGCAGCGTTTACGTGCCTGGGATGGTCAAAAGCTAGTTTATTCCTTCCCTGTATCCACTGGCAAACGAGCCACCCCTACACCCATCGGTAGATTTCATATTCAGTCAAAGTATCGCACTAACCGAATGCGGGGTAGAGGCTACGACATCCCTGATGTTCCTTATGCAATGTATTTTTATGAAGGCTATGCAATTCATGGTGCTTATTGGCATAATCGTTTCGGTACTCCCGTCAGCCACGGTTGCGTGAATTTGCCAGTCAAGCAAGCGCGGAAATTGTACAACTGGACAAAGCCAGGAACTTTAGTCATTGTGAAACGCTGAATATAGGAGTTCTAGTTGATATGTGAACAACAAAGATAAGGGAGACAGGGTAGACAAGGGAGAGAGACGTTATATACAACGTCTCTACAAGATTTATAGGATGCAAATTCGGATTAAATTGGTATAAGAGTTTTCGCTACATACACCCTGTGTTTTTTAGGAGTTCTATTCTAATTACCAGAAGATGATATCGCTGCTTGATTTTCTGGTAATTTGGGAGAAATTGCTTTGGTAATCCAAGTTGTGATGATATGAGATAACACTCCCATCGGCCCAGCAAATAAACAAAGTATCAGGGAATGAATTGTCCAAACTCCAGTTTTTTGACCTTCCCAGTAGATAAATCTGCCAACGAACAAATCCATGACTAAAAAATGAATCCAACCTGTGGCAGCAGCTTTTTCATCGGCAAAAAATCGAGCAATATCCGCTAATTGGGGATTAGATAAAGCTTGGGCATTTTCTGGAGTAATGCTGGTAATAAATAAATACAAATATGCTCCAGCTAAAGGGACAAATGGAATATATGATTCCATAATTCGCTTTGTAACTTTCCAATTGGGTAGGAGAATTATCAATGCCCAAAAGGGTAAAACGAATAAATTGGCAATGTCAAATAATTGGGAGATGGTCATAGAAGAAGGTGAGAGGTTAGGGTTTGGAATTAAGAAGGTATTGTTTGATGTGGTGACAAGGGAGGCAAGGGAGGCAAGGTAGACAAGCCTAACTACTTTAAATAGCAAAATTAGAGTAATCTACAAGGCTACAAGTTGCGATTCTATTTCTGTGGAGTTCAAATCACGACCGATAAAGACTAAGCGAGTTTGTCTTGTTTCTGTTGTTTGCCAAGGACGGTCATAAAATTTTTCAAAGCGGTTTCCTACGCCTTGTAATACTAGGCGCATGGGTTTATTCGGAACTGCAACAAAGCCTTTGATGCGGTAAATTTCTTGTTGATCTACCAGATTTTGCAACTGTTGTTGGAGTTTTTCTGGGTCGAAGGCGCGGTCTAAAATGACGTGTGTGGAGGTGATTTCGTCGTCGTGGTCGTGGTCTTCTTCGCTGTCGTGATGGCTGGGACGGCTATCTAAGTTGTCTTCGACGGCGGCTTGTAATCCTAATAATAGGGCTGGATCGATTTGACCGCGATCGCTCTCGACCATTTTCACAACTCTGGGCAATTCTTGTTTGACTAATTGCTCTACTTGTGATTTAGTTTCTGCATCTACTAAGTCAGTTTTACTCAACACTACTAAGTCTGCACAGGCGAGTTGGTCTTCAAATAACTCTTGCAAGGGTGTCTCATGTTCTAGGCTATCATCTGCTTGGCGTTGGGCGGCGATCGCTTCTAAATCACTGGCAAATGTCCCAGCCGCTACTGCTGCACAATCTACTACAGTAATCACTGCATCTACTGTGGCAGCGTTGCGAATTTCTTGCCAACGAAAGGCTTTAACTAGTGGTTTCGGTAAAGCTAACCCAGATGTTTCAATCACAATGCAGTCGATGTTGTCCCGGCGCTTGATTAACTCTTGCATTGTGGGATAAAACTCTTCCTGCACTGTACAGCACAAGCAGCCATTGGTTAACTCAAAAATATTACTCCCGCCAGTTTCATCTTCGGGGCAGATTTGACAAGATTTCAACAACTCGCCATCAATACCCAATTCGCCAAATTCGTTGACTAATACGGCAATGCGACGACCTTGGTTATTTTGTAAGAGGTGGCGAATTAGGCTGGTTTTACCACTACCTAAGAAGCCTGTAATGACTGTAACGGGGATTTTTGTTGCCATGTTATTAATTCAAGGGAAATGGGGAAGAAGGAATAGGGAATGGCTAGTACAAAAAGGTAAAAGTAAAAGGTCAAAAGGAAAAAGAAAGAACAGTGATACCACGAGCCTTTTAGCAATTCCTTATGGTCTGTTTATTTACGCCAACCTGTACTAGTTAATGTTCATCTCTCCATTCGCTGTTCCTACTGCTTCGGCTTGGTAATTTTATCGAATTACAACTCTGAATAAAAGACAATCTTTGTGCTGAAGTCCTGAACAAAAAACTTCGGTGTTCCGTATCACTCAATTCCGGGGGCTTACGTAGGGCTTGCTATCTTGACAAAAAATTATTACTCTCTGGGTAAAAAGCGTCTCATATTATCTGGTAATAAACGTTCTAGAAAGACTTCAATCTTCCTACTATTGCGTTGATATACAGTTCCTAAATAGATGATAAATATTCCTAAAACTGTGAGCGCAAAGGGAAATAATATGGCATTTTTAAAGATGCTGTAAGCCAGGTGTCCTAAATAACCAAAAACACCCATCCCCCCAAACACAATAAATACTTTTCGTCTTAACAATACCGACAACAATATTAAACCTAAATTAATCAAACAATAGATGAATTTTTGCAATTCATTACTGTCGCCCATTAAAGTTAGACCCCACCAAAAGGCAAGTAACCCAAAAAAATATAACCAAAAAGCATAATCTCCATCGCGTCTACGAGTGCGGATATCTACTAGATAAGCAATCACAATACAAGCAATACCAAACCACACGGAAACAGATAGCCTTAGCTGCCAATTGTAGTTTTTTTCCCCAAATAATAATGGTGCGATATCCATAGACATAAAATACAGAGAAAAAGCAATGGGAGCGATTAAAAAGGGAAACCGCACAAACTTGATGGCAATTAAACCTGCGATGATAGTTCCTAATTCCATCAAAAACCAACTGCCTTTAATCCAAGTATAAAAATCTTGATATG
This sequence comes from Nostoc spongiaeforme FACHB-130, assembly GCF_014698475.1. Classification (GTDB taxonomy): domain Bacteria; phylum Cyanobacteriota; class Cyanobacteriia; order Cyanobacteriales; family Nostocaceae; genus Nostoc_B; species Nostoc_B spongiaeforme. Next base: position 50,698 of record NZ_JACJTB010000037.1, on the reverse strand, counting down.
TACCGGGGTTATCTTGAAGCCAAAATCCTGTTGCACGTTGCAGTCCGTAAATTGCTAAAGGAGTCAAGGAAACGGCAATGGTAAATAGCAAACCTCCAGGAATTTTCATCTGTTGTCGCCACCAAAGATTGCTTCCTGCAAGTACAAAGCATAAGGCATAAATACTGGCTAACAAAAAAATCCCACCGCCACCAAATGATTCCCATGCTAATGTCATGAACCATGTCATAGCTGAGATCACAATTAATGCCCCAAAGTAATAACTAACATTGACAAAATTAAATTGTGGGCGTTCACTATTACGCATGGAAAGTGCATTCCACAACGCATTGGCTTGTTCTGCCGTAATTAAGCCTTGGGAAACCGCCCAATCTAAATCTTCCCGATAAATTTTCATGGTTATCTTGTTGATTGAAGACTATTTTCAGCAGATTCAGATTTTAATTGAAAAAATAATAGTATAAGGCAATGGCGACGCTGGGAGAAATGATTGCCACACATGGTTAATGCTTTTAAGGTACAGGCTATCATATCAAGTTATAGTATTTTTTTAGTAATCGCAGCATTCTACCATCAGCAAATTTAGAATATGGATGATTCGATTCGTCTCCTCTCGCCCGAAGATGAACCTTTTTTATGGCAAATGCTGTGCGAAGCGGCACACATACAACAAGAAGGTAAAACCATTCAGGATGCAATGAATAATCCTGATTTGGCTAGATATGTTCAAGGTTGGGGACGCAAAGATGATTTAGGCTTCGTTGCTATTCATACTACCACTGACCAACCTGTGGGAGCAGCGTGGATTAGGTTATTAACAGGTGAAAATCAAGGATATGGCTATATTGACGATTTTACACCGGAACTGGCGATCGCAACTCTCCCTGAATATCGCAATCAAGGTATAGGTACAAAATTACTCACTCATTTACTCACAGTCGCCAGAAAATCTTACCCAGCCATATCACTCAGTATTAGAAGCACAAATCCGGCTTTGCAGCTATATCAAAGATTCGGTTGGCAAGTTCTCCCTCATAGTGAAACTGTGAACCGCGTTGGAGGCATTTCTTTCAAGATGAAACTAGATTTGTTGCAGTCACAGATAGTAGGGGTATAGGGGTGTAAGGGTTTTAAACACCTACACCTTTCTTGAGAACCTTATACCAATTTGAAAAATGATTGCGACAAATGGATTCCTGTAAAGCTCACCAGTAAACAATTCCGCAATCCAAAATCTAAAATCTAAAATCCAAAATGGTATTAATTGTCTGTTTGGAGCAAATAAACAAAATTTAGGGACAATCTTCCTGTGGTTACTTTCATCAAGAAAGCAATCATAGGAACATTGTCCCTATTTTTAATTTGATTACTGAGTCTGGAGTGCTGAGGAAATAGCCTCTAGCCTCTAGCACAAAGCGGCGGAAATTAAAGATACCATTTCAAGTCAGTGAAAAGCCTTTGATATGGGCTTTTTAACTTTTGACTTTTGACTTTTGACTTCCGCGTAGCGGTACTAGCCTCTCTAATTTACTCAGCCGTAGCTAGTTCAGTGCTACCGCGTGTCTTGCGGCGGGTGAGGCTGTTGTACAACATCATACCGATCGCTTTGATTAAGTTGCCTTCTAATTCTTGGAACATTTTCATATTCGTCCCAAAGGCTGCATTGGCTTCATCCACGATGCGATCGCCTGTGGCATCATCAATGGGTAGTTCGTCTAATGTTTGACGATACTTTGCTTTAAATGCTTTTTCATCAGGAATTTCGGCAAATTCATAAAAGGCCGTTCCTTGTCCATCGCTCAAATTCATTGCTGTCACGGCAATGTTCTTGAGAATTTGTCCCCCGGATAAGTCACCCAAGTAACGGGTGTAGGAATGAGCAATTAATAATTCTGGTTCGGTTGCGGAAATTTCGCGGATGCGTTGTACATAAGCTTCACCGGCTGGCGATAGTTTGATTTGTTCGCGCCAGTTAGCACCGTAATAGTAGTTTAAGTCTTGCTCTAGAGTCCGCTTGCGGTGCAGTTGGGCAAAATCAATTTTAGAAACGATGGGATGTTGGCGATGCTTTTCCATCTCCTCTTCCATTGCCGAGTAGACGAAGTAAAAGTTAGCCACTAATTTCCGGTAGGAACTTTTTTCTACCACTCCTTTTAAAAAGCACTTGACAAAACCCACATTTTCTGCCATAGTATGGGCTTTTTTGGTGCCGACACGTAACTTGCTGGCTAAATTGCTGCTCATATTAAAATTTCTCACCTTGAAAAAGGATGTACCGAGGTTCCGATTTACGAACGGCTAAGAAAGGTCATTAAAAAGTTACATTAAAACTATTTGATGAGAATTTATATTAAAAATTTTTAAGCAAGCAGATTGTATACTTTTGTGACGCTGCATCAGACTGCAAAATAGTAACTACTCTATTCATTATCAAGGTTAAAATCTATGATCAGGAATGGCGATCGCTAGAGTTTCTGTATAAAAACTTTACAAACCTCAGAAAAATTTTAGAGATTTTCACTTAATTCAGTCTAGTGGTAATAGATTTCTAAAAAGAAAAACGAGTATATATTTAAAGTGCTGAGTAGTGAGTTATGGCGGTTCTTACTTGCTTGTATACAGTCGGAACCCCACCCCGCATTTGCTAACGCAAACGCTCCCCTCCCCGCTTGCGGAGAGAAGTTGCGTGCGGGGGTTCCCCCCGTTGAGCAAACTTCGGGGGAGGGGCTGGGGGTGGGGTTGAAATATACCTCATCCAACCAAGAACCGCTATATGAGTAAAAATACTAACCTCTAACCTCTAATCTCCAGCAAAGTCTACTTGAACTTGTTCAATTAAAAAGTAAAGTAAAATTTTCCAGTGTTATGGTGTGGGGTGTTTAAATATTATGGTGTCATCAATAACTCGAACTCAAGGCAACATCCGAGGTCTTGCTGTCGCAGAATCTAATCATGGAGAAACAGCACTGAACGAGAACTTGGCATTTAGTTTGATATCATTACCAGCAACTCCTCTGTTTGGGACAGATGGGATTCGGGGCAAGGTAGGAGAATTACTGAATGCACCTTTGGCTTTACAAATAGGTTTTTGGACGGGTGTAGTTTTACGGAACCATGCAGGTGAAACAAGACCAGTAATTCTGGGACAAGATTCGCGTAACTCTAGCGATATGTTAGCAATGGCTTTGAGTGCGGGGTTAACAGCAGCAGGTATCGAAGTTTGGTATTTGGGCTTATGTCCTACGCCTTGTGTTTCCTATCTTACCAGCATGAGTGAAGCGATCGGCGGTGTGATGATTTCTGCCAGTCACAACCCACCGGAAGACAATGGAATTAAAGTTTTTGGTGCCGATGGTGGCAAGTTACCACAAGCATTACAAGCAGAAATTGAAGCCGGATTGCGTGGTAAGTTAGCAGTTACAGGCGGGATGAATTGTGGTAGACATTATTCTCGGCAGCAGTTAGTGAGTGATTATAGCCAAGCTTTAAAACAACCATTGCAGAGTGAGGGAAATCTGCAAGGAATGAAGATTGTTTTAGATTTGGCTTGGGGTGCAGCCGTGGGTTTAGCACCGCAAGTATTTATGGAAATGGGAGCAGAAGTTATCTGCTTACATAATGCCGCAGATGGCGATCGCATCAACGTTGATTGTGGTTCTACTCACCTGGATATTTTGCAAGCCGCAGTTAAAGAACATCATGCTGATGTAGGTTTTGCCTTTGATGGCGATGCCGATCGCGTGTTAGCTGTAGATAATACAGGCAGACAAGTCAATGGCGACTATATCCTTTATTTGTGGGGTCGTCACTTGCAACAACAGCAACAACTACCAGATAACCTGATAGTTTCCACCGTTATGGCTAACTTAGGGTTTGAACGTGCTTGGGAACAACAAGGTGGTAAACTGATTCGTACCGCCGTTGGTGATCAATATGTGCAAGCCGAAATGTTGCGGACTGGGGGAATGCTGGGCGGCGAACAATCTGGTCATATTTTGTGTAGACACTATGGCTTGACTGGCGATGGTTTATTAACAGCCTTGCACATAGCCAACTTAGTCAAACAAACTGGTGTTTCCTTGGGTGAATTAGTAGACCAAAGCTTTCAGACTTATCCCCAATTATTAAAGAATGTCAGAGTTGTAGATCGCGATCGCCGTTTGGCTTGGCAAGAATGTCAACCTGTTCAAGATGCGATCGCTCTCGCCGAAACCGCAATGGGTGATAGTGGTAGAATCTTAGTCCGCGCCTCCGGTACAGAACCAGTCATCAGAGTCATGGTGGAAGCTGCTGATGCCGAACTCGCCCAACATTGGACAAATGAATTAGTCGCCAAAGTCCAACAACACTTGGCGTAAGTAGTTCTGAGTTATATGAAATTGGAAAATCAGGTGAGCAATGCTTACCTGATTTTTTATGTAGCTAGACCAAAATATTGGGAATAAACGGTAAGAAAATCCAGGTAAAAACTAGTAATATGTCAGAATTGGAAGCAGCAGTTAAAGCAGTAGAAAATTTTGTAAGTCAAAAGTAAACAGTTACAATGGCGAAATTTGCATTGCTGATTGGGGTTAGTGAGTACCAACCAGGGTTAAATGCTTTACCTGGGGCTGTGCAAGATGTCAAAGCAATGCAGCGAGTCTTACAGCACTCAGAAATGGGTGATTTTGCCGATGCTGATATGACAGTGCTGGAAAATCCGCCACGCCAGTTAATGGAAAGAGCAATTGAAAACCTGTTTTCTAATCGTCAAAAAGATGATTTAGTGCTGTTTTATTTCTCTGGACACGGAATTAAAGATGACAGTGGCAAATTATATTTAGCAACCAGCGAAACCAGTAAGCATCAATCGGGTGAACTCATTCAAACTACTGCCACTGCTGCCAGTTTGATACATGGAATGATGGAAAAAAGCCGTTCTCGGCGACAGGTAATTATTCTTGACTGTTGCTTTAGCGGTGCTTTTGCTGAAGGAATGAAGGCGAAAGACGATAACAGCGTAGATATCAAGAATCAACTAGGAGGAGAAGGAAGGGCGGTATTAACTTCTTCCACGTCTACTCAGTATTCTTTTGAACAACCAGGATCAGACTTATCAGTTTACACTCGCTACATTGTGGAAGGGATTGAGAAAGGCGCGGCTGACACTGATAACGATGGCATGATTTCTGTTGATGAACTGCATGAATATGCCCGTAAAAAGGTTCAGGAAGCAGCCCCAGCAATGAAGCCAGAAATTTATGCTGTGAGGGAAGGCTTTAAAATAAAGTTAGCAAAAGCTCCTGTAGGCGACCCGCAATTAGAGTACCGTAAGGAAGTAGAGCGATGTGTCAGGAATGGTAATGTTTCGGTTATAGGTCGTCGCATTCTCAAACGTCGCCAAAGTGAATTGGGTTTGTCAGCTGAGGTAGCAACCCAAATTGAAAACGAGGTTTTGGAACCTTACCGCCAATATCAAGCAAATCTCAGGGAATACGAAGAAGCATTAGCTGAGGCGATACAGCATGAAGGAACTCTGACTCAGCATACACGAGAAGAATTGAAGCGGTTTCAGCAACTTTTGCAACTCAGAGATGAAGATATTGATCTGATTGAAGTGCCTGTAGCAATAGAACAAGACACAATCAAACAATCTGAATATCCACAGCAAAAATCTGCTGAAACCTTAATACCCAAAGAAGTAAAAAATCAATTAGTAGATATTACATCTACAGAAATAAAACTAGCTGAACAGACAGAGTGCAAAGACGAAGGTTTATTTGAACGTTTTACACTCAATGCGATTAAGGTGATAATGTTAGCGCAGGAAGAAGCACGCCGTCTTGGCCATAATTTTGTTGGTACTGAACAAATACTCTTAGGACTGATTGGAGATGGAACTGGTGTTGCTGCTCAAGTGTTGCAATTGGAAGGTATGAAGCTGGCAGATACCCGTATAGAAGTAGAAAAAATTATTGGACGCGGCAGTGGTTTTGTAGCAAAAGAAGTTCCCTTTACACCACTTGCAAAGCGGGTTTTAGATTTATCTTTAGAAGAAGCTAAAGCACTGAAGCACAATTATATTAGTACTGGCGATCTGCTTTTGGGTTGTATTAGATTAGAAGAAGGCGTAGCAGTAAGGGTTTTGGAAATCTTGGGTATTAATTTACAGAACTTAAGAGAACAAGTTGTACATACGATCAACTTATCTAAAAGCAAAAATATAGAATCTACATAAACTAAATACAGCAATCCCAACACCTTTGCGTTCGCTCCTTTACAGGCTTCCCTAACAAAACGCTGCGCGAACGCTTTACTTGAAATGACAGTGTTTTGCCGACGATTATATCGCTGTTGATTAAAGTGCGATCGCTCTGTCTCTTCCAAACAGCGATCGCCTACGCAGCAGGTGTTATGCTAATGAATTACTCAGCCCAGTTCTCTAATAATAGGTGGGGAATGCGAGAAAATTCTCTGATATTATTGGTAACAAGAATTACTCCTAAGCTTAAAGCGTGAGCAGCAATGAGCAAATCCATTGCACCGATAATTACTCCTCTACTTTCGAGATCATTTCTAATGCTGCCGTAAATCGTCGCAGATGCTTGATTGAAATCAACAATTTCAAGAGGTAGTAAAAATTGTAACAAGGCATTGCTATTTTTCTCTTGTTGTTGGCTTTTAGCTACTCCATATTTAAGTTCAGCAACAGTAATAGAGGAGACACCTACATCAGAAATGCTTATGGTTTGAAACTTATCCAGCACTTTCTGAGGTTTTTGCTTGATGAGGTAAATGCAAATATTGGTATCAAGCAAGTATCGCATTTACAAACTCTCTCTGATGTCAATTTGTGGTTGATCTCTAGTAGTCATGAAATCTTCAGAGAAGTTGTCTAAACTCTCGATGAGAGATTGCCAAGGGTTATCTTTGGCAATAAGAACAATTGCGTTACCCATTTTTTTAATATAAACTTCTGTGCCAGTCAGTTGAAAATCTTTCGGCAAAATCACAACTTGGTGAGTTCCATCAGTGCTGAGTTTGGCAGTGTTCATAATTTATTTTTCCTATAAAATGCTAGGCGATTTGCATTTTCTTTAAGCATATTTCTTTTAAATCAAGAGAAGATATTGCTTCTGCTAAAGCTTCTAAGGAAAGTTGTACTTTAACAATGGCTGGCATTTGCGTTTATGAGGTATTTGCTGCACATTTACACCATTATGCTGATTTTAACAGTTACATTCCATTGTTTGCTGATGTGCGATCGCCTACGCAGTTAAGAGAATAGTAGGTTGGGTGTAGCGATCGCGTAACCCAACAAAGTATGCGTGAATGTTGGGTTCCGTTCCTACACCTGCCTCCTGCTGTAACATTTTAATCCAGTCACGCCACTACTTTTGTTTAATTAGTTCAATTGGATTAAACATAATAAAAAGTGCGTTAGTGAAAACTAAACGCACTCTATACATATAGGCATTAACATTACGTGAACCATGAAAAGTTAATCTTCATCACGCCCATGAACTTGTGCAGGTGGGCTGGTGGCTTCTACAGCAGTAAATGGTTCGAGAATTTTATAGTTGTGATGTGAACCTTTGGGGACAGCCCAAGAACTACCAGGTTCAAGCAAAATCATTTGTCCTTCAATGTGCAGTTCTGCACGACCATTTATTACATAACCAACAGTTTCATATTCCCGTGCTGTTGGTGGTTTATCTTCTCCTGGTTGTTCGTTTTCCCAAAGGCGCATCGAAACTGTTTTACCAGAAGCTAGATATTTCTGACCGAGTTTACCTTTGGGTGAATGGCTGGAATCGATTTTTTTAACGCTGGTGTCAGTCATATTTAATTACTCACCTTACGGTTTCAGAACAACTTTGATGCAGTTATCTTGTTTGTGTTTAAAAATTTCGTAGCCGTGGGGTGCTTGTTCTAAAGGTAATTTGTGTGTAATCACAAATGACGGGTCGAGGTCGCCGTTTTCAATGTGATTGAGTAAAGGTTTTAAGTATCTGTGAACGTGGGTTTGTCCCGTTTTAAATGTTAGGCCTTTGTTCATTGCTGCACCCATTGGGATTTTGTCAACAAAACCACCATAAACTCCAGGTATAGATACGTGACCGCCTTTGCGACAAGATACAATAACTTGTCTGAGTGCGGTTGGACGGTCTGTTTCGAGGCGGACTGCTTGTTTTACTTGGTCGTAGAAAGCCATTGCATCTGTACCATGTGCTTCCATACCCACAGCATCAATGCAAGCATCCGGGCCGCGTCCACCTGTCATTTCTTTAAGTGCTTCACCGACATTGACTTCTTCGTAGTTGAGGACTTCAGCTTTACCTTGTTCTTTAGCCATTTGCAAACGTTCGGGAATGCGGTCAATGGCGATGACTCTTTCTGCACCGAAGAGATAAGCACTTTTGATAGCAAATTGTCCGACTGGGCCGCAACCCCAGACTGCAACGATATCGCCTGGTTGAATGTTGCAGTTTTCTGCGGCCATATAGCCAGTTGGGAAAATGTCAGTTAAAAATAAAACTTGCTCATCTGTGAGATGGTCGGGAACTTTGAATAAACCAACATCTGCAAAGGGTACTCGGACATATTCTGCTTGTCCGCCAGCGTAACCACCAAATAAATGAGAGTAGCCAAATAAACCAGATGGTGAGTGACCCATTTGTACTTCTACCATCCAAGCATTTGGGTTGGAGTTATCACAAAGTGACCATAAATCGCGCTGACAGAAAAAACAGTTACCGCAGGATATGGTGAAGGGAACAACAACGCGATCTCCTATTTTTACATTCCTAACTTCACTACCTAACTCTACAACTTCCCCCATAAATTCATGCCCCAGGATATCACCTTTTTGCATGGTGGGAATGTAGCCATCATAAATATGCAAATCTGAGCCACAAATTGCTGTGGAAGTAATTTTAATAATGGCATCACGCGGGTTAATAATTTTGGGGTCAGGAACCGTTTCTACCCGCACATCGTTTGCTCCATTCCAGCAAACTGCTTTCATAATTTTTAGTCCTTTGTCATTTGTTCTTGGTCATTAGTCATTGGTCATTAGTCATTTGTGAGAACAAATAAATCATGGAAGTAATAGCTATATAAACAAGTGCGTTAGGCAGTTTGATTATCTTTTTCGTGAAACATCTAAACGCGCCTAACGCACCCAGAGGGCTATCTTTTTACTTTTGCCTTTTTACTTTTTACTTTTTACTTACATTCTATCTCTGAGTTGTTTGCTGGGAGGATTTTGATAATAACCTTCTCTGCTACCTTGGGGTTGATTACCACCAACTGCTTCCCCTACTCTATCTTTTGCATCCTTGAGAAACTCTTTTGTAGCTCTAGGAGTATCTTCATCTAAGTTGAGTTTTTCGCGGATATTATCAGCAGTACCCTTCAATTTAGACTGAGCATTTCTAACTTGGTTATCGTATTGAACACCGTTGTTTTGTCCTTCAGGTACACCTTTATAATAGATACCTTCTGGAGTTATCACATCAGCTTGTGCTACATTCACAAAGCTAAATGCTTGACCTAGTAAGAACATAAATCCTACTAAAAAAATAACCATAATTTGGCGTAAACGAGAAATCATTTGCTGCATAAATAACCTCATTTGCTTTATTTGTTTGTGTGTACACTTGTTTTGTTTGGTCAGCAGTTATGATTCATGGGTTATTAGTAAAAGTGCTACGTAGTATCTTCTTCGACTACTCCCCATTTCTTACCTGCTTCCTGTTGGCTGACCTGCGGTTGTAGCGATTTCTCCGGCTTCCATCAGCATTTTGAAGCGGCGCAAGTCATCGCCAATTTGTTGTTCTGGTTCTTCCCCGAAAAGTTTAGCAAGAGCCGCACTTATGCCGCCGCCGGGGATGTTGTATTCTAAAACTACTTTGACTTCTGTACCGCGATTCTCTGGGGCTTTTTTAAATCGCACAAAACCAGAGTTATCAATCTCTGCGCCTTCGACAGAAGCCCAAGAAATAAACTCGTTTTCTCTGTCTTCGAGAATCTCTGCATCCCATTCTACGTTGTTACCCAAGGGCGCTTTGGCAATCCAATGAGAACGTTTTGCATCATACACTTTTACAGATTGCAGATGCTTCATAAAGGTGGGTAACTGCTCAAAGTTGTGCCAAAAACGGTAAAGTTCATCGGCTGGTTTATTAATTGTTACCGTTTTTTCAACTTTGATGGGTTTATTCATTCCCAGAGCTTCTTGTGCTTGCTGTATTGTGCTTTGCTTGGTTATACCTTGGTAGATCAAACCACCGCCAGCCAGCGCAGTTAATACACCTCTTAAGGAGCGTTGACTTATACCTGTGAGTACCATAGCGCCACCACCAATCAGCGAAGCCCAGCGTTCCATTTCATTAGCTTCTGTGGGAGTTTTAGTTGTGCGATCGCCTGTTGAAGTCATACAATTTTAGATTTTGGATTTTGGGTTTTTGATTCGTAATTCGTAATTAGATTTTCTCCATTTTTTAATTACGAATTACATAGACACCGCAGCACCACTAGTTGGCTTAGGAGTTTGTACTTCACTACCAAGCCGTAACTGATATAGTTCTACTAAGCGTTGTTCATCTCTTAATAAATCACGGTAAATTTGTTTAAAAATAGCTGTTGCTACTGGATCAGTAAACATTGCCGATAAATTACCAACGTCACCAATACCTGTTTGTAAATCACCTAAAGCACAACGAATTTGATAGATGTCATCACTACCAGACATAGCCGCTTTGACTTTGGCATATTGATTTGCAATATTGGCAGCTAAAGAAGGTTTTTCACCTAATTTATTGAGGTATGTTTCTAATATTTCAATGTGGTTTTGTTTCTTAGCAATCATCTCTTGAAAGATGACTTGCGCTTGAGTATCTGATTCTTTTCCGTAATATTTTTCTAGAGCTTCTAGAGAATAACGTTCACCACTTAAAGCAGTATTTAAACCTCTGACAATTTCGCCTTTAGTTGAACCGCCCCAAGCATCAGCAATTTTCCACCATTCGGCGTTAGCGTCTGTTTCATCAGGAAGCGCCACATCTTTACCACCATAACCAAGGCGGCTGAGAATAGCTGTGGTAAAAATTGCCAAGTCTCCAGGTTCGCGGGAAGTAATTAAATTACCATCAACTACTAGGGGTTCATCTTGATAACTTGCACCCGCATTCAGCATATCGCGGCGGATAGCAACAAAACCAGTAGCGCGTTTATCTCTGAGCAAATCACCTTCAATTAATAATTGTGGCCCGTGACAAACGGCTGCTATGAGTTTTCCTTGTTGCATAGCTTCTTGGACAAACCGCACTGTGTTGGGGTTGCGGCGCATTTTATCGGGAGCCATACCACCAGGGATTACCACTGCATCAAATTCTGATGCGATCGCTTCTGTAGTTGTACCATCAGGTTGCACGGCAACTCTACCGCGTTTACCTTTGTATTTTTCGTTCATCCGCGAACCGAGAACAACTACATCCATTCCTGCTTGTTTCAGCCCATGACAAGGAACTGTAAATTCTGCATCTTCGACATCATTTTCAATTAAAATTGCAACTTTTTTCTTCACAGAATGATTGTTTTGATATGACATGGATTTACCTAGTTTGATTAATTATTAATTGTGTGGAAACCTATGCAGTAGCATTCCTGAACTATGCAGGTACTTCACTAGTAGGTGGTGCAGTGAATAGTTCTTCGTAATCGTGACTGAAATGGGCTTGAAACTTAGAAAAGATTTCCGGACTGATGGCATTTTGTAACACAGCGAAAACTGCCCGGACATGAATTGCAGTAGTAGTAGGTTCTATATGTTCTTTTTGGCTAACACGTTGAATAAACTCTTGGAGATGAAAACTTTGAGTACTTGCTTGTGTTTGTGCTTGTAAATAATCACTTAGTTTCCGTGGGAGTTGTGCAGCTAAATCTTGAATGTCACTTTCTGCAATCCGTTCTTTAATAGTTTCTAAAGTTGCACGAGTAGCAAGTTCCGCCTCCTCAAGAGAATCAGATTGAGAAAGACTTTGGACATGGGTAATAAACTCGTGATATTCCACTTTCGACCTCCGATGAAACAAACTCCATACTTATTTATATTTGGGTATGAGAAATTGTCATAAATAAAAATATCAATGATAATTTTTACTGAGAAAAAGTTATGAGTTAAGAAGAAATTAAGGAAGTTTTTGTGTGGGTTGAGTGCTTCTAACTCATAACGAACAGATTCAACTACAAGTAGCTTAACCTTGGATTTACTCTTATAAGATTAGGCTGTAAAAATTACATTAACTTCGTTCTAAGGGGATAGATTTTTTTACTACTAAAGTCATACATCGAAAGTCAGACAAATTTTACTAATAAAAACGTTATGGTAGGGATGCAGAAAAGGCAGATATTATGACAGAAAAAAATCATCATCTTGAAATTAATTCAGAAGATTTACCACAAGAAATTACTGAATCTTACGGCACTGGAGTCAAAGACTTACCAGGGTACAATATTGGTGAGCGATCGCTCGATCAAAGTACCCCAGAATATCCCGATAGCCCCGAAGTTACCAGTGAGGACAGTTATACTTATTGGCAAGATACCGTAGGCGATGAAGCGGTTGGTGGTACTGTCGCGGTTCCTGAACAAGATGTTACCGAAGAAATCGCAGCAGCCGTTGGTTTAGAAATGAGCGATCGCGCCTTCCTCCATACCAACGAAATTCTCGAACAACGCGATGATCGTCGCTGGGAACTAGACCCAAAATCCTCCGAAGATTACCAAGAAAGATAAGTGCTGAGTGCTGTACACTGAGCGCAGTCGAAGTGTAAGTTCTAAGTTCTCCCCCTTGTCCCCCTTGTCCCCCTTGTCCCCCTCGCCCCCCTTGTCCCCCTTGTCCCCCTTCTCCCCCTTCTCTCCCCCAACCTCTCTCAAAAACATCTACCACAAATGTCCAGCATTTCGATAAACTCAGAAATGCTGCGATGTTGTTGATCATGTCAGATTCTCAAAGTGTAAGTGCTGCTGTTGCCAAACTCTACAATACCTATCCCTTTCCTCCAGAACCCCTGCTAGATGAACCACCTCCGGGTTATAACTGGCGCTGGAATTGGTTAGCAGCTTATAACTTCTGTACAGGTCAAAAGCCGCAAAAGCAAGACATTCGCATTTTAGATGCTGGCTGCGGTACAGGTGTGGGTACAGAATACTTGGTTCACCTCAACCCCCAAGCTTCTGTAGTTGGTATTGACTTGAGTGCAGGTGCTTTGGCTGTGGCGCAAGAACGTTGTCAGCGTTCCGGTGCAAACCGCGTGGAATTTCATCACCTCAGCATCTACGATGTGGAACAGTTACCCGGTGAATTTGACTTAATTAATTGCGTCGGGGTTTTGCATCACCTACCAGACCCAATTCGCGGGATTCAAGCTTTAGCTAAGAAATTAGCCCCAGGCGGAATTATGCACATTTTTGTGTATGGCGAGTTGGGACGTTGGGAAATTCAACTCATGCAAAAAGCGATCGCCCTCCTCCAAGGCGACAAGCGCGGCGACTACCGTGATGGTGTGCAAGTCGGACGCAAAATATTTTCCTCTCTACCAGAAAACAATCGAATTGTCAAATACGAAAAACAACGCTGGGCAATGGAAAACCAGCGCGATGAATGCTTTGCTGATATGTACGTTCATCCCCAAGAAGTTGATTACAATGTTGAGACGTTGTTTGAATTAATTGATGCTTCTGAGTTAGAGTTTATCGGCTTTTCCAATCCTGGTTTTTGGCAGTTAGATAGACTTTTGGGTAAAGCACCAGAGTTAATTGAACGGGCAGAAAATCTCAGTCAACGCCAGTTATATCGTTTAATCGAATTACTCGACCCAGAAGTTACCCATTACGAATTTTTCCTTGGTCGTCCTCCCCTAGCTAAAGCCGACTGGTCAAGTGATGACAAGCTGTTATCGGCTATCCCAGAATTAAACCCTTGTATTGATGGCTTTCCTAGTCAATGTATTTTTAATTACGACTACCAAATTGTCAACTTGTCCACACCAGAGTTTGAGTTTATGCAAGCCTGTAATGGACAAGCAACGGTAGGGGAAATTTTAGCAAATGTCCAATTAGGCTTGGATGGAGTGAGAACATTGATTAAGCAACAGTTAGTTATGCTGACATAACCAATGAATATCATAAAAAATAAGTGCTGAGTTCTGTGAACCCGCGCAGGCGGGTTTTGTCTGTGTAGCTGCGACTTCAGTCGCTTGGTGCAAGATACTTATCATTGACGATGAGAATTTCCATCTTTGGTAACTACAGATGATTCTGCTGTGACTACACCTTTGGCTTTGCTTTCCATTTCCAGTAATTCCGGGATGGTGGCAAACTTATAGCCTTTAGCCTTTAAATCTGCAATAATTTGCGGTAATGCCTTAACAGTGCGAGAACGATTACCGCCACCGTCGTGCATCAATACAATTCCACCGGGTTTGGCACTTTTGACAACGTTTTTAATGAGTGTTGGAGTTTGACCACGGCGTTGAGAGTCTCCCGACTCATCAGACCACATAATGACTGCATACTTTTGACTTTTGGCATAATCAACTAAGCCATTGTGTAAAAAACCACCAGGAGGACGAAATAATGTGGTTTTCACTCCGGTAAGTTTATATATCAAATCTGCTGTGCGATTAATTTCACTGGCGGCGGTGGCTACATCCATCCGACGATACCAATGATGCCATGTATGGTTGCCCAAAACATGGCCTTCGGCGGCAATTTGTTTAACAATTTGGGGATGGTAACTAACCATTTGCCCGATTAAAAAAAATGTTGCTTTGATATGATTTTGTTTAAGAATTTCTAATATTTGTGTCGTATTTTTTGGACCTGGGCCATCATCAAAAGTTAAGGCAATAACTTTATCTGTTGTGGGTAATTTCGCTTGATAAATGGTTTGTCCTTGAAATTCCTTTGATACAGTTTGTTGAGTGGTATTTAAACTGGCATTTTGTGTAGTGACTGCTGATTTCTTGTCTACTGATTGAGTAAATAGTAAAGGATTATTAAGGGGATTTTTGAGTAATAACCCTGTGAGACTCAAGCCACCACCAGCACCAATCAGTGTAATAGTTCCTGCTGTCAAAAATTGCCATAATTTCGGGCTAAACACATCGATACTCCTCAATTAATAAATGTATTAAGCACATATTTATCCATAATTATTTTAATTTTATCCTACGAATTTTGCGTAGTGATGACAGCAGTATAACTATAATGTGGAGAAATGCCGTGTTTGTTAAATTTCTACGGGATGTTGTCCATAATAAGGTAAAGCTTCTAACCACTGAGGGCGCTTTCCTTGTCGCCATTCTAGATAAGAAAGTTCCAAAATATCTGTGACAGTTGCAGCTAAACCAGAAGTTGTGTGAATTAACTGAGACTCAGTATTGCAGTTAGCTAAAGTTTCTTGCCAAGCTTCTGGTGTGAGCAACGTATCAGGAAATAAAGCTGTAATTTCTGAAGTGTGGGAATTAACTTGATAAATCGCACCAAATACTTTACCGCGTTGTGCAGGCATTTCCACAGCGATCGCTTTTTGAGTATGATTTTTATGTGACCAAGCTACCGCCGCTAAAGTCGAAATGGCAAACACGGGAATATTTAATTGTTGCCCTAAAGTACGGGCGAGAACTACACCAATACGAGTTCCCGTAAAGCCGCCTGGCCCTTTGGCAACAGCAATAAATTCTAAATCTGCCCAAGTTTGTGGTTGGATGAAATCAATTAAATATTGATGTATATAACTAGATAAATCACGCCCTAAATTCCAAACATTTGCACGAGTTTTGCCAGCAAAGTTACTAATGGCAAAACCTAGTTCTGGTGTGGTTGTATGCAGGGATAAAGCGTATTTCTGGGGTGGTAGAGTGGTTAATTCTGTGGTCAAAGCGAGTAATTATATTAATTTTCCTAGAGTTGGTGTGATATATAGCAATCCTAAATCATTTGTGAAATTCTCTTTCTTTTCTTTCTTTGTGTCCTTTGCGTCCTTTGCGGTTCGTTAAAAAGAATACTTTTTCATAACTCAGATAGGATTGCTATAGCAAAGTGCTGAGTGCTGAGTAGAAACCCAGTATCATCATGCCTTTAATCTATCAACACTGTCCTAACTTAAGTGACTACAACTATATTTATTCAACCATAAAAATATACGACTACTACAAGAAACAGCAGTAGTCGTTGATAATTTACCTATCATCTTCATCACGTCGGTACTAGTTCACCGGGACGCAATTTAGCCCATTTACCCATTTCTTGCTTAAAGCTAAGACAACCAACAACATCCCATTCCATTTCAATTACATCTTCTTTGGTACGGATGTTAACGTTAATAGAAGGTTCATTGGGGTCAAAAGTCGGGTTCTCTGTTAAATGAGGCTGTTGGTGTTGGGTTTCTACAGCATGATAGGTTACACAACGGTCTACGTATTGGCAGTTCACGCAAATACACATAATATAACCAACTCCAGGAGCTTTATTGCTAATCTAGCGTAAGCAAAGCTATTCTTCACTAGTTGCCGGGTTGATTTTTATTACAATGCACAGTTCTGTTTCTGCAATTCTCGCGCCACAAAATTGGCCTTTTAGTTTGGAATGCTTGCCAAAACCAGCTTACATGGTAGGTGGTGCGGTGCGTGATGCGATTTTAGGCAGAAACCGTGAATATTGGGATCTTGACTTTGTGATACCATCAGATGCGGTGCAGGTAGCTAGAGCGATCGCTAAACGTTATCAAGCTGGCTTTGTTTTACTCGACGCAGAACGTAAAATTGCCCGTGTGGTATTTCCCCAAGCCACGGCTGACTTTGCTCAACAAGAAGGCAATAGTTTAGAAACTGACTTGCATAGACGTGATTTTACAATTAATGCGATCGCCTATAACCCCCACACTCAAGAAATCATCGACCCATTGCAAGGTTGTGCTGATTTACAGCAAGGTCTGTTACGGATGGTATCACCAGCCAACCTCAAAGATGACCCTTTGCGGTTAATGCGTGCTTATCGCCAAGCCGCCCAACTGAATTTTACTATTGAACCAAATACACAAAACACAATTCGCGCCTTAGCATCACACCTCAACACAGTCGCCGCCGAACGAGTCCGCACCGAAATAGGCTATCTTCTAGCCAGTCCCCAAGGTACACCTTGGTTAACCAACGCCGGGAAAGATGGTTTACTGTTGTATTTCTGCAAAAATGCCACAACCGCCAGCTTTGATAAACTCGCCGCCGTTGACACAGCCGCAGCCATCCTTGCACCGCAATTTGGTGCAGAATTACAACAATATGTGCGTGATACTGTAAAAACCACTTGGTTAGGTATCGCCAAACTTGCTTGTCTTGTAGATAGTAATCCTGAAGTTGCCGAATTAGA
This sequence comes from Nostoc spongiaeforme FACHB-130, assembly GCF_014698475.1. Classification (GTDB taxonomy): domain Bacteria; phylum Cyanobacteriota; class Cyanobacteriia; order Cyanobacteriales; family Nostocaceae; genus Nostoc_B; species Nostoc_B spongiaeforme. The sequence continues at coordinate 33,283 of NZ_JACJTB010000037.1, read as the reverse complement.
ACTCCAAGAACTCACCTATAGCCGTGCTGAAATTCGCGCTGTGACTACGGCTTTGAAATTATTCCCGCAGCTAAAATCTATCGACAAGTCTATCCGAGAACAATATTTTTTGTTCCAAGAAGCAGGTAATGTCTTTCCTGTTGTCGTATTATTGGCGGTAGCACAAGATACTTTGGTAGAGGCGATGTCAGGCGACAAATCATTATTGGTTTACTCACCTTTGATCAGCCGCTACCTTAACCCTGATGATCTGGTCGCTCATCCCACTCAACTAGTGAGTGGTAAAGAACTAATGTTAGCACTAAACATTCCAGCCTCGCCAGTCGTCGGGGAACTACTAACCGAGATTGCGATCGCCCAAGCAGAAGGTAAAATTGCTACAGCCACAGCCGCAATTGAGTTTGCACGCAAGATGTTAGAGAGTTAAGAGTATCTCAAAGTTTGTTGAGGCTGGATGTAGGGGTGTAAGGGTATAGGAGGCTAAGAATTTAAGAGTTTTAGGACTTACGCAAGAACCCTCTCGAATCCTCTTAACTTTGTGTCCTACCCTTCGGGAAGCCGCTATCGCGTCTATGCGCCCTTTGCGGTACCCTTCGGGAAGCCGCTTGCGCGTCTACGTTTTTTCATGATTCTGCGTAAGTCCTGAGTTTTTGTTCACCTACACACAAACTTCCATCTCCCTTATCTCCCTTGTCTCCCTTGTTCACACCATCTGAAAACTAGTAGTTTCTTCCAACACCTCATAACCAGATGCTAACTTTTCCATAGCGCGGTCAATTAAATCTAAACCTTGCTGGACTGTTTCAATCACACTTAATTGTCCGCGTAATTCAGCCGCGCCGACGAAGCCTTTTGCGTACCAAGTCATGTGTTTACGGGCTTGACGAACACCGCGATCGCCTTTATATTCCCATAAAGCTTGTAAATGATCTCTGGCACATTCTAGGCGTTGAATTGGGGTTGGCGGTGGTAAAAGTTCGCCTGTTTTCAAGAAGTGGTCAACTTCACCTACCAAAAAGGGATAACCCAAAGTTCCGCGCGAACACATCACACCATCAGCACCAGTTTCCTCTAAGCATTTCACTGCGGCTTCCACAGAAAATATATCGCCATTGCCAATTACAGGTATCGATAGCACTTCTTTCACACGGGCTATCCATTCCCAACGGGCGTTACCATTGTAACCTTGAGCGCGGGTGCGTCCATGCACAGTAATCATTTTCGCCCCGGCATCTTCCATCCGCTTGGCAAAATCGAGAATCGTGATTTCCTTGTCATTCCAGCCAATTCGGGTTTTAACTGTTACTGGTACATCCACAGCTTTCACTACTTCCCGCACAATGGCTTCAGCAACTTCCGGCTGAAGCAACAGCGAAGAACCACCACCATTTTTGGTAATTTTATTTACCGGACATCCCATATTAATATCAACTGTATCAGCCCCTTCCGCCACTGCTTTCACGGCTGCTTCTGCTAAAAAATCGGGGCGACAGTCAAATAACTGAATACTAATTGGGCGTTCGTTGGGGTCAACTTCCATGATTTTGGGTAACTGCTTCACATAGTGCAGTCCCGTAGCGTTGACCATTTCGGTATACATCATCGAATCTGGTGCATAGCGACGCACTAGCCGACGAAACACCAAATCTGTCACCCCAGATAAAGGCGATTGTAGAACTCGGCTTTTTACTTCAAAGGAGCCAATTTTTAAAGGTTGGGAGAGTCTAGCTTGCAGACTGGGAGACAGAGTAACCATATCAACAATTCACAATGCACACTTAATCATATCTTTTATCCAAGACGGTTGTTGATGATGGTTTGTGTGATTCAGGTCAACTTGCAATAGTATGAGACTGTTAGCGATCGCAATTCTTAAGTCATTGTCTCCCTTGTCTGCTGTATCCCTGATTCGTGAAACTTAACATTTGCAAGAACTCTCGGTAAAATACATAAGCCTTATCCTTTTTCCTCACAATCATGGGCAATACTTTTGGGCATCTGTTTCGCATTACTACTTTTGGAGAGTCCCACGGCGGCGGTGTGGGAGTTGTAATTGATGGTTGTCCTCCGCAACTGGAAATCACAGCAGCAGAAATTCAGTTTGAGTTAGACAGGCGGCGACCTGGACAAAGTAAGATTACCACGCCGCGCAAGGAAGCAGACACCTGTGAGATTTTGTCTGGGGTGTTTGAAGGAAAAACTCTGGGGACACCGATCGCAATTTTAGTGCGGAATAAAGACACGCGATCGCAAGACTATGATGAGATGGCGGTGAAATATCGTCCTTCCCATGCGGATGCAACCTATGATGCTAAATACGGAATTCGGAATTGGCAAGGCGGCGGTCGGTCTTCGGCGCGGGAGACAATTGGTAGAGTCGCCGCAGGTGCGATCGCTAAAAAAATTCTCCGACAAGTTGCTAATCTAGAAGTGATTGGTTATGTCAAACGCATCAAAGATTTAGAAGGCATCGTTGACCCTAATACCGTCACCTTAGAACAAGTAGAAAGTAACATTGTTCGCTGTCCTGATGCCGAATGCGCCAATCGCATGATTGAGTTAATTGAGCAAACTGGCAGACAAGGTGATTCTATTGGCGGTGTGGTAGAATGTGTTGCCCGCAACGTACCGAAAGGTTTAGGCGAACCAGTATTTGATAAGTTAGAAGCCGATATTGCCAAAGCCGTGATGTCACTTCCAGCCAGTAAAGGTTTTGAAATTGGTTCTGGTTTTGCTGGGACACTGTTAACAGGCATTGAACATAACGACGAATTTTATATTGATGAAAATGGTGAAATTCGGACTGTAACTAACCGTTCTGGTGGTATTCAAGGCGGTATTTCCAACGGCGAAAATATCATTTTACGAGTTGCTTTTAAACCCACAGCCACTATTAGAAAAGAACAAAAAACAGTAACTAATGAAGGTGAAGAAACCGTATTAGCCGGCAAAGGCAGACATGATCCTTGTGTATTACCCCGTGCAGTCCCAATGGTAGAAGCAATGGTGGCGCTGGTGTTGTGTGACCATTTGTTGCGCCATCACGGGCAGTGTAAGGTGTTGTAATCAAGACTTGATAAAATGCGGTAAATACTTACGAATGCTGGGCGGAGATTTCACTCGCCCTTTTTTTGTAGTATTGCTATAGTAGCGAATAACACCTTTAACTAAGTGCGATCGCATCTACTATCAACATGGCTCAACAGTCGCAAAATAGCTTACAACACTTCAATTTACTAAAATCTAAATACCAAGTAACTCAAGATCCAGACTCATTACCGCCGAATATCTTATACTTTATACTCCGAAAAGCTGATTTAGGAGTTGAACTGAGTGCATCAGAAATGAATTGCTTAAAAGAATCGCAGCTTGAGCAAACTTTAAAAACTATCAAACAAGAGCAACAACATAGATTGCAAGAATCGATAAATATAGAAAATGAATTTTCTCAATTAAAGTCTAAATATAAAGCTAAAAAACATGACACGTATTGGCAATTAAGCCCCTTGTATTATCTACTGTTAAAACTGGAATCTGGACAATACCTCACTAATTCAGAATGTCATTGGTTAAAATCAAATCATTTAGACGATACAAATTCCCTTGCTCAAGAAATTAAACTGTTTATTCAACTTAAATCTAAATATAAAGCTAATTCTTATCAAAACTCATTTCCTACTAGCAAGTTATATTCAATCCTGAAAAAGTTAAATATCAGTGAAAGCTTAACTCAGGCTGAATATGATTGGCTGATAAATAATCAACTGTGGGAAACAGCAGAAATTTTTAAACAACAAGAGTCAGCTAAAGAGGCTGAATTTGCTGCACTTAAAGTTAAATATCAAGCCACGAAATACCAAACTCAATCTCTCTGCCCTAGACTATATAATATTTTATTGAAAATTGAGGCTCAACAACAGTTAAGTGATGACGACCTGAAATGGCTGGAACAACAGCAACTAACTGAAACAATCGCTATTTTTCAAGAAATAGAACAAACCAAAGAATTTATTGCTTTAAAAATCAAATATCACGCCGCTCAATATCAAGACTCTTCACCGAAAAGCCATTTATATAAAATTCTCAAAAGTCTTGAGGCGAGAAATAAGTTAGGTGAACAAGATATCAACTTTCTCAAAAAACGCAAGCTCACGGATACTATAAAAATTGCCAATGAGCAATATGTATCTCGGCTAAAATCTAAAATCGATTTAGGAGAATTATTGGATAATTCTGAAATTGACTGGCTAAAAGATAATGGGCGTGAAGATATTATAATTTTAGCTAAACAAAAGCATTACAACTATCTCAAGAAAAAATATCGATTCGTAGACTTCAATCCATCAATAGAACCATTTTACACAATCATGGTGAAATTGGAGAATAAAGAACGTCTAGATATTATTTTAGTTATTCAGTTAATCGAGCAAGAGCAGTTATCTTCTAGTGGTGGGATTGCAACTGCACATTATAAATTAGAAGCTGAATTTTATGAGCAAGAATATAGTCGCACTGGCAATAAGTGGAGTATACCTACAGCTAGTAGTTACTGGCGTAAAGCTAATGAAGCAGAACAGTCATTAAAATTAACTAATTTGGATTTAAATAAAATTAAAGAAAATAAACTGAAGTCAGCAATTTTAGTTACTAGAGGTGCAGCATTCCGAGATTTAGGTAAATTGGGAGAAGCTGAAAAATGTGCAGTTAAAGCTATGGAGTTTCATCCAGCTAGTTATCAACCTTATACTTTAATGGGTGCGATTTATTACGATCTTGGTGACTATATTAAGGGTGATTATTACTTTGATGAAGCAATCAAACGTGGAGCTAAGACTGAAGAGATAGACTATGAAATTAAACGAATATTCCGCAATAAAAAAGATGAAGAACAACGTCATGAAGCTGCAATATATTTACTCAAGAAAGACTCACACAGGTATGCTTGGGCTAAAACTTATCTAAAAACACCTAAAAATCATGAATAACTGAAATTTTGCCAGATTAATCTATGTTAATATGTGTTCATTGCATATATTTACAAATATTATTCACGTCTAATGGATTTTTTGACAATTTTAGGGTTAGTTGCTGGGGCATTAACTACCATTGCATTTCTGCCCCAGATGTTTAAAACCTGGAAAAGCAAATCAGCAAAAGATGTATCTTTTGTAATGTTGATTACATTTATGAGTGGTTTATTATTGTGGTTAGTTTATGGCATTGCTTTACAAGCCTTACCTATTATTATTGCTAATGCCATATCATTTATTTTTAACCTGATAATTTTATGTTTAAAGCTGAAGTATAAATCAAATTAGATTCAAAAAATTGAAAATATAGGAATCATTTATGATTTTTGTACTAGACTGGTAGGTATAGCGTTTTATTCTCTCCATAAGTACGAATGTCAGTCTGGTAGAGAAAGATGGTGCGTTACGGCTAATTATAACTCTCTTCATTTCTAAAATCCTTGTATAGCCGTAACACACCCTACTTAAATATTTACCTTATAAATCAATACAGTTCAGTTAAGGCAACAACTTAGACTGGTGTAGGTTGGGTGGAGGAACTGAACCCAACATTTTCAAGGCTTTGTTGGGTTACGCTATCGCTACACCCAACCTACTATTCTCTTAACTGAACTACTTAAATATTTACCTTATAAATATAGCAGTCCTACACCATTCATTAACCAAAAGATCCCCGACTTCTTGAAGAAGTCGGGGATCTGAGCATCTCGATTTTCACAAATCAAATACGATTGCTATAGCTTCTGATAATTTCAGAAAAACGTGCCATTTTTTAATTTGTCTATTATAAAGGTACTGATACTAATTTGTAGTCAAAGTTATCAAGATGTTGCATCAAACATCTCTACTGGAGATGGGAGTAAGCATACTATTTTGGCAAGCAACTTAGTATAAATACATATCTTGCACCAGGCAACTGGAAGTCACAGCTACACAGGCAAAACCCGCCTACGTGGGTTACAAATTTTAATTTTCTGTTAGTCCGCGCAGGCGGACGTTGTTTTATGTATTAACGCCCAGAACTTTTCTAAACATTCTCTTAATTTTTGACAATGACATCTGTTATAGATACTCCAGAATCTCAACCGCAACCTACGGGTGTTCCGCCAGTGGTTGCAACTTATGATTTGCGAAAAGTTTACCGTACTGGCTTTTGGTTGAATCAAAAGATAGTATCTCTCAAAGGTTGTTCTTTGACGGTGTATGAGGGGGAAACTTTTGGTTTGTTGGGGCCGAATGGTGCGGGGAAAACGACTTTATTAAAATTGTTGTTGGGAATTATCCGGCCAACGGCGGGACGGGGATTATTATTAGGTAAACCATTGGGCGATCGCCAAGTCAAGCAAAGTATCGGCTATCTGCCAGAAAACCCTTATTTATATGATTATCTCACTGGCTGGGAGTTTTTAGAGTTAGCTGCGGGAATCTTCCAAATTCCGAGGAGTGTCCAGCGTAAGCGCATTCCAGAACTATTAGATTTAGTTGGTTTACCTGTAGCAGATGCCCGAAAAAAACAAATGCGGCGTTATTCTAAGGGAATGTTACAGCGTGTGGGTATGGCGCAGGCCTTAATTAATGACCCAGAAGTAATATTTCTGGATGAACCGATGTCTGGTCTTGACCCCCTGGGACGCTACCAAATGCGGGAAATTATCTTAGGGTTAAAAGCTGCCGGAAAGACTATCTTTTTTAATAGTCACATTCTGAGTGAAGTTGAGCAAATTTGCGATCGCATCGCCATTCTCGCCAAAGGTGAATTAGTTTGTGCTGGTTCTCTGGATGAATTGTTAGGCAATAATCATGCTTACCAAATCAAAGGTAAAGGTGGTGATAAAGAAGTTCTACACAAATGGCTGTCTAATTTGACATTTAGCCATAATGGTTCTTGGCAAGGCACTTTAACAGATGACTACTATGATTTTCTCGATAGTCTTCGCTTAATGGAAGGTAAAATCATTGCTTTTGATTTAGCGCGTCATTCCTTAGAAGACTTTTTTATTCAGAAGATTCAACAACAAAATACATCTGCTCAGTAATTTTTGATATTTAATAACTCATTTTAAATTTTCGATTTCAGATGCCCGACTTCTTTAAGAAGTCAGGCATCTGAATCACTTAGGTAAGTCGTAAATTACTATCAAAATATGTATTAATAAATGCTGAATACGTGTCTCCGTAAATTGGTCTTTAAGCTAACTTTATCAAAAATTCAAATCTCATAAATAATTATGCTTCCGGAAAAGAGTATCCTTCAAGGAAAATAAGATTGTCGAGGAACAAGAATACTTAAGTATAGTCAAGATTAGAATGTTTAGACAGTACTTTGCCGATCGTAGTCTCAGAGTCTAAGGTAAATATGTTTAACACAGGTTTATTGAAATTCCTCACCCAGTCATCTATGGGTGTGGCTTTTTGCACAGCTATCAATTTCGCTGTGTCGCCCGTCAGCCTAGCTCAGGGACAACCAGTATTACCAACTGCAAAACCAGTAATTCCAACTTCACAAACAATCCCGCCGAATAGAACACCTGTTATCCCAACGCTACAACAGGTACCACCAGCAACATCTCAACAATTAGATACAACTTATACTTTGGGTGGCGGCGATCGCATCCGGGTGAACGTATTTGAAGTACCAGAATACACAGGAGAATATCAAATTCCTCCCGGTGGAGCAATTACTTTACCTTTAATTGGTAGTGTGCCATTGCAGGGGTTAACCACTGAACAAGCATCGGATGAAATTGCTAGAAGGTACTCCCGCTATCTCAAACGACCGTTAATTTCTGTCAACCTGTTATCATCCCGCCCGATTAACATTTTTGTGGCGGGAGAAGTCACAAGACCAGGTTCTTATACTCTCAGCCTCAGTGGTGGTGCAGGAGATAACCCTGGTGTACAATACCCAACCGTATTAGCAGCGTTAACGACAGCCCAAGGTGTGACCTTAGCCGCAGATGTCACCCAAGTAGAAGTACGACGCAAAGTCGGCAGAGGAGGGGAACAGCGCGTTACCCTCAACTTAAAAGAGGCTGTACAAACTGGTCAAGTCGGTCAAGATATTACATTACGGGATGGTGATACCATCTTTGTCCCAACTGCGTCTAACTTCGACAAAACTGAAGCCCGTAATTTAGCCGCCAGCAACTTTGCTGCTAGTCCCAGCACACCCCGCACAGTCGCCATTATTGGTGAAGTCAACCGTCCTGGTGCTTACTTGGTGACAGCAGGTGGTGGTGGTACAGAAGGGGGAGCAGGTGGTTTACCTACCGTCACCAGAGCCATTCAATTAGCGGGTGGAATCACCGGACAAGCCGATATTCGCAGTCTGAAACTCCGCCGCCCCACCAGAACTGGTAGTGAACAAACTATTGATATTAATCTCTGGCAATTACTCCAGAGTGGTGATGTCAATCAAGATATTATTGTCCAGGACGGAGATACGATTGTTATTCCCACTGCTACTGATCTTACTGCCGCAGAAGCAACTCAACTGGCGAATACAACTTTATCTCCCAACACTATCCAAGTTGGTGTGGTGGGTGAAGTTAAACGGCCAGGCTCTACAGACCTTAAACCGAATAGTTCTTTAAACCAAGCTCTATTAGCTGCTGGTGGTTTTAATGATGGCCGCGCCAGCAGAGGGGCTGTAGATTTGATTCGACTAAATCCTGATGGTTCTGTTACCAAACGGGTAGTCAAAATCAATTTTGCTGATGGTATTAATGAGGCTACTAATCCCATTCTGCGAAATAATGATGTGATAGTAGTGAGTCGCAATGGTCTGACTAAGACTAGTGAAAGTTTAGGTGCGATCGCTAGTCCCTTTGGAATTATCTTTAATTTCCTCAGATTATTCGGACTTTAAGTTTAATTCAAGATACAGCTAAAAATTGGGGACAATAATCATGGTTTATACGTCCCCATAGCTGGTAATCTTTTGGTTCAAAGAAAATGGCAGGTTCTTTGCAGTTTCCCAAAAATCATCCTTGCAAGAAAAAACCCTTGCAAGGATTGTTATTTAGTGCGAGTCTTGTGTTGAGTTGGGGTTGGGCAATACCCGCTACTTTAGCCGCAGAAACAATAACTATTCGTTTCGGACTGTTTCAGCAATCTGTGGCGATCGCGGATATCGAAAAATTTGCTAAAACTGGAACATTATCCCAAACTCTCCAAGCTTACGAATCTTTATTTACTCCAGAATTACGCGGCTTACTCAATCGACGAGTCCAAGTAGATCCCAAATTTGCCGACAAATTTGTGGATGAGTTAGTTCTCTTACCCCAAGGCAAACAATTAATTACATCCCTAGCCGCAGCTATTCCCGGTAGTAGCGTCGAAAGCCTACAAGCCACAATGAGTATCGGGTTGCGTCAAGTGAATGGTTTGAGCGTGGTCAGTTTCCTCAAAGCTTATCCCACAGAAAATATTGACCTAGATGCAACTCAAATATTACAAATTGCTACAGAATTTAACCCAAACAACTTACAAAGCCAAGCCCTCGGCAGTATCCTAGCCCGAAATTTAACAGTTAAAACTAACACACCTTTTCAACCAAGTTTCGACCCCGCCGCCACTAGCCAAGAAGCAGTAGAACAGCAGACTCTCACCTTCCAAGACAAACAACGTCAACGCAGTATCCCGGTAGATATTTATTGGAGTCAAAAAACCGACACTACAGCACCATTGGTAGTGATTTCCCACGGTTTTGGTGCTAACCGGAGATTTGCCAGCTATTTAGCGCGTCATTTAGCTGGTTATGGCATTACTGTTGCTGCTATTGAACATCCTGGAAGTAATGGTGCAGCAATTAATAACGCCGCCAACCAAGGAAATTTAGCCAAATTACTCCCAGCAACAGAATTTATTGAACGACCCAAAGATGTCAGCTTTTTACTCAACGAACTGGCAAATCTTAACAAGCAACCAGGTCAATTGCAAGGCAAACTCAACACAGAAAAAGTGTCTGTAATTGGTCATTCATTGGGGGGTTATACAGCTTTAGCTTTGGTGGGTGGAGAAATCAATTTAGGAGAAGTGCGACAATTTTGTAAAACTTCCTTGAGCTTGGTTGATCCCCTTGGTGATTGGTTACAGTGCGCCGCCGCATCGTTAAAAGAAAACAAACTTCAGTTGCGGGATGAACGAGTTAAAAGTGCGATCGCTCTTAACCCCCTCACAGGTAAACTCTTTGGTAAACAGGGACTTTCTCGGATTAACAAGCCTGTATTAATTTTGACTTCCACTGAAGATGCCTTAACTCCTGCCTTGAATCACCAAATTCGACCTTTTAGCCAGTTACGCAGTAACAAATATTTATTAACCGCTATTGGTGCAACTCATTTAAGTATTCTTGACCCCACATATTCAGCAGGCGAAGCTTCCACAATTGTCAAAGAAAAGCGCGGTACAGAAACCCAAGCCTTGCGCCAACTCCTGCGCGGTGTCAGTTTAGCTTTTGTCAAACAACTCACCCCCGAAGCGAAAACTTACCAACCATTTTTAACAGCCGGATATGCACAGTCTCTATCAACACCGGAAATCCCCCTACGCCTAAACGCCGACTTACCAACCAATGTCAAACCTTGGCTAGATTTGGCGGTGAAGTGAATGAGCAGGAGTCAGAAATCAGAATTCAGAATAAAATCCCCAAATTGAATCAGGACTTACGCAAAAATTCGCAAAAAGCTTAATTTATCGAACCGCCAAGTCGCCGAGAACGCCAAGAAATCGTAGAGTCTGCGTAAGTCCTATGAATTCTTCTGCTGTAAATTTCTTGCCAGTATGTTATCAAGGTGCTTTAATAACGATCGCATTCTGCCAATCGGTTTTATCTACTTAAAACGTAGCAAATACACAGATGCTAGGTTTGTGAGGGAGTGCGTATAAAAGCACAAACTCAAGAGATTAGACTAAAAGGTAGGACAAATACCATATCCTTAACAGTTAATTCTCCCAATTGCTAAATAGGAGCATCTATGGAACCAATTATTGCTATAGTCTTAGCCCTTGTAGGCTATGCGTTAGGGTCAGCCAAAATTATTAATGAAGGTAATGAAGCCTTAGTCGAACGCTTAGGACAAAGACACCGGACACTTAGACCAGGCTTAAATTTTATCGTGCCTTTGGTGGATCAGATTGTCATGGAAGACACCACCAGAGAACAAATTTTAGACATTAAGCCCCAGAAAGTAATTACTAAAGATAACGTTTATTTAGAAGTAGACGGTGTTGTTACTTGGCAAATTACCAGTATGGAAGACAGCTTTTATAAAGTTGAAGATGTTCAAGTGGCTCTTTCTAACTTAGTCACAGTCGAACTCCGTACTCACATTGCCGACAGAAGCCTAGCAGAAACAACTTCTGCCCGAAATCAAATGAATCAATCGCTGTTGCAGATTGTGAATGAAACTAGTAAAAAATGGGGTGTGAAGATTATTCGGGTAGATATTCAAAGCATTACACCACCAGAAAGCGTCCAGAAATCAATGGCAGAACAACAAGCGGCGGAAATTAAAAAACAAGCTGCTATTTTAGAAGCAGAAGGTGATAGACAAGCCGCTATTAAACGCGCCGAAGCTACTAAAGAATCTATCCGCATTCTTTCAGAAGCTATCACTGCTAAACCAGAAACCAAAGACATTCTCCGGTATTTAGTAGCCCAAGAACATCTAGAAGCTAGTCAAAAACTTGGTGCTAGTAATAATGCCAAAATTGTATTTCTCAACCCCAGCGTCTCTGAAGGCGCATTAGATCAAATGCTGGGTGATACGGTAAGTACTGAAGGCAATGGGAATGGTCAAGCTTAAAAAAGTGCTGAGTGCTGAGTCAAAAAACTAACCTATAGCCCCCAACCTCTAGTACAGTGTGGCGTAAATAAACAGACCATCTGGAATTTCTAAAAGGCTTGTGGTAACACTATTCTTTCTTTTTCCTTTTTCCTTTTGACTTTTGCCTTCTTGTACTAACCCCTAGCCTCTACCTAAACAACGTATCTGCAACTAGCGAGACTTCACGCATTTCTTTGACATCGTGAATTCGCAGAATATCCGCACCGTTGGTAATAGCAGCACAACAAGCCGCAGCTGTTCCCCAAATGCGTGCTTTGGGATTTGGTTGATTGAGAATGCGACCAATAAAACTTTTACGAGATACGCCTACTAAGATAGGACACTTTAATTGTGTGAGCGATCGCAAGTTACGCAAAATCTCTAAATTCTGCTCATAATTCTTAGCAAAACCAATCCCAGGATCAATAATAATTTTTGCTTGGTCGATGCCTGCCTTGGTCGCGGCCAAAATTTGTCCTGTTAAAAAACTTGCAATTTCTCCCAATAAATCTTCATACTCTGTCATTTGTTGCATCGTTTCTGGTGTTCCCCGAATGTGCATCAACACTATCGGCACACCTAAACTAGCCACTGTCGGCAACATCTCATCATCAAATGTCCCGCCGGAAATATCATTCACAATATCTGCCCCAGCTTCTATTGCTGCTTTTGCTACAGATGCCCTAGTTGTATCTACAGAAATCGGCACTGTCATTTCCGAGCGTATTGCCTTGATGATGGGGATAACTCGCTCTAATTCTTCTGCCAAACTAATTTGCTCTGCTCCCGGCCGCGTTGACTGCCCACCAACATCAACGATGTCAGCACCAGCCGCTACCATTGCTTGAGCTTGAGCCAAAGCCGCAGCTGTACTATTAAAATCCCCACCATCGCTAAAACTATCAGGTGTCACATTCAGCACACCCATTAAATAAGTGCGCTGTCCCCAAGCGAAACAACGCCCACGAATAATTAAATTACTGGGCATACAAAGCAATCAAGTCTGATTCTTTTGACTTTTAACTTTTAACTTTTGACTTAGTTAAACCCATTCCCTGGCTCTGCCAGGGAAAAGGCATTACATATAAGACTATTGATAGTTGACAATCCGGGCAAAACTTTCAGCTTCCAGACTAGCTCCTCCCACAAGCACGCCGTCAATTTCTGGTTGAGCCATGATCTCATCAATATTATTTGGCTTGACTGAGCCACCATATTGAATCGGAACATTGGGGTTCTTTAACTGACTGCGAATTAAGCCAATAACTCGGTTAGCTTCCGTAGTTTCACAGGTGTCACCAGTCCCAATTGCCCAAATGGGTTCATAAGCAATCACTAAATTATCTTGATCTACATTCACTAGGTCATGTTCTAGCTGAGTAGTAATTAGTGATTCAGTTTGCCCCGCATCGCGTTGTTGTTTTGTTTCCCCTACACATAAAACTGGGGTTAAACCGTGTTTTTGAGCAGCTTTCAGACGTAGATTAACTGTCTCATCCGTTTCACCAAAAAATTGCCGTCGTTCACTATGACCGACAATTACATAACGGACACCAATTTCTGTCAGCATCGGAGCGGCAATTTCACCAGTATAAGCTCCAGAATCTTCCCAATGAACATTTTGCGCTCCAAGTTGTACACGGCTACCATGCAAACTTTGAGACAAAATGCCTAAATCGGTGAACGGAGGACACAATAATATTTCTCGCTCATCGGGCGTGTTGTCTAAATGAGGCAGAAACCCTCGCAAGAAATCTTGAGTCTCTGCCTGGGTTTTAAACATTTTCCAGTTACCGGCAATAACAATTTTCCGCACAGGTGATGTAGTCAAATTCCTAACGCTAATAGATGCACTCTTCACTCTACTACTTTTTCGGATCACCCGATGCGATGGGAAAAGATGACATAGAATTACTAAGTATCACACTCATCAAGAATAAGACTCTAAGCTAGAAATACATCTAAAGTTAGTTGTAAAGTTTGTGCAGTTTAAATGCCAAGTAGCTTATGCCCTATAGTCAATTTACTATTGACAGGTTGAAACAAGATTTTCGCCTGATGATTGTAGAGGGAGTGCGGTTTTTTCCCGAAAATATTGAACCTGTGAATCCCAGCCCCCGACTGCAAGCTATTTTAGAAGATTTGCCTTGGGCGATCGCAGTTGACACAGAAAAAGCCCGTTCTGAAGTAATTATCAATCCAGTGCTGTTGGAAGTACGCCGCATTCTCCATTCGTCCATCAGTGTGTTTTCGGGGGAAGAGTTTAACGTTGATGCGAGTATTGGACTTAATGGTGTCTGCGACTTTCTCATTAGTCGTTCACCTGAACAATTAACAGTGGAAGCACCCGCAATTGTAATTGTTGAAGCGAAAAAATCAGATTTAAAATCAGGACTCGGACAGTGTATGGCCGAAATGGTGGCTGCACAAAAATTCAATGAAGCCAAAGGACAACCTATCACAACCATTTACGGTACTGTCAGCAGTGGGACGCAATGGCGATTTCTCAAACTCGAAGGGCAAACAGTCACCATTGATTTTAGTGATTATCCCCTGCCTCCGGTGGAGCAAATCTTGAGTTTTCTGGTGTGGATGGTAAAGGCAGCCTGAACACTGAATATTATCGCCCCATATCCTGTAAAAAATAACTAGGATAAAAATGAGGTAAATCAACAATCTCCGGTTATCATGCCTTCTAAATTGCCAGAACCAGACCAAAGTAACTCGCCTAACTGGGAGGAAGAACTAGATAGTGCCATTTTTAGCTTTGAAGACATTCAAGCGGAACTGAATTATAAACAAGCCCAAACAGCACTGCGAAACTTGGTGAATAATCTTGACTTAACACCACAAGAAAAGACAGGTTTAGAAGCCGAACTGGCTGATTTAGAAACTATGCTGGCCAAGTTAGACCGGATGGTGGTGCAGATTGCAGCTTTTGGGATGGTAGGACGGGGTAAATCATCGCTGTTGAATGCTTTGGTAGGACAACCAGTATTTGAAACAGGCCCTTTGCATGGTGTAACTCGTGCAGCACAAAGGGTTAATTGGAGTATTCACGAAGAAATCATTGGTACTAATGAACGGGCTTTGCGTGTGACTTTACCGAGTGTTGGTCAATCCCAGGTAGAACTGATTGATACCCCTGGGTTAGATGAAGTTGATGGTGATACTCGCGCCGCCTTAGCAGAACAAATCGCCAAACAAGCCGATTTAATTTTGTTTGTGATTTCAGGAGACATAACGAAGATAGAACACCAAGCCCTTTCCCAATTGCGAGAAGCAGGAAAACCGATAATTTTGGTGTTTAACAAAGTTGACCAATATCCCGCCGCCGATCGCTTGGCAATTTATGAAAAAATTCGAGATGAACGGGTAAAAGAATTACTCACGCCTTTAGAAATTGTCATGTCAGCCGCTTCACCATTGGTAAAAACGGCGGTAGTTCGCCCTGATGGTAGTCGGGGTTTGCAGTTGCGTCCCGGAAACGCCCAAGTCGAAGAACTCAAGCTGAAAATATTAGAGATTTTGCAACGGGAGGGTAAAGCTTTAGTGGCGCTGAACTCGATGTTGTATGCTGACACTGTAAATGAGCAACTGGTACAACGCAAACTCTTAATTCGGGAACAGAACGCCAATCAGTTGATTTGGAAAGCGGTGATGGCTAAAGCCCTAGCGATCGCCCTCAATCCGGTGACAGTCGTAGATATACTCAGTAGTATAGCTATTGATATTGCTTTGATTTTAGGTTTATCGAAACTCTACGCCATCCCCATGACCGAAGCTGGGGCGGTAAAACTATTGCAAAGAATAGCCTTGAGTATGGGCGGTATTGGTGTGAGTGAATTACTCGCCAACTTGGGCTTAAGTGGTTTGAAAACTTTACTGGGTATCTCTGCACCAGCTACAGCAGGTGTCACCTTAGCACCTTATGTCACCGTTGCACTCACCCAAGCAGGTGTAGCTGGTGTCTCTTCTTACGGTATTGGTCAAGTCACAAAAGCTTATTTAGCCAATGGTGCAACTTGGGGGCCAGAAGGGCCAAAAGCAGTCATCAGCAAAATTTTAGCGAATCTAGATGAAGCCTCAATTCTCAACCGTATTAAAGATGAGTTGCAATTGAAGTTAAAACTATAGCGATTCTCGACTCAGTGAGGAACAGGAAAAAATAATTAACCGCAGATCAACGCGGATGAATTTGTATTCTACCCAATTGAAAATCGCTGTTGCTACAACTACTTAACTTAACCGTCTAATACCTTGTTCCAAGCCTTGGCAAACACCAGTGAGAAAATCTAAATCTAAAGAAGCGATATTATCACTGGGTTGATGATAATGGGGATTCCGTAAAAATGCCGTATCTGTCACCATAATTGCGGGATAGCCCAAATCCCAAAATGGTGCATGATCACTGAGTCTGGTTTGACGTACAATTAAGCCTCGGTTGGGTACTGGCAACCACTGGCTGGGTACACCTACTTTGCGAATACTCCGGCTGAGGCTAATTAAATCGCGGATTGTCCGCAAATTGCCAATTAAAGCAATAAAATCACCTGTATTGGGATAAAACTTTTCCAGAGGCGAGGGATAATTTTGCGAACCAGGGATAGAGTTGCAATAACCAAGCATTTCCAAAGAAATCATTAATCGGAGTGGTTGCTGTTGTTGATGCAATAAAGCGGCATATTCCGCACTTCCCAGTAAGCCATATTCTTCCATATCAAACGCAACCAGTCGCAAGGGATATTTAGCTGGTGCTGTGGCAAATTTTCGGGCTAATTCTAATAACACTGCTACCCCTGTGGCATTATCATCCGCCCCTGGGGTTCCTGGTACAGCATCATAGTGCGCCCCCATCAAAATCGGGGGTAAATCTTGGTGCTTCCCGTCAGCAGATAAATTTAAAATCAGGTTCTTACAGCTTTTCCCATTCACTTTAAAGGTGTGGATTTCCACACTTCCCCATTGGGAAAATTGTTGACGAATATATTCTTGGACAAAGAAATGTCCTGCTGTTGCCAAGAAAGGATCACGTTCTCTTGCAATTTCAGAGAGATGGATTTGTAATTGCTCTTGTAAATTCAACGGAAGTATTAAGGATAAAGTATGAAGTTAACCCATCAATAATTAGTAGTTCTGCCAAAAATCAATTACAGAAGTGTGGATTTCCCAACTTAAAGCACTGATAAAGTAGAGTTTTTCCACTATGGAGATTTCCCGATGCTGGAACATACTTAGCGTCGTGAATGCTATCCTAGTCTTGCAACTAGCTCTTTAACCTTAAATTTATTCAGCTTTTGCCTTAATTGATTATTATACCATTGAGGTGTTTTCCACTAATAGCTTACTGCTATTGGTAGTCTTGGACAATCATAATAAATTAATAGATATAAGACGCACTAGGAGAAGAGTAACGCATGGGCAAGGTAGTCGGCATCGACTTGGGTACAACCAACTCAGTAGTCGCCGTGATGGAGGGTGGCAAGCCGGTGGTGATTGCCAATGCAGAAGGAATGCGAACAACACCCTCCGTAGTTGGTTTCAGCAAAGATGGCGAGAGAGTGGTTGGGCAAATGGCAAGACGGCAAACCGTCCTCAACCCGCAAAATACTTTTTTTGCAGTTAAACGCTTTATTGGGCGGAAGTATGGCGAACTGAATCCCGAATCGAAACGTGTGCCGTACACCATCCGCAAAGACGACATCGGCAATATCAAAATTGCTTGTCCCCGCTTGAGTAAAGATTTTGCCCCCGAAGAAATTTCGGCAATGGTACTGAAAAAATTAGCCGATGATGCCAGTCGTTATTTAGGGGAACCAGTCACCGGGGCAGTCTTGACAGTTCCGGCTTATTTTAACGATTCTCAGCGACAAGCCACCCGCGATGCTGGCAGAATTGCTGGTTTGGAAGTGTTGCGGATTCTCAATGAACCCACTGCCGCTTCTTTAGCTTATGGTTTAGATCGGGGTGATACTGAAACCATATTGGTATTTGACTTGGGTGGTGGGACTTTTGACGTATCGATTTTAGATGTGGGCGATGGAGTATTTGAAGTTAAATCAACCAGTGGCGATACCCAACTGGGTGGTAATGACTTTGATAAAAAGATAGTTGATTGGTTAGCAGAACAATTTTTAGAGACAGAAGGTGTAGACTTAAGACGCGATCGCCAAGCTCTACAAAGGTTAATGGAAGCCGCCGAAAAAGCTAAAATCGAACTATCGGCGGTGAGCGTTACCGATATTAACTTACCCTTCATCACCGCTACAGAGGACGGGCCAAAACACATCGAAACACGCCTGACTCGTTCCCAATTTGAAGCTTTGTGTACTGACTTAATAGGACGTGTCCGCACTCCAGTCAAACGGGCATTAAAAGACGCAGGACTCAGACCAGAAGACATCGAAGAAGTGGTGTTGGTGGGCGGTTCCACAAGAATACCAATGGTAAAACAATTAGTCCGCGACTTAATTGGCATTGAACCCAACGAAAACGTTAACCCTGATGAAGTCGTCGCTGTGGGTGCAGCCATTCAAGCAGGTATCTTGGCTGGGGAACTAAAAGACTTGCTTTTGTTGGATGTCACGCCTTTATCTTTGGGATTAGAAACCATTGGCGGCGTGATGAAAAAACTCATCCCCCGCAATACAACCATCCCCGTTCGCCGTTCTGATATCTTCTCCACTTCGGAAAATAATCAAAACACCGTGGAAATTCACGTAGTCCAAGGTGAGAGGGATATGGCAGGAGATAACAAATCTCTGGGACGGTTCAAGCTGTATGGCATTCCCCCAGCCCCACGCGGCATTCCCCAAGTCCAGGTATCATTTGATATTGATGCCAACGGGATTTTACAGGTAACAGCTTTAGACCGCACCACAGGCAGAGAACAAAGTATTACCATTCAAGGCGCTTCTACATTGACTGAATCGGAAATCAACCGAATGATTCAGGACGCACAAAAATACGCTGATGTTGACCGCGAACGCAAAGAACGTGTCGAAAAACGCACCCGTGCGGAAGCATTGATTTTACAATCAGAACGCCAAATGCGAGAAGTAGCCCTAGAATTTGGAATGCAATTTGCCCGCAGTCGTCGTCAACGGATTGATAATATTTGCCGCGAACTGAAAGAAAGTTTACAAGCCAACGACGATCGCGGTATTGATCAAGCCTACGCCGATTTACAAGATGCCCTTTATGAACTTAACCGAGAAGTCCGTCAATATTACGCTGAAGACGAAGACGACGACTTGTTAGGCACAATTAAAGAAATCTTCACAGGCGGCGGCGACAAAGAACGCGATCGCGAACCAGATTACTACCGCGATAGCTACCGCGATCGGGATTCCTACAGCAGTCGCGACTACAGTAGGGACAATGGTAGAGATTACGGTAGCAGAGATTATGGCAGAGATAGAGATAGCCGTTCTTCAGCCTACGACAGCCGCCCCACACGCCGCCCATCTCGCCCCAGCTATCAAGATAATTGGGATGATGAAGATGATTGGTTGTAGTACTCCCCCTCCTTTACTTGATTGAGAAACTTGATTCAAAATACGGATTTAGTTATTGGTGATAAGTATTAAGTAATTGGTAAATAGTATTACTAGTTACTTAAAAATTATTACCAAGCTCTAAAATCTAAAATCTAAATTTAAATAACTGACTATGCAAAATTTGCAGAATTTCCGCGATTACTACGAGATTTTGGGAGTAGCTAAAGATGCCTCTAATGAAGAAATTAAAAAGAATTATCGGCGATTAGCTAGACAATATCACCCTGATTTGAATCCAGGGAATAAGGCAGCCGAAGAAAAATTTAAAGATGTGAATGAAGCTTACGAAGTGCTTTCTGACGCTGCTAAAAGGGCGCAATACGACCAGTTTAGCCGCTATTGGAAGCAAAAAGGCTTTGCTGGTAACAAACAGCCGCCCAAAACCAAAGGTTGGGGAGAAAAACCAGGCGATCGCAGCAATGGTAATCAAAATGTCGATCCCAGTCAATTTGCCAATTTTGAAGACTTTATCAATCAAGTCGTCGGTGTTGGTAGTCGCCAAAGCAACAGAAATGGTAGTACTACTAAAACCGATCCGTTCCGTTCGCCAAACAGCAGAGTTGAATACACAGTTCCAAAAAACCCACCAAAACCTGCACGACGAGATATTGAAGCGCGATTAACTTTACCATTAGAAAAAGCTTATCAAGGTGGTAACGAACGCATTCGTTTAGAAGATGGGCGATCGCTAGAAGTGACAATGCCTCCAGCTATGGTCACAGGTCAAAGCATTCGGCTGAAAAATCAAGGTATTAGCGGTGGCGATTTATACCTTAAAATTACCGTCGAGCCGCATCCTTTGTTTAAACTAGAAGGCGCAAATATTTCCTGTCAAGTACCAGTGACTCCCAGCGAAGCAGTTTTAGGTGGATCTGTCGAAGCACCCACCCTCGACGGCCCCGTGAAAATGACTATCCCACCCGGAGTTAGGTCTGGTCAAAGATTTCGCTTGGCAAATAAAGGCTACCCCACCGATAACGGTAAACGCGGCGATCAATTGGTGGAAATTCAGATAGTTACACCCAAAAATATTAGCCCTGAAGAAAAAGAACTGTACGAAAAAATTCGACAAATTGAAACCTTTAAACCCCGTACTGATTTAATCAGTTAGGTGTTTATTTCATGACAGAAAAGGGAGACTGGGGAGAGAAGGGAGACAAGGGAGATAGGAGTTTTGTTTAGTCAATAATTATCCAATTTGTTTTTTAGTACTTTTAAAAAAATCAAGAAACTTTATGGGATGAAATCAACTTTGATTTATCAATCCTAAATAATTTAAAAACCTATTTCTCTCCCCTATCTACCTTGTCTCCCCTATCTCCCGTGTCTCAATTAGAACTACCATACTCCATCCCATTAGCCTCAGCGTAACGGTGCATAAAACGCATAAAGCGTTCCCAATGATCATCTTGTTCAATTTCAAATTGGCATTCTACCCGTTGTAATTCATCACCCTCATCACCACCAAAAATAAACCGAGTCGAAGAAGGCGTTACGCTAATTTCACCTTCTTCATCAGTTAACAGTAAGGAATTTAAAGATGGTTTTGTAAAACTATTAAAGCCTTCTAAAGCTTGTAATTGATTAAAAGTCATAGCGACAATGCGGTTTCCCGAAACTTTGCCACGTCGCAAACTCACATTGCTGAGTTCTTCAAAAATGCCTGCAAAAAACTGAATTGTGGGTGTGGTAGATGTCATGAAAAATGCCAAGTTACAAATTTATCTTGGGGGATAATACTGAGGATTCATTATAGGTGATTGATAACCAGTCATTGGTATGTTATTGGGGACAGTAGGATTCATTATAGGTGATTGATAACCACTCATGGGCATCATCCCAGTAGTATTCGGTACGGGAGAACTAATGGACGGCGATGGATAAGTATTTGTGGGGATATTGTTATTGATTGTATTTGCTGGGCTACTTTGACTGAGGCTTTCGTAAGTAGTTCGAGAAATGGAACTAATGAGTTTTTCGGCACGGGGGTCATTATTGGGGCGTTTGATCATCAAGGAAATGATGTAACGCTTACCATTGGGAATATCAACTAAACCCGTATCTGCCAGCATTGTGCCGATATCGCCTGTTTTGTGGTAAATTCTGGCACCTGCGCCTAAACCAGAGGGTAGGAGATTATCTCTTTCGGTACGACGCATAATATCCAGCATGATATCGCGCGATCGCAGACTCACAAAGTTACCTTGATTCACCATTGCCATCAAATTGCCCAATTCTCTGGGACTGGTGATGTTTGTACCTTGTAAATCTGGCAATTTATTTTTAATTACTGTGGTGGTTAATCCCCAACTGCGAAAACGTTGATTTAATGCGTCTATGCCTCCCAGTCGCGCAATCAGCATATTTGTTGCTGTATTGTCGCTGATAGTAATCATTTTGGTGGCAACTTCCAACGCACTATACTGTGTGCCAACTGGCTTAAATTGGAAATTTCCCGAACCACCAGCCACCATATCTTGCTGCATAGTCAGCATTTCATCTAGGCGGATTTTGCCTGCATCAACATCTTGGAAAAACGCTACCAAAATCGGAACTTTAATGGTGCTGGCGGCAGGAAAACCAACAGAAGCATTGATATCTACATAGCCACCATTATCTAAATCAACTAAGAAAATGCCGGGTGTGAGGTCTGGTGTTGTGGCTGCCAAATTCTGCACAGCATTTTTGAGTGGAGTAATTTCTTGGGACAGGTATAACCCGGAAGTTGGCGCTACAGGATTAGGCGTACTTTGTGACTGAACTTGACCAGAATTATTAGTATTTGATGACACGGGCGAGTTGGAATTGATGCGAGTCGCCGGGTCGAGAGCTGATAATACTGTACCAACGATCGCACCCATACCGACTCCTACAATTAACAACCGCAGGATATATAACATCGTTCTCGCCATTGGCTTTAGCCGTGTCTTTTTTGACACTCTTTTGGTCATTTTAGGCTGTGGCGGCTTCTGTACCCGCACTGTTTTTACCTTAACAGTGTTGGGGTACGGGGGTGGAACATTAGCGGGTTTTCTGGGGATGGGTTTGACAGCCGTTGGCATCACTAGCCCTGGTCTTGGCCGGGGAACTCCGCCCATTGCGATCGCACCTGATGCCAGTATCTGTTCTCTACCCACAGGTCGTTGCTGTGGCTGGGGAACTTTGGCTTTTTTTGGTTGTGCTTTTGGAGCTTTGCGCGATCGCGGGCGGCCATTTACGGGTTGTCGCCGCGAGAAAGCTCTTAGTTTGTCACTTGATTCTGTCACTGCTACTCCTTGTGACTCACTCGAATTTTTTCTTGCAGACTCCCGGCCTAAAACTGACTGTTCATACAGCTTAATGCTGAAATCAACTTTGACTACTCAGTAGTGTGTTTAGTTTAAGCCATATTATCTATTTTGAGGGAGATTCCGTATATATTAATCGATACATCATAAGTTTTCATCATCATTACGATTGTTTAGCACCCACTCTACTTGCCGAAAAATCCCCCGCAACATCGCCACTTCATTATTTGTCAGTCGGGCGCGATTATATAGTTGGCGAAATTTCTCCATCCGACTCGCGGCTGTATGGGGATAGAGATAACCAATATCTAACAGTAGCGATTCTAATTGTTGGTAGTAAGCCTCCACCAGTTCAAAAGATGCTAATTCTGTTGGTTGACTGATCTGGGGTTGGGCGATTTCTACCTGTTGCGCCAGTTCATAACAACAAATCCCGACAGCTGTGGCTAAATTTAACGAGGGATATACCTCACTGGTGGGAATGCGGATAAATCGCTGGGCATAATTTAATTCTTCATTACTTAATCCCCGGTCTTCTCTGCCAAAAATCAACGCCGAGGGTTTGTCTGGTTCTTCCAGTAACCAAGGTAAGGCGCTGCGGGGTGTTTCTAACGGTGTTCCCCAATCACGCACACGCGCAGTAGTGGCGATCGCTCTGACGCATCCTTGCAAAGCCTCTGGTAAAGTTGCGACCTCTAGGGCAGATTCTAAAATATCCTTGGCATGGACAGCCATTTTCATCGCTTCTGGTGATCGCGGGTCACATTGGGGGTTAACTAATATGAGGTTGTACAAACCAAAATTTTTCATCACACGAGCGATCGCACCCACATTAATTGGGCCAGCTGGTTCTACCAACACAATCCTGACCCCAGTTAATGCCATTTTCTATTTCTCCATATCTTTTACTTTGTGCATTTTACATAATTCATTATTCCCAGCTATAAAAAATTTCCGGGTATGATGTATGGAGACTTTTTATTTATCGCTGTTTATCGCTGTGCCGAACTAATGTCATTGAGGGTATAAAGCTTGTACTTAGGGCTTGCCGAAAAAACGAAAAACCCAGATGAATCAACCCTTTGAGGGGAGAAAAGAACCCTGGTAATCTCAAATTAAGTTGAATTTAGTCCTTCTACTTGTGATCTTATACCTCAAAAAAATTTTTCTCCGATAAATTACTGCCCAGCAGTACTTCTACTACAGAACCTTCCAAGGCGGGAAAAAAGAAATATCCTTGTCCTTGGTCGCATTGTAAGGCTTTGAGTTGGGCTAATTGTTCTACTGTTTCAATGCCTTCGGCGGTGACTGACATATTTAAACTGTGGGCTAATGTAATAATGGCTCGCACAATTTCTAAATTTTCCCCCCGACTACCGATATTACTAATAAAAGAGCGGTCAATTTTAATCGTTCTCAGTGGTAAGCGGTGCAAATAACTTAAGGATGAATAACCTGTGCCGAAATCATCCATGTGTAACTCGATATTCAAGGTAGTTAATTGCGAAAGCATGGCGTTAGCTAATTCAAAGTTATCCATCAGCAAGCTTTCGGTAATTTCCAACTTCAAACTACTGGGTTCTAAACCTGTATTGTGCAGAACTTGTTGCACTTGTTTGACAATATCTGGCTGCATAACTTGTTTGCCAGAAAAATTGACGCTAATTGTCAAGGGTACACAAGCGGGAAATTGTTGATGCCATACTTGCAATTGGCGACAAGCTTCATAAAGTACCCATTGACCAATAGACGCAATCATTCCGGTTTCTTCCGCTAAGGGAATAAATTCTTCTGGAGAAATAATCCCTCTTTCGGGATGATGCCATCTAATTAAGGCTTCAAAACCAACAATTCTACCTGTAACTAGAGAAACAATGGGCTGATAGTGCAGGCGAAATTCCTCTTGCTGAATGAGTGCATGACGCATCGCCGTTTCTAGCTGCAATAGCAGAGATGCACTTTCGTGCATGGTGGGATGAAAGATTTCATAACGTGCTTTACCATTAGATTTTGCTGAATACATCGCTACATCAGCATCCCGCAGAATATGTGCAGCTTGCTCATAACTATTGGTACTTAAGGCAATTCCCATACTTGCGTTAGTAAATACTTTATGTTCATTTAATTGAAAAGGTAAAGCGAGTAAATTTTGAATGCGTTCGGCTACTTGGATTGCACCGTTGATCCCATCGATTTCTTCCAGTAAAATAGTGAACTCATCACCACCAAACCGCGCCACCATATCGCCTGCGCGTAAAATTGATTGGAGTCGATGGGAAATGGCAATTAACAGTTGATTGCCGAGTAAATGTCCTAAACTATCATTAATCACCTTAAAGCGGTCTAAATCTAAAAATATGACAGCGAATACATAATCTTTTTGTTGTTTGCTGCGTTCTAGAGCCAGTTTAACTCGCTCCATAAACAAAGATTGGTTGGGTAATCCTGTGAGGGCATCATGTAAACTGTTGTGCAGCAGTAGTTCTTGGGTTCGTTGTCGTTCGAGAATATCTTGTTGCAGCTGTTGATTAACTCTCATCAGTTCAATGGTACGTTCTGCGACTAACTGTTCCAGTTGACAACGGTATTGTTTGAGTTCTTCTTCGGCTAGTTTGCGTTGAGTAATATCTCGCAGGATGACAACATATTGTCGTAATGACAAGTTAGAAGGCTGGGAAACAGTAGATTCTACAATGTATGAACCATGCTTGGTGGTGAGAGTTTGTTCACTCCGCATAGACCATTGTTCTGGTTTACCATGATGGTTGATGAGGAAGAGGTTTAAACTTTGTCCGATTAATTGTTGGGTACTAATTTGAAATAATTCTTCAGCTGCTAAATTAGTCTGGAGAATTGTACCTTGTTCATCTAAAACTAAAACAACATCGGGAACAGTATTGAGAGTGGTAATAAAGAGATTTTTGGCTTGTTGCCGTGCCTGATCAATGGCTGCAATTTGTGGTAGGGTAGTCCAGCAGGCGATCGCTACCCCCACAAACGAAAGCATAACTAACACAATTGCCAGTAACGAATTGCGTGAGTTGTCATGAAACTCACCTAATAAATCACGCAAAATCCAACTGCCAATAGCGGAAGCACAAATCAGCGATACTAAAACAATTACCTGAAGTACTACAAAATCTGAGTTATTACTAGTAAATTTTTCGGTGTAACGTTCTGTCCACCATTGGGGATGAAATGGTGCAAAGTTAAAGCGACGTAAGCCAATATCTCCCATCATCAGCACCAGAGGGATAATCATCCCAATTAATAAATCTTGCCAACTCCAAGCTAACCCACCAACTACTAAAACTACTGCTTCTACCAAAAAAAAACCCAATGACCACCAAGGCCACAAAACTTCTACTTGATTACGACATAACCACAAGCCAAAATGTAGCCCCATAATTGCTAACAAATAGCATGTACCTGCCACTGTCACCAGGTGAGATACACTGCCTAAATTCAAACAAAGCAAACTGAGTAAAAAAGTAATAAAAATAGCTGGCCCCAAAATACCTTGGCGGGAAACTACCGTAAACACAGGCGACAACTGACCATCCAAAGCCAGTTGGTAAAGAATTCGAGGAGAATTGGTAACGGCTGTGGCACAACTTAGCAGACAAGAAAATGCAATTAATAGTGTGGCTAAAAAAGGGGCAAATGAACCCCAAAAAGGTTGTGATGCAGCTAATAAATTCAAGAATGTATCTTCACCAATATTGGCATCAGTAACGGTACACATTAATACCCACGAACCACCAAGAAAAACAGGGGGAATTAGCCAAGTTGCTGTGGTTAAAAACTTTAAAGTTTTTTGCGGAGAATGGCTATCGGCAACAAAAGCAGATGTGGTTTCACAGGCATAAACTGAATAACTGGCTAGGAAAAACCACTTTGCCCATTCGGCAAAAGTTATGCTATTTGTACTAGGCGGAAATAAATTAATCCCCTGAGATAAAACTAACCAAAATATACCTTGAGTACAAAACAAAAGTACTAATGAAATTGCCGGAATCACAAAAAATAAGTGCAGTAATGCGACAGCACGAGTTCCACTAAAGGCCACAATAAAGGGAATTGCTGTGAAGGTAATTTTTAAGAAAGTTTCTGGACAGGAAATGCCTAAAGGTTGAAAATTAACTTTAACTAAGTCTGTGAGGATAATTGCGTATAATGCTGGTGCGGCTGCCCAGCTAAAATAATATGCCAAAGCAACATAGAGACCCAAATGAGGATAGTTCTTGAGTAGCCGAGCCGTATAATTAGGTGTTCCTCCGGTTACATCCAGCCAATGTTTACCTAAACTTTGGATTTGTAAGTTCAAAATACAAGAAATGATCGTTCCAAACAACCACACAAAAATAGCTTTAGATCCCAGTGCTGCATGGATAACCGGTGCAGTGCCAATCCATCCTACATGACCCGTCAGCCCAAAACCCCAGGTTTCTAGATAACTCAAGGTACGTGGCAGGCGCATTACTAACCGTTGGGTTTTGTCGCACTGCACAGAACTATTACTGACCATTGTTTTCTAGCTAGATGTACTGACTATCATCCACTGAATAACTGATCTGATTTTTTATGGCTTCCGTGTAACTGCTGAATTTACCTAGAAAAGCTTAAGTGTGAACAAAGGGGAGTCGGGAATCGGGAGTCGGGAGTGGGGGTTTGAGGGTGTATGGGTGTAAGGGAAAATTTTGACCAAAAAGGCAGAATTTATGGGTATTTCCTCTTACTTCCTGCCTTCTTTAGCCTACTCGTTCTATTTCATCTATTTCTTTGGGAACTCCGGCGGTTAATACTTCATGGCCTGTGGGTGTGACGAGTACATCATCTTCGATGCGAATGCCAATACCAATCCAGCGTGGGTGGGTTTGTGGTTGGTCTTCGGCTAGTTTGGTATCTGGAACAATGTATAGTCCCGGTTCGACTGTGAGGACTTGACCTGGTTGTAAAATCTGCGGTTTGTCGTCACCATGTTGGTAAACGCCAACATCATGCACATCTAAGCCTAACCAATGACTGGTACGGTGCATATAATATGGTTTGTATTTTTCTTCTTCGATAATTTTGTCAATTTCGCCCTGGAGAATGCCAAGGTCAATTAAGCCTGCGGTGAGGACGCGCACGGCGGTATCGTGAACGGCTTTAAAGGTGTTACCTGGTTGGACTTGGGCGATCGCTTGTTTTTGTGCTTCTAGTACAATTTCATACAATGTCTTTTGTTCGGGCGTAAACTTACCACCCACCGGAAATGTCCTGGTAATATCGGAGTTGTAATAATTGTAGGCACAGCCAGCATCAATTAATAGCAGTTCGCCATCCTGCATCTGACGATTATTTTCAATGTAGTGGAGGACGCAAGCATTCACCCCTGAAGCCACAATCGAAGGATAAGCAGGCCCCATTGCACCCCGGTGACGAAACAGCCATTCAATTTCAGCTTGGATTTCGTATTCATAACGTCCGGGTTTGGTAATCGCCATTGCTTGATTATGTGCTTCAATAGCGATCGCAGCTGCTTGGCGCATCATTTCTAATTCGGTTTCTGTTTTAATTAGGCGCATACTGTGAAGCACTGTACAGGTATCTTCAATGGCAATTGGCCCTGTACCTCGTTTGGGATAAGTCCGCAGTAAACTTTGATAATGTGCTAAAACTTTTTCATTAAATTTGCGATCGCGCCCCAAGTGATAATAAATGCGATCGGATTTTTCAAGATATTGGGGCAATTTCTCATCTAATTCATTGATGGGATAAGCCGCATCAGCACCATAAATTTCTTTGGCTGCATCCACACCGCAGCGATAACCAGACCAAACTTCTTTTTCTCGGTCTTTTGGCTGGACAAACAACACAAAGCGATGTTCGGGGTGATTTGGTGCTAACACCGCCACGGCTTGCGCTTCATTAAAGCCTGTTAAGTAGAAAAAATCACTATCTTGACGATAAGCATATTCGACATCGTTGTGCATTACTGCCATTGGCGCACTGCGAAAAATCGCCGTACCATTGCCAATTTTTGCCATTAATTGCTCCCGACGCTGCCGATATTCTAATTGCATAGTTTTTCAATTTGTCAGTTAAATACTGTGTTATTTTACCTTACCTAGTATTGAGGCTGAGTCAAAAACAAGTACTCAGCAATCTTCATACTGTTTCTAACTTACTTCTCAATATAGGACTCATATTTGATTTATGAAAAAAATCAGTACACCCAGGTCAGGCTTTTTTCCTACTCCCTACTCCCTGCCTACACAACTAGATTCGAAAATCAAATCGGATTCCTATAATTCCTGGTTGCAGTTATTTTAACCAGTCTTTTCGCCTGCTTAAGATATTTTACTCAGAATTTTTTGAGCATTTCAGGTTTGTATTATTTGGTCATTTTAAGTTTTGCCTGCTGATAATTAGATGACAAACTTATTTTATATATTTAAAACCTGACATAAATAAAATACGCTGACAAATTGGATGATTGATTATCTAAGACTTGCAAAAATAAATCAAATGACTTATACAAGATAATTTGTATAGAAACCTTGATATTTTAATTAGCAAAATGTTTAATTAGAAAACCATAAAAAGATAATAACTGTTATTAAATTACAGAAATGACTAAGAGCTTTAAGTTAAAACTTTGAGGACAACCAGTGATCAGAACGCACTATGTCTTCAACTTCAAAATCATCAGCATTACAAGTAACAGCATTTTCTGACTCTTTGAAAAAATCCAGTGAATTGTTAGACGTTCTCGACAATACTCAAGGAATTGGCAAAACTTTTTTAGGTAGTAGTTCAGCTTCAACATTAGAAACAAGCTCTTTATCAACACAGCAAAATACAACATCAAAAGTCACAGCCAGCGCCAATCCTAACCCCAACCCTTACCTAAAGAGTGCAGCGATCGCACCTGATTTTAACGGTGATGGTAAAGTTGATAAACTCTGGGTTAATGCTCAAACAGGTGAGATTGTCCTGCGCCTCATGGATGGTGGACAAATTCTCTCCCAAGGTTCTATGGGTAAGTTTGATATCAATTCTTGGACTTACAGAATTGCCGATTTTAATAATGATGGCAAAACCGACTTTTTGTTGCGGAATACTCAAACAGGCGAAAATAGAATTGTCTTAATGGATGGTACAAAAGTCGCTAGTACCGCCGCTTTAGAAAAAGTTGATAGCAACTGGAATCCCTTAATTGGTGATTTCAATGGCGATCGCAAAACAGATATCTTCTGGAACAACGCTAAAACTGGCCAAAATGCCCTTTGGACAATGGATGGCACAAAAGTTTCTAGTGCCAATGTTCTAGAAACCACAGCAGTTGGTTTAACTCCAACCGTTGTTGATTTTGACGGTAACGGTAGAAGTGATATCTTCTGGCGTAATGCTAACACTGGTGCTAACAGTGCTTGGTTCCTGAATGGCACACAAGTCAGCAAGTTTAACTTGCAATCTCAATCTTCAGCTTTAACTCCCATCCTCGGCGATTTCAACGGCGACTTAAAGACTGATATTCTGTGGCGTAACTCTTCCAGTGGTCAAAACAAAATTTGGACTATGAACGGTATCGTCGTCACCGAAGCCGCAGCTAAGACACTCGATTCTTCTTGGCAAGCTAACATTGGTGATTTTGACGGTGACGGCAAAACCGATATCTTCTGGCACAATCAAAAAACTGGTGAAAACACCGCTTGGTTAATGAATGGTACATCAGTTAAATCTGAAGCCTTCCTTCCCAGCAACAGCGCATCCTTGACACCATCCTTTGGCGATTTCAATGGCGATGGTAAAACCGATGTCTACTGGCGTGATCAAGCTTCCGGTGCAGACAAGATTTGGACAATGAATGGCACACAAGCTACTGAATCTACTGTCGCTACTAAAGATAGACTTGGTGCTGCTTGGTATACCGGCTAAAAATTGGTGATTTCGGGTGCGATTCTGACCACAGAAGGTAATGGTGATAGTCAACATTCCGAATCATTGATGAATCAGTACTCTACTAGATAGATATTCTTATAGTACTGATTCTCCAACTCTGATCCATTGTGAATTTTTACCTTTAACCTTCTGTTATGGCAGTATGCTCTGACTTTGAGCATACTGCTTATTTAAAATTAGACGGATTTTAGTAACGCCCTGTATAAGCGAGGTTAATCACTTTCTTTCTCTAGCCTCTGTTCATGACATTGAGATACACCTTCTTCCCTACTCCTGTACGGGCGGGTTAATGAAGAATTTCGTTTACCCACAGATTCATTGAGTAAGCCCGCCCCTACATACTCCCTTTCTACACCAATAAATTCAGCCATCAAACCAGATTTTTATATATAGGACTCATATTTGATTTATGAAAAAAACCAGTACACCCAGGTCAGGCTTTTTTCCTACTCCCTACTCCCCATTCCCTACTCCCAGCCTACACAACTAGATTCAGAAATCAAATCGGATTCCTATATCTCAAGACAGAGTTAATAAATTATCCCTAAGTGGGAATACTAACTTTAACCAACATCATTGGTTAAGCACATTGTGAGGTTTATACCTATGTCAGAAATTAACATCGGTGATTATTTAGCTCACCCCTTGGTGAGATATCGCAATCATTTAGAATTCAACGGCTATCATGTTGATGAAGAAGATGAATTACTGTTATGTCGTCACCCAAGAAAGCATGGTTTAATAGTTAAAAATGTACCAAATCGAGGCGTGTTAATTAGAATTCTTTATTCTTGTAACTTGAATGTAGATAGGCATAATCTTTTAGAATACGTAAATGAAATGAATTTATTATTTATGTTTATGAAAGCATATATTGATAATTCAGGCAGTAATTTATATATGGAAACCTTTTGTGAGGGTGAATATGATAGAACTAATTTTTCAATTGTCTTAGACAATATTGAATATGACATGGAAATGTTTATCAATCATCATCAAACTAGAGAATGTTTATTATAAAATAAAAATTAAATAGAGATTTTTGGTGGGTTATGCCCACCATTATTTTTTATTAGAAGTTATTTCTAGCAGTTCTATTTGATATAGGAAGATACAAGACAAGGCAGACAGGCAGAGAGGTTTATGAATCATTTAGGATTGCTACATATAAAGTCAGTGGTGGTCTTTTTTCCTCACTGATTCAGCACCGAGCTTAGTCGAAGTGTCGATTCTGACTCCTGAATTCTGACTTCTGAAATTCTGTAATTGTTAACAATTATTAAGCAAAAATTGATAGATAATCTGTATAACCGAGTGATGTAAAATCCAGAAGATAGTAAAAGGCGATAACAGAGTCTGAATAGCAATGGCACAGGATCGGAAGTCAACGGTTGTAATCACAGGTGCGTCCTCTGGGGTAGGTTTGTACGCTGCAAAAGCATTTGCTCGCAGAGGATGGCACGTTGTCATGGCCTGCCGAGATTTGGCAAAGGCTGAAAACGCTGCTCAAGAAGTAGGCATACCCAAGGACAGCTATACCCTTATGCACATTGACCTGGGTTCTTTGGATAGTGTGCGCCAGTTTGTCAACAACTTTAGAGCCAGTGGCAAATATTTAGATGCTGTGGTGGCGAATGCGGCGATTTATATGCCATTAATCAAAGAGCCATTACGCAGTCCCGAAGGCTACGAATTAACCATGACCACCAATCACCTTGGTCATTTTCTGCTGTGCAAACTCTTGCTGGAGGATATGAAAAAATCTCCGGCTGCGGATAAGCGAATGGTGATTTTGGGAACTGTTACCCACAACCCAGACGAACTAGGTGGTAAAATTCCACCACGTCCAGACTTGGGTGATTTAGAAGGCTTCGCCGCAGGTTTTAAAGCACCGATTTCGATGATTGACGGTAAGAAATTTGAACCCGTTAAAGCTTACAAAGATAGTAAAGTTTGCAACGTGTTAACCATGCGCGAACTGCATCGACGCTATCACGAATCAACTGGTATTACCTTCACCTCTCTCTATCCGGGATGTGTGGCTGAAACACCACTATTCCGCAACCACTATCCTTTATTCCAAAAACTCTTCCCCTTGTTCCAAAAATATATTACCGGGGGATATGTCTCTCAAGATACGGCAGGAGAACGGGTTGCAGCCGTGGTGATTGAGCCAGAATATAAGCAATCTGGTGCTTATTGGAGTTGGGGAAATCGCCAGAAAAAAGAGGGTAAATCTTTTGTGCAGACAGTTTCTCCTCAAGCGCGGGATGATGCTAAAGCTGAACGCCTGTGGGATTTGAGTGAAAAGCTAGTTGGGTTAGTGTAACTGAGTTACGTTGATGAAGATGGGGTGTAAGGGTTTTGGATACATATACCCTTACACCCTATAAGTGATGAGGGAAGGAGGAGAAGGGAGACAAGGGAGACAAGGGAGACAAGGGAGACAAGGGAGACAAACTAGTGACTGGGTTTAGATGGGAGTTTGAGTCACCCTTTGAAGAAAAACTCAACCCTTGTATATTGAGGGAAGTAGTAGACCGTCCCAACCTTGGTCACAATAGACCGCTATGTAGCACGGGTCACTACAAAAATCTCTTTGACAGAACTCGAACAGTCGCCAGGGG
>NZ_JACJTB010000036.1 GCF_014698475.1 Nostoc spongiaeforme FACHB-130 | reverse complement strand
TACTGACTTGTCACTCGAAAGAAGCTTTTGCGTCATGTGTCATATTTTATGACACTGTGTCTACCTCGCTCACCTTATTTTCCTCCGCATACCCCTGATTATTG
The DNA here is from genome assembly GCF_014698475.1 of Nostoc spongiaeforme FACHB-130. GTDB lineage: Bacteria > Cyanobacteriota > Cyanobacteriia > Cyanobacteriales > Nostocaceae > Nostoc_B > Nostoc_B spongiaeforme. Next base: position 75,059 of record NZ_JACJTB010000036.1, on the reverse strand, counting down.
AGCCGATACAAAATAAGCTTTGCTTAAATTTGCATCTCTGAGATTGGCGCGGGTGAGACTAGCCCTACCAAAATCACTGTTGTGAAGATTTGCGCCTTGAAGATTAGTGCTTTGCAGTTGAGCCGAATGAAAATTGGTTTCTGACAATTCACTACCTTGGAGATTAAGAAAGTTTAAATTGTGCAAAGCAAAATCTCGTCTTCCCTTGAGATAGGCTGTTAATAAAGTTTGGCTATCTAATCTACGTCCAGCTTTAGATTGTTGATTATTTGCACTATTACTATGACTGTTAGGTAACATTCCGGGTTTACCTACAGAGGCTGCACGCATTCCACCTTGATCGGAAGCAGCTGCTTCGGCAATTTTCGCTCTGCGGGCGCGAATTGCTGCGGCTACCTGTGCTACTCCTGTCGCAGTACCTCCAACTGCGGAAGGATTGCTGCATAAAATAGCCGAGTTATCTCCACGCTGCGATGTTTTTTCTTTAGAATTATTTTCCGATTTTACTAACAAGCTTTTAGCCAAACTATCTAAGTAAGGCTCCATTTCTAATGCTCTGAGAACGTCTGCTGCTGACTGATAGCGATTACGGACGGAAACATCCAACATTTTTCGCAATACACCTGTCAAGTGGTCACTCACATGCACCAAATGTTCCCACATCATTTCCCCTGTGGTGGGGTTGTAATCTAAATCTTTAGGGGTTTTGCTGGTGAGCAGATAAATACAAGTTACTCCCAGGGCGTAGATATCACTAGCATAAACCGGACGCATCGCCATTTGTTCTGGAGGTGCGAAGCCAGGGGTACCAATTGCATAGGCGGTTAAGGCTGTCTGTCCTGATTGACTCGGCGCAGCTTGAGTAACATGGTTTTTGACAGCGCCAAAGTCAATTAGCACCATTCTGGCATCTTGGGTACGACGAATTAAGTTGGCTGGTTTGATATCACGGTGAATTACCTTCTGCTCGTGGATGTATTGCAGTACAGGTAACATCTCACTCAAAAATTGTTTAACGCCAACTTCAGTCAATACTCCATTAGCTTTGACTTCCTGTTGCAAGGTAGCACCGCTAATATATTCCTGAACTAAATAGAATTGTTCCTGTTCTTCAAAATAGTCAAGTAATCTGGGGACTTGAGGATGGTTACCAATTTTACCTAATGTTCTGGCCTCACGCTCAAAAAGTTCTCGCGCCATTTGCAAAACATGGGGTGCGTTTCCTGATGGTCGTAGTTGCTTGATAACGCAACTTGGTTCTCCTGGTAAAGCTTCATCCTGAGCCAGAAAGGTTGCGCCAAAGCCTCCTTGACCTAACGGTTTACTCACCCGATAGCGATCGCGCAGCAGTAGGCGCGAGCCGCAAGACTGACACCTTTGGCTATATACCACATTTTCTGGATTGGGACAGGTTGGATTCAAGCAGTAGCTCATGCACTGTCAACTCGCTGCGCGAAAATGGCTGGGAGCATAACGCTCTAGTTTAATTATTTAGACCAAAACCTACTCTGGGCAGGTAATTTATGCTGGAAATCCTTTGAAGAGTTCCTAAAGTTTGACTGGTTTATCTAAGCGATCATCACAACAAGATAGCTGATTTGCAGCGCGATCGTCAGTAGTTATCAAGCTATTTGTGTAATAACTGGTTTTCAGCTCAAAATTCTACGTATTTTTACAGTCACTTAAGTAGTGCTGAGTTGAAAGTGCTGAGGAGCCACTGCGTTGCGGAGGTTCCCTCCGTTGTAGCAAGTGGCGTTGCTGAGTTGAGAAAGCGCCGTAGGCGCTTATGTTTTTTGCTTTGCAAACTATTACTCAGCACTCAGCACTCGGCACTTACAAACTAGACAATACTTCCCTTGCCACAGCAAGAGTCTGTTCAATATCTTCCTCAGTATGTGCCAAAGAGGTAAAGCCAGCCTCAAACTGAGAAGGTGCTAAATAAACGCCACGTTCTAACATTCCGCGATGAAAACGTCCAAATTTGGCAGTATCTGACTTTTTGGCATCTTCATAGTTATGAACAGGCCCAGAAGTAAAGAATAAGCCAAACATGGCGCTAATCTGACCACCACAAGCAGCGTGACCAGTTTCTTGAGCAATTTGTAGTAAACCGGTGGCTAATTTTTGCGTAATTCGGTCAAGATACTCATAAGTACCAGGTTTTTGTAGCAATTCCAGGGTTTTAATCCCTGCTGTCATCGCCAATGGGTTCCCGGAAAGAGTACCCGCCTGATACACAGGGCCAGCAGGAGCAATCATGGACATAATATCCCGCCGTCCTCCGTAAGCTCCGACTGGTAAACCACCACCGATAACTTTACCGAGTGTTGTCAAATCGGGAGTAATGCCAAATTTCTCTTGAGCGCCACCATAGGCGATCCGGAAACCTGTCATGACTTCATCAAATACTAATAAAGCTCCATGCTCATGGGTGAGTTCCCGTAGACCTTCTAAAAACCCAGCATCAGGAGGAATAAACCCAGCATTCCCAACCACTGGCTCTAGAATGACACCAGCAATCTGGTCGCGGTTTTCTTCAAACAAGGCTTTGACGGCTTCCAGGTCATTGAAAGGAGCTGTTAGGGTGCTGCTAGTTGCTGATTTTGGTACTCCTGGGGAGTCGGGTAAACCAAGGGTGGCTACACCAGAACCAGCTTTGACCAAGAACATATCAGCATGTCCGTGGTAGCAGCCTTCAAATTTGATGATTTTCTCCCGATTGGTAAAAGCTCGCATCAGCCGCAAAACTGCCATACAAGCTTCTGTACCAGAGTTGACAAATCTGACCATTTCGATGCTTGGAACAGCATCAATCACCATTTCTGCGAGTACGTTTTCCAGAACTGATGGCGCACCAAAACTAGTACCTTTTTCTAAAGCTTCATGAAGTGCTGCGATCACTTCTGGATGAGTGTGGCCGCAAATGGCAGGCCCCCAAGTGCCTACATAGTCGATGTATTGGTTGCCATCAACATCCCAGATGTATGCGCCTTTAACATGGTCAAAGACTATGGGTTGACCACCGACAGATTTAAATGCTCTGACAGGAGAACTAACTCCTCCCGGCATGAGGTTTTGGGCGGCGGCGAAAATTTCTTGTGATTTTGTGGTTTTAATTGTGGTGTTTACCAAGGTTCTCTCCTAAAAGTGAGAAAGAAAAAAGCTCTATCTTAGGATAGGGTTAAATACTGTGCGTAATTTCTATCCTATAGAAATAGCTGAACCAGGAAAATAACAACTATGTTGTATAAGTCCAATGAAGACTTGCCTTTAGAAATCCGAACTCGGTTATCTGAGGCATACCAGGAACTTTACCGTGCAGCGTTTAACTCGGCTCTCCATTGGTATGGTGAAGCATCGAAAGCTCACCAAGTGGCGCTAAGTGCTGTGAGGATACAGTCTGCAATGGACAGAAATGTTGTTGTTTCAGGCTAGATAATTAAATTTTCATTTTGAGAAAACATTCCAGCTGTCATATTGAGAATGGTATCGTGAATCCATGAATCATTGTTGTTAGAGCAAGTAAGCTGGTATGTTTTCTACCGAACCACATTCATTCCGTGATGCTATTCCCGTCGAAGAAATTCGCTACGACGAACGGGGTTTGGTAGCGGCTATTGTGCAGGACTATTTGGATGGTACCGTCTTGATGATGGCTTGGATGAATCGGGAGTCGTTACAAAAGACTTTGGAAACTGGAGAAACTTGGTTTTGGAGTCGTTCTCGCCAAGAGTTATGGCATAAGGGCGGGACTTCGGGACATATCCAAAAAGTACAGAGCATTCGTTATGACTGTGATAGTGATGCTTTGTTAATTGGGGTGGAGCAATTCGGAGATATTGCTTGCCATACGGGTGAGCGAAGTTGTTTTCATCAAGTAGACGGCAAAATTCAACTACCACCAGCTGATACATTATCTCAGGTGTTTCAGGTGATTTGCGATCGCCGCGACAACCCCACGGAGAGTTCTTATACCTGCAAGTTATTCGCAGATGGTGATAACAAGATTTTGAAAAAGATTGGTGAAGAATCGGCTGAGGTGGTAATGGCTTTTAAGGATGATGAGCCAGATTCCATTGCAGGCGAGGTTGCAGATTTGCTTTATCACACCTTGGTTGCTTTGGCTCATCATCAAGTTGATTTAAAGGCTGTATATCGGAAGCTGCAAGAACGGAGACGTTAAGGAAGTGGGGAGTAGGGAGTAGGGAGTGGAGAGTAGGGAATGCAAGTAATCTTCCTGACTCCTGACTCCTGCTTTTAAACTTTTTGTAATTCTTATCATTCGCTGAACTTTTCCTCACTAATTCCACAGGGTTTCCACAGGGGTTTGAGTAGTTTTCCACAGACACACTACGAGATGATCAGCAGTTGCTGGGTTACTGGGGATTTTGGGGTGATAGCTGTAGCTGGTTTCAGTGACTGAGTTTTTGTGAATTTATGTAACGAAAATTCAGCTTAAACCCTGATAATTTCGTGAGTTTTTCTTTTCTTAAGCACTTTTGTTAACATTTCGCAGCATTGACAAAACCACCCCCTCTTGAAGCACAATGATGCGACTGGCACTTTTTTTCTACCCGAATTTATCTGGGAAAATAAAAAAATCCTGAGATGTTTGGAGGCAACAGAAGCGATAATTTTGATTTTTTGCTTCAAGAGTGGCAGTAAATTCGCTTGATCGACCTCAGAGAAGGAAAATCTCATGAACACAAAGGTGAGCATTTTTACGGAAATTCCCGAAACACTCCATGAATCGCTCAAAACTTATTTAGAAACTCACCCTGATTGGGATCAAACTCGTGTGTTAACAGCAGCTTTGTCACTGTTTTTACTCCAAAATGGGGATAGCGATCGCCGTGCTGCTCGTGTTTATTTAGAAACTTTATTCCACAACTGCTAGTTATGTAGTAGGTGGGTGACATTCCTGATATGTTAAATGTCTTGGCGATCGCTATCCCAATCAGGACTTAAGTAAAAACCGAATACATAATAGTCAGGGCGAACAAACGTTCGCCCTGACTATTATTAATTATGAAATAATTAATTCAAGGGTTTGTTTCTAATTGTGGGGAATGTGTAGGACATTCAAATTTATAACCTACGCCGCGTACAGTCTGAATTAATGCTGGTTGACTGGCATCAGCTTCAATTTTTTTGCGAATTTGACCGATATGTACATCGACAACCCGTTGGTCGCCAACATATTCATAGTCCCAAACCTCTTGAATGAGTTCGGCGCGTCGCCAAACTCGTCCAGGATGACTGGCTAAAAAATGTAGTAAGTCAAATTCTAATGCTGTTAGAGGTACTGATAGGTTGTTTAATGTCACTTCCCGCCGAACGGGGTCAATCATCAGTTTTTCAAAAACTAGGCGTTTTTGTTCTGCTGTTGTCACAACCCGTTGTCGCCGTAAAATCGCGGCGACTCTGACTTCTAACTCTCCTAGACCAAATGGCTTGGTGAGATAGTCATCAGCACCTTTAGCAAAGCCGCGAATCTTGTCAGCTTCATCCGCACGGCTAGTGAGCATGAGAACAAACACACCATTACGACTTTGCATCTCTTGGCAGAGGTTGAACCCGATCACGTCTGGTAAGTTTACGTCTAAAATTACCAAGTCAGGGTTAAATTGCTCGAATAGCGCCAAGGCTGTTTTACCATCCTCAGCCGCCTCCACCTGATAGTTCTGCTTAATCAAAAAGCGTTGGATTAAGTTGCGAACCGCAGGGTCGTCATCAACTACAAGAATCTTGGCAGGAGCCATGACCATCACTTTGCACAAAAATTCGTAAGATTAACAGGAGAATTGCGTACTTTGGGACTGTTACACAAACTTTGCTGGTGTTACCCGCACTTGAGATGCAGCTATTTTAATGGCAATTTGATGTCAAATCATGAGATAGTCTCAATATAAGCCACAGCAGTTTTGTAACTTTGGAAAATTTCCTACTCCCAATTACGTGGTAATTTAAAAGCTTTTCAATTTTAATATCGATATGCTTATGGATACCACTAGTGATTGTGAAGCTGGTTCATCTAAATTGCCTCAAGGCACGGTAAATTGCCAAATTTGAAACATAAAAGTTAATTTTTTCATAAAAAAATAAGTTTTAAGAAGTCTTAGTTCAAATTCTAGAGTAAAGCCACCACTGGTCAACGACATGAGGGGATACACGGAGTTCTAGCAATATGTTAAAGTTGCTATAGTTAAATTTCCTGGGTCAGTTTAACTTACCCGTGCTACTATCCTGGTAGAGCATATAAGTTGCTTGCAACATTTGTTTAAATCTAGGCAAAACCTAAAGTTGTTTTCCAAACAGCAAAATACCTCTGCTGACTAAGGCTGAAGTGTAAACTCCCATGAGCGATCAAAATCCCTACGACAAACTTGGGGTGTCCGAAGATGCTAGCTTTGATGAAATTCAGGATGCTCGCAATCGCCTATTGGAGCAACACAGTGGCGATGCTAAGGCTCTAGAACTCGTTGAAGCGTCTTATGATGCGATTTTAATGGATCGGTTACGGATGCGTCAGGAAGGCAAAATCAAGGTACCTGAGCGAATCCGGTTCCCAGAACTACGAGTCCAATTTCCTCCTAAAGAAGTTTCAACTCCTCGTGAACAGTCGCCTGCATGGCTACAGAGGCTATTAGACCAGCCAACAACGGCAGATGTACTGTTACCAGGTGCTTGGTATTTAGGTTTGAGTGCTATTGGTATTTTCTATCCCGCCTCTGGTGATCAAGTTTTACAGTTGGCGTTAGTGGTTGGGGTAGGTATTAGTGTTTACTTTCTTAATCGTAAAGAAGGTAAGTTCGGTAGAGCCGTTTTATTAACGCTGGTTGGTCTAATTTTAGGCTTAATTATTGGCGGATTGATTGCGAGCGGTTTACCACAAATCAGTTTGGTGGGGCTGAATCCTGAGCAATTTTCTACGGTGTTCACGTTTATATTATTGTGGTTAATTAGTAGCTTTCTGCGGTAATATATAAAATTTGCCATTGATTATGGGTAGCAGATGATTGATTCTGCTACCCATATTTATTATCAGACTGTTAGAGTACTCTTCTCTAAAATCAAAGCTACGGCTGAACTTAAATTAGGAACAATCAAGTCGGGGCGGTATAGTTCTAGTTGAGCGCGATCGCGGATACCAGATTCTACAGCCATGACTTTAATGTTATGGGTCTTTGCGGCAGTGATATCCGCTTCTGTGTCTCCTACCATCCACGTATCGCTAACGAGAGATAGTTCTTTTAAGGCTTTGGCCATTAACAATGGCTTATCTTCAATGTCACGGGTTTTAACATAGTCGTTGCTCAGACAATAACGACGATTTTCGGGGAAAAACCTGCCTAAATCAAATTTTTGAAAGGCAAAGTCTAATTCCCACACTCGCCGCATGGTCATGACTGCTAAGTCAACTCCGGTGGCTTGAATTTTTGCTAATGCTTCTACGGCACCTGGTACTAAGGTGTCATAGTCAAAATAAGGTTCTGTATGTACTGTTTTCCGCCGCAGTTGGGAAAATTCTTGTGCTTGTGCTTCATCTAGTCCAGAAGTTAAGGCAATTTGTTTTTCGGGAATTCTAGCTCGCTTTTGTTGCCAAAATTCAGCTTTACTTAATTGTCGGACTACTTGTCCTGGACGTTGGGTTTTTTGCAAACAATATTGATAAACACGATAGTACCGTTCAGAAACATCAACAATGGGGCCGTCGAAGTCGGTAAATAGTCTTAGCATCGGCGGAATTTAAATGTTAATTTTTCTTAAGAGTAACTTAATTGTGTATCAATAGTCATTATTTGGCTAATAGATATAAATATTTATTTCAAATTGTTGGGTTAAGCAATACAAAACCCAACGATTTGAAAGTTGATAAGTGGGTAAGAGGAAAGAAACCTAACTATTGGAATGTTGAAGCATCGATATTAAGTAAGCGACGGACAGCTTGTTCTATGTCTGTTTCTTTGATTAAAGATTCGCCGATTAAAACGGCGTTGCTACCAGCCGCCGCCATGAGGGATAAGTCAGCGTGGGTGTAAAGTCCTGATTCACTGACGACGATCGCACCCAAGTTGTGAATTTGCGATCGCCTAGCAGTTAATAGTCTTTGAGTTGTGCTGATATCAACTGTAAAATCTACTAAACTTTGGTTGTTAATGCCAATCAAGCGGACATCATCTAGCTGCAATACCCGATCCAGTTCAGCTAAGGTATGTACTTCTATTAAGGCACTCATCCCCAGATAATGAATAATGCGTTGAAAATCTTGCAGTTGTCTATCTGTGAGAATTGCGGCTATCAGTAGAACTGCATCTGCACCTGCGGCGCGTGCTAAATAAATTTGGCAGGGATCAATAATAAACTCCTTACAAAGCAGTGGTACTGATACTTTGTGGCGAATCATCCGCAAACTTTCAAAACTACCTTGAAAAAATGTTCTTTCGGTAAAGACAGAAATACAAGCTGCACCAGCACGTTCGTAAGCTTTGGCGATCGCAATAGCATCAAAGTCTGCACGAATCATCCCATAACCAGGAGATGCTTTTTGAATTTCTGCAATTAAACTAGGTTTATAAGGGTTTTGTTGTAAGGCTGTAAAGAAATCTCGGACGGTGGGTGCAGCTGTTAACTGACGTTGCAAAGAAGCTAAAGACATGTGTTGTTGAATCTGTGCTACTTCTTGCTTTTTTTGCCACACAATTTCTCTTAACATAGGTTGGAGATGAGGATTCACAGTAGTCATCGGGTAAATCATACGTTGTCAAAAATTGGGAAGTGAGATGGACTAAAAAACATTAAGTATTCACATCAGCTAAATAAATTATGCTGAGGAGAAAATTTCCAAACGAATTTTTTGGTATTCATAGCAATAAAATCCGCTATAAATACCAACGCAAAATATGAAAATTAGCCAGAAAATCTCTGGCAAATTCTGGAATTTATTCAGGTAGATAAGGCTAGATGATGGCTGATAGAAAATACGTTTTTTAAGAGCTAACCCAATTTGATTTTATGTCAAAAACGCTTAATTTTCTGTTGGAATCGTTAGCTTCTTTTGGCTTTGTACCGTGGAGTAGGTAGTTATTTTTGAGGAGACGAATATAGGTACGGTAAGGAATGTAGTCTATGGGATTATAACCAGAAAATCTCAGCATTAAAACACATGCCCAGGAGTATTTACCTGCAATAATTGCTTTAATAATTTGTTCAACTTGTTCTGTATTAATTGGTTTAGCGTTTTGTAGGTTATCTAGTTGATACATAAAACCCTCTTTTTGGTTTTAATCCTAGATTTTCTAGGTTGGATTATATTTAGTACCAAAAACTCTGCTCAGGGTATCCGCCTATTGTTTCACGGATATAAATAGGACGGATAATTATAGGCTAGGCTATCGATATGCACCTACATATTTGCCCCCAAAAATGCGGCGTATATCGATGAAAACTTTTTTAATTACACTAGGGACTGTAATTTTGATAATCTCCAGACCAATTGCTCTCGCCGAAAAATTTCTGCTCGGAGCTTGGCGAAAGTAGTCGAATGCCACTTCAGCTAATTTGGCATACTCACCTGTTTCATGGTTTGGTAGAAGACGTTGACCCTTGTAGTTTATGGATTGGTCTGTAGGTGGTAGATGAAGAGTGTAATTCACACTGAAGACAAGCTGACGGTCATGTGCTGCGTTCTTCTTCTGCAAATAATTCTGTGTTGTATTGCTGATTGCATGTCATTGCCAATAGTTGCGAGTAGTGGGATAAGCACTCCCGTAACAGTGGGAATAATGGATATCGTCCTGGATATGCGTAGCTGCTGGTGAATAAGCCTCCATCCATCCAGGTGAAACATTTTGATTTCAGTGACAGTGCAGGATACATGAACATCGCCCAAGGTTTGGTAGGTGAAGGAATCACAAATCATCGGCATTTCTTGTAAACTTTTGCTGGGAGTATGGCGCGATCGCTGGATTGTCCATCAATCTCGCTACCTCAACAAAACAAGTTTGACACTACAGCACTAAATCAATCAGCACCAACAGAATTTGAAAATAGGGGTGGATGGGCATCAACTAGCATTGTGATTTGCAAGAGTGATTGATCCATAGTCCCGCCCCTATCAATAAACCGTGTTGCAGAAGCTGCTTCTTTGTTAAGACTACTGAAGATTAGGTTGCAGATATATGATGATTGTTTTGCTAGACCTATCTATTATTTCGCTCTTCCTATAGAAATTTGGTGTGATTTCCGAATTTACTTGTGTAGCTAGGGATTAGGGAGTCAGTGTACTGATTTTTCAGCAATTAAATATGCTCCCTATATTAATTAATTTTTGTCAACTTTCTACTGCTTTGCATCAATATTAACAATGCAGTGATATGACATGATTTGAAAAACAATCAATGTTTGACTCGCTCTGCGATTTTTTTGTCATCACAATTAATTTCATGTATTTTACAATACATGAAAATTTAATATTTTTTAATTCTAAAGGTGGATGTATATCTTATTATTCATCTTTTTTATCAGATATTTTAGCTTATTCATTGATTTATTTATACCTAGAGATAGATGATTGTGCTTATGATTTTATAGTTAGATTCCATAGGGAATAGAATTTAGAAAATTAAATATTATATGAACCAACCCAGATAATAAAGATTACGATATTTTTCTAATATTTACTTTTGTAAATAATCAAAATTAGTAAACTTATGTCAGTTTACAGTACCTTTGTCATAATGGATGTGATTTTTTTAAGTCGATTCATATCTAAGATTTTGATATAAATATATACTCTTTACCTCTAATTTCATACTAATTATTCACTTGGCACGAAAGCTGATATATCTAATTTTTATTGATAAACAATGGGTAGTTTATATTGTGATTAACTACTGAATTAGCAGTAAAAATGAAGATGTCTTTATATTTTCCATATAAAAATTTTACTTTTTAACAAGCAATATTTTTTCATATCAAGAAAATAAAAGTGATATCTTTTTATTGGTAGAATATTTTTAAATAAATCAGCAATTTCAATTAATTTTTAATTGGCATACCTCCCAAATATTGGCGAAAAAAGCAGCAGCTTCTTAATACTTGCACTCAGTTGGAAAAGTGCTTGCATGTGAGTCAGAGATAGTATCTCAAAGTAGTGAGTGCTGAGTGCTGAGTAGGAAATCAGTATTCTCAAGTCTGTCAGCGAACACGATTTTAGTTGCTCTTTGGTTTGGCTGATAGCTGCTGTATTAATAGTTGCACAGCTAGAGCGATTAAACCGATCGCTACTATCCCAAATATGCCACTACCTAAAGCAACTATCCCCACAACTAAGGTGCGTACCGCAGAGCTAATCTTGATGACGAGTTCATTTTGAGAATGGAGTGGTTTGCTGGCGAAGTTAGTAGCGATCGCAATCATCAGCGAATATAAAGTATATGCTAATCCACTAGAAATGATTGCGCCTGTGATGCAGCGTAGTGGTGATACTTGAGTTGGTGTTGTGGTTTCTTGGGGTGTGATATTTTGGTCACTCATACAATCAGAAAAATTCCATCGCGTCTCAGCTATGTCCACAATTGTATCTTGCTTGCTGCATTAATCTGAATATACCCATACAGACATATCTGAACTGCCCCAATATCAGCAATTAGATACATTGGGCTGGGATGTGTCTGAATGTTTTAATTGGATTAAACAACTCCAAGCGAAAATTATGGACAATACATTAGTTGATAAAACCTTTCGTGATAGCAATGGTAATATTGTCATTGCTCAAATGCCCAACTTACCTCTGATTGTGTGGTTTGTCACAAGTATATTGTCGCTAATTTTTTCGACTGGGAAAATCCATCTAGTCTTTGATACCCTGGCGACTGGCTCTTTGTTTACTTGGGCTTGGCTAGAATTGTTTGAAGGTGTAAATTATTTTCGCAGAGCTTTAGGACTTGTGGTCTTGCTTGGTATTGTTGCATTCAAACTTCAGAATCAATTTGGTTTAGTTTGAACAAACAAGGCAAAAGTAAAAAGTTAAAAAGCAAAAGTCACAAGCCTACGCCAGTCACTCATATAGAAATCCTAAATGATTGACAAACATCTCTCCCTTGTCTCGCTAGTATCGTTTGTTCATCTCTCAAATAGGACTGCGATAGGGAAAACCCCAAGACAGCGATGTAAATTTATTTATGGATATTACCTTTTTACTTCTTAAGATTCTATCTGAATACCATGTGTAATGGTGCGAGTCACAAACAATTCTAAATCTTCGTCAGGAATTGATTCCCTGATGTATTGTTTGACTGCTTGTGCTTGGGGTTCCGACTCGACAATTGCAAACACACTCGGCCCAGAACCAGACATCATAGTTCCGAGAACTCCTGGTTGAGTTGCAAACAGTTCCCTCAGTTGCATGACTTGAGAATAAGCAGGTAAAACTACACGCTCTAAATCATTGTGCAGTTTTTGAGCAATTTCTGTTGCATCTTTACGGACTATTGCTTGGACTATTTCACCGGAATGAACTGCGGCGGCGCGGGCGGTTAAATCTTCGGTGTCTTTGAGATAGGTATGACCAAATTCTTGACGATAGGTTTTGTATGCCCAAGGGGTAGATACTTCTAGGCTACGATATTTTGCCAATACTATATATATATGATCTAAATTTGGTAGTGGTGCGAGTTGTTCTCCTCTACCTGTAGCGATCGCTGTTCCACCTGCGACACAAAATGGTATATCTGAACCTAAAGTAGCACCCAACTCTTCAATTTCTGTTTGAGTCAGTCCCAAGTTCCACAATAAATCTATCCCGACTAGTACCGCCGCCGCATTTGTCGAACCTCCCGCCAACCCAGCCGCAACAGGAATATTTTTCTCTAATGTGATTTCCACTCCACCATGTTTCGCCGCAGCTTCGGGAAATTGTTTGGTCATTAATTCGGCGGCGCGATATACAAGATTAGTTTTATCGGTGGGAACTTGGGGATGGTTACAGTGGACGCGAATAATTTGTTCACTGATGGCGCGGACAGAAATTTTGTCGGCGAGGTCGATGCTTTGCAAAATCATGACTAACTCATGATAACCATCGGGGCGATCGCCAATGATTTCCAGATACAAATTAATTTTGGCAGGGGCGATGAGGGTGTAACTACGCATCTTGAGTGCTGAGTGCTGAGTTAAAAGTGCTGAGTAGGTTACTCAGAGTTACCCATTGCTGAGTGCTGATTTCTTCAGCCCTGGCTTGGGGATTTATTTCTAATTGTTCCAGTAATTGGGTCAGGCGATCGCGGTCAATTACAGATTGCAAGTTGTTCCGCAACATTTTGCGCTTTGACCCAAAACCTAACTTTACCAGATTCTCTAATCTGCGTGGGTCATTGGCAAGAATTTCTAACTGACGAGGACGCAGCCGTACGACAGCCGAATCTACTTTTGGCGCTGGATAAAATGCACTAGCCGGAACTGGACCAATTAACTCACATTCTGCTAAATACTGCACCCTAACTGATAACGCTCCAAAAGTTTTTGACCCGGCTTTAGCATACAATCTTTCTGCTACTTCTTTTTGAATTAATAGCACTATCGAATCGAATGGTTTGGGGTTAGGATTGGCAATTGTTCCTAATAGTTTTTCGATGATTGGCCCAGTAATGTTGTAGGGAATATTCGCCACTACTTTATTCGCGTTTTGAAATTTGGGAAACGCTGTTAAATTCGCTGCTAAATCTAACTCTAAAAAATCACCTTGTAATAATAAAAAATTCTCTTTACTCCCCAATTCTTTGACTAATAACTTACATAAATCCCTATCAATTTCCACTGCTAATAAAGCCTCTACCAAAGGTAGTAAACGCCGTGTCAAAATGCCTGTACCCGGCCCGATTTCCAGGATGCGGTCATTTGTACTACAATCTGCTGCCTGCACTATTGCGTTGAGTACCTTGTCACTTTTGAGCCAATGTTGAGCAAAAACCTTGCGCGGTCGTACCATCTATTTCTCTTGTCCTGTATTGTTTTGGGCGTTTGTCGAAAAATCCATTTCTTACTTTTTGCTTACTTTTAAATATTGTTTTTTATAACATTTCGCCAGTTTTTATTGCAATCATGACAATTTTGTGGTATCTGTGGCGTAACATCTGTGCCATCGTGTTAATTATAATGGTGTCATTCAAAAATCAAGACACAGAAGATATCTTTGATGGCAACAGTTCAAAAGATGCTCGAAAAACTTGTCCTGTCAATCTGTGGAATATTGCACAAAGAAAACTATATCAACTAAATGCGGCAATATCTTTAGATGATATGAAAATACATCCAGTTAATAAGTTAGAAGCATGATGAAATGACAGAGAAGGTCAGCATATTATGAGACTTAACAAGTAATATCGAATGTGTTTTGTGTGGACAAATGAAGGAGCTTGTGAAGTAGAAATAGTAGATTATCACGATTGAGGTACATAATCATGAAAATCCCTAAATATCGTCCTCCCAACCATCCTGGAGAAATTTTACTCAAAGACTTTCTAGAACCACTAGAAATATCACCAACCGAACTAGCTCAAGCAATTCACGTTTCCCCTCAACACATAAATGAAATAGTAACTGGAAAACGCCCAATAACACCAAGCACAGCATTGCAGTTAGCAAAATTTTTGGGAAATAGTGCAGAGTTTTGGTTGAACCTACAACAAAACTGGGAACTTTATCAAGTCTTTCAAGAAGAAGCAGAAGATTTGAACAGCATACTGAAATTTACCCGTAAAGAACAAGTTACTTGATTACCTAATCTTACGAGAAATTTAGGCGATCGCACTTCATCATCACCAGTTACTCTACAGGGTATCAATGTTCAACTTCCATTTTAGCTAAATCTGCATTTGGTAAAACGAGTGTACTAGTAGTTTGTTGAACGGAAAGATCCCCGACTTCTTTTAGAAGTCGGGGATCTAAAGCATCACTGATAATCTAATGTTAAATCTCTCCGTGTTTCTACGTGATACAAAATATTTATGCGAAAATGCTAAATAAAAACAGAGCATAGATATGTCAGACACACCACCAGACAGCATTTTGATTGTCACCGACGATGTAGCGCCAATTACCATTCCTGACGCTCAAAGTCAGAGTCGGTAAATGGGAATTTATCGAGCGTACACCAAGGAGTCCAGACCTGAACCAGCGAGGAAGGCGACAACCTCCGAATATCAAACCGAGTCGGATAGCTTGGTAGGCTGCAAAGTCGAACAGTTGTCCGATTCAATAAGATTCAGTACGATCGCCTCTCCCGTAGGTTGGGTGGAGCGACAGCGTAACCCAACAAATAATACGCCGAAAAAGGCAAAATTTCTCAACTACAAAAATTAACGCTGCAATTTGTGTTGGGTTACGGCGCAATTTAAATTTATCGTGTTGCTTTTGATATCTGTTGTGCGCCTCCACCCAACCTACCATCTGATAGCTGTCAAAAAACTCCATATCCTGTATATTCTCTCATTTCAGGAGCTTGAAATCCTAAAACAATATCATCTTTCGGAACTCCTCGATCTACAAGTTCTTGAGCTACTCTCATTTCCGTCATATTCTGCTCAATTGAAATTTTTCCCTGCTTAATATCCAAATGTAAAACACAGCCATAAACTCGTCGATGACCATCCCAACCAACATTCATAACCATATAATGGTCTTGTTTTGTATCAAAAACCGTGTAGCAATCAATCTGACCATTTGCTATGGGAATAGCAGCATAAGCCGTCAGCAATGACTGAATGATATTACGATAAGACTCTAGGGTATCCATTGTAAAATTACCTCTTGAATCGGGTCATAAATAATTTGTTTGATTTGATATCTCTCTACAGATATTTGGGCAAATTCCCGCTTGAAAAAGACTTCGTAAACACCTACAGGCACTGCTCAATATAGAATCCGAGTTGGATCACTAATTTCCAAAGCAAGCCGATAATTCAAAAACTGTCCCAACGCAGCATGGTAATCTGTTAGTGGTGAATCACTCAAAAATGTTTTAATCTCAACTGCAATTTTTTCTTCACCTCGCTCTGCTGCTAACAGTTGCTCTGCACCTAAATCTATTTCAAATTTAGTTCCGCCAACTTCTAGTCGCAGAGGATCATCGGTTATCCTCCACTGCTGCTTTTCTAAAGCAATTCTAACCACAGCATGAAATTTATCTTTAGCAGCCATAGTTGACTTTTTCTGATTTACTTCATATTTTAATGTGTAGGTGTAGTAAGGTAGCAATCTCCTGTAGGTTGGGTGGAGCGACAGCGTAACCCAACAAAATAATACGCCGAAAACCGCAAGATTTCTCAACTACAAAAATAAGTCTTGGGTGGAGACGCAATCTTTATCTTGTGCGCCTCCACCCATAAAAGTAAAGCAGAATCAAAAATAACTAAAGCACAATGTCTTCGCCCTTCTCTGTAAAGCGCACGTCTTTAATTTTCCATTGAGAATTACTCATCAAAGTTTTGCGGACACTTCCAAATAAAGCAAACTGTTCGCAGCTAGAAAGGGAAGCTATTTGGCGCTTCGACTGAGGAGATAAACGCAAATCAACAGTAGCTACCCCATTTCGCACATTCACCCGATAACCAGACAAACTAAAGTCGGCGGTGTCTCGTTCTTGGACAATTTTACCAACGGCGCTGGATACAGGTTCGGTGGCTGACACTTCCACCTTTTGGGGAATAAATTCTTGACATTGAACATCGCTGGTGTAGAGGGTAACTTTGACAGTGTTACTTGTCTCGGTTTTTGGTGCTGCTTCCAACGGTTCAATTTTTGTATTGCTGGGAGTAGTTTTAACAGTGTTATTTGTCTCAGTTTTTGGTGTTGCTTCCAATGGCTCAATTTTTGGATTTTTGTCTCGTAGTTGAGCCATACTAGGGCTTTGGCTAGGAATAGGGTTGGGATTGGTGGTAGAAGTGGTTGTTGGGGTTTCAGCGTCAATTTTGCTGGCTGTTGGTGTAGGATTAGAACTACAACTGCCCAGACTGGCGGCGATCGCCACAACAATTAATGGAATTAAATATCTTTGACTCATAGTTGTACTGCCATACTCTCTTGTTTAACTTCAGTGTCATTGGTATCAATTCCGTATAAATTTGCCAATAGTATTGCTTTAATTCTTATACTCTGATTACTTATCTTCAAATTAGATCATCATGCCCAGTAACGCCACCAGCACCTACGACCCCCGTAAAGCTGAATGGGAGAGTATTACAATTGACCAATGGGAACCATCTAAATGGAAGCAGTGGAAAGCCAAACACCCTGCATCAGATGAATTTGCCAAAATTGAACGAGAATATTTAAGAATTAAATATGCCATTCAGCAAGCTAACTCAGCATTAAACTTAGAAAAAGTTAAAGTCAAACTGAAATTAACCAGTCATAAAACCATCGGCTTACAAGGCACATTTCCTTGTAGACCAGGTGACATTGGTAAACAAGGTAGTCCTAACAAACAATATACCATTTCTTGTGGATTTGCTGCCAATGATACCGGGCTGAAAATGGCAGTTTTCAAGGCGCGAGAACTAGACTTATTATTAATCACTAAACAATTTCAATGGACTGCTGAACTACTGGGTAAACAAGCCCAAAAAATTGAACCCACAGCCCCAGAAAAATCTACCAAACTCATCAGTGAATTAATTCAAGAATACGAGCGCCAATTTTGGAAAACTCATGAAAAAAATCGCCAAGGAATCCGCACCTGGGAAACTCATTATCTGCGTCATCTTAAAAAATTACCCCCAGACATTCCCATGTCTGCCCAAGCATTAGAAGCAGCATTAGAAAAGACTAAACCTAATACCTCATCGCGCTTTTTCTTAGTTTGGCAATTGAAAAAGTTTTGTGAGTTTTGCGGAATTACCAACTTTGCCACAATTTATAGTTACGCCACCCCCAAACCCCATCCCACACTGCGAAAAGTCCCCACTGATGAAGAGATTATTCAGGGATTTATCAAAATTGGTAGCCCATTATCAGTATATGCCAGTAAAGAGAACCTCACAGAACCAGAGCAATGGCAATGGGCCTATGGAATGTTAGCGACTTATGGTTTAAGACCCCACGAATTATTTGCTGTTGATATAGATGCTTTTATGGATACAGCTAACACCTTTCATTTAGTAAAATTAAATCCTAGCTTGACTGACGGGACAAAAACTGGTGAACGCAGTTGTGGTATTCCCCCCCTACATCCCCATTGGGTAGAATTGTTTGATTTAAAAACTATTAAATTGCCTTGCCATACAGGTACTTTGAATAATAAAACTGCAAAACTGCAAGTTAGATTTAGAAATGCCGAGGTCGGATTTAAACCTTACGATTTGCGTCATGCCTATGCAATTCGCGGTCATCGTTTAAGAGTGCCAATCAAAACAATGGCTGATTACATGGGGCATACAGTCCAGGAACATACAAAAACTTATCAACGTTGGATGAATGAAGATGCGAATTTAGCGATTTATCAAGAAGTTGTCATTCATCGACAAGGTACAACTAAAGAAGCTTTACAAGAAAGAATTAAAGAACTAGAAGCAGAAAACACAGCCCTAAAAGCTGAAAATGCCACCCTCAAAGGTTTATTGATTAAGCATCAATTGGGTGAATTGTTAAATCAAGAAATATAAGACGAAATTTCATCTTAGAAAGACTCAGATCCCCGACTTCTTCAAGAAATCGGGGATCTTGTTCTTGTTCGCCTGAGATTGGGAAACATATAGATTAAGTTCAATTCAGTTCCCTAACAGGCAAGTAACAAAACTATGGCTGGTAATCTGATAACTGTAGATAAAAATACTTACGATTCTCTGCACCAAGAACTCAGGGAGTTGCGTCAGCTAGTTGTCCAGTATCAGCAAACCAATTCATGCAGAAACTTACATCCAGAAATCACCCTAGAAAATAGCGAAAGGCGTTTAAAAAGTATTACAGATAATATATTCGGGGCAATTTTTCAATTCACCAATCGCAATGGTGTTTGGAAAGTAGACTATGTGAGCGATTTTATTTGGCAGCTTGCAGGTGTCACAGCAGCCGAAGTGATGGAGGATATTAGTAAATTTCATGCTTGTATACATCCAGAAGATTTTGATAGTTATATAGATTCAGCAACAATAGCCATAGAAAAATCTATTACTTGGCACTACGAAGGGCGTTTGGTGAAACCCAATGGCGAAATTCGCTGGTTTCAAGGCGACTCAACACCTACACGTAATGAAGAAGGGGAAATTATTTTCTGTGGTGTCATTTTGGATATTACGGAACGCAAACAAGCAGAAGCCGCTCTTAAACAATTAAATGAAGAATTAGAAGCAAAAGTCGATGAACGTACAGCCGCTTTACGCCAAAGTGAAGCTAGATTTCAAAAGCTGGCTGATAGTGTACCGGGGATGTTGTATGAATGTCGGCTGGATACTGATGGTAGTATATCTTTTCCCTTTGTGTCTCCGGGATGCCGTGAAGTTTTAGGTCTAGAACCAGAAGAAGTTCAAAACGATGCAGTCATGGGATTTGCTGATGTCTACCCTGATGATCTTCCTGAATTGCAAGCTGCAATTATGCAATCTGCCCAAACTCTGCAAAAGTTTAACTATAAATGGCGGGTGGGCAATATCTCTGGTCAACAGAAATGGGTTCGTGGTGCATCTCGGCCAGAATTGCAAGCAGACGGGGCAATTACTTGGTATGGTTACTTGGCTGATATTACCGAAGCCCAACAAACTGAACAACAATTCAAAGAACAAGCCCAGTTTTTACAAAGTATCTGGGAAGGCGTAGATTATGGTATCTGCGTTTTAGACGTTTTAGATAACGGTACGGAGTTTCGTTTTGTGAAATGGAATCCTGCAATTCTTAACTTTAGCTTGGTACCTTTAGAACCTTTAGTCGGAAAAACAATGACGGAAGGGCTACCTGCTGAGGTGGCAGATTATTATCATCAACGCTACAGAGAATGTGTACAATCTCGCAAGACGATATTTTTTGAAGAATCTTTTGTCGTAAATGAACAAGAAATTTGGTGGTTCTTCAATGTTACGCCGCTTTTTGACAGTGACTCGCAAATTGTTCAACTAGTTATTACTATCACCGACATTACAGAACGTAAGCAAGCCGAGAAAGAACGTCAATTGTTTGTTTCTTTAATTGAAAATAGCAGTGATTTCATTGGTTGTGCAGATTTAAACGGCAAACCTATATTTTTAAATGAAGCTGGACGCAAGTTATTGGGATTAGCTAGTCAAGGATTTAGTGAGGATTTCAGCCTTGATACCTGCTTTGCCCCAGAAGATAAAGAATATCTCTATCAGCAGATTATTCCGGCAGTGATGCGAGATGGTATTTGGCAAGGAGAATATCGGTTTCAACACTTTCAAAGCAAAGAGATTATCCCAGTTGATTATAATCTTTTTTTGATGAAAGACCCTGAGACGGGTGAACCTTTATATCTATCAACTATTACACGGGATAGTCGCGATCGCAAACAAGCAGAAGCTCAATTACAACAACAAGAGCAGTTTTTACGCACCATTTACGACGGATTTCCTCAATTAATATTTGTCGTTAATGTTTTAGAAAATGGTGAATTTCGGTTTGCTGGTTGCAACTCAGCAGCAGAAAAAATGGTGGGGATTAATCATGACAAAATAGTTGGTAAAACACCCAGAGATTTACATGGTGAAATTGAAGGTAAAGCAGTTACTCAACGCTATCAAAGCTGTGTAGATATTGGTGATAGCATTAATTATGAAGAATGTTTGACTTTTGAAGGTGAGGAAACTTGGTGGTTGACTACTCTCAATCCTGTGAAAAATAATGAAGGTAAAATTTATCGAATTGTTGGCTCAACTTTGAATATTACAGCTCGCAAACAAGCAGAAGCAGAACTACAAGCTAGTCAACACTTTATTCAACGCATTGCAGATTCCTCGCCTAATGTCCTCTACATTTTCGACTTAGAAGAACAACGCAATGTGTATGCCAATAAAGAAATCGCTACTGTGCTTGGTTATTCTATCGAAATGATTGAACAAATGGGAGATAAAGTAATTCCTACTATTGTTCATCCCGATGACTTAGCGATAGTCATCCAAAATCATCGAAAAATAGAAACTGCTAATGATGGAGATATTTTTGAAGTTGAATTTCGGATAAAAAAACACAATGGTGAATGGTCTTGGCTATATACAAGAGAAACACCATTTACTCGCAATGCTGATGGCAAAGTTAAGCAAATATTAGGCGTATCAACTGATATTACTGAACGCAAACAAGCAGTTATTCAATTACAACAACAAGCTCAAAATTTAAAAAATACTTTATTAGAACTCCAACGCACTCAATCGCAACTTATTCAAAGCGAAAAAATGTCTTCTTTGGGTAATATGGTTGCAGGTGTAGCCCATGAAATTAATAATCCAGTCAACTTTATTCACGCTAATCTTATTCCAGCCAGCGAATATACCCAAGATTTACTAAGATTAGTAAATCTTTATCAAGAACATTTTCCTGAGCCGCCAGCAGAAATTCAAGCAGAAATCTCACACATTGATTTAGAATTTCTCAAAACAGATTTAGTGAAACTACTTCAGTCAATGCAAGTCGGGACTCAACGCATCCGCGAAATTGTTTTGTCACTGCGTAATTTCTCTCGTTTGGATGAAGCGGAATTTAAGCAAGTAGATATTCATGAAGGTATAGAAAGTACCTTAATGATTCTCCATAACCGGCTTAAATGTAAACCAAATCATCCAGAAATCATCGTCACTAAAGAATATAGTAAATTACCTCCTGTTGAGTGTTATCCTGGTCAACTAAATCAGGTATTTATGAACATCTTAAGTAATGCAATTGATGCCTTAGATGAGGCTTTTATTGGTGAACAAGGACAAATTTGGATTCGGACTGAGTTAGTGAATATAAACAGAGTAGCTATCCATATATCAGATAATGGTCTGGGAATTACTCAACCTGTAATTGCGAAACTTTTTGACCCTTTCTTTACAACTAAAGATGTAGGTAAAGGCACAGGATTAGGTTTATCAATTAGTTACCAAATTGTAGTAGATAGACATGGTGGCAAGTTATATTGCAACTCAACACCAAAACAAGGTGCAGAGTTTGTAATTGAAATTCCCATTACGCAACCCCAAAGTCGTAAATAATGAATTAATTCCAAACTATTGCTAAATCTAAAATAAATCCTGGTAATATCTCTTCTCCGGATAATTGTGTAGGCGCATCCAAAATTTCTACTGGTTTACCTTGACGATAAATTTCAACTTGCTTGGCTGGAGGATTAATTAACCAACCAAGTTTCACTTGATTATCCATATACTCGCGCATTTTTGCTTGGGTTTCTGCCAAATCGTCGCTAGGGGACATCAACTCTAAAACAAAATCTGGTGCTATGGGGGGAAACTTCGCTTTTTCCTTGGGTGTTAGTGCATCCCATCTGTCTTGTTTTATCCAAGCAACATCAGGAGAACGATTTGCGCCATTGGGAAGCTTAAAACAGGTGGAAGAATCAAAACATACACCTAATTTTGTTTGACGATTCCATATACCAAATTCTACAGCAATTTCAAAATTGCTTTTTCCTGTTTCTCCGCCTGTGGGTGGCATAACAGTTAATTCTCCTTTATTATTGCGCTCAAATTTGACATCGGGGTTTTCTCGACATAGTTGATAAAACTGTTCGTCAGTGAGCTTAACAATGGCGTTGAGGTTGAATGTAATAGCTGTCATTGTTATATCCTAGAGTTGGTACTGGTTAGGTTAATTTAAACAGCGAGGAAAGTGATGTTACTAGAACTCAACCAACTAATTGTACCTGCTGGTCATCAGTTGTTGATTAAAAATATATCTTGGTCAACTTATAAACATATTTTGGCAGAATTAGGCGAAAATCGCAGTTCTCGCATATCTTACAGTCAAGGGGTGTTGGAAATTATGGCTCCGTTACCAGAACATGAGGTAGGTAAAAAAATTATCGGTAATTTAGTAGAAATTCTTCTAGAAGAACTCGACATTGAATTTTGGAGTTTGGGTTCTACAACTTTTGACGAAGAAAAAATGGATGCTGGGGTAGAACCTGATGATTGCTTTTACATTCAAAATGAAGCATCTGTTAGAGGTAAAGACAGAATTGATTTAACAATTGATCCACCGCCAGATTTAGCTATTGAAATTGATATTACATCGCGGACTCGGTTTAATAATTATGAAGTGTTAGGAGTCCCAGAATTGTGGCGATGGAGAGGCAATAAATTAGAAATAAGTGTCTTGATTAATGGTAAATATGTAACAACTAATAACAGCTTGGCTTTTCCTAATTTACCCATCTCTCAAGTGATACCAGAATATTTACAACGCAGTAAAACTGAAGGACGAAATGCAGCCATGAAAGCTTTTCGTGCTTGGATAAGAGAGCAATTATAATGACGATCGCCTGATTATTTCCTACTATCTATAATCTCTAAAATCTCGATAATTCTTAACAAGAATTTTTGTATTTGTGATTGACAAGTATAAAATTATACCTTATTATGAAAATAATAAAGGCGATCGCACGCATCTTTGGTCGGAGGGCGATCGCCTTTATGTAAACCCCGTAATGGAGTACAAATACCATAATGGCACAATTATCAAAGTTAGCGCCCTCACCCAGCCACGAAGCCACCCAACAGCCAGTTCCCCAGCGAGAACCAATCAAGCATATTTTGCGGGGTTCTTCCAAAGCTGTGACAAGTACAATTCACCATTTGCAAGTAATTGGTTACGCCAGTGTCGGAGATTGGAGTCCACTGCTACCAACTGGTAACTCAGGTGAAGTGATGAGTATTTTAATCCGGCAAATAATGATTTAATCACCATAAAGACGTTGCAATGCAACGTCTTTAAAAAAGCATTTTTAGACCCCTCTCCAAACCTCTCCCCGCAACGGAGAGAGGCTTTGATGATTACTCCCCTTCCCTCGTAGGGAAGGGGTTGGGGGGTTAGGTTTAAGAGAAAGTTGCACACGACGTGATCTATTTCAGTAATTTTCTAAATCTGCAATCATTCAGGCGATCGCTCTGAAACGGAAATTGCCATAATAGATTAGCTACTTAAGTAAGATGATATGGCGATCGCATTAGATAAAGCTGCATCTGCAAAGATGACAATTGAGGAGTTCTTTAACTATGACGATGGCACAGATGCAATATATGAGTTTGAAGATGGAAACTTGCTGCTGATGACAGCCGAGAGTGAAATTAATCGCCGAATTGCGATGTTTCTGCTTGTCTGCTTTGTACAACTCGGTATTCCGGCTTATCGGCTATCAATGAAAACGGAAATTGTCACCACGGGTTCGCGGGTGCGTGTTCCTGACTTAATGGTGTTTTCTGAAGAGTTAGCAACGGCAATGGAGGGCGCGAAACGCTCTACAATTATGCCAGAAATGCCACCACCATTATTAGTAGTTGAAGTAGTCAGCCCTAACCAAAGCAGTCGTGATTATCGCTACAAGCGTTCTGAATATGGGGCGCGGGGTATTCCTGAGTATTGGATTGTTGATCCTATTGCTCAAAAAGTCACAGTGTTGGAATGGGTAGAGGGTTTTTATGAAGAGCAAGTGTATGTAGGGGATAATGCGATCGCATCACCAGTATTTCCTGATTTAAAATTGACGGTGGCTCAAATTTTGCAAGGTTAATCAAATTACCTGACCAATACCCTTGAGAATTTGCCAAATATTATACAGTTCCCTAGCAGATGTAAACAAAGCAAACACCCGTGATAAATCGTATTTTGGTGTACCTGCTTCTCGCTTGACTTTGATAAACAAAACATCATCCCCATTTGTCACCATCCCAAACACAGGTTTATCAATGTGAGGATTAGCCATGAGATAAGCTAAGGCTTGGGGTAAAGCCGACCAAATCGAAAGTGTGGTTTTT
This sequence comes from Nostoc spongiaeforme FACHB-130, assembly GCF_014698475.1. Lineage (GTDB taxonomy): Bacteria > Cyanobacteriota > Cyanobacteriia > Cyanobacteriales > Nostocaceae > Nostoc_B > Nostoc_B spongiaeforme. Next base: position 50,085 of record NZ_JACJTB010000036.1, on the reverse strand, counting down.
TTGGATTCTACCACCATTACCCACAACTGATTTTGAAGTACCAAAACATCAATCCTGCCACGCAGTACTTCTTCCCCATCATTCAATATTAAATCTACAGATGATTCTGCTTTAATTCTGAAAGGAGGGTCATAAAACCCAGACAGCGCCAGCAATGGGGATACCACTAGCAACATCACTGTTCCTTCTAACAAATCACCTTCACCACGGTGGTAGAGATATCTGCGACGCAGTACATCCAGGGAAGCTTTTTCTGTTTCCGGAATTTGGGGTAATTCACTACACCACTCTGGAAAAAATTCCTCCGACTCAACGCGAACTAAACCAAAGCGGGTTTCTGCTTCTGTCAAACTGGTAATTGCTTCCGTGATTGCTGTTACCTGTGTCATCCTTGCTTTACCGCTAGATAAAATTTTTGGTGTTGGGTTTCCTGATTGTGAGTGACTAAAACAAGATTATTAGCGATCGCACATTTAGTATATTATCGCGTCAAGGCTTAGATACCCGACTTTTATTCGTTGGGGCTAAGTGCAAGATGTGAATAATGCGCGATCGCACATTCTAAAATGGTAGTTTGGGTAGAATGTGGCTAGATAACACCTGAATTAACTGCTAAAAATTATGAACATTCAACTCAAAGCAGAGTATGAGCAATTTATCCAAAACCGAATTGCTACAGGTAGATATGAAAACGCTGAAGATGTGATTATTAAAGCCTTGAAACTACTAGAAGAATGGGAACAGGGTTATCAGGAATGGGAAGAAGAAACTCAGCAAAAACTAGCTGCTGGACTTGCTTCTATCGAACATGGAGATGTATTAGATAGTCAAGTGGTAATGACGCGACTAGAAGAGAAATTACGCATAGCCCGTGAGACTCAAGGATAATGGAATACTTTATTGCCCAGGAAGCAAGCCAAGATTTAGAGGAAATTTTAGATTATTTTCTAGTTCGCAATGTCAACGCTGGCGAAAAATTTATTCGAGAATTTAATAGAAAATGCCAAAATATAGTGCAATTCCCCAATATCGGGCGAAGTTACGCCAAGTTTGACCCAAGATTGAGAGAAATACCTCTGGATGGTTACATTATCTTTTATCAAGTTTTTGAAGATAGTGTGGTGATTGTGCGCGTAGTTAGTGGTTATCGGGATTTAGAATCTATATTTTAAGACAGTCGCTACAAAAGATTGCGATCGTACTGTTTTATAGGTAAATCATTCATCTGTAAAATCTAAAAAAATTTGTCGCGCGAAGCGCGAGGAACGAGTAAAGAATTATGCCCTCGCGGCGCAAACCACAACCCGAAAACCGAAGACATCGTTCCTATAGTCCGGATAGTCGTAGTAGTAACGAGACGCAGAACGGCACTTCCTCGGATCGTCAGGCCAGGAGCCACCGCGCAGCCACCTCTGAATTTGATTATTATTCTCAATAAGCCATGCACTACCATCAGTTGGAGCGTTATTATAGTCTTTGTGCCACTTATCTTGACACCATTCCGATACATTACCGCACATATCGAATAAACCAAAGGGGTTTGCAGGAAATTTCCCAACTTCTGTTGTTTCTTGTCGATATTCACCATTGGGAGCAGTACCGTAAATATAATTCCCGTTGTAATTTGCTAACTCAGTCGTAATCGTTTCTCCAAAATAAAACGGCGTAGTCGTTCCTGCACGACAAGCATATTCCCACTCTGCTTCACTGGGTAAGCGATATATCTTACCAGTCTTTTTCGACAATCGAGCGCAAAACTCTACCGCATCATCCCAAGAAACACACTCAACAGGGCGGTTAGCACCCTGAAAATGGGATGGGTCTGGGTCTAAATCAATATTTACCTTATCAAGAGCCGCAACGGCTTGCCATTGCCCTTGGGTGACGGGAAATTTCCCCATAAAAAAGGGTTGAACAATGACATGATGTTGTGGACTTTCAAAGACACATCGTCCTTCTTCACTCTCTGGCGAACCCATAAGGAATGTACCACCAGGAATTGCAACCATCTCTAGAACTACGCCATGACCCAAGTCTTCGGTAAAATACTCGGCGCGTCCCTGGCTGCGGTTGATGATTTGTCCTTTAGCGTCTACCTTTACTATCTCAAACTCAAACTGATTAGTTTGAATAGCTTCATATAACGTAGAACCTCTCACCGAAGCAGAGAGAGGCTTTGATTCTTGCTCCTCTTCCCTCGTAGGGAAAGGGTTGGGGGTTAGGTTTGATGGATACGCCGCGTTTGGTAATTCTTCCACAACCCCAGGCGGTTTTGGTTGTCCAATAATGCGTTTTTCTATCGGTGCGACATCTTCATCCCGCAAACCTAAATGTTGCTGATAATCTCTTAAATCGTTGAGCGTTCTTTCACTTAGGGTTGGTTCACTTTCAACTGTTTCAACCAACGTTGCTTCATATTCTTCTAATTTGCGCTGATATTCCAGATATGGTTTTTTAACTTCCACTTCAATTGCATCAGCCACATCAGCATCAAGCTGTAACTGGAGACGTAATGAGTTTAACAAGCGACGAGCGGGGATGGTAAATTTGCCCTGATTGATGCGGCGTTCTACTTCCTTACGATACTTCAGCTTAGGATCATCCTTGGGTGACTTCGCTAAAAAAATCCGATAACCATCCTTAAAAGGATAAAACTCCGGTGTCATCGCGGGTGATGCTTCTTGGACTTTGGTTTTGGCGTAGTCATGCAACTCATCCACCGCAATTAAACCATCGCCATCTTTATCGGCTGCACCTTTTTCTATGCCTTCTACTAAATATTGAGTGTAAATCGACAAGTCTAATTCATCAGACTCAAACGCATATTGTGTAGAAGTAGAAGCCGTGAGAATTGCTGTCCCTTCACCACCTAATTGCTGTTGTAGGGCAATCGTACCAATATCTTTAGCTGTCAAACCTTTGGCAAAAGCACCACTAAAGCAGCAATCTAAAATTACTACCCTCCGCTTTGATTTACTCTCATTCATCCATCGGTGTACACTTGTGGCGGCTACAGATGTGAATGGCAGCAGTTTATTTTGATTTTTTTGAGTTTCCCAAGTCGAGAAGTAAAAATCACCATTTTCAACCGTCACCCCATGACCAGAAAAATACAAAAGCACTAAATCATCTTTTTGACGATTAGCATACAAGTTATAAATTTCCCTTTCCAACTCCTGACGCTTGGGATTTTTCAGCACTGTGACATCATCAAAACCACCCATTTCCGGGTTCTCTAACACTCGCCGCATCGCCTCCACATCTTCCACAGCCTTGGGTAGCGGTGCTAATGTTGGTTCCTGATATTCACTAATCCCAATTAGCAGTGCTACTTTAGCCATTGTTGCTGTTTGACGAGTTGTTGAGAAATTCCTGGGCTTTTTGGTAAGCAAAGTCAAATTCTTCGCGGCTGCTGGCTTCGATGTTGATTTCTCTACCGTCAGGCGCTTTCACCAAAATTTTAATTGGTTTGTTGCCAAAGCGATCGCCCAGAAACCCAAACAAAGCTTTCAAATTTTTGGGGTTAACCTCTGCATTCAAAAACCCCAACAAAAAACCACCCAAAGCCTTAGAACCTTCTGGTACATCTGTAACCGCAACTAAATCTGCATCCTCTACCCCATCCACCTCGCGCAACTGGGGAAGCAAATTCTGTACTTGGGCTTGCAACTCTTCATCATCCAAACCCAACTCCGTCAGGGAAACAGTTACCTGCACATTAGATGTAGTTACCATAGCGATCGCTTAAATATAATTTAGAATCTATTTAAACGATTGTATCGGTTATTTGGGCGATTTGAGTAAAATTGCGGTCATTCCTCTCTGCGCCTCCAGTTACTGAGCTTGTCCTAAGCATAGCCATTCGTGCCGCATCTCCGATAGGAGAAGGGCGTAGTTTCACATCTTGCACCAAGCGACTGAAGTCGCAGCTACACAGACAAAACCCGCCTACGCGGGTTCAACAACCCTGATTTTTTAGTCCGCGTAGGCGGACTTCGTTTTTATAGCCGCGAATTCCATTCGTCGGGGCTAGGTACTACGCCTCCGTGTCTCTGCGTGAGACACAAAAAATTCAACTTCCGCAACTCTAAACTTTTTCGTCAAATACTTGCTGTCAGCTTACCAACAAGGTAATTTGCAGAAGCATAGCAAAACCACCTGATAAACCGATGGGAAAAGGGCGATTAGAAGCATTTAGCGATGGTGTAATCGCAATCATCATCACTATTATGGTGTTGGAGTTAAAAGTGCCTCATGGGGCTGAAATAGGCGCACTCCGTCCACTAATTCCAATATTTCTTAGCTACCTCTTAAGTTTTGTCAACGTCGGTATCTATTGGAACAACCACCATCACTTACTACAGGCCGTTAGACAAGTGAACGGTCGGACATTATGGGCTAACTTGCATTTGTTATTCTGGTTATCTTTAATACCCTTTGCTACAGCTTGGATGGGGGAAAACTTTACAAACTTGCCAGTTGCCCTTTATGGTGTAGTTCTGTTGATGGCTGCGATCGCTTATTTTATTCTCACCCGCGCCTTAATTTCTCATCACGGTAAAGATTCAACACTCGCAACCGCCGTTGGTCGAGATTGGAAAGGCAAACTATCCTTGTTGATTTATGCGGCTGCAATACCACTATCCTTTGTCAACTCTTGGTTCGGCTGTGCATTATATGTTCTGGTTGCCATTATCTGGCTAATACCTGACCGCAGAATAGAAAAAGCTTTGAGACAGTGAAAATCAAATATTGTGGGCGTTGCATCAAAGCGGGATAAAATCTTTGCGTCTTTGCGCCTTTGCGTGAGACTTAAAATTTGTGTTTTATAACATTCATACAAGAAGTCTATTAACCAACTGCATAATCTGTAAAATGCCTCAAATAAGGTGCTTGATATCCAATTACAATATCTTGCTTTGGTATACCTCTATCTACCAACTCATTAGCAATACCCACTTCAGTATTATCATTTTGAATCCAAACTTTATCATCTTTATTTAATATCAATATGAACTGTACAACCATAAATTCGATGACGATTATCCCATCCTAAATGAATAATTTGATAAATATTTGCTTCACTGTTAAAAATAGGAATTACTTCAATCTCTCCATTGGCTGGCTTAATTTGACTATATTCAGTAAGAACTTCCTTAATAATTTGTTGATATTTAGCTACTTTGCCCATGTTATTATTTCCTTCTGAACTGGATCAAAAATAATTAACTTTAAGGTGTAAATCAAAATTTGATAAACACAAATGTAGAAGCTGCAAGAGATGAAATCAGAAAACCCCAACTAATAGCTGAGAAACGACGTATAGCATTAGATTTGAATAACGCAATTACCGCAGTTACAAAACCACCCAAAAAGCAAATTAAAAAAGTTTTAGACCAAACAATAACTGCTAGTAGTTGAATCTCATAAGTTGGGCTAGGAGTAGGTTTATCGAGTGAGATATCCAAGAAAGTTAAATACAGAAGAATTGCAGGGATAAAAACTGCACTGACAATTGCAATATTTCGGTATCCTGGCACATTACGACAACTAATAAATGAGATTAAAACTGAGCATAAACCTACAAAATTTACAACAGCCCAAACGATTAAAATCAATAATAAGATCATTCCCATAAAGAATCTCGCTCAATTAAGAATATATACTTACAAGTAACTCATCATCAAGCCAGATATTATACTCTATGTTCTGCGAAATGGCTGCGCCATCAGCATTAGCCGAACGGTATGGGAAGTAAGGGTTGTGGATACATACACCCTTACACAAACCCATCATTTTTCGCCACTTAACCAGATTGAGTTAACAGCCATTGTTCAATTAATTCCGTCACAATATCACTCATTTGCCGTTCTTGAGAGACTGCGGCGGCTTTAAGTTGGCGGTGTAATTGTTTAGGCAAATAAATAGTTGTACGGGTATAATCTGGGTCTGTGCTTTTAGTAGGAGATGTTGGTTTATCGTCAACATTTGGCAATTTATCTCTGAGTTGACGACTACGGGCAGCATCAATTAAATCATCAAACCGACTAGTCTTTTTCTTGTTATTCATTTTAATTATTTCAATATTTCTTTTCCGGCTTCAGCGTAACACCGCCAAGCAATTTGAGCGTAAGGATCTTTCACAGCATTTACAGGAACTCCTTCTAAAGCCGCACGTTGAAATACAGCTAATCGCCGGATTCCTGCTTGAAATATAGGTAAACCTGCACTTAACAAGGTTGTTCTCGCTTCTTCGCCTGCTTTATTAGGTAATGGTGGAATCAGGGTGAGCAAAATTCGGTAGTTGGTTTTGAGTTTTTGCAATGACTCTACCATTTGTAAGGTTGCGGCTAGTGCGATCGCATCTGGAGTTGTTGGTATAACTAATAAATCACAACCTTTCGCCAGGGTTTTTAATTCATCTGCATCCGGTTTGGCAGGAGTATCTATTACTATATGTTCATAGAGTTTAGCTAAACTCACTGCTTGCGCTTCATCTGCAACTTTAAACGGTAAACAACCCCGGTTAGACCAATCTAAAGCACTACGGTTTAAATCTCCATCTACTAATAGTGTGTCAGCTTTGTTTTGCAAGTATGTAGCTAAATGCAACGCTGTCGTTGATTTACCTACCCCTCCTTTAAAGGCGGCTACGGTGATGATCATTTTATTTACCTACCAAGATTTGATTCATTAGTCCGCGTAGGCGGACTTTGTTTTTATAGCCGCGAATTACATTCGTTGGGGCTTAATCTAAACATTTAAACATCTGAATAGCAAAATGTCTAAACATTTATATGTTTAGTAAATAAAATATCTGCATGTAAAACATTAATATACTAATCAAAGGCATATAAACTATTAGGCATCAAAATTATATAAGTAAAGTGAGAGATAAAAGTATTTATAACTACCAGTAGCTGCTATATGTTAAAATAGTACAAAAGTACTTTTATCGTGATAAAATCTGCCGAGGTTAATAGATGGACAGGTGTACCGAAACGTTTTAGAATTTGTCTCATAAAAGTAAATCTACTTACTGCACCATCAACCCCAGCATAGTAAAGATTTTCTGGTGATTCTGCTTGTCTGTAGAATCATTCTATTAAGATAGGAAAGTCTTTATATAGAGGGTAGTAGACAATGGATGTCAAACTAATCCTGGCTGGATTAACAGTAGTATTTAGTGTTGCGTGCCTATTTTTTGGTACGAAAAATGGATTTTATGATTCAGAGAACTATCATGGCAATGGCTCTGCACATTAACTAGCAGTCATAAACGAAAAAGAAACCAGAGACTGATGAGTAATCTTGTTACTCAGCACTCAGCACTTTTTCAAGGTAAATCATGCCTAACTTTTGCGAACCAATCTAGGTTTTTCAAAGGCGTTCTCTCCAATCAAAAATCCTCAATTTCAGGGTATGTGGGCGCAGTCCAAAACTTAGCCCTATGTCACAAAAGCAAAATCTCCAAAACTCAAGCTTTTGCGACACGTCAAAGGTGATTAGGTTGGAGGGGGGAAAGCATGAGGGATAATCTGTCGGCATCCTCTCGCTTTGATACTGAGGAAACAAATGTTGAATTAAACTGTTTTCCTTATAGTGTCCAGCATAATGATGAGGGTGTATGTTTACTGGTCAAAATGGGGCCGCATCGCATTCTACTAGATTGTGGAATGGAGAATATTGCGTCACTGCAAAAAGGGTTAACCAAGTCAGCACGTCGAGGAAGTTCACCCTTACCCGCAGATGTTGTACTGATCAGTCATGCTCACCCAGATCATGCTAGAGGTGTGTTGGCATTACATAAAGCTTTCCCACTTTTACCTATTTATGCCAGTGAAGTCACTACAAAATTATTGCCATTAAATTGGCCAGAACAAAACCTCAAAGATACTCCCCAATTGTGTCATGCGCTGCCGTTGCGATCGCCCATAGAATTGCAAGCAGGTTTAGTCGTAGAGTTATTTCCCGCCGGACACTTACCAGGGGCTGTGGCAATTTTACTCACCTACACCACCGAACATCGCGCTTATAAAGTACTCTACACAGGTGACTTCTTCCTCTCCAATTCCCGCTTAGTCGAAGGTTTGCGCTTAGAAGAACTGCGGGGATTAGATGTGAATGTCTTAATCATCGAAGGTACTTACGGGACATCACGTCATCCCCACCGCCGCAACCAAGAAAACCAACTAGCGGAAAGAATTAATCGCGCCATCGCCGACTCTCATGCTGTACTGCTTCCCACACCCGCATTAGGTTTGGGACAAGAACTATTAATGCTGCTGCGGAGTCATCATCACTTCACCGGGCGAGATTTAGACATTTGGGTAGATGGTACTGTCGCTCAAGGCTGCGATGCTTATTTAGAACTCTTACCTTATCTTCCTCCCTCTGTGCAGAACTTTGCCCGTCATCAACCCTTATTTTGGGATGAACGGGTACGTCCGCGAGTCCGGCGCTTGCAACCAGAACAACGCGCTGTTGTGGGAAAATCACCCTGTATTGTGCTTACAGACTCCAATGCTGATTTAAGCGAATATTGCCAACCCAATACAGGCCCTTGGCTGATTCTGGTACCAGAAAAAATTGATATAAAAATTAACCAGCAAAACTTAACTTCTACCACTGTAGAAAGTTATTTGCTGGCTCAACATAGTGATGGCCCTGGTACAACTCAGCTAATTCACAATTTGCGCCCCCAGCATGTCTTATTCGTTCACGGTTCAGCAGCTTACTTAGCTGATCTCACAAGTTTAGAGGAATTACAAAATCGCTATCACGTCCACTCACCAGCAGCTAACACATCAGTAGAACTACCAATTGGGGAAACATTTGTTCAACCAGCCGCACCTGAAACGAACTACGAAGGTGAACTGACAGAATTAGCCACAGTCATCACCATCTCTTTACCCGAAGCAATTACTGAAGATCCGCGTTGGCGAGAGTTTGCCGATACGGGTTTAATTGAAGCGCGTTGGCAAGGGGAAGAGATTGTCTTACGTGGATTATCCCAAAGAGAATTACTAAATCAAAGTGGCGATCGCTATACTTTATCAGATGTTGATTGCTGTGGTACTTGCCGACATCAAAGGGGACAGCGTTGTTGGAACCCTGTCTCACCTTTATATAACTTTAAAGTCACCCTGGAAGGATACTGTCCAGCTTTTGAACGCCCATCAACAACCGAGTCCTGAGTAAAGAGAAATTGATCTCATTCACCCAGGACTTAGGACTGTGTTTTTGGTTAATCAGGGTTGGAGTCGGTAAAACGATTACGGATGCGTTCAGCTTCAGGACAATCTTCAGTTAAGAGAGGTTCGACATTACCCCTTGGTACGGAAGCTAACTTTTGAGTGACAGCGCCAATACTTTCGAGGCGAACCATTTCTTCCCATGAACAAACTTCGTCTTCCTCATCCGTTTCATAGCGTAGCGTCACCAAATCTCCCTCTATGTCGATGATGCGGGCTCGTTCGATCCAGCGTTGCTGGTCCCGCAAGAAAACACATACCTCCCGCCCATCGCAACACAGTTGATAAATCTTGCGGTGTAGCATGTACTGCTTCTGCCTTTTTAAACAACGTACGTTAAACCTGAAAAAATTTGGGTGTTACCCCAAGATTTTACATCCCTAGAAAAAGTGAGTGTCACGGTTAAGAATGTAGTGCCTTTAATGACCATTTAGGTAAATTTTAGGTCATAAACCAGTAGCTACTGCACCCGTTAAACACAATCTCCTTCAGGGTTGTAAGAGAGAATGTCTACTTCAGAGAAGTCACACAATCCGGGATTTGTGCTAACCAGTTTAATAGCTGCTGGTGAGTCTTTCCTATCATTATGTAATAATAAATACTCCAAAACAAGCGGTGATTGCGGTTGTTTAAGTTGCCTACTTGTAGTCATGGGCATTACTAGGAAGTCTGGGGAATCTGCTGTACTTTTACCCCTGTGTATTTGATCTTAACTCATTATTTTGCTTGCCTTCATGGTTTTCAACAACAACATCTTAATGAGTTTTAAATTTTTAGGTTGTTACCGGGGAAATTCCATACTATGAAACTGGGTGTTAGGGTGTCAGGGTGGAGGGGTATAAGGGTTTTGCTCACCTACATTATTCCTCAAACCCCTCGTCTTAATTGGATTTGTACGGGGTAAGAAATTCTATCAGTCGCTCTGAAGAACCTTCTCGCTTGATTTTACCTGCTTGAACCGCATCATATAGGTCTGCCAACACTAACAAGTCCTCAGACTGATAGCATTTAGTCGCTAGGACTTGATGGAGCAGACCCTCCGATTCAACACTAAGATATCCAGTTTGAAAAGCAGATTCCACGAGTGCGCGAATCATTGTAATTAGGGCATCATCAGCAACTTAATATATCTAGTGTGGAATATTTTGCTTTCAGATTGATTGATATCACACCGTAGATGTTTGTGATTTTAGTTACATAAAAACTGTGATTTAAGTCACATTTTGTTGTGATCACAGTAATTTCCGATAATAAAGCTATCAGTACAAACCCCAACTGACAAAATCATTGTTTTGGACTTTGAGAATAATTTAGCTATTATTACTGTGTCGAAAAAATACCACAAATTTACTTAAGAGGACTTACGCACAAGGATTGTCTGTAGAGACTGGTTGTCAGGGTATCAAGATTTTGGATATATATAGCCCTACACCCTACTAGTAAAAAACTTACGGAAGTCCTCATCTTGTTGACTTAACTGCACCCAGTCAAGGTTTAAAGAGATAAATTTTTGTGACAAGCGATCGCAAGCTGGACGTTCTGTGGCGTAATGACCTGCATCAACTAAGATTAAACCGTGATCGCGGCTTTCTTGAAACTGATGAAATTTGCAGTCAGAAGTTAAATAAACCTGCGCCCCAGTTTTTACCACCGCCGAAATGAAACTCGCGCCAGAACCACCCAAAACAGCCACCCGTGAAATTTGCTGTTGTAAATCAGCCGTTGGAGAAAAAATCAAATCAGGGGGAGAAAGGCGCTGTTGAATAATGGCGAGTAACTCTTGGAGTGTGAGTGATTTTTCCAGTTCACCAACTCTTCCGTAACCAAAACCAGAGACAGCCGGTACTATAGGCGAGACTTCTTGAAGTTCTAAAATTTGAGCCAAGACATCAGCCGTACCGTCTGGTACTTGGTCGAAATTCGTATGGGCAGTATATATCCCAATATTGTGAATGAAGGCTAACCGTACCATTTCGGATATCGCCTCACCACGCCGAAAAGATTTGGGAGGGGTGAAAATTAACGGATGATGGGCAAAAATCAGATTAGCATGATGGGCGATCGCTTCCTCCATCACTGCCAAAGTCGGAGTTAAACACACCAACACCCGCGCCGACTCTTGCAAAACCCCAGGCTCAACTTGCCAACCACAATTATCCCAGCTTTCACACCAAGCCGGATTTGCCCATTCTTCAAACCAACTAATTAAATCAACAATTTTCATAACTTACTCTTAGTTTCCTCAGCACTCAGCACTCAGCACTTTTATCGCCTTTGCGGTTGAATATTCAACTGTAATGCTAACTGCTGACGTATTTCCTGAAAAGGCTGATTCCAGACAGGCTGACTATGCCAATTCCACGCTGTGACAGGGATAAGTCCTTCACTAGCAAGATAAGTTAACAATCGATATTCATCCTCTGGTTCGCGGGAAAACGGAAAAGGATTCCGAAACCCAGTAGCACACAACTGATAATATATCGGTTGCTCGTGATTAATTCGATGAATTAATTCTTGACCTTTAGCCAGCAAATAATCTAAAAAAAATAAACTAAAAGGTTCTATATGGGCGCGATTTTGTGGGTCTTTCTGCACCCATCTTGCCCACTCAAAACCATACATAAAATCGTGAACATAACAAAAGCGGATTTCTTGATGAATACCAAATAATCTGCTGAGAGCAACCATTTTCTCAGTAAACATCTTTAAAAAACTAATAGCCTCATCTTCCACTGCTAAAGCTTGCCGCAAAATACTATTTACCATAAAATCGCAGTCCCAAAAAATATTTCCGGGAAAGTTTTCTAATTGAGCTTCTAGAATATATTCCAATGTATTTTGCAAATTCGATATTAGTCTAATATCTGTAGTTTCTTCCTCAATTAAACTTTCTAATTCCGCAAATCTGTTAATTAGTTTTTTCTGGGGATTGAGTGATAAAAGATTAACCGAATTTTGCACCAGAAATTCATCAATATTTTGAAAGTTATAAGTAAAAGGTAAGTCTTGCTTCATACAGATTTAACTAGCCTCAGCAAGTGATATATTTAATTTTATGGGCTTCTGTATCGAAATACCTAAAATTATTAATCAAATATAAACAAACGTTAACATTTGTATTAATACAAAAAAAGCCGCATTTTAGCGGACTATTTTAAAATGAGTTTTGATAAAATACCTCTACTTACCACCTTCACAAGTAGTTGATAAATCCAATAAAATTGCTATATTTGTTGTAAATATCAACGCAGTTATAAAAATAGGAATAAAAACTCATCAGCGATACTTTAATTATCCAGAAATGTGTACAACTAACTCGCGTGTATGACTGCGATGACGGTGTTCCCAAACATAAATTCCCTGCCAAGTCCCTAATACTAAATGACCACGATTAATAGGTATATGTTCCGAAGTGTGAGTCAACGCAGAACGGATATGTGCTGGCATATCATCAGGCCCTTCCGCATCGTGAATGTATCCCCCCGATTCTGGGACTAGCTTGGACATAAAGTTAGCTAAATCTACCAACACATCAGGATCAGCATTTTCTTGGATGACTAAACTAGCGGAAGTGTGGCGTAAAAATAAAGTGCAGAGTCCAGTTTCCACGCCCGACTCAGCAACTATAGATTCGATTTTGGCAGTAATATTGTGAAAAGATTTGCCAGTAGTAGAAACTCTCAGTAGCTTTTGGTAGTGAACCATTTGTAAATTCATTGACTATTCATTAATAATATAGACTTTCTTAGGCAATTAGCTGCTAAGTTCAACCACAATTTAGCTATATTATTGAATGAATGCTCATGAGCGGGAAGCATATTTTTTTGGTGAGTGGTTGGGGGCGATCGCTCACCCGAAATCTAGATAATTGAGTTGTATCGAGTAGGCAGTTCAACATCAAGAGTGTGAGTAAATTTCCAATATCTATTGTGATAAATTCTCAATATTTCATTTATATAAATTTACAATATTTTTGGTGAAACTTACACAAGAATTATAGCCGCCTTGTTGCTTTCGGGCATTATCTAGAGACTGAACTTTTTGGAATTGACAGCAGCAGTTTTTCTACCCTAGCAAGCGAAGGAAATCATTCCAATGGCACATTTGTTTGAGGCATTTAAGATTCGGGAAATCACCTTTCGGAACCGTATTGTCGTTTCACCCATGTGTCAATACTCTAGTACAGATGGGTATGCAAATGATTGGCACTTAGTACATTTAGCCTCTCGCGCCGTTGGTGGTGCAGGTTTAGTATTCACAGAAGCAGCAGCAATCGAAGCCCGTGGGCGAATTAGTCCACAAGACTTGGGTATATGGTCAGATAAACACATAGAAGGTTTAGCCAAAATTGTCGAATTAATTCATAACTTTGGTTCCATAGCCGGAATTCAACTCGCCCATGCAGGGAGAAAAGCCAGCACAGCCAAACCCAGTCGAGGTGGTAAAGCCGTAGATGAATCCCAAGAAGGTTGGCGGCCTGTAGTTTCTAGCAGTGCGATCGCATTTAGTAAAGATAGTCCAGTTCCCGAAGCCTTGAGTATTGGGGGGATTCAACAAATTATTCAAGCCTTTGTCACCGCTACTCAACGTTCCCTACAAGCTGGCTTCAAAGTCATCGAAATTCACGCAGCCCACGGCTACCTGCTCCATCAATTTCTCTCACCCCTAGCAAATCAGCGTCAAGATGAATATGGCGGCAGCTTTGAAAATCGCACACGCTTATTATTAGAAGTAGTCACAGCTGTGCGCCAAATCTTACCAGAAACCCATCCTTTATTGGTGCGAATCTCCGCCACCGATTGGATAGATAAAGGATGGAACATAGAACAAAGCATTACCTTAAGCGATAAACTCAAATCCTTGGGCGTAGATTTAATAGATTGTTCCTCTGGGGGAATTATCCCTGGCATCAACATTCCCGTCAAACCTGGTTATCAAACGCAATTTGCCGAACGCATCCGCCAGGAAGCCAAAATCCCGACAGGCGCAGTCGGCTTAATTACCTCTCCCGAACAAGCCGACCAAATTATTCGCACCGAAGTAGCAGACTTAGTTTTATTGGGGCGCGAATTACTCCGCAATCCTTACTGGCCACATCTAGCAGCCAAAAAACTAGGATACGAGAAACTCTGGCCAGTACAATACGATCGCGCCTGGACATAATATTACAATGCCGGAACATGATCGCCTGTTCAAAGAACTACTTTCGACTTTTTTCATCGAATTCCTAGAGTTGTTTCTACCACAACTTGCCAGCACAATTGATCCAAACTCCATCCGTTTTCTACCCCAAGAATATTTTGCACCTATTTACAACTAAACCAGCAAGAAGAGCAAGTGTTTCAGGAAGAGATTAGTAGACTCGAAGTGAATCAGCAGGAGGATGTGATGGAAATTGTCACCAGTTGGATGAGACAAGGTATTGAACAGGGAGCCAATAGAGAAGCCCGATCGCTCGTTTTGCGGTTGTTGAGCCGTAAACTGGGAGAATTGCCCCAGGAAGTGCGATCGCAAATCGATGTTTTATCCCTAACTCAACTGGAATCTTTAGGAGAAGCTTTGTTAGACTTTTCCAGCCTGCTTGATTTAACCAATTGGTTAGCCCAAAATTGAGCTATGGAATCATCAAGGGGAGCTGACAACAACAACATAGATGTGTAAAGTAGTTGAGGACTATTTACTTTCCCAACTTTCAAGCATCCATCTATGGATAGAAAAACAAAACGTCTGCTGCTGCTTGTAGCTTCGTGTAGTATTGCTGGTGTTATTTTAGGTGGTACTAGCAGCTGGGCAGAGAGTAATCTTTGTTTACGTGCTAGTCAAGTTACGAGTGAATGCTTGACCCAAGACCCGGTTGAAAGAACTATCCAAGGAATGAGTACAGGTTTAATCGCCGGGGCTGGGGCAGCTTTCGGTGTAGCATGGAATATCAAGCACGAAGACTAGAATTGATAGTTGCGATCGCGTACCCAGAGACTCACAGGTACAGCGTTACCCTGTGGGTCTACTTTGACTTTCACAACTATAGAACGCGATTGTCCGTCTCTGGTTTGTCTTACAGCTTGGGTAACATCCCGATTTAGCTGTTGTCGTTCTTCATCCTGCACATTATAGTTTTCCACACCATACTGCACATAGCCATCTTGATACACACCCTTGAGGGCGGCTTGATTGCTAGGTAAGGATCTGGGTGGATTGGTCGTTACCCGCACTGGTCGCCAAGCCCTCGGCACACCCTGACTAAAAAATGGCTGTTCCTGTAAAATGACATACAAGTTAGTTCCTTCTAGTAATTCTCCATCCCGTCCGCGATTTCGTCGCAGTAATTCTTGCCAACCTGATACCCTTCTGAGTGTAGAAATCCGCGAGATATTGTAGTCAAGTTCTAAAGAATTACCTTGTAAGACATTACGAGAATTCACAGGTACAGTTTGCAAAATTACCTCCCTACCTGTGAGGGTAGTGTACATCGATAAAAAAGGCACTGCAAAAATAATTGCAGCTTGAATAGCCAAAGGAAGCACCAACCTTCCTACAGGTAAAGGCTTATTTGCTTTTTGGTCTGTAGCTAACAAATAATCACGAAACGTCAGCTTCTCAGAAAATTCCGCTTCGGGCGACCATGATTTATTCTTAGTAGATTCCGACTTACTAGATTCTGATTTTTTAGTAGATTCCGAAGATTCATTTTTCATTGGCGTAGTCCTACTATTAGGGAGAAAGAATATTAGGACTTACGCAGAGAAACAAGGGGTTGGTACAACAAGTCAAAAGGAAAAAGGAAAAAGGCAAAAGCTAGGTGTAGGTTGGGTGGAGGAACGGAACCCAACATTCACGCATACTTTGTTGGGTTACGCTATCGCTACACCTAACCTACTATTCCTAGTACAACAAGGCAAAAGTAAAAAGTCAAAAGGAAAAAGAAAGAATATTGATACCACAAGTCTTTTAGCAATTCCAGATGGTCTATTTATTTACGCCAATCTGTACTAGAGGCTAGGGGCTAGTTTGGTAGACTTCATCCGCGTCCATCTGCGTTCATCTGCGGTTAATTTTTTTTCACGCAGAATCGCAGAGAGAAAGTTAGGAAGATTTGGCATTACCGGAAGACTTAGAGTTAGAACCTACACGGCGTTCAAACCACAGTCCAGCACTAATCAATGCTGAACCACACATGACAAACACGAGTGACTTGAGTAGTAGTTCCGTGTCATACTCCAACACACGACTAATTACTTGCAGAGTTAACAACAGCATACCGCCCCAAAACGATCGCCTGTCGTTAAACTTCAAGCCTTCCCGAATTAGTCCCCAAGCCAAAACTGTAAACAACACATTAAAAGCAAAAACCCCCAAATCATCGACAGGGTTAATCGCTTGATGCCAGAAAGGTACGATAGCTGTAAAGCCTAAAAAAGTCACAATCAAAGGTAGATTGAAGACTGCTTCCCGACGAATGGGGTTGTTGCGCTGGCGGACTAAAAACAACCATTGTAGTACCGCCAAACCACTGAGGATTCCCAAATCAATAATTGGGCGATTCATGAATATATTCATGTTATTCGTTGACGAAGAGAAATTGTAGCCGGAAGTTTGCCACAGCCAACGAAACGACAGGATATAAAAAGCTAGACCAAAAGCAATTAAGGCTAAATCACGGGCTAAAGATTGAAATAGTCTGTAATTAATTGTCGGGAATAGCAGGTCATCATAGCTCCAGAATAATGCCGGTGGTAGTGTAAACGCAAAAGAGGCGACCCAAGGCGCAGCATCCGACAGGTTTGACAGGGGTAAGGGGTCGAGATTCAATTGTAAAGAACTGGCAAAAATAAAAGCAGCGATCGCAAAAATCCACCGCGAACGGCAAAAATAAGCTAAGGGGACAAACAACACCCACGACAGCAAAGGCATGTGTCTGATAACCAGAGTCGCCCAATTCCAATCATTTGCCGAATAACGCAAGTCTCCAATACCCGTCCAATAGCCAATTTGGATGAGGACAATTCCCAAAATTCCCAGGGAATTTAACGACAGGCTGTAAGCCATCACCAAAACGCCAAAACCCCAGGCAAAAAACAGTTCTGGCGTTGAACCGTTAATATTGAACACATCAGCCATCAAGGCGATAGTTGCACCAAACACCATCGCTGCTAAAATCAGCAACCCTTCACCCAAGAGGCGCTGGCTACGTTTTGGTTTTTTGCCTTCCGGGATACCAATGGCGGCTTGTCGCCAAGTGTAAAAACCAGTGATGGTAGTAGCCATAAACAAACTCATCATGATGATGAATTTGACATCCCGCGACCATCCCAGCCAGTTAGCCGCCACAAAAGTAATAATCCCCAATGTTAGTAGGATACTACCAGTCATGATCGCAGTCATCGTAGAGCGATCGCGTGCCGCAGTTTCTAAATTATTAAATTGATAACGGTCTGCTAGTTGTTGGTATTGCGAAGCACTAATGAGTCCTTCATCTCGCCATAATTGCGATTCTCGGCGTAACTTCCTCTGAAAATTATCCAATATCATGACCATCTCCAAAGCAACGAGGTAGTTTCACGGTCAAACTCTAGATTTTGGATGTTCTATTCACCCCAAAAAGACAGCAGAGGGCAGATAGTATCAGGATTTACGCAGATTCTGTGATGTATTAGCATTCTTACCCGAAGCGCAGTCCTCTTCGGAAAGCCAGCCACTTTGCGTCTACGATAAATTAAGCTAAAGAGCGATTTTTGCCTAACTCCCGACCAATAAAGATTTATGGGTCAGCATAGCGGTTATTGTATTTTCAGTATGCAGCCAAGGCATGAAATAGCGTTGTTCTTGTGTAACAGTTTTACTAGGATTAAAAATACGTATAATCATTCACATAAATAATGGAAAAGCCTTCCAACTTATTACTCAAAGTCGCACGGCGTTTATTTGAAAGTCTAGAAGAACAGGAAAAATTTATCGCAGCCTTAGTTAATCCCCAAGCTTTTGCACCGTCTATTCTTTGGTGTCAGCCAAAACCAGAAACATCGCCCTTTGCAGTAGAAACACCTTTAACTTGGCAACCACAATTTATAGACAGGTTAGCTTTAGGAGAAAAACCCGGTCAACATCCCCTACATAATCAAGGATATTTCTATTGCTTAGATTTTTCTTCTGTATTTTCAGCTTCAATTTTGTTAGCAATTACGCAGCCAATCCCTACAGTTTTTGATATGTGTGCTGCTCCCGGCGGTAAAAGCGTGTTTGCGTGGAAAGCTTTGCAACCAAAATTATTGATTAGTAACGAAGTGATTGGTAAACGTTTAGGGATGTTAATTTCCAACTTAAAACGTTGCCAAATTCACCCTGCAATTGTAGTGAATCGAGATTCAAGTATTTTTGCTGAAAGTATACCCACATCTAGCAACTTAGTAATTGTTGATGCGCCTTGCACCGGACAATCATTACTAGCCAAATGTGAAAAAGCTCCCGGATGTTTTCACCCTA
This sequence comes from Nostoc spongiaeforme FACHB-130, assembly GCF_014698475.1. Classification (GTDB taxonomy): domain Bacteria; phylum Cyanobacteriota; class Cyanobacteriia; order Cyanobacteriales; family Nostocaceae; genus Nostoc_B; species Nostoc_B spongiaeforme. Next base: position 31,351 of record NZ_JACJTB010000036.1, on the reverse strand, counting down.
CTGCCATTAATAAAAGTGCCAATCGCCAAAAAAGAATTATTGCGAACTCTGCTCAAATAGTCGCGCCTCAAGGATATCTTGCTTATATGACTTGCACCTATTCTCCAGAAGAAAATGAGCAGGTTTGTGAATGGTTTTTATCCCGCTTTCCCCAGTTTCAAGCAGTCAAGGTGAACCATTTACAAGCGTATCAATCGCACCTCACAAATATTCCTTGTTACCGCATATTTCCGCAGAGTAGATTAGGCGCTGGTGCATTTGCTGTGCTGTTTCAAAATACGACTGAGGGTGAAAGTTATGAGTTAGATGCAAGTGCTTTATCTGCGGTGTGGATGAATAGTCAAAATGGAGTAGAAAATAGCACGCTTGCATCGAGTTAAAATGTGAGGATAATAATTTAAACCAGACTTAGTGTTTATGAAAATTACCCTGAACTTAGATGAATCACTGCTCAATGAAGCCTTGCAATTGACTAACCTTACCACTCAAGAAGAACTGGTGAATTTTGCTTTGCAAGAACTCGTGCGATCGCGCAGTGAATCACACCGCAAAAAGAACCTACTCGACCTTGCTGGACAAATTCAGTTTGCTCCAGACTTCGACTACAAAGCCCTGCGAGAAACTCGTCATGCTGCTTATTGATACATCTGTTTGGATCAGCATATTCCGCGATCGCAGTGGTCAAACACGCCAGAAACTTGAAACTCTAATAGCTGGACGTGAAGTTTTACTCACCCGATTCACTCAGCTTGAACTACTTCAAGGTAGCTTAAATGAGCAAGAATGGACTCTTCTTTCTACTTACCTTGCAACACAAGATTATGTTGAACTCACGATAAATTCTTGGCAAGTAGCAGCTCGCATCTACTATGACTTGCGCCGCCAAGGTTTGACCGTCCGTAGTCCAATCGATTGCTGTATTGCTCAAGCTGCACTGGAAAACAACTTAATTTTGATTCACAACGATCAAGACTTTGAAACCATTGCCCAAGTGCGATCGCTCCAACACCTTCGCTTTCAACCTTAAGACTGAACTGCAAAACTATCGCTACTTCACAAATTTTGGCGCTAAAAATGTATATTTATACGTATATTCAATGTATAATAAGTAAAATTTAGCAATAAAAGATGTTCGTATGGGACAGTATGGAATAAATGCGATTGAGGCTACCAAACTTCTAAACAGTGGGTACAAATCTGCTGAACAAGCATGGCGTAAATCGGCGGAAATACTCATATCAAAAGAGTCTTCACGAGAAAAACCTTGCCCTCGTAGTGCATTCCTTGGGCTTTGTGCAGCTGGGCTGGTAGTTGGTGTCTCACCTAACACAGTCAAATTGATGGATAGTAAGAATGGAAATTACGCTGTCAAAGCAGTTGAACTTTTAGTGGCTAACCATAACTTAGCTAGGCAGGGTAAGACCAAACTCTGGAAGCAGGTAATGTCAGAATTAAAAGAAAATCCCAATAAAAAACAAAACGGTCAAATGGACGTGGTTATGACTTTATGGGAGAAGAATTTGATTATTGTTGAAAGTACGTAATTGAAGAGCTAAACAGTCCTATTTTTTAATAAGAAGAGCAACTAGAAGCTTGAAACTTAATTATCGGTATGAATTGAAACAATAGACTTCTTGAGAAAGTAGTTCTGCTTTTTTGCGCCTTTGCGTCTTTGCGCGAAACAAAAAATGATGGGTATCTAGAAGAGTTTTCATCTACCATCAAATGCGTTTAATATATCTTCAGCCAGAAGCGTATCAAAATCATTAGGTACAGTAAACTCTCCTGCACACAAACCAAATGGTCGTAGCTGCTTGTTATGACTTTGAATAGGTTTGAGTTCAGCAATTTCTTTATCTGCCTGAATAATAATAAAACTTTCACCTGCCTCAACTTGATTGAGGTATTTTAAGGGATATTGTCGGAATTCATCAATTGAAACTTTTTGCATCTTTAAAAAAGAACCCTCTGAAAATCTTATTCCTTTGTGTCCTTTGCGCCCTTTGCGGTTCGTTTCTTCGTTATCTGTTTAGAGTAGTCAAAATAAGTGATGGGTTAGGCGAAGCCGTAACCCATCCTACAAATTTATTCTAAAAAACAGTTAACCCAAGGCGGACTGTAACTCACTCTGCGCTTGTTCTAAAGCCTGTGGTAATTTACTATCATCGCGGCCGCCGGCTTGGGCGAGGTTTGGTCTACCGCCGCCGCCACCACCGCAGATTTTAGCGATCGCACCCACAAATTTTCCAGCTTGCAAACCTTTCTTGTTCACCTCTGGACTGAAGGCTGCAACTATGCTGACTTTACCAGCTTCGGGAACGGAACCGAGTACCACTGCACCGTTACTGATTTTTTGTAGTAAACGTTCCGCCGCAGTTTTCAAAGATTCGGGGTCAACGCCTTCGAGTTGGGCAACAATGATTTTATGGTCACCTACGGTTTGGGCTGTTTCTAGCAAGCTGTCTGATTTGGCGATCGCTAGTTGTCCTTTTAGCGTTTCTAATTGTTTTTCAGCGTTTCGCAGTTCGGTTTGCAGAGTAGTAATTCTGTCTGGTAGTTCTTCGGGTTTAACTTTAAAGCGATCGCTTAAATCTTTGACTACTTTATCCCGAATATTTAAGTAATCTAAAATCGCCGGGCCAGAAACCGCTTCAATCCGCCGTACACCAGAAGCCACACCAGCCTCAGAGATAATCTTAAATACGCCAATTTCCGCAGTATTACTTACGTGCGTACCTCCACACAATTCCATAGACACACTAGGGAAATCAATCACGCGGACTTCTTCTCCGTATTTTTCCCCAAACATCGCCACAGCACCTCTAGCTTTGGCTTCGGCTAAAGGTAAGATTTCGATTTTAGCGGAGTGTGCCTCAGAAATCCAAGTATTCACCTGTTCTTCAACTTGTTGGACTTCCTCGGTTGTTAAAGCGCGGGGACAGTTGAAGTCAAAGCGCAATCTGTCGAAGGATACGAGTGAACCAGCTTGGGATATACCTTCATCGACAATTTTCTTCAACGCGGCTTGTAGTAAGTGGGTGGCGGTGTGGTTTGCTTGGGCGCGACGACGACAAGCCGCATCAATTTGGGCGGTAACTGTATCGCCAACCCGCAATGTTCCCCGTTCGATGCGTCCGAAGTGAACGAAGAAATCAGATTCTTTCTTCACATCTTCCACGCGCACTACAATACCATCGCCAGAGATATAACCGCGATCGCCAATTTGTCCCCCAGATTCCGCATAAAATGGGGTTTGGTTGAGGAGGATTTGTACTTCTGTTCCGGCTTCAGCAGCTTCTTCGGCGACACCATTAACTAGTAATACTTCCACTTTCGCCGTCGTCGCAGCTTGGGTATAACCTAAAAATTCCGTGGCGTGGATATGTTCTGCAAGTTTGTCGAGGGAACCTTGTACAGTTAAATCAATGGTTTCGTGGGCGGCTTTCGCGCGTTCCACCTGCTTTTGCATTTCTGTACTAAATCCGGCTTCATCAACGGTGAGGTTGTTTTCCTCGGCGATTTCTTGGGTGAGTTCTAGGGGGAAGCCGTAGGTATCATACAGGGTGAAGGCACTTTCACCACTAATTTGGGTTTGCCCTTGTTGTTTGACTTGTTGGATAATATCTTCGAGAAGTTTCTCGCCTCTATCGAGGGTTTTGAGGAAATTGGTTTCTTCCCGTTCGAGTTCTGCTTTGATAGCTGCTTCTCGTTGGCGGATATTGGGATAAGCAGATTCAGCCAGGGCGATCGCAGTTTCCGCAACTTGGTTGATAAAATTCCCAGAAATGCCAAGTAATCGGCCATGACGCACCACCCGCCGAATTAACCGCCGCAACACATAACCCCGTCCCACGTTGGAAGCGCGAATCTCATCAGCAATCATGTGAACTACCGAACGCACATGATCCCCAATGACTTTTAAAGAGACTTTAGTTTTCTCATCGCTTGTATGATAATCAATGCCAGCAATTTGGGCGGCGGTTTTAATAATCGGGAAAATCAAATCTGTTTCATAATTATTCGGCACTTTTTGGAGAATTTGCGCCATTCTCTCCAAACCCATACCAGTATCGATATTCTTATTTTGCAGAGGTGTTAAATTCCCGACTGCATCCCGGTTGTACTGCATGAATACCAAGTTATAAAACTCGATAAACCGCGTGTCATCTTCTAAATCAATATTATCTTCGCCGCGTTCGGGGTGGAAATCATAATAAATTTCCGAACAAGGGCCGCAAGGGCCAGTGGGGCCAGAAGCCCAAAAGTTATCATCTGCACCCATCCGTTTAATTCTGGCTTCGGTTACACCAATTTTGTCACGCCAGATATTAAATGCTTCGTCATCTTCTTCAAAAACGCTGACGACGAGGTTTTGGGGAGAAAAGCCAAAAACTTGTGTGGAAATTTCCCAACCCCAGGCGATCGCTTGTTCTTTAAAATAATCACCAAAGCTGAAGTTACCCAACATCTCAAAAAACGTGTGATGGCGTTTGGTGCGTCCGACGTTTTCGATATCGTTGGTACGAATACACTTTTGTGATGTGGTTGCTCTTTTAAATTCAGATGTGCGCTGTCCCAGGAATATCGGCTTAAATGGTAACATCCCCGCGATTGTCAGCAGCACGGTTGGATCTTCTGGTACTAGGGAAGCACTCGGCAGAATTTGGTGTTCCCGTTGGGCGTAGAAGTCAAGAAATAAGGTGCGAATTTCGTTACCACTGCGGTACTGGGGATTAGAAGACATGGATAGAAAACAAAAAAGAATGATTAGGGACTGGGGGTTAGAGACTAGGAACTAGTTATTTGAGAAATAAATCAGTACTTTCGAGCTAGACACTGATGCAAATAGAAATTATAAACATCATTCTAGCCTCTAACCCCTAATCCCTAACGTCTAGCCCCTAACCCCTAACCTTATTTTTGCATTCTGTTTTCCGTTACTGCTAGTAATTATTACTGAGAGAGATATCTTGCCAGTGATCGCCTATGCCTATATACGTAATCTTACTACCCCACTTTAGCTAGATGTATGCGATCCCAATGCAGAAATAAAATTTTATTTATAAAAGAAATATTAAACTTTCTCAAAAGAGGCGAATAATGGCACTAAAACTAAAAGTTCCCAACATTACTTGTGCAGGATGTGCTGAAAAAATTACTGAATCTATCCATGTAATGGAACCTGATGCGCTGGTAGATGTGAATGTAGAAGATAAAACTGTCACCGTAGAATCTGCTGCTTCCGAAGAGTCAATCAAACAGGTGATTGTTGCATCTGGGTACAACATTGAAGGTTATTGATTTCTTCATAAAGGGTTTACATAATTTTTAGATTAGTTGGTGCTGAATCTACAGCACAACTCCAGATTTGTAGGGGCAAATGAACTTTCAGCCCCTGCACAATCCAGTGTCAAAATATGTTCCCATCTAGATTTGAGAACTAAATCATCGACTCGATTCACTTCTAGTCGGTCATCAAAGTTATCGCTCTCGTAAATTCACTTATTCAACAAATAAGACTCATTTCAAAAGCCTAGTTGAAATCCTCTAACAACTAAGCTTGTTTGACGTGGTAATCCTTACCCAGATGAACTCCATAGCATTTTTCATATTTATAAAGCATCTCGGTTTTTACGGACAAAAGCAAAATTTTATATTTTTTTAAATATTTGTTTTTAGCAAAGAAAATAAACTGTTACCAAACAGAAACTGTACTATTCATTGTGTTTTTATCGACAAAAAATTAACACCTGGAAACTACAGTGATTCTATTAAAAACAAATATAATTTCCGTATTTCTACTGTTTTAAAAAAAAAGGTCAAAGACGGACAGTAATGATCATAAGTGTAAAGTTCAGTAGTTGTATTCAGGGTCATGTATTAAGATGATATTAAAATTATCTAGGCATAGTTAATTTAAGGTTATGACTATCAAATATAGGGAAATATATCGATAATAAAAATACTGATAGTTTCTCTATTGTAAAAATTAGTAGGAATTTTTAACTCGAAATAAGGCAGATATAAAAAATGAATATTTCAATTCTGGTCTTTGGAAGTGATAAATTCTTCGCCAAACTTCCCGATCAGATACTGGATACAACCGCTTTTACTGTAGAAGTGATAGCTGATTTTCATCAGGCAATTTCTCAACTAGAAAATGAACCGCCTGATGTCATATTTATACAGGCAAGTTTGGATAAAAGCATAGAACTATGCGGTTGGTTAAAAAACCAAACCCAGCTATCTTGGTTGTATTGTATTCTTTTCGAGGATCGTTCCTATCAGTTGACGGCTAAAAGTGAGCAGGATTTGTGTTGGGAATGGGAAATGACCACCACTGCACTTAGACAAGGCGCAGATGCTTATATTTGGCAATTAACAGATGAGATAATTGCTCAGAATCCCGCCAGTGTAGCAGCCCATCATCAGGTAATACTAGCTCAAGTCGGTGTTGGTTTACGGAAAGCCCAAAAATACCGGGAACTGATGCGGACAAATGATTTATTATCTGCGATCGCTCTAGCAGATTCACTCACAGAAATTAGTAATCGTCGGGCGATGGAGTGGGATTTACCTCGACAAGTCAAAAAAGCCCGGACTCAAAGTAATCCTTTGAGTTTGATTATTCTAGATATCGATTATTTCAAAAAAGTTAACGATACTTATGGGCATTTAGTAGGCGATCGCCTTTTACAATTATTAGCCTCTCGCCTACGGCACAACCTACGCTCTAAAGATACACCATTCCGTTACGGTGGCGAGGAATTTGTAATTGTGCTGACTAACACCACTGGCGAAGAAGCCGTCATCGTTGCTGAACGCTTAAATCGCATTGTTGCAGAACAACCATTTGCTATGGGCAAAGAACTAACTATTCCAATCACAATTAGCTTAGGTGTTGCTAGTTTGCAAGCAGATGATGATGATAAAGGTTATAGCTTGCTTCACCGTGCTGACCAATGCTTATTAAATGCCAAAGCTTTAGGACGAAACCGAGTTGTGAGTTGGGAATATGCTGATTTCTCCAATCTCAAGGTTATGTCTTCATAAGAAGGCAGGAGGCAGTGGTTCGGCTTCCTGACGGAGACGCTGCGCGAACGCTCAAGGCAAGTCGCTCACCAACCAGGCAGGAGGCAGGAGGAAAAGTCTTACTATTCCTGGCATTTAAGTTTTCAAATTGTCCTAACATATCTGACTACCGCTATATTTCATAGCCAAGCATGAAAGTCGGACTGGTTTTTTACTCAGCACTCAGCACTCAGCACTTTCAAAGCAGTGGCGATCGCATCTAAAGCAGAATCCGCCAGATAAACATTATCCCCAGATAATTTCTGAAAGAAATTTCTGCTGTTTGTGTCGTCAATTAGCAAAATCACTGGCTTATGTGCTTTTAACGCTAAGGCAATTTCGGAAGCAGTTCCTACACCCATACCGCAAGCAATTACCAGATGACTAGAAAGAACGTTGATGTTATTCCGTGCATTTCCCATGTCTGTGAAAATTGCAATATCAACCGCAGCCGAAATGCCTTCTGGTTGACTACCAGGAAGAATTCCTAGAGTTAACCCATTAGCTGACTTTGCACCCTGATTTGCAGCCTCCATCACGCCAACATTTCGTCCACCAGTCAACAAAATCCATCCTTGTTGGGCAATGAGTCTACCTAATTCATAAGCATTGTGTAAATCATGGGTTGTCGCCGCTTCTCCCGGCCCCATTACCCCAATGATAATTTTCCGCATTCAGCCTTACCATTTTTCAGCCCAATAAACAATTTCTGAGGCTGCACTATCAATAGCTACGCCGTAACTATCACCGTGATTCCACCTAAACCCCGCAGTACCTTGATCTTTCGCATTCAACACTAAAATTTCATAAGAAGGCGGAAAAGATTCTCTCTCAGCATCACCAGTATAGAAAAAGGTAGTGGGAACACCATTAGGAAGGTTAGAGTGGACATTGGTATCGCCACCTAAGTATTTATGCTTGGCTAGTTTTCGGTATTTTGCTAATAACTGTTGAATTTGGGCGGGGGATTGTTTTTTTCGTACTTGGAAAAAAGTACTAGCTTGGGCAACCCCTGGAGAATAGGCAACTCGCACATCTGGAGAATCGGCGGAAATTGTGCGGGGAAAATGCTGAATCTCGGCGGGACTTGCCCAAAGTTGATTGCGGATTTCACTGTAACGGCCTGCATTAGTAATAATGCTTGACTCAGTAGTACTACTGAAAGCCCTTCGGATTAAAAAACTGCCGCCCACAATCCCTAAACTACCAAGGGAAAGGAAAACTATCATGGCCGCTTTAGCAAGGTGCGATCGCTGCATTGCGTTGGGTGCTGCTAAACTTCATCTGCATATACCCAACAAATAAACTATATTCGTAAGATTGCGGAGCTAATATTTATAATATTGATGAAATCTTTGTGTAATCAGGGAAAATACGGCAACTTCATAAAATTCTTGTAAATCAAATGAGGCTGAGATCCCGGACTTCTTCAAGAAGTCCGGGATCTGACCATTAAAGCCAGCCAACAATCATCCCTGCCAGTAAAATAAAGCCAATCCACACATTCTGCCGAAACATTTCGCCATAAGCCGCATTTGGCAAGTCTTGTTGTTTCAATCGCCAATATTGCCAAACCCAACCGATACTAGCCAATGCAAGAGTTATCCAAAAAGCGAAGTGTAGATGAATCTCAACCCCCAACCAGCCTAATAAAAAGATTGTACCGATAAAGAAAATACCGATCGCCTCTGGGGCATAATCACCAAAAAACAAAGCACTAGAATTAATACCTATGCGTCGGTCATCGGCGCGATCGCTCATGGCATACACAGTATCAAATCCCAATGTCCAGAGTATAGTTGCGCCCCAAAGTAACCAAGTTGGTTGAGAAAGATTTTGCGTGACAGCACTCCAACTAATCAACACCGCAAAACCCCAAGCAATAGATAGTACCAACTGCGGCACAGGAAACACCCGCTTTGCCCCTGGATACAGTAGAATTACGGGGACGGCGGCAAATGAAAGCCAGAAGCTCAAGGGATTCAAATAAAATGCCAGCATCGCCGCACATCCCAGGGCGATAATCGCCACTACAATGCCTACTTTAATTGATAAAGCACGAGAAGCTAAAGGGCGATCGCGTGTTCTTTCCACTTCGGGATCAATATCTTTATCCCACAAATCATTGACCACACACCCGGCTGCACTCGTGGCCAGAGTACCCAAAACAATCACTCCCACTAAGGGTAAAGGCGGTTGACCAGCCGCCGCCAAAACCACAGCCCACAAGGCAGGAATCATCAAAATTAACCGTCCTTCTGGTTTATGCCACCGTAAAAGCCGGATAATCACAGACCACACAGGTTCTTGGTTGCTTTCTGGCGTACTCAACATAGAAATTCAGCAGAAATTACTAAAATTGCTCAGTTAATACTTCTTTACATCTATAGAATAACTTTATTTGTTATTTGTAAAAACACAACCTAAATTTGCAACGATGAATACATAATTCATCGTCACTTAAGTTGTAAATGGCAGGGTAAATCTACCAAGCTCAGGTAGCGTCTCGATACCATCAGTCTGAGAAGGCATCTGTGGCAACCAGTTTCAAAGTCCATAATCCCGCAATCCCATCTTCGTCCTTCTTAAATAGAGAGAGAAAACTAGATGCTAAATTTAGTTTCTGCTAACTGGGAGAGTGTAAAAACTCAACCAGTTCAGCAACACCGGATTATTGCTGCCATTGATTTGGGAACAAATTCTCTGCACATGGTAGTGGTAAAAATTGACCCAACCCTACCAGCTTTTAGTATTTTTACCAGAGAAAAAGAGACGGTGAGACTGGGCGATCGCAATTTAGTGACTGGTGAATTAAAACCAGAAGTCATGGATCGGGCGATCGCCACTTTAAGACGCTTCCAAGCAGTTGCAAAAACTTTTAATGCCGAAACCATCATTGCTGTAGCTACCAGTGCAGTGCGGGAAGCCCCCAATGGTAGAGATTTTCTCCACAGAATCGATAGCGAGTTGGGTTTAAGTGTTGACTTAATTTCCGGTCAAGAAGAAGCACGCCGCATCTATTTGGGTGTGCTGTCGGGGATGGAATTTAACAACCAGCCCCACATCATTATCGATATTGGTGGTGGTTCCACAGAAATTATTTTGGGAGACAGTCAAGAACCACGCACACTCACCAGTACCAAAGTTGGTGCAGTGCGGCTGACAGGGGAATTTATCACCACCGACCCCATCAACCACAGCGAGTTGCAATATCTGCAAGCTTATGTCAGGGGAATGCTAGAACGTTCTGTAGACGATGTTTTAGCAAATATTCAGTTTGGCGAATCGCCCAGATTAGTGGGAACATCCGGCACAATAGAAACTCTCGCCATGATTGATGCTAGGGAAAAGTTAGGTACAGTACCTTCCACCCTGAATGGCTATCAATTGAGTATTCAGGATTTGCGCGGCTGGGTGAATCGCTTGGCGACAATGACCAATGTGGAAAGGACAGCCATTCCAGGAATGCCAGAAAAGCGGTCAGAAGTGATTTTGGCGGGTGCGGTAGTTCTGCAAGAAGCAATGACTTTGTTGGGTGTAGATGCAGTCACACTCTGCGGGCGGGCGTTGCGCGAAGGTGTAATTGTCGATTGGATGCTGACTCACGGTTTAATTGAAGACCGCTTGCGTTACCAAAGTTCAATCCGTCAGCGCAGTGTATTGAAACAGGTTAGCAAATACCACATCAATATTGAACATAGCGATCGCGTGGCTGTTTTTGCCCTGAGTTTATTTGACCAAACCCAAGGCATTCTCCACAACTGGGGTAATGAGGAACGTCAACTTTTATGGGCAGCAGCCATCTTACACAATTGCGGTCATCATATCAGCCATTCATCTCACCACAAACACTCATACTATCTAATTCGCAATGGTGAATTATTAGGCTATACCGAAACCGAAATTGAAATCATTGCCAACTTAGCCCGTTATCATCGCAAATCACCACCCAAAAAAAAGCACGAAAATTTCCGCAACTTGTTGAGTAAAGATCATCGACAAATAGTCTGTCAATTAAGTGCAGTTCTCCGATTAGCTGTTGCTTTAGATAGACGACAAATCGGCGCAATCTCTCAGGTAAAATTTAGTTATTATCCTGATTCACAACAGGTTAATCTGTCAATATTCCCCACAAATCCTGATGATGATTGCTCCTTAGAAATGTGGAGTTTAGACTACAAAAAAGGCGTATTTGAAGCAGAGTTTGGGGTGAGATTAGTTGCGACTTTAGAAACTGCTAAATTTGCAGTTAACTAAATATTGTCTCAACTGACCAAACAAATCCCCGACTTCTTGAAGAAGTCGGGGATCTGAAACGCATATTGTGTATTCAATTTAATTCAATTAGACTCAAAACCAACTGGCTCATTTTCCAACGCTTTCAGAATTTTGAAATATAAATTCTCAACTCGTTGTACCTGCGCTTCACCAATAGAAGCAAAATTAGTTAAACTAGGCGAACCATTAATTTCGATGATTACATAATTATTCATTGGCTGAGTTATGTCATCAGTAATCACATCTAAACCTGACAATCTTAAACCCATATCTTTTGTAGCATTTACCGCTAACTTTTTAAAGTCAGGATGGATATTTTCAGTCACATCTACTCCCTGACCTCCACTTGATAAATTGGCATTATCTAATAAATAAATCACCTGATTTTCAGGGATGATACTATCTAACTTCAGCTTTTGTCTTCTTAATTTACGCTTGATGCGGAAATCATCAGCATCTACATTATTTTTTCTGCCATTCGCAGTCAATTCTGCTGATTTTTTTTGGATTAATTCTGCAATAGTAGACTTGCCATCACCGATAACACAGAAAGGAATTCTTTGATATACTGCGAGGACTTCATCATCTACAACGACAATTCTATAATCATTACCTGCATAAAATCTCTCCACTATAAAACCGGGAGTGATGCGGAGGATTTTTTTCGCAACTTGATAGTATTCAGTTTTATTATAAACTTTGGTAACAAATCTGCCTTGACTGAGATTAATCGGCTTCACAATTACCGGGAATCCTAATTCTTTAGCGTAATCAAATCCAGCATCAATATTTCTCTCACTGCTGATTTTTTCACAGATTTTTTTGCTAAAAAAAGTTTGCCCTTCTGTAACTTTATAACCAAAGTGTTTCAAAAAAAAGTTTGAATATGCTTTATCTTTAGCTATCTCGGCAGAACCAAAACCATTGATATTTAATTTACTATGACTAAAACAAGCTTTATTGCCGTTTTTAAATGTAATATGCCCAACAAAAGCATATTCTGGGTCTACTACAACTACTGCTCCTATTTGGGAAGCAATTTTTTGAATTATCGATGTTACTAATGGCATTTTCTGTATATAGAAGTTAGGACTTACGCAACTGACATATTTTTTCTGTTGGGTGTTTGACGTAACGAGCAGATTTGAACATAGTCATGAGACTTATAGCGTTACGCATCAACCAATAATTGTGACATTTGCGTAAGTCTTGAAAGTATTAATTCGCAGAAATTTTAACGAATTGCTAAACAGTTGGTCAAGCTAATTCAAATCAAGCACTTTTTCGGATTTTTCTCTCGAAAATTAAAAATACTTCTCACTCAATTTAATAATAATTGATAAAAATTAATATTATTTTTTCAGATATAAATAGCTTTTTGGAAAGTAACTTTGGATACGGAATACTAAAAATGTATATATTGAGACGTTAAGAAATTTTTCCGGTTGGTATTAAATGTGCGTGTAGAAGTAAGTAACTCTCGTGGAGATGCCACACTTGTTAATATTCCACTTTTGGATTGTTTTTGACCTTCATTAGTTACCAATGAAGGGTTTGAGAGCGATCGCAAGTTTAATTAACAAGATAAGTTCTTGTAAAATAATCCGCGAAATCTTGACAATCCAAAAATAATAGAATAACAAGGTGGCAGCAACTTGAAAAAAGGCGTTAGTGCATCCCCGCCAAGAGAAGTCAGTAACGCCTTCACTGAAAATTACACACGGATATTCTAAAATCATGCCACACAATACTGAATACAAAGCAAATCAGAACGAAAATCACGCGATCGCCTACAAAGAACGCCTAAATTCTTGGGCAATTGCCCGTTTACAACCCGATGCCCAAAGAGAAATTGTCGCTCGCTTTCGCAGTCGTTCTGATGCCGATGGTTATATGCAGCGCCTACGTCAAATGATTCCTGATGCTTCTTTTATGGTTGTATTTGATTGTCAACGTGAAGAAGTTGTAGCCTAAAGTGTCAAGTCGTTATTTAATTACACAAACGAAGGAATAAGGGTGCGATTACCATTGTTATGACGGTGCGTTACATCCTAATTAACGCACCAGTATTAGATTTTTTATAAATGGGAATGAAGAATCAGGAGTTGGGAATAAGGAAAATGATTCCCTATTCCCTAGCCCCCTAATGTAAGACTTTTGCCAGTGCTTCTATTAGGCGGTCAACATTTTCTTTACGGCTATTAAAACCCATCAGTCCAACGCGCCAAACTTTACCAGCCAGTTCACCAAGTCCACCGCCAACTTCAATTCCGTGTTCTGTTAATAGCTGTCTAGCAATGGCTTTACCGTCCACACCTTCAGGAATACAGACTGTAGTCAAAGTTGGTAAACGATATTCCCGTTCAACGTGACAACTTAGGCCGATTTCTTCTAGCCTGTCCCAGAGATATTCCACATTCTTTTGATGACGTTGCCAACAGTTAGCTAATCCTTCCTCAGCAACCAACCGCAAAGCTTCCCGCAGAGCATAATACAAATTAATGGGGGCTGTATGATGATAAACACGTTCACTACCCCAATACTTACCCAGCAAAGTCATATCTAAATACCAGTTTGCCACCTTCGTGCTGCGGCGCTGCAATTTTTCCCAAGCACGAGGACTCATAGTAAAAGGTGAAGCCCCAGGCGGACAGCCCAAGCCTTTTTGGCTACAGCTATAAGCTAAATCAACTCCCCACTCATCTAAAAATATCGGCACACCACCAAGGCTAGTGACAGTATCGATTAATAACAGCGTGCCGAATTCCCGACAGAGTTCACCAACACCATCTAAAGGCTGACGCGCACCTGTAGAAGTTTCGGCGTGAACCAAAGCCAAAATTGTCGGGCGATGGGTTTCCATAGCTGTGCGGAGTTCTTCTAGAGAGAAAACTTGCCCCCAAGGTTTAGTAATGGTACGGACATCAGCACCATATCGCCCCGCCATATCAACTAAACGATTTCCAAAATATCCAGCCACACCAATTAACACCACATCACCGGGTTCGACAGCATTGGCGATAGTTGCTTCCATTGCAGCAGAACCAGTACCACTCACAGCGATAGTGTGAGGATTTTCGGTTTGCCAAACATAGCGGAGTAAAGATTGAATTTCATCCATCAGCCCTAAGAAATCTGGGTCAAGATGCCCTAGAGGTGAGGTATTCATTGCCTGGAGAACTGTAGGATGGGCATTGGAAGGGCCAGGGCCTAATAGCAGCTTGGAAGGGATTTCCAGGGGTTTGAGTGGTAATCGCTGACTATCGTTAATGGAGATGGTTTGCGACATAATTCCTTTTTGTCTAGACAGTACTTACCGCATCATAGAGCGATCGCATCACCCTTGTATCCTCTGGAGAACAACACATTTCCAGCATGAATCAGCAAGTATTTGGAAGTTCCTTAATCAGTGTATGATTCCAGAAATCTGAGCAGAAAGACAAAACTTTTTCTCCCCTGCACCCTGCCCCCTGCCCCCTGCGGTCTTTATAATAAGTCTTTTACCAGACACGATATTACTTCCCCATCAGCCGACGAAACTATGATATTTGCAGGTAAACGCCCGAATAACTTGGGTGTGAATAATGGCAGATTAGCAGCTTGCCCTAATTCGCCTAATTGTGTCTCTAGCCAAAGTGCAGACGCAATTCACCAAATTGCACCCCTAACTTTTAATACTAGCCCCGAACAAGCGATCGCTCATCTCAAAAGTATTATCCAGTCCTTACCCAGAACCACAATTATTACTGAAACTCCAGACTATTTATATGCTGAGTTTAAAAGTGCTTTGATGGGATTTGTAGATGATGTTGAGTTTTATCTAGACCGAGAGGCAAATATTTTTCATGTCCGTTCAGCTTCTCGTTTAGGACAAAGTGATTTAGGTGTTAACCGTAAACGAATAGAAACTATTCGTGCTGAACTCCAAACATTATAGTCTGAGTCCAGGTGCAGGAGATTGTAATTTTTTGTAAACTAAAAAAATTAAAAATCTAGACCATCTTCGTGAATTAAAATCCCCAGTTTATTGCAAAAGCTGGGGGTTTTCAGTAGGGAATTACTTATGAAGTACATCTTCATCAAAAACCAGTATAAACGCGAATCTCGAAATTAATTAACTTAGCAAATAATAGTTGCCATACAACTTGATTTGTTGTATTCACAACCTAAATATTATTAGGAAATGATATGTTAAAAACTGGTTTGAAAAAAGGCTTATTAACTGCGATCGCAGTTATTTCGATATTACCAGTAATTACCTCAACTGCTGAGGCTGGTTCTACCAAAAATGTATTTGGGGCAATTTCTTATTCTCCTTCTACTAGGACTTACTCATCAGGAATTGCGAAAACCAAGCAAGCCGCAATCAACGCATCCTTGAATAACTGTCGCCGTCAAAGTGGTGCTAAAGATTGTACAACACCATTGTGGTTTAAAAATGCTTGGGGAGCTTTAGCTGTAAGTTCCGATGGTGGTTATGGTACAGGTTGGGGAACGAACCAATCTCTCGCAGAAAGATTTGCAGTAGAAACCTGTGAAAAATACGGTGGTCAAGATTGTCAGGTTGTTTTTGTTAGACAGGCCAGATAAATCAAAATTTAGTCATAATTCAGATACCCGACTTATTTGGATAAGTCGGGTATCTTGTTGTTTACACAATAAATTTCAACTGCTACATTCCGATTTATTTTTTGATATTTCCAGCAATTAGTTGACTGCGGAGATGTCCATTTTTTGCAAATTTCTGTTGGAGAATTTGCCGATAAACTTCTTCATAACCATCCGTCATTCGTTGAAAACTAAAGTTATTTTCGACATGCTGACGACAAGCATATCTATCTAACTCTGCCACTTTATTAATTGCCCTTACGCATTCTGTCACATTATTACAGAGAAAACCTGTTTCACCGTGGGCAATGACCTCAGTTGTCGAACCTAATTTCATCGCAATTACTGGCGTACCTGCGGCCATTGATTCCACCATGACTAAACCAAAAGGTTCGCGCCAAGTAATTGGGAATAAAGTAGCAAAAGCACCTCCCATCAAAGCATTTTTTGGTTGATGATTCGCTTCACCTAAATATTCAATTTGTTCACCATCAATTAAAGGTTTAATTTCTCTTTCAAAGTACTCGACATCCACAACATCTACCTTACCAGCCATTTTTAATCGCCAACCCGATTGTTTAGCGATTGCAATTGCTAAATGTGTGCCTTTTTCTGGCGATATTCGACCTAAAAATGCTAAATAAGGTGGTTCTTCTGGTTCGGGATAAAATTTGTAACTACTAACATCAATACCGTTGTAAACTGTGCTTGTATAGTTCAAACCTAGTGAACTTTCCTGTTGAGCATCAGAAATACTCACAAAAGGTTGACGTTTCGCGTGTTGAAACATCTTTTGATTATCAGGTGTGAAAATCCCGTGTAATGTATGAACTGATGGGGTATTGACAAGTTTTGCATAAGGTAATGCTGCACAACCCATGTGAGAGTGAATAATATCAAACTCATCTGCTCGTTCGTAGACAGAAGCTAACTGCAACATTTCATAAATGTTATATTCTTTAACATCCTTATCAACTCGTAAAGCACGAGGATGCACTGATTCTAGCTTGGCTAAACTGATAGAATCACCAGACGCAAATAAAGTAACTTCATGCCCGCGCCGCACTAATTCATCGGTCAGTAACCCCACAACTAACTCGATACCTCCATAAGCTGGAGGTGGTACTCTCTCCCATAGTGGGGAAACTTGAGCTATTCTCATCACAAACCTCCTAAAAGATGAATTTTGAGTTAATAGAGTCTGCTGTTTGATTCGTAGTTATTTGTTATTCAACCAGCAATGAGTTTTGAGTGAAAATAATTCACTAAAGTTCTAAATCAGCATTTTTTTCTAGCACTATCAACTCGGTTTCAAAAGCGATTTTATAAATAAGTGCATTAAAATATTAGACTTTAACTTCGTGAGAAGTTGTCTATCTTTGTAGAGAAATTTAATTGTACTCTAGAGGTAAGTTGTTAAGCAGATAAGAAGGTATATTGAGTCCGCAAGGGTGCAGTGGGTAGGGAGTAAGGGAGAAGATTTATAGCTTTTCCAACCATGAAAATTGTGCAATTTAAATGAAGATTAGCTCAAATACAGAGAATTGATTCAGTTTTTGTGGTGTGGATATCTCCTAAATCATCTTTACACACCGATTTTTTGACTTTTGGGTTAAATCGAATACACTAGGAGATTATAGAAAATCACTAAACTCTGAAGATGAATATTTCGCCCACACAAAAAAAACCGCGTGTCGTATGGCAGGCGGTTTTGTCAGTAATCATGTATATTTTTATGTACTTGCCTATACTAGTACTAGGTTTTTATAGTTTCAATCAGTCACCGTATAGTGCCACTTGGCAAGGATTTACTCTGGATTGGTATCGCAAACTGTTCAGTGACGATCGCATTTTATCAGCGTTAAACAATAGTTTGATCGTTGCCTTTTGTGCGGTGGGAGTTTCTGCCGTGTTGGGAACGTTGATGGCGGTGGGGTTAGCGCGGTATAAATTTCCTGGTAAGAGCTTGTACCGTGGTGTAGCTTACTTACCCTTAATTATTCCTGATATTGCGATCGCTGTTGCCACTCTCGTGTTTCTCGCCGCCTTTGCTATTCCTTTGAGTTTATGGACAATTGTCGCCGCGCACGTTGTCTTTTGTTTAGCTTATATTGGCTTAGTTGTGAGTTCGCGACTGAATAACTTAGACCCCCACTTAGAAGAAGCCGCCTTAGATTTAGGCGCTACACCACTACAAGCATTTATTAAAGTTTTAGTACCACAATTAATGCCAGGAATTATCGCTGGTTGTTTGCTGGCTTTTGTGCTGAGTTTAGATGATTTTTTAATTGCTAGTTTTACGGCTGGTAGTGGTTATAACACTTTACCAATGGAGATTTTTAGTCGGATTAGAACTGGTGTAAAACCTGATATAAATGCCCTCAGTATGTTGCTAATTACAGTATCAGCTATTGTTGCTTTTATAGCTGAATTCCTGCGAATTTTGGGAGAAAGGAAGTAGTACTTGTAGAATCAAATACCCGATTTATTTAAAAAAATGGGTATAGCAAAATGTATCTAAAAATCAAGCCAAATATATCAATTATTACAAAATATTTGCGAGATAAATTTGTACTTACATCCATTATTAAATACCCTTGACAATCGCAATATTGCCGTCTTATCATTCCTCTTGGAATGGGAATTAGTGCTATCATTCGTTCTCAAAATTAAAAAGTACCCAACACAGAGTGACAAATAAATAAATTATACTCATTTGTATTTTTTAGTGCTGGTATCTATGCAGATGAGAATAGTTAATATTTATTTGTCTAGAAATCGGTTTTCAATTCGATAATATTGGGGCTAACTTTGGACAAGATGCTACCTCCTCCTCGTTATGCAAATCTGCCAAAATCCCAATTGTTCAAATCCATTCAATGCTGACGGCAATAGATTTTGCATAAGTTGTGGACAAAGCAGTTTTGGTAAACTGCTGCGAAACCGTTACCGTGTCATTAGACTATTAGGCGAAGGCGGATTTAGCAAAACCTACGCAGCCGAAGATGCAGACAGACTAGATGCACCTTGCGTCATTAAACAGTTCTTTCCGCAAATTCAAGGAACCGGACAACGTACTAAAGCCGCAGAATTCTTCAAAGAAGAGGCATTCCGGCTGTATGAACTAGGAGAAAATCATAGCCAAATTCCGAGATTATTGGCTTACTTTGCCCAAGGTTCCAGTTTATATTTAGTCCAAGAATTTATCCAAGGTAGAACACTTGTAGAAGAAGTTAAAGAACAGCCATTTAACGAAGAAAAAATCCGGCAGATTTTAACTGATTTATTGCCAGTATTAGACTTTATTCATACTTGTAATGTTGTCCATCGGGATATCAAACCAGAAAACATTATTCGTCGTGATCACGATGGCAAATTAGTATTAATTGATTTTGGTGGAGCAAAACAAGTTACACAAACCAGTATAGCGAGACAAGCCACAGTGATTTATACAATGGGTTATGCCCCAAGTGAACAAATGGCTGGTTTTGCTTGTCCTGCGAGTGATTTATATGCTTTGGGTGTAACTTGTGTACGGTTGCTAACTCAATGTTTACCCATTCAAGATGTTTACGGGCAGATTAAAGACCCGCTATATGATGCCATGAACGGTCAGTGGTTATGGCAAGAATATATAGATAAACAAGGTATTTATATCAGCGAAGACTTAAGGCAAATTCTCAATAAATTACTGCAACATTTAGCAAGTGATAGATATCAATCAGCCACCGAAGTTCTCAATGATTTGAAATCTGCCAAAACAGTGATTATTGAACCACGAGTCACTCAACCAACATTACTCAAATTACCCACAGAACCAAAAATAATTCGACCATTACCGCCGTTACAAACCTGTGAATTTGATGTAGTCACGATAGACACAGGCGGTAGAGAAGTTAACCGCGATCGCGCCACAGCCGAGTTTTTTGTGGAAGAATTAAGTAAAGGCATCACCTTAGAAATGCTTGCCATTCCCGGCGGGACATATCTCATGGGTTCACCTAACTTTGAAGGCGATGCTGACGAACGCCCCCAACATCGAGTTGCGATCGCACCATTTTTTATGGGTAAATATCCCATAACCCAAGCACAATGGCGTGCTGTTGCAAGCTTACCCAAAGTCAAACAAACCCTCAACCCCTACCCTTCTAAATTTAAAGGACTATATCGCCCAGTCGAAAACGTTTCATGGCACGAAGCTGTAGAATTTTGCGTTAGACTCTCACAAAAAACCGGACAGGAATACCGCCTCCCCAGCGAAGCCGAATGGGAATATGCTTGTCGCGCCGGCACTACCACATCCTTTCACTTTGGCGAAACAATTACCACCGAATTAGTCAACTACAGCGACAGCGATACCTACATCATGGAAACCAAAACCAGATATCGCAAAGAAACCACTGATGTCGGTAGTTTTCAAGTAGCCAACGCCTTTGGATTGTACGATATGCACGGGTTAGTGTGGGAATGGTGCGCTGATCCTTGGCACAACAATTACCAAGGCGCACCCACAGATGGAAGAGTTTGGGAAAATGGCGGTGATAGCCATCGGCGGGTGTTGCGTGGTGGTTCTTGGAACTTTGGTGCAGAACTGTGTCGTAGCGCCAGCCGCAGTTGGAATGAATCAGACGGCGGTTTAAGAATTTGCGGTTTTCGCGTCGTCTTGTCTTTAGGATAAGCGTGCTACAAGTAGGCAGGAGGCAGGAGGCAGAAGGCAGGAGGAAAGAGGATATTAGCTATGTTTACCTTTGTTAGCTTAGTTTGATTTTTTCCCACCGAATTACTTAACTCAACAAAAAACGAAAAAATGATTTTGGAGGGGGTTTGGGGGACGCAACCGTCCCCCAATCGGGCAGGGCTGTTTCATTCGACAAGGGCAAAGATTTTGTCAATATCATTGGAGAGAAATCGTTGAGCAATTGTGATGGAAGTATGACCATTGCGACGTAAAAGATTAAGTGCGATCGCTCGCACAACAGAGAGATTAGCAGGGGCATTACCCAGGTGTATAGTCGAACGATCTTCATTCAAAACTACATCCTTAACCCAATGAAGTTGATTTTCTATACCCCAATGACCGCGAATACCCTGAGCAAATTCTTGTGCCGTGCAAATGAGGCTACTGATGTAACAAGCAATATCATGGTATTGTTTACCGCCTCTTGTCCCAACTCTTTCAACTCGAATTAAAGACTTAATTCCAATCCATTTTGGGTCTATTCCATTCAAATCATGAAAAACTTCTACAGTTCGCTTGGTCAGCCTATCCCTTGTTTTTTCGGTGGCGATATAACGACTTGTGGGCTTTGTTTTAGCAGCAACGCTTTGGATATGACGATGAAGTTTTGGCTGATTTTCTTTAACAGCAATTACGTATTCGTTACCACTGTCTATAATTAACTGGCAAGTTTTTTTTGGCAATGTAAAGAATCAAAGCTAAATACAGCATCTTTGAGATCTAAAGTGGCAATTAAATTTTGCACCACGGCGATTTCGCTTTCCTGTTTGTTTTCAAATTTTTCCATGCCTAAAACTAGTCCTCTTTTACTTGCAAATACTGAGACTATGCTGACAAAGTTCTGACATGACTTCTCGTGGTCAATTACTGTTCCTTTAATGCTTTTACCATCAATTCCACACCAATCAGATGGCTCTAAATCAACGTATTGGTATGCCCACTGATTGAATATAGCGACAAGTTTATCAAAATCTACTCCCATCACTATACGCCTGATAGTTGAGTATGAAGGTACACCATGTTTTTGAATGCCAAACATCTCTATTAGTATCCGACGATGCCGTTTGACGAAATCCCCCCATCCACGATACCCGACATATCCACTCATGGTGCCCATTATTACAAACAGCAACACCAACCATAGTCGATGTCTCCGACCATCAGTCGTTCTGAAATCTTCCACTTGCCGCAAATGTTCAATCAGAGAAGCACCCATGATTTTTATCCCTTCAACACTTGCAATTTTACCTGTTTTAGGGAATGAAACAGCCCTGCCCAATCGGGGGTGTGGGGGAGAATCCCCCAAATCTTGCTCATTGTCTGATAGGTAGAACAGAAATCTTAAAAATCAAAGGCTCAAGTATTACTACTTAAGCCTTGATTAAATTATTTAACTGAGATGATTAAATCATCCCGAAACTGTCACCACTTAATAGCGGTTACGGTAGCCGCCACCACCACCGCGATTACCACCAAAGGAACCACGGTCTTCTTTAGGTCTAGCTTTATTAACTTTGAGGTCACGACCCATCCATTCAGCACCATCAAGTGCTTCAATAGCGGCTGTTTCTTCAGCGTCGCTACCCATCTCTACAAAGGCAAAACCACGTAGACGACCTGTTTCACGGTCGGTAGGGATTTGAATCCGCTTTACAGAACCATATTCTGCAAAAACACTATTCAAAGCATCTTGTGTAACTTCATAAGAGAGGTTACCTACGTAAATTGACATAATTTAAATCCGAAATCGCAAGTTTGCAGAGATATTAGATTTCGGGGAGAAGTCTGTAAATACCAAAAGGAAAAGCCCATCAATACTAAAAACAAACGCTATCGCCGAATTAATTCTCACACCTCATCATGACATAAGATGTAAATTTTGGGGAAGAAAAGAGAAAAATTGTTATAAAAATATATATAAACAGGCGATCGCTCCACATTTTGGACTTAAGCGCAAGTGTAACAACTTGTAAAATCCACTAGATTCTCCATTCGACTGGAGAGTTTAGGATGAATGTAACGAGTAGGACACAAATAGTTCCTTTGAATAACAAAGAGGAACAGCGATGTTAAGTAAATCAACAATTTATGGACTAGTAGGTATACTCGCAGGTAGTACGATTACTGCTTTATCTTTTACCTACGCTACCAGAGCCGCACAACAGCGTCTACAATCTCCTCCTTGTGCGACAACCAGCACTATGCCACATAAGATGGCAGGAACACAGCAAGTAGATCAGCACTTCATTGAAATGATGATTCCCCACCATCAAGGCGCAGTCGAGATGGCGGATATAGCGTTGCAAAAATCTCAACGGCCAGAAATTAAACAGCTGGCTACGGCAATTAAAGCCGACCAGACCAAAGAAATTGACCAAATGAAAGCTTGGTACAAACAATGGTATGGCGCGGAAGTTCCTGCGACTCCAAGCACCCAGATGGGAAGTCATCATGGTACAGGTCACAAAATGCCGGAAATGTCCATACACTCCGGAATGATGGGTATGGGGATGAATTTAGAGACATTAAAAAATGCCTCTGATTTTGACAAGGAATTTATTCGCCAGATGATTCCTCACCATGAATCAGCAGTGATGATGGCCAAGATGGTAGCCAATAATGCCACACATCCCGAAATTAGGAAGTTAGCTGAAGCTATTATTAAGTCTCAAACTGCTGAAATTCAACAAATGCAGCAATGGTATCAAGCTTGGTCTAAGTAGTTTTATCATTCAAAATTCTAAATCTATGACACTTACACTCACCGTTCCCAACATGGCTTGTTCTGCCTGTGCTAACAATATCACCAATGCCGTGAAAACAGTTGATGCTGATGCGATCGTACAAGCTGATCCCGCAACTAAGCTTGTTAATGTGGAAACTCAAGCTTCTGAGGAAACAATCAAAGATGCTTTAGTTAATGCTGGCTATCCCCCAGCTTAAGTAAGGTGTTAAGCATATAAAGCACATTAAGACCGCAGGGGGCAGGGAGCAATACACCCTATAACCTGTCACCTGCTATTTCGTCATACTTAGCGCGGACTGCCTGGATATCTTGCCACATCAACCATTTTGGGCTGCCTTTTTCTTTCGATGGGTTACGCAATAAGTAGGAAGGGTGAAAAATTGGCATACATAAACGGCCTTCCCACTCTATCCACTGGCCGCGAATTTTTGTGATTCCTTGTTTTTCGCCTGTTAATCCTTTAACTGCCGTTGCACCTGTTAACAAAATGATTTTGGGATCAATTAAGCGAATTTGTTCTAACAAGTATGGTATGCAAGCTGCCATTTCATTAGGAGTTGGAACCCGATTATTTGGTGGTCTACATTTATTGATGTTACCAATGTAGACATCTTGCTCAGTAGTCAAATTCACCGATGCTAATATTTTCTCTAGTAGCTGACCAGACCGACCCACAAATGGTAAGCCTGTTTCGTCTTCGCTTTGGCCTGGTGCTTCTCCCACAATCATGATTGGTGCTTTGAGATTACCTCGCCCTACGACAGCATGGGTGCGTGTTTGTCCTAATTCGCAACGTTGACACTGGTTGCAGTGCTGTGCCAATTCGTCTATGTTGTTGTAGGTTCCCGCCGGAATGGGAATTTTGCCATCTGTAGGAATCTGGTCTTTTTGATTGATGTTAGATTCTCCAAAGAGACTCAGTTGAATGTCGCTGCTCATGAAACTACGCTTGTTGGTTTAAGCACCTAGATGATGTTGATTGCGGAATACTGAAATTGGCGTGAGTTCCATTGTAGCAGCGAACTTAAGACAAAGAATCATATCGTGTCCGCTAAAAGACTTATCATCAAGACCGCAGAGGGAGCAGAGGAAGCAGAGGAGCAGGGGAGAGGGTTTTGATGTGTCTGCACAGATTGACCGAATCATAACTGATTACCCGGACATGATATCATTGCCTATTGCTGATATTGCATAGCTTTGGCGTAATCACCCAAGGCATAGCAAGCAACTTTGAGGCTGGCTAGGGCTTGTTCTTCAATGCGGCGGTCTTTGATACTTCTAGCTAAGAGTAAGCGTTGTTCATAATATTGGATGGCTTGGTTATAATCTCCCAAAGCTTCACAAGTTACGCCTAAACTGCCTAGAGATTGTTCTTCACTGCGTTTGTCTTTTAATTCTCTGGCTAGTTGGAGACGTTCTTGATAATAAGTCATAGCTTTGCCGTAGTCATTGGTAGCATAACAGGCATTGCCTAAATTTTTGAGTACTTGAATGGCACTGCGGGGATTGTTGAGAATGCGTGCAACTTTGACACATTGTTCGTAGTAGGCGATCGCTTTGGGATAATTGTCTAGAGCATACCAAGCGTTACCCAAATTCTTCAGGACTTGTTCTATACCCCAGTTATCTTGGAGTTCCTGCACCAATTTTAAGCTTTGTTCTTGATACTCTATTGCCTGTGTTAAGTTACCTGCTGCTTTGTAAACCAATCCTAAATTATTTAAGGCGGCAACTTGACTGCGCTTGTCTTGCAAGCTGCGGGTAATTTTTAAACACTCTTCTAAATATTTAATTGCTTTGTTATGTTCATTTAAATGACGATAAGCATTACCTAAATGGGAAAATGCTTGCATTTGTATTGATGGGTCTGGTGTCTCTTTTTTTAACGCCAGACACTGCTGGGCATAAGTAATAGTACTTTTATAATCTCCAGAAGCGTAGGTGACTACTGCTAGAAAGCATAGCGCCTGTTCTTGTTGGGGGATATCTCCAAGAACCTCAAATAACGCCAAGGATTGTTGCAAGGACTTCAAAGCCGCGATGAGTTCCCCCGCTTGTTGCTGTTGTATACCTTGGCGCAATAGTTCTGCTGCTTCCCATAACTGAGTGTTGCTGTCTTCCGCCAACATTGCTTCTGGTGAATTTTGGTCAAATTCATGGGTAATGGTATTGCGCTTGATTGGCGTAAGGCGGTTTGTAGGCGCTGGCGCAGGAGAGGTACTGTTCAAGTTGTTTTTCCATTGACCGTCTGACATTGACCAATTCCCGTTAAATCAACTAGTAGATCAAGTGTTCCCAAAATCAATGCTTATCTCTCATAGACAGGAGTTACGCACCAAAATTGTCTGTGGGGAGTGTGGGGGGTGTGGGGAGTGTGGGAGGTGTGGGGGTGTGGGAGGTGTGACCTGATTTTTTCGTTTTTTGCGTAAGTCTTAATAGAAAACTATTAAGCTAATCAGCATTTAAGCTGCACTATTGAAATTGTACATAAATGACTTAAACTCTCTCCTCTGTCCCTCTGCCCCTCTGCTCCCCTGCGGTCTAAACTGCAAACTAAGTGCTTAATAGCTTACTGTAGTTATTGTTGGTTTAATAGCAGGGTTGATGATGGAAAGAGTGTTGGAACCAGAAGTCATGGACACTTGGGAAGAAGCCATTGACTATGATGCGATGGATTTTACTGGGGTTAACACAGCTTTTGCTGAGGAAGCGATCGCTCTTGGGACAACAGAACCATGTTTAGTACTAGATGCTGGAACTGGCCCCGGTCGTATCCCAGTTCTCATCGCTCAAATGCGTCCCCAATGGCAGTTAATTGCGATTGATTTAGCTCAGAATATGCTCAAAATTGCCACGCAGCATGTTCAACAAGCTGGCTTACAACAGCAAATTTCTTTGGAATTGGTGGATGCGAAACAGTTACCCTACACAAAGGAAATGTTTGATTTGGTGATTTCCAATAGCTTGGTTCACCATTTACCTGATCCTCTGCCATTTTTCCAAGAAATCCAGCGAGTTAGTAAACCAAACGGCGGCTTGCTAATTCGAGATTTATTACGTCCAGTCGACGAAGAGACCATGAATGCTTTAGTATCCAGCATTGGCTATGACTATGATCCCCGTCAGCAAAAGTTATTTCGAGACTCTCTCCACGCTGCACTCACACTAGATGAGGTGAATCAGTTGGTGACTAGTGTCGGGTTAGCTGGAGTGAAAGTTTATCAATCAAGCGATCGCCATTGGACAATTGCACGCCATTGTAATTTATCTGTTTAAAATTGAAGTCAGCAACACTTTAATTTCTACTACCCAAACTTATCGATTCATGGGGATTTTTGTATTCCAAACTAATTCAAATTCTGCTTTAGTAATCCCAAATTCTCGAATATCTTCTTCTTGAATTGGTTTATCACATAACATTCCGTAATTGTCTGCGAAGTGGCTACTATCATAAAATAAGACGTTGCCATTTTCATAGACTTCTATTTGTCTCATAGGATATAGATCATTACCAATTTCGAGAAAATAAGTACTAGTACCCCAGGCATCATATTCTCCTCCCAAGGTTTCATCCCAAAACCATTTACAATATTTCTTGACCTTAGTTGTTGATAAGAGCATATTGTTTCCTCCTTTAATGCCTCCTTTCAAACTCTGTTATTTTTAACTTAAAGTTACAAAAACCTAGTTTTTGTAATTCTAAGTAAATATCTATTAATAAATTTACATTAATGAATGAAGTGACGATATCTACAGCAATCACAAATGATTTATAAACATCGCTTTACCTTGTATACCTTGTCTTCCTTGTCTCCCTTATCTTTGTTATTCACATATCAACTAGGACTGCTATACAAGACTGAAAATTCACAGTAGCCAGTTTATTTTATCGTAACACTTCCCTATTTTGTGCCATCTTCTGCGCGTAGAATATCACGTACTTCCATTAAAATTATCCCTAACATATTTTTGCCACTACCATCAGCACCACAACCCCAATAATAATCAATGGGAGAATTTTCTACTATTTCCTCATCACCTGTACTAAGTAAGATTTCCCGAATATCTGTATGAGTTTCAAACTTACACAGTACTGCTTTTCTCATAATACCGTCTTTGACTTGCTCCCAATCGGGACGCAAAGGACGGCTTCTTTCTCTACCCATTTTTGCGGCTTCTTTAGGAGTTTTTACTAAGCGGATTTGTTCTAAATGAAATGTCCCAACAAACTTTTGCGCTTGAAAATAATGCTCGCTAGTATACCAGTATAAATCATCCAACACAAATCCGTGAGCCGAAAAGTTGGAAAAGCAACCATATTGTTCGCGGGTGCTATAAAAATAGACAGTCATCGAATTACTCTGCACTCTGGCTAATTAGAAATTTTATTAATAGCATTTCTAATTGGACTTTACCAAAACTTTCCATAAAACTAAATAATCAATGTAGAGTTAACAGACAATTTTTGATTTATTTTATATTTAATTGGCAAAGTGATCGTAAACTCTGTACCTTGTCCTATTTCTGAAAATACTTCTATTTTACCTTGATGTTTTTCAACTATTTGATAACAAGTACTTAAGCCTAGCCCTGTACCTTTACCTACTGGTTTAGTTGTAAAAAATGGGTCAAAAATTTTATGCTGAATAGCCGTAGGGATTCCATTACCATTATCTTTGATGCTTATTTTAATGTAATTATCATTTATTTTGAGAGTCTCAATACTAATTTGTTTATTTGTAGGATTATTTTGTTCGCTTAAAGCATCTATAGCATTGCTCACAATATTCATAAATACCTGGTTAATCTGTGCTGGATAGCACTCAATTAAAGGTAGGTTATGATAGTTCTTATTTACGGTTATTTTTGGAGTAATTTTATGATTTAAAAGTAGTAATGTATTTTCAAGACCTTCATGAACATCTACTTCTTTCATCTCAGCTTCATCTAGTCGAGAAAAGTTGCGTAAAGATAATACAATTTCTCGAATGCGTTGTGCGCCTGTTTGCATTGATGACAGTAAATTAGATAAATCTTGGCTAATGAATATTAAATCAATATCTTCAATTTTATCAATGATCACATGGCTTGGTTCTGGATATTGTTGCTGGTATAATTCTACTAATGCTAATAAATCTTCTACATACTCTTTGGCGTGTTGAATATTGCCATAAATAAAACTAACAGGGTTATTAATTTCGTGAGCGATACCTGCTACCATCTGTCCGAGAGAGGACATTTTTTCTGTTTGAATCAGTTGTCCTTGAGTAGCTTGCAAATCTTGAAGAGTTTTTTGCAGTTCTTGAGTACGTTCTTCTACTCGTTTTTCTAAATTATGGCGTGCTAATTCTAATTCGTGAGTACGTTCCTCTACTCGTTTCTCTAGAGTTTGACGAGCTAGTTCTAATTCTTGGGTATAATCTCCTACCCACTCTACCAATTGGTTTAAAGAATTGGCTAATGTTCCTACCTCATCTTTACTAGTAATATCGGCTTTAATCCGAAAATTAGATTCTTGAGTGATTGTTTTAGCAACATTAGTCACTACTTGCAAAGGACGAGCAATTAAATGACTAGTAAATACTGCCAGTAGGATAGCGATCGCAACTGATATTAGCACACTTCCTAAAATAACATTCACTTGTAATTTTTGAGCATTATTAAAACTAGTATTTGCGTGCTGCTTTTGCAGTTCAGCATGTCCTATTAACCGAGATAATTCGTCTGATAGCTGCTCAAATTTTATCGGAATATTAGTAGCTTTCTCTTGATTGAGAAAATTTAATATTTGTTGCTGGTAATTTTTATTTCTGATTGATGATGAATTTTTTACTTCAATTTCTTGCCAAAAAGTTTTAACAATTTGATTATAACTTTCAGTGGTTTGATCATAAGCATTTAATAACTGATGAATATCTTGGCTATTAATTAATAAATCATTCTGATAAAGACTGACAAACTGCTCTAACTCTAATAATTTTTGTCTAACTTGAACAATACCATCTAAAAACCGATTTTTTTCAAATTCTAGCCAAATGGAATTATCTAATACTGTAACTAATCTTTGGGGGTGTAGTCTGACTCTAGTGACAGCATTTTCTAAATCTTTTAATAAAGCCTGCTGTTGATACGCAAGAATTAGCTGTTTGTGAGCGTAAGACTCATAGTTATATCCTACTAGTAAACCACTTGCTGTACCTATACAAGTAATACCAACAGTTAGTGTATAGCCGTAAATTATTTTTTTAGCGATACTCCAATTGTTGCTTAATTTGAATAGCCAGTTTGAAAGTTTTTTAACCAATTTTTTTAGTAAAATTCATTTAATTTCCAACATGAATATTTTTAGAGAAAGCTTCCTTCTCCCATGTTCTGATAAACTTCACGAATCATGTTGTAGTCAGAGTCATTTGCAGCCGTCAAACTTGCTCCTTGGTATTTCTTGTCAGCTAGTATAATACTTTGAAGTATTTTATCTTGATTTTTTAGCATCCGCGATCGCATATCTGCTATTAAGTTAGCTTGAAGTCTGTTATTAGCAACAAATACATCATTGGGTAATAAGGGGCTTTTTGCGATTATATCAAAATCTTTTTCTAATAATTTTTCTTTCGCTAGTTTATCATTATATGTATCAGAAGCATTGACCCAAGCATCTACTTCACCTTTGACTAAAGCTTTTAGTCCATGATCACCTAACATAACAATTTTTACATCATTCTTTGGATCTAATCCAGCATCCATCAGTAATTTTGTTGGCCCAATATGTCCAGAAGTTGAACCAATACGGCTCATAGCAATTGTTTTTCCTTTCAATTGAGATAATGATTTAATTTTACTGTTTGCACGGACAACAATAATAGAATGGTAATTAGGACGCTTAACTCCAATTATGGGAATACTTTTAGCTCTAGAATTTAAAATTAAATATTCTGAAGGCCCGGCGAAAACAATATCTAGTTTACCTGAAACTAAGGCTGCGGCTGCGGCTGTTCTATTTTCAACTGGTAAAAATTCAATTTTAATATCTAATATTTCTTCTAATGTCTTTCTTAATTTTCCATAACTTGCTTCTAATTCTTGAAGATTATTAACATCTGTAATAGTAAATTTGATATTTTTTGGTACATTAACTGATATTTCTGTATTTTGCTTCTGGGAATTAGAATTACATGCTGTTATAAATCCAGACAGAAATATAGAGCAGTAGCTTAATATTTTTCGTCTTTTCATAATTATTATCTATTCTGGAGAGTTAATGAAAATATAAGTCCATCCTGTAATTAATATGTGGAATTAATATTTAACTCTTGAACGAAATATTGGCATTGAATTCATAATTAATACAACTAATTATGATATTTATAGCCTTGATTAATGACTTCTGTAATATTACCTAATTTAGCTATAGTAAATATTTGTTTAACAAAAGATTATTGATTGATTAAAATCTATCTTTTGCCGATTTCAGATTTTAACGTTGATAGTAAGTTAAGTACATACATAGAAGAAAAGCGATCGCCTTTAGTTAAACTATTAACTATACATTGTCCTCTCAAGCCATTGGTGGCACAGCGTCACGGTTATAAACCGGCAATTTTGCGTTATTTTGAACGGCATTATTGAGATAGTTCTCAAGATTTAATTCAGTTAATTTATGAAACTTTAGTATTGGGGTAAATCAGCAATGTTGAATTCAGGGACAAACTGATATCATGTCCGCTTGATTACTTACAAAAACCGAAGAACCCCACCCCGCCACAGCTACGCTATGTCTCCCCTCCCCGTCAACGGGGAGCAGGGTGGTTTCATACAAAGAAAGAAAAAACTTTGTGCAGTTGGTTAGAGAGGGCACGTTGTGCTTGAGGAATAGTTCGGAAACCAAGTTGGCGAGCGATCGTAATGAAAAA
>NZ_JACJTB010000035.1 GCF_014698475.1 Nostoc spongiaeforme FACHB-130 | reverse complement strand
CAGCATGACTGGCTCACTTTGGAATGTATGTTTTTTTCTCTTGTTTCTTTTTTCTTTACTTCCTCTGCTTCATTTTTTGCTCCCGATCGCTTGACTTTTAAGACAGTCGCTACTTTTCTCTTAACTTTAGCCAAGTGGCTTGTGTATTTATCCAAAACCCTTTCACCCCTAAACTCAATCTCCACAGACAACTTTTGTGTGTAAGTACTGGGTTGATTACAACACCTCGCGCCCCAAATAAGGTTGCAGTGCTTCCGGTATCAAAATCGTCCCGTCTGGTTGTTGGTAATTTTCCAAAACCGCGGCCATAGTACGTCCAATTGCTAAACCGGAACCGTTGAGGGTATGGACAAACTGTGTACCTTTTTTACCTGCTTCCTTAAAGCGAATATCCGCGCGTCGTGCTTGGAAGTCTACAAAGTTAGAACAGCTAGAAATTTCGCGGTATTTGCCAGCCGAAGGTAGCCAAACTTCTAAATCATAGGTTTTGGTTGAAGAAAATCCTAAATCTCCAGTGCATAAATTTACTACCCGATAAGGTAGCTTTAATGCCTGTAAAATTGCTTCAGCATTACCTACCAACTTTTCTAGTTCGTCAAAGGATGTCTCAGGCTGGACAAATTTTACCAGTTCCACTTTGTTAAATTGATGCAGGCGAATTAACCCCCGCATATCGCGGCCATAACTACCAGCTTCCCGACGAAAACAGGGAGTATAAGCACAGTGGTAAATAGGTAAGTCTTCGGCGGCGAGAATTTCCCCACGATAGAGGTTTGTCACGGGTACTTCTGCTGTGGGAATTAACCACAAATCATCATCAGCACATTTAAAGCTTTCTTCAGCGAATTTCGGGAGTTGACCGGTTGCTGTCAGTGAGTCAGTGTTAACTAATAGTGGCGGACTCACTTCTATATATCCTGCCTGAATTTGGCGATCGAGCATAAATTGAATTAATGCTCTTTCTAGTGCTGCACCAGCCCCAATTAAGCTAGTAAAGCGGCTTTGGGCAACTTTAACAGCACGCTCAAAATTGAGAATACCTAGTTTTTCGCCAATTTCCCAGTGTGGTAGAATGTTGGGGTTTTTTGGCAGATACTCGTCACCCCAACGGCGAACTTCAACGTTATTTTCCTCATCTTTGCCAACAGGTGTAGAGTCGCTCGGTAAATTGGGTAGAGCGAGTATCAACCTGTTAATTTCAGCTTTCAGTTCTTTTTCTTTTGGTTCCAGTTCACTCAACTGAGCTTTAATGGAGTTACCTTCATCACGCAAAGCTTGAATTTCTGGGTCTTGAGGATTAACACCAGATTTGATCTTCTGACCGACAAGTTTACCAATTTCGTTACTCCGAGCTTGGAGTTGACTGCGGTTCACCTCCAGTTCTCGTTGTTGCTTGTCTAACTCTAATATCGGCTGAATGTCATAATTACCGCTACGACCGTTCAACCGCTCTTGCACTAATTGGGGATTTTCCCGTATTTGCTTGATATCCAGCACAAATTTTTCTCAGTTTTTAGCCTAGAATCTTCTTGATCAATACAGTTAACATACAAAGTTTCAGGTTAGCTGAAAGTTACCCTGCTTTTAATGCCCTTCATTAGTATGAAGGGTTAACAGCACCAGGTTAAGGGATTATTTTACATAACTAAATAATGTAGTTGACAGACTATGTACCGAAGTTCACTTGACAGAGTATCAAGGTAAAAAAGAACACTACGATTAGTATTTTGATTACTGTTGCTTAACTTGATATGACAGCCATTATTTAGACTGCATTTCTGAGACTTTAATTAAACCACCGGTTTCTTTGACAGTATATATAGGGCGGGCTTTCACTTCTTCATAAATTCGACCGATATACTCACCTAAAATACCCATACAAATCAACTGCACAGAACCGAGAAAAAATATGGCAATTGTAATTAAACTGTAACCAATTAAAGGACTAGCATGGTCAAATAAGCGCCAATATAGTACGAGGATGATCATCAATAGAGCGATCGCAGCTGCTACCATACCTAAGTAGGTTGCGAGTTTTAATGGCACTGTAGAAAAGGAAATAATTCCATCTACAGCCAAAGCCCAAGATTTACCGAAAGTATACTTAACTTTGCCAGCAAAACGCGGTTCTCGTTCAAACAGTACAGCAGTTTGGCGAAAACCCGCCCAAGCGCGTAACCCCCGAATGTAACGGTTACGTTCGGGCATAGCATTGAGAATATCTACAACTTGCCTATCTAATAAACAAAAATCTCCGGTGTCAGTGGGGATATCCACATGAGATAAACGCCGGAGGATGCGGTAAAAAGCATAGGCTGTAAAACGTTTGAGCCAACTTTCTTGTTTACGAGCTAAACGTTGAGCGTAAACTACTTCATAGCCCTGTTGCCATTTTTCCACCATCTGAAAAATTAGTTCTGGGGGATCTTGCAGATCCGCATCCATAATAACTGCACACCTGCCTTGGACAAAATTTAGTCCAGCCGTGACAGCAGTTTGATGGCCAAAGTTTCGCGCAAAACTCAGGTAACGCACTCGACTATCACGATGGCGGAGTTCTCGAATCATACTCAAAGAGCGATCGCGGCTACCATCATCGACTAAAATAAATTCCACCTCACCATCTAACTGTTCTGCTACATGATGCAGCCGACGGTACATTTCCGTGATATTCTCTTCTTCGTTATAAATAGGAATGACCAAAGAGTATATTGGTTGAATCACAGTTTTTATGGGATTATTTCATCAAGACAGCAAGAAAAGGCCAGATTCAAGTAGATATATACTATAAACTTGGTGATGTCGTCCCTGATATAAAATTCCTTAAAATTATATCTAGTTATCGTAATCAATAAACAATCAATAAAATAATTAAACTAAATTTCTCTATGCGCCCATTCCGAGAAACAGAATGGCTATTTACCTTGTTACTAGGTGCTTTACTTCTGTGGTTGCTGTGTTTAGGAAATTCCCCCTTACGCGACTGGGATGAAGGTACAGTAGCACAAGTCGCCAGAGAAATTTGGCGTGCTGCTTTTGGTTCTCTGCATTGGCTGTATCCAACTTTAGGTGGCGAACCTTATCATAATAAGCCACCTCTGATGCACTTGTTAATTGCTTGGTGTTACTCTCTAGGCGGTGTAAATGAATGGACAACACGCCTACCGGGTGCTTTATTAACTGCCTTGGGAGTGCCGTTATTGTATTTAGTAGGAATTTTGCTGTTTAACGATAGTTTACCAGCTTTGTTTGCGGCTTTAGTTTATTTAACAACTTTACCTGTAGTGCGTCATGGACGCTTGGCAATGCTAGACGGTGCCAGTATTACGTTTTTTTTACTATTATTATTTTGTTTATTAAAATCACGTCAGCAAAAACCTTGGGCTTTAGGGGTGGGATTTTGTCTAGGGTTAATTACTCTGACTAAAGGGATGCTGGTTTTGTTGCTGGGAGGTATTGCAGGATTATTTATCTTGGCTTCATCGCCGTTAATTGTGTTGAATAACCCTTACTTATGGGCTGGAATTGTATTAGGAATTGCACCGGCGATCGCGTGGTATATTGCCCAATGGCAGCATTATGGTAGTAATTTCTTCCAGATAAATTTACAAGCGCAAACATTTGACCGCATATCCCAACCTGTTGAGGGTAATACAGGCGCTCCTTGGTATTATTTAATTGAGTTATTAAAGTATGCTTTTCCTTGGTTGTTATTTTGGCCAGCAGGATTTTATCTAGCTTGGAAGAAACGTTATGCTAGTTGGAGTCGCTTAATTTTAATTGGTACGATTGTTTACTTTGTAGCCATATCTTTAATAACTACAAAATTGCCTTGGTATATTATGCCTTTATATCCATTTTTAGCCTTGGCAATTGGGGTAGAACTGAGTGAAGTTTGGCAAAATCAAGTAATTAATCGGAAAGTTTGGGGAATATTTATATTTTTGATGGCGCTGGCTGGTTTAGGAGGTTGCGTTTACTTTATTATTGCCCAGGAAGAGCCTGTATTAGTTGCGATGGCTATTATTTTAACGATGAGTATGAGTTTAGCAACATGGTTGATTTATAAATGCGATCGCAGATTTATTCCTGTGTTATTTTCTGGGATGTATTTAGTACTATTACTATTGATGAGTTCACAATCTTGGATTTGGGAATTAAATGAAGCATTCCTGGTTAAACCAGTTGCAGTCTTAATTCGCAACCATGTCTCACCAGGAACAAAAATTTACACATCATTTGCTAATGGTCGCCCTAGCTTAAATTTTTATTGTGATTGTCAAGTCATCCCAGAAACTACGCCAATTCTGCAACAAAAGTTGGCAAATAATGATTATTTACTTTTAGATAACGCTACATTAAAAAATTTAAATTTACCTAAGAGTAAAGTTTTAGGTAGTGCTGAAGATTTCAGTTTAATTTCACCATAGCTACAAATTCAGGTAAAACTATAAATCAATTTTTAATAATTTTACTAAATAAATATACATCATCACGCTGGTATTTTAATTGAAAATCAGTATCATTCTTAAGTTTATCTAATAATATAAGATTTAACTCTTGATTACCAGATAAGTCATGATGGCGTGTATTAAGTAGAATATAATCAAATGTATTTACTTGTGTTAAAGGCAAATTATCTTGAATTAAATTAATGCTGGGGCGATGACTTAAATGAGGAGCAATTTTCGCTGTTGTGAGAACGCTATCTTGAGTGTTTACCAAAGCGATCGCTTCTCGTGTAGCTTGCCAAGTATCAAGAGACTGAAGATATCTCCCAAAAAAATGAGTATATTTTGCTAGACATAAAAATCCTACCAGCGACCATATAATAATTCTGCGTTTGTCTTGGATTAATCCTTTTCCTGCTGCCAAGCTCGAAATTAAAACTAACAAGATAAACGGCAAAGCAGGGAGAGAATACTGATGAATTAAATCTTTTTGTGGTTGATAATCAGCAATTATATTAAGTGCCACACAAGGTATAGCAGCTACCAAAGGTTTTATCCCTGCAAGAGAAAAACCCCAAATTACGGGTACTAATAGCAGTAATAAATATTCTAAGTTACTTAATACAAATACTTTCCCTAAAATTATTCCTGGTTGCAAAATTATATTTTTAGCAATTTCTGGAACTGAGTTACCTAAATAACTATAACGCCCGACTGCTGCTGGCTCTGCACCACTAAAAGTAGGAATAATTATTCTAGATGCTATCAAAAACCAAGCTACACCAGCACCCAGCGCGATCGCACCATATAAACGCCGCTTTTCAAACACCAATAACCAAAACCCCATCGCGGCAACTGTGAAGGAAAGCACAGCTTTACACCCTAGTATGAGGAATATATATAAGCAAAACCATCTTATTTGATTACGACGTGCTGCCAAAACTGCCGCTAAAAATAAAGGTAAAGCAATTACTTCTGGATGGAAATCAAATAAATTGACATTAAATATTAAAGGATATAACAAATAAACAGCCGCCATTGCTACTGATTGGCTTTCTTTTAATCCAGCTTGACGTGCTAATTGCCAAGTAGGTAAAGCGCCTGATGCTAAAGCAATTGCTTGTACTGCGAATAGCCAGTATACACTAGGATAAATTTTATAAAGTAAAGCCAAAGGATACCATATCCAAGCTGCATGATCACCAAGAATGTGATAACCCATGAATGTTGAAATTGGTGGTTTTCCTTGACTAATTAAATATGCTGCTTGGTCAAAAATCCCTAAATCAAAGGCAGTCGATTGAAACAATTCATGACGTAAAATACTGGATGCAAATAAAATTAAGGCACTTACACCCATCATCCAAAATATAGAATTAATTGCAGGCGATCGCATAAAAAATACTGTGCTAAATTTTATAGTTTTGACTGATTTTTTTGTGCCATTAACGCAACAGATACACCAAAAGGTAAACTGACTCGATTCATAAAGTAACGTTCACTAGCAAATAAAAAAGTTAAAAATTTATTGATAAGTTTCGCAGGTAAATTTAAATCGCCACTAGCATCCGATTTTTTATCAAGTTTGAGTAGATTTTTTAATAAACGTACTCCAGCTACCAAGGGAAATAACCAAGTATTAAAATAGCTGCCATAGCCGATACTATAACCAGCTAGTCTCACAACTCTTTTTAATCTTTTCAATGTATAGCGACGTTTATGATAGTTAATTTCATCATGATAACTCCATAAAAATTGATAAGCCGGTACTGTAATTAATAACCAACTATTTGGTTTTAGTCTGCTAGACAATGCTTCTAAAGCGGCTAAATCATCATCAATATGTTCTAAAACATCTAAGATAACAATTAAGTCATACTGGTCGTTAAAGGGAATTTGATCAGGTAGGCTACCTTGTCGGACTGTAGTGACTTGCCTTTCATTCGCTAACTGACAAGCTGTCTCATCAAACTCCATCGCTGCAACTTCACCGTAACGAGCCAACATACTTAAGTTGCCTCCAGTACCACAGCCAGCTTCTAGAATTTTGGCATTGTTTGGCAGTTTGAGTTGACGAATCAATTTTTCTACAATTTGACGACGACCGACAAACCACCAATGTTGATCCTCAACAGCCGCATACTTGAGATAAAAATTTTTATCCATACCAAAATTTGGTGTCTGAGCAATAATGCCAATATTTTCACACTTTTTCGCACTGCAAATGCAGTTTCATAACTCAGCATTTTTCATGATTGATTGTGGCGATCGCTGTTATAAATCAGTCCCAAGCAATTTATAGTGGGAGTTATCTCTAAATTATTAAGCAATTGTGAAAGCTATTACTCTTCTTGGTTCCACTGGCTCTATCGGTACTCAGACTTTAGATATTGTCGCTCAGTACCCAGATAAATTTCGGATTGTTGGATTGGCAGCAGGTAATAATGTCGAGATGTTGGCGGATCAAATTCGGCAGTTTCGACCGAGTATAGCAGCGATCGCAGCTGAAGATAAATTACCCGCACTCCAAGCCGCCATCCAAGACCTCAATCCCCAACCCATTTTAGTGGCTGGTAGCGCCGGAGTGATTGAAGTTGCCCGCTATGGCGATGCCGAGACTGTTGTTACCGGGATTGTTGGTTGTGCTGGTTTATTACCCACCATCGCCGCCATTGAAGCTGGTAAAGATATTGCCCTCGCTAACAAAGAAACCTTAATTGCTGGCGGCCCTGTAGTTCTCCCCTTGGTAGAAAAACATGGGGTAAAACTCTTACCTGCTGATTCTGAACACTCAGCCATATTTCAATGCTTGCAAGGTGTTCCCCAAGGTGGACTGCGGAAAATTTTGCTGACAGCCTCTGGTGGTGCTTTCCGTGATTGGCCTGTAGAAAAGTTGCCAGAAGTTACTGTCGCCGATGCCCTCAAACATCCTAACTGGTCAATGGGCAGAAAAATTACAGTAGACTCGGCGACTTTGATGAATAAAGGGTTGGAAGTTATTGAAGCTCACTTTTTGTTTGGCTTAGATTACGACAATATCGAAATCGTCATCCATCCTCAAAGTATTATTCACTCGTTAATTGAGTTACAAGACACCTCTGTATTAGCCCAACTTGGCTGGACAGATATGCGTTTACCCTTGTTATATGCTTTATCTTGGCCCGATCGCATTTACACAGATTGGGAACGACTCGATTTAGTCAAAGCTGGTAGTTTTACCTTCCGTGAGCCAGATCATCAAAAATACCCTTGTATGCAGTTAGCTTATGCCGCAGGTAAAGCAGGTGGTTCGATGCCAGCCGTGTTGAATGCAGCTAATGAGCAAGCTGTAGCTTTATTTTTAGAAGAGAAAATTCGCTTTTTAGATATTCCCCGGTGTATTGAATGGGTATGCGATCGCCATCAAAATGATAACTGTACAAATCCTTCTTTAGATGACATTTTGGCAGCAGATCAATGGGCAAGACAAGAAGTCTTAACCGCAACTAAAAATTTAGCAACTTCCCCGCAGATGATTTCTCTGCACTAAAAACTCAGATATAACAATCCTTTGATTTGTAACAATTCTGTAATTCAGATACCTGGCTTCTTTGATAAGTCTGGTATCTTGTTTTTTATAAATTTTTTCTAAAGAATAGCCGTAAACAGAAATTTACTCGGTAATTTCCGCTATCATTACCACAATAGTTTTTACTTAATTTTATCCCATAATTTATCCTAAATTCTTATTTAAGAATTACCATGATTCCAACTTTAATTATTGCTTGGATTGTATTTACAATATTATGGAAAGTTGTCAAAACCACTGTGAGTAATGCCCTGACTATTGCGGCAATTATTATTTTATTACAGGTAGGTTTTGGCATTACACCGATGGATATTTGGCATCAGATCATTCAGTTTACTCAAACTCTCTCGCAAATTCGCCTTAATAAATAATCAGAATCCAGGTGCAATTATCTCAGGACTTACACGCCAAGATTGTCCCAATAGATTGGGTATAAGGCAATACGGTTCAGATAAGAAAAATAAATTTCAACAAAACCAGCAAATGATCACTCAAAAAAAACGAAAAAATGATTTTGGAGGGGGTTTGGGGGACGCAACCGTCCCCCAATCGGGGGCTTGGGGGAGAATCCCCCAAATCTTGCTCACTGTCTAATAGGTAGAGCAAAAATTGAGAAATCAACTCTCACCACCTTAACTGAACCATATTGGGGTATAAGCGTGTAGGTGTGAGGTTTACTTATTCAAAACCCTTACACCCTACACCCAGTCTCCACAGATTATATTTGCGCCTCAGTCCTAATTAGTTACCATGCAATCCCGCAATCTTCGCCAGCGCATCCTTAACATTTGCAGGTAGCTGGCGCATAATCTTGCCTCTTTCTCTATCCAGTGCGACTAAGGTGACTTTAGCGGTGACATACAATTGCTGTCCATCAACAGAAACAATTGCATAGTCCCAGTTAATCCGCACACCAGTGACTTCCGTCATCCGAGTTTTGACAATAGCCTGCATACCCAATTGAATGGAACGGTGATAGCGTATTGAAATTTCTACCACTGGTAAATCACAGCCTAGTGCTACTAAATCAGCAAATTCAATCCCGATAGAGCGCAAACACTCTACCCTTGCTTCTTCCATCCAAGTTAAATAAGTACCATGCCAGACAATACCTGCATAGTCAGTATGATGGGGTTGTACTCTAATCGGATATTCAAACCAACTCTCAAACGCACGACTCTCTGTAACTTCAATAGCATCGGTTGGTGGTAGTGCTGGGTTTGGTTGTGATTCAGACATTTTCCAGTTTGTGACTAACTATGGTTTTCCACCTCTGGAATATCACAAAAATGAGACATCTATGCCACAGGAGTGCCAAAATCATCCTGCGATCGCATGTCATAATTTAAATCACCATCAACCAAAATCTCTCCCAGTTGCCTGACCCTCATATCACAGATGTAGCAACCAACAATTCAATGATTTTAAATGTCGCACAGAACAATGACATCACCAAGGGCTTTTTGCTTGGTCAATTCCCAATTTTTTTTCAATCAATGTCGCAGATGCACAAAATCTGAAAAATTGTTTCTATTTTCAGTTCACAGAAACAAAACGTTTTACAACCTAACCATTCACCAATCTTATTGAAGGTAATGGTGAATAGGTAATGGAGGATGAAAAACCCTACCACAATTACCAATTACCAATTACCAGTGAGCCATTGTTAATGAGCAACTTATTCTCTGAGTTTGTTTGAAAATAACCCATCAGATCCCGAAACCCTTAACTCTTCTTGGCTAAGGTTTTACCGCTTGCATAAGCTGGTACAGATTGCTTCACAAGATTTGCCAGTTCCTGTAACTGGTTAATTGCTTCAGCTCCCTCTAATTTCATTAATTCGCGGTCATCCCGCATTTCTGTCCAAGTAATTCCATAATCTGATACCAAAAATCGAATCAGATGGTTATTTCCCAGGCTCACCATAAACGAAGCACTATTCATCTGGTCGCCACAGGTATAACAAGACGCAGGATAACCACGCCGTTCTAGTACAATTGCCAAGGCTTGTAGGTTCATTACCAAGTCTTGAACGAATTGCCGATGTTGATGTGCTAATCTCAGAAACACGTTTGTCCTCCAGACACCACAGTCATTTTAGTCACTTTTATATTTTTTTTAGATTTTCTTACCCACTGGTATTGTAAACTATCCATTACAATTCCCGGTTATATTTGCAGTAGTTAATTAACTACATTGCTTAGGGTATGAGATAACTATTCAGTTTGCCGTATCAAACTATTCAGTTTGCAAGTTTAATCTTTCAGACAGAACTTTAAAAATTATTGTTTCTTCATATACTTCTGTCATCAAAGATGATAGCTTACGGCGATCCGTTTTAAGAGTAACCCAAATTTGGTACTAGTCAACCACAGAAAAGCTACGGATATCGCGTTTACTAGCTATGTGTAGCCTAACCTATGATGTGCAGAAGCTTGAATCTCCTTTAATGTTCTTTACGCCTTTGCTTTGCTAGTCAACTGAGAGCATCTTTAACTATCAGTTTGGTATGACTCAAGGCTTAGGTAATAAATTTCGAGACCTCCTAAATAAATATATGGAGTTTGGTAGAAAAACTTGCAGAGGTGAGATGCTGCGTAGCAGGAATATTAATAGCTTGGCAGAAAATTTTGATACAAAAAGTGTTCTGAGTCACTAAGATAATTTTTTACCCAACTATCTCTAGGCACAAACCAGAGAATAACTAAACCGAGA
Source organism: Nostoc spongiaeforme FACHB-130 (assembly GCF_014698475.1). GTDB lineage: Bacteria > Cyanobacteriota > Cyanobacteriia > Cyanobacteriales > Nostocaceae > Nostoc_B > Nostoc_B spongiaeforme. Next base: position 66,391 of record NZ_JACJTB010000035.1, on the reverse strand, counting down.
ATAGGTATGTTGCCAATTCGCCAGTTATAGGAGGAGGTAGGAGGCAGAAGGCAGGAGGCAGGAGGTAAATATACTCTGACTGCTACAACTTTGATGCCAGATACAGCATTTTTCATGAAGTACATTAATCTAGTACAGGTCGGCGTAAATAAACAGACTATCTGGAATTGCTAAAACGCTTGTAGTATCGTTATTCTTTCTTTTTCCTTTTGCCTTTTTACTTTTGCCTTGTTGTACTAGCCTCTAGCCTCTAGCCCCTATTAACTTGTACTGCACTCAACCGAAAAACACTGTAATAGAAAACAAGCTGGGCAAGATTGAGATCGCAATTTCCAATCCAAAACCTCAACAGGGATAAGATGTAATAAATGATTAAGTATACTTATACTCCTGAAATGAGGAGTGTTGATTTTTGCAGAAATTTCTGTTAATTCATCATATTTTAGAGTTAGGGTTTGTCACTCTAACAATAGTTAGAGATTAATGCAACAAACAGATGTACAACTTGAGCAAAATTTTATTTTATGGTGCGATCGCCCAAAATTTTCTCTAGAAACCTATTTGTATATTTTTATAAACAATTAGCACGCTGAACAAGTGGTGCTAATTGATTTTCTTCCCACCCTTAGCTACAAAAGTTCTGCACTATCCAGGGAGTTGCTTTTTCAAAGCTTCTAAGCCAGCCCAACGGCTATCAACAGGCTTTTCTGGCTTCTCATCCACACTGTCCAAAATACCTGGACAATTCAAGTCACATAACTGGCGCTGAGGCATTTCTAAGCACATCTGCTCATACAGCCATTCACTAGGAAAAAAATATCCATTGGGCGACAAGGTTTCTACCAAGTCTTCCATAGCCACTTCTCTTTCTAGAGGCAAGTCTTGTGGTTGATTAGCTACCTCATCCAACCAAATAACTTCTTTAGTTTTTACCGCTAAACGGTGATTATACTGCTGCAAACATCGGTTACACGTACAGGTAATAATTGTTTCTGCCTGACCGGATACTTCTAGGTAATTACCGTGATGTTGGACACGAATACGACCTCGAATTGGTGTTAATGTTTCTAGCCCAGGCAGAAACTCTTGAACCTGAATTTCCTCTGTCCGCTCCGGGGCTTTAGTGAGCTGCGGAATAAAAATTGCGTCCATAGGATTTGTGAGATACCCTCACTCAAATTTATGTTACTAATCAGCAATTTTGCTGATACTACATTTTGATTTTAGCTCTTAGCACAGTCACAACTGTTAACTAAGTGAGCTTTCATAACTCCATAGCCGGACGCACAACCAAATTCCGATGCGGTTCTTTGCCACGGCTGAAGGTTTCTAAATCAGCAAATTCCTTCAAAAATGTGTGGATTTGCCGCCGTTCAGCTGAACTGAGAGATTTAATTTCCACTTCTCGACCAAAACTCCGCACTTCATCAGCTGCGGCTTCCGCTAAGGCGCGAATTTCCGCTTGTCTTTTCACCCGATAACCATTTAACTCAATGGTATAGGATGCTTGTTCTGCTTGTGGCTGGTTCAGGTTAAGGACGGAATTAGCTAGATACTGAATTGCGTCCAAAACCGAACCATCAGCACCAATCAGAACTTTGATTTGCGTTGGAGTTAAGTTGGTTTCGTCAATTGTCAACCAGTAATTATCCGGTTCTGGGGCATCATCATCTTGAGGCGGGGCTACTTCTATATTGCCTCCAATTTCCGCAGAGACCCCAGTGAGTTCCAGCAGTGATTTTAACCACTGCTGACCTCGCTGCATGGAACTGTTAGTCATCTATCAACCTGTAGGCTTTTTCTTAGAACTTTTTGGTTCAAAAGGTAATGCTTTTTGTTCTGCCACTGCTGCTTCTTTCTCTTGGATGGCTACAATTTTTTGCAGTTCCTCTGGTAAGGGTTCACGAGAGAGAATGTAAGTTTGCAGAGTTTGGAAAATATTACCAATTACCATATACATCAACACCCCAGCAGGTAAGGGGAAGAATAAAAACATCCCAGAAAAGATGACTGGGGTGATTTTGTTGACTGTATCCTGTTGGGGGTTGCCGCCACTGGAGTTCTGCCCGGAAAGAATTTGGCTGACGTAGAGACTGACCCCAAAGAAAATGACCATCGCTACAATATCCCAGTGGATGGTACCGTCGGGATCAATTGCGCCAACTCTACCCAAGGCATCGATGAATAAAAATCCTTTATCGGCTGCTAGTCCAGGAATTGTGCCTTGCAGTGTCACATCTCCAGGTTGTAAGGCTTCAATATTACCTTCAGCATCGATTTTGATTCTTTCTTCGCCTTTGGTGATTTTCCATTCGGGCGTGAGTTTGGTTTCTGGGTGTTCTGTTAATAAGACATCAAAAGGCTTACCTTCTAAGGTCTGATATTGGATTTTGGTTTTTTCTCCGACTGCTAGTTTGCTACCGCCAGGGAGAATAGCAGTTACTTTATGGTGTTCCCCATCAGCAACGTAGATGTTTTGTGGGGGAGTCGCAAAGGCTTGTGGTTGAATTCTTTCGATTTGTTCAGATGGCAAGATTTGCAGGTTGACGGAGTAATTTACGCCGGCAAACGGTGATCCCCGTAAAGTGGCAAACAAAGCTAACAATACAGGCATTTGCAACAGTAATGGTAAACATCCTGCTAAGGGGTTGCCGAACTCCTTTTGGACGTTCATCATTTCTTCTTGTTGCTTTTGCGGATCGTCTTTATAGCGTTCTTTGATTTCTTGCATCCGCTTTTGCATGAGAGGCTGCACAATTCGCATCCGCCGCATATTGCGGATTGAACCAGCACTCAGGGGGTAAAGCGCAAAGCGGACTATCAATGTCAAGGCCACGATCGCCAATCCATAGCTCGGCAAAATGCCGTAGAAAAAGTCTATGATTGGCAACATGACGTTGTTTGAGAGGAAGCCGATACCAAAGTCCATTATTCTGAATTCAACCTGAGGTACTGTAAATTTAACTGAATCTAATTTATCTAAATCGTGATTCGGCTGCGACTATCTCTCGCTACGGATAGCCGCACCAGGGCAAAATTGGGAGTGGGTAGGGGCGGGTTGAGTGAATGAATTTATGGGTAGACGAAATACTTCAATTAACCCGCCCGTACAGGAGTTTGGAGTTGTAGGTAGTATTTGATAAATGGAAAGTTGCGAATTTTTTATTTTATACAAAGCAATTATGACTTTCCCCTACTCCCTACTCCCTACTCCCGATTCCCTACCTGTTATTGAGCCGCGCTATAGGTGGGATTTTTGGCAGCGATTTTTTCATTGATGTAGTCATAGACTTCGCGGAAATTGGGAACTGCCCGCATTTCCAAGCGACTGCCATTTCTGAGGGTGACTACCATATCTCCCCAAATGCCAACACCACGGGGAACTTTGACGATTTTGACAATTTCTGAGTAAATAATGTCAGTGCGATCGCGTCCCATCCAACCGCCAGTCACCGAAATCCGTCGGTCTGTAATGCGATAGCGCAGCCACAATGCTCTGACAATCGCTCCAACTGTTAAGGGAATACCCACAACAGTCAGTCCAATCAGCAAGTTGAGAATTAAGTCCCCAATGTGAGGCCCGCCTTCATAATAAATTTCTTCACGAATGCCCATTTAATACCTCAGCTTGTGCCAACAACTGCTCTAATTCTTGCAGAAATTGTTGGCTTCCGCACTTAGATTCTGCTGTTGTTGGTTTTACCACAAATACCAACCGCCATCCTGGAGATAATTTTGGCAACAACTGATGCAAGGCTGCTGCCATTTGTCGTTTAATGCGGTTACGCACGACAGCCTTTTTACTGACTTTCGTGCTGATCGATATCCCAATTTTTGTACTATCAACTTTTTTGGTATCAGTTGCTAGTTTAGTTGTAGCAGCAGTATCTCCAGCAGATTCTGGAGTAGCTTTTGGTTTTAAAGCTCTCAATGTGAAATGAGAGCTTTGTCGCCGAATTCCTTCGCGGAAAACTGCCTGAAAATCTTTGCGAGATTTTAGTCGATTCGCCTTGGGCAAAGCCACAGCCCCTCTAGTTGCTGAAAATGCTCTAAACGCTCAGACGATAACGTCCTCTTTTTCTCCTAGCTTTGATGACGTTTCTGCCGTCTGGTGTTCTCATTCTGGCACGAAAACCGGAGGTTCTTTTTCTCTTACGGCAAGTACCGCGCAGGGTTCTTTTCATACTGCTGTCCTCTAAGGCGATTCTTATAAAAAGTCACAATCTATAATCTTACCATTGCTTTTAGTCAAGAGTCAAAAGTCTATCTTGCCCCTTCGGGGAGGGAACAGGGAATAGGGAACCGTATCTTGGTCTAAAGCCTCGCTTCTCGTAAGTGGCTTCCCTGTTACCTTATAAAGTTGAGCATTGACTTGAGACCTAGGTGATACTCAAAATCCAAGTTCCTACGTAACGTAGTAGTGGGGTATCGCCTGGGGAGAGAACTTGACAGTTAAAATAGTAAACCCCACCAAATGAAGGATTCTGTACATTAGATAAAACTACTTCCACAGGGCGGCCTGCGGGGACTGGTTCTTCGGGAAAGATTTCGATGATGCGGCCTTCTTTATCCCATTTCACTTCCGAAATTGGTACTTTTTTCCCTCTAACTCTGACTTCTATTTTCTTGGGATCAAAACTGCCTTTGTAGTAGTTGGGGTAGGTAATGGCAAATTGCGCCACTGCCAATTTCATTTTTTGTTGGGGAATTTTGAGGATGTATCTATCTGTGCTGTTTGTTTGTCCGCCAAAATCCAAGCGGAAAGGTAGCTGATTTTCGGCTTTGACACCGCTAAATAATGTGAATCCAGGTAAGCTTTGTGCAGAGACTTGAGTCGTCAATCCTGTTAAAAGGCAGCTAGTTACAGCTAAAGTAGAAAGAATTGCGACTTGTGGCTTGCGTATCAACCGATGACTGAACAGTGAACGTTGCATAGTTAGGCTCCTCTAGCAGATATAACCTGTTTATGTAAATACTCTTGTTGAGTATTCGTAACTAAACTTTACTACCGAATTCTTGACAATGGACGATGACCGAACATAAAAAGTGCCATATTTTCAGCGTCAGAGAGACTAGAGCCTAGTGATTAGTATTGTTACTCAGCACTTTCAAGTCATTACTCAGAACTAGAAAAATGTGTAGATGTTGCTAAATATGTACAAGTGTATATAACTTTTGCGGGGTTTGTTATAAAAATTGAGCTATAAAATTAGCGATCGCCATGAAGATTGGGCTAGATTAATAAAAATAAGTTGTCAGCAATCGAAGAGTAATCTTTAAAAATACATCAAATTATTAAGCTTTAAAAATTTCAAGTAGATTCCACTATGTAATTAAGGCAAAATCTTGCAATCTGGAAAATAACCTAAAGACTAAAGATGTAAACTGGGGAATCAACATAGCATTAGCAATATGTAAACCTATAGGTCAATATCGGCAAGTTTGACCTGTATAAAAGCAAAATCCGGCTTTAGCCTGAGAACTAATAGTAGGAAAGATAAAGTTCAAGGTTCAATCTACAAATTCAAGCGATCGCTGGCAATAATTGCAGCTTCACTATGAGTAAAAGACATCCCGAAATTGGGAGAGTTGCAGGTTTTGCAGAGATGTAAGTATTTATCTCTAGGAGATTTCATGAGAATAGCCGTTGCTAAAGAAATAGAAGTTTGCGAACGTCGTGTGGCATTAAATCCTGAAACTGTGGCGCGACTTGTCAAACAAGGTTTAGAAGTATGGGTAGAAAAAGGTGCAGGAGAGCGTTCATTTTTTAGTGATGCGGCATATCAAGCCGCAGGTGCAGAAATTATTAGTGATACTGCTCAATTGTGGAACCAAGCAGATGTTTTATTAAAAGTTAGTCCACCCCAAGAGCGAGAAGATGGACGCTCAGAAATTGATTTATTGCGAGAAGGATCGGTTTTAATTAGCTTTCTCAATCCTTTAGGAAATCCGGTAGTTGCCCAACAGTTAGCAAAGGGCAAAGTTACAGCCTTGAGTATGGAATTGATCCCCAGAACTACCAGGGCGCAAAGTATGGATGCTTTGTCTTCCCAAGCTTCTTTGGCTGGTTACAAATCTGTATTAATTGCCGCCGCCGCCTTACCAAAATATTTCCCGATGCTGACAACAGCAGCAGGGACAATTGCCCCAGCTAAAGTATTTATTATGGGTGCAGGTGTAGCTGGACTACAAGCGATCGCCACCGCCAGACGTTTGGGTGCTGTTGTGGAAGCATTTGATATTCGTCCCGCCGTTAAAGAAGAAGTCCAAAGCTTAGGCGCAAAATTTGTGGAAGTCAAACTCGACGAAGAAACCACAGCCGCAGGTGGTTACGCCAAAGAAATCTCCGAAGCCAGCAAACAACGGACTCAAGAAGTTTTAACTGAACACGTCAAAAACGCTGATGTTGTAATTACTACAGCCCAAGTCCCTGGTAGAAAAGCGCCACTACTAGTCACAGAAGAAATGGTGGCACAGATGAAACCAGGTTCAGTCATCGTCGATTTAGCCGCAGAACAAGGTGGTAACTGCGCTTGTACCGATCCCGGTAAAGATATTGTCTGGAATGGCGTAACCATTATTGGGCCGATTAATCTGCCCTCATCTATGCCAGTTCACGCCAGCCAATTGTATTCCAAGAACCTGACATCTCTATTGCAACTATTAGTTAACAAAGAAAAAGCTTTGCAGATTAACTTTACTGACGACATCGTTGATGCAGCTTGCATTACCCACGCAGGCGAAATCCGCAATCAACGTGTCAAGGATGCGCTGCAAACTATCAACACTCAACAACCTGCTGTTAATTAGGGAATGGGGAGTGGGGAGTAGGGAATGGGAAATTCCTAACCTCTAGCCCCTAGCCCCTCATATAAGGAGATTTAAACATGACAGATGCGTTACTTGCGGCATTGTTTGTCTTTGTGCTGGCATCATTTATTGGCTTTGAAGTGATTAACAAAGTCCCGCCAACTCTACACACGCCCTTAATGTCTGGTTCCAATGCGATTTCTGGCATTGCGGTACTGGGGGCAATAGTAGCGGCTGGTGCTAAAGAGACAAGTGTTTCCGTAATTTTAGGTTTGATTGCAGTGGTACTCGCCACAGTCAACGTTGTGGGTGGTTTTCTCGTCACCGACAGAATGCTGCAAATGTTCAAGAAAAAGGAGATTAAGGCGTGAGCGACTTTTTACCGACTGGAATTCAGCTGACGTATTTAGTCGCTGCATCCTTATTCATCTTTGGTTTGAAAAAGCTGGGTTCTCCTGCTACTGCCCGGAATGGTAATGTGATTGCGGCGGTGGGAATGCTGCTGGCAATTGTGGCGACAATGCTGGATCAGCATGTGTTGAATTATGAAATGATTTTGTTAGGCTTGGCGATTGGTTCTGGCATTGGTGCGATCGCAGCCTACAAAGTCCAAATGACCGAAATGCCCCAAATGGTGGGTTTACTCAATGGCTTAGGCGGTGCAGCTTCGGCGTTAGTTGCGGTTGCAGAATTTTGGCGTTTACTAGAACACTCCCAACCCATCCCTTTAGATGTCAACATTTCCATGTTGTTGGATGTGTTAATTGGTGGTGTCACCTTCACAGGCAGTTTTCTCGCCTTCGCCAAATTACAAGGTTTAATTAGCGGTTCACCAATTACCTTTCCCTTCCAGCAACCATTTAACTTGTTGCTGCTTGGTGCTTATATAGCAGGTAGCGCCTATTTAATCGTCACACCAGATAGCCTACCCGTATTCTTAGCAGTTACAACTGTTTCCTTAATCTTGGGTGTGATGTTCGTCATCCCCATTGGTGGCGGCGATATGCCCGTAGTGATTTCCCTGTTAAACTCTCTGTCGGGGATCGCTGCATCGGCGGCGGGGTTTGTGGTGATGAACAATATGTTAATCATCGCTGGTGCTTTGGTGGGTGCTTCTGGTATCATCCTCACCGAGATTATGTGTAAAGCCATGAACCGTTCTCTGTTCAGCGTGCTGTTCAGTGCTTTTGGTTCAGGTGGCGGTGCTGCTGGTGCGGCGGCGGCTGGTGCAATAGATCAAACTGTCCGCAGTATTGATCCCGAAGAAGGTGCGATGATGTTGGGTTATGCCCGGAACGTCGTCATTGTTCCTGGTTACGGTATGGCAGTTGCCCAAGCACAACACAGCGTGCGCGAATTGGCAGATCAATTAGAACGTATGGGTGTTGATGTGAAGTATGCTATTCACCCCGTAGCTGGAAGAATGCCGGGACACATGAACGTTTTATTGGCTGAGGCGAATGTGCCTTACACCCAGTTATACGATATGGAAGATATCAACCCCCAATTTGAACAAGCCGATGTAGCGTTAGTAATTGGGGCGAATGATGTGGTAAATCCTGCTGCGCGTAGTGATACAGCTAGTCCAATTTATGGTATGCCAATTTTAGAAGTAGATCGGGCAAAGCAAACAATTGTAATTAAGCGCGGGATGAGTGCTGGTTTTGCAGGTGTAGATAATGAGTTGTTCTACAAAGATAAAACCACAATGTTATTTGGTAGCGCGAAAGATATGGTGGCGAAGTTAGTTTCGGAAGTGAAGCAACTTTAAACGAACCGCCAAGACGCAGAGGGCGCGGAGGAAGGAATTAGAGAATTAACTTGCCTTGGAGGTGTGATGCTTCTGAGGCAAGTTTTTTATTTTTTCGCGCAAAGGCGCAAAGGATTAAAATTTTTAAGTATAAATAGTCAAACTGTATTTGTGATGGCTAAATTTCCTAGAGCTTTACCAAATGAATATTTTCATCATATTGGTAGAGCGATCGCAGCTAACAATTTTTGCGTGTAAAACTTAGAATTATATAATGATTGAAACACTGACTCCAGAACAAGAAGCCTTAATTTCCGTGTATCGAGATAAGTGGCGAAAGATAGCATTGTCAAATAAACAAATTGAGCCTAAAAAAGCTACCGAAATAATCAAGCAGGCTTTTGCTGATAGTGTAATTATCAAGAATCCTAAAATAAAGTGTGTCAGCAGCCCCTTAAATGCTTTTGAAGATATAAAGAATTTATACGCTTGGCAAAAACAAGCAACCTATTTATTTTTTCCTCTATTTGTTATTATTATACCAGTGTTAGTGTGTTTTTATTCACTACAAATTAAATCTGATTATGTTAGTGGATTTATACTTGTTTTAGGTTGCGCTTTATCTGCAATAACATACTATAAACTATCTCGAATAATAATCTTAAATATTGATACAGATATACTGGATAGACTCAGGGTATATCTGCTAAATAATACAAATTGCTATCTAAGCAAATCTTTGGAACGTAAATTAAGCAGAGAATTCTATGATCCTATTTTAGAACAAACAGAAAGACAATTATCTAGAATATACAGCACAAAACTCAATGTTAACTTACATCACTTTAAAATATTATGTCCTATTGGTTATGGTTGGTATCAATGGAGAATATTTGTACAAAATGTAGCTAGATTAGACTATTGTATCTCAGTGTTTAACTGTAAGTATGATTTTAATAAATGGCCAATTATGCAGTCTATGATTGAAGAAGTTGGCTGTATTATTCCTGCTTACAATCAAATTTTACTCGTAGTTAATCGCCCTATAGCTTTAAATTTAGATTCTCAAAACCGTCTTCATGCTGAAGGTGAAACTGCAATTAGATTTGCTGACGGCTATAGTTTTTATTCTTATCATGGTGTTACGCTACCAGAAAGATACGGAAAATTACATCCTCATCAATGGCAAGCAAAATGGCTATTAGAAGAAAAAAATACTGAACTAAGGAGAGTATTGATTCAAGGAATTGGATATAGTAAAATCTGCCAAGAATTACAAGCTACTGAATTAGATTATTGGCATGAATACGTGCTACTAAAAATAGATGCTTTTGTGGATGTTGAAGCAATTTATCTGTTAAAAATGACTTGTCCTAGTACTGGGTTTATTTATGTGTTGCGAGTCCCACCTTACATGAAATCAGCAAGGGAAGCAATTCGCTGGGTGAATTGGGATATCGACCCAGAAGAATTTGGTATGCAAACGTGAAATAGTAATTTTAATTAAATTATCCATCAAAAGATAACAAGCGATCACATACCTACTATCGCAAATATTGAGCGATCACTCATCAGTAACATGATATAAATCTAATCATGATAGACCACAATCGCCTGTTCAAAGAACTACTCACAACCTTCTTCTGTTTATTGACAGTTATCTACGGTTAAATGCCCAAGAAAATCAAATATTCCAGGCGGAAATTGCCCAATTTGAACCAACTCAACAAGAGGTAGTTATGCAAATTGTAACCAGTTGGATGGAGGAAGGAATACAACAAGGAGAGTTGAAAGTAATTCAGCGTCAATTAACAAGACGCATTGGTACAATTACTCCTGAATTACAAGCACAACTGCGGGGATTATCTGTAACTCAGTTAGAGGATTTAGCAGAAGCTTTACTAGATTTCTCTAATGAAGCTGATTTAGTAGCTTGGTTGCAACAGCAATAAGACGTTTATTTTAGCAGGCGATCGCCCTCTTCTTCCTTCTTCTGTGGTAGCCTGGGGCAAGCGGTTTTAAGTCTATGTGAAAAAACCCGTTTTCAAAGAAAATTTACTCATAATCAAACCTTATTAACTCATAAACGAGTCTTTGATACTCCCGCGAGAGTCTTTGATACTCGTAAACGAGTCTCTGTTACCTATTCTTTGTACCTGCTATAAATTGCGGAAATTGTTGTGGAAAAGTTGGAGTTATTATTTCTGGATAGTTTAAAAGATCAGATTCCCAGGAGTGAATTATGCAAATTCACAACAAGCAAATTCAGCAATGGATTTTGTCACCAATTTTGATGAGTTTAGTTGCAGTTGGAACAATTGCTTGCCAATCTCCAGTTCATTCTTTTGTAACTAAGCAAGCCGCAAAACCAGTAGTTACATTAGCACAAACGCCAGGAATTTACCGCAGCGATCGCTTTCGTTTTCGGTTTAGTTACTCCACCAAAGATTTTGTCATCGATAACAAAATATCAACTCCTAGAAATAATGTTGATGTACCTCTCGCATCTGTTGATATTTGGACTAAACAACACGCCCAAAAAATTCGTGCTGGAGCTTATGAAGGTGGTACAGAATATCCAGCAAATGTTCAAGTTGCTGTATACAATAATCCCCGCAAATTCTCTTTGCAGCAGTGGGTAAAACAGAGTAACCAGTTTTCCGCAACCCGCGACTTTAAATCTGCGAAAATTGCCGGACAAACAGGCGTAAAATTTCAATCTAGTGGTTTATACGAAAACGAAAATGTTGCTTTTATCAGTCCAAAAGATTCTCGAATTATTGTTGTGTCATTATCCAAAACTGGTAACAGCAATAATGATGCTCTTTACCGCCAAGCATATCAACAAATGGTGAACTCGTTCACGTTCCTGAAATAGATAGAAATGGGTATGGAATAAGAAACAGCAGGGGAAAGGTGAATCCATTTTCCCCTGCTGTTAAAAAAGTCTGTGATTTAATTAATTACTAATAAGATTGAGTCGAATCATCCAAAGGCATTTGGTGTTGTAGCCAATCTTTGCCTACTTGGATGCTGACATCAGAATATAAACTACCAGTGCTTTCAACCCGAACTTCGCCAATTCCCAGAAGATCCCGAATTGATTCAGCACTACTGCCATCTCCTTGTTGAGCAACAATGTGAGTGACTTCTAATGGTTCATTCCAAGGCTTGGCGATATAAACATTCCGATAACCAGCCCTTTCTAAAGCGCGAATTAAAGGCCGCAGGGCGGTGCGATCGCTTCCTGTACTATCTTGAATGGCGACTCGCACAGAACTAGGATCAGTTACTTCTGACTCAGTATTTTCAGCATTTGATTCTAAACCAAATTGTTTAGCCATAAGTTTGGCAATGCTATCTTTACTAGGCAACCAATAGCTGGCATCATACTCGCCTTTCTCGCTAAAGCGCCCTGGTAGCATTAACATCTCCATATTCGAGCGATTAGTCCGTACACCAAAACCTAATAAGGCGACTAATTCTTCTACCGTTAAGTTAGTATCAATGTGTTCTTTGACGACATTTAAAATTTTAGGCAACTGCGCTAAGGTAGCAGGGTTGAGACTTTGGTCAGTTAAGGCACGCATGACCATTTGCTGGCGTTGAATCCGACCGATATCACCTAATTCATCATGACGAAAACGCAGTAATTGTAGTGTTTGCTCGCCGTTGAGATGTTGCTTGCCTGCTTTTAAATTAATATATAGATGTTGCGATTCATCTTTATATTTCATGTCTTTGGGAACATAAACTGTAACGCCACCCAAAGCATCAATGAGTTTAGCAACTCCCAAAACATTAATCCGAATGTAGCGGTCAATACCAACCCCGCCCAAGAGATTGCTGACGGTTTTGGCAGTTAAAGCCGGGCCGCCTTCTACATTAGCAGCGTTAATTTTTCTTGTTCCATAGCCTTCAATTTCGGTGCGCGTATCTCTGGGAATCGAAAGCATGACTATTTTTTTGGTCTGTGGGTCAAATTTGACCAACAGCATGACATCCGAAAGACCATCAAAAGAGTTGACTTGGGGCAAGTAGCGGAGATTTTTGGTTTCTTCGGGAGGATTTTGAACATCGGGAGGTAGTACGCTCATCCCCATGACTAAAAGATTCACCGGACGAGTTAATTCAGAAAAGCGCAATCCACCACCAGCGATCGCATCGCTGTCAAAGACGGCTTCTTCTTGGGGGCTGAGATCGGCTTGCTGTAAAGGCGTGCTAGTTAAAGAAACCGCCAACAAAGCACCAGCCATTGCTGACACCATTGCAATGCCGCTCATACCGACCCAGAACCACAACCAACGTCCCGATTTAGGGGTTATTGACTTTCTGCCCTTCATATTGGGGGTTTTTGAGTGGTTTTCTTCCGCCGAAGTTCTTTGAATGGTCACAGACTTCCTCACACTTGCTGATTAAATTCGGTAAATTTGCACCCTTATCAGTATGCAAATAATCAACTCATAATAGTTAACTCTTAATTAACCATGTTGACTTTTCGCTATTATGTCAACCACAACACTTATAGCAGGATTTTTCTTTTTTGAGGCAAATCCTGATATGTTTTATTGAAGTATGACAACAATAAGTCAGTTTGACTAGATCCGCTAGGAAATAATTTGTAATTAGATAAAAATTCAGTAAAAATACCGTCTAGAGATTGACACAACAGCATCACGATAAATACTTGCCCAAGACTCGCTCTGCTAAGTAGCTCAACCCTGGTAAACGACTAGATTGACCGCGAATAATCCGAAAAATTAGCCAAATACTCACTAAAAAATAACCAGATGTCAGAAAGCTATTGAGTATTAATAAACGCAAGGCAAAAAATTCCGAAGATGCTGATCCAGTTGCTAATAAGAGATAAGCTAATAGCCAAGCAAATGTCATAGTAACAGACTGGCGGCTAACTATTAGTTGTTCCCGACTTCCTTGACGACGGTAGAGAGTCCACAGAGATGGCAGCACCCCAATCACTGGGATGACATAAATCAGCAAATTTATTTGATTAAGGCGGGAGTTTTGACTAAAAATCTCAGGTGAAGTAGGCTGATGCCTTTCTTCTCTCCCGGAAGAATCATGAATTGGTTCAAAATTTTCCATTTGGCTGAGTCTAATCCTAAACTAGAGGGATGAAAGACTGTAATGTAGTTAGAGATAATAGGCTTTAGAGAAAGATTTTATTTAGTTTTATCTCGCAAGCGGCTAAAGATGCAGACACGCAAGCTAATCGACTGGTGGCAGACCCTAACACCAATAGCGCGAATCGGAGCGATCGCTCTGTTCGCACCAGTGCTAGTCCTCAATGGGTGGGCGCTTTCGGCAATTTTTGATTATTTCCATTCTCTAATAGTTATTTTAGTCGGAGCCTCAGTACTGGCATTTCTCCTCAACTACCCTGTTAGCTGGATGGAACGCCACGGGGCAAAGCGAGAGCAAGTTGCTGTGCTGGTGTTTTTATTAGCGTTATCAATTTTGTTAGCATTGGGCGTGACTCTGTTTCCCCTGGCCTTGACCCAAGCGCAACAACTGGTGGCTCGCATACCAGAGTTAATTGATTCTGGGCGATCGCAGTTAATGATGTTAAACGAGAAAGCAGAAATTCTCGGCTTACCAATTAACCTTGATGCACTTGTAGTCCAAATCAACGATCGCGTCAAGGGGCAGTTACAAGCGATCGCCGGACAAGTCCTCAACTTGGCTGTTGTCACCTTCACCAGCTTGCTCGATTTTCTGCTGACAATGGTTTTGACTTTCTATCTTTTGCAGCATGGCGATGAACTCTGGCAAAGTTTAGTAGAATGGCTACCCAGCAGATTTCGGGAACCTTTCTCCCAAACAGTCCGCCTCAGTTTCCAAAACTTTTTTATCACCCAGCTAATTTTATCTACCTGTATGGCATCCGCCTTAATTCCTGCCTTTTTATGGCTCAAGGTGCCATTTGGGTTGTTATTTGGCTTGACAATTGGGATTATGGCACTAGTCCCCTTTGGCGGTTCTGTGGGGATTATTCTCACGACTTCATTGGTGGCGTTGCAAGACTTTTGGATGGGAACCAGAGTTTTACTTGCAGCGGTAATTGTGCAGCAAATTTTAGAAAATTTAATTGCGCCGCGCATCTTGGGCAGTTTTACGGGCTTAAATCCAGTGTGGATACTAATTTCTGTCTTGACTGGTGCCAGAGTTGGCGGATTATTGGGTGTAATTGTCGCTGTACCTACGGCTGTGATTGTCAAAACTGCATTAGTCGCCCTCCGTCCTGGGAGGTTAACCAGCGAAACTGATGACACCACCGCAAAATGCGATAAATCAACCACCAGCGTAGCTGATGAATCACCCAAAGCTGAAGTCAAAAACCCCCTCAGCTTTTCGGAACCAACTTTACCTTAATAATTCAGTTGGTTTCAAAGGGTAAATAAAATTTATGTATTTTTGTGATGGCGATCGCATAAGTGGGTGCGATCGCTTTTTAGTCAAATTTGGTATAAGTTATTTTCCTAGTGGTGGCTTGAACCTCTGAGTACTACAGAGATGCAGAGATTATGCAAGCATGAGTTTTTCAGAGCTTTTTTGTTTATTCCTAAGTATGTTAAGTTATACATCAAAATTTTAAATTTAACTATTCATAATCGGCTAATTAGAGACTTTTTTGCGAAAAAATACATAAAATTTTTATGGATCGGCTGCATATTGAATTTGCAAACTGTCTCTTAAAGATTGCCAATTATGACACAGCAAAAAAACTCTGCTTTTACTTCACATTCTGCAACTGTGACTATGGCAGATAAACAGCATCCCACAATTGGACTGATTGAACCGCCAGCTACGGGGCTATACGATGCAGAAGGCAAAAATTGGACTTCATTATATAGACATCGCTCTTTAATTAGTAAGCAAGTTTTACTGGCTGACTTGCAAGCTGGTGGATTTGATGCCCGTTTGGTTAACCTCAGAGATGACAATTATAGTCAGGAGTTTGGGGAGATTGTCTGGAAAGGCATGAACTTGCGGAAAACTTATGTAGGGGGCAGAATTTCGACCCTCGACCCGCAAGCTTATGATGCTTGGGGAATTACAGTGAATTTTTCCCAAGACCGTCAAGTTAGTTGTATGGTGATTGAGCATTTGGCTAAGGGAGGCCGCCCGATTGTAGTTGGCGGTTCGGATGCACTGGCGGAACCACACCACTATTTTCAGGCTGGTGCAACAGCAGTGGTTCAAGATAAATCTGGGGGCGCGAATTGGGCGATTTTTGATTATGTATTGGGCAGAACACCACGAGAAGAACTCACAGGTGTGATTTTGGCAGATGGGAAACAATATCCCCGCAAAACCAAAGCCAAAAGCCCTGATGAGTGGGCGTTACCTTCATTGGAGGTAGCGAAAGAATGTTTAGGGACACTCCCAAATGTCCAAGGACATGTACCAGTGGGTTCTTTGGTGGCTGATATTGGCTGCGATCGCACCTGCGATTTTTGTATGACACCCACCTACGGTACTGGTTTTCGCCGGATGTCCCCCGAAACAGCCCTAAGATGGTTGGAGATTCAAAAAGAAGTTGGGGCGCGTTCTATAAATATTGGTTCCGATCAATTTTTGGCTCGTGTACTCTTTCCCGGAGGACGAGAAGAAATCCTTGCAATTACCAATGGGGCGCGAGATATCGGTATAACTCTAATGTGGCCCAATGGTTTGGAATTGCGGAAAACAACGCTTGGTGCGGGGCGGAACTACGACAGCACCGACCTCAGACCAGATGAGGAACTCATTGAAGCACTGTTTGGCTGGGATGGTAAAGTCGGTTGTCCTTTAGCTTACATCCCGGCGGAACGTCCAGTTTTTGGCAGAGAAGCATACAAAAAACTGCTACCCTGGCAAGAGCATTGTGAATTGATGAAAGCCGTAGTGAGAACTGGTGTACCTGTGATTACCTATGGCATCATTATCGGGCTACCAGATGATGACCATGAAGACTTGTTACGTCTAGAGGAAGCGATTTCCGACCTTGTAGATGAACTGGTAGAAATTAATCCGCAATTGGAATTTCAAACTTCTTGCTACAGCATTATTCCCTTACCCGGAACACCCCAATCTTTTAACTTACGCAAAACCGGAATGCTACAGTTTGAAGACACCTGTCTTTGGGGAGTATGGACAACTACTTCTAATACTCGTCATCTTACTTACGACCAAGTTTCCGATTGGCAAATTCGCCTGTCTAATATTCGCAGAGCGCCATCGACATTTACCAACTATAACGGGGAATATTCGGCGATGGTGAGTACAGCTTCCTCTGATGATTCTAAGATTGTCTTGGGCAGTGTAAATTAAACGCTGTCTTTTTTAGCTTCACCTAGCGGCTGTTTGAAAGGTTCGCCAACCGTTATGGCAGAAGGCAGAAGGCAGGAGGCAGGAGGTAAAATTCTTACTATGTCTGGCATTCATGCTTTTTATTCCTCGCCTATACTTCGACTGCTATACTGCGCCGACCTTTCAAACAACCTCTAATACCAAGAAAGATTGAGAGCTTTGATCAGGTGTGGTAAGTTGATGACTAGCTTGGTTTGAGGTTAATAAATGTCACCACGCACCTAATATTGATCCAGAAGATAATGACTGGGTAACTGAGGAAGACTCAGGAGAAATAAGAGAAGCAACCCCAGAGGAAATTGACGAAACAATCCAGCAGTGGGAACAGTACGAACAAGATGGTAATGAAGCAAGCAAGCAAGGATGATTTGATTAGCGGTAAGCAAATCTACTTCCGTGGTTATATCTACAATGTGCTGTGGGTATCGGAGAGTAAAGTCAAAATTGTCTTACCCGGACATCACCCTAATTCCTGGGTTTCACCTTATCCGGCTGGGACATACACTATCCCTGCATCTTGGGAATTACCAATAACCCATCCTGAACTCTATGTGATGAACTAATACATTACAGTGGTAATTAACCGCAGATAAACGCAGACGGACGCAGATGATTATGGAACAACAACCGATACAAGTAATTGGAGGTGGACTAGCTGGAACAGAAGCAGCATGGCAAATTGCCCAAGCTGGAGTACCTGTTATTTTCCATGAAATGCGCCCTCAACGCTTCAGTCCTGCCCATCATACAGAACATTTGGCAGAGTTAGTTTGTAGTAATTCTTTTGGGGCGCTGGCGAGCGATCGCGCGGCGGGATTGCTGCACGAAGAACTGCGACAATTAAATTCTATTGTCATATCTAAGGCCGATGAACATGCAGTCCCGGCGGGTGGGGCGTTGGCTGTAGACAGAGGCCAATTTAGTCAAGATTTAACCGCAACTTTATCGAACCATCCTTTAGTAGAATTTCGGCGCGGTGAAGTCAAGGCTATTCCTGAAGGTATTGTGGTGTTAGCAACCGGGCCGTTAACTAGTCCGGAATTGGCAGAAGACTTGCGCCGCTTCACGGGAATGGAGTACATGAGCTTTTTTGATGCGGCTAGCCCCATTATTGTTGGTGAGTCGATTAATCGTGATGTTGCCTTTATGGCATCGCGCTATGACAAAGGTGAAGCCGCCTATCTCAACTGCCCCATGAATAAAGAACAGTATTTGCAGTTTTGGCAAGCTTTGTGTCAAGCAGAACAAACAGAATTGAAAGATTTTGAACGGGAAACAGCCAAGTTTTTTGAAGCTTGTTTACCAATTGAAGAAT
Organism: Nostoc spongiaeforme FACHB-130; assembly: GCF_014698475.1. Lineage (GTDB taxonomy): Bacteria > Cyanobacteriota > Cyanobacteriia > Cyanobacteriales > Nostocaceae > Nostoc_B > Nostoc_B spongiaeforme. The sequence continues at coordinate 48,143 of NZ_JACJTB010000035.1, read as the reverse complement.
TAGCACAACGGGGCGAAGATACAATGCGTTACGGCCCCTTAAAACCAGTCGGTTTATCTGATAGCCGGACTGGGGAACGTCCCTATGCTGTAGTGCAGTTGCGTCAAGAAGATAAAGCCGGACAACTGTGGAATATGGTAGGTTTCCAAACTAATCTGCGTTGGGGTGAACAAAAGCGAGTTTTCCAACTGATTCCAGGTTTGGAAAAGGCAGAATTTGTGCGCTTGGGAGTGATGCACCGCAACACTTTTATTAATGCACCCCAACTGATGCAGCCAACTTTGCAATTTAAACAACGTCCCACTTTACTAGCGGCTGGACAGTTGATTGGTACGGAAGGTTACACGGCGGCGGCTGCTGGTGGTTGGTTGGCGGGAACCAATGCTGCCCGGTTGGCTTTGGGTAAAGAACCTTTGAGTTTACCGCCTACGACAATGCTAGGGGCGTTATTAGAGTTTATTAGTTCAGCTTCACCGAAACATTTTCAACCAATGCCGCCTAATTTTGGCATTTTGCCAGATTTAGGTGTGAAAATTAAAAGTAAGCCAGAGCGTTATGGACGTTACCGCGATCGCTCTTTGGCAGACTTAGCTAACTGGAAAACTCAATTAGAGTGCTGAGTGCTGAGTGCTGAGTGCTGAGTTAAAGATTCTATTCCCCCCACACTCCCCACACTCCCCACACTCCCCACACTCCCCACACCCGCTACCCATACGTGAGAAATTCGGGACTACTCCCTGCCTCCTGCCCTCTTCAAGCACTAACTAACGACACCAGCACACCATTCAAATCGCGCACACGCGCAACTGTTTGTCCCCCTGGTATGGCTTTAGGTGCATCTAAAGGTTTTGCCCCTGCACCTATCGCTCTCATATAAGCTGTGCCAACATCCGGTGTGATGAATGAAAGTTGCATTAGTGCAGGTGGTTGTGCAGGATCATGACTGCGAAAACCACTCGGAAATAATGTTTCGGCTTCACTAGTCGAGGAGAATGCTAAGGTGGTTTCGCCAGTTTCCATTTCAGCCCAAATCGATTTATCTGTTTCTTTGAGAGTACGACGCACTAGCCCGAATGCTTTTTCGTAAAATTCCACTGTCTTAATGACATCATTGACCCAAATAATTGTATAGCCCAGTTTCATGGTTGATTCTCCTATCAGCACAGTACCAGTAATTTAACTTCCTAAAATATTCGCGTCGGTGGCGAGAGTTTTCGCTGCTGTTTGCACTAAATTGATATCTGCTGGCGACCAAATCCGGGGTGTTTGACATTGATGGGCGACTAGCAACCCCCACAAACCTTTGGGAACTAAAATCGGCACTACTAGGTTGGCGCGTACCTGGATGCTGTGGAGAAACTCACGGTGACAAGCTGGTAGAGGTTCAAGGTTAGTATCTGCGATCGCTCTTACTCTACCAGCTAAATACAAAGCTGCATATTCATTGGTAAAACAATTATCTGCTCCTGTGGAACCCAAAATCGAATATTTATCGGAACTTAAGGATTCAAATGTAACTTGGCCATGCCATTGCCAATAAAAGTAATATAAGACTACGCGATCGGCCTGGAGTGATTCTCTCAATTCATGCGTTGTTTGCCGAATCAAAGCATCACGCCGCATTGTTCTGACAAGGCGCTCTAAAACTCTTCGTAACCCCTGGTCAACCGGTTGGTTTGATCTAGGGTCAAATTCGGAGTGAGAATGAATTTGCACAGTTCCACTAATGACGAGTTAAGTCAAGTCTGTAGAAATTTTATAGTAATTTATCCAACATCTAAGAGTCTATTTCTAAAGTAAATATTAAGTATGCTATTTTACAGCTACATCAGGATTAGCAGTCGAGTAACAGATTTTTGGTTGCGTTAGATTAACTATAATTTAAGCCTTACTTGATAAAGTATCTCTGAAATAAAAAACGTTCAAACATCCATCTTACTAATTTGATTAAAATCAAATTACCTATGGGAATAATATTTGATTTCTAAAAAAATTTTAGTAGGGTGTGTTAGGCATAAGCCGTAACGCACGGAAAACTTTGCGTAGATGCCGTACTCTCTTCAATAACAAATTCTACGTACATTTCAAAAATCAAATCATAGTACTATAGCAATCAGAAATGATATACAAACATCTCTCTACCTTGTCTCTTTTGTTCATTTATTACTTACGCATCATCACATTCAAGGGAAAGTAAGACCGAATTATATATACAGCTTAATCAAAAATAAAGCTAAATATCAATTATAAATTATTAATAAATTTAGCCTAATTCAAAGGAGTTTCGGATTTTACGTAGTTTCATTTTTACAACCATTGATAATCATTAGATTTTAGCAAATACCAACTTAAACTAGTTGGCTATAAATATAACAATCTCTTACTTTAAATATCCCAAAAACTGCTCGATTAGTTTTTATGATACCTTTCCTAGTACTCAAAATAACTGTTTTTTAGTAATTGAAATGATATTTCTATAGGAACCGCTTCACTTCTAGTGAAGTTGACAAATAACTATTAACTCGCAGAATAATATTTCGATGCGTAAACCTAAAATTTTTAATAATCCAGAGCGTTTTATTGAGGGCTGGTATTGGGTAATGCCATCTCAAAATCTGCGAATAGGAGAGGTAAAGCCTGTTACTATTTTAGGGAGAAATTTAGTTGTTTATCGTGGTCAAGACAATAGAGTAGTTATTTGTGATGCTTACTGTCCTCACATGGGCGCTCATCTTGCAGAAGGTAGAGTAGAAGGTAAAGAATTACGGTGTTTTTTCCATCATTGGAAATTTAATGAACAAGGCATTTGCGTAGAAATTCCTTGTTTAGATGAGCCATTACCAATTAAGTTAAAAACCTGGCCGACAGATGAAGAATATGGCATGATTTGGATTTGGACTGGAGAAACACCACAACACCGATTACCATATATTCCAGATTTAGCAGAATATGAATTTGATGTGGCTTTTGGGTTTCATTTTGTCAAAAACTGTCATCCTAATGTAGTGATGATGAATGCAATTGACGCTCAACATTTCAATACAGTTCATCAACTAGGATTAAACATTGTTTTTGACAAACAGGAATATCATCATAATGCCATTATTTTCACAAATATTACAGACCCAAGGAGAGATTCTAACTTCATTAAACTGATTCGTGCTTTTTCTAAACACCCCATTACCTATAGTATTTGTTATTGGTATGGCAGTACTAACATAGTCACCCTTGGCCCTGATTTTTTAGGGTTTCATATTATGTTTGCTCTACGTCTTTTAGCAGAGGGAAAAACAGAAGGGCGAACTATTTTTATGATGAAAAAACGTCGGGGAATTTTGGGCAGGTTGTTTAATAAATTTGTGCTGTGGTTAGCCAAGGTTGTGGGTACAAATTTTGTTAAAGGTGATAGTAAGATTTTTCAAACTATTCGCTTTGACTTAAAAACACCCATCAAAGCGGATCACTCTATCGTGCAGTTTATTAACCATGTTGAAAGACAAAAGCCATTGATGTGGGGAACTTGGCAATTAGCGAGAGTACGTGAGGTTGAACCGCAAGAAAATCACAATAAATGGCGTGATGATTTGACTAATGATTAGGTAATGCGAAAAAGTGAAAAGTTAAACCAGACTTTTGACTTTTGTATGGGATATGGCTCAAATAAAAAGAAGTGGCAAAGCCACTTCATCATTCCCAGGTAGAACCTAAAGATAAGTATAGCGATTCCCAGAATCGAAAATGGTATAAATAGACACTAATTAACTTGAGCTTCGTTTTTTCTGTCGGTAAGCAATAAAATTGTCACTCCTACTAATGTGCCAGCTAAACTCCAAAAAATAAATCATCCAATTTTTTGACTCAACAAGACTTAATATCTTCCTTGTCTTCCTTGTCACGCCACTTGCTTCAAGTCGGCAGAGCCGCCCAACGCAGTGGCCCCCCTTGTCTGTAAATGATGAAGTCCCTTAATACTGACTGGGGTTAAGTATGACAATCATCTCAGACACTCTCATCCCTAAAGATTTCCAGTGAGAATTGCTAGAGGAAAAAGTGCTATCACCGAGAACAGCTTGATAGTCTTTGGGGTATTTTTGGTAAGCATTAGGTGCAGAGTCGACGCGGAGGATGAGTTTACCTTGATAGCGGGATAGTTTGCTGCTGTCTAGCAAAATCGTACCGCTATAGTCCCAACCCAGTCCATAAAGTTTAAAGTTGCCTAATTTTTGGCGTAACTCGCGCCACGGTGTACCCATACCAATGCCTTCACGAGTTTTCCACGCAGTTCCTAAGTTACGCACATCTAGCGGTTTAGTGCGAGTGTTATCACTCCAGACTACCAAAAGCGATCGCTCTCGGCCTAAGTTTACCTGAGTAGCGGCAAAACGACCGATTCCTTCTGGGCCATAAATGGTTTTATCAGTTAAGCGCGATGTACCAAATAGCTTGACTAAATCTTTTTTGGTGGTTTTGCGGGTAATTAGCCCGACTCTTTCACCAGGCACAATTAAAGTATCGTTTAAAGGTTTTGATTGAGCAATGGTGAAATTATGAGTGTTACTTTGTGCTAATGCAATTGCTGGGTTGGCTGAGTAGCTAATTAATAAAGCTAACATAGCAGTTGTGATGTTTTTGATTGGTAGATTCACTTGATTTCTCTATTAAGTAGTAGGAGTTAAACTGACGACTCCTATAGCAGACAGTTCCCTGACTACTTCATAATTCTGGTGGCGTTAAAAATTGCCAGCAAGGCTACACCAACATCAGCAAATACAGCTTCCCACATGGTTGCTATACCTAAAATTCCTAAGCCAATAAATGCAATTTTAATTGCTAAGGCAAAACTAATATTTTGCCAAACTATTTGGCGAGTTTTTCTGGCAATTTGAATTGCTGTGGCTACCTTAGAAGGTGCATCTGTCATGATGACTATATCGGCAGTTTCAATTGCTGCATCTGAGCCTAAGCCACCCATAGCCATACCAACATCGGCTCTAGCAATCACAGGTGCATCGTTAATACCATCACCAATAAAAGCGACTTTATCATGTTTAGGATTAGTGCTAATTAACTTTTCAATTGCCGAAACTTTTTCTTCTGGTAATAACTCGGCAATATAAGTATCTATACCAATTTGTTGAGCAATTCGAGCCGTGATCGACTGATTATCTCCTGTTAACATGACTGTTTTTTTTACGCCGATTTTTTTGAGTGCTTGTATCGCTGCTTTCGCATCGGCTTTTAATTCATCTGCAATGATGATATATCCAGCATAAATATTATCTATTGCTAGATGTACAACTGTACCTTCTAGGTCGCAAGTAGGATGGATAATATGCTCTTGGTGGAGTAGGCGATCGCTTCCTGCTAATACTAGCTTATTGCCTACATTTGCCTTAATTCCATGACCTGCTATTTCTTCATAATTTGACACTTCTGATATATCAAAATCTTCACCGTACGCTGCTCGAATTGATTGAGCGATGGGGTGATTAGAATGAGCTTCTACTTTGGCTGCTAATTCCAGTATTTCTTGTTCACTATAGCTATTGTGTGGCACAATTTCTACTACTTTAAATACGCCTTTTGTTAAAGTGCCTGTTTTGTCAAAAACTACCGTTTTGACTGTGGTTAAGGTATCCAAAAACATTGAACCTTTAATCAAAATACCGCGTTTGGCTGCACCACCAATCCCCCCAAAATAACCCAGGGGTATACTGATCACCAGTCCACAAGGACAAGAAATTACTAATAATATCAAAGCTCGATAAACCCATTCAGCAGATGTCGCCCCAGGAATTAATAAAGGTGGTAATATGGCGACTGCCAGAGATATGAAAACAACTATCGGCGTGTAATAACGAGCAAACTTTGTAATGAATTTTTCTGTTTCTGCTTTTTTACTTCTGGCATTTTGTACCAAGTCTAAAATTTTGGCGATGGAAGATTCATTAAATAGTTTTGTGACTTGAATTTTGAGCAATCCAACTTGATTGATAGAACCAGCTAATACTGTATCACCAACCCTAACTGTTTGTGGTACAGATTCTCCTGTTAAAGCTGATGTATCAACTTGGGAATTTCCCGTAATAATTTCTCCATCTAAGGGGATTTTTTCGCCTGGTTTAATAACTACGATATCTCCAATTTTTACAGCGTCTGGTGATACTTTCTGGATATTGCCTGCTGTCTCAATATTTGCATAATCTGGACGTACTTCTAATAAAGCTTTGATGGAGTTACGTGAACGACTTACAGCCACGTCTTGAAATAATTCGCCTATTTTGTAAAACAACATCACACCTACAGCTTCAGGTAATTTATGAATTACTAAAGCTCCGAGTGTAGCGATTGTCATTAAAAATGTTTCATCAAATATTCTACCTTTAATGATATTGCGTCCGGCGGTTTTTAATACAGTCCAACCGCTCAGAAGGTAGGCAGGAATAAAAACTAAATATTCGCCAATTGCATAGGGTGTACTATGTAATTTTTGTTCAAAAATTAGCCCAAATATATACAAAATACCAATCACAATTAGAGAATATATCTCATTTTTGAAAATAAATTCTCCGCCGTGGTCATGGTTATGATTATCATCGTGATGATAATCATGATTATGGTTATGATTATCATGATGATCGTGACCGCAACAATGGGAATGTTCGGAATGTGTTTTATGTTGCATTTTGGCAAAAAACTAGTTTATTTAATATATGAGCTTATATTCAAATTTATGAGAAATCACTATTTTATGCAAGTTAAATTTTTAAGAAAGAGAATCTTTATCAATCACTAATTGAATGACTGGATGAAATGATGTGAGAAAGTTTCAGCCAATGTGAATATGGATAAATTTACCTGGGGAAAGATGCCAGTGTGTCAAATTTTCGTAAGATTATGAGAAAATTATGAAAATTAGAATATATGCAAATGTCTTTTTGGAGAATAAGGCGAAAAAGCCTAGTTTACCTGAAGTTCACCGCAGTATAAAAATCCCCCAGAGCAAAAATTTTTGGCGGAAGATATTGGCGTATGCAGGGACAGGATATCTAGTTTCTGTAGGATATATTGATCCGGGAAACTGGGCGACTGATTTAGCTGGCGGGGCTAAATTTGGCTATGCGCTGCTAACTGTGATTATGCTTTCTAACTTGATAGCGATTTTAATGCAATCGCTGTGTGTGCGGTTAGGGGTAGCGACGGGAAAAGATTTAGCCCAAGCTTGTCGAGATTATTTTAGCCCGCGTGTGAGTTTTAGTTTATGGTTGTTGTGTGAGATTGCGATCGCAGCTTGTGATTTAGCCGAAGTTTTAGGAAGTGCGATCGCGCTACAATTACTTTTTGGGATTCCCCTAAGTTGGGGTGTGTGCATTACAGCACTAGATGTATTTGTATTGTTATTACTACAAAAAAAAGGCTTTCGCTACACAGAAGGCTTAGTAATTATGTTAGTAGGAACTGTCAGTATATGTTTTGCTATTGAAATGATTTTTTCGCGTCCTGATTGGGGCAGAATTTTATTAGGTTATGCTCCCAAAGTAGAAATTTTACAAAATCCTGGAATGCTATATATTGCTATTGGCATTTTGGGTGCTACAGTCATGCCTCATAATTTATATTTGCACTCATCAATTGTCCAGACACGCGCTTGGAAACCAACTACAGAAAAGCGATGGGAAGCGATTAAAATCGGTACGCTTGATTCGACATTTGCGTTATGTTTTGCCTTATTGATTAATTCTGCAATATTAATTGTGGCAGCAGCAACATTTCACTTTTCTGGACATCAGGATGTTGCGGAAATTCAATATGCTTATCAATTGCTTTCTCCTTTGTTGGGTGTAAATGCTGCTAGTGCCATTTTTGGTTTAGCCTTATTAGCTTCTGGACAAAGTTCCACCCTGACGGCAACTCTAGCCGGACAAATTGTCATGGAAGGCTTTTTAAATTTACGCCTGAAACCTTGGTTACGTCGATTAGTAACAAGGCTGATTGCAATTATGCCAGCCTTAATTTCTATTATTTATTTTGGCGAACAAAGTACAAGTAGCTTATTAATTTTTAGCCAAGTAATCTTAAGTTTACAGCTATCATTTGCCATAGTGCCGTTAGTAATGTTTACGAGTAATCGCCGCTTAATGGGTGAATTTGTTAATCCTTGGTTGTTAAAAACCTTATCATGGCTAGTAGCGATCGCCATAATCATTTTAAATGCTGGGTTGTTATTGCAAACTATTTCTGGTTGGTTATTTGGTTAAAATAATCAAAGAGGAAAAATCCTCACTAGTACTGCAAGGGTGAAGGGGTAGAATTATGCAACATATCCGGCAAAAAATTGCAGTTTTGGGAATGACAATTTTGTTTGGTGCATTACCTACGGTTGTTTATGGCAAAACACCAAATAATCAAAGAAATTTTCATGAATCTTATCAACAAGGGGTACAGAAGTTAGAACAAGGCGATTTTCGGGAAGCAATAGCAGATTTTGATAAAGTAGTACAGCAAAATCCCAAATTTTACGAAGGTTTTTGTCTGCGGGGTTTAGCCAAATCACAAATTGGAGACTTAAGCGCCGCAATTACCGACTTTAACCAAGCACTACAACTTAATCCACAGCATGTAGATGCCTATAATAGTCGGGGAACGGTTTATGCCCAAATGGGCAATTTACAAAAAGCGATCGCGGACTTTAACAGCACAATCAAAATTGATCCGCAGTCTGTAGATGCTTACTATAATCGAGGATTGGCTTACTTTAAACAACAAAATCCCCAAGCCGCAATTTCTGACTTTAGCCAAGCAATTAGTTTGAATCCAAATTTAGCAAATGCTTACGGTAATCGCGGACTGGCTAAATATGCTTTAGGAGATCAGCGTAACGCGATCGCGGATTTACAGCAAGCAGCAACACTGTTTCGCCAGCAAGGCGACACCACAAGCTATCAACAAACACAAACTTTAATTCAACAGGTACAACGTTAGAATTGCGGACTAACTTTCTGTCTTAGCTGCATTCTCACTAACCAACTAATGATATGGAATGAGTTTTAAGAGACGACTTATAAAGTAAATCTGAAGTAGTGGCGTGTCAAGGCTAAAATGTTACATTAAAACTCTCTTGTGGGATGGGCATCTAGCCCGTCCGGTGCGGGCAAGATGCCCACACCACAAGAACTAAATATTTGCACTACTTTAGCCTTGCCACGCCAGTAGCGTGACGCTATAAATCTGATGACTACGTTCAAATCTTCTTGTTGCGTCACGCACCAAGCACCAATTGTGACACTTACGTAAGTCCTAATTAATTTAAACTTTTGTTTTCTCTGTTTCTACCTCGCTCTTTTTGATGCCGTTGATGAACATTGGCACAAACTTTTCCATAAATTCTTGTGGGTTACGCTGCCAAGCTTTTTGTGCTGCTTGAATTCTGGTAAATTGCAATTCTGGGGCGAGTAAAGCTTGGGGTAAGCGTTCCATTAGGTATTGGGGACGTTCCCAAATTGGCATCGTATTGGCTACTTCCACCAACCTTGTTACACGTCGAAGTTCTGCACCCAGGGTAATATCCATCCCTGACTCATAAGCAGCTTGTTCTATTGCTGCATATTTACGCTTGGCTTGCTCGACTTTTTGCCGATGTTCTGGACTTTTATCGGCTATTTTGCCTAACCAACGGTTTCCCCAACGGACGTGTCCGGCTTCTTCTGGCAGAATTTTTTCGATGGTTTCGCGGATTTTGATGTTTTCTTCGGTTTGTGGTGCTTGCTTGAGGGCATAAATATGGGCGGAGAAATACTCACAACCGCGTTTTTCGGTCACGTTAATTGCTGCTAGGGGAGCAATAATACCATCTTCTAGCGTCCCTGCTTCATCATAAGAAGATTGGTCTATCAGCTTTTCAAATTCATCAATATAAGAAATTCCTGGGGGCGTACCGATATCGGCTCCCAGGTCTATTAATAAATCGGTTAACCACATAGCATGACGCGCTTCATCTGCAATGTGATGCGATAAATCCTTGATCAGTTCTCGTGGCTGTCCGTTGAGTTTTTCAATTAGTTCAGTTAGGTCTTTGCAACTGCGCTGTTCGTTGTAACGGTAGCGATTTAGGGTTATCAGGTGTAGTTCGCGATCGCCAACTACCCGCTTTAAGATATCTCTCGCACCTAGATTATCCTGAAATTTCCGTGGATAAGTAACTGTCATAGTATGAAGTTTTATTAACTGTCATTTTTGATGCTATCTCAGTTTTTTCTTCCTTGCCGAAAACCGAAATGATTGATTTTCCTAAAAGTAATTTTTGGTAAAAATATCAGAAAATCATGACTTTTGGGTTTTTTCCTCACGCAAAAATACTCATCACAGCCCTTCAAATATTAAGTTTTATTGATTTATGGGCTTATAAGCTAAAACGGTAGCTTAAGCTACAGAATTTTTGCTATATTAATAAATGAAAGAACTATCAGCTAAAAAATATAACTAAACCTTAAGGGGGACTGAAGTATGTCTATTCAAGAAAAATCTCGTGCATTGATGGTGCGCCAACATCAACAAGTTAAAAACCGTCAACAATCAATGCTGATGCGTGCTGCACAAGAACTTGGTCTTCCTGAAGAAGTTTCCCATTATTGGAATCCCATTCAAGGCAAGGTAGACCAAACTGCACGCGCGATTTATGGCAGTAGCAACGCTTCGATGAGCTAGGTTGAAAGTAGGTGATAGGGTAAAAAGTCTTTTGTCCTCATCACTGTTACTATTCTTTAAAAAAGTAGTCAGTAGTGTTAAATCATAAAAAAAGCCACCTCTAGAGGTGGCTTTCAAAAAATTACTACTGAATACAATTAGCAGTCGTAGTAGAGATAGAACTCATAAGGATGAGGACGTAACTGCATCTGCTCAACTTCATTAGCTAGTTTGTAGTCAATCCAGTTTTGGATGAAGTCTTCTGTAAACACGCCTGTGTCGGTCAAGAAGGCGTGGTCATTCTCTAGGGCGGCTAATGCTTTATCTAGAGAACCTGGGGTAGAAGGAACTTTTGCCAACTCTTCTGGAGACAGTTCATAGATATTTTTATCTAGAGGCTCGCCTGGATCAATTTTGTTTTTGATCCCATCCAAGCCAGCACAAAGCATAGCCGCAAATGCCAAGTAAGGGTTAGAAGTAGCGTCTGGACAACGGAACTCTAAGCGTTTTGCTTTGGGGTTAGTGCCAGAGAGAGGAATCCGCACAGAAGCAGAACGGTTTCCTTGGGAGTAAGCCAAGTTAACAGGTGCTTCGTAACCTGGTACTAGACGTTTGTAGGAGTTTGTGGTGGGGTTGGTGATAGCTAATAGTGCTGGAGCGTGTTTGAGAATACCACCAATGTAATGTAGTGCCATTTCGCTCAAACCAGCATACTTATCGCCAGCAAATAGAGGCTTGCCATCCTTCCAAATGGACTGGTGACAGTGCATACCGGAACCGTTATCGCCAAAAATTGGTTTTGGCATGAAGGTAACGGTTTTGCCATATTTCTTAGCTACGTTTTTGATGACGTATTTGTAAGTCATTAACCAGTCAGCCGCTTCAATTAACTTACCAAAGCGGAAGCCGAGTTCGCACTGACCACCAGTTGCTACTTCATGGTGTTGTTTTTCAATGGGGACACCACATTTTGCCATTGTCAGCAACATTTCTGTCCGAATGTCTTGGAAACTGTCGGTAGGCGACACTGGGAAATAACCTTCTTTGAAGCGTGGTTTGTAACCCAGGTTGGGGCCTTCTTGTCTACCAGAGTTCCAACGACCTTCTACAGAGTCTACATAGTAGTAGCCGGAGTTGGCGGTTTGGTCAAAGCGGACATCATCAAAAATGAAGAATTCAGCTTCAGGGCCAAAGAAAGTAGTATCACCAATACCAGTAGAAACTAGATAATCAATAGCTTTTTGGGCAATAACCCGTGGACAACGGTTATACCATTCCCCTGTCCGGGGTTCCTTAATGCTACAAATTATGCTTAAGGTTGGCTCTGCCATGAATGGGTCGATCCAAGCAGTGTTGGGATCTAACACCATTGTCATGTCTGATTCTTCAATACCTTTCCAACCCCGAATACTGGAACCGTCGAAAGGTACGCCATCAGTGAATGAACTTTCATCGATTTGGTTATGGTACACGGTTAAGTGCTGCCATGTTCCTGGTGTATCGATGAATTTCAGATCAATCATCTGAATGTTTTGGTCTTGGATCAATTTCAAGACTTCTTGTGGGGTTGTCATTGTTACTCCTTCTCTGCCAATTTCCTATTGTAAAACCAGAATCTGCCAAAGCATTCTAACCCTACTGATCCGCACCAAGTTGTGACACACCTGGATTATCGTAAAGATTTGAGATTACATAATTATGTAGTCTTTGTTACAGATTCCCTGGATTACAGGTTATATTAACCTTTCGCGCGGCATCTGTAAAAACAAGAAAGTTCATTTCATCGGGGGCAACTTTGGCATAGAATCCTTAAGTAGCGGGTAGATTGTTTTTGTGCAGAACTTATTTTAAATAGCACAAAAATTTACTGGTGCGTAAGTGCAGCCAAATAAATATCAAACCATAGATAGTAAAGATTGGGAGAAAAGGAATGCGCGATGCAGTTACAACTTTAATTAAGAATTATGACGTAGCTGGCCGTTATTTTGACCGGAATGCGATCGACAGTCTGAAATCTTATTTTGAAAGTGGTACAGCACGGGTACAAGCGGCGGCTGCTATCAATTCAAATGCGGCTGCAATTGTCAAGCAAGCTGGTGCTAAATTATTTGAAGAATTACCAGAATTGATTCGTCCCGGTGGCAATGCCTATACAACTCGTCGTTATGCGGCTTGTTTGCGCGATATGGACTATTACCTCCGCTACGCTACTTATGCGCTAGTTGCAGGTAATACCAATGTGTTAGATGAGCGTGTGTTGCAAGGCTTGAGAGAAACTTACAATTCTTTAGGCGTACCTATTGGGCCGACGGTTCGTGGTGTGCAAATTATGAAGGATATCGTCAAGGAACAAGTAGCAGCAGCAGGCGTAGCTAATGCTGCTTTTGTTGATGAGCCTTTTGACCATATCACCCGCGAGTTAAGTGAACAGGATGTTTAAAAGCTGAAATAGAAACTAGGAACTAGTTTTGTTAGAGGCTTGTCAAACTTATTACTGTTATCTAAATTTTTGTAAAGCGATCGCATCTTGTGTTTGAGAAGAGGCGATCGCTTTTTTACAAAAATTATACTTTTAGTAAGAGTTATAAGCCTTTGCCTACTCGATGTTTCATTATTTACCGATGCCCAGCAACTAGAGAGAATTATTCAATGGATAAACTAACTCGCTATCGGGAAATTATTCGTCAATTAATATTTGAATATGCTGGTCACAAACCTGCTAATGGTCAAATAGATACAGAAGCAGTGATTGACTCGGAGCGAGACCATTACGAAGTTGTACACGTTGGTTGGGATGGGGTGCGACGTGTGCATGGTTCGATAGTGCATATAGATATCATTAATCATAAAGTTTGGCTTCAATATGATGGCACGTCTGAGCCGGTGGCAGAAGCATTGTTAGCTGCCGGTATCCCGCACGAAGATATTGTTTTGGGTTTCCATCCCGAAGAACTGCGCCAATATACAGATTTTGCTATATCTTGATTGATGTATTAAACATTACCTAAATGTCAATCGTTAAAGATAAAGAGACTTCAACATAAACAACTGTGCTATCCCTAAGAGCAATTAGCTGTAAGCTGTTGTAGTGCGTATTTCACTATCTAATATGGCGACGATTAACGACAACTACCTGAAGCTAAAGGCTGGCTATCTGTTCCCGGAAATTGCGCGGCGGGTAAATGCTTTTGCGGAAGCTAACCCTGATGCTAAAGTTATTCGTTTGGGAATTGGCGATGTTACCGAACCTTTACCAGAAGCGTGCCGCACAGCGATGATTAAAGCTGTGGAAGAAATGGGCGATCGCGCAACTTTTAAAGGCTACGGGCCAGAACAAGGTTATGCTTGGTTAAGGGAAAAAATTGCGGCTCAAGACTTTCAAGCACGCGGCGCAGACATCGATGCTTCAGAAATCTTTATTTCTGATGGTTCCAAGTGCGACACTGGTAATATTCTCGATATCTTTGGTAACAACAACGTCATTGCTGTAACTGATCCTGTGTATCCTGTATATGTAGACACCAATGTAATGGCAGGTCATACAGGTGCAGCTAATGATAAAGGTGAGTTTGCAGGCTTAGTATATCTGCCTGTGACAGCAGAAAATAACTTCACGGCGGAAATTCCGCAGGAAAAAGTTGATTTAATTTACCTTTGTTTCCCCAATAACCCCACTGGTGCAACTGCAAGCAAAGAACATCTCAAAGCTTGGGTAGACTACGCCAAAGCCAATGGTTCAATTATTTTCTTTGATGCAGCTTACGAAGCTTATATTACAGATCCGAGCTTACCTCATTCTATTTACGAAATTGCAGGTGCGCGAGATTGTGCGATCGAATTTCGTTCTTTTTCTAAAAATGCAGGCTTTACCGGAACCCGTTGTGCTTTAACTGTCGTTCCCAAAACCTTAACAGCCAAAGCCGCAGATGGTTCGGATGTGGAACTGTGGAAACTGTGGAACCGCCGCCAGTCCACCAAGTTCAACGGTGTATCTTACATTGTGCAACGGGGTGCGGAAGCAGTTTATTTTGCAGATGGACAAGCACAAACCAAGGCTTTGGTGAGTTTCTATTTAGAAAACGCCAAAATTATTCGAGAAAAACTCACCGCCGCCGGACTCGCAGTTTATGGCGGTGTCAATGCGCCTTATGTTTGGGTAAAAACTCCCAATGGGCTATCAAGTTGGGATTTCTTTGATAAATTGCTGCATACTTGCAATGTAGTTGGTACACCTGGTTCTGGCTTTGGCGCTGCGGGTGAAGGCTACTTCCGCATTTCTGCATTCAACAGCCGGGAAAATGTCGAAGAAGCGATGAAGCGAATTACTGAAAAGTTTAAGCTGTAGAAACTTGTGGTGGGCAATGCCCACCTGAACGGATGTATAAAGATTGTTAGTGGAGACTTGGTGTAAAGGTTTTAAATGTCTACATCCTGATTATCGGGAAATTTTGACAAACGCCTTATCACCTTTAATTTGAACTGGATAGGAATGTAAAGGGACATCAGCAGTTAAACATTTCCCTGTATCTAGTTGATATTGAAACCCGTGAGTAGGACAGGTGATGATGCCATTTTCTACCTTTCCGCCGTCCAGTGGTGATGCGAGATGAGAACAAGCGTTGCGGTAACAGGTAATGCGATCGCCTTGACGATATAAAATCAGTGAATGTCCGCCAACTTTGGTGACAAATATCCCCCCATCAGGAATTTGTTCTACTGTTGCTACCCTCACCCAAGCAGTTGTAATTGTGGGCGGAAAAGGAGTAGTTAAACCAGTATTGGTATTATCTACCGTAGAGCGATCGCCAACCGCAACCACTTGCGTAATTTCTGGACAATAATTTTTAATTGCCTGTTCGACTCCCTGAGATAAAGTCAAATTAGAAGCTGGACAACTGCTGCAAGTTCCGATTAACCTAACTTCTACCGTATCTGGTGGTTTAAAAGCAACTAATTCTATATCTCCATTGTGGCTTTTTAACCCTGGACGTACTTCATCAAGGGCGGCTTGAATGCGTTGTAATATTGGTGGTAACGGTGGTTTAACTAAGTCATGATATAGCAACACTGCATACACAACTTGATCATCAGCAGCATGGCGCAAAGCTGACACTGAATCTTGTTTCAGGCTTTTAATTAACCTTGTCAGTGCTTCTTTATGCAAAGCTTCAATTGCTCGTTTTAAACCGACTGCTACACACCTTTGACTTTCATCCCACTCAGATATAATTGCCTCAAAGCGGTTAATTTCTTCAATGAATTCTTCGAGGTTTGTCATTAAGAAAAGTGTGAAGTGTGAAGTATGAAGTATGAAGTGTGAAATGTTGACTAGTTCATTACTTCATTTTGAAATCTTTCAGTAAAAAAGGCATCAAACCACCCGTAATTAAACTAGATAGAGTTATAGGAATACACAAAGGAATTTCGGCTTGGGCTAGTGCTAATAGTGATAGCAAACCAACACTAATCCCAATGCCAGTTTGTTGCACAAAATACATAGGTTCGCGTAATAGCTTACCTCGGAAAAATAACTTAGCCGAAAACCAACCTAATTCAAACATTTTTCCTCCTAGTATTTATTTAACAAAGTTAATAAAGCAAAACCTAAAAGTATTGCTGGAACTGCACCAGCCGGAGCAAATAACGCCCCCAACATTGCCGAAAAAGAATAACCAATATCTTTACCTGCTAAAATCATCCCGCCAATTGCACCGCCAATCATCGAGATAACTGTTGCGATAATTAGCCACAAAAATCCAGTAACTATGTTGATGTCACTAGACACCATACTCGTGAGAAAATCACTCACACTAAAATTGCTCAATAACTCACTCATTTTTCTTCCTTCTCTGCGAGACGCTGCGCGAACGCGCTCTTTGTGTCCTTTGCGGTTCGTTAATAAATCGTCAGAATTCAGCACCCAGGAGTCAGAAGTCAGAATTTATAATGACTGTTATATAACTAGGATATTCATTTACCAAATCTTCCCCTAATTCTTTAACCCTTCTTACTCCTGAATTCCTGACAATAAATCTAGCTGTAAGCCTAACTACTAGCCATAATTTCCACTTCTACATCTTTTAATGCCTGTACGACTAACTCAGCTTGTTCTAACTGTTGATGTTCGGTAAATATTGACCAAGCTTCTTGATAGTAATTACGTGCTTGTAAAAGATTGTTAGGATTACCTAATTCTGGCTTTTCAGGATTATCAGGTAAGTTGAATAAGGCATTAGCTTTGTTGGAAATTGTGTTAGCATATTCTAAAGGTGTATCCCTAGAATTACGCACTTTTAACGCCTCATTGTATGCTGCGATCGCCTTTAAATTATTCTCGACGGGATGAGAACTAACTAAATACTGTAAAGCATTCCCCAAGTTGTTTTGCAGCATCGCATATTCTCTAGGGTTGTCAATCAAATTAATATGCTTCAGGGCAACTTCAAATGATTGCACTGCTAACCCCTGGCGTAAATATTCCCGTTCTGAAGCCATTGGCATCGACAGGTAAGCGATCGCAATATTGTTGTATAAAATCGCGTAATCTTGCGGGTAATCTTCCCAGGTAAACACCCGCAAAGCTTCATGATAAGCCTGAATACTATCACTAATTCGCGCTAAATTATACGGCGCTAGAGATTGTAACACCAAGCCATAATTCATCTGCGCCTCTGCAACTTCCTCCGGCGTGGCTAACTCTTGTAAAACTGGTAATGCTTCTTCATAACCAGCCTTAGCTTGTAGTAGCAATTCCGTATCCGTGTGGGGAATAATCTGCAAAGTTCCAGCCATCCCCACCTGCGCCTTAGCCTTCAGGAGTGGATACTCATTACCAGACATTTCATAAGCACGATAATACAACCCAACTGCATTTCGCAAATCCTGGGCAGTTTTCGGCTTCTTTTGAAACCCTTGTGCCATTTCGATGAGCATCTGGATTTTTTCTGCTGTCGTTGCTGACTCCGAAGCGATCGCTGCTACAGCTGCTTTCACCGCCGAATCTGTAATGCTAGGTGTCATAATTACCCTACTCTAGCTATTAAGAAAATTACTCGATTCCCGCCCTAAAAATACACACAAATTCCCTCAACACCAAAGGCTATTAAAGTATGAAGTGTGAAATAAAACACCCATATATTTAGCTAGATAGCAATTAATTATGGGTAACTTATTGATGCTGTGGTTTGTAGTGAGACATCAAAGCATAAATTTCAGACTTCAGACTTCACATCTTGCGCCTAGCGACTGAAGTCGCGGCTACACAAACAAAACCCTTGATTTTACATTAGTCCGCGTAGGCGGACTTAGTTTTTATAGCCGCGAATTCCATTCGTCGGGGCTTGATGCAAGATATTTATTCCCCAGTTTCCTTACTATAAAACACTCTATTTTCAAAAATCTAGAGGAGAATTAACAATATTATTATCAAAATTCCATACTCTCCTGATTAAAATTATTTTCTGTATCACTAGCAAACTAAATATATTATTTGATAGCCATAAATACCTATTAAAACCCTCAAAATATAAACTATTATTGCCTCTGCATCATATTGACATCATCCTGAAGATAATTAATTTTTTTTGAAAAAATAAAAATATAATAAAAAAATACCTTATGGTGAATAATAAACATCAAAAACAGGTGAGACTCTACAACGCTGATCACCTGGATAAAAAATCAACCAACACATAGCCAATGACTAACGTACTCTGGCTGCAAGGTGGTGCCTGTTCGGGCAACACCATGTCGTTTCTAAATGCCGAAGAACCGACAGTATGCGACCTCATCTCTGACTTTGGTATTAAAGTGCTTTGGCATCCTTCCTTGGGGTTGGAATTAGGCAATAACTTACAAACCTTGCTGTGGGACTGCATCTTAGGTAACATTCCTTTAGATATTTTGGTATTTGAAGGCAGTGTAGTAAACGCCCCCAACGGCACAGGTGAATGGAATCGTTTCGCCGATCGCGCCATGAAAGATTGGT
Source organism: Nostoc spongiaeforme FACHB-130 (assembly GCF_014698475.1). Taxonomy (GTDB): domain Bacteria; phylum Cyanobacteriota; class Cyanobacteriia; order Cyanobacteriales; family Nostocaceae; genus Nostoc_B; species Nostoc_B spongiaeforme. The sequence goes on along the minus strand of NZ_JACJTB010000035.1, from coordinate 29,473 downwards.
TAATCGACCTAGCCCAAGCGGCCAGCTTTATAGTTGCTGTCGGCGATTGTGCCACTTGGGGCGGGATTCCCGCAATGTCTCCCAACCCCAGCGAATCCCAAGGCTTACAATTTCTCAAGCGGCAAGAAGGCGGCTTTTTAGGTAAAGACTTCCGTGCCAAATCTGGCTTACCTGTAATCAATATTCCGGGATGTCCAGCGCACCCTGATTGGATAACGCAGATATTAGTGGCGATCGCTACCGGACGCATCGGCGACATTGCTTTAGATGAACTCAATCGCCCCCAAACCTTCTTCAACACCTTTACCCAAACAGGCTGTACCCGCAACGTCCACTTTGCCTACAAAGCCACCACCGCCGAATTTGGTCAACGCAAAGGCTGTCTCTTCTACGACTTAGGCTGTCGCGGCCCCATGACTCATTCATCCTGCAACCGCATCCTCTGGAACCGCGTCTCCTCCAAAACCCGCGCCGGAATGCCGTGTTTAGGTTGTACAGAACCAGAATTTCCCTTCTTTGACCTCAAACCCGGAACCGTATTTAAAACCCAAACCGTCATGGGAGTTCCCAAAGAACTACCACCAGGAGTCAACAAAAAAGACTACGCCCTCTTAACAATGGTCGCCAAAGATGCAGCACCAGCATGGGCAGAGGAGGATTTTTTCACAGTTTAGTAATTAATTACAGTGCTTTGGTTGATGAGTTGAGGCGGTGTTTGGAAACTGTTGATTTCACGGCAAGATTCAATTAAGGTGTGATATTTTGTGAGCAAACTACGTATTAGTTGCAACTGTAGTGAAGCCACAAAGGAGTAAATATATGGGTGTAGAAAATCTTGATGATGACGAAGATTTATACCCTCATTTGGATCTTGACTGGATGACAATCAAAAGTCCAGATGTTAATGCTGTTGTGAATGCTTTAGAGTTAGAGAATATTCAACAAGGAAGCTTTGGTGATTTCGGGGATACAACTAATACTTTCGTATTTCCTGCTCAAAATGATTGGATAATCATTTTTCATGAGTGGAAACCAAGGGGAAGTTCCGCAGAATATCTGAATGCGATGTATAAGCATTTGCAACTTTAAGCATCAACCACATCTGAATTAATATCTACCGCAACTGCCTCAACTGTTATTACCGCATCACTGACTGCATATCAATGAAAACAGGAGAGGAGAATGGGAAAACAAACATTAGATATATCACCCGTCGGGAGAGTCGAGGGTGATTTAGATGTCCGCGTGGAAATTGCCGACGGCTATGTAGTCAACGCCTGGACTCACGCCGAACTATTTCGCGGCTTTGAAATTATCCTCCGTGGCAAAGACCCCCAAGCCGGATTAATTGTCACGCCCCGGATTTGCGGTATTTGCGGCGGTTCTCACCTCACATCTGCATCTTGGGCGTTAGATACAGCCTGGGGTACAGAAGTACCACGCAACGCCATCTTAGCCAGAAACCTCGGTCAAATTGTCGAAACTATCCAAAGTATCCCTCGCTACTTTTATGGATTATTCGCCATTGACTTAACCAATAAAAACTACCGTAGTAGTCGCTTCTATGATGAAGCAGTCCGCCGCTTTTCTGCCTTCACCGGGAAATCTTACGAACTCGGTGTGACCATTTCCGCCAAACCTGTAGAAATTTATGCTCTACTAGGTGGACAATGGCCGCACAGCAGTTATATGGTGCCTGGTGGTGTGATGTGCGCCCCCACACTCACCGACATTACCCGCGCCTGGGCAATTCTCGAATATTTCCGCACCAACTGGTTAGAACCTGTATGGTTAGGCTGTTCTTTAGAACGCTACGAAGAAATTCAGACTTACGATGACTTCATGAACTGGTTAGATGAAGACATCAAACATCGTGAGTCAGACTTAGGCTTTTATTGGCGGATGGGTCTAGATATTGGTCTAGATAGATATGGTGCAGGTGTTGGTAAATACGTCACTTGGGGATATTTAGCCCATGAGGATAGATACCAAAAGCCCACCATTGAAGGGCGCAATGCGGCGATGATTATGAAGGGTGGCGTGTATGACAGCTTCACCGACACGCACAGCCTAATGGATCAGTCCTTCGCCCGTGAGAATTTAACCCATTCTTGGTACGATGAAGGGACAGCAGATATTCATCCGAGCGATCGCACTACAAAACCCATCGCTAACAATACAAAAGACTTTGACAACGCCTATTCTTGGGCAAGTGCAGTATTACACAAAGACTTCGGACGCTTAGAAGCAGGCCCCTTAGCGCGTCAGTTAGTAGCAGGTGGTAATCACGGCGAATCTTGGCAACATCATGATGGCTTCATCTTAGATGTATTCAAGAAAATGGGCGGTGCTAACATTCACGTCCGTCAATTAGCCAGACTCCACGAAATCGTCAAACTATATCGCCAAGCCGAACACTGTTTGCGCGAGTTCAAGTTAAACGACCCTTGGTATATCAAACCCACAGAAAAAGACGGCAAAGGTTGGGGCGCAACCGAAGCCGCGCGGGGTGCTTTGTGTCACTGGGTAGATATAGAAGGCGGTAAGATTAAGAACTACCAAGTAATTGCCCCTGGTACTTGGAACATCGGCCCCCGTGACGGTCAAGATAAACGCGGCCCCATTGAGGAAGCTTTAGTCGGGACACCTATCGAAGATCCGACCGATCCTGTAGAAGTTGGACACGTCGCGCGTTCTTTTGATTCCTGTCTTGTGTGTACAGTCCACGCCCACGATGCGAAGACAGGCGAGGAGTTGGCACGTTTTCGGACTGCGTAAATTTAAACGCAGAGAGTTTGTTATGAGTATAGCTAATGGCTATTTGTTATTTAGTCATTAGCTTATTCCGTATCACATCAAGCTTGAGAATTGCCACGAAAACGTTCCATAAATTCAGGATAATTATTCAAATCCTGCAATGATTCTAATGGTGGCATTTCAATCCAATTTGCTTCCGCGTGCAATTTATCTATATAAGCATAAAAAGCTTCTTGGTCATCCCGATGAGCAAGAACATAATCATGTAATTCTTTCTGACTCATAGCTTGAAAGTTAGGCTTACTCATCTGATGTACCTCCACCGTCCGTTAGGGTATATTTCTATAGTATTTTCCTCGCCCGCGAGCAAGAATATATTTCCTGTTCGTTCATTTATCCGAACAATATTGATATGGAAATAAAGTTTTGTAAACCAGCAGCACAATATATACAATTGCGTTTTTTGTTCTGGTGTAGGGATAATTGCTCAGAATTTTTCTGTATGTATCATTGAGAAAAATAGGCAGTAGCATAAACCCAAATCACCAGAATTTTAGCAAACAGATGATAATTACTAGATAAAGGCGGGAATACTATTGTTATGACAAAAGTATTACGCAGGGTTTTAGTATGGGTTTTGCGGAAGATTTAGCTAAATTATCTGAAAAAGTTAGCAGTAGGCTTGCTATCGTCATAGGAGAAGAAAATACAAAAGCTGCTTTTATTTCCCCATTTTTAAGTATTTTAGGTTATGACATTACCGACCCAACCGAAGTTAAACATGAATGCTTTGCTGATTTTGGTTCACCTAAAAAAATCAAACAGCCAAAAAAAGTAGATTACGCGATCGCCATTAATGGCAATATTGTTATGCTAGTTGAGGCTAAGTCTTGTCAGGAAAAACCAGAGGTTCATGACGGACAGTTGAGAAGTTACTTCAATGCAATTTTAACTGCTCAAATTAGCATTGTTACCAATGGTGTTGAATACCGATTTTTCACTGATTTAGAGAATATCCACATAATGGATAAAGAAGCATTTTTTACATTTAATATTCTAGACTATACTCCAAAAGATATAGAAAATCTTAAGCTGTTTCATCGTGATAACTTTGATGCGGCTAGGATTAAGAATGATGCTGAAGAAATGCTCTACTCCCAAGGCATAAGTGAATTAATAGACGGACTTTTAGTTTCTCCTTCAGATAAATTTGTTCACTTTTTAATTAAGGAACTTGGTACGGTTGCACCAAAGTTTGAATTTCGAGGAAATGTCGTTAATACAAAAGTTATTAATAGATTTCAGCCCATTGTTAAACGCTCAATTCAAACAAGTTTATTATCATTGATTACTCGTTCAGTGAATCAAGAAATGACTCATTTGACAAAAGATCGAGATTTTGCAGGTTCAGAACAGGTAGAAACAGATGTCACTAATAGTTTTGAAGATGAGGACAAAACTGAGGTTATTACAACAGCAGAAGAATTAGCGGCTTTTAATACAATTCAGTCAATTACAAAAACTTCCACAAAATATAATTTGGAAATACGACAGAGGGATACTGTTTCATATTTTGGGATTAATCTTGGTAAAACAACATGGTGGTTTTTGCGATTATATCTATCCTCAACTAAGAAAAGTTTTATTGCTAGAATACATCCAGATGAAGCAAAAAAATTGGCTCCTGATTTTGAAATTCAGGATGTACCGGGAGTGAATGCTGAAATTGTGTCAAAAATAAAGATTGATTCGATAGATGATTTTAATAAGCTAAAGCCTTTGATTTTGCGTTGCTATGAAATAGAAGCATCAAAACACTAATTGCAGAACCAAGGGAAACCAAAGGGTTAGTTGAGTGGGCAGAATTTTTATCTCTGCTTAATTTACGCTCATAAAGTGTAATGCAGCATTCTAACTAGCAGCGATCGCACAAAATCACCACAGGCGATCGCTCATTCACTGCAATCAGCTATTTGTATAATTTGGTAATGCTGGCTAAAAGCGATCGCACATTAGACCAAGTTTAGCTTTCCAAGCCAGAAGTTTAGCATAAATCTCTTCCTGTCCAGGCTTTGGAGGCATTTTAGCTATCTGTGCAAGGCAATCGCGATTTTTTTCTTCCCAGTATTTACGTAGCTCTTGAGTTTCTTTTAAGACTGTTTGATATTCTGCTTCTACTTCAGTACGGTTGGCGTTAATATATGCAAGTGCAGCATCAAGTTGTTCTTCTGTTAAAGGAAGCCAATTTCGGATAAGTTGAGGTGTCCATCCAGCCAAAAGGTGATCCATAACATCATAAATAGTGATGCGTGTTCCAGCGATTGTCAGTCCACGTTCTGTACGGATAATACCTGATTTCTCATTAGATACTGGAGTCATACCTATAATCTCCCAGATTTTTCTATATCATTACTCTATATTCTGAATGAGAGCGATCGCATTACAGATACAGTTTCAGTAATTTATTTTTGTGCTACTGCCCTAAAAGTTTATCGTATTCTGAATGTGAGCCAATCCAAAACCAAACTATTTTGTTATCTTCTTGAACAGCTAATACTCGATAGTGTAAGCCGATTCGTGCAGACCAAAAACTCCCTACTTTCTTGAAATGCAGTGATGGATACCAGGGATCTTGCTTGAGCAAAGCATAACACTGATCAGCGAGTTCCTGAATATTGCATGGTAACTGTCGGTAGTGATACCAAAAGTCTGGAGTTGCTTTGTGTCTCACAGATCCGTACAGTGTCCTTTCCGCAGATGTTCTAATGCTTTCTGAGCAAGATTATTGAGCTTTCCTGTTTGTACATCTTTCTCAAACTGTTGATCCCAAATAGCAGCATCAAATTCTGCAAACCAATTACGAAAAGCAGACAGTTCTTCTGGTGAAAGTTGACTCACAGCACGTTCAATAACCAACTCATGAAAAGACCGAAAACGGCCTGAATCAAAATCATCTAATCCTTGTTGAATACCCTTGACAGCCTCTTTTGATTCCTGTGCTTCCCACTCTAGGAAACTTGCTAGTAACTCAGATGCAACAATACTAATATCTTGACCTTGGCGAGCAGCTTTATCACGTAGTAATGCTTCTAATTCTGGGCTAAGGGTTACAACAATTGACATTAAGCTCATCCTTTAGCATTCAGCTTCTAAGCAATATTTTAGCGCGATCGCACGATACATTGCGTAGACTATCTTACTTACGTTATACAAGAATCAGTTACTCAGTAAACAACAAAAATCAATGACTCTTTCAAAGCTTTACGTACTTCCGCTTGCAAGTATGATAGTTATGACTGGTAGTTTACTTGTAAAAATTCCTACCGCACAGTCTTCTGATTTTGATACAGCAAATTCTGTACTCAATAGCTCAAAAGCTGCTGATGAAATTGTTGACAGACAGAGTTTGGAAGAAGGACAAGTCTTTGTAGTTCAGACAAGAAGCAAAGGAGTTGAAATTATAGAAGCGGGTAGAGTGATGACTACGACAAGAAATTTTCTGGTCACAATAGAAGATGAGAACGGGAAAATTCTGCGAGTCTTTTATCGTTTAGGTAGAGGGTCAGACCTCATCGCCACTGCTAGGATGCAAAAAGAGGAAGCCATTCAATTATTAAAATCAGGCGGTGTGATTGTAGAAGAACTTTAAAGACAGATGCGATCGCACAAAATCACAGCAGGCGATTCATAGGAAAACATTGAGTTAAACTAACTCTAGAAGCGGTTGTAATTTTAATACACATACTGTGTATGCCTGAAATTATCGAGATACCAGTTGAACTAACTCATTTTAAACTTCCCGAAGCTGTGCAAGAACGTCTTCAAGTTCTACTTGATCGTCAAGATACAGGTGAAATGCTTACCCATGCAGAACAAAGGGAAGCGGAAGGGTTAGTCGAGTTGGCAGAATTTTTATCTCTGCTACATTTACGCTCGCAACGTGTAATGCAGCAAGGATAAATGGTAAAAATCCCTATTGCTTTACGTCGATTAGTCATTCAAAGAGCAGCTGATCGCTGTGAATATTGCTGTTTGTCCCAAGCCGGTCAAGCGGTAACTTTCTGTCAGCAATTGCTTACATATCAAAAATTCCGTATTAAAAATAATCAACGCACATTTAGCACCTACAATGACAAACTGCGATGATAGTTTTTGCAGTTCTGCTAAGTTGCTGGAGAGAAAAGTATTTTTAATTGCTTGAATTGATGTTGTCAATTTAACTATAAACTGATTATTAATGCTTCAATATTTATTCTGCCAATTTGCCTGTTGATTGGGAGTAAACCCGGAAGCTAATTGGGAGGATGGGAATAAGTACTAGTAAATGACCAACAATTTTGCTAATGAGAATTTGGACTGCAATAGTTGTACTAACTTCTTCTTGGCTAGTTTCCGGGTTGGTAGCTTCTCAGCCAATCAATGCTAAAGTAGCGATCGCCGCCGATAAAACAGCATCATCTCGGTCTATTTCTCAAGCAAGCAATACTAAAAAGCCGATTGCGATTGATAAAGCTGAGTTTGGGATAGCGAGAGTTGATGCTAGAGGTAAAGTTAACTTCATCCCCACATTCAGAGTCCCCCTACAAGAAGGTAGTAAATATGGGTGGCGGATTCAACTCAAAGACTACCAAGGCGAAGTTACATGGCGAGAAGTCTTACGTTTGCCAAAACCCCCAGAAACTTGGGCTACAGATGATGGTGAAAACTTTTCAGTCTCTGCTGACGGTACAGAGTCGGTAATGAGGCGCAAAACTACAGCGAATGATGGTGTGATTCAAAACTATTGGACGATCGCAGCAGGTGATCCTCCTGGTAAACATAAAATACAGGTATACATTGATGACCGTCTGATTGCAACTTTCGATTTTGAAGTTTTTCCTATAGACAGAAAAGAATCATCCGGGAGAAATCGCAGTTTGTAGCAATTTTCAACGGACATGATGTGACTCCTCAAAAAACCCCAGGATAAAAATACATAGCCAAAATTCAACAAAAAAGGTGCAGGAGTTGACTGCACCTTTTTTTACTCTATGTTCGCCTGCTGTAACCTGGCTAGGGGGTTAGGCTTTGATTACTGAGTCGATACTCTAGAAATATCGTTTAGTAATTACAGTTGCGGTACATACTGTTGTTTTTCAGGAACATCAGTGTATTCAGCAACGATTTGGCGGAATTCTTCGCCGTCGATGGTTTCTTTTTCAATGAGTAAATCAACGATGCGGTCTGTTACGGTGCGATGTTCACGCATGATTTGTTTGGCGTGTTCATAGCATTGTTCAACGATAACTCTTACTTGAGCATCAATGCGAGAAGCGATCGCTTCGGAATATTCAGATCGGGTTGTCCAGTCACGACCAAGGAATACTTCACCTTGTTGACTTTCTAAGGAAAGTGGCCCTAAGTCAGACATCCCAAACCGAGTCACCATTTGACGCGCCATTCCGGTTACTTGCTGCAAGTCACCGCCAGCACCGGTTGTCACTTCCGCCGAACCAAAAATGATTTCTTCAGCCGCACGTCCACCCAAAGCACCAGTAATTCTGGCTTTGAGTTGAGAACGAGAAATTAAACCTTGTTCTTCGTTGGGAGTAAACCAAGTTAAACCCTGTGCTTGTCCCCGTGGAATCAAAGTTACTTTTTGTACTGGGTCATGGTCTTTGAGTAAAGTACCCACCAAAGCGTGACCAATTTCGTGGTAAGCAATTAAACGCTTACTCTTGCTATCTACCAACGGAGTTCCTTCCATACCTGCAACTACGCGGTCAACCGCATCGTCGATTTCGCGCAGAGTGATGGCTTCCTTACGTCTTCTGGCGGTGAGAATTGCAGCTTCGTTGAGTAAGTTAGCTAAATCTGCACCAGTAAACCCAGGAGTCCGCCGAGAGATGGCTTCTAGTGAAACGCTGGGGTCTAATTTCTTGTTACGTGCATGAACTTGCAGAATTTCCAAACGTCCTTTGATATCTGGTGCATCGACAGTTACTTGTCTGTCAAAACGTCCGGGACGTAACAAGGCTGCGTCTAATACGTCGGGACGGTTGGTAGCAGCGATAATAATAATCCCTGTGTTACCTTCAAAACCATCCATTTCGGTCAGCAACTGGTTGAGGGTTTGTTCCCGCTCATCGTTACCGCCACCGATACCTGCACCCCGTTGTCTACCAACTGCGTCGATTTCATCAATGAAGATGATACAGGGAGCGTTATCTTTCGCTTTTTTAAACAAGTCGCGGACGCGGGAAGCGCCGACACCGACGAACATTTCCACAAATTCCGAACCAGAAATGCTGAAAAATGGTACACCAGCTTCACCAGCGATCGCTTTTGCTAGTAATGTTTTACCTGTACCTGGAGGGCCGACTAACAACACACCTTTAGGAATGCGTGCGCCAACAGCAGTAAATCTTTCTGGTTGTTTCAGGAAGGTAACAACTTCTTGTAATTCTTCTTTGGCTTCTTCAATACCAGCCACATCGTCAAATTTTACACCTGTTTTGGCTTCCATTTGAAACCGCGCTCTGGATTTACCAAAGTTCATTGCTTGTCCAGGGCCACCAGGAAGATTGCTGGAGCGACGGAACAAAAAGAACAAACCAGTGATCAATAAAATTGGGAAAACAAGATTGCCTAATAATCCCCAAATTGCGCCATCATTACGCATGGGGTGAGCATCAAAACTAATTTGTTTTTCTTTAAGCTTGCTAATTAACTCAGGGGCGCTAATTGGCAGGTCTACCCGCCATCTTTGAATGCGATTTTCGATATCTGGATCAATAGCTTCGACAATTGCCGTTCTACCGCCTTCATACAAATCTACGCTAGTGACGCGATCGGCATCCAAGTATTCTAGAAAACGGCCATAGGTCATGCGGGTATTGGCAGCATTCTTACCCATATCAGCAGGAGCATTCGCAAATGCTCCTTGCCAGAAGAAAAAGCCAATTACCAAAGCAGGCAATGTCCAGAGTACTAGGACTCTCCAAGAAAATTTCATCTTAATTTGCCTCTGCCAATACGATTAATCATTTTTAGTTACTTTCTAGCTTGGCACTCATCTAGGGAATCATCTTCCGCAAGATATTGCCGCACTTGGTAACTAGATTTTGCAACGGATGTCTATAAATCCATTTTGTTTAATTTGATGTCTAGTCACACGTCACCATGAATGTGTGACGCTGAAAAGATTCTTAATTAAATTTAACTTAATTTTAATACAGCTTGGATGATGACAGCAAAATTTAAGATGTGGATATTTAGAGTCTAATGCTGCGATCGCACAGCTTTGAAACAATTCAGCCCAAGTGGCAGTAAAAGTTGTAGAGACGTTGTATACAACGTCTCTACAAGGATTTTATCGAATGCAGTTTCTATATGACTTACGGCAAAACCCTGACAACCATTCTTCACAGACAGCCTTTGTAACTAAATGCTGTTCTCATAGAATTGGGATGATTTCTGAGAAAAAAACTAATCCCTAGCCTCTAACCCCTAGTCCCGAATTTCTCACGTATGGGTGGGGAGTGTGGGGGGAAAGATTTGTTCACTATCCTCCCACTCCTCCCACCCTTCCCATTCCTCCCACACCCCTGGATTTCTCACAAGAGAGAAATCCAGGTAGTACAGTTCGGCATAAATAAACAGACTATCTAGAATTGCTAAAAGGCTTGTGTTATAACTATTCTTGCTTTTTCCTTTTGCCCTTCGGGTCGCCATTTGCTTTATGCCGGGAAACCCGTCCACCGCAATGGCTCACTTTTTACTTTTGCCTTGTTGTACTAGTGACTACTTCACTTCAGTAATGGTCAATGTATAAGGATAATACTGACCTTGATTGTATGAACCCACCCAAACTTGATAATTTCCCGGTAGCCATTCACCACTCATCCCAGGATTTTTCCCTTCAAAATCGTCATTACACCATGTACCACCGGGGCCTCTCACAATCAAGGTAACATCTTGAGGGCTTTGCACTTGGAGTCTGAGATAATCGAATTTAGTCTTGAGTTCTAAAGTATGGTCTGGTGCTGCATCAACAAACCCATCACAAGGCCCAGTAATTGTTTCTCTTCTCCCAGCAACTTTATTTCCCGAAATTGACCCGCCACTCATTCCCCGTACGGTAATAGGGTCTGGGGAAAAGGGATGGTTAAGGGTCACATCTCCAAATATTGTTGGTGCTTCTTGAGCATGAGTGATGGTATTAGTTATGGATGCGACACAAAATGCCAATATTGCCAAAGATAATTGTATCCCTCTATTTAAAGATGTTTGCGACATTGCGATTACACAGGTTTCTCAGTGCTTAGAAAGACACGAATTTTACATTCTAAGTTCCCAAGATGAGAGGAATTGACTAAGGACTTGCAATTAAAAAAATATCCCATTATTCAGAAGAGGGACAAGGAGGACAAGGAAGACAAGGGGAACAAGGGGGATAGAGGTTTTGTTGAGTAAACAAATGGGATAATTCATTTTTTGGAATACTCTCAACTAATTCGTAATTCGTAAAGACTTAATTACGAATTACGAATTACGAATGATGAATTACGAACTAATGGCTTGATTCAATCTTGCCTTGTCTAAACCAAGATGATTCAGCAGTAACCAAGATTGGATGAGGTCTGGGCCATGAACATCGCCAGTTAAAGCAACACGGAGCGATCGCATCACTAAGCCTTTCTTGACGTTCTGTTGTTTTACCACCTGTTTAATAATTTCTTGAGCAATGGCTTCTGTAAATTCGGGTTGATTTTCTAAAGCTGCAAGTATGGCACTCAACACAGCAGAAGCACCTTCTTGTTGCAGTTGTTTACTGCCCTCTTCGCTCAATTCTACGGTGTCGCTGAAAAAGAGTTTGCTCATCTCTACAGCTTCCACCAAACGAGTCAAACTAGGGCCGATTAAAGCAACTAACTGCTCTAACCAAGGACGTTCTCGCGCCTCTACGTTATATCCAGCTTCTTGCCAAACAGGTATGAGCAAATCTGTCAGCTTATCCACTGGCATATTGTGGATATATTGACTGTTGAGCCAATCTAGTTTTGCCCAGTCAAATTTAGCACCGGCTTTATTCACCCGATCAAAGCTAAATTCTTTAGCAGCCGCTTCTAGGGTGAAGATTTCTTGAGTAGAATCTGGTGGCGACCAACCCAGTAAAGTCATGTAATTGACCAAGGCCTCGGCGGTGAAACCCATTTTCTGAAAGTCGGAAATCGAAGTCACACCATCCCGCTTGGATAGTTTGCGCCCATCCATATTCAAAATTAGGGGTGAGTGGGCAAATACTGGGGCTTCTGCTCCTAAAGCTTCATATAACAGAATTTGCTTGGCGGTGTTGGCTATGTGGTCTTCGCCGCGAATGACATGGGTAATTTGCATATCAATGTCATCAACTACCACCACAAAGTTGTACAGTGGTTGACCAATGCCGTCTGCGGAAGCACGAGCAATTACCATATCTCCACCAAGGTCACTACCGCGCCACACCATTTTGTCTCGTACCAAGTCATTCCAGACAATTTCGCGGTCATCATCGATTTTGAACCGGATGACAAAGCTACGTCCTTCGGCTTGGAATGCGGCTTCTTGTTCTGGGGTGAGGTTGCGATGACGGTTGTCGTAGCGGGGAGCTTCACCTTTGGCTTTTTGGGTTTCGCGCAAAGCCTCTAATTCTTCTGGGGTGGTGTAGCAGCGATAAGCTAATCCTTGATCTAACAGTTTTTTGACTGCTGTTTTGTACAAATCTAGGCGCTGGGATTGGAAAAACGGGCCTTCGTCCCAGTTAAGTCCCAACCAGCGTAATCCCGCTAAGATATTTTCGGTATATTCGGGGCGCGATCGCTCTAGGTCTGTGTCTTCAATACGTAAAATAAACTTACCCCCGTGGTGGTGGGCAAATAACCAGTTAAATACAGCAGTTCTGGCTGTACCAATATGTAAATTGCCAGTTGGGCTTGGTGCAATACGGACTCTAACAGTCACAGTTAATTCTCTCTTTCACAAAGCATGATTAATTTAAAGCAAAATTCAGCATCAATATATAGTGGCGGAAAAAGACCCGCAACTAATTTTAGACTGCTTGATGGGTTGCTAAATTTTCAATTTAGCGTCGTGTTTCACCACTGATAACACGCTGAGACTGAGCGAGTTTCGCTCTAGCGGCATAGGTTTGTGGAATTATTACTTCATTTTGCCAAGCTTCTGATGATGAGTTATCCTTTACATCAGCATTTAGCAGTTTGGTTTTTGAACGGGACTGACGGGGCTCGAACCCGCAACTTCCGCCGTGACAGGGCGGTGCTCTAACCAATTGAACTACAGTCCCTTAATTTGCAACTTTATCAGTATCGCTCTTTTTTTGAGCTTTGTCAAGTGCTTTTTTTGCTTTGGCTTTTAGGGCGGCTGCGTTTTCACTCAACGATCTACTATTATAGCGTTTAAAATAATTTTGGCAAGGGGTTGCTGATTTAAGTTTCTAAGTTGAGGAAGCCGCCACCTGTGGTTGAGAAGATAGATGTTCTAGTATCTGAGATTGGATTTGCTTGTACTGCTGCTTGAGCAAATTCTTGCTTGTCTGGGCTTGATCAGAGTGTGGCAAGATTTTACTTTGTTCAAGCCACTGTGTTAATCTTTGGCGCTGGGTATTAGTAATATGAGTGTTCAGCACTGTAACACAGCTATTGGGTAGTTCCAAGGTAAAGCAAATCAAGGAATAGCGTCTATATTCGATCAAAGCCGAAACCAGTTCTTGGTTTTGGGTATTCTGCATATCTAAATAGCAAGGTAGCCATTTCGGGCCGAGTTCGGAATCGTAAAGCAGCGTGATCCACAGCAGCATCGGGTAAGGCGTTGTGATGAAGACAAAATGGTTGTAACGCTGACACAGAACTCGTTTTTTGATTTCTTGTTTAGGTAACATCAGCCACAAAGCTGCAAAGTTTCCTTGGGGTGTGGGGAAGATTTGGGGAAAGACAATTTCTTGAATGGGTTTATTTGATGGCCAGACAAGTTTAGCCAAATTGGTTTTCAGAGTTGGAGGTAAATCAGCACCAACATTTAAGTGAGGATTGTATGTGGAAGTTAAAGGTGTGGGTAAATTCTGACAGCTTGATTTTTCTAGACTATCTAAGACTTGTAGAATTTCTGCCATGTTTTGCGGGCGATCGCCTGGTTTTTTTGCCAAGCAAGCCATGATTAAATTGTTGAGTTGTGGGGGTAATTTGAGGCCAGGACTGACAGATGCGATCGCTTGTGGTGCTTCAAAGTGATGCGCTTTATACCAAGCACCAAATAAATCTGTTTCTGGTTGCCAAGGTTTAGCCCCAGTCAGCATTTCATACATCATCACACCCAAACTATAAATATCAGAACGACTATCAATGTCTATACCTTCTAATTGTTCAGGAGAACAATAAGGTAAAGTGCCGTTAAACCCTCTGTTAGTATTCACTGTGTTTGTATAATTAATAAATTTAGCAATGCCAAAATCCAGGATTTTCACTAACTTTCCTAAAATTGGATCTGGCAAAACTAATATATTTGCTGGTTTAACATCTCGATGCACTAAAGCATAAACTTTGCCATCAATATTAATTCCTTGGTGGGCGCATTGTAAGCCTAAACAAATCTGACGTGTCAAAATCAAAAACTTAGGTAATGGTATAGGTATTAAATCTTTTAAACTTTTACCATTGAGATATTCCATAACATAAAATGGCTTACCTTCGGCACTCATTCCATAATCATAAGCCCGCACAATATGAAGACTTTTTTGACTTAAAGCAGCACTCAACATTGCTTCTCGTGCAAAGTCTTGCTGCATTTTTTCACTACAAAATTTTTGAGTTAAAAATTTGACGGCAACAGGTGTTCCACCTAATAAAATATCATCGGCTAAAAAAACTTCACCCATACCACCACTACCAATCAACTGTTTTAGCTGATAGCGATTGGCCAGCAATCCTGTAACCCGTGGAGAGATGAATGCACTGTGATTCACTTTTATAACCTCTAACATTGCCGCAATTAAATACTTAAAAATTTATTTCATATTTTTTAAGGCCTTGATAAAATCTGGCGAATTTTATCAAAGATTTGAGACAGCCAAGCTCTAAAACCTAGTTTGGCAATTTGTTGTCTTTCTACTAATTTTTGTAAAATTTCTGACTTTAACTTTTGGTATTCTGATTTCAAAATTGTTTTAGCTTGTTCCGAGGCGATCGCTTCATTATATTTCTGCTCTACTTCTAACCAATCTGTTAGTTGTTGTCTTTGTTTGGCTGTCAGAGTTAGTGTCATCACATTAGCACATTGAGTTGGTTCTTCCAATGCAAAAAAAAGTAAGTGATAATAGCCTCTGTCAGCTAAAAGTTGAGCAATTTTTTGACCTCTGTTATCTTTTAAATCTAAAAAATAAGATAGCCATTTCGTTAGAGAGTATTGAGCATTATATAACACAGTCACCCACAACAACATCGGGTATAAGTTCATTTTGTCAATAAACTCTGTACTGTGATATTTATCACAAAAATTAATTATTTCTTGCTTTGGTAACATTGCCCAAAAAGTGGGAATTACGCCTTGGGTAGTATGTAGTAAATGAGGAAACCCAATCGAAGCAATTGGTTTATTTTTTGGCCATGTTTTTTGTAAGCACTCTTTCTCTGAGATTGAAGTTACTGGAACTAAGTTTGCAGGATATTCCAATTTATTACTATCAATTTCTAGGGCTATATCTCTCGCTACCTGGCGCTTAATTTTCTCTAGAACGACTAAAATTTGACTAATAGTTTGTGGACGTTCAGTTACTTCTTTGGCGAGACAAGTTAATAATAATTTTTTTAATGCTTGGGGTATTTTGACATCAGGATTAACTTGTTCAGGTGTGGGTGGGGCTTGAAAACGATGAGCTTGATACCAACTCCCAAAAGTATTACTATCTGTTTGAAATGGGTGTTTTCCTGTTAACATTTCAAACATTAATACACCCAAACTGTAAATATCAGAGCGTACATCTAGGAGTTTACGCCCTTCCATGTGTTCTGGAGAACAATAAGGTAAACTCCCAATGAAAGAATCAGTCAGCGTCATACCGCTACGTTCTGTCAAAAATTTAGCAATGCCAAAATCAAGAATTTTTACAACCTCACCTTGTTGAGCATCATCAATAATAAAGATATTTTCTGGCTTAATATCTCGATGCACAATTGGATAAATTTCGCCTTTTAGACTAATACCTTGATGGGCGCACTGTAAGCCTAAGCAAATTTGCTGACAAATATCAATAAATTTTCCCAGAGTTAATGGTTGTACCTTCAAAATCTGCTTGAGATTTTTACCTTGAAGATATTCCATTACATAAAATGGTGTTTTATCATCTGTCATGCCATAGCTTAATACCTGAACGATATTTTTACTTTTACGACCTAACTGAGCGCCAATAAAAATTTCCCTGGCAAAGCGTTGCGATATTTGCTGATTTCCTAAACTTAGCATTAAAATTTTGACAGCAACTAAAAGGCCACCTTTTGCTGCATCTTCTGCTAAATAAACCCTACCCATCCCGCCTTTGCCAATCAAATCCTTTATTAAATAGCGATTGTTTAAAAACTTTCCAATATAAATATCGATGTCGGTTTTAGGCACTACCATATTTGGAAATGTCACGCTATAAAATTTTAAAATCAATATTGCTCAAGCTTTTATTGTAACCATTAATAAGTTTACTAAATTTAGAGAATCAATTATAAGTTATAAAACTCACTTTAAGAGGGAATAAAGGTTTAATAAAACACTAATTGATTGTTCTGCAAAATCGCTTAAACATTATGTAACATATTCATTAAGAAAATAAATGAGAAAATCCACTGAACCCAAGGATACTTGGACGATATCTGGGTTCTAATAACAGTAAATCCACGGTTAAAAATAATCAGCACTCCAAGTAGTTCCCAGGAAGGCTAATCACCAACGGAAAAAACTTAGCATCCTCCGAAACCATCTGAGAATAGGTGGTTCGATTTTAAGTTGAAAAGCTAAAAACTGAGTACGCTGTAGAGAATTAAAATTATTATCGCTGACCAGGATTAATGAACGTTGTCCATTAGGTAGCCAAGGGCCAAGTGTTAACCCTTCCAGATTATCTAGGGCTACGTCTAGGGTTCGTAAATCGAACAAAAGTTTTTTCGTTACTGGGTGAATATTTTTGGAGGTGCTAAGAAGACTGTCAATATTGTGAATATCATCAGCATCAGCTAGGGAAACTTGAAATAAAAAAATCGCAAATCCTAATCCAGTAAAAGACCTTTCTAAACTTAAAAAATGTCCTTGATTATCTAAGGCGAGTAAATCTGGTAAGCCACTAGCAAACTTACCAGCTATATCTAGTAATGGTGCGACTGGTTCAGTTTGGTACAAAAATTCACCTTCTGGCTGCTGGGTGAGAAGATTATATTGCAAAATTCGGCAAGGTGTACCAATATTTGGTTTAGCCACTGAACCGTCTTGAATTAAAGCATTTTCAGTTGCAGTGAATAAATACTGATTGTTGGGGGTAATAGTCAGACTTTCAAAAGCCAAATTATTCCGAATACCCATTTTCGCTTGTTTATCTGGTAAGAATTTTATAGGTATTCTGAGTGTGGTCATACTTTTTCCAGAAGCTAAGGAAAACTCTTTGATAAAAGGGCTAATTAATTTTTCCCTATCTCCTTCAGAGGAGATAAAAACAGTATCTTGATTAGTTAAAGCAATTCCTTCGGTATCGGTGGTTCCAGGGAGAAAATTTTTTCCATCTTGATTTAATAGCATTGTTACGCCGACAGGCACAACATCATCATTTTCTAGCAAACCTTTGCTCAAATCGATTTTAAAAGTATAGAAACGTGTGGGGGCTTTTTGCCCTCTATCGTCGGAAATAGCATAATAAAGGTCATTTTTGACATCGTAGGTAATGCCTGATAAACCACCGACTTCAGTTTTTTGAAAAGATAAATTTTTGGTTAATGTTGCTTCTCCAATAAAATCTATACTGCTGATTTCAACAGTATTCGAGGAAGAATTAATCATGAAAATTGTGACAATTAAAATCCCAATTCCTAAATAAATAATTTTGGGTAATTGCCAAATTTTTTTAACTATTTTCATTTTGATGACCTTACAAGAGCAGGCGATCGCAGATAGCCACTTAATTCACCCATAGTAAACGAGCAGGTGATTTTACTAACATAACAAGTGGGACTGAGTGAAAACTTTGGTGAGACTAATTAGGATTGAGTACCTGGTTGATGGTTTGGATCAGTTCCTGGGGTTGAAACGGTTTGCTGATGTAGGCGATCGCACCCATCTTTAGCCCCCAGTAGTGATCAGACATGCCAGCATTAGAAGAACAGAAGATGACAGGCACTGCCTGAGTTTCAGGATTACGTTTGATTTTGCGGCAGACTTCATAACCATTCAACCGGGGCATAACTATATCAAGAATGATAATATCTGGGCAATCAAATTGAATTTGCTCCAAAGCTTCTATGCCATCACAGGCAGTCTTAACATCAAAGGCGTTTGCTTTCAGTAATTCTTCTAAGAGATGACGTTGAGTGTAGCTATCTTCGACAACCAGGACGGTACTCATTTGATTTACTCCATTCAATGAGTTCATCCTAAAAAAACTAGATGCAGAAAACATGAGACATCCGTCCCCATTTCAGCTAGGTCTAAAGTCCTAGTAACAAATAGGACAGCAGAATCTTGCGACTGAAAGAAGAAAAGGTTAGGGTTGAGGGAATCATCCGAATTGAAATTGGTAAGCTATTAAGCGTGCAGTTTAAATGACGATTAGCTAATAGCTTTCAAATCCAGGTATATTGTCCGGTTTATTTTTTCAGTCATTTTTCTTAACCCATGCCGCCCATTCGTGTGCTGATTGTTGATGACCAAACCCTAATCCGTCGGGCGTTGTCCTTATTGCTGGTCGAAGATCCCCGACTGGAATTGGTGGGGGAAGCGGAAAGCGCAGAAGTGGCGATCGCTCAGATGGAAATTCTGAAACCAGACGTAATTCTCATGGATATTGTCATGCCAGGAATGGGAGGAGTTGAAGCTACCAGAGTGATTTACCAACAATTTCCAGAGACAAAAATTTTAGTACTTAGTATTGATGATGATGATGAGAATATTGCTCAGGCAATGCGGTATGGAGCAGCAGGTTATCTGTTAAAAAATACCCCTGTAGAAGAATTGTCTCTAGCGATTCAGGCGGTTCACAAAGGCTATACCCAATTAGGGCCGGGCGTAGGACGAAAGTTAATTCAGCGTATCCCCGATCCTGGGATTAATCTGGATGTCGAGTGGAAAAAACTCACCCGCCGCGAACAGGAAATTGTGCGCTTGATTGCTCAAGGGGCGAATAATCGTGAAATTGCAGAGGTGCTGTTTATTTCTGAAAAAACGGTAAAAAATCACATTACCAATATCTTGAGTCGTTTGAATTTGCGCGATCGCCTCCAGATTGCTTTATTTGCCACATCAAATCCCACCTATATCACCAGCAAAGCCTGATCTGCTCAATCAGGTTCTGACAAAAAACCAAGCTCTCAATTTCATTAACTTGCGTATCAATAGCTACACTTTTCACTATCTCTTCAATACTGCTGAGACGTTCCTGAACCACCTCTGGAGCTACTGAATCCGCATCAGCGACAATAGCAATTGGTACTTGTCGGCGAACAACTAAAGAACGCGCCAGTGATTTAATCGCAGATAATCCACCAGCAGCAACAATTTCAATGTTATTCAGTAGTTCTTTTGGCAGAACACGTTGAAGTAATTCAACGTCGGAAGCTCCTTCGCAAACAATGTAAGCGATCATGGAATATCTCTCTCCCTAACGTCATAATCAAAAAAAATATCTTATTATTCAGAATGGTAACAAGGAGGATAAGTAAGACAAGGGGGATAGAGGTTTTGTTGAGTAAACAAATTTTTGGAATAGATTTACAAACTGACTTCTGATTCTTGAATTATGCTGCATTCATTTTGAAAAAAATTTACTAGCCAGTCTTTGACGCTGCGTGTTGCGTGACAGTCGTCTTCGTTATAGCGTTGGATAATTTCTAAGAAAGAGCGATCGCCTGTTTCTAACCATTGATCATACCAGTAGATACATTTAGCGCCACTGGCTTCTTTATCGCGCCACTCAAAGCCTAACCATCGCGCAATTACTTTCAGGGCATAACTTTCTACAGGTAAGGCGACGCTTTGAATTAATTGTTCATAAACATCTACAAATCTATTGAGAACAGGATTAACTAAAGATTTTGGTGTGTGATATAGCTTGGCTAATCTTTTTACTGTGTCAAATTCGTAAACACAAAAATGATAAATTGGTGCGTCGGGATATTGCCAAACTAAGTTAATAAATTGTCGCCAAACTAATTCTTCATCCTCTGGATTTTCAGCTAAAAAAGAATGAAATTTTTGTGTATTATTTTGTCTATCAACAACTAAAACACCTAAAAGGTAATCTAAATCTAAGTCGGGCTGGGCTTCAATATCAAAATACAGTTCTACAGGCGCAGTAAAGGTCAGTTCTGCTGGCGGTAAAGAAGTTGGTAAAATTAACGGACGCTGTTCAATAACAGCTTGGGCTTGAATAGTTAACTTGGTTGCTACTACACTATCAAATCCTGGTAAGTCTTCTAAGATAGTGGGATTTGTATTGGCTAAAGATTCTAGGGTGGTGAGGGAAAGGGTTTGGAGTTGGGCGTAGCGGACGGGTGTGACTCCTGGTAATAAAGAAAGATGTTTTTGTGCTTGGGCGATCGCGTAACATTGACTATGCCAGTGGCAAAGATTACACTTTTGCCGTGAAATAAACATCTCTGGCGGTTCTGGTGATTTGATTGCTGCAATGAACTCCTCTAGAATTTGCAACATCTGTGGTGTCCATTTCGCCAAATCTACGGGATAACTAATGTCTTTGGTACGTAAGATTAACCAAGCTTTATCCGGTGTGACTCCCTGAATTGTGGCTAAGGCTTGGGCGTGAAATGCTGACATAACTTGATATTCTTGTTTGGGACGTTTACCGAGTTCCATATTCGCAGGAACATACATCCAATCACCAAAGCAAGACTCTCCTGACTGTTTTACCAATAAATCTGGACGGCTGAGGAGTGTATAGTTTTCGCTGGCGGTTTCTACCCAGTCTTGATAATTACTTAACAGTACTCCCTGATAAATATACTCAACGCCACACTGCATTAATTCTAATGTGGCGGCTTGGGCTGCTTCCCGATTTCCTTGCGGATATTGCGGTTTTTCATAGTCAAACCCTGCCAAAATCCCTTGATGATAGATAATTTTGTCTTGTTGCAATTTAGACAACAAGTCATTCGGTGCATCTCTCAGGCTTTTGTCAGCATTAATATCTAAAATTGGTCGGCGTTTACAGCGTTGGTATTGTAGTAAATGTTCAGCATTAATCAACATTCATTTAAGCTAACAATAATTGTGGCTTTTTGGGGTTGAGATCAAGGTTACAAGTTACAGGTTACAGAAATTATTCTGTTTACTTGTCACTGTCCCCTGCCCCAAGGGTTGAGAGTAAAAATATTGAGATTCGACACATGACTAGTGTTTCTGCTATTCAAACCGACTTGCATCACCATCGAGAGCAATTTCCTGCTTTAGCTAATAAGCTTTATTTTAACTACGGTGGACAAGGGCCGTTACCCAAACAGGCAATTGAAGCCATAATTCAAACTGAAACTCATATTCAGCAGCTAGGCCCCTTTGGTAATGAAGTTGGACGCTGGATAGGTTCTTATACTCAAACTATCAAACAAGCGATCGCCACGGAACTCAACGCCCCCTCTGAAACTATCACTCTGACAGAAAATGTGACTGTGGGCTGTAATATTCCTTTGTGGGGGATTGATTGGCATCCAGGCGACCATCTGTTATTGTCGGACTGTGAACATCAAGGGGTAATTGCCGCAGCTAAAGAAATTGGGCGACGGTTTCATGTAGAAGTTACCACCTGTCCGTTAATGGCAACTTTAAATGCAGGTGATCCTGTGGCGGTTATTGCCCAAAATTTACGCCCCAATACCCGCTTAGTAATTCTCAGCCACGTCCTTTGGAATACTGGTCAAGTTTTACCCCTTGACAAGATTATAGAAGTATGCAGAGATAACCATTCTTTAATATTAGTAGATGCTGCTCAATCTGTGGGTTTATTGCCGTTAAATTTAACGCAATTGGGGGCAGATTTTTATGCGTTTACTGGGCATAAATGGTGGTGTGGCCCGGCGGGTGTGGGTGGGTTATGTGTCAAACCCGAAGCCTTAGAAAAACTTGCGCCGACATTTATTGGTTGGCGTGGTGTGATTAAAGATAGTCAAGGACAGCCGATAGATTTGTTTCGGGATGGACGGAGATATGAAGTCGGGACATCGGCTTATTCATTTTATGCGGGATTGGTAGAGGCGATCGCACTTCATCAACAATGGGGTACAGCCGAGGAACGTTATCAACAAATTTGCCGCAATAGTGAATATCTCTGGCGCAAATTATCCGCCTTACCGCAAATTAAATGTCTGCGAACTTCCCCACCGGAAAGCGGTTTAATTTCTTTTCAATTTGTCCAGCATGATTCTCAAACTAGTTTCAAATTAGTACAGTTTCTGGAAACTAACAAGATATTCACCCGCACAATTGCCAAACCTGATTGTATTCGCGCCACCGTCCACTACTTTACTTTAGAGTCAGAAATGGATGAATTAGTCGAACAAATAAAGAAGTTTAGTCAATATAGCAGTCCTATTTGATGAACAAAACAGACAAGGGAGACAAGAGAGAGAGGTTTATAAATCATAGGACATACGACCAAGATTATCTGCGAAGAATAGGTGTAAGGGTTGTAGATACATATACCCTACACCTCTCCCCAACCCTTGATTTTTCGTTTTTATACTTAAGTCCCATCAGGGAGCTAGAAAGCTCAAATTCTTGATACCATGTGCGATACATTAAAAAATGCTTACGGGAAACCTTGAAGGAATTTTGAGAATTTATTGTTTTTGCCCAGCCTCAGAAAAATAGAAGTTTATACATCAACTCATCCTCTTAAATTGGCAAAGGTTGTGAATAACTACACTTTTATCGGAGTACTCGCTTTTTGTCGTAGTCCGGTTGCCATTAACCACTTTCCATTTGAAGGCGCTAAAGTAATACCACGACGTATTGGTTTAACACTAGAGTTGTTTACTAATGCTAAATCTACGTGGGATAATACTGTTGCTAGCACCAGTTTCATTTCAAATAAGGCAAATGCCATACCCAAGCAACGACGGTTACTTCCACCAAAAGGTAAATATTCATATAAAGAATATTGTCTTTCTAAAAATCTTTCTGGTTTGAACTGTTGTGGTTCTGCATACAAATCTGAACGGCGATGAGTTAAATAAATACAACCTACGAGTAATGTTCCTGGTTCAAATTGATGATTCATAATTTCTATAGGTTGTTTCACAATCCGAGGAATAGTAATCATCGCGATGGGATAAATCCGTAGAGTTTCTTGGCAAACTGCTGTTAGATAAGGTAAGCGAGTAATTTCTTCTAAATCTGCATTGTTTCCACAACTATCTAATTCAGACAAAAGCTTTTCACGTATTTGTGGTTGGCGATGAATCCAGTACAATGCCCATGTTAAGGCTGAAGCCGTGGTTTCATGACCAGCAACCAATAAAGTCATCAATTCATCGCGTAACTCTACATCAGTCATAAGTTCGCCGTTTTCATCACGCGCTGACATCATTAAAGATAAAATGTCACTCCCAGAGGTTTCTGGATGATTTCTACGTTCTTGAGTCTCAGCATACAGTAGTTGGTCAATTTGCTCTCGTTGACGCAAAAAAATGCCCCAAGGACTCCATGAACCTAAATCTACTTGCATTATTGGCAAAAACGATATCGTGGCACGTAAACTAGAACCAGTTAAATCTAATATGGAAGCCAGCAGTTTTTGTAATTGAGTATAACGTTCTCCTTCAGTTAGTCCGAACACAGCTTGCAAAATCACTCTCAGAGAGATTTCTTGCATAGAGTCGCGGGCAGAAAACGGTTGACCAAATTTCCATTGACTGATGACTTCTTTGGTGATTTCGGCGATTATATTACCGTAGGCTTTCATCCGATCGCCATGAAAAGGCGGTGTTAATAACTTACGCTGGCGTTGGTGAGATGTGCCAGATAATAATATTAAAGAATTTTCGCCCAACAAAGGCTGCAAAATTTGAGCAGAACCTCTAGAATCTAAATTACTGAGGTTTTCTGTAAATAATTGTTGAATTGCTTGTGGATTACTGAGAAACACCATTGGCTGTTTGTTGGTTAGCCATAATGTAAAACAGTCACCATGTGCTTTGGCAGAATTTTCCATTAATTGCAATGGCTGATAAATCCATTGTAATAACTGCATGAATTTGGGGATTTTGGGACTCTCTGGGAGTTGCATAACTAATGCTCCTGGTACTGCTATTTTCACTAACTTAAGAAGAGTATTAATTACCGGACTGTTTTTTGCTGAAATCTACCTATAGGTAATTTATTGCTAGAAATATTACAACTAAACTTGCAAATTAGTATACTTTTTTATACTAATTTCTATGTTTGATATCTATATTATCGACTTGTTTTTGATTGGATTAGTCTTACTGGTAGTTACATTAGCATCCGGTTGGATTACTCGCTTACCTTTATCTTTTGCTCTTATCTACCTATTGGTTGGGATTTTCCTTGGCCCTTATGGTTTAGGTTTAATTCAATTACGTCGAGATGATGTATTCAATGCGGAATTACTAGAAAGGCTAACAGAATTTGTGGTGATTATTTCGGTGTTTAGTTGTGGCTTAAAAATCATTCGGCCACTAAATCTCCGAGTTTGGGGAATTACATCTCGCCTGATTGGAATATTAATGCCAATTTCTATTTTGAGCTTGGCTGCTGTGGGCAAATTATTTTTAGGGATGAATTGGGGAGAAGCTATATTGTTAGGAGCTATTTTAGCACCTACTGACCCTGTATTAGCTTCAGAAGTGCAACTGACTGATACTAATGATAGAGATGAGTTACGTTTTGGTTTAACCTCCGAAGGTGGTTTAAATGATGCCTTAGCTTTTCCCTTTGTTTATTTTGGTATTTATGCTTTAAAAGATCATAACTGGAATAATTGGTTTAAACAATGGATAGTGATAGATATATTTTGGGCGATCGCAGCAGGAATATTCATGGGAATTTTAGTTCCGAAAATCATCGTCTGGTTTGATCAACATATCCAAAAGCGTCGTTCTGCTGACAAATTAATGGAAGATTTTGTTGGCATTAGTATCATTTTGCTGACTTATTCTTTAACAGAATTTGTTAATGGTTATGGTTTTTTAGCAGTATTTGTCGCTGGCTTAGTAGTACAACGCAGTTATAACAATCCAGAAAAGCCATTAGCTCAATTAGAATTTATCGAACAATTAGAAAAGCTGTTAGAAGTTGGCACAATTTTATTATTAGGCTCCATCTTACTATTAAAGCCTATGGTTGATTATGCTTGGCAATCTTTAGTTGTAATTATTTTCTTGTTCTTGTTGATACGACCTTTAGGTGCGTGGATCAGCACAATTAGTAAACATCCCCTTAGTTCCCATCGCTATCATCTACATCCTGGAACTCGCTGGCTGTTTGGTTGGTTTGGAATTCGTGGAGTTGGTTCCCTTTATTATCTGGCTTATACTTTTGGTAATGGTTTGAAGGGAGAAGCTGCTGAACAAATTGCCTGGATAACTTATACAACCATTGTGGCATCAGTAATTGTACATGGTATTAGTGCAACTCCTTTAATGAATTGGTATGAGGTTCATATTGCTAAACAGAAAAAATCTACACCTGCTTCTAGCATTGATGAATTTGAGTAACCGCAGACCCATCAATTTCTTTATGAATCAGCTCTTTAAGTAAAATGCAGTAGCCTTCATTGTTAAGTGAGTTGCTTGATAATAGCTTGTGCGATCGCTTCATTTCCATCCTTGGCGATTTTTTGGCTTTGCTGCGGTGGTTGGGGTAATTCATAAAGGAAATTCCAATTACCTGTAAAAAATTCTGTCGGTGTGACAATTTGATGATGGTTGTAATTCGTAATTCCCTCTAAAAGATAACTAGCTTCGGCAAAATCATCGCGGGGAATTGTCACTAGAGGAATTTCTAAACTTGTCACCTCGGAAAAAGTACCATAACCCGGTTTAGAAACTATGCGTCCGCAAATTGGCATAAAATCAACAGGGCGATATTTATTATCATGAATCTTGACTAAATTTGGTAAATCCGGTGCAGAACTATCAAAGGTGATAAATTGCCAATCTAGGAAATTTTGCAAGTTTTCGTAAGGTATTTGTTGTAAACCTAAGCCGCCAAAGGTGAGTAAAATAGTTTTATCTTGTGGTGCATTTATGCCCCAATTAGCACGTAATTCATCAGCAGAATAACGCGGTGAACCACCTGTCAAACCCACGTCGGTGATATTTTGAAAAGCCGGCATTGGTTCATGAAAGGGTAAACGAAACAAGCGATCGCATTTAGAATAACACTCACTAATCCAATCTGCGATCGCCACAAATTCACCACCCCAATCTCTATATATCAAATCCCAACCAAAGTTACTCATCATCCAGCAAGGAATATTTGCAGCTTTGGCAAATAAAGATGCAAGAAACGGAATATCAGCCAAGATTAAATCAACCCGATTTTGTCTGATAAAATTAACTTCCGACGCAATTAAAGAATTTTGCTGCTTTTTAATTTCTAAGAGTTTTGCTAAAGTCGCCTCTTTATCCATTGTCAAACTATCAGCTTGTATGACACCCAAATCAAAAGCGCGGGGACGATGGATAAAATCACCTTCTATATATGACTCCAGCAACCAACGCGGCGCAGTCGTCACCATAATTAAAAGTACATTAGGACACAATTTTTGGATAGTTGCAGCTACAGATGCCGTGCGAGTAGCATGACCAAAACCGTGATTAGTTATAGCTACGTATAAGATAGGGCGTTTCATACCAATTAGGGAGTGGTAATACTAAATCTCAGTAGACCGAAAAGTTTGGCGATCGTTCTGTAATAACGATATGTTTTAGTAGAATTTAGCTTAAAAGCCTTTCTATGCTTATGCTACTGTCTATGTCATTAAAAAACATAAACGAGAGACCTTAGCTATTAAAGCTGTTCAACAACAAAACACTTTAGTAGCAATTATCACGTATCCGCATAGGCGCGAGTTCTTCGTTTATGCAGTCTATAAAGTACGGTTCTTCAGTAATTAGTATGACAAAAATAAGTAGCTCAACCTAATTAACTGGAGTTTAGGCTAGTTCGCGGTGCGAAACTAAAGACAGCATAAAGAAAAAGTATTATTAAAGCTAGAAGAGAAAAGATAAAATGGAGAGCGATAATAGCAGCAAACAAAAAATTAGTGAAATTCAATTATCTTCGTCAAGAAAGTAATATATATGAAATGGGTTTTGTAGAATAAAAAATCTCAATTTATTTAATAGTCTTAGTCTGCGAAATTAAACATCGACTAATAATAGTTAAATTATGAGCGATTATTCTCCAGCCTACCCAACGTTTTAATCCCCTATCTCCTCTATACAAACAACGTTGGAATCCAAAGCATCTTTTCAAAAAACTAATACGTCCTTCTATACCGTTATGCCGTTTACCCCTACATATAATATCTGTATGCACTCCAAATATACTCACAATTTTCTCCGCAGCACTAACTTTTTCTTGAGCTAAAACTCTGCGGGATGCTTGTGCAACAACTTGTTCTATACGTGGGAGAAAAATTTCCCATGTTTGCAGTATTTTCTGTGATTTAACGGCATCCAATTGCACTAGAATTGACTTCACTGTTTCAGCTTGTTTAATTGCCGCCTTATACCAATTCACGAAAAATTTGATTCAAATAAAGCATCAAGAATAAAATCCCACCCTGTTATAGAAGCAACGATTGATGTGTTTAATTTCTCCAAACGCTTCCAGATAAATTGTCTTAATTCATCCAAAGTTCCAAAACTTTCCCAAGCCAGATGTTTTTTAACTTCTTCCCATAATCGCTCAATTGGATTAACTTGCGGGGTGTGTGGGGGTTGAAATAACAAAATTATATTTTCTGGTATCTGAAGATGTTGACTAAAATGAAAAGCACCATTGTCTAACTGAATAATATGTATATCTTGGGCATAATTAGCAGAGAATTTTTCTAAAAAAATCTGAAAACAATCTGCATTTAAATGAGAAAATTCCCAAATAAAATATTCACCCGTTAACGGTTCTACTAATCCGTATAAATAAAAATTCTCCCGTTTCCATTGTATGATACCGATAGGTTTAGTCCCAAAGTTGGTAATTAATCTACCCGCTTGAGTCTTTAACCCCACACGGCTTTCATCTTCGCACCAATATCTAGTTCTTCTTTGTTTATCTATTGGTGGTATGACATATTTCTTAATTACTTCTATGTATTGTGGCAGTTTTTTTTAAACTCCTCTTCCGCTTCGGGCTGGTGTTTTATACCTACTGTACGCGGCACTTTTAGCTTCGCTTTCATTTGATAACGTACCGTGTCATGTACTACTTTGTATGAAGCTTCTACTCCCTCCTGTGCTCTTAACCATGTTCGGATTACTTCATAACTTTTAAATCCCTGGGGGTCTTCTAGTTCTTTTAAAAGTTGTTCTCGAACATCCGTGTTAATGATTGGTGGTCGTCCTGAACCCTTTTTTCTTGATACCAGGGTCTCAATTCCTGATTCTGCATAAGCCTTTAACCACCTTTGCACTGTGGCACTTCCTCTTCCCAACACTACTGCCAAATCTTGGATTGTCTTTACCTGCTGTATTTTCAGTAAATACAACGCTTGAATCCGTTCTTTTCCTAATGCTGTTTTTTGTTTTTTCAGCAGCTCACGTAATTCCTCTGCTGACTCTTCTATTTTTACTTTGGTGACTCCAGGCATCAACTTCTGCTCATATTTCTTACTTAACTTAATAAACTGTTATCTGAAGGGCAATGAATATTAGTTGCCACTACTGTACCATCTGTCCTCATTCTTTTACCCTGAGTTATTTTTAACTGGGTGGCAATTTGAGCCAGTCTTTGATTAATCTCCTCCAACGTTTTTTCATTCAAAGTATTCGCACAACGGATCAATGTGCTTTTATTTGGCAGAGGATTAAAATATACTCGACAAAACTGCCTCAAAATTAAACTTTCTCTCACATTTTTAATTGTGTTTTCGTAACTAAGTCCGCGTAAGTGTTTTAGGACTAGCATCCTTAATATCACTTCTACTGGAGTTGATTTTCTTCCCGTCTTGCTGGCTACGGTGTACACACAAGTTTACCCAGAGCGAGTTTCCAGCCAAAAAAGGTGGATTCAAACTGCTCAAGACCACGAACTAAAGTAGTAATACCAGGAGGTTTTACAGAAGAGGGATATTAAAAGTAGAGAGATAAATACTAAAAAGCTCCTCAGTACAATGTTAGAACTAAGGAGCTTTTTAGGAAAAAGAGACCTGGCGCCGAGCAATTGTGGCAGGAGGCAACCCTCCAACTATCGTAGCCGCAGCAGCGTTTCACCTCTGAGTTCGGGATGTATCAGTGTG
>NZ_JACJTB010000034.1 GCF_014698475.1 Nostoc spongiaeforme FACHB-130 | reverse complement strand
TTTACCAGCCTGGGGTCGCCGAATGTTTTCCCCTGAGACTCTTGTGCATGAATTAAAATTGGGTTTTCCATCTGTTTTTTCTCCTCACTTTCCTTGTCTTACTAATAGACATCTATTTATGTGTACAACTTAATTTAACTGGTCTGTTATGCCTGAAATCCTTGCAGCTACCACTTGTGTGTACACCGTAGGCTTGCGGGGAGGGGTTGGGGGTGGGGTTGAAATGTACCTCATCCAACCGAGAACCGCTATATTTGCCGATTTTGTTGTAATTTAGTTTTCTTAACTGAAGCGTATTGGCTTATATAGAAATACGCTTCAGTTAAGAGAATAGTAAGGTTGGGTGTAGCGATAGCGTAACCCAACAAAGTATGCGTGAATGTTGGGTTCCGTTCCTCCACCCAACCTACACAAATCTGACGATGAAAGTGGGACTGTCCTCTTCATTCCCATTCATCCAATTCATGACTGCGGTTGCGAAGTAGGCTATTAAGTTGGGTGCGGTGAGTTTCAAAGTTAGCGGCGATATAAATCAGTAAAATACCAACTAGCAAGCCAATTACCCATTTTAAAAATGAGTAACGTAAGCTGAAAATGACTAATTGGTAAATACCAGTAACTAAGAAAGTACCTGTACCAACATACAAAAAAGCCCGAATACGCAAAGTTAATCCAGCAAAAATAGCGATGAGGCTGAAAATTCCGGGAATGATGACTGTATCTTGATGAAATACTACTGCCCATCCACAAATTAAACTGATACCTACCAGCCTGACAATGTGCCGCGATGATTTTGATTCTGGCTGTTTTAGCTGTGGATCAACTTGGGCAATGTATAACAGCGAAAGTCCAGTGGCGGTAAAATACCACAAGGGGTCAGTAATATTTAATTGGGATAACCATTTCCAGGCTGCCCAATCAATTAAGGCGATACTAATATATGTGAGGCGGATATTTTCACTCACCTTGGCTAAGATGATGTAAAAGCCAGCCGCGATGAGCAGGGTGATGGGGTAAACTTGCAGTCTGGTTTCCCACAAAATCATTAATGGCAGAATGTAGGCGGCGAGTTGCCAAGGTCTTTTTGACCAACCCCAATTTTCCCAGGGTAAGCTGTATAAGAAGTAGGCTATCACACAAGCGATCGCACCATTCCAAGGCACTAAAGGCCCGGTTAGCCACTGTCCTACGGCGGTTTCTCGCCAATAAACCCGCATTCCCAATACTTCTAATAAGCCGAGATAAACCCACATTTCTTCTGTGGTGATTCTGCCAAAAACCCTTGGTGTATTACTAGTGCCTCTTCCTTGGAAGATGGCATACATAATTAATAATCCCCCTGTACCCAACCCAACAAGGCGGTTAGCTTGAATTGGCAGGGCAATGGCCAGGGTTAATAATACACTACTCCAAGCCCAGTGCAGATGAGCAATACCTTTGATTTCTAGCAAACTGAGGCGTAAATATCGGCTCAACCAAGGTGCTAATCGGTTGTAAACTAGCATAATGCTTGTTCCTAAAGCAGACATGGCAATTAAGCCATCACCCAATGCACCGCCTTTAGCTTGGGACATTTGATAAAACAATAGTTCATAAAATGAAATTGATACGCCAATAATGCCGCAGTAAAGTAGCGGTTTAAAGTTTGGTTGTCGTCTCCCAATACCAATGACGATTAAAGCCACACCCAAACTAGATAAACCAGTCCACTCGGTAAAAATATTTAACCGCAGAACAACACTCAACGCACCATAAACTAAGGGCAGAATATGTAAACTGCTGGGAAGTCTGGCGGGATGATATCTTCGTCGCCACCATTCGCCTAAAAGTTGGGTGAATAAACCTAAAGCGATGTTGGCAATTGCAATTCTGATTGTAGAACGTTCCCCAAAGCTCAACACTTCGGCGATGAATAATTCTACACACCAACCAATACCGTAAAATGCCCAATCTGTGGGTTCACTCCAGCTACGGTAAGCAATGGCGAGTAAAGTAATGGCACTGGCGACTAAATACCAAACTCCGGGGATGACGACGGCATCATAAACTAAATATGAGTGGATTGTCAGGGTTGAGAGTACAGTACAACATAAAGCGATCGCCCATTTATCACTAGCATCTGCATATATATCTGCTAATTCATGGTTGCGTTGTTGTAATAATTTCCGCATTAACCATAAACTAAAAGTGGCGATCGCACCTACGACTAACCAACCTGCAATAGCTAGGCGGGGTAAGCCTGGTATCCCTTCCCACAGCAACGCTGCTATAAAACTCAGTCCTAAACCAATGGTAAAGGCGGCAGATCCTTCATTTCGTAAATAGCGGGTATTGAGATACATTACACCCGTACCCACCGCCAAACTCATAAATCTAGTTTCTGGTACAAGAATAGTTAAAAACTGCACCGCAAACACAGCCACCCCACTCAAAAAAGCCCTGATAGTGCGGGGTTTGCCTGTGGTACGACTGGCTAAAAAAGTCAAACATAAGGGTGTAATTAACCAAATCACGCCCCAATATTGTTGGTTAATTTGTTTAAAAGTGGCATCAAAAAATAAACTAAAACTGACGATGGATAATACTAAGCCGAAATACCATGCACTACTTTGCCAGCTACCATTACCAAGACTAAATCCCCATTCTGCCACCATCACAACTGAGATAACCGTTGCCCAGAGATAAGTCGGGAGATTCGGGAAAAACCAGTCTATGACTGAGAAAAGTGCCAGTAAACCGATGAAGTGAGTCAGGTAAATTAACGGCGTGGAAGATGGCGAACGGCGTTTAGTGACAACAGTCAAAGTAATAGTCGAAAAAACTAGATTTAGCGATCGCAAGGTAGGATTAATTGTGGCAATCACAGTTAAAAAACTGCCAAACATCAAGGCTATCGCTTCACCATAATTTGCCAAATCTCGTTTCTCGGTATGACGCAGGCGATCGCAAAACCATACCATAAAAATTAAATAAGGAAATAATGCCACACTCAGCAACGCCCAAGGTTCATTTTGCGCCTGGGTGAGATTTGCCGCAGTAGCAATTATCGATTGTCGCGTTCCCGGCGGTACAACTCGCCAACCCTGCCAAATCGACTGTAAGCCAACCAAAAACAGCACCGCTAAATCAAGCTTGAGGCTATATCTCTGCAAACGCTGACTCACATACCACAAAGCCAAACCACTCACAGCCAAAGCTTGTCCCGGATAATCTGCTACCGCCACAGCCCAACCGAGGAAGAGTAAAAGGCTACCTAAGATTTCCCAAACGGGGTGAAGTGCTAAGTCAGAGAGTCTTCCTCTACCCCCTGCCCCCTGCTCCCTGCCCCCTTGCTCCCTGCCTTCTGCCTCCTGCCTCTTGCCTCCTGCCTCCTGTTGCTGTACTAACCAAGTAATCAACCAACCACAAATCCCAATGGCTAACCCTAGTTGGGTGACATTTACACCAGCAACAAAAATTGCCCGTGACAACAGTACAATTAACGAGTAAACAATGACGGTGGCAAATAAACTGAGTTGATTTTCATTGGTATTACGTCGCTGACGACGAATGTCATAGATAGTTAGTAACGTTGTGCCTATCATCGCTGCATACACAGCAATTAAAGGAAAGACTGCGATTTTCCAACCCCAATGTAAATAACTCAGCGCCAGGATATTAATTAGCGGTAACTTTCTTGTGGAGGAGTTGGGAAAAACTGTACGATTACTGCACAGTAAAACTGTAATAAAAGTCAGGGTAGGAGCAGCGATCGCAACTGTTAACCAGTTAAGCGGATTGTGCCATAATCCAAAACTGTCCATTGCCCAAAAATTCACAGGCACTAAAAATAACGTGACAATTAATAGCGTCTGAGTGGTTAATCTCAGGTTTGCTTGTCTCCCAGTCCAAAAGCTGAAACCCCAAAAAGTTAAAGTATAAGCAAATAACACCCCATACTGTCCGGCGGCGGGAAATCTTTCCCATTGACTTGCAGCCAATACCCCAGAGGACAGCACTACTAAAAATACACCTAAAAATAGTAGCCAGCGTACACTCAGTTCTTCCCCCAAAGATTGCAACATCCTCGTGACAAAGTTGGGTTGAGAAGGTTGTTTTGGCGGTGCTGGCGCATAAGCAATTAATGGCTTGGCTGGCTGTTTGGAAGTTGCACCCGCTACTACTGCTTCCGGTTCGACTTGCGGCTGTAACACCACCATACAACTGAGATATTCTTTACATAACTGCCTAACTTGGGCATCAGATATCAAACCCAAGCGCAGCCATAAATCCAATCCCTCCAATAACTGCGGATGGGATGATGATAGGGTGAGGTTAATTTTTAACGGACGCTCTGGGGAAGATGACATAAGCAGCAGCCGTGTAAGTATATACTTAAGTCTTGATTAGGGTAACGTATATCTTGACTCAACTTGTGCCAGTTCGGGGAGCGATCGCTAGAATGTTTTAAGATGAGTGCGTTGAACCTCTCCCCAACCCCTCTCCGACGCGGAGAGGGGCAGATGTATTCCGCATTCTTCAAGAAAAAATCAAGAGTTTTAAAGCCTCTATCCCCCAGAGGGCTACGGTGTACACACATCTTTGTTGCTAAGTGCAGAATGTGGCTTGATCCCCCCTAACCCCCCTTGAAAAAGGGGGGAACAAGAATCAAAGTCCCCCTTTTTAAGGGGGATTTAGGGGGATCAGATGATTTGTTTGTACACCGTAGCCCCTAGTGGAAGGGGTTTGGAGAGGGGTTTCTTCTAGCCAGCACCAAACTGTAACTTTTAACCCTCCTATTACTGAAACTGGCACATTAACCAAGCGCAAACTTCAGATTGACTGGTTTCACGGCTACGGCGTAAAGCTTCTTCTAAAATTGCAATTACCAACCCAGGCAAAACTTGTGATTCTTGAATACGTTTGCTTCCCTGATCTGCCATAGTATATGCAATGATTTGAGCATTCTGCACATCTACTACCCAGTATTCAGCAACGCCTAATTCTTCGTAGAGAGAACGTTTTGTTCCCAAGTCATCAAGTAGAGAAGTTTTTGCAATCTCAATCACTAAATCTGGTGCAGGGTAGCGTTCAAGGTTGACAATTCCTGTACCAGATGGGATGCTTTGAGCGCGTTCTCTGAGATAATACGCCACATCAGGCTGACAATCCTGAATTCCTGTTTTACGAAAAGTTATGGTGTCTAAACCTGTAGCTAAAATTCCTTTCAGTGTGGCAAATAGAGTCACCGCAAATATAATGATCACATGATCTTGACCATGATCAAAACTAACTGGAGCCATTTCCAGCCTCATGTGTCCTTTGTAATAATAACTTTTTGCTTTATCGGTCTGTAGTTCAGCAAGCGTTTGTAAATATTCTTGCCAAGAAGCAGGAATCCAAATATTAGTGGGTAACTGGGTTTGAGTTTCACTCATTGTTTAACCCTTTTGCCAGTAAGCTATATCTCTTGTACCTCACATTCGGAGTTTTTTGCTCGACACTTTGACATCTGAAGTCGGATGTTCGAGTTCGGAAGGTGAAGTTTCAAGTTCTGAAGTCGGAATTTCGTGTTTAGAGGCTCAACGTTGCTGTTCTGAAGATGAAACTTCGTGTTCGGAAGATGAAGTTTCGAGCTTTTTACTCGGATGTTACTGTTCCGAAGTCGGAATTTCGTGTTCGACAGTTTGAATGTTGTGAACCATAGCTTATTGATTCGTAAAGAGGCTTAAAGTGTCATAACGACAACTTGAATCTGTGATTAAACAGATTTAAGATTGACTAACAACGCTGCAATACCGTGCGCTGCTATTCAATATTGCATCTAAAATCTTTGCATTTTGAGAAAATCAGCAAAATTTTACAGTAAACTTGTATAAAACTTCCGTAATAACCCTTAGTGACGGAATTATGCCGCCAGACTATTCCGGTGAAAATTTGCGAGGTCGTTCATTTAAAGGTCAAGATTTGACTGGGGCTAATTTTAGTCAGGCAGATATTCGAGGGGCTAATTTTAGCAAGGCTATTCTCAAAGGGGCTAATTTCACAGGTGCGAAAGCTGGACTACAGAAACGTTGGACTGTTGGGTTGCTTATAGCCTCATGGCTGCTGTCAGCAGTTTCAGGGGTTTTCTCAATCTTTCTTAGTCTATTCGTAGTATTGATATTTAGACCTACAAGTTCTGAAGATTTGAGTCATGATCAAAAGATCATTTTTGGGATAGCCCTCCTATTTGTGCTACTCGTTTTTTGTATTATTACTCTTCGTAAGGGTTTAACAGCAGCTTTAGGAGCCTTCGTCGTAGCCTTCGCCGTAACCTCCGCCGTAAACTTCGCCGGAGAGGGAGGCGTAGCCGCAGTCTTCGCCGTAGCCGGAGCCGGAGCCGTAGCCGTAGCCGGAGCCGGAGCCGTAGCCGGAGCCGTAGCCGTAACCTTCGCCGGAGCCGGAGCCGTAGCCGCAGTCTTCGCCGTAGCCGGAGCCGGAGCCGGAGGCGTAGCCGGAGCCGGAGCCGGAGCCGGAGCCGGAGCCTTTATGTTATTTAGTGCTTACATTGGCTGGCGTAGTTTAGCTGGAAATGAAAAAGATGCTTGGGTTCGCTCATTCGCCATTACCTTTGCAGCAACAGGCGGTACAAGCTTCTTTGGTGCTGATTTAACTGATGCTGACTTTACTGGTGCAACTCTCAAAAACACAGATTTCAGAACAGCAAATCTCACTCGCACTCGTTTTTATGAAGCGAAAAAACTCGACCTTGCCAAAGTAGACGATTCAATATTAGCTAAACGAGACATTCTCAATTTGCTAGTTACTTTAAATGGTAGAAATAAATCATATATTCGCGCAAATCTTAAAGGCGCAAACCTCATAGGCGCAGATTTAAAAGAAGCTAATCTTAAAGACACTGATATTAGTGAAGCCACCTTTGCAGGAGCTTGTTTAGAGTGGGCAAATCTAACTCTATCTCAAGCTGTGGGTACTGATTTCACTCGCGCTCAAATGACTGGTGCTTGTGTAGAAGCTTGGAATATTGAAAGCACAACTAAATTAAATGATGTTGATTGTCGCTTTATCTATCTGCTAGAAAATCCCCATTCTGGAACTGATGATAGAGAACGCCGCCCCAGTAGTGGCGACTTTCAACCAGGAGAATTTACTAAACTATTTGAAGAAGTATTAAACACTGTCGATTTAATTTTCCGCAACGGTATCGACTGGAAGGCTTTTGTTACTTCCTTTAAAAAAGTGCAAGCAGAAAATGAAGATACAGATTTAGCTATCCAAAGTATTGCTAATAAAGGTGATGGCGTAGTTGTCGTTAAAGTTAACGTCCCTGATGGAACTGATAAAGAGAAAATTCATAGTGATTTTATGCAAAATTATCAGTTAGCATTGCAAGCTGTGGAAGAAAAATATAAAGCGCAATTGCAAGCTGCTGCTTCAGGCTTGGCTTTGCGAGATTTCCGCGCAAACCTTTGTCCCATCTCCCCAACTACAGCGTCTAATCCTCCCGTTTGTCCACTGGCTTTAGCATAGTTATATACCTGCAAAGCGGCTGCATAAGCTTCACTACCCACCGCCAGAGAAGTATCATCAACCAATTCTTGCAACTGAGTCAAAGCCAGCAACACTGGATACAACGCTTCAAATAATTGCACATCCTTTCGCATTTCTTCCAAATCAAAAGAACGTGGTAAAAACTCTGGGTTCTGTGTCGCCACCTCTAATGCTTTACTAACAAAAGCGCGGCTTTTATCTCCCATCTTGGGTAAAGCTTTGCGCTCCTCATTACTCAAATCAACTAAAAATGGTAACTTTTCTTTAATTGTAGCGATCGCTTGCAACAACGTATCCTTATCTGTTGCACTCAGCGTTGCACTTACAGGGCTTCTGGCCATAGACTTGAATCTCCAGTATGGATTTCTGATTTAGAGTTCCCATATATACAAGTCAAATCCATAAGTATAAACACAGTTTTAATCACATAAATGCTGTATTTTAGCTGCAAAATTCAAGATATTTCCAGATTATCTCTACTATTGATAGCATCACAAGTGAAGTTAAGCGATCGCACTTCTCAAACTTCCAAATCTCAATAGCGATCGCCTGTGTCTGCTGGAAAGTTACATTGGCGATATGATGAAATTAGCTTCTGATGAGAAATCCTTATGGTAGCAGCATCCAAGCAAGAACCAAAAATCATTCGCACAGAACGTGGATTGACGATCGCAGGTACACGCATTGAAGCTCAGTTATTAACTTTTTGATTGACTACAACTTAACAGGCGATGCTGTTTTATTCTACAGAAGCAAAACCGGGAATATATGGAAGTAGAGATATTAATTAACCAGTACTATTGCTGAATAAATTAGTAATATTTTTAGCTATAATATCTCTGTAATTAAAACAGAAGTTAGATATTAAAATATGACTAATTTACTTAGGTTGTTGACAATTTCATCTTTGGTACTTTGTACGGGTTTGCCATCTTTTGCCACCAATAAATCCTTCGCCACTGAAAAACACTTCCAAGGTGATGTGGAGCCAAAAAACTGCCCTCTCCAAAAAAAGAAAAAAGGTAGTTTTATATATAATCTTTGTCAAGTTAAGGGTAAGCCAATATCTTTATATATCCAAAGTGTTGAAGCATCTGATGGCAGTGAGAATGACGCTCTAGATGTTGCTGTATTAAAATACAAAAATGGAAAATTAATTCACGTCAGTGCTGAAGATTTTCACAGATATGGTTTCCGCAATCAAAAATTAGTTGCAGCTTGGCATCTAGATAATACCATTGAAAATGTATCAACAGCTAAATATCGCGCCATAGAAAAGCATTTTTTAGCAGAGTCTCGGAAGAGTTTAGAACTATTTGGGATTAAGCAAAAATAGCATCCCTCAATAATCCAATACGGTTCAGTTAGTAATTTTTTCTTCTCTTCGCGCTCTTTGCGCTCTTTGCGGTTCGTTAAAAAAAATGACTTTAACAAAGAGTTTTAGTCTTAACTGAACTGTATTGCTCTATAATCAGGCTTGAGTATAATCAGCGATCGCATCTTTCGCATTTTCCCTCTCATCTCATAGCAACTCGTAATGTTAGTGATTTTATAGGCTGTGAAATTTTTATCATTAATCCTTGGGAGAATAAATCTTTGTAATTAATGACTTTTATTGATGATATTAGGAGAGAAGTGGAGCGATCGCACCCCTCAAACTTCCAAATCTCAATAGCGATCGCCTGCTTAACCCCACCCTTCAACCTTTCATCACTTTTCGCACATAGAACTCATGGTGGTTGCGGAAAAATCAGGATTCCCCACTTCTACGCCCTAGTAGCCGAGAGAATTTCCAAAATTAGTCTAGAATACCATACGCTCTCATATACTTACGTAATAATTCAAAAAGTCTTTAATTTTCTTGTCTGTTATTTTTGGTAAAAACTACTATAATTGAATCCACTAGATAAAATATTTGCAACCATAAGCAACCCCTAACTGTGTTTACAACTGCATTTGCACCAAAAAACCAAACCCAATCAGGTGAACTACCACGAGATTTATTTGCTGCTATTGAGGATTTGAAAAAAGAACTCAATGCGGTAATCTTGGCGCATTACTATCAAGAACCAGATATTCAAGATATTGCAGATTTTATTGGTGATTCGTTACAACTGGCGAAAGCCGCAGCCCAGACAAATGCAGATGTAATTGTCTTTGCTGGCGTACACTTTATGGCAGAAACAGCCAAAATTCTCAATCCTGATAAGTTAGTACTGTTACCTGATTTAACTGCTGGTTGTTCTTTAGCAGATAGTTGTCCACCACAGGAATTCGCGGCTTTCAAAGCAGCCCATCCTGATCATTTGGTGGTTTCGTATATAAACTGCTCTGCTGAAATTAAGGCAATGAGCGATATTATTTGCACTAGTTCTAATGCTGTCAAAATTGTGCAGCAGATACCCAAAGGCCAGCCAATTATTTTTGCCCCAGACCGGAATTTAGGGCGCTATGTCATGGAACAAACTGGCAGAGATTTGCTACTGTGGCAAGGTAGCTGTGTTGTCCATGAAACCTTTTCCGAAAAGAAAATTGTCCAATTAAAAATAGCACATCCCCAAGCGGAAGCGATCGCTCACCCAGAATGTGAAACCAGCGTTTTGCGCCACGCTAATTATATTGGCTCGACGGCAGCTTTACTCAAATATTGTCAAACCAGCCCTGCCCAAGAATTTATTGTGGCGACAGAACCAGGAATTATTCACCAAATGCAAAAATTTGCCCCAGATAAGCATTTTATTCCTGCACCACCCACAAATAATTGTAATTGTAATGAGTGTCCTTTTATGCGACTCAATACATTAGAAAAACTGTATTTAGCAATGAAAAACCGCGCTCCTGAAATTACAATGTCTGAAGAAATTCGACTAGCGGCACTGCGTCCAATGCAACGGATGTTAGAAATGAGTGTTTAAAAGTGCTGAGTAGAAACTGAATGGTGCTAAACTAACAATTCTCCAAATTCATGAGCATTTGTTTTCCAAGGATAGTTTAAACTACCTTGGTCTTCAATTTTCATACTCAAAAAGGTGTGCGTTAAATCAGCCCACCTTTTTGAGCGCGAACTGTACTAGTACAACAAGGCAAAAGTAAAAAGCGCAAAGTAGGCGGTGTCGGTTTCCGTCCCGCCTAACTTTGTAAGAAGGCAAAAGTAAAAAGAAAGAATAAAGATACTACAAGCCTTTTAGCAATTCCAGATAGTCTGTTTATTTACGCCGACCTGTACTAGTTCGCTTGTCATCAAAGGTATCAGGGGCGATCGCTAATTTATACTGTAAAGTATCTACTAAATCTCAACAGCAATCAATAATGACGAACGAAGAACTTCAGCAAATAGTAAAAAGCAATGCCAGAGCTATTCAAGGTATTCTGGATGCAATGGCTGAGGAAAGACAAGAAAATAGAGAACGAAACGACAAAATAGATACAACAATCTCTAGAATGGAAGATGCCATTTTGAGATTAACCACCTTAAATGAGGGAATCGTCAACTTGCTCAGTTCTCTAGATTAAGATCGTCCGACAATTCTGAGAAGTTGACAGTTATTGAAAACAAAGTTGATCAAATTTTGAACAAAGAGTAGATATCAAGTTACACATTAGAATAAACTTGTCATTATTCAAAGCGATCGCTCTCATCAAGAAATAGATGTAATTAAGGAAACCCAGCACCAGCAATTACTGAAACTATTGTTACTGATTTTTCTTGCTTCGTAACAAACCTAAGCCTGTGAAAAAAAATGCTGTTTAATTACATCTGCACGTGAACAATTCCAATAGTCAATGTGAGAAATAATCAAATCATCAGAGTTGAGTTTTAATTCACTCCAGCCAGTGATAGAAATGCGGGGTTTCCAAGGTAAGGGACTATTCCAACTCAGTGTCCACTCAGTTTTGATGATATTACCCAAACGTTGAATGTTGTGTAAATCCATTTTGAGATTTAAAAAGAAAGTCTGGATAAATTTAATCATCCATTGATAAAGTTTAAGTCCTCGAAATTTGAAAACCGCATCTTGAAAATAAACATCTTCTGCGTAAATTGAATATGTTTGATTTTCAGGAAATCTTTGATAATCTTCTTTGAGAATTGCGATAATATCCATGAATAAAAAAGGGAGTAGGGAGTAGGGAATGGGGATTAGTAAAATAAGGCAAAAGGAAAAAGGCAAAAGGAAAAATTCAAAAAAAGAATGGTGATACCACAAGCCTTTTAGCAATTTCTTATGGTCACTGAGCGTACTTGTACTGAGCGCAGCCGAAGTAGTCGAAGTGTGGTCTGTTTATTTACGCCTTGCTGTACTAGGATATTGGGAGTTAGAGGCTGGGGATTAGTAGCACTTTGCTATATTTCATTCCACAGGCGTTCTAGTTGATATTGCCAAGTGGCTAATACTTGTTCTCTATCGTTAGCAGATTGGTTAATTTCACCCATTAAGCCTTCTGCATAAAATCTGTCTAAGTTTTGCATTGTGGCTTGTAGAGATTGTCCTTGCTGTTTTGCGGCTTGGATAATTTTGCGGAGGCGGTTTTCAATAAATCGATTGAAGACATCATTTAAACCAGCTTTATGTAGAGAAAGCATTCTAGAAATAGCATTGGCAAAATCCGCACTCACTAATGTACTCATATTATGGTGATAGACTCCCCAAACTACGCCGTCATAAACTGCGTAACGGGTTTCTTGAGTTTCATCAAAGTTGGCTTCTAAAAATTGGGTTAAAAATGTTTCCGCTTCTTGTAGGGGTACAATTGGCAATAACACTCGCAGCCAAGCTTGGTCTTCTGACAGCAGCACTAACAGCCGAAAACTAGGTGAGTCTACTTGCCAAGATCCAGGTGCGATCGCAGCTATACTTTCTGTACCAAAGAAGTCTGTTAGCGTTACCGCAATTTCGTCAGGTGTCATAGTCTAAATTTGAGCTTTACCATCTAGGGTAACGCTTTCAAGGCACAAAGGTTATCTGTGAAGGTTGGGTTTCAGGGTTTTGCATACACGCCCCATCCCTACGGAAAATTCAAAATTCAAAAGTAAGAGGATACTGATTTTGCCTTTACACCCTTGTCCAAATCCTTTATTTTTCGCTGCACTGCGTAAGTTCTAAAATATTTTCATGGCTAAATTTCCTCTCAAGTCTAGATAATTTGTAGTTAATCTCTGCTGAATAATTGTGCAGAAATTCTTAACCTAAATTTGTACTAATTTTAACTCATTCTTTGCTTATACTGTCTGTCTTCATAAGAAGATTATGGGGTAACAGCAGTAAAATAC
Organism: Nostoc spongiaeforme FACHB-130; assembly: GCF_014698475.1. Taxonomy (GTDB): domain Bacteria; phylum Cyanobacteriota; class Cyanobacteriia; order Cyanobacteriales; family Nostocaceae; genus Nostoc_B; species Nostoc_B spongiaeforme. The sequence continues at coordinate 66,060 of NZ_JACJTB010000034.1, read as the reverse complement.
ACTAAATCTATCAAATTTTAGATGTATTTGATTAATTTAATTCGCATAAAAGAAAAATAGGAGTAATTAATATGGTTAATTAAAGTCACAATCGCACATCAATAAAACTTTTAAATAGTACGGAAATGTCACCCGAAAAATTGACAAGATGCGGCGCTGCATCAATTGTCTTTTTGGGATTTTTTTGTGTGGATTTGTTTAATTGAACGTGAGGAGTAGAAATGATTGAGGCTATCGTTGTTGCTTGGCTATTATTGTTTTTTGGTGATTTTTTATCTACGTTCGTATATCACATACCTGAGCATGTTTTTGGTAGCCTCCACTTAAGAACACATCATTCTTGGAAGAAGGACTTTCGCCACTATGCCATATTAACTTTAAATTTTCAGGTACTTTTAGATGGAATTTTAGGAGCTTTGCCTTATATAATTATGGCATTTATTCTTTGGTCTTTCTCTCCCATTGGAGTGATTTTAGGATTGCTATTAGGTCAGTTTCATGTATGGTGGAGACACGTTAGTGTTTTGGGTTGGCAAACTCCAAAGATAATCAATGTTGTGTGTCAATTTTTATTCATTACCACTCCCGAAAGACACTGGCTGCATCATAATAAAACTAACCTGGGCTTTGGCGATATTTTCACTTTCTTTGAGCAACCTGCACAAGTTTGGCTGCGATGGTTGCGTCTTTTGAGAGTTCGTCTGCGTTATTCGCGGATTTAGTTAATGGCTTTACCAATTCGCCTAAAAATGGAGAGTTGGTAAAGCATAAATCGGTTTAAATATTCTTAGCTAATTGTCGTTCAGGCAGAAAAGCTAAAATTATGTGTTCTTCTGGTATTCCTTCTGCGATTAAATCTGCGACAATGCCAGTTTCAATACCGTCGTATTCTACCCAAACTTTTTGATCATGGAGAGTTACATAAATTATATTGCCTCTAACTCTTCTGCCTCGTTCCCAGCCTACTTGCATTAAGGCATACCGATTTTGCTGTTCATCAAAAACAGTATCCAGCCGAATTTGCCCATGAGATGGAGTAAATTGGGCATATTTCTGAATTACTCGTTTTATAATTCCTGCATAATGCGTGGTGGTATCCATTGTTTTACCTCAACTTTATTTGAATCTATAACCAGTAATTTCATAGGTAATTCACTAATATCTCTTTGTGGCATAAATTAAAGCACATTTCCACCATAAAATTTTAGCCTCCCACATTGGGAGGCTAAAATTTTAGCGGAGACAGTTTTTAAGCTAGACAAACACAACAGCGATCGCACCACCAAAGGCGGCGAAAATTGCGGAAACAACGGCTGTGGCAAATAACCACCAAGCGGCTGTAGCTGCGGCTTTGCGGGTTTCTTCGGCTTGCTTTTGGGCTTGACGTTTGACTTCTTCTAAACGGCGTTGTGCTTCTTGTTGGATGCGTTCTGCACGTTGTAAGACTGTGTTCCGGGCGCGTTCTACTTGGTCAATAATGCGGTTAGCATCTTCCTCAGAGATATCTTCGCGGGAACTCATGATGGCGACTAGGGTATCACGGTTGAAGGAAGATAGGCGATCGCGCAAGGCATCAAATCCCGCCTGGGGATCGTCAAATAACTGGCGCACATCATGCTTAATGCCATCATAGTTAAGTTCTGGGCGATCTAAGGAATTGAGATAGTAGCGGATACGGGCAAAAATCCCATCCACAACATCTTGTATCCGGCGTTGAATACCGCGTATTTGTTCGACAAATTGATCCCGGACGGAAACTATATTGTCGGCAATTCTGGCGGCTTCTTCATCGCTCATATCTTCCCGAATTTTTAGTAAGGCGATGATGGTAGAACGGTCAAAATGCGCCAAGCGATCGCTCAAACTTTCTACCCCGACCCGTGGATCATGCAACAATAATTGCAAGTCACGTTTAATACCTTCGGGGTTGAGTTCTTCTTTGCCAGTTTGCCGCAAATATTCTTCTAGGTAAGCTTTGAATGTATCCATTCTTTGCTGAGTACGGGTAGCCAAACGGCGGGGCGCACGCACAATATTGCGGATGGATGTTTGCATCGAGTCAATTACTTGATTGACTTGTTCTTCACTCAAGTCTCGCCGTTGACTCAGCAATTTAACTAAGGTATCTCGGTCTACTTGGGATAACCGCCGCCGCAGGGCGATCGCACCTTCTCTGGGATTGGCAAACAAGCGATCTAAATCTCGTTGAATCCCTTCGGGGTTGAGTTCTGCTTTGCCAGTGTTCCGCAGATAATCTGTAATTGTCGTCATGACAGAATCATATTGTTCTTTGGCTTTGTCAGCGACGGCTTGCGGTGCGTGGCGAATACTGTGCCAAGAATCTTCCACAGTATTAATAATGTTATTAACTTGGTCTTCGCTCAAATCTTGGCGCTGACTCAATAACTGCACTAAAGTATCGCGGTCAAAGCGAGACAATCGGGTGCGAATGGCAATCATCCCGGCTTGGGGGTCTTCTAATAATCGCTTCAAGTCGGCGCGAATCGCATCAGGGTTTAATTCGGCTTTACCTGTGTTACGCAGATATGATTCTACATTCAACCACAGGGTTTCTGCTTGATATTTTGCTTGTTCTGCTATACCTTGGGCGGTAATTAAAACGCGATCGCGTTGTCTTTCCAATTCATCTAAAATTGGTTCAACTTCATAGACTTGCACATCGTTGCGTTCCAGCAGAATTTTCCGCATTTCTGCCCTGTCAATCACTGCAAAACGGCGTGACAGTGTTTCATAATCTGCATCTGAGTCTGACAACAAAGACTGGAAATCCCGTTCAATACCTTCCGCCGTTAAATCTGATTTTGGTGTTACCAACAGATAACTTTCGACTCGCCGTTGCAAATCTTGGGCAATTTCTCGTTCTTCTTCGGCTGTAACTGTGACTAATACTGACTGACGTACAGCTTCTAGCTGGTCGGCGATGCGTTGAATTTCAACTTGGGTGAGTAAGCCTCTATCTTGCAGAATTTTAACAAAATCATTACGAGACAAGCGGTCTAATTCTCTTCTAATTATCCCAGGGTCGGCGGCTGGGTCATAAATAACATCGCGGAATTCTTGGGCGATTCTTTCTTGGCTGAGTTGCCAAGCAAAGGTGTTATGTAGATAATTTTCGATGTCAGCACGAATTGGGCTGTAAGGTTGGGAAGGTACGGGTAGCCCTAGTTTATCAGCTTGTTCGGTGGCTTTATCTTTGGCGGTGGTCAGGGACTGCAAAATCTTTTCCACGTCAATATCTGATAAGTCAGTGCGTCCCAAAACAATACCAGTCAAAGCCGTTAAACCTTGCTGGAGTGTCTGCTGAAGCGGGCCTGGTGTGGCTTTTTGGTCAGCTTGTTTCGCGGAACGGCTTTCCGCAATTAACTGTTCTAGTTTGGCGTTGAGTTCGTCGGTTCTGGTTTGACCTGGTGGTAAGGATTTGAGATAGTCAACTAATTCCCCTAAACGGTCTTGGACTGGTGGCTGTTGTCCTACGACCTGTTGCCAAACATTGTATAGTGTATCTGCAATCCGGTTAACGTCGCGTTTAGAAAGGTCGGTGCGGCTGCTGACTAAATCGATAAATTTTTGGCGGTCGATGTGGCGTAAATCGGGGCTACCAGCGATCGCTTTTAATTGTGGATCATTGAGTAATTTTTCAAATTCGCCCCGGATTTGCGAGATATCCAACTCTGGCGGACGCAGTTTTTCTAGGTAATCTTCGACATTTTCTCGAATACTCATCGGGTCGATTGCACTACCTAATTCTCGACGTACAGCAGCTGCTGCGGCTTCGGCGGTGGCTACCACTTGCTGATTCACGGCTTTCGCACCCAAGGCGGCGGTAGCAGTTCCCATAATCGCCTGAAAACCAGAGGTAGCAGTATTCACCACTGAACCAATTAAAGAACCCACAGTAGTGGAACTAACCCACATTAGTAATAAGAAATATGCACCCCAAATCACTAACCCCAGAATCGCCCCTAATCTAGGGTCAAAAATCACTAAGCTTAATTTTACGGCTAGGAAACTGGCAATTAATAAGGCGATGGTAACAGTAACTAATGTCCAAATCCCCACAGCCGTGCCAATTTTGCGAATTGTACCACCAAAGCTGCCTGTTTCTCCATGACTAGAATCGGCATCTGAGGAATGTCCTAAGTAGGAAATACCAGCAGCAACTGAGAGATTGGTTAGCACTAATTGAAAAGCAAAAGCTAAAATCACACCAGAGATTAAGGCGACAAAAAAGCGCGGCCCAGATGTTAGCACCGATGCCTGCGCTGGTGTGACGTTGGAGGGATCTACAGAAACTTGTGCTACCCATAACAATGGTTTGTAGAGTCCCAACATAATGCCTGTACTTTGAATCATTGTATTTCCTTATTGTTTAATGTTTAACTTTGGAGAGATATTAGAATCCTCTGAGCAGCAACTATGCAATTAATATCTGTGAACAATCGCTATACCTAACTCTTGTAAATCTCAGAATCGGGCAATTTAGGCGATTCCAGCATCCATCTCAAGTTTGAATAATATATCTAGCGTCGGGTAGAAGTTTGATGAATCAGAAGATTTAATTTTGGGGAGATTGCTGAAAATTTGACAGTAAAATGCCTGTGCTTACAAATATTTTGGCTTTTAATTTCTATTGATTAATATCATCAAAATCCTCTGATTTAATCCTAAATTATCCAAGATTTAGTTAATAGTAATTTACATTTATTTACAAATATGATTTTTATCACCATCCCAAGATGGAGATGTTAGCATTTTCCGGCTTTTTGTATCGTCCAGGAGAAGTGGCTAGAGTTTGTACCTCCAGACGGAAAGCAGCCTAGTAATTAATAGCTAACGTGAAGTTAAGTAACAAATGAATTGGGAATCAACAAATGGAAACTCGCTCCTCGAATAATTTACCAACAGTTGCTACAGAGTATAACGGCATAGACCGCAATGCGTTTATTTTTGGCTGGACTCCCCAAGCCGAACTCTGGAATGGTCGCCTAGCAGCAATTGGTTTTGTGGCTTATTTACTGTGGGATTTAGCTGGCTATAGCGTTCTGCGCGATGTCTTACATCTAATTGGTTACTAAAGAAAAATTTGCCAACACTAAATTAATTTTGGAGAATAATCATGGAAAATCGTTCCTCTACAGATTTACCAACAGTTGCTAATGCTTATAATGGCCGCGATCGCAATGAATTTTTGTTTGGTTGGACTCCCCAAGCCGAATTATGGAATGGCCGTTTAGCCGCAATTGGTTTTTTAGCTTATTTACTCTGGGACTTAGCCGGTTATAGCGTAGTTCGTGATGTCCTGCACTTGATTGGCTACTAATATATGGGTGTAGCCCGAATTTCTCACCTATGGGTAGAGGGTGTGGGGAGTGTGGGGAGTGTGGGGAGAGAGGGGGGAAAGATTTCTTCACCATCCTCCCATACCTCCCACCCCTCCCACCCTCATACCCCTACACCCAATTACTCATTACTCATTCCTGAATGGTCTAGGAAGGCGGAACCAAAAACGGGAACCGCCTTCGGGACGGGGTAAATAACCAATATTTCCACCCCAACGTTCAATAGTCATTCGACAAAAATAAAGACCAATCCCACCTCTCCCTGCACGATTTTGACCTTGGGAAAACTTTTGAAATAAATTATTACTCATTTCTGCTGGTACACCTTCACCTTCGTCATCAATAGTGAAGAGAATATATTCTGCTTCTGCTTGCAAATTAATAGTGACTGTCGAGTCTTCAGAACTGTGGCGATAAGCATTTTCCACCAGATTTGTAATAATTCTATCTAAGCGCGATTGTTCACCCACAACTTTCCAATCGGCTGTTCTGTCAACATTAGCCGCAAGCTGTAACTGTTGGTTAGTCAGTGCAAAGGTGGCTTTAAACAGTTCGATAGTTTCTTCTACAGCCCTAAGAATATCAGGTGCAGTGTCAATATCTATGATAAAATTTTCTAGCGATCGCACCTCATAAGAAAAAGCATCTAAAATATTTCTAATTAACATTTCTTGCTTAATAGATTGCTTACGAGCAATTTCTAAGTTTTCTTTGCCTTTATCTGTTAAGTTTTCAAACTCTAGTAATGCTAAACAGCAATTAATCGCGTTGAGTTGCCCTGCAATATCATGAATAATACAATTAACTAAGACTTCTTTTCTTTGATTATCTTTTAATAATTGTTGATAATTTAATTGTTGTTCTCTACCCGCTTGAATCAAGTGCTGTTTATATTTAAATTTATCTTCTGCTAATTCAATTAATAAGACTTTACTATCATTGACACACAGAGCATAAGCTTCTAGTTGCTCTTCGTAACCATTTAAGTTTTTTTGACTCCAAAGACCAGAACTGAGCTTACCAGTTCTATTTTCACTCCAGAAATCTTCGGCATCAAACAAAAAATTTTCTAAAAATGCAAATTCCTCTTGCGGAATTAACATATTCATCCCAAATCTTAAGGTCTGGCTACAAAAACGCTGTAACCAGCTAGGTGGTTGAGCAGTGACTCTAAATAAGCCAACCTCAATTCTTTCTAAGACTAAAATATTTAAACCTAAGAATAAGTCAGATAATATAGTTGTAGTCATATCATGAACATATCTAGCAATCCAATTTGATAACTGAACATAATCTTGTAAGCAGGGAACAGGAAAAAGAAAGTAGAATTATCAAACATAAGTCTTATAGATAATATAGTTCTTGATTTTTAGACTATTAAAATCTTTCTTTAGGATAATTTGAATTGATTAATTATTCTAAATTTTGACTGCTACTTCCTAAATCCTTATTTATTAATCTATCAGACTTTTCTTGTGCTAGGCTGGAGTAATTTGCTTCTTGCTGCATAGCTGAGAGATGCTTTTCATCTAACATACTATTTAATAGTAATACCCAATCACCTTCCTCTGAGGGAAAAATATGAACATCCGCACAGATACTCGCTGCGATTTTAATTAAGGGTAGAAATAACGGAGAGTCATCTATAGGTAGTAAACCTTCGAGAAAAAAAATTTGTTCACATACCTGTATTCCTGGACTGAGATTTGTAATCCCATACTCAGCTAGTTTTCCACCCCAGCCTTCTAGACCTCCATTCTTATTGACTAAGAGATAAGCAAGCGATCGCTCTTCGATAATAAAATTGAGAATATATAAAATCACAGCGTTGGGGATATCTGCCATTTATCGATTTATGATTTGATGAGCAAGTGTTTGAAAAACTTCTTCCACACCCTGTCCTGTTTTAGCACTTGTTTTAATCACATTCCAGCCTTTGCTAAGAATACTATCTAACTCTTGGGGTTCAAATTCCCACTCCTCTGTCATATCCCATTTGTTAAAGACTAAAATAAACGGTACTTTACCAATAGTTTCTTCTACTTTAGTTTGTAACTCAAAAGCTTTATCTAGAGTATTTCGCCTTGTACCATCTACAACTAAAATATAACCGGATGAGCCTCTAAGATAAGACATTCTGACTTTCTGAAACTCATCTTCACCATAGAGATCCCAAAGAATTAAGTTAACCTGATTTCCTTGCAGATTGAGAGTTTTTTTATCAATCTTGACTCCAACAGTCGTATAATACCTATCAGAAAAAATACTATAAATAAACCTTGATACTAAACTAGTTTTGCCAGTGGCAAATGCACCCACCATACATATTTTTTTTTGTAGCATATTTAGTTACTTTTGTCAGTGATGAATACTTGAAAAGACACGCGGCGGTTGAGCTTTCTGGCATCTAAATTTAATTCTGTTTGATAAGGTAGTTTAGAACCTAAAGCAACAGATTTAAATTTATTGGCATTAATTTCCGGCACATTTAAAGCCGCAAAAATTTGATTTGCGCGTGCTTGACTCAGGATAAAGTTTTGACTTTCTGTGCCAGTAGTATCAGTGTGACCGCGAATTTGAACTTGTACATCCTTATTTAAGGATTGAGCTAGGTTGAAGAGGCTGGAAAAATTTGTCCGTAACTTGGGTAATTTTTGAGTTTCTCCAGGAGTTAACTCATCTTTGCCTTCGACAAATAAAAATGTGGTGGTTTCAATTTTATTTTTAGCCGATTCTAGTTCTTTGAACTCATTGGCTAACAGATTTTTAGTTTGAAATTGTGTGACTCCAGGAATAAAACGCCAGAGTTTCTGAGCTTCTAAAATCCATTTTTGTGGTGCGTAGCCACTAGCTGTAAGAATGCTAGAATCATCTACTTGTAGTTTTGTGGTGGGTGGCGGTTGCAGTAATTCTGTGGCTCTTTGAGTAATGATTTTTGGTTCTAATGATAAGTAAGATTGCCATTTAGCAATAACTTGATCTGGGTGCAAATTTGTTGATTGAATGAGAGTGTTGGGATCTACAGCCACAGGATCACGCATTCCTGAAATAAAGTATTTCCCGTTGTAATATCGAGTGTTCAGCACCACAATTCCCGGCTGGGAGTTCAATTTATGGAGATAAGTTTGCCAGCGAATATTTTCTCTCACAGCGAAAAAGCCCCAAATTCCTGCGGCGATCGCCATTAAACCTAAGAAAGCCCAAGCATAGGCATAATTTTGCCGAGCCGGAGTTTTATACTGTACTGCTAAACAGCTTTCTAAATAAGGTTCACTAGCTTGAAATGGTTCGGTTTCGCCTGTAAAGCTATGCAGTTCTATTCCTAATTTGAGATGCAGTTTTTCAATTGCTGCTTGAAAAACTGCGCGTAATTCTTGTGGCGGTTTACCGCGAATTATCCCAGCGATAATTGCTTGTGGCCCTGCTTCTACCCAAATTGTGAGTTCGCCAAAGCGCAAACTTCTGAGTGTATCTTCTTGCAGCACACTAAAAGAATCTTTGACAAAATCTTGAATTGCTGTCAACATCGCTGCTACTAAATCGGGGTCTTGAACAGCTATTTGTTGTAACCTGACATGATGCAGCAATAAACCAGTTTGTCTGTGAATCAGAAATATTTGCTCAACGCGGTAAATTAAAGTCCGCAACAGGACAATTTCTGCAAAGGATTTTCCTGTCCTTTTGGCTTCTAACCTCCATTGAAAACTTTGTGGTGACAAGCTATTTTCTAAGGCTTGATTCAGCGATTGCATCATCTCATCTAAAGCTGTAGCGATCGCTTTGCGAGCAGCTGGGCCAATAATCGGAAAAAATGCTTCAGACAGCACATTTTCATCTTGGCTGACAGAGGCTTGAATTGCTTGTTCCACAGTCGAAACTATCGCTTCTACTAGCTGCTGATCTTGCTTGGAACGCAAAACCACAGCTTCAGGAAGCAAACGACTGATATCTTCTGGTTGAATTTGCGGATTATTTAATCTTTCGTAGAGTTTATTTAGTTGCGAAGGTTCAATCCCAAGGAGTAAGCTGCGAAGTAAATTGAGTTCATCTTGATTGAGAGAATCTAAGTTAGCAGATTCTCCATTCATGCTTTTAGCTTCTGGAGGTACTCGATTCGGGGGATAGTGATTCATTACCCAAATCCCTTAATCTACATCAGTAATTTAAATTTCATCTCAGAATTTCTGATCTGTATTCAGCCGCACAGCTAGTTCTGTAAACAAAGCAGCCAACTTAGAGCGGTCTGTTTTCTCTCTTTGGATGTCTTGCATTTCGCGTTTCAGCACCGCTAAAATTTCTTCATACTTTTGCTGAAGATCATCTTGTAAATTTTTCGATTGATTCAAGATATGTTCGCGCAATTCTCGTTGACGGTTGGTAGTTTGTTCGTCAACTTGAGCGATTTTATTTTCTAAAGATAAGTTACTATTTTTCTGCTCTTCCGAGAGCGATCGCATCCCTGCATCACGCTCTAATTGCTCTTTCTTCAGTTGTGCTGTTAACGAATCAACCTCTTGTCTGATATAACTTTCTAAAGCATCTAAACGTTTACGTGTTTCTTCGCGCAAGCTAACAATTTCTGAAATTAAATTTTCTTCTAAACGAGTAAATCTTTTGTCAACATCACGTATCTGGTTGCCAAAAAGAATATCTCGGACTTTATCTAAGCTGTTAGGTTCACCAATTCCATTAGTAGTAAATTGTAGTTTGTTATTGACTTGATTTAACCCCCCTTGTCCTGGTTCAAGTGCATTGTAATTGGTATATTCTTCAGGCGGGTTCATAAGTTTGATCCTTTTTGAAGCTGATTTTGACTTTGCTCTTATACCTATAATGCAACATTTACAGCCACGACAAAACCATACACTTAGGTATATTTAAATACGTGCTGTTAAAATCACCCCTCTCAAGAAGGAAATTGAATTAGTTATGATTATGCCTAGATCAGAAATCGCACTAACACATATAATCCCGAAGTGGCTAGTTGCAAAAACATCACGGGAATACCGTAGTGTAGAAAGGTTTTAAATGATATACGCCGACCATGTTGCTCAGAAATTCCGGCTGCAACTATGTTAGAAGATGCGCCTACAAGTGTACCGTTACCACCCAATGTTGCACCAAACATCATGGCATAAAACAATGGTAAAACCTCAGCCGGAAATTGCCCTTGAAAGTCTTGTGCTAACACCTCTGTCGGTGCTAACCCTACACTCACAAGATATTGCTTGAGTAAGGGTACCATTGCTACTACTAAAGGAATATTCGGCACAACACTAGATAATATCCCGACAAGAAATAATAAAACTAAAGAACCGAGAATAATATTTCTTCCTAAAATAATTGCCAAAAACCCTGATAAACCATTAATTACACCTGTTTTTTCTAATCCACCAATTAATACAAAAATACTCATAAAAAATATTAATGTACTCCAATCAACATCACGTAAAATATTGTTAACAGTATCAATGCGGCTGTGATGAGATAATAACAACGCCAAAGCTGCACCTAATAAAGCCACAGCAGCAGGTGAAATCGGCACTGGTAACGATTCGCCAATCACAAAAAATATTAATACAAAGGCTATAATCACCGCCCCCACAGTTAATACTCGTGGATGATTAATTTGGGGATGTGGTAATTCTTCCAGATTATCAAGCTTGGTATGCCAAATTTTCCGAAATAAAAATGGTAGGGTAGCTGTAACTGTAACAACAGCAATTACGCCACCTAAACTTAAGTTCCACATATAATCGATAAAACTAATATTAATCGCATCTCCCACAATAAACGTCGCCGGATCACCAACTAAAGTTAATAAACCAGCACTATTAGCTATAAACACCATTAATATCAACAATGGTACAAAATTTATACCTATTTCTTCTGCCATTGGTGGAATTAGTGGCGCTAATAACATTACAGTTGTAGCATTGGGTAAGACTGCACAAATCGGCGTAACAATCCCCACAATACTTAATAACAAACGTTTGCCATCACCTTTGGCTAGAATCACAATTTGAGTGGCTAAATAATCAAATATTTTAGTTGGTTCAAATGCTCTAACAAGCACCATTACACCAAAAAATAACCCTAATGTTCCATGACTATTACCGATATAACCCACGGCTTCTTTTAATGTCATAACGTTGGTGAAAACTAATAGCAATGCTCCCAATAAAGCAGCAATAGTCAGATGCACCCATTCCGTCATAATTAGGACAATTACACCCAAAAAGGTGAAAACGCTCAGGATAGCTTGCCAATGTTCCACTTTAAGCCTCTTGATATCTAGCTAGTTAGTTGCATATTACTGAAAAAGCCACCTAAAGTATAGGTGACTTGCATTAAAGAAGAATTTAGAAGTCAGAAGTTAAAAATCAGAATCAATACCGAGGGTAGTCGAAGAGTCAATGATTGGGTAATTTAGACTCGTCATCAAAATTTAGTGCGATGTTCCATCACTTATTCATCTGTAATTCATCGGAATTCATATTGAATTCTGACAACTGACTCCTGAATTCTAGTTTGTTATTTAAGACAGTAGTTATTCATCAATACCATTGGGTACGCCTAAAATCGCACAAGGAAAATTAAAACCAAGCGCCTGAATCATTTTATGATTAATAGATTTACACCCCAGTAATAAAACATCAGCCGCTTCTAATTTCACAACTTTTGTCAATTCTGTAGCAACGTTACCGAAGCGTAAATGCGATTTAAAAGAACCTTGCCATTCTTCAGCTAAACTACGTGCCTGCCAAAGAATTTTATCAGCTTGTTCTAGATGAGTCAAAGTTTGTACTTGTAAAGACTTGGTGATGCCTTTAATTTTTGGTTGAGTTAATACCGAGGTTGCAGATTGGTACATATTACTGACTCCACATTCGCAGGGAGTTAAATAATCTGCCCAATTCATTTTATCTAAAGACTTTTCACTCTGATTTTGTGCTACTACATAAACAGCTTGGACTATAACTTGCTGATTAGTCGCTAAACGTGTTTGATGAGCAATCCAAAAGGCAATGTCTAGTGCTGTGTGACTATGAGGTGAAGCGTCATAACCAACAATTAAATTGATGGGTTTAGCTGTGGGATAATTTGTCAAATCACTGCTTTTTGGCTCTGGTATTAATACCATTTGCTCAACTAAATCATCTCTACCTATGGCGCTTTGGAGGCGCACTAGCATTGGCTTAATGTTCACAGTTTAACTTCTCCTAAAGGGAACTAATGACGAATGAGAAGCAGGGTGAATGAAGCATGAAGTATGAAGTGTGAAGTATGAAATTTTCAGTAGTAATTTCATCCTTGAGACTTGATTCTTCAGGATTCATTTTTATCCTTTATTTCAAGAAACCCCAATAATAACTGTTATTACAGCCTAATTTTTGGGAGTTCCCTCCATTGCCGACGGAGTTAGCTGACGGGCTAAGACTGGAAGGTGTCTTTCTGAAAGATTAGCCCCATATATATGGTTCCTCCGTTTCAAATCATGATTGTTGATGGATTTGAATTAGGCGACCCGCTAAAAGAAATAATAAACTAATTTACTCATTTTGGGTGAAGTATTTATCAAGGAAATTCAAGGCATAATTACGCAATTCAAAATATTCTTGGGAATTACGCATAGCGGCGCGATCGCGTGGATGATCGAAAGGTACTTCTAAAATTTCCCCAATATTAGCGGCTGGGCCATTAGTCATTAGGACGATGCGATCGCTCATATAAATAGCCTCATCAACATCGTGAGTAATCATCATCACGGCTTGGCGATTATTTTCCCAAATATCTAATACTTGCCGTTGTAATTTTCCTCTAGTTAATGCGTCTAATGCCCCAAAAGGTTCATCCATCAGCAACATTTTCGGACGAATTGCTAAAGCCCTGGCAATACCTACCCGTTGTTTCATACCTCCAGAGATTTCATCAGGATACTTATCTGCTGCCGGGGTTAAGTTTACCATTGCCAAGTGTTCGTTAACAATGCTAATTTTTTCAGCGCGAGTTGCATTTTTTAACACTTCATCTACGGCTAAACGAATGTTTTCTCTAACAGTTAGCCAAGGTAATAAAGAGTAGTTTTGAAAGACCATCATCCTTTCTGCGCCTGGCTTGCGGATTTCTTTGCCATCTAGTCGCACTGACCCTGAAGTTGCTGTTTCTAACCCGGCAACAATTTTTAACAAAGTTGATTTACCACAACCAGAATGACCAATTACGGAAATAAATTCATCTTCACCAATGCTGAGATTGACACTATCCAAAACCACAAAATTACCTTTATCGGGTGTCGGATATGACTTGACTAAATTTTCAATTTCTAAGAAGTTATTACGAGACAGAACTTGCTGTTCAGTATCGATTGAAGTGGGTGTATATTTCATCATCAAAGGCTCCGCTAAAATTTGAACTATTTGTTGGTCTATGTTGAGAATTAATACCTAAGACATAAAGAAACGTACCGGAGATTTAGCCCGAATTTCAAAACTTTTGAGATAGCCTACCGGGTCACTAGGGTCGAAACGTTTTTTGTCAATAAATACTTCTGCCTCTTCCACTTTGTAATCGTCTTTAGGGCATTCAATACCTATTTCTGAGGCTATTTCTCGATATAAATCTGTTCTCCAACCTTTTTCGGCTAATTCCTCGGCATCTTTAGGAAAATCCTTGATTTGTCCCCACCGGGCAGCTTGAGTCATTAACCAAATACTTCTCGAACGCCACATAAATGTTGCGTGTTCGTTTGGCTGTTTGGGTAAGTTGTCGGGAATATCGTAAAAGATGGTAGTATCAGCCGCTTGGATAGTGCGGTCTTTGCCATCAAACCCACCATAGTTGTAACTTCCTAAAATACCTGGAGCTGTAAATTTGGTAATTGAGGCATTTTTATTTTTCGGTCTCGCACCTGTAAAGGAACGGTCGGTAAGTAGTTCGGCGACTTCTTGGCGATTTTCTACTTTGCTGCAATATTGGCAAGCTTCAATCATCGCTTTTACCAAAGAACGATAGGTTTTAGGATATTTATCGATGAAGGATTCCATCACGCCTAATAATCTATCGGGGTGTCCTAACCAGACTTCCTTACCTTGGGCGAAGGTAAAACCAATGTTTTCGTTACCTGTAATGGCTCTGGTGTTCCAAGGTTCGGCTACCATATAAGCTTGCATTGCCCCAATTCGCACGTTTGTCACCATTTGGGGAGGCGGGACGATGATGACGCGAAATTCTTTGAGAGGATCAACACCAGCCGCCGCAGATATATAACGCACGAAGTATTCGTAAATCGCGGAACTCAGAACTACTGCCCAAACTTTATTTTCGGCTGATTGCTTGTCAAAGTAGGCGCGGAAATCTTTTCCAAAGGCCTCTAATGCGCCGTCGCCATATTGTTGTTGATATTCGTACCACGGACGCAAGCCAAAATCCCACATAGCTTTATTCATCGTCATGGCGTTACCGTGGCGATGAATGGTCATAGCTGCACACAAGGGTGCGTGGCGTGCGCCTTCCGCCCCAATTCTGGCGTTAGTGACAGCCCCAGAGACGACGGGGGAAGCATCTAAACGACCAAAAATTAAACCGTCGCGGGAAGTTGCCCAACTGGCTTCGCGGTTGAGTTTGACGTTTAAACCATACTTGCGAAAAAAACCTTTTTTCCAGGCGATCGCAAATGGCGCACAATCATTAACAGGAACGTAACCAACAGTAATATCCGGTTTTTCTAGGTCTTGAGGCCTGACTACGGGTTTGACGGCTAAAGCTTCTTCTGTCAGTCCTGATGCAGATCTATCTCCTGAAATTCCACAGGATGATAGGGCAATTCCGGCTGTTGTGGTTCCCAGTCCTAAGAGAAAATATCTTCTAGTCCAGTTATTATCGCCCATTTTTATAGCTCCATATTGTTTTTTTGATGGGCTGCGAGATCCCCGACTTCTTAAAGAAATCGGGGATCTGACCACCTGTGAGGAATGCGAATGGCTGGTAAATTCTGTTATTTCGCAATTGTCGGGCGATGAGTTACAAATTCTTGGAGTTTACCAACAGCGAAATCGAGAATTAGTCCAGTTAAACCAATGACAAATACAGCCAGAAAAACAGAACTGAGATTTAACCGACTCCATTCATCCCAAACAAAAAAGCCAATACCAATACCGCCTGTCAGCATTTCGACGGCGACAATCACTAACCAAGCAATGCCTAAGCTAATTCGCAAACCTGTGAAGATATAAGGTAAACTGGCAGGCCAAATAATTTTAGTGATTCTGCGCCAGCGCGGCATTTCTAACACCTGTGCCACATCTATATAATCTTTCGGAACGCTGGCAACTCCCAGGGCTGTGTTAATAATGGTCGGCCACAAGGAAGTGATGAAAATTACAAAAATGGCTGAGGGATCTGCCAAGTTAAAGATAGCTAAAGCAATGGGCAACCAAGCCAAAGGGGATACTGGTTTAAATATCTGAATAATGGGGTTGAGGGCTAACATTGCCGGCTTAGACATCCCAATGAGAAATCCCAAAGGAATGGCGACGACTGCACCTAACGAAAAACCAATTAACACGCGGCGCAGACTGGCTAGTAACAACCAACCAATGCCCAAATTACCCGGACCACGTTGATAAAAGGGATTTAATATGTAGTCTAAATTAGCAATTAACGCCTCTGGTGGTGTGGGCATTAATTCATGGTTGACTAAAGCAACCGCCCACCACAGCAAAATAATGCCTAAAAAACCCAGAATAGGTAAAAAGACGACATCTTTAGTAATAATGGGCTTGCTTTTCTGCCATACAGATTTACCCGCGATCGCGGCGATCGCTGCTAAATTTAATTGCAATATCATCTTTAACCTCAGCAGGTTTCAGTACAGGTACAAAAATCTGAGCAGTACCAGCCTTGGACACTGATGAGATCAACACATTATAAAAATGCTATCTCTTCAGTCTCCTCTCAATGCCTACGAAGTTAGCTGACGGGCTAGGGCTGAGAGATGCCCCTCTTTTTAAAAGTGCTGAGTAATGAGTGCTGAGTGCTGAGTTCAACTCTTAGTCACTTTTTACTTTTTACTTCTACTAAAGATACGCCCCAAAATTTGGTTCCTCCGTTTCAGCGTTACGCACTTTGACGCGCTGAATTAGGCTGACTTACTCGAATTGAAAACAATATAGCGAAATATAACATTGCTGTCCAGTAAAAACAACTTCTTGGGATAGATTCTATTGATTGATATTGCTTAATTTATTTATCCTTTGGGCTATCAATGATGTGTAACAAATATCTACTATTACCTCGTTAGTATTACTCAACAAAAAGCCAAAAAGTTCAATCTCAATCGCTAAAATCTATCTCTATAGGTACGTAGTTTCCTACTTGTTATAGTTGAATGATTGCGTTAATTCGGCACCAAAAAATCACCATTCTCGATACACTAGTTCTAGTTCAAAATTTCCTAACTAAATCTTTACAAAAATTAACGTAATGGATTTTAGTCTCATACTGGCTGAAAATACTAACAGTATCATCGAGAAATGGGTGATGGCAGTTCGGCAAGACAGGCAGATTGAAAGTGCTGATGACTTGTCTTA
This sequence comes from Nostoc spongiaeforme FACHB-130, assembly GCF_014698475.1. Classification (GTDB taxonomy): domain Bacteria; phylum Cyanobacteriota; class Cyanobacteriia; order Cyanobacteriales; family Nostocaceae; genus Nostoc_B; species Nostoc_B spongiaeforme. Next base: position 49,109 of record NZ_JACJTB010000034.1, on the reverse strand, counting down.
TACAGCGATTAGAAATCACATTCCTGATGTGTTTCGCGCCATGATTAGTGTACTTGCCCCATCTCAAGAGAGTGATATTAAGTCGATACTCAAAGCCAGTTGGCAGCATGGGTTACTGCGGGCGGAACAAGGTTTTGACCCAACAGAAATTGCTAGAGAATACCGCTTATTAAGAATAGTAATATTTGATACTTTAGAAGCAGATTTATTGCAAGGAACGCCAGTGGAAATTGTGCGTTATATGCGTTTAATTGATGCTGTCATAGATGAAGCGATCGCACGCTGTTTTAAGAGTTATGTTGAAGAGCGTTTACGAGAATTAAAGCATCTACATTTATCATTAACTCTGCATAACGAAGAATTAACCCGGTTAATTAATGCTAATCAAGATACATTTTCCCAACTCGCCCACGAATTGAAACATCCTCTGACATCAATTATTGGCTATTCTGATTTATTTTTACGACAACAAAAACGTAATTCTGATATTAAAGACTCTTATACAAATTTAGAACATATCGAGCGAGTATTACGCAATGGCAGACACTTGCTGCGTTTAATTAATGATGTATTAGAACTATCCCGATATGATGCGGGTAAAGTACAACTGCAAATCGCGCCTACCAATGTCAAAGAATTGGTAATTAATGTGTGTGAAATGTTGAAACCGTTGACAGAAGAGAAAGATTTACAAATTATTGTAGACTGCGATCGCTGTCCGGTAGAAATATTCACAGATGAGTTTCAATTACAACAAGTAATTACCAATCTTGTCAGTAACGCCATTCGCTATACAGAGTCGGGTAGTGTCAAGATTGTATGTCAAATTTTAGACGAAAACAATTGGTCATTTACGGTTGCTGATACAGGAATTGGGATAGCGCCAGAAAACCAAGGGCGGATATTTGAACCTTATTATCGGATAAATAAAAGCGATCGCACTTACCTACCTGATAGTACAGGATTGGGACTGGCGATCGTTTCTCGGTTAGTCAAATTACTCCAAGGCGAAATCAATTTAGAATCTCAGCTAGGCGTTGGTTCTACATTTACTGTAACTTTCCCCTTAGAAATCAATAGCTGATAGAACTAATTACATCCTTCACAAGTTCCTCAGATTTTTTCCCTAAATTAAAAACTGGGCGATTATAAATCGAGAAGGTTTCATTATGCTGAATTATAGAGAAAGAATTATTACTATATGGACAGTATTTCTCTTAGGATTATTGTTTCATACACAACTAGGTTTAATGCCGTTATTTCATGGTTTATCTGTAGCCGAATCGCAACACGCCTCACAAATGAGTGATATTTCTGTAATTCTGTGGCTAATGTTGGGATTTTTCACACTACCAATATTGGCGATAATTGCTACTTCTTTTACCGAATCTAAACGCTACCGCGTGTCGCATTTTACATTGACTGTGTTTTATAGCGTGATGAATTTGCTTCATCTTGTGGCAGATTTATTTGTGCAGCCAATTCTGTGGTATCAGATAACCTTGATGGTGATTTTATTCCTCATCGGTTTGTTATTAAACCTTGTGTCTTTTCAATGGATGAAAGCACAATCTAGAAGTAATCAGCCACAACCAAGGCTAACCTCTCCACACTCTTAGAAGTTATATCAATCTCTACAACATACCTTCTTGTTTCAACTTAGCCAGTGCATTTTCAGCAGCAGCTTTTTCCGCATCTTTTTTGTTACGTCCCTTTCCTTCTCCGTATTCTTTACCATCAACAAATACTTTTGCGGTGAATATTGGTGCGTGAGACAAACCACCTACCTGCTTTGTAATGTATTCAGGCGGGTTTATTGTTATATTGCGTTGTACCCATTCTTGAAAACGGTTTTTTGAGTCTACATTCGAGCGAACTACAACAATTTGTTCAGGGACAGAATCAAACAATGGTTCAATAATAGCTCGTACTGCTTCAATATCAGAATTACTGTCTAAATAATAAGCACCTACAACAGCTTCAAAAGTGCTACTCAGCAAATTAGGATTTTGAAACCCACCATCTAAAATCGCTCCTCTTCCTAACCGAATTCTAAAATCTATACCAACTTCTTCAGCAAATTTGGCTAATTGCTTTTCATCTACTAATGCAGAACGTCGGCGAGTTAATTCATCTTCTCCCTTTTCTGGGTGGTGGCGATAAAGATATTCACCACTTAAAAAATTCAGAATAGCATCACCGAGAAATTCCAAGCGTTCATTATGTTCCCCTTCTCCTGGATTTTCATGAACATAAGAACGGTGAGTCAGCGCATGACGTAAAAGTTTTTCATTCCGAAATGTTAGAAGTCTGTGCATGTTATTTTTAACTTATTTGTAAATATTTACTGTTAGAAAAATTTACGATTAGTTTGCATCTCAATATGCAAGCCATACCAATTGATGTAATTCACATCAAACCCAGTTTTACATAAACTGGGTTTTACAAAATCTTTCAATCAGACCAGTCTGTTTCTAAATAAATTATCTAACTCACTGGTATAATAAAACTTGTCAGCGAGAAATATCAAACTGTTTTTAACACTTTTTTCCTGAGCTAGAATTACGACTTTTTTACTTTTTGAATGCAAATCATCAATTAATATTTCACAATAACTATCTCCAGAAATCAGAATAGCTATATCAGAATTATCACGAACACAATCCATGACAACTTTAAAGTCCACAGCATTTTTAAACTTATTACCTACATGAATACAATCAAAATTTAGACTTTCTAAAGCTTTTTTAACTTTACTAGCGTTACACCAATTGCTATAAACTTTTCGGTTATTTATACAACCTAATGAATTAGCTAATAATAAAGAATCTTTAGCTATTTTTATGTTAGAGACATTTTGATAGTCCCAATAGATTGAAACTAAAGGTTGCTGCCAGCTTGTTTTTTCAAACATATTCTTACCTGAAGAATTGTGAGTTTTGCTCAACAGCATTCAAAAATCGCCTTTGCTTTAGCAAATAGCTGCATAGAATGTTCATCTTATAAATAAACACCTACACAAAGCCTTTAAGTTAAAAGTTACAAACTTTGCACTTTGTTATGAACAGGAAAGCTAATAGTCTAACGCCTGGGTAGCTACGAGCAAAAGTATTTAACCAAAACCTATTATTTAGCTAAATACTTTAACCCGTAACTACCCAGTTCACAGACTACAAGCTTACCTAGGCATAACAAAGTACAACCTATGTAACCACCAACCTAAGCCTTAGCTCTTGGATGATTGATTGCTGTGCTGAAAAAAATATAACACGTATAATTGTGGTAATGTCAAGTGCATACTGGTAATTTTTTTTATAAAGAAATCTTAAAGTAATTAGTTCTTACTCGGAAACACCTTGCTTAACTCTAAAGACAAATCAGGAAAACAAGGCAACGCTACTACTTGATTAGGGAAAACGATTCGCTTATTTAAATAACCATATTTAACGTGATTGTCTTGATAAGGTTCGCTGTAACATTCTAAATAATTATCGAACAAATTAAATATCCAATAATCAGAAATACCAGCTTGAGCATAAATAGGAATTTTCACATTTTTGTCGTAACTTAATGAAGAGTCTGCAACTTCCATCACTAACAAAACATCATCAGGAATAGGGTGAGACAATAGATAATTATCAGGACGGTTTTTAACAATAGTTAAATCAGGTTCAGGCTCACTATTGGGAAGTAAAGTAATTGGTACTTTAGATTGTAATGTTGCCTTATTTCTTACTAATTTTGGTAGTTCTCGTAATAAATTTCTTAAACAAGTTGCATGTGCTGTACCCTTACATATAATTTGAATAATTTCCCCGTTGATTAATTCAATATGTTCATCTTTATGAAAAAAGCCTAATTCTGTAAGTTTGTGGTATTCATCCAGTGTAAAACGTTTCGGTTGAATGATAGTCATAAGTTTCACTCGCCAGAAATCTGCACAGATACAGTTCGTTGACGCGGCCCATCTAATTCAAAAAATAATACAGATTGCCAAGTTCCTAATGCTAATTTTCCATCCACAATAGGAATTACTTCACTGGTGCTTAACATCATTGCTAGTAAATGAGAATGAGCATTCATCGGTTCATCTTCGGGAACATCTCGTAAATGTAAATCATTGTGTAAGTAACGGTCTGACTTTGGTGCTAATTTATTAAAGAATACTTTGATATCTTCTAATAATCTGACTTCATATTCATTGATGGCTAAAGCTGTGGTTGTGTGACGTGAAAAGACTAAAACTTGTCCGTTTTTAATTGATGTTTGAGCAATTAAATCTTTGATTTGTGGAGTGATGTTGTGAATATTAATTCCTGGTTCGGTGGCGATTTCGATTAATTGATGAATTATGGGCATTTTTCTTTCCTACTCCCTACTCCCTGCCTACACAAACAGATTCAGGAATCAAACCGTATTCCTATATCTATGCAGACTATCAGAAATCCTGCTCAAAAATGGAGCGATCGCCCCATAATTAAGAAAGATTAAGCCTGAGTTAAAAAACTGACAATGAGCCAAACAGCCCTCAATTTAGTAGCCATATCAGTCTTTCTGATGACTTTTTCGGTATTGCTGGGGCCATTAATCAACTTATCGCCGACAGTACCAGCACTCGCCACTTTCACCATTTTGGGAATCGCTACTTTAGACAGTTTTAGCTTGCAAGGTAAGGGTGGAACTATCTTGCTAGATTGGATTGCGGGATTTTCGAGTGAACACCGCGATCGCATTATCCACCATGAAGCGGGACATTTTTTGGTAGCTTCGGTGCTGGGTATTCCCGTCACTGGCTACACCCTCAGCGCCTGGGAAGCTTGGCGAAAAGGACAACCAGGACAAGGCGGTGTTGCTTTTAATGATGGTGAGTTAGCTGCACAATTAGAAAAAGGTTCAATCAGCGCCCAAATGCTAGATCGTTACTGCACAATGTGGATGGCTGGTATTGCGGCGGAAGCTTTGGTATTTGATCGCGCAGAGGGTGGTGGTGATGATAAAGCGAAGTTGGCGGAAGTCTTAAAAGTTGTGGGTTTTTCTGAGTCAGCCTTTCAGCAAAAACAACGGTTTCATGTTTTGCAAGCAAAAACTCTCTTAGAAGAAAATTGGTCAAGTTATGAAGCCTTAGTCCAAGCTATGCAAAAACATGCTTCTGTGGAAGAATGCCAAAGTGCGATCGCTAATACAAAATAAAAATACAACGAAAAATTAAGTGTTCGGGAGAGGGTGAAGGGGCAGAATCAAGTCAAAAGTCAAAAGTAAAAAATTCTCTGACTTTTGAATTTTGACTTCCCTGTAAGGTGTAGGTGTTCAAAACCCTTACACCTATTCTTAACTGACAATCTTTGTGCGTAAGTCCTATCATTAACTCACAGTAATAACTACACCCAAACTTTCATTTGCTAACCTATCAACGGCACAAACAGCATAAGTTCCAGGTTGAACAGTAGCGAAGGTTGTACCAGCAGATAAAATACGCTGAATAGTCCAACTATCACCCGTTTGGCGGTAAAGTGTCCAAGACCTTACAGGCTGATTATCTCCTGGTTGCCAGTTAAGTTTGCCATCTTTAAATTGCAAGGCTTGGGGAGGAGATACTTGGGCAGCACTCCGCCAAGGCATAGAAGGTACTATTGCAGGTCTAGAATAAAGAGAATCTTTGAATTGGTCAGCAATACCGCGCCGATTTTGATTAATCGCACTCATACTAAAGAAAATATTTCCTAGAGATAAGTTGCTGGCTAAGTTACGGGAAATTTTGACTTGTTTATCAATCTCATCGTCTTTCCAAGCTTTACCATCTAATTGACCAAGATTATTTCCGGCGTAAATATGTCGCTGCTGAGAATTAATTTCTGTCCACCATCGCAGTAGTGCAGGATAACTTTGTTTGGTTTGGTCGATCCGCCAATAAAGTTGCGGTGCTAAATAATCAATCCAACCTTGTTCTAACCATTTGCGTGAGTCAGCATACAATACACTGTAGGCATCTAAACCAGTAATTCCCGCAGGTTGTCCGGGGCGATAAATTCCAAATGGACTAATCCCAAATTTGATATGAGGTTTGGTTGTCTTGATTCCTTGTGAAAGCCGCAACACCATTTGATTGACATTTTCGCGTCGCCAATCATCTAAACTTAATAAACCACCTGCGGCTCTGTATGCGGCGTAGGTTTTATTATCAGGGAAAGATTGCCCTTGGATGGGATAGGGATAAAAATAATCGTCTAAGTGAATACCATCGATGTCATAGCGCCGTACAACATCAAGAATTACATTGTAAGCTCTATCTTGAACAATTTTTGAGCCAGGGTCCATCCACAGTTGATTGCCCCACTGATAAACTACTTCTGGATGGGTAACTGCGATGTGGGGGCGGACATTAGGAGAACCTTTGATGCTAGTTTTGGCGCGGTAGGGGTTGAACCAAGCGTGAACTTCGATATTGCGTTTGTGACATTCAGCGATCGCAAACTCTAAAGGATCATAAAATGGTTCGGGCGCTTTTCCTTGAGTTCCAGTAATCCAAGCACTCCAAGGTTCTAATTCTGACGCATACAAAGCATCACCTTCAGGACGCACTTGCAAAATCAAAGCGTTGAAATTCAGTGCTTGCAACTGGTTGACAATTTCTAAAAATTCTGACCTTTGTTGTGCAGTTGGAAGTCCCGCCTTGGAAGGCCAGTCACTATTCCACACCGATGCTACCCAAGCCCCACGAAACTCGCGTGTATGGCTGACTTTAACGGTACTAGATACAGGGGGTCTAGGTGTGGGTGTGGGTATTGGTGTAGGTGTGGGTGTCGGTATTGGTGTAGGTGTCGGTGTTGGTGTTGCAGTTGGTGGAACTACAAGATAAACAGAAGATATCTTTTGGGCATTACCCAGATACACCAAAGCTTGATAAACCATCACAGCCACATCACCACGAGTTGCAGCTGTGGCGTAATTCAGTAATTTAATATTGGGAAAACTGGCAACAAAACCTGCACTCGTAGCTAAAGCGATTTGATTTCTGGCATAACCAGGAATGTTAATTGCATCTTGATAAATTTGTGGTAATTGGTTTACTAAGTCCGGTGGTATTTTCGCTGTAATACCCAAACCATTGATTAGTGAAACTAAAACATCACCCCTAGCAATGCGATTATTAGGACGGAAATATTTATCGGGATAGCCAGTCAAAAATCCTGTTTCGTAACATTTCTCAATAGCTTTTACTGCCCAGTGATTTGCCGGGACATCAACAAAGGGAGTGTATTGGCGTTTTTCTGGTACAGTAAAAACTGCTGCTATGATCGCCGCAAACTCAGCACGCGTCACTGAGTTATCCGGGCGAAAAGTACCGTTGGGATAGCCATTTAAAATGCGCCGCGCTGCTAAGGCTTCAATAAACGGACGCGCCCAATGGTTTTGAGTGTCTGAGAAGCGTGCAGTAGTAGAGACCATTGTTGATTGCCATTAGTTTGCTTGGCTGGATTCTAACAGCGCGGCCGCAATTTTTCCCGGACTTCGCGGAAATTTTCATATTTGACAATCTATAAGTATGGACGTAACTGGATTCGAACCAGTGACCTCTACGATGTCAACGTAGCGCTCTAACCAACTGAGCTATACGTCCTTAACTACACAATTTCCAATAATAGCGCATATTAATCTAGATAGTCAAGGATAAGGATATTTTTTCATCAATCAACTTGTCTTCTAGTACTGGCTAACTCAGCAGCTAATTGAATTGCGGCTTTCATACTGGTGGGGTCGGCAATTCCTTTACCTGCAATATCAAATGCTGTACCGTGGTCTGGTGAAGTGCGGATAAATGGTAAACCAATGGAAGTATTCACAGCGCGGTCAAAGGCCATGAGTTTCACAGGAATTAAGCCTTGGTCGTGGTAAAGTGCCAAATACGCATCTGCTGGATTCTGAATGGATGAATTGCCATACCAAGCTTGACCAGGTTTCACCCACATTGTATCGGGAGGAATTGGCCCTTCTAAGACCAATTGGGGGCGTTTTTGCTGTTCTTGTTTGATCCAAGGAATCAACCAATCGAGTTCTTCGGTTCCTAGTTGTCCTTGTTCGCCACTATGGGGATTTAAACCTGCGATCGCAATTCTCGGTTTACTAATACCAAAATCTGTTTGTAAGCACTCTACCAATAAATCTAGTTTTTGGCTGAGTAATTGGGGTGTGAGTGTATCTGCTACTTGGCGCAGGGGAATGTGTGTTGTAGCTAACAGGGTGCGGAGTGTCCAACCAGTGTAAGGCGATCGCGCTACAAATAACATCCCATATCGCTCTACATTTGATTTTTCTGCCAAAAGTTCTGTTTGACCGGGATAATTATAGCCTGCGGCTTTCCAAGCGGATTTAGCAATGGGCGCTGTGACTATACCATCAAATTCGCCTACTAATGTTTGGGCGATCGCATATTCCATATAAGCAAAACTCGCCGCACCACTCACCCTGTTACCCACACCAGGAACAATGTCATCGAGATTTTGATGCAACTGCACATCAATAACTTTTAAGCTGTGGGGATTTGCCAAGGCGACTAAATTACCCGATAAATTTAATTGGTCATAAGTCTGCACTAACCAATCTTGATTTCCTACTATCGTGACATCACAATTTTGAGTTACTTGTGGATCAGCTAAAGCTTTTAAGATTACTTCAGTCCCAATTCCTGCGGTATCTCCCAATGTCAGTGCTAATCGAGGCCGAATTGCTTTGTGTGATTTTGCTATGAGGTTTTGCTCACTTTGATACATAAGACTAATTTATCTCGATTTGTCATGGAATTGGCTTGATCCCGCAATCATCGGGATTAACCATCAAACTAGTTTAGAATTGTTTACACAGGTCTAATTCAACGGTAGCTGTTGAGAAACTTCAGTCTATCTGGGGTCATTGGTAAAAGTAAAACTTCTACTCCTGAATTCCCAGATGGCAACAAACAGCCCAAATTATATGCAATCTAAAGGTTAGCCTTTAGAATTATGACAAACGATTCACAAAGGAGACACACAACAATGGGTGGCGAAATTTTCAGTACAGCTTTTCTGGCTTTTAGTTTAATCTTCGTGGGTTGGGCTTTAGGTGCTTTATTGCTGAAAATTCAGGGTGCAGAAGAATAATCTCTCTGGAGTCTGAAAAAATAGCGTGTCCGGATAACGGACAACGCTGTTTTCAAAATTTTCAGGTATTAAATAATTTCTAAGAAAAGTGTAAACTTTTGTTTACGGATATAATTCTGTTAAGATTCTTTTCATAAAACATTAAGATTTAATACAACCCTCATGACATTACTAATAGTCGGTGCCACTGGCACCTTGGGAAGACAAGTGGCTCGTCGTGCGATCGATGAGGGGTATAAAGTGCGTTGTCTTGTCCGCAGTAGTAAAAAAGCGGCATTTCTCAAAGAGTGGGGTGCGGAACTCGTTCTCGGAGATTTGTGCTACCCCGAAACCCTACCAACCGCACTAGAAGGAGTCACCGCAATTATTGATGCGGCTACTTCCCGTGCCACCGATTCTTTAACAATTAAGCAGGTAGACTGGGAAGGTCAAGTAGCCTTAATTCAAGCAGCTAAAGCGGCAGGTGTGGAACGTTTTATTTTCTTCTCTATAATTGATGCCGAAAAATACCCAGAAGTACCCCTGATGGAAATTAAGCGGTGTACAGAACTATTTTTAGCTGAATCTGGACTCAATTACACAGTTTTACGTTTAGCTGGCTTCATGCAAGGGTTAATTGGTCAATATGGCATCCCGATTTTAGAAGCACAGCCAGTTTGGGTAACTGGTGAGTCATCACCGATTGCTTATATGGATACTCAAGACATTGCGAAATTTGCTGTGCGGGCTTTGAGTGTACCAGCCACAGAAAAACAAGCTTTCCCGGTTGTGGGAACTCGTGCTTGGAGTGCAGAAGAAATTATTAGCTTGTGTGAACGCTTGTCTGGTAAAGATGCCAAAGTCACCAGAATGCCATTAAACTTATTGCGGACTGTACGCCGATGTGTCCGGTTCTTTCAGTGGGGATGGAATGTAGCAGATAGACTGGCGTTTACAGAAGTGTTAGCCAGTGGCAGACCATTAAACGCCCCAATGGATGAAGTGTATCAAGTATTTGGCTTAAATCCACAAGAAACAACTACTCTCGAAGTTTATTTACAAGAGTATTTTAGTAGAATTATGAAAAAGCTCAAAGAGCTAAACTACGAAAAAACCAAGACCAAAAAGCAAAAAGACAAACGATCGCCATTTAAAAAAGTTAATAGTCAATAGTCATTGTGCTGAGTAAAAAATGCTAGCCCCTAGCCTCTAGTCTCTAGCCTCTTTTTGAATTTTGCTCACGGACTCAAAATATGTAAGGATTACATAGTACAAAGCATCGCTAAAAGTTTGGATATTTGAATGTGCCGAAAGCAGGCATTATCTACAATGATTTAAAACCGATAGCCAGTCGTGTCGCTATCGAACTAGAAGAAAAACTCACCGTTGCGGGTTGGGATGTATGTGTCACCAGTAGCATCGGTGGAATACTGGGCTATGCCAATCCCGAAAGTCCTGTATGCCACACTCCAGTTGACGGTTTAACACCACCTGGGTTTGACTCAGACATGAAGTTTGCGGTTGTCCTAGGGGGAGACGGCACCGTTTTAGCTGCATCTCGTCAAGTTGCACCCTTGGGTATTCCCTTGTTAACAGTGAATACCGGTCACATGGGGTTTTTAACAGAAGCTTATCTTAATCAACTCCCCCAAGCCCTAGAACAAGCAATGGCGGGTGAGTATGAAATTGAAGAACGGGCAATGCTGACTGTGAAAGTATTGCGCGGAGATTCGCTTCTCTGGGAAGCCCTGTGCTTGAACGAAATGGTGCTGCATCGAGAACCGTTAACTTGTATGTGTCATTTTGAAATTGCTATTGGTCGTCACGCACCAGTAGATATTGCCGCAGATGGCATAATTGTTTCGACACCTACAGGTTCTACGGCCTATTCCCTCAGTGCAGGCGGCCCCGTAGTCACTCCTGGGATACCAGCTTTACAGTTAGTACCGATTTGTCCGCATTCCTTAGCTTCTAGGGCTTTGGTGTTCCCAGATACGGAGACTGTAAATATTTATCCGGTCAATATTCCGCGTTTGGTGATGGTGGTCGATGGCAATGGCGGGTGTTATGTGTTCTCGGAAGATCGGGTATATTTAGAGCGATCGCAATATAGTGTCCGATTTATTCGTCTACAACCACCAGAATTTTTCCGCATCTTACGCGAAAAACTCGGATGGGGTCTACCGCATATCGCCAAACCCACCTCTGTGGAATTACCGTAATGGTCAATGGTCAATATTTGAGGACTTACGCACCAAGATTGTCTGTGGAGATTGAGTGTAGAGGTGAAAGGGTTTGAGATACATACACCCTTAAACCCCTATACCCCTACACCCATGATCAATAGACAACCTTTACTGGAGTCAAAATTGTTTCTTTGGGTTTTTTCCCGAATTACTAGTTTATAAATAGAATTGAAAAACAAAGTTATCGCCAAGTGCTGAGTGCTACTTCTGTTGACCATTGACCATTGACTTTTGACTTAAAATTTATGACAGTTGCTCACAGTCCCTGTGTGTTGGTGATTGAAACTGATGAAAGCTTGGCAAATCAGCTATCTTCTGATTTGCAAGAAGCTGGTTATGATGCGATTTTGGCCCACGATGCCGCCAGTGGGTTGCAATATAGCCGTGATTGTCAACCTGCTTTAATTGTTTTAGACCGGATGTTGGCAGGGGAATCGGGACTATCCTTATGTAAAAATATCAGAAGTACTGGGATGCGTTCTCCGGTGCTGGTGTTAATGGCGCGGGATACCGTTGATGACCGTGTAGCTTGTCTAGAAGCGGGCGCTGATGATTATATTCTCAAACCTTACCGCCCAGAAGAATTTTTAAAGCTAATTCGCTTGTATTTAAAACCTGATATTGATACGACAGAACAGTTGCGTTTTGGGGATTTAGTTTTAGATATTTCAACCCGTCGCGCTATTCAGAATGGCCGGGTAATTGATTTAACGATGAAAGAATTTGAGTTATTGAAGTTCTTAATGGAACATCCCCGTGAAGTATTAACCCGCGAACAAATATTAGAAAATGTTTGGGGTTACGACTTTATGGGTGAATCAAATGTGATTGAGGTTTATATTCGTTATCTCCGCCTGAAAATTGAAGATGAAGGACAAAAACGCCTCATTCAAACAGTGCGGGGTGTGGGATATGTCTTGCGGGAGTCTTAAAATAATTCGGCATTTGGTGACGCAGCCTAGATTTCTCTGGGTTCTGCTGATTTCATCCGTTCTTCACCAACTTCTGCCTTAGCTTCAGCAATGATATCGTCCCAGACTTCACTCACTTCTGCGATCGCAGCTTTGCTTTTTTCGTAGAATAATATTCCTTTTTTCACAACTGCTTTGGCTACTGGTCTACCAACACCAGCGACTACTGGCAACAATACAGGCACTAGCACAACCCCAACAATACCTGTAACTCCTAGTCCTTCAGCTAAATCTCCAAGGTCTGGTAAAAGTTTTACAGACATAATATGTTCACCTCCCTGGTTTTCCTCAGTTTATTTTAATTCTTTTTTGTTAGTACTCAGGCAAATCAGCCTTCAACTGCAAAGTAATGTAACAGAGGCAAAGAGGCTAGTTTGATTACTCTGAATATTACTTGGTTTGTTTGGGCAGGCAAGATGCCTACCCTAAAATAATCATCGCTTATCTGTCTACAGATCCCATGATTACGTCAATACTACCGAGGATGACCACAATATCTGCGACCTTCATACCCCGCAATAAGTGAGGCAGAATTTGCAGGTTGTTGAAATCTGCGGGGCGAATTTTCCAGCGCCAAGGGAAGACATTATCATCACCAACCAGATAAATGCCTAGTTCACCTTTACCGCTTTCCACACGGGCATAAATTTCGCCTTTGGGCATTTTGAAGGTGGGAGCAACCTTTTTACCAATAAACTGGTAATCAAAATCATCCCATTCAGATTTTTTGCCAGCAGCTAGGCGTTTAGCTTCTAGGTTTTCGTAGGGGCCGCCTGGTAATCCTTTCAGGGCTTGCTTGAGAATCTTCACAGATTCGCGCATTTCCCGCATCCGTACCATATAACGCGCTAAACAATCACCGGCAGTTTCCCACTGAACTTCCCAGTCAAAATCGTCGTAGCATTCGTAATGGTCAACTTTACGCAAGTCCCACTTCACGCCAGAAGCACGTAACATTGGGCCAGATAGCCCCCAGTTAATTGCTTCTTCGCGGGTAATTGTACCAATACCTTCAACACGACGGCGGAAGATGGGGTTATTGGTAACTAACTTTTCGTATTCATCAACTACAGGTAAGAAGTAGTCGCAAAATTCTTCACATTTATCTACCCAACCATACGGTAAATCCGCAGCCACACCGCCAACGCGGAAGTAGTTGTTATTTACCATACGGTAGCCTGTAGCGGCTTCCCACAAATCGTAAATCATCTCCCGTTCTCGGAATTGGTAGAAGAAGGGAGTTTGTGCGCCTACGTCAGCTAGGAACGGGCCAAACCATAGCAAGTGGTTGGCGATGCGATTAAGTTCCAGCATAATGACGCGGATGTAGCTGGCGCGTTTGGGAACTGCAATCCCAGCTAACTTTTCGGGGGCGTTAACTGTGACAGCTTCGTTAAACATTCCTGCTGCGTAGTCCCAGCGACTAACGTAGGGAACATACATAACAGTGGTACGGTTCTCGGCAATTTTTTCCATACCTCGGTGTAAATAGCCGATCACCGGTTCACAATCAATGACATCCTCGCCATCCAAGGTGACAATTAGCCGCAGAACCCCGTGCATTGAGGGGTGGTGTGGCCCCATGTTCAGCACCATTGGTTCAGTACGGGTTTCTATTCTGGCCATAAATTTCCGTGTTCTCCCATGATCAAAAATTGAAAGGAACCGCGTAGATGCCAACCAGACCGATAAAATCGTGTCTGCCAAAGTTAAGTTTGTAAGGACAATATTTTGCGGGTAAAGCCTGCATCCATTGTCAATACCGGAGTTTGTTGGAGAAGATGTGGCAGCAGAGAGATTTTACGATGTTTCGTTTTGTTTCACTTCTTCAACTATTATATGGAGCTTGAGATGCCGGAAATTCAAGCATCGGAATTTTTTCAACTCTGGTTGTGTTGGAGTGCGATCGCTGTCTTTACAATAGGTTAAGTACAAGCACAGTAGTTTTTACAGCAACATCGTACTTAGAATTGAGTGTCAGGGTGATCTGCTCAAAAAGCTGGGTAATTTACGGTATTTAATTAACCTTCCCATAAGCCGAAATTGTTTGTTTGAAATCTGCCTTTGTATATTTCTATCAGTTTTAACTGCAATTTTTAACTCAAAAAACTGATATGAGGCATTAATAACTTACATGATTGTGATCATTGCCATAACACTGGGAATAATTAAACCAGTAACTCTTCCATAACTAGCGAAGATTTTATTTTAATTTGTGTTCCTTTAAAACTAAAAACAAATGCCAAATCTTACAGAATATCCTATCCTCTCTAATCTCCATGAAGGACTGCAAACGATTATCTATCGCACGCACCTACCAGAAACTAAGCAATCAGTTATTCTCAAGCTTTTAAAAAAAGAATATCCTAGCCTAGAAGCTTTTACCCGCCTCAAAAATGAATATCTGATTCAACAGACTTTAGATTCTCCTTATATTGTTAAAGCTATCAGTTTAGAAAATTTTGAGCATCGTGTCGGACTATTGCTCGAAGATTTTGGTGGTCAATCTTTAGCCCAATTTATCCAGACAAATACTCTTGACTTAATTCAATCTTTAAAAATTACCATCGAATTAACTAAAGCTTTAGAACATCTTCATCAACAGCAAATTATTCATAAAGATATCAAGCCCAGCAACATTATTATTAACTTACAAACCAATACTGTTAAACTTGCTGACTTTGGTATCGCCTCTCGGTTAAATAAAGAAACTCCCCAATTTACCAATCCTAATTGTGTAGAAGGGACACTCGCCTATATGTCTCCTGAACAAACAGGGAGAATGAATCGTATTCTTGACTATCGTAGCGATTTTTATTCCCTGGGCGTGACTTTATATGAAATGCTGACTCAGCAAATTCCATTCATCAGCCCAGATCCCCTAGAAGTTGTTTATCGACATATTGCAGTTCCGCCAGTCAATCCTCAGTTATTGAATCCTGAAATTCCCGATACAGTTTCAGAAATTGTGATGAAACTGATGGCGAAAAATGCTGAAGATAGATATCAAAGTGCAACAGGATTATTAGTTGATTTAGAAAATTGTCTGGAACAATTAGAAACTAAAGGGGAAATTACTAACTTTATTCCTGGTCAGTTAGATATTTTAAGTCAGTTATTAATCCCCCAAAAGTTATACGGTAGGGAAACCCAAGTTAATGAACTTTTAACAGCCTTTGAGCGTGTGAATTCTGGTACTAGTGAAATTATGCTAGTCTCTGGATATTCCGGTATTGGGAAATCTGCATTAGTTAATGAAGTCAATAAACCTATAACCCAACGGCAAGGCTACTTTATTTCTGGTAAATTTGACCAACTCAAGCGGAATATTCCCTACGCTTCTTTAATTCAGGCTTTTACCTATTTAGTACGCTGTTTGTTAACAGAAAACCAAGAAAAAATATCTGTTTGGAAAAGCAAGATATTAGCCGCCTTAGGAACAAACGGTAAGGTAATTACTGATGTGATTCCCGAAGTCGAATTAATCATTGGCAAACAACCAGAAATCCCAGAATTAGGTGCATCCGAGTCGCAAAATCGCTTTCATAGAGTTTTTGAAGAGTTTATTCAGGTTTTTACTCAAAAAGAACATCCATTAGTTATATTTTTAGATGATTTGCAATGGGCAGATTCGGCTACTTTAAACTTAATCAAACTACTAACAACAAACCCCAATAGCAAATATTTATTATTCATTGGTGCATACAGAGATAATGAAGTCAGTCCCACCCATCCTTTAATTCAGACAATCACTGAGATTGAGAATGTCGGCATAACTGTCAATAATCTGGTTTTACAACCTTTAGATTTACATCACGTTAACCAAATAATTGCTGAGACTCTACAAGCAAGCCGCCATAGCAGCAATCAGGATGTGATATCTCAAGCATTGAAACAGCAGATTTTTCAACTAGCCGAATTAATTTTTAATAAAACAGGTGGGAATCCCTTTTTCTTGACTCAATTGCTGCAAGCACTTTATCAAGAATATTTATTGTTATTTGATTTTAATAGTCAACAATGGCAGTGGGATTTAGACAAAATTCAAGCAATTGGCATTACTGATAAAAATGTTGTCGAACTAGTTGCTAGTCGTCTGGAAAAACTACCTCCGGCTACTCAGGATATTTTGAAATTAGCCGCTTGTGTAGGTGATAGATTTAGCCTAGATGTGTTGACAATTATCAATGAAAAAGCACCGTCAATCACAGCTAATGAATTATATCCAGCGTTACAAGCTGGACTGATTTTGCCTTTAAATGAAAGTTACCGGATTCCTTTAGTTTTTAATCAAGAAGAGGCAGTCAAATTAAAATTTGAAACTTCTACAATTAGTTATAAATTTTTACACGACCGAGTACAACAAGCTGCTTACTCCTTAATTCCAGCATCTCAAAAGCAAGATACTCATTTAAAAATCGGTCAGTTGCTTGTCAAAAATATCCCTCCAGCAGAAATCGAAGCTCATATTTTTGATATAGTTAATCAGCTAAATGTTGGTGTTAATTCCATAGTTGAGCAATCCCAAAAGACAGAATTAGCCAAGTTTAATTTAATTGCGGGACGGAAGGCGAAAGCATCTACCGCGTATGAAGCCGCTTTGAAGTATTACAAAATTGGTATAGAACTGTTAAGCACAGATGTTTGGCAAACAGAATATCAGTTAGCACTAAGTTTATATGAAGGTGGTGCGGAAGTTGCTCATTTGGGTAGTAACTTTGAACAAATGTTGGAATGGGCTGATGTTGTGTTACTGGAGGCGCAAACTTTACTTGATAAAGTCCATGTTTATGAAGTGCAGATTATCGCCTCGATTATTCATAAACAACAACGAAAAGCAATTCAAATCGCATTATCAACTCTAGAGTTACTGGGAATTAAAATTCCAGAGCAACCAACAACCGTGGAATATGAACTCAGGGTAGAGGAAATTACTGCTAATTTACAAACCAAAGCGATCGCAGATTTAATTAACCTACCATTAATGACCGATCCTCAAAAGATAGCAGCAATGAGAATTTTAATGGGAGTTCTCCCCGCAGCTTTTCAAACTGCACCAGAGTTAATGCCCCTCATTGCCTATGAAATGGTGATTTTGTCTTTAAAATATGGCAATACATCTGTTTCTGCCTATGGCTACAGCTTATATGGATTACTGCTTTGCGGAGTTCAAGGAAAAATTGATGTCGGCTATGAATTTGGGAAATTAGCATTAAATGTAGTTTCACAATTTAATGCCCAAGAATTAAAACCAAAAATTCTCACAGTAGTCAGCGCCCATGTGATGCACTGGCAAGAACATATTCAAGAAACCTTAATCACATCTAAACAAGGATTTGCCAGTGGTTTAGAAACTGGAGATTTAGAATATGCTGGTTATTGTGGATATATCTATCCTTATCACTCTTTTTGGCTGGGCAAGGAGCTCTGGATTTTAGAAAAAGAACTGGTTGCTTATTGTGACTCACTGAAAAAAATTCAGCAACAAGTCGCCTTTACTTGGAATTCTATATATCTGCAAACAGTATTGAATTTGAAAGGCAGTCCAGAGAATGTTTACTATTTAATGGGCGAAGCTTACGATGAGCAAGTGATGTTACCTACTCATCAACAGGTGAATGATTTGTACACTATAAATCACCTGTTTGTTAATAAACTGATGCTGGCTTATTTATTTGGTGAGTATCAGCTTGCTGTTGAGTATGCAGCAATGGCAGAAAAATCATTAGGTGGTGTTACCGGATTATTTGTAGTTCCCTTGTTCTATTTTTATGATTCATTAGCACAACTGGCAAATTATCCAACAGCTTCTGAATCAACACAAGCAGAAATTTTAGCCAAAGTCAGAAATAATCAGCAAAAAATGGAACTCTGGGCGACTCATGCACCGATGAATCACCTGCATAAATTTTATTTGGTGGAAGCAGAAATACAGAGAGTTTTACAGCGCCATTTAGAGGCGATGGATTACTATGAACTGGCTATTCAAAAAGCGCAAGTTAATGGTTATCTGTTAGATGAAGCTTTAGCATATCAGTTAGCGGGTGAGTTTTATCGGTCTGTAGGGAAAGAATTAATTCAGCAAACTTACATTACTAAGGCTTATTATGCCTGTATTCGTTGGGGTGCGATCGCCAAAGTTAAACAATTAGAAGTCCAATATCCTTTTTTGGTTAAACAAACTACCACTCCCGATAATTCCGCCCTCAAACTAGATGTCGTTCGCACTACAACTCACACTACTACCAGTAGTGGTTTAGGCGATTTCTTGGACTTAAATACCTTCATTAAAGTTTCTCAAGCAATTACTAATGAAATTGTCTTAGAAAACTTGTTAAGTAAGTTAATCAAGATTTTACTAGAAAATGCTGCTGCCCAAAAAGCCGTATTACTACTGGTAAAAGAAAATCAGCTATATATCGAAGCTGCTGGTAATGCTGTGGATGATATGGTCACAGTTTTACAATCACTGCCTATTAATAGCTATCTCGATTTACCGTTGTCTGTGATTAATTATGTTTTCCGCACCCAAGAAAATCTCATCTTAAATGATGCAGGCGCGACTGAACCTTTTAGCATCGATAGCTATATTCAAGCAGCAAAATCTAAATCCATTCTTTGTTTGCCAATTATTTATCAATCACAAATTACAGGGATTATTTATCTAGAGAATAAATTGTCCACAGGGGCGTTTATGCCTGAAAGGGTAAAGGTATTAAAAGTTTTGGTTTCTCAAATGGCGATCGCAATTGAAAATGCTCGTCTATATGCCAACGAACAAGATAAATCTAAGCAATTATCCCAGTCTCTCCAAGACTTACAAGCAGCACAATTACAAATTATCCAAAGTGAAAAAATGTCATCTTTAGGTAATTTAGTCGCTGGGGTTGCCCATGAAATTAACAACCCACTCAGCTTTATTTCTGGCAATCTAGATTTAGCTAAAGATGCTGTGACTGATTTGATTGATTATCTACAACTTTATCAGTCTAATTTTCCTCATCCTGGTGATGAAATTGATGATAAAGCCGAAGAAATAGATATAGATATTTTATTAGAAGAATTACCCAAAATGATTGATGGGATGAAAACAGGGACAAAACGGATTCGGGAAATTAGTACTTCTCTGCGGACATTTTCTCGCGCGGATACCAAATCTAAAGTATCAGCCAATATTCATGATGGAATTGATAGTACCTTGATGATTTTACAACATCGCTTAAAAGCCAACTATGATCATCCTGGTATTCAAGTTATTAAAGAGTATGGCAATATTCCTTCAGTAGAATGCTACTTAGGACAGCTAAACCAAGTTTTTATGAATATCTTAGCTAATGCCATTGATGCTTTAGAAGAAGCCTACTCTTCCAGGCAAATAGCAGATAAACCAGCAGATATCACGAATACAATTACTATCAAAACAGAGGTTGATCAGGTGCATCAACAGGTGGTAATTAAAATTAAAGATAATGCTAAAGGTATGACGGAAGAAGTGAAAGCCTGTATTTTTGATCACTTATTTACTACTAAAAATGTGGGTAAAGGTACAGGACTAGGCTTATCTATAAGTCGGCAAATTATTGTTGATAATCATAATGGTAGTTTAGATTGTGAGTCAGCTTTAGGAGTAGGCACAGAATTTATCATTTCCCTTCCTATTTCTAGTTCATAAATAATTGACATCAAGTTATAGTCACACTATTAGAGATATTGTATACACAGTCTCTAATATCATTGGATTTTTTCTCTACCCATTTTCTAAAAAATGGGTATTATTTTTTCATATTATATTTATGAATTTTTTATAGATTGAAAGTAATTTTACAGAATATCAACAATTTATTCACACATAACTAAGATTATTACTTTGGTTAAAAAATGGTTGTAATCCTCAGTTGCATCTAGCGTAGAAATTGTTATTAATATTGATATGACCAAAAGTAATTAAATAACCTCTTTGGCATAACTTTTTACTGATAAAGTGAACAGAATTTAGCCAATTTTTATAGCTAGATAAGCAATAGCTTGCAGTAAAAAATACCAGCAAAAATCCAGACATTTATATATATAGGCATTGAGACGTTAATTCTATGAAAAAAAGCAGAGAAATTCAGCAGATTGCATCAAATTTAATGTCATTTGTTGTCAAGCGGTTAAGCTTGATTTTGCTGGCTGGTGTAATCGTTATTTTCGTAGGAAGTAAATTTGATGTAGCCAGTGCATCACAACCAAATGCAGAATCAGAAATTGAAAGTTTGTCAGTTTGTTACGCATTAGGAACTGATGCTATCGGTCGCGGGAATTTGCAAGAAGGTATAAATACTTACCAAAAATGTTTTACTCCAGATGCTAAAATAACTGCGATTTTTCCCAATGGCGCTCAGGCACAATTTATTGGTGCAGTTAATTGGGCTAATTTTGTCTCTTCAGTATTTCAAGGTAATGGATATACAGCTACTCAACATTTGCTAGGTACTTTCGATATAGATGTCAAAAATAATACGGCAACTATGTCTTCTTACCTTCATGCAACCCATAAGCTTTCCGATACCAGCATTGATGTTGCTAATGGTACCTATGTAGATAAAGTTGTCATTCAAAATGGTAAATGGAAAATTAAGGAACGTGTTCTGACACTGATTGATTTCTTAAATCTTTCTTCTCCTGCTTCTCCTGACGCGGAAGTTTCTTCAGCAGCTAGAAGTAGTAATTCTGTTTCTAATACTTCCTCTGATGATTCTAATAATTCCAAAAAACCACATAGACCACATGTTCCTGGTTATATGTAAGAACGTTACACAGAGTTTAATTTGGGATTAATCAACAGTTAGGACAGGTATTTTACCTGTCCTAAAAAGTATCAACTCTGAGCATTATATATTTACGTAGAATGGCACAAAGAATAAATGACTCAAGAGTTCTGCATTTTTACGTAAGTCAAGCATATATGGTGTCAGCTATATTGCAAATTGAACAAGCTAGTAAACATCTATGGCTTTCGATCAACAGCGTTTTGATAAGCTAATTCAGAGATTAGAAATTTTTGCTAGTCAACAGCCAAATCTTTATAGATTTCACGTTGCATGTTTGGCTGTGTTAGGTTACGCCTACATAGTCATGATTTTAGCTGTAACTGTGGCATTACTGCTAGCTATTGGCTGGTTGATGTTCAATGCTAGATCATTTAGCCGTGGAACTATTAAAGGTGTGATTTTTTTACTAGCGATCGCTATTATATTATTGCGATCGCTTTGGGTATCAGTTCCCCCACCTACAGGGTTAGCATTACGCCGCAAAGATGCACCTAGCTTGTTTTGTTTGGTTGATGATCTCACTACAAAATTAAAGGCTCCGAGATTTCATCATATCTTACTCACCACAGATTTTAATGCCACCGTTGTGCAGAGACCACGCTTAGGTTTATTTGGCTGGTATCAAAATTACCTGGTTGTCGGTTTGCCATTGATGTTAGCATTGCCTCCTGAACAATTTCGGGCGGTTTTAGTTCATGAGTTGGGACATTTATCAGGAAATTATCATCGCTTCAATGCTTGGATTTATCGTCAGCGTCTCATTTGGTATCGCATTCAAGCAGTGCTAGAACAAAGTAGTAATGAATCATTATGGGTAGTTTTTCACAAGTTCTTACAGTGGTATATTCCATTTTTTTCAGCTTATTCTTTTGAATTAGCCAGATTACACGAATATGAAGTTGATAGATGTGCTGTAGAAATCACAGGCGTAGAAAATACAGCCAAGGCTTTGATGAATCGCAAGGTAAAAATTAGATTTTTAGAAAATTATTTCTGGTCTAATATTTATCATCAAGTCCAAACAGAAGTTGAGCCACCAAAAACAAGTTATACCGCTATGCAAACAGCTTTAACTCAAGGAGTACCTTTGAGAGAAGCAAGTATTTATTTAGCGCAAGCACTGGCGGAAAAAACGAATCATACAGATACTCATCCTTCCCTAACAGATAGATTACAAGCTTTAGGCTTTGTTCCTGGTATTCAAGAAGAATTATCTGTGGCTGCACCAATGCTGATTAGTGCAGCACAAGAATATTTAGGTAACGCTTTTGAAAACATTAGAGATAATTTTAGTCAAGCTTGGTGTGAAAAAATCGCCACACCTTGGCGACAAAAATATGCAGAATTGCAACAATCATTAGCTATCTTAGATAAACTCAATGCCAAGGCTGAAAAACAACCGCTATCATTAGGAGAAGCAACGACAAGAGCATTATTAACATTTGAGCTAGAAGGTGAAGAAGCTGTCATACCATTGTTGCGCGAAGTCATTCAATTAGATCATACCCATGCTTCCGCTAATTACCTATTAGGACAAATACTATTAAAACAACAAGATGCTAGTGGTATCGAACATATTGAAAGAGCGATCGCCAAAGATATCGACATTGCTGTTGATGGTTATCAAATAATCTGTTCTTTCCTCAAACGCCAAGGACAGGATGATCGAGCCGAACTATATCATGATCTGGCCGAAGAACATTATGATCTGCTCTTACGTGGTCAAGAAGAACGTGCTAGTTTAAATGTAACTGACGAATTTAAAGCCCATAGTCTTTCTGATGCAGAAATAACTCATCTACGTCAGCAATTATCTCGCTATCCCAATATTACAACTGCTTATTTAGTCCAAAAAGTTGTGCAGTATTTCCCCGAAAAACCACTTTATATCCTGGCTGTAATGCGAAAATTTAGCTTCTGGGAAAGCAATCATGAAACTGATAACGCACAACTTGTTGACGCACTGTTAAAAGAAATTGAATTGCCAGGAGCAGTATTTTGCTTTATTTTGAATAGTAATCTCAATTTTGAGAAGAAGTTTAAACAAATACCAGAGGCAACTGTTTACCAACAAAAAATTAAAAAATGAAATCTCTTACTCTCAGTGCCTCTGTGTGAAGTAAATTTCTCTTGGAAGTGAAATACATAATAATTCTGTGTGGTAGTATTTGAAGGAAATTATCTTTCATTTGTGAAAATATTTTTAACGAACCGCAAAGGGTGCATAGAGGCGATAGCGGCTTCCCGCAGGGTAGGACGCTAAGAAAAGTTTCACAGATTTTTGACTACTACTACAGATTTTTGCTTTAAGTCTAATGAATTCTGATTCTTCCTCATCGCTAATTATTGACGAACAGGTATTTTCTCATTTACCTGTGTTACCGCAAGAAATAATTGCAGGTTTAGCGGTGTCTGCGGGAGGTCATTATTTGGATACAACTGTAGGTGGTGGTGGCCACAGTCGGTTGATTTTACAAACTGCACCGGATGTACAGTTAACTGCTATTGACCAAGATGAGGATGCTTTAGCCGCAGCCAAGAAAGAATTAGCGGAGTTTGGCGATCGCGTAAAATTTATTCAAAGTAACTTTGCGGCTTACCAGTTTCCCGACGCTACTTTTAATGGTATCCTCGCTGATTTGGGAGTGAGTTCTTATCAGTTAGATACTCCCGCACGGGGTTTTAGCTTTCGCCATACTGCAAGTTTAGATATGCGGATGAATCAGCAAGCTTCCCTGACGGCGGCGGATGTGATTAATGAGTGGGAGGAAGCGGAACTTGCAGATATTTTCTTTAAATACGGTGAAGAAAGATTATCTCGACGGATAGCTAGACGCATTGTCGAACGTCGTCCATTTGATACAACAACAGCATTAGCGGAAGCGATCGCCTCTGCTGTTCCTCCCAAATACCGTTATGGTAGAATCCACCCAGCAACCCGCGCCTTTCAAGCTTTGCGAATTGTGGTCAATGATGAGTTAAAGTCTTTAGAAACTTTTTTAGCCAAAGCACCAAACGCCTTGGTTCCTGGTGGGAGAATTGCGGTAATTAGTTTTCATAGTTTAGAAGACCGCTTAGTTAAGCATGGTTTACGCAATTCTCCACTGTTGCGGGTGATCACCAAAAAGCCAATCACAGCACAAGAGTTAGAGATTAGTAATAACCCGCGATCGCGTTCTGCCAAACTGAGAATAGCAGAAAAAATCAATTGAAGATTCAAGCATAATTAAACTAAAAAACCGAGTTAGGAACAATGCACACCCTCTCCCTGCAATATCCTGATGACTTACTTATTACCTCTGGTAAATCACCCCAAGCCTTAGAAGCAGAACTCACGTTTTTGCTTGCTGTGAAACTATATGAGTTACGGCGACTCTCACTCGGTAAAGCTGCTGCTTTTTGCAATATGAACAAACCTCAATTTATGTACGAACTAGGACGTTTACAAATTCCTGTGATTAACCTTGATGATGACCAAATCGTTGATGAATTGAGTGATGACTAACTCTGTCATTGTTGCTGAGTCCATACTCAGCACTTTAATATAATTAAAATCTGGCGTTGCATAAATGCGGGATGATTTCTATCACGCAGAGGCGCAGAGACGCAGAGAGGATAAAGAGTTTGAAATTTTAGCACATCAAATTTCATCTCCTGATTCAGCAACGCCTAAAATTTATCTCTCCTTTCATAACGGCGGCGATAGAGTAATTCTAACTGTCCACCATACTCTTGAATGCGTGCTAGTTGGCGCTGGTAGAGTCCTCGGAAGGTATTTGCAAACAACAGGGTAAAAATAGCCACGACTAATCCTGATGCGGTGGATACCAATGCTTCACTAATCCCCGCAGTCACACCTACTGTTGTTGTACCACCGACATCACCAATATTTAGCGAAGCAAAGGAAGTAATTAAGCCTAAAACTGTACCCAACAAACCTAATAATGGTGCAAGACCAATGATCGTATCAAAAATGTTTTGAAAGCGTTTGAGTAAGGGTATTTCGGCTTGTGCTTCACTTTCTAGCGCCAAACGAAATTCTTCTGGTGTTGGTTCTTCTAATTCTAAAGCGGCGAGAAAAATTCGGGCGATGGGTAAATCTGTATTTTGCTGTAATTTGTTTAAAGCACCAACCACATTATCTGAACGATAAAGCTTGAGTACTTCTTTAACAACGGGATTTTGGCGGTTGGTAATTATGAACCAAAATAAAATACGTTCAATAATCAAAGCCACTGCTAACAGAGAGAACCCCAGTAGCGGCCACATCACCACGCCACCAGCCGCGAATAAATTGCTAATTTGCATTTTCGTCAAGAGTCAATTGTCAATTTTTCATTGTCAATTGTCACTGGTCATTTGTCATTAGTTTTCTTTTGCAGAATTAGTGCATTGTTGTTGCTATATCTACACCATCACTTTTGAGTATTCCATCTTCCATATAAATGATGCGATCGGCGATATCTAAAATCCGGTTGTCATGGGTAACTAGCAAAATTGTACAGCCTTGTTCTTTGGCGAGTTTCTGCATTAATTCCACAACATCACGTCCAGATTTTTTATCGAGGGCGGCTGTGGGTTCGTCTGCTAAGACAATTTTAGGATGACTGACTAAGGCACGGGCGATCGCTACCCGTTGTTTTTGTCCGCCGGAAAGTTTTTCTGGGTAATAGTTTACACGTTCGCCTAAGCCTACTGTTTCTAGCATAGCGATCGCTTTGGCATTCATATTTTCATTCAGGTATTCATCATGTAATTCTAAAGACATACGGACATTTTCTCTGGCGGTGAGAAATGTCATCAAGTTATGTGCCTGAAAAATATAGCCAATTTGACGACGTAATACTGTTAATTTGCGTTTACTCGCGCCGCAAATTTCCTGTCCTAAAATTTTTAAACTGCCTTCTTGGGCAGATCGTAGCCCCCCTAATAATGTTAATAAAGTGGTTTTACCGGAACCAGATGGGCCAGTCATAATCACAATTTCACCAGCATTAATCTCTAAATTAATATCAAATAAAACCTGTTTTTTTAAATTACCTTCTCCAAAGTAATGATTTAATTGATGGACGGTAATTACAGGTTCTAAATTAGCCAGTGAGTCGGAGGAATTTACAGGCAGAGATTCTTGTAACATAAAATTTGGATGATTAGAAAATATCAGCAGGGTCAGCAGCACTGAGTTTACGCATAGCGATCGCGCCTGAACCTGTACACATGATTAACGTCAAAACAAATACATTAATTGCCCGTTGTGAACTCATCACGATGGGCAGCATAGTGGCAGCATAGGTAAGGTTGTACAGCCCGATAGACAGAAAAAATGCCGGAATAAAACCTAAAATAGCCAGAAATAATGCTTCTTGGAACAACACTACTAACAAATAGCGATCTGTATAGCCCATTGCTTTTAAAGTTGCATATTCGGGCAAATGATCGGAAACATCGGAATACAGAATTTGGTAAACAATCACAATACCAACAATAAACCCAACTCCCACACCTAACCCAAAAATAAAGCCAATTCCTGTACCACTAGACCAGTAGGCTTTTTCAATTTGGGCAAATTCTTCTGGAGTCAGGACACTGATATCTTTGGGTAGTCCTGCAATCAGCTGCGCTTGTACTTTTTGAGGGTCTGCGTCTGGTTTGAGAGTAATTAACCCAACTTCAATACTGTCTGGTTTACGTTGGGGAAAGACTTGTAAAAAGGTAGAGTCACTGGCGATCACATTACCATCAGCAGCAAAAGACGCACCATTACTAAACACACCCTTGACGCTGACATTTTTACTGTTCAATTCCGTTTCAAACTTGCCAGTTTTCTGAAAAATCTCCCCCACAGCGCCATATTCTGGACGACCTGCTTGGTCGAACAGCACTTGATTTAATTGTTTAATCTGGTCTAGATTGTTTTGAATTTCGGGAAAATTAAACACAGATTTTGCTGGATCAATCCCCCAAACTAAAATCGCACGTTCTAATCTGGTTTCGGGATTGCGCCATTGTCCAGTGCCAATATAAACTGGGCTTACCGACTTTACACCCTCATAACCTAATGTTTGGTACAATCGCTCTCTGGAAAAGCTTTTAACAGAAAATAGGGTTTGAAATTGGGGATTAATTAATACCAAATCTGCCTGTAAACTGCGATGTGGTTTGATCGCTGCATCAAACAACGCCCCCTCAAACCCCATCTGAATAAATATCAGCATATCGGCAAAGGTAATACCTGCAACTGCTACTAAGAGGCGAGTTCTTTCTTTTAATAATTGTCGCCATGCTAATGGTGTTTTGATGAATAATTTCATATTTGTCATTTGTTATTTGTCATTTGTTATTGGTGTAACTTTCCCCCATTCCCTACTCCCTAAATTTCAATGGCTGTTTGCACTTGCAAGTTTGTCAAACCTGCAACTTTTTTACTATCTTCGGGATTGAGGCGAATTTTGACTTCTACAACTCGACTATCTAAGTTTTCTCCAGGTTCGTTGCTGAAAACATTTTGGCGGTTGACTTGTAAGCCAACATAGAAAACTTCACCGCGCAGTTCGCCGTTAAATGCTGGACTGGTGACTGTGGCTGTTTGTCCGAGTTTGACTTTGCCAATGTCTGTTTGATAAACTTCGGCGACTGCAATCATTTGCTCGGTTTGCGCTAAGTCTGCAATACCCTTGTCACTCATTTTTTCGCCAACTCTGGTGTGAATCTTAAGTATTTGTCCGGTCATTGGCGCTCTAATATAAGCTGCTTGTAGGTCAGTTTGGGCACGTTTGAGTGCGGCGATCGCATTTTCAACTTCCATTCTGGCGGCTTGCACATCCACGGGGCGGACTTCGGCAATACTGGTGAGTGTGGCTTTGGCTTCGCTAACTTGTTTGTTACCAGTGGCGTTAATTCGTGCTAAAGAAACTTTCGCTTCTGCTAGTTGTCTGCTGGCGGTGGAATTAATTCGCCCTAAAACTGCTTTGGCTTCGTCTAGTTGTTGTTTGCTTGTCTCGACAATCAAGCGTTTACTGTCAAAGGCAGAGTTGGAAATTGCGCCTTCGGTATATAGCTTTTGATAACGTTCATATTCAACTTGGGCGTTGCGGAGTTCTGCTTCGAGTTTGCGAATGCTGGCGGCTTGGGCGATTCGATCGCCTTCCCATTGCGCTTCAATCCGGGCGATCGCTTCCCGTTGTCCAATAAAATCTCCTACAGATTGAGCCTGTAAACGCTCGACGTTGGCTCTTTGTGCCTGAATTTCCCCAGTTTTGGCACCAGCTTTGACTTGATCAAGTCTGGCTTGAGCGACACGCACTTGTTTCTCTGCTTGGAGTACAGCAGTTTCTAGGCGATCGCGCGAATCTAAAATGGCGATTATCTGTCCTGGTTTGACAATATCACCTTCTTGCACCCGAATTTCCTGGAGGCGATCGCCATCCAAAACCAAGGGCGCAGATAAGCTAATCACTTCTGCTTCTGGTTCGAGTCTGGCTAAAGCTGAAACTTTCGGTGTTGATGCGGTTACAGTCGCTGGTTCTTGAGAAGCTGTGCGTCCAATTAACCCAAACTGAGACACACCATAAACCACAATTCCCCCAGTAATAGCCGTAGCCCCAATCACTAAACCCAATAATTTTTTATTGGCAGATTTCAATAGTAGATTTTGTCCCATATTCCCCTCTAAAAATTCAAATTACTAATTCTGACTCGTGCTGTTTTGTTGCAAATAAACTGTCAACATTTTCCCCAGCAACGTACATTGCTCAACAAAATCAATAGTTTCATCTCCCCATAATTTCTCCAGAATTAACCCATTCACAAAGCTCAAAACAAAAGAGGATAAAACCTGATCTTCCACACCTAAAAACCTACAAGCAGCTTGCTGATAGCGTTGATTAGCACGTTTAAAAACATTGCTCTGATGTCGCATTTTCTCTGAATCTTGATGTTGACAAAAATCAACCCAAACAAATGTCCACTTAATAAAGTAATCCTCGTTTTTGACTAAATATTTCCCTAAAGCTGTCATTGCTTCTGACAGAGTTTCTTTACCTTCTAGTTCTGCCAAAGCCGCACTCACATCTTGCTGTGAAATTTCTTCTACTAATTGTTCAAATAAGGCTTCTTTACTAGAAAAGTAGTGATACAAAGTCCCTGTCGAAACTCCCATCTCTTGAGCAATCTGCCGCATAGTCACCGAGCCATAACCTTTTTGAGCAAATAAATCAAAGCATTTGCTGAGAAGTTCTTTCCGATATTGGTCATGGTCAACAATTTTGGGCATAAGTCAAATGATTGTGGATTTGGAATTCTGGGGGCGAGCGAGCGGACTTTATTTATATCGAACGTTCG
The DNA here is from genome assembly GCF_014698475.1 of Nostoc spongiaeforme FACHB-130. GTDB lineage: Bacteria > Cyanobacteriota > Cyanobacteriia > Cyanobacteriales > Nostocaceae > Nostoc_B > Nostoc_B spongiaeforme. Next base: position 19,626 of record NZ_JACJTB010000034.1, on the reverse strand, counting down.
TTATTTATAATTTACCACGTAAAAAAATGCTTACACAAGGCATTGATAAAAACACATACTACACAGACAAACGTGAAATCTTTTGATCTGATGCAGTGTGGCTCAACTATGAATGTGTCGTGAATACGGGCAACTTGCTAAGTCACAGCAGACTATTAGTAGTCAAGGTTAAATTTACACTTATATACACTTCTTAATCTAATCTTGACTGTCAGTTTATGTCAAGCAGAATAATACTTACACCGAAATTACTCACAAAACTGGAGGCGACTGGCGTTTTCAAGGTTTAAGGGCTTCGCCATGAGCGTCAGCCGAACGGTGTAGGGGCGTAAAATCACTTAATTCTGCTGATAATTCGCCTTGGACAACTTTTTTTATATTAAATTTACCTATCCATTCGATTCCATTGCCTGGGTTAACTGTTGTACAAAAGCTTGATGCTCAGGCGAATTCAGCCCTGTCTGTAATACAGTTAATACCTGCTGCATATCACATGCCAGCAATGCCGACCTATCTAACCACAAGCCGGGAAAGACTTGGCTTTGAAATATCCCAGCTTGGTTCGGTTGCAGATTGACATATTCTCCTGCTTCCAAGCAGAACCAATCAATCTGCTGGTCAAATACTTGCCAGACAATATACTCTTTAATGCCATTCCGTCGATAAGCACGCTTTTTGTCACCTAAATCAACTGTGGCACTACTGGCGGCAATTTCGGCAATTAATTCTGGTGCGCCTTCTACATAACCATCCTGGCTAAAGCGTGATTGTCCCCCAGCTTGAGCATCAATCAACAACAGCGCATCGGGTTGGGGTTCATTGTCTAAATCAAGGCGCACAGTCGGGTTATCACCGAGGCGTACTCCTGGAGTCAAGGCTTGATAAACTCCCAGCCAAGTCATAACTCTCGCGTGGGGTTCAGCATGGGGTTCAAAACGCAGAGGTGAAGCCATGTAGACAGTTCCTTCAATTAATTCAGCTTTTTTTAACTTCGGCATGGCATTGTAACGCCGTTCAAATTCAAAGCGAGTCAAGCGATCGCCATTTTCTAAGGGAGGAACTGTCAAACGTAGAACCATAATTATGGCCGCAACCTTTATTTTTATCCTACAGGTAAAGGGTGTAGGGTGAGAATTTGCCACTCACACCCTTTGTTTTAAACTGTATCTATGCAGTTACTTCTTCTGGCTGTTGCTTTGTTTGCAAGGATGCGTAAAGACGATTTAACGCATTAACATAAGCTTGCGCGGATGCAACTATGATGTCTGTGTTCGCTGCATGGCCAGAAAATACTCTTGATTCATAGCGCAGCCGAATTGTGACTTCGCCAATGGCATCAATACCAGCCGTGACTGACTGTACAGAAAATTCAATTAACTGATTAGGTACGTTGACAACGCGGTTAATTGCTTTGTAAACTGCATCAACTGGCCCAGTACCAATGGCGGCATCAGTTAATTCTTCGCCATCTGGGGTGCGGAGGGTGACTGTCGCTGTGGGACGAGCATTGCTACCGCAGGAAACTTGCACCAACTCTACTTTAAACAAATCGGGTGCTTGTTGAATTTCATCATTGACAATTGCTTCCAAGTCCCAATCAGAAATTTCTTTCTTTTTATCAGCAACTTCTTTAAAGCGTACAAATGCTTTGTTTAATTCGGTTTCGGATAATTCAAAGCCCAATTCTTTTAAGCGGGTGCGAAAAGCATTTCTGCCAGAATGTTTGCCCAAAACAATTTGATTGTCTGTTAAACCAATCAATTGGGCATCCATAATTTCGTAGGTCAGTTTATTTTTTAATACCCCATCTTGATGGATACCAGATTCGTGGGCAAAGGCATTTGCGCCAACAATTGCTTTATTGGGCTGTACTAACATTCCTGTCAAACTCGAAACTTGACGGGAAGTTTTGTAAATTTGGCGGGTGTCAATATTTGTTAATGGTTCTTCCGAATCAACGGGTCTACCTAAGAAGGGATTGAAATATTGACGACGGACATGCAGCGCCATAACTAATTCTTCTAAAGCGGCATTTCCGGCACGTTCACCAATACCATTAATGGTGCATTCTAATTGCCTTGCGCCATTTTTGACTGCTTCTAAAAAGTTAGCAACGGCTAAACCTAAGTCGTTATGACCATGAACGGAGATAATTGCTTGATCAATGTTGGGGACATTTTCTTTAATGCCCTTAATTAACGCACCAAATTCGCTGGGAGTTGTGTAACCTACAGTATCAGGAATATTAACTGTAGTTGCGCCAGATGCGATCGCCCGTTCTAATACTTGATACAAAAACTCTGGATCAGAACGTCCGGCATCTTCAGGAGAAAATTCCACATCATCAGTAAAAGTCTTAGCATAGGCGACCATTTCTTCCGCGATCGCCACTACTTCTGGTCGCGTTTTTTTCAATTTGTATTGCAAGTGAATATCAGAAGTTGCAATAAATGTATGAATTCGCCCCTTCGCTGCCCCTTTAATTGCTTCGGCTGCTGTTTTAATATCGTCGTGTCTGGCTCTAGCTAAACTACAAATAATTGGGCCATCTTCTGTCCCCACAGTTTGAGCAATTTTGCTAACTGCTTCAAAATCTCCTGGACTCGCAAAGGCAAAACCTGCTTCAATCACATCTACGCCTAAACGGGCTAGTTGTTTGGCGATCGCCAATTTTTCATCTATATTCAGTGTTGCACCTGGGCATTGTTCACCATCTCGGAGTGTCGTATCAAAAATGATAATTCGCTCTGGTTTATTCATCTTTTTGGTTTTTTGTTTAGGTGTAGTTCTTTTATTTTAAATATTTGTAACCTTAGTTGTTTCGCTCTAATTTTTGTAAATAATTATTGCTAAGGTACTTGACCATCTACTTTTTCTATTTGGTCTCTAATATCATTCAAATCTATATATCTGTCCGTAGCATTACGCAGCTCTCTGGCAATCATTCCTTCTGTAGATACTACTGTAATATGTGTATTTTTAGAACGTAATAGTTCAATAGCTCGTTCAAAATCACCATCGCCACTAAATAAAACTACTCGGTCGTACTGGTCTACAGTATTAAACATATCTACGACAATTTCTATATCTAAATTTGCTTTTTGGGAATAGCGACCGGAAGTATCATCATAGTATTCTTTGAGAATTTTCGTTCGGACTGTGTAGCCTAGACTGATGAGAGCATCTCGGAAACCTCGTTGATCTTGGGGGTCTTTTAAGCCCGTGTACCAAAAAGCATTAATTAAAGTCGTCTCTGATTGCTCATGTTTGAAATATTCTAATACTCGCCGAGGGTCAAAAAACCAGCCATTTTTTTGTTGAGCATAGAACATATTATTTCCGTCTACAAAAATAGACAGACGATTCATAGGGGAACCCATAAAAATTTACACCTAAAATATAGCAATGAATTTAGATTGAACAATAGATTATAGCAACTCTTAAATCATAAATTTGCTAGTAGCTGGGAACTAGTTCTCCATGTATAGCCTTTATCTTACCTCTTGCAAAGCATAAATTTGACGCAAACATCAACCCAAGCTGCTGGGTGTGGGATAGTTTAACCTCTAACACTATATAAATATGTCATACAATCAAAATCTACCAATAAAGCTGGCTGAGTAACAGCATTCTTAGTGATATAACTGTCAATTTTACTCCTAAAGAGGTAAGGTATATGTCTGAAAGGAGGATATTGGCTAATGCTCATATATACATACAGTTGAGTGAAGTAAAGTTATATGTTCAGGCAAATGTAAAAATGAGAGGTAACTGGGAACTCAAGGAGAGATTTCAAGTATATTAATCCACATATTGGTTTTATTGTTAATAAAATTAGGAACTTTTTGGCAAATATCACCTGGACACAATCAGTCTGAGTCATTTTAAATCAAGTTTCCTGGATCATATTTTGATGAGGTTCACATTGAGTCTTCACAGGTGAAAGTCCGGCTGCTATCCAATGCAGAATGTGAATATCCTGACAACAGGAGATTTTTAACTCAGGAGTGGAACCTCAGAAATAAACAATTAATTTTCGATCTCCAACTCCTTTATATCCTTACATGATGAAATAAAGTTTCAGCGACCAATTTGCCACAACCTCAGCCTGTACGGTAGGAATTGCCTGAGTTTGACTCCACTAAAAGAATCATCAATGCTCAAACTCCCTCAGCAAATAACTCAGACTGTCTTAGATTTGGAGGCATTTCCCATTTAGATTTGGCATATTATCCAGAGTCAGAGAAGATAGATTACAAATGTATAAGATTTTCATTTAAGTTTTATTTCAATATGTTTTTAGTAGAAACGAGACTAAATAAATCAAGTTGTCTGTAAACCAATTATTAACACGATATGGCAGAAGAACCTACATCTACCTTCAGCAAAAAAAATGTCTCTACTGCCAATACAGCTTCAGGCAAACCCACAAAAGTCACTTTGACAGCCTCACAGTCTAAACTTGTGGCTCGCTTAAGTCACTTTTTAGTGGCGGTATCTACCATTGGTTCAGCATTGCTGACTACTTCTGGTGTGGGCTGGGTGAATTTGATGGAGAGTCAGATATTTTCGGCGTTTTTTCAACTGCGGGGTACGATCGCACCACCAGCAGATATCGTGATTTTGGCAATTGACGACCAGTCAATTTCAGTTCCCGAACAGTACTATAATTCAGATCCAAAACAGTATGCCTACCTAGAACCACTGAAATCTTTTCCGTTTAAACGGGCTGCTTATGGACAAATTATCGAAAAATTAGTCAAAGCTGGGGCGCGAGCTGTGGCAGTGGATGTAGTATTTGACACACCCAGCAGCTATGGCAGTGAGGACGATCGCCAACTGCAAGCTGTCTTAAAAAAATATGGCAGCAAAGTGACTTTAGCCGCGCTGTATGAGAATTTTGAGAGCCATCAGGGGACTTTTACACAATTGACGCTACCCCAAGAGATGTTTCAAGTTGGTGGAGTGACAGTTGGTTCTGTAAATTTCCCCTTAGAAGCAGATGGCAAAGTACACAAATTAGCAAGCGAATTTCCTAAGCTGTTAGCAGCTAATGGAATGTTGGCAGAGAAAGCACCTTCCTTTGATGAAGCAGTTTTAGGCGCAGCCCAAATTAAATATCCCCAACCCAAAGGCGATCGCATTTATTTTTGGGGTTCAGCCGGAACATTTGAGCAAATTCCTCTGTGGTATGTTCTCGACCCACCAAATTGGAATAATTATTTGCAGCAAGGTAGAGTTTTTCAAGACAAAATTGTTTTGATTGGCTCTACAGATAAACTCAACAATGATTATCATCCAGTAGCGGCGGTGAATCCCCCCCAGAGAATGGCGGGAGTCGAAATTCATGCCAATGCGATCGCCACTTTAATGCAGAATAAAGCGATCGCCCCAGCAATTTCTAGTTCAACATTGCAAGGATTGTTTGTGCTGGTTTTAGTTGGGGCTACCGTTTACATCGCCAATAGAACCAAGAGCAATATTAAACGCTTTGTGATAAGTTTAGCCGCAGCTAGTATTTGGGGAGGAATTAGCTATGTGTGCTTTATACATGGTCAGTTAATTTTTCCCACTGCCATCCCAATGATAGCGATCGCTTTCAACGGATTGTCTTATCTGGGAATAGAAGTTGCTAGAGAAAAATTGCGAACCCGTCAATTAGTCACAATCTTTCAGAAATATAAAACATCTCCCGTTGTTCAAGAAATTATCAGCCAACAAAATGACCTGCAAGACTTACTCAATCAAAGAGATTTAGCTGTATCGGGTAGAATCCTCGCCGGACGCTACAAAATTGTCAAAGTTCTTGGTTCTGGTGGATTTAGCGAAACCTACATCGCTGAAGATATGCACCGTCCTGGTTATCCACGCTGTGTAGTCAAGCAATTAAAACCAGCCAACACCCAAGCAAAAAGTTTAGAACTTGCCAGACGTTTATTTCATTCCGAAGCCGCAACTCTCGAAAAATTGGGGACTCATCCGCAAATTCCCCAACTTTTGGCTTATTTTGAACAAGACGATGAGTTTTATTTAGTTCAGGAATATGTCATAGGTCATTCCTTGATTAAAGAACTACCATCCGGTCAAGGTTTAAGAGAAACTCAAGTCAGAGAAATTATCAAAGAACTATTACAAATCTTAGTTTTTGTTCACGAAAACGGAGTGATTCATCGAGATATTAAACCCAGTAATATCATGCGCCGCCAAACAGATAATAAACTCGTCTTAATAGACTTTGGTGCTGTCAAAGAAGTCTCAGTTCCACAACTAGAAAATTCCGAACAAGCCCCTTTTACAATTGGTATTGGGACAAGAGGCTATGCACCTAGCGAACAATGTTTTGGTCGTCCGCAATATAGTAGTGATATTTATGCGATCGGGATGATTGGGATTCGCGCATTAACGGGAATTGCCCCCCATGAAATGAATAGAAATGAGGATGGCGAATGGCAATGGAAAAATCAGGCAATTGTCAGTGACGACTTCGCTGCGATTTTGGATAAAATGGTACTTGATGATTTTAAACAACGCTATCAATCAGCCAAAGAAGTATTAGTGATGCTGGATAAATTTGCAATTTTCCCCGATACAAATATTGTGCTGCAAAATGACGATTCAAACTTGCCTACTATACCTTGGTTGGGAGATTGAGTAGGAAATTTGTAATGTAAACAGGACTTACGCAAAGGACACGGAAAATCGAACCACAGAGACGCAGAGTTCACGGAGGAAGAAAGTTTGAGAGGTTTTTTACGTAAGTCCTAATAAATCTTGAATCAATACTAGCGATCGCACGTCTATGCAGCAATGATATTTTGGAAAAACTTGAGCCGATTCATCCACCCATACCAATTGTCAATTAGCATTTTGTGGTTAAATGGAAAAATTTGGGCTTCTCTGTGTGGCAAAGCTACAACAATCAGACCGTGATGTATCTTGCATTGAAAGAGGCGATCGCTATAATATCTATTTACTGCACCAGTGTAAGCAGCTAACTGTAAAGGCTTACCATAAAGCCGATCAATATTACCTTTTGCTTCCTCGGCTGTCGTCCATTCAATTGTATGCGGAACACCTTGATAACGCGCCACTAAATCAACCTTTCCTGCGTAACATTCAACATAGTTAGGTACAACTTGCTCAACTAATTGAATATCGTCAATTTCTTTTAGCATAGATTGAACACTATCCCAGTAAGGCTGAATAAAACTGTTTTCCGGTTTGGGTGAATAGCCTTGCAGATGTTCTTTAGTCAACTTATGCAAAGCATTTCCTCGACTGCGACTGTTTGCAGCAATTCGATTTGCTTGTGTTTCGCCAACTTTTTTACGCCATTGAGAGAGGGCTTTTAGAGATTCTGGCGACTGGGTGGCTTTTAAAACTGTAGTGACAGCAGGAAGAAGAATACCGTTATCACCTTGATAGTAGCATTGCCCGTTGATGTAGATGGATTTCATAAGTTGTGGCGTGTGAATTACTACATCAAATTTTGCGTTACTCTAATACACAAGTAATACACATACTGTGAGTCTTTGCGAATATATCAAGTACACAGATGTGTACTGTGGTTGTGATGAACTGAGAGTTATGAATCAACAACATTTCAATGCAGTATTTAATCGCTTAACACCAAGGCGGCGAGAGGTACTGCTAAAACTACTAGCTAATGAAAAAGATGAAGCGATCGCCAAATCTCTGAACATAGAACCAGCAACCGTGAGACAGCATGTTGGTAAAATTTGTAGAAAATTTGGTTTAAGGAATGAATTTCCAGATCAACGCCAATCTAAGCGACCCGAATTAATTGCTTTATTTGCTAAGTACAAACCTGAGTTATTAAATCAAAATACTTCAGAATTCTCACAAACTGAAAATTTCATTAAAGGTAAAACAATATCTGAAAATCATGATTTTTTAGGGCGTGAAGATGCGATCTCAGACCTTAATAAACTAGTTAATGAAGGCGCAAAAGTTATCCTCATTCAAGCAGAGGGTGGTGTAGGTAAAACCACCTTAGCTAGAAAATGGTTTGAGAGTCAAGGTTTAGAGTATTTAGAATTACGAGTAGGAACCACGCCTCAAAACCTCAACTCTGTAGAAAATTGGGTAAAAATCAAACTAAGAGACTATTTTAAAGAGAATCCAGAACAAAATTTTATGGCTATGCTGGAGCAACTTCAAAGAAAGCTTCAAACTGAAAAAATTGGTGTGTTAATTGATAATCTTGAACCTGTTTTAATAAATGGACAGTTTATAGATACACATCAGAGTTACTATGTAGAACTATTAACATTACTATCTCATACAAATGTGAATTCGATTACCTTGATTACAAGTCGTGAAGCACTTTATGAATATACACGAATTAAAACTTATAAGTTGGCAGTTCTCAAACAAGAAGCATGGCAACAATATTTTGAAAGCCATAAAATTACTATAGATGTTGATTGTCTCTGTGAAATATACCAAGCATATGGTGGTAATGCTGAATTTATGTACATACTCAGTGGTGATATTGTCACAGCTTCAAAAGGAAATTTAAAAGCTTACTGGCAGAATAACCGAAATGATTTATTAAAACATCGAGGATTAAAATTACTAATTGAGCGTCAGTTTATTAAACTCAAAAAAGATAACTTACAGGCTTATAAACTTCTCTGCCGTTTTGGGTATTACCCTAATCATGATATTACAACACCAGAAATATGGTTATTGTGTTTACTGTGGGATGTACCAAAAAATAGGCGACAACTGATCATAAGGGATTTATGCGATCGCTCATTGATAAAATACACTGATAACCAATATTACCTTCATCCTGCAATTCTAAACTTAGCTATAGAAAACTATAATTTAATAACTGATAGTCCTCATATAGATTTATATAATATTAAACAAGATATTGATTCTATAATACCTAGAGAAGATGAGTTTATATCATTCTTTGAATGGATGAAACAAAAATCATCTTCTGTTATATCTGGGTTTAAAAAGTCAGCAGTTCGAGCATTTTACTTTTATTTAGGTATTACTATTAATGATATAGTATCTCATTTATGTCCTAATCCAGTTATAGCTTTTTTTGAGGAAGATTTTAATCCTGAAATAGCCTATGCTTTGGGTTTAGACTTAACAAGAGAACCATACGATAATAATGATATTTATCTTGATTTTGAGTTAGCCTGCTCTTTTGGTGATTCTCCTAAAAAGCCAGATATCGATTACTCTAATCTAGAACCAGAATTTTTTACTTTACTTAAAGAAATGGAAAGGTACATTCTTGATTACAATGGTACTATGGATTTTTTATATGGAGGCAATGCAGTATATTGGGAGGATGAGTGGGCAAATAAAATTAAAGCTTTAGATGAACAGTTAAGGTTAACGTTAGTTAAATATCGCAATATTGGTCATATATGGAAGTTTAACCATCAGCAAAGAGAACTAATACAGCAATATTATGACGCTAATAAGTTACTAGTTTATTGTCTAAAAAATGCTTCCCAAGAAGTGCGATCGCATATCGAAGACACACTATTATTGCCCATCGCTGAAATTGAAAAAAGAAAACTCAGTGAGTGATTATATATTAATAATTTGGGCAGAAATATTAATTAACCCACCGCATAATCAGTAAACTGACGCATATAAGGCGAGTGAAAACCTAAAACAATATCCTGCTTTGGTACACCCAACTCTACTAAATCAGCAGCAATATCATCTTCTGTACCATTCCATTGCAGCCAAATCTTTTCATTCTTAATATCTAAATGTATGACTGGGCCATAAACTCGCTTTCCTTTATCCCAGCCAACATATATGAGTTGATAATGGTCGTGTATAGTATCAAAGATTGTTTGCATTTCTAACTCATCATCTTTATTATTCGATGTTCGACGTTTAGCATATTCTCTCAATACATGTTGAACATATTCTCGATATTCTTCTAGCTTTGCCATTTGAAAATCTCCTCTTTAGTTGGCTCAAAGATGAGTAGATTGATTTGACTACGTTGAATTACTGTTTGAATAAATCTTGTAGTAAAAAATTCCTCATAAGTTATTGCCGGAACTGCTAAATATAAAATACGCTCAGGCTGATATTCTTCTAAAGCATAGCGATAATTAATAAATTGCCCAATTGCTAAATGAAAGTCTGACAAAGTTGAAGGACTTAAAAAACTTTTCACTTCAACAGCAATTTTTTGACTGTCTCTGTTAGCCATAATCAATTTTTCCGCAGCTATATCAATAAACATATTAGTGAGCCGTTCAACTGGAATAGTTAACGGCTCATCTGTAATTCTCCAGCCATCTTTTTGAAGAGCTATTTTAACTGCATCGTGAAATCTATCTTTCGCTGACATCCCATGCCACTTGTCGCTTTTAAGGGTATTTTAGCAAATACCTATAATGATAATATTCAATTCCACAAAAACGATAAAGGCGGGTGCGGGGATCGAACCCGCTAGTCCCCGGAGATGGTGGAGACGTTAACCGATAACCCTAAATTCTTCGTCCCAAAGGGCAAGTTGTGAACAAGGGATAACCCGCCAAGAAGTGTGAAGTATGAAGTATAAAATTTCGTACTTCATACTTCACAATTTTTACAACTCACCTGTCGCTAACATTTGGATGATGCGAGGTGTACCAGGGTCGAATCCTGCTAAGTCCCAAGACAGTGGATCTTGGGGATCTACCAAGGTGATGCGGTATGGTGTCAAGGTGACATATACAGCCTTCACATTTGGATTGATTTTTTTGCGGTACTCCTTCAAGGCTTGGCTAGGATGCTTGTAACCAGCCCAGCTTTCTGAGTCAGTCCAAAAGCAGACTACATCGGCTTTGAACTTATTTTTAATCATCCAGTCGTAAGCTACAGAGGCATCTGTACCGCCGAAGTTTTGATTGCTGGCTTTACGCACCGCAGAACTAAAGCTATCTTTGGCTGTGATATTTAATTCTCGGAATTCGTTAGCAAAGCCGCGAATCATATAGTTTTTCTCGGCTTTGGCTGTTACCAGTGCCATTGTGGTGGCAATTTCACAGCAACTTAGTCCCATGTCTGCAACTAAGCTACCCATCGAACCGGAAACGTCTACGGCGTGCATGAAAACTTTGCCTGTAGGTTCCACCACATCAAAAGACAACTCAACGGCTTTTTCTAAGATGTCTACGATGCGAGGAACGGGAGTCCAAGTTTTCTTACTGCGTCCTAGTCTTCCCCCAGACTCGTAAGTTTTGAGGGCTTTCAAAACATCGATTGGATGAATGCGACCTTTACGCAGATGTTCTTGATTGTTGAGAACTGCTTCCACACGCTCTAAGTTGGCAGTTTCGTCAGCACGTAATACGCCCAGTTCTGTGAGTGAACCGAGATTTCGCAGCATTGCACCGATGGGCATTTCTTGGAATAGCAACTGCCAAGCAGCTTTGTCCATATTGCCCACTGGTGCAGCCATTTCGTGGGTTAAGCGTCCTTGCAAAATGGCTTCGTGGGTTTGCCCAGGGTTGCGCTTCAGCCATTCATACCACCAAATCTGCGCCAAAGCTTGTGAAGGTATCTCTGTTGGTAATTCCTCCCAACCTCTGACAACCCATTCAAATAATTGACGGTGGTTTTCTGTAGGTGGTTTGACGTGGAATAACCGCAAAGCATCGCGGTGGGTGAAGCCTTGGCGTTGTTGATATTTCAAGAGTTGATAAGCCAAACCTTTGACATCTTCTCTTGATAGCCAAGTTTTACCTGCTTCGCGCACAACTTTACCAAAGCCCCGCAGAGATTTGGTGTAGTTCAGCCATTCGTAGAAGTGGCTACCTGTACGAATAACTTGAGGGAAGATTTCAGCAAAGGCTTGTTTGGCTTCTTTTGTTTCACCCATTGATAGCAAGACTAAAGCCAGGATAGGTGCGCTGTTATTGATAGCCCGTCCATCGCTGGCATAGATAATTTCTTCTGCAACATGGCTGGGATTTTCGGCGACGGCTTGGTTGACAACCGCTACAAAATCTTCAGTTAATTCTTGTTTTCCAGCGTAGTAGGTGCTTTGGGCTGTCCCAACTAACAGACAGCGCCGTAGCATCTTCCATAAGCCAGCATCAAACATCCAACCACCAGAACGTCCTTGAATCATCTCGGCTTCCCGTCCGGGGATAGGCTGAGTTTGTGGCGTGCTGGTTTTATTTCTGGTGAAGAAGTTGTAGTTCATGGTTTCATCTCCCAGCCCTTGCGGGCAAAAATGAAAGGTGGCAGGGCAGGACTCGAACCTGCGACATCCCGCGTGGAAGGCGATAACCCTCATTCTTCGGCCTTTGCAGGCAAGGGGTGAATAAGGATGTTTAGGCGCTCTACCGACTGAGCTACCTGCCACATAAGAATTGTTTTTTACTCAGCACTCATAACTCAGCACTTTGTTGGAGTGTAGCGGAGCAGGATTTGAACCTGCGACCTCTCGAACCCTAATCGATAACCCTCAATTCTTCGGCCTTTGCAGGCAAGGAGTGAATAAGGGTAAAGCACTCTACCACTGAGCTACCCGCCACAGAAAAATTTTAGATTTTGGATTAAATATCAAATTAGGTTTGGTGTGGCAGGGTAGGAATCGAACCTACAACCCTCCCGATTATGAGTCGATAACCCTCATTCTTCGGCCTTTGCAAGCAAGGAGTGAACAAAGATGTTTTTGGCGCTCTACCATTGAGCTACCTGCCACATAAGAATTGTTTTTTACTCAGCACTCATAACTCAGCACTTTGTTGGGTGTAGCGGAGCAGGATTTTCACCTGCACCTCCAGAATTTTTTCTCAAGGATGTTTTAAGTTATTTGCGATAACCCTTGATGTGTCGGCCTTTGCAGGCAAGGTGGGCGCTCTGGTATTTGAGCTATCCGCTACAGTTTTTGGCTAACTCCTTTGGGAAAATCAGCTTGTAGTATTAATGTAATATATGTAGTTTTAAACGTCAATAGGTTGAGGCAATGATAGATAAATTTTTTCAAAGCAAGGGGGCGCTGAGGTTTGTTGAATAGAGGATAAAATATTTCTTAATGTTTATGTAAAGATTTTTTTTGCCGAGTTTTTTGTCTGGCAAAAATTTTTTGCCAATTTTTGCCGAAAATTTGGGTTGTTTGGGTTTTAGGTGATGCAAATGAGCGATCGCACACCTGGTTTTTTCCGTAATTTTGCCAAAAGATACAAAAACCAGTCCAAATTTTTGCCAATATAATATATTATTTCCCAAAAAAATTCGCTTGGCAAAAATCGGCATGAGTGAAAAAACAATGGAAAGTGGCGGGAAGGGTTTTCTCGTTCTACTTTTGCCAATATCGTTTTTAATAATTTTCCTGGTTTCTACCTGGAGATTTTTGCTGGCGCTGGTTGTTTTGATTATTGGTTTCAATATCTGGCAACAATATCAATGGCAACAATGGTGTCAGCGAGTTAACCCGGTTTTCCATCAGTTAGTTCGGGAAAACCAGGGCAAAATTACACCAATGGACTTGGCAATGCGGGGTAGTTTTCCTGGCCCGACAGCAAAACGCTACCTGGATGGCAAAGCTTCAGAGTTTGGTGCAAGTATAGTCAATGCTGGTTCAGGCAATGAAGTTTATTACTTTATTACTGCCAGTATTTTGGGTAATATTCTTGACAGTAGCGAGCCTGTCAAAACTTTGTCTGCTCAACCTGTAACAACGGCTGCGCGATCGCTTTTAGCACCGCCAGCAACTCAAACACTATTAGCAGAACCAGAAGTTGAATTAGCAGCGCCAGTAACTCATACAGAAGTCAAACCCAATTTAGCAAAACAGTTAGTTTTCGGTTCACTAATTCAATCGGAATTAGCGAAACGGTTGAATGTTTATTCCAGCACTGTCTACAAACGGCGTAATGATCCAGATTTTCCCGAATGGACTCGCAGCCGTGATCCTGATGGTATTGCTTGGAGTTTCTCGGAAAAAACAAAAGAGTTCTTTCCCATAGAAGAATCATGAATGATTAAGGTGAAATCTGAACAGGAGTCAGAATCCAGAATCCAGAATCTGACTTCTGCATTCTTCACCGTTCACACTTTTAATCCGATCGCTTCGGTGATCGAGTTTAATTTATTCTGCTCTAACTTGGTCAGCAAACCATTCAAAATTCGGCGCACCATCAAGGGGCCTTCATAAATCCAGCCTGTATAAACTTGAATGAGGCTGGCTCCCGCAGTGATTTTTTCCCAAGCGTCTTCTGCGGAAAATATGCCACCAACCCCGATAATGGGAATTTGCCCTTGGGTTTGCTGCCAAATAAACTTGATGATTTCTGTGGAGCGATCGCGCAATGGCGCACCACTAATTCCACCAGCTTCATCTTGCGGGGGTTTCCCAGTTGGGTGAATTAGCTGGGTTTTCAAGCCATCACGGCTGATGGTGGTGTTTGTGGCAATAATTCCTGCTAATTGGTAGGTTTTAGCCAAGCCAATAATGTCGGCGATCGCTTCCCATTCTAAATCAGGTGCTATCTTGACAAATATTGGTTTATGTGTATTGTTTTCTTTTTGTAGTACGTCCAAGATTGAACTGAGCATAGCGGCATCTTGGAGCGATCGCAATCCTGGTGTATTGGGTGAAGAGACATTCACCACAAAATAATCGCCTAATTCTTTGAGTAAGCGGAAACTGTTGAGGTAGTCTGCGGCGGCTGCTTCTAACGGGGTGATTTTCGATTTACCTAAATTTATGCCGATGGGTATTGTATGAATCAAATCTTTTTGTGCTGCTAACCTAGCGGACATCACTGCTGCACCTTGATTATTAAAACCCATCCGGTTAAGAACCGCTTGATCTAAAGGTAAACGAAATAACCTTGGTTGGGGATTTCCTGGCTGGGGGTGAAAAGTGACAGTTCCCAACTCAGCGAAGCCAAAACCAAAGTTAGACCAAATTTTTGCCCCTACCCCATCCTTATCAAAACCGGCTGCTAAACCCAAGGGGTTGGGGAAATTTAGCCCAAATAAATTTTGTTCCAGACGGCGATCGCACAGACACAAAGACTGCTGTAAAGTTTGATTGACTAAACTAGCAGGAGCATGATGATTTTGCGATAACCAATCTAGACTGCGGATAGCCTGCTTATGTAACCACTCTGCATCTGTTTTCAGCAGGTTGAACAGTAGGGGACGAAGAGCAATTTGGTAAATATCCATGTGAAGACGGGAATAGGGGAATTGGGAGTGGGCAATGGGGCTAGATAGGAAAACTTTATCTATGAGTTTTCCCCCTTTCCCCCTGCCCCCTGCCCCCTTGCAGTCTTCATGATAAGTCTTTCACTGAACATGATTAACTTGGGTTGCTTTTCTGGGCATCTTATATATTAAAGAGCGATGTCAACTAAAAATCCAATGGGGCAGCCACAAAGACCGATAGCAGCTGAACATACAATCATTGCTTTGGGACGTGTCCTCCAAACGCTGAGGGAAGAGGATAATGTTGATGTTCTGATTGATACTACTATTGCTTATATTCAAGAGCAGTTCGACTACAACTTGGTTTGGATTGCTTTATATGACTTACCAAAACATACATTAGTTGGTAAAGGTGGGGTTGCGCCTGATGGTGACACTAAATTTTTACGCAAACAAGTGACACTCACTCCTGGCGGACTTTTAGAACAAGTAGTCATTGAACAGCGTCCCTTGGGTGTTGCTGATTTGCGGTTGGAACCTCGTGCAGCCGAATGGCAAGAAATTGGTAAAAAATTTAATATTCAGGGAACGATTGTTTTACCTATTCGCTATCGAGACCGTTTTTTAGGTTTATTATTGTTTGGTTCGGAACGTTGGGGATATTTGTTACCAGGTGATGCCAAAGCTCGTTTATTAATGGTGTTGGGCGAACTGGGAGCAGTACTTTATCAACAAGAATTGAATTTACAGCAACAGCAAACAAAGCATCTTGATCAGCCAATTTTACAATTATTAGAAAATTTACGCACTCTCAATAATATAGACCAAAAGCTGAAAGCCGTTGTTCAAACAACACATCAGTTTGTTGCGCCTAGCCGGACAAATATTTACTGGTTTGAGCGCCAAGGGCGTTATTTTTGGTGTCGGATGAGTAATCAACTGGCTAATATCGGCAGGAATAACAGCCTACAGCAACTAGCGGCGGGGATGACAGTCCAGGATTTAAGTGAATTTTATTATGCTTTGTCGGTGAATCAAATTGTTTTGATTGGTGATGAGCGCAGTTCTTTAAAAAGTCATTTTACTGCCAAAGTATTGGAACGTTTACAGGTGCGATCGCTGTTAGCCGCACCTATCCTGTGGCAAAAAGAACTATTGGGTTTTCTGGCGGTAGAAGCCAATGAACCGCGCATTTGGACAGAAGCAGACAAAAACTTTGTTCAAAGTGCAGCAGGGTTAATTTCTTTAGTTGCGCCTAGCGAAACTATGGATACGACTATCAAGCAAATTCAAGAAGATGCCCAATTAACTAGCCAAGTTGCCCAAGCGATTTATCACGAAGAGGACTTACAAGTAACTTTACGCGATTGTGCTACTAAAGTTTTAACGCGCTTTGCCGCTACTCGCTTTTTACTCTTACAGTACAATCCTGACCTAAATAGTTATCAAATTATTTTTCAAACCCAACCCCAAAATCGTCGTCCACTAACAGTTAACTTCAATACGCTCAAAGATATGGATGAGCAGATGTTGAAGTCCGCCACCACATCTGTAGAGGTGCAGAAAGTAGAAGAAGATTTGCGGTTTTTTAACTGGCGACCTTTGTTATTAGAACATGGAATGCGATCGCTGTTGGTTTGTAACTGCGCTCAAGATCATACACCCAATGCCCTGTTAGTGATTGCCCACGAAACAAATCGGGGTTGGGCAAGCTTAGACAAAGAATTATTGTGGGCTGTCAGTCAACAAATTGGCGTAATTGTCCGCCAGTGGCAATTAAATGCTGAAGTGGAACAACAGCAAAAAATTCTCCATAGTCTTCAGCGATGCTTACGTATTTTGGAAAAAACCCAAAATGATACAACTGAATCGGGTGCAAAACGTCTAGAACGCACCGCCATAGAACAAATAGCCACTGTTCTCCATTCTCCGTTAGCAGTGTTGTTATCTTGGTCGCCGGGAGATAACTTTGCCGAAATTATTCCGAGTGTGATTCATGATAATCGATTTGCGGTTGTAACTGATCAACCAATTCCCATTCACACTGAAGTAATAATTCAGTGGGCATTAGCCAAAGATGATTATGTGTGTGTGTATGCTGATGATTTACCACCAGAAACCAGAAAATGGTTAAATGGACAAAACATTGGTCAAGTTTTAGCGATCGCACTCCGTACTAGTCCTGATTATGCACCCACAGGTGTAGTGTTAGTTGCCGATTACCGAGAACGCTATTGGACAGAACAAAGCCTGAATGCTACAGAAACTTTGGTAACACAATTAGCATGGTCGCGTCGTCAACAACAAGTTACCAAATTGCTGGAGTCATCAAACCAAGAATTGCGCCAACTCAACTGGTACAAACATCGTCGCCTAGAAGAAATTCAACGCACTGCCACACAGTTATTCAGCCAAATTGAAGACTTGGGTATTCCCAGTAATGAACTGACACAGACACGTTATAAACTCTTACTCCGGCAATTAGACCATAACACCGCAGCCATGACTGGACTAGTTAAACTAGAGCAATGGCAATTGTATCAGAGTTCCGAAACCATGCCCATAGCCAGTTTGTTGAAGCGATCGCTCGAACGAGTGGATAATTTACTCAAACAACGTAAACTCTGGGCAGGAGTACATGGTTTAGGACAATCAGCGACAGATACAGATTCCGGTAATAGTGGAATCTTCCTCAAAGGATTACAATCTTCCAGTTATCCCTCATCCTTAGCAATTACAGGCGATATCGTTAAATTTGAATTAGTACTATATGAATTATTGCTTGTCGCTTGTAACCGTTCTCAAAGTGGCGGCAGAATTGATATTTGGTGTCGTCGCTTAGAAGAAAAATTGCTAGAAATATCAATTACAGATCATGGAATGATTGAACCGCCTTTGTTAGCAGCACTACAAAATCAGATACCCAAAGATATACTAGCCAGTT
Organism: Nostoc spongiaeforme FACHB-130; assembly: GCF_014698475.1. Lineage (GTDB taxonomy): Bacteria > Cyanobacteriota > Cyanobacteriia > Cyanobacteriales > Nostocaceae > Nostoc_B > Nostoc_B spongiaeforme. The sequence goes on along the minus strand of NZ_JACJTB010000034.1, from coordinate 1,517 downwards.
CTTACCTCAACCAACCACCAGCTTTACACCTGCTAATTTGTCAACAACTCACACAACAGTTGGGCGGAACCCTAGATTTTTATCAGTTACCAGATCATCGGGTAGTTAGTCGTTTAGTGTTACCTTTAGCTGATTGAAAAAGGAAAGAGTGAAAGAGTATACCTGAATTTCTCACGTATGGGTAGCGGTGGGAGGTGTGGGGAGTGTGGGGAGAGAGGGGAGAGAGGGGAGAGAGGGGAGAGAGGGGAGTGTGGGGGGGAAAGATTTCTTTACCATCCTCCCACACCTCCCACACCTCCCACCCTTCCCACACCCTTCTTAACAAACAACCTTTGTACATCAGCCTTCTTCCAGCTCTACGTTAAATTTAAATGAATACAAGCTGGATGGGTTTAAGATGACTGTAAAAACAAAGCATCAATTTTCATTTGAGTGGCAGCAAAAGCGTTATGCGATCGCTTACGATACAGTCGGTCAGGGTAAACCTGTATTGCTGTTACCTGCTTTTAGTACGGTTTCTAGTCGTGCAGAAATGCAAGGAATTGCCGAGAGAATTGCCCACCGCTACCAAGCAGTGACACTCGATTGGTTGGGATTTGGTGAATCTGAACGTCCTGCTTTAGACTATCAACCTGCGCTGTTACAGCAAATGCTTCTGGCGTTTGTCCAACAAACTTTCTCTGAACCAGTGGCGATAATTGCGGCTGGTCATACGGCTGGCTATGCCTTGCAACTGGCTCAACAACAACCCCAGACTTGCTCTTGCATGATTTTAGTCGCACCTACCTGGCGTGGCCCCCTACCAACAATGGGCGTACCCAAGCCACTAGCAACGGCAGTCCGACAATTAGTCAGATTTCCGGTGATTGGTCAAGGACTTTATCAAGCAAATACAACCAAGGGCTTTCTGCGGCTGATGTATCGTAGGCATGTTTATGCAGATAAGTCAAACCTCACGCCAGAGTTTATTGAGCAGAAACAGCAAATTACTCGACAACCAGGGGCGCGATTTGCCCCAGCGGCCTTTGTTACAGGTGGACTTGATCCAGTTAGCGATCGCCAAGAATTTCTTACACTACTGCAATCTTCACTTGCACCCGTGCTGTTAATTTTAGCAGAACAAGCCCCTCCCTATTCCAAACAAGAAATGACCGCAATGGCCGCAATTCCAGAAATTCAATCATTAACTCTTCCTGGCACATTAGGAATGTCTGAAGAGTATGCAGGCGAAATTGCAGAAGCCATATTGCCCTTTTTAGATACAAATATCCCGCATAATTCAGGAGTTAGAAGTTAGAATTTAGTTTAAAAATACTCTGTGTTGCTGAATCGAGGTATGAGTTTCAAGGTAGAGACGTTTCATGAAACGTCTCTAAGTAAGCCTGTAGAAATAAACTAAACTATACGCCTTATGTGAATGAAGCCAGAGGATGCTGTTCAAAAGTAAGCACATCAATACCAAAACGCTGACGCAGAAAAAGGCGTAGAGTATGACTGGTGATTTTAGCGGCAACATG
>NZ_JACJTB010000033.1 GCF_014698475.1 Nostoc spongiaeforme FACHB-130 | reverse complement strand
CCCCTGGCGACTGTTCGAGTTCTGTCAAAGAGATTTTTGTAGTGACCCGTGCTACATAGCGGTCTATTGTGACCAAGGTTGGGACGGTCTACTACTTCCCTCAATATACAAGGTCGGTGCAATTAAAGATAACTAGTGAGGGCTGTCATTTGTCATTTGTCATTGTCTTTTTAATTCACCCCATCGCGTTGGTGAATGGGTAACGATTCCCTTGGAGGGAAACCAAGATTAAACAGTACCTGCGATTAAAATTAACTTAAAAACTGCCGAATTTCTCCCAAGATGAACTGCAAAACTTTAATTTACGATCCGAGTAAGCAAGAGGCGATTACTTTAACTGTTGATAAAAAACGTTATAAATTGGTGCGTTGGGATGTTTCCGATACAGCCCAGATGTTGTCAGAGTCTTCTTTGGAACGATATACAGAATTAAGTTTACTTACCAAAATACCCCAAGCAAATGCGATGGTCAAAGACCAGCTCCTTTGGAGCATCGCCATTATTCAGTGTAATAATATTTACCAACTTCCCTACCAGCCAGTCAATGCCATCTTAGAAATTCGTCGCTGGGAAGATTTTAGCTGTATCCAGGAAATAGAGCTACCTGAATGTACCGATATACCTGGTTGTGTCACGATTACTCCCTGTCAACAGTACATCGTCGTTGTCGAATCATATACTTCGCTGTATCTAATAGAATTGCAATCGGGTATAATTCAGCGTTTTGCTTTTGAGACAGAATATAATTACAGCTTGGTATTTGACCCAAAGATGCAGTTTTTTATCAACTCATCAATTGACCAATTCAGCTATTTTCAACTTCATTGGATTGATGATTTAGCAACGGGTCAGTTTTCCCTTCGGGGAGGTTTTTGGGGTGATATGCGCTGTCATAACGATACTATTATTTTTAGTCCCAACGAAGACGCTTTTATCCATACTTGCTATCATTTTGAACGGAAATTATTGGTGACATACCGTCGATTTAATCGTTCCCAGCTATTTAGCGATCGCAGTCATTGGGGAATAAATAATAACCCAACACCAACTTCTGTTCTTTATAAAGTTTGGGAAGTATCCCTAACCTACATCAAACATCAGCATGATGAGGAAAATCTTTGGCAAAGTGATATTGCTTTTCTCAATGACCAAACCCTAGTATTAGGAGCAGGAAAAACCCTGGCTTTGCTAAATATTCAAGATGGAGTTGTGAAAGCAGAGTACCAAACAGATGCAATTATACAAGCGATCGCAATAGATACTGCATATCAGCGAGTAATTGCTGCTACCCGTAATGGGGTGTTATGCTTTCATTTGTAGCACTTGGCGATCGCACTTTATCTATCAGCAACATAAAGCTAGAACAGTATTATCTCTTGTAGTCAATGAAAAAACTTATTCCAATCTCGATTATTAGAATTCTAACACTAGGTTTAATTTATTGTTTATTACGTTTTGCCTTTCCAGTAAACTTTTTAAAAACCCATATAGTTGACTGTACTCAAGCTCATAAAATCACCAAAATATCCGATAATTTTATCAGTGCAATTGGCGATCCATCTGCAAAAGAAGCAGAAATTATTGCACAAAGGTATATCACAAAAGCCTTTTGTTTAAATGATTTAAAGGGTGATTATAGCTTCAGCCCTAAACCATATTTCTTTAATGGCTCAAACTTAAGCTCTAAGTATCAAATTATTGGTTATAGTGGTGCTGGTTTTCGCAGTCCAGGCAATTTACAAGTAAAATTTGACAATGGAACTCTTCTAAATTTTTGCTTTAGCATGATGGTAATTAACTGCAACCAAGCTCAAGAATGCGATTGTCCTCATGATTTTAACTGGGAACCCAAACCAAAGTAATATGAATAATGCTAATTATCATATATAGCGTTTCCTAGTCTACTGAGTTACAAACGTATCTGTTTCCATCTGCGTTCATCTGCGGTTAATTATTCTTGCTTGTACCTCGCTAGAGTGAGAACCGCTATATTTTACTTAGACGCTGATTGGTATTGGTTTCGTGTATCCGATGATTTTTAGGGATGACAATTAAGCTAGTTTTGAGTTATGGATAAGTGACATTACTACTGATGAAGTCACAAATATGAAATCTCATATTCACCATACCTTGATTTTGCTAGTAGCGATAACAGGGATAACATTGTTGTCAACTCCATCTATATCTAGTGATACTCATCAATCAATATCTTCTATCACAGTTAAGTCTACAAAAGAGAATTCATCACCCCAGTTATGGGATGTAAAAATCAACGGGAAATATGGATATATTGATCGCAATGGTAAATTAATCGTTAAACCCCAGTTTGATTCTGCTTCGTCGTTTTATGAGGGATTAGCTCAAGTTCAAGTAGGTGGGAAATGGGGATATATTGACCACATAGGTAAATTGGTCATAAAGCCACAGTTTGATAATTGCGATCGCTTCTTGAGTGGTTTTGCTAAAGTCGAAGTTGGTAAAAAGTGGGGAATCATAGATAATAAAGGTAAGTTTGTGGTTAAACCACAGTTTGATAATCTTGAAGCTTTTGTCAATGGTTTTACTTTGGTTGCTATCGGTAAAAAATGGGGATTTGTTGATAATAAGGGTAAATTAGCCATCAAACCTCAATTTGATAGTGCTTGGTCATTCTTTGAGGGTTTAGCAGCAGTTCAAGTTGGTAAAAAATGGGGATTTGTTGATAATAAAGGTAAATTAGTAATTAAACCTCAGTTTGATACTGCTTGGTCATTTTCTAAGGGTTTAGCAGTAGTAGAAGTTGGTAAAAAATGGGGATTTATTAATACAAAAGGTCAATTAGTCATTAAACCTCAATTTGATGCAGCTTGGTCATTTTATGAGGATTTAGCAGCAGTCCAAATTGGAGGTAAATGGGGATATATTGACCGCACTGGTAAATTAGTCATTAAACCCCAGTTTGATATGACTTGGCTTTTTGAGAATGGGTTAGCACAAGTAATAGTTGGCGGAAAATCGGGATATATTGACCGTACAGGGAAACTAGCGATCGCACCAAATTTTGATAAAATTGGTTATTTCTCCGAGGGATTAGCAGATGTACAAATTGGAGGTAAATGGGGATATATTGACCGCACTGGAAAATTAGCGATCGCATCACAGTTTGATAGAGCTTATTCCTTCTCTAATGGGTTAGCAGAAGTGCAAGTTGGAGAAGCATCTGGATATATCGATCGCACTGGTAAATATATTTGGCAACCAACCCAGTAATTATAGCATTTTGACAAATTTGAGTCTGAAATATTACGAGATAATGAGATGACAATAGAGATGGGAATTATCCAAATTAATACCGGGAATTACGAGGTGATTCCTGTTGCAACTAGCGAAATATTTTACCAATTTTGGTTGCCTGCTTGTAAGTATCTTGGTTTACAATTAATCAGTCATTTTCATGATGGATATTTAAATGTCGTCTCAGTAGAAGATGTTTCTAAAATTGTAGAAGAATTGATTTGTTTACATTCTTATACTTTAGAACAAGAAAATTTAGCTTTTATGAGCGAGAGAATAGAACGTATAATCCAGGTATTTAAAACAACAGATGCGACATCCTATGAATATGATTTTGGATAATGAATGTAATTTAAAAAATTGATGTTTATAATACTTTGATACAGCCGTCTTTGATTTCAATTTTAGAGTCATCTTTGACTTCGACTTTTCCACAAGATGTTTCAATGACAGCAGCTTTACCGCTACCTTGTATCGTTGCGGCTCCAGTCGTGCGACCATTGAATGTAACTTCTTTCGTTGAACCATCCATCTGGACTTTCATTACATGTTTGTCCGAGTCGTTATTGGAATATTTGATATAAACAGAAGCCCAAGAGGGGCTAGAAAAAATAATGCTTGGGATAGCAGACAACATCGCTAATAAAAGTATTTTTTTCATAGCTTTTATAAAATCATTTTCACCAACATTTTTATGTATATTTATTTTTTACTTTAGAAAAATAAAAAAAAGACCTGAGTAGTTGTACGTAAATTATATGACTGTGGCTATAACTGCATAAAAATAATTATTTTCGCGCAAGTTTCACATTTTTAAATTAGCCGACGGAGATTAGATTGTAAGTCTGTAAAGGTTAATTAAATTTTCAGATTAAAAAATTAAAAATCAGCGAACGCCAAGTCTAGCACACTCACACTGGAAAAATAGATCCAGATGATGGGTCATTTAGGGATACAATATATTATATATGTACTCCAACCTTTCTAAAATTCGTTGAGATCGCATCTCAGCTTGCTCTGCATTAAAGCCAAAGTTGTACCGCATCTTACCCATATTCTCAATTCGCCATTGGTTGATTTTATAATCTATTTCATCGCTCATCTTCACTTGCTCATTTGTGAGTTCAGGATCGATATTAAGTCCAATGGTTTCTGCAAGGAGTCTGGCAAAATTCACCGAATGAAAGTATGGATAATCTCGAATTAATTCCCCAGAGCGAAGAAAAGCCAGTAATCCTTCAATTGTAGATAACCCTTCTTGAATATCATCTAGAAAATCCTTGAGCCATTGTTCTGGAGAAAACTCACAAAAACGAATCCAATCCCCCTGAATTTCCACCTCGTATCCTTCCTGGGTGAGAAACAAATCCCGCACAGGATTATCCCAATCGACAATTCGTAACAACCCTGAATATTGCCGATTTTCTGGATTTTTGAGCCAATCCCCCGACTTTGCCGCTTTCAACTTTGCGAGGAACTCAGGTAAAGGCTGATTCCATAGTTCTACAGAATTGTTTGCCATAACTTCCTCAGCCGACCAGTAATGTCCTAGCCGTTCCCAATTGCCACCATTGCAAACTTCTAGCAAAAATGTTCTGTAAATGTCAGGTAGTTTAATTCCATGTTGTGCTTCTAACGCGCTCAACTTTGCTTCAGAACCAATTGGCGGATTAGTTGTGATTTGGGCATAGCGATTGTATGGATCGAATTTTCGCAATCGAGCGAGGGTAACGTGAATTCGTTCAGGAACGCTTAACCATTTTCGCAGGGGTAATTGGCAACCGAAGTGACGCTCCACCGTAAAAATATCTTGATCGTAAACCCTCACCCTTCCTTTCGGATCGTGAGAGAACTGAATTTCTAACTGAGTCAACACCTGACAGAATTGCTCTGCGTCAGCATCAGTTTGAAATAGCCCCACACAATGGGGATGCTTGATTCTCTTAATCTCCCGATACATAAACTCACAAGCTTCAGCCTCATCCGTAAATTCAAACAGCAGTTGTTGAACCGCACCACGCTCGGTATAAACAACTTGCCAGCTATCATCCGTTTGAATTAAGCAAATTTCATCATCACCCATTTGGCGAATTTGATACAGGCGACAGCCTTCACCCCAAAGTTTAAGATCGAGTAACTCTGCATTCAGATATCTGACTTCCCACATCCACTCACCTCTTACCATTTGGTATGATTATTACTTCGCTTGTTCTGCCCGAAAAAGCCGGAGGAATCCCCCATCAAACCATTCCCCATAGTTAAATCGCAGTTCCCCGGATAGTAGCATCTGACCTCGACAGTAGAGAAAGTAGGTTTCTTTAGGGAAATAACTTTGCAAAGGGAGCAATCCTTTTTTCAACGCCGTTCGCTCGCCATTTTGCCAGAGCCTTGCAAGGTGAGATGCTAAACAGTTCAAGAAAAATTCAGCTTTAGGCAAGGAAGGATCTGTTCCTAAAGTGACCAACTCATCTTCTCTTCCTCTCCAATCAACAGACATTTCCCAATCTTCGACGGGAGGTAAGCAGGATGTCTGCGAAGCCCAGACAACTAACTCTAGGTACGTCGGCTCATTCACGTTGGTAAATAAGGCATTCGCATTTATCGGCATAGTAATTTCTAAAACCGTTAACAAGCCGATCGCATTGTGATACAAATTTCCTGTCACCAGTCGATACTGCTTCCCATCGGCTTCAAAGGGAATCGTATAGGGGTATTGCAATTTTGCTTTTTGAAAATGCTGTAAGCAAAGCTGATGAAAGTCAGGTTGAGGTAGTGGTGGATCAAAAAACATCCAATCTAAACAGAAACTATTTTTTTCTTGGCTCACAGAAGCACCATCTAAATAGCGCCATAGCTTTTCAGCTTGAATGACGCAGCGTTGCAGATTTGGATAAGCAACTAGACGAGCAAGAATTTCTGCTGAGATTTCACGGTTGAGTAGGTTGGCGATCTCCATCTGATGCAGCAGTTCATATCGAATTGCTGCAACCTGATTGGGTGTATATAAGCGGGCTTGTTCTTCAAAAAATAGTAGATATATACTAGCAGCTTCCTCAATCTCAGACAAAATCTGGGGAATTAGTAAGGGTTGAGTAGGACTCGCAGCAGACGCAAAGCGTAAATTCCACTGGGTTTCATTGAGGAGTTCAATTCCCTCGATTTCTTGCAGATTCATCCAATTCCGCGCAACCTGTATCACCTTCAATGCAGTGCCATAGGGAATACCGTACATCGGATAGTAACTCCCCGGATGCCATAAACAAATCGGTTCATTGTAAGACTCGCCATGAATTTGAAACAGCCGATCTATCAGTTCCCAAACTGCCCAATTTTGATAAACTTGCGGTAGCTTCCAACTGCGATCGCGAAGCGACTCCTTTGGAGTACCGCCAATTAGCTGTTGACAATCCCTGACAAAGAAGCGATTATCCTCATTCTCGTACAGTTCACGCGCCTGAAAGCACTGCCAAAATGTATCATGATGGGCATGACGTGCCAAAAACTGAATTAGGAGCGAATCGTCATATCGGGTTATAGCTTTGCGACTGTGGCGACCAGAGAATAACACACCTGAATCGCTTTGTGCGATCGCTAATGTATACCCATCAATTAGAACAAAGGTTTTTCCATGCTTATCTCTCATCCAGCAACTCTCGAAGGGCTTGGATTTTCTAGTGACATACTCCTCACATCTTCAAAGCAAAAATAGTGAGATTAAATACTCAGCATAAAGCTAAAAGTATTAATTTAGTGTTAAAAGCAAACAAAGGTACTGTAGCTATATCGCCCAGATGTTTGATTTTGCTGTATGTATACGTAATGCAAGATATTAAGTTAACCTAAATTAGAATTGTATGTTCTCAAAACTAAGATGGCGATCGCGTAGCGGCTCCCCTGGAGCATCGCTGCTTTTGATACTTCCTTTGCTAATCGGCGGAATTTATCTGCTGCAACCGACTCCCCCTGCGCCTTGTGGAAGCCTGAAAAAACTTGGCGCAATCGAGCAAGAAGGACGCTGCATCATAAATCGTAACGTTACCCTGGAAGGTAATCTCAAGCGACTGCCCAATCAACTAACCGTCAAAGGCGACCTAACTATTAGCGGTACGTACATTGAAGAACTGCCCAATGCAATGGTGGTTGACGGAAACCTTTTCTTGTACAAAACTAGCATTGCCAAGCTCCCCCCAGATTTGCAGGTTCAAGGAAGTTTCGATCAATATAGTGGATTTGGTTCTCCAGGGGTTAAATGCAGTGCAATCCCTAAAACTGCTTTTATCAAAGGGAATCGCAACTGTCACTAATTGCGATCTCAATAGACTACAAATCAAATCTGCTAACTGTATGTTGCCACTCAGCAGACTTTGCCACACTAATTCACTAATTGGATTCATCAATTTAGTCCAATTTTAAAGAACAATGTTACAATCCTGGCGAATCAAACCCAGGAAATCAATCGTGCCTAAACAATTCCGTAATCTCAAGTGGTTGAGATTTAATCGTACCTCTTTCACCCTGTTTGCAACTCTATTTGCAATAGTTGTGATAATTGCCCTCTTCTTCCGAGATGATTGGATTAGACCGTTACTGGGCGACGTTTTAATTGTCATGGTGATTGCTTATTTTGTTCATGCTTTTATTGCAGTTCCACTACGGAAGGTTGCTATTGGAACTCTCATTTTTGCCTACTTGATTGAGTTGCTTCAGTTTCTTAATCTCATTGATATTTTAGGCTGGCGAAACTCCCAGCTAGCTCATTTAACAATTGGATCTACTTTCGACTGGCGAGATTTGGTTGCTTATACGGTTGGGATTGCGATCGTTTTCCTCACGGCCAATCGTTGGAAGTCATAAACTAGTACAGGTCGGCGTAAATAAATAGACCATAAGGAATTGCTAAAAGCCTTGTAGTATCGTTATTCTTTCTTTTTACTTTTGCCTTTTTACTTTTGCCTTTTTACTTTTGCCTTGTTGTATTAGTATTATTTTCCTCTTTATCGAGTATTCATCATTGCTTTGATATGGCGTAAACGTCCCAGATTTAAACGATTTAGGCATTGCTTCCTTCTGGTTTGACTACCAAAAAACAGTGACTATTATCAGAATTATATTTGATGATAGCTAATATCTTCAACTTGGTTTTCTGGATTTTTTATATATTTTCACGAAAATTTTCTATATGAATACTCAAAAGAATATCAATATTTTTCCTATAAATCGTCCCACTTTCTACATATACATACTATCTATATTCGGTTTTATATCCTTGATATCCTTGATTTGGTTATCGGGAAATACTAAATATTCACTCAGAGGAGGATCATTTAGTAGTTTCTTCTTGACGATTTTAGTCCTAATTATTTCTATTACAGCAGTTATCCTAATTTTTAAATCAAATTTGTCTCGGTGGTTAAAATTCGTATTGTCTATACCTCAATTCTTGGGGATAATGCCCTTAACTTTATTTATTGTTCAATTGTTTGTAGTAATTTTTATTTTTGGAGCAGGATGTAGAACTGACTTTGTTTCTCCTAGTGGGAAAAAATCTATCGCAATTGACGAGACATGTTATATGGACTGTCATCATGCTGTTTTTAGACATTATTGGCTATTGGAAAAAGAAATCGGCTCAATCTCCAATAATTCCAAGAGAAGATGCAAAACAGAGGATGATTTCCAAGTAATTTGGAATTATGATGAAACTGCAATTAGATTGAAAGAAAATAATAATTATCCTCAATCTCAATTAAAAGGAAGTTTATTAATAGATTGACTTGAATTGCAAGAGGGAGCAATGCTATTTGATATCGAAAAATTTCTAGGAAGTAATAAACTAGTATTATTTTCCTCTTTATCGAGTATTCATTATTGCTTTGATATGGCGCAAACGCCCCAGATTTAAACGATTTGGGCATTGCTTGCTTCTGGTTTGACTACCAAAAAACAGTGACTCAAACTTGCAGTACTGAGTTTGATAAGGCTCCCAAAGAGCTTGAGTGGTATCTTGCCCAGATGTAACTGGGGCTTGCTGCGCCTCGTCTTCTGGATCGTATACAGCTATCCCCTTTAGATCCGCAATGCGATCGTTATTTAGCCGAGCTAAACAGCGATGATAGAGCATTGGTGACATAGAACCTTCCTTAAAAGGTTCAACCAACTCAGTACAATGTGCTTCACGATAGTCTTGCCAGTATTTCTGTGCGATCGCAAATGTTGGCTGATACTGCTTCGATAGTCTTTCTGCCCAATCACCATAAATACTTGATTGCAAAAACTGAGTTGTTTTTGACCAATAGACCGCGCATTGATTTAACCCAAACTGTGTCTTATCCACACAATTTAGCTCTGGAATTCCAGGTAGCACAAAACTATTGAAGAGATCCAAGCCACGAGTAGGTGCTGCCAAAAGGTCTTCTAGTTGCTGAAGTCGAGCCTCTCTGAGAAGCTGATGACATTGAGCCAATCTCAGGGGGTTAAAAACGAATAGAGCTTTTTCGATCTGGCAATACTGAGTTTGATATTGCTCCCAGTGACGTTGCACCGATGAATTTCTCAATTTGAGTCGATCAAGTAAGAATTCAAATCGAGGATCGTGAGATTGGAGGGTAATAATCTGACCACCTCTCTGTAATTCTAGAATGCGATTGTTATTTAATCGCGCTAAACAGACAGATGTTGCAATTGGAAAATCTGGCGTATTGCGTAAGCGTTGAGTTAACTGTTGACAGTGTTGTGTTTGAAACTGATGCCAGGATTGATCTGCGATCGCCAGTTGATGTTGCAGGGGTGCAATAAGTTGGGACTCCACATCTTGATAAACCAATGATTTGAGCAAATGGGTTACTTCTGCCCAACGCTTTGCACAACGATATTCACCCGCTTCAACCTGTCGAATACAGTCTGGTTGCAAAACTCCACCAAATCCTAATATCACGGTTGGATCAGGTAGAGGAGTCTGTGGCTTGGCATCTGACGCAGGGAGAGCTTGGCTCGGTTCCACGCCAAGCTGACTTCCAATTAAAATGACACTCGCAAATATCGCAATTCTAAGTTTTATCATTTTTCTCATCACCAATCCTGAGTAGCCTTCAAGCACTATCCCTAGCATTTAGATTGTATGTTTCAGTAAAGTTGTAGCTTAAGATACTCATTATGCTCATACTGCTACTATTATTCAAAAACTCCTGGTTTGTAAGCACATACAACAGTGTTTACTAAGATAATTTAAGGTAATTTAAGTTTTGCTTTGCTTTCGTAGATATTTATACGGAGATTGTTATTCTTAAACAAAGCATAATCATTTTATTAAGGAAATAAAAAAATGAACAGTTATAAACCCAATCAGCTAGGTGTATCCGTAGTTATGGGCGCTTTGATTATGTTAACCAGTGTGAGTATTATCACGATTATGAATATGTTCTAGGTTGAATGCTGAGAATTTTTGCAAATAAACTTTACAAAACCCTGTGTGGTACTGCACAGGGTTTTTATATTTTGTTATCTCATCACTGTTTTGTTATTTATAAATTAGCCTGCAAAGTCTTGCTATATATAAATTTGAGCCTTTTTGTTCTCAGGCTATGATTTTGGCTAAAGATACTTGCAGTCTCAGGTTTAATTTTTTTTAACTATATTGGCTGGATACTATTCCGGATTTGTACTGAGTCTACTGAGAATAGGAAATAAATCTGTTTAATCACTTCTAAGCGAAATGAGAGCAAATTTCTCTACTTTTAGCAAATGAGAAATTTGAGATTTTACTGTCTATAAGCATAGTTGCATTCCAATGCTGATCGTTGGAATAAATTTTCATGCTGTCAGGATAATAAATATTCATTTCATTAGCGCGATAGAAGAAGATTGACCAAACATTAACATAAGCTTTACTGCTTTAAAATGCTAGTTTTGGGCTTATGTGATTTTTGGATAACTCATCAGTTTTAGTAAGGTTAATAACGTTATGACAACAAGATTTTTTCGGGGAATTAATTACACTGTTGAATCATTAATAGGAAGTGACCAAACTTTTCAGAGCAATCAAAAAAATACTTGGTTAGAAGTTTTAGGTACGAATAACGTCATCAAGACTGGTAGAGGGAATGATGTCATTATAGAAAATGTTAAGTTCGGGTTTATTGCTAATTATCCTCCTTATGTTGGCCCCGCAATTTTTTATGGTGGTTATGGTGTCATACCTGAAGCATCAATAAGAGGTACTACAACTATTGACACTGGACTTGGCGATGATTTTGTGGTTTTAGGAGGTGGTAATTATATTGTTGATATCGGTCAAGGTAACAATATTGTTGATGGTAGTGGTATTTTTGGGAATATCAAAATATCGGCTGGCAACGGCAATAACATTATTGATGTGACAGGAATTGCTAATTCTCAAGTTAATCTTGGTAATGGTAATAACTCAATTTATCTAGGAGCAGGTAATTCTTCTGTATCTACAGGTGCAGGAAATGATTTGATTACCACAACTATTAATGGGGCATTTACAATATTAGGTTATTTTGAATTTTATGAAGGAGAACCTTACAAGCAAAGCATTAATGCAGGAAATGGCGACAACCTGATTAAAGTAGTTGTAGCTGGAGAAACAAGTATTACAACAGGTTCAGGGAAAGATTTCGTTTTAGCTACCTCTGCAAATATTGAACTTTTTGATGGAGTGCCTAATTCTGATGTTGTGGATATTCTAACAGGAAGTGGTAGCGATACTGTAATTACAATTGGCACTAAAAGTTTCATTAATTCTGGTTCTGGAGATGATTTAATCATATCTGGTCTGGGCGACGACACAATTTTTACAGGAAGTGGTCGTGATGTGGTAAATCTTCGCGGAGACACTTTTTTTGCTCCCGCCCCTATCCAAGACCTTGAAGAAATATACTTTTCTGAAGCCACTGTTCAAGGAGGTGGCAATGATACTGTTTATCTAGGAAGCGGTAATAAAACAGTGATTTTGGGAAGCAGTGGCTTTGCTACAATCTATGGTTTTGATAAGAAGGATCGTTTAGATGTTAGCGGGTTAAATGCCACTTTCACGCAAATGGGAAATGACACACTCATCAGTTCAGGTGATCATTCTTTAGGAATTATCAAAGACTACACAAGTTCAGTAGCTTTGGTGTAACAGTTAATTAAGAATTAGATTGAAAATGCCTAACGCCACTGAGAGAGGCGGGGAACCCGTCTAGCCCAGTGGCTTTCTAGGTAACTAATCTTTGTGGGAGTAGATTATCATCTCAAGGCTCCGGCTAAGTATAAACTATTTGCGAAGGAACAAAGATAGCTTTAGGTTGATCCGTAATACTAGGTTTTGAGCTTGTAAAAGTTAAAAGAAGCTTGAGGATGAGTGACGGATGCTAAGAAAACTTACTGGCAATACTAAAGCAAAAAATCTAAAGCAGTTCTTAATAACTCTGACCTTTTTAACTCCACTGTTAATTACAATTCCAGTTTACGCCAGCAAGCCAGAACATATTAAACAGTTAATAGATACAAATAACTGTGCGAAATGCGATTTAAGCGGGGCAAATTTTAGCTGGAAAAATTTGCTGCGTGCTGATTTATCGGACTCTAATTTGAGTGGTGCGGACTTAAGTAATGCAGATTTGAGTGGCGCTAATTTGCGTAATAGTAATTTAGGTAAGGCGAAACTATCTCGCGGTAATATTTTTCGGGCTAATTTGGAAAAGGCAAACTTAAGTGATGCTGATTTAAGTAGCACTAACTTGAGTGGTGCTGATTTGCGTAATGCGAATTTAACTCGTGCTGATTTGACGAATGCTGACTTGAGTGGTGCTAATTTAAATGGGGCAAATTTGCAAGATGCTAACTTGCGGGGTGTGCGGTTTGATAATGTCAACCTCCAAGGTGTGAATTTGAATGGTGTTGATTTAAGTAATGCAGATTTGCGAAATTTTAACTTCCGTGGCGTGTCGCTAAATGGAGTTAACTTAAGTCGGGTGAATTTGAGTGGTTATAACTTGAGGGGTATAGAACTGAAAAATGCCAATCTCAGTTATGCAAATTTACAAAATGCTGATTTGAGTAATGCCAGATTGAATAATACTGATTTGCAGAATGCTAATCTCTACAATGCAAATTTGCAGGGTGCAGATTTGATTGGCAGTAAACTCAACAGTGCCAATTTGGATAATGCAGATTTAAGGGGGGCAAATCTGGATGCTGATAGTTTACCTCAGAATATTCGTGCGGATGCTTTGGATTACAGCCGTTGGGGAAATACACTCAGTGGTAAGAGGAGATATCAAGGTGCGATCGCCTATTACAACAAAGCGATAGAATTAAATCCTAGAGATGCTCAAATTTATACTAGTCGCGGTTCTGCTTACAGTAAGTTGAAAAATTACCAAGCTGCGATCGCTGACTACAACAAAGCTATTGAAATTGACCCTAGTTATGCAAAAGCATACAGCAATCGTGGCTTAACTCGCATCGAGCAGAATGATTATCAAAGTGCGTTAGCTGATTTTGACCAAGCAATTCGCTTCGACCCCAACAATGCGGAGGCTTATAACGGACGCGCCACAATTCGCCGCATTCAAAAAGATTATACAGCAGTCATTACCGAAGCTTCTCAAGCCATTAGAATTAATTCTAAATTTGCCGAGGCATACAATAACAGAGGGTTAGCGCGGTTTGCTATGCAAGATTATCAAAGTGCGATTCAAGATTATGATAAAGCCATTGATAACTCTAGTGGTTGGGCTTGGGCATATCTTAACCGAGGACTTGCTCGCGCCGCCATCAGCCAGCATAAAGACGCAACTAAAGATTTTGACCGCGCTATTGAAATTGATGAGAATTATACCGAAGCTTATTATCAACGCAGCGTCGCCAGATTTAATCGTAAACGATATGAGGATGCAGTTAAAGATTGCGATCGCGTCATTCAACGAGACCCCAATTATGCCGCAGCTTATGAAAACAAAGGCAATTCTTTATTAGCACTGAAAAAGAAAGCGGAAGCAAAACTCGCCTTTGAACAAGCAATGAAAATCTATTCGCAAAAACAAGATAACCCTAGTTTAGAAAGATTACAGCAAATCGTCGCTGGATTGTAGGGAATACGCAAAATTATGAAGAAACGAACCGCAAAGGACGCAAAGGACGCAAAGTTATAAGAGTTTAAGAGAGTTTTAGCTTAGTCCGCGAAGGCGGACTTTGTTTTTATAGCCGCGAATTCCATTCGTCGGGGCTAGTTTCTTCTCTCTCCCTTGTCTCCCTTGTCTCCACCGCTACACCCCCTCCGCGCCTCCGCGCCTCTGCGTGAGACAAACCACAGAGGCGCAGAGTTCACAGAGTTTTTTCGCGGGAGAGATGCTGAGATTTCTATATATTGAGATGATAGAAATATTGAGAACACAAATTTGGCTGCCACAATGCTTTGGAAATGGTGCTTGAGACTCTTCGTAATACTCTTGGGACTGTGGCTGTTATTAGATTTAGCTTCCCGTCTAGGCGCAGAGATTTTTTGGTTTCAAGAAGTCGGTTATTTGCAAGTATTCTTATTAAGGTTAGTGACTAAGGTTAGTTTAGTATTATTTGTCACGGTTGTGAGTGCGGTCTATCTATGGGGAAATTTATGGTTAGCACAAAAGCTAAAATATCCCTCATCTTTGAAAATTGCTCAAATCAAGCGTGAAGAAGCTGGACTGAGTGCAGAGTTAAAAAATCTGCTCAGTCCGCAATATGCAAAATATGATAACAGTCAAATTACTTACACTGGTGTATTACCAATTAAATTGCGCTGGCTGCTACCTGTAGTGGTTATCTTCAGCTTGTTGGTGGGGTTAATGCTGGCGCATTACGGTCAAATTTCCTTCGCTTATTGGCAAGCTTCTGCTAACAAAGCTAGTTTACCTGTGATTTCGTTGTTTCGCTTAGAAACAATTTGGGCGTTGGGTAGACAAATTACGACTCAGGTTTTATATGGTGCTTTAGTTGGCGGTGTAGCGATCGCTATTTTAATGTATCCACGCTGGGTATTAACAGCGATCGCGGGTACATTTAGTATTTTATTTGGTTGGATAATCCACCAGAACTGGGGAAAGGTTCTGCAATATTTTTATCCTACAAGTTTTAATTACTCTGAGCCATTATTTAACCAAGATATTAGTTTCTACATCTTTTCTCTACCAGTTTGGGAATTGATGGAACTCTGGTTTATGGGTTTATGTTTATTTGGGTTCCTCGCCGTTAGTCTTACCTATCTGCTTTCGGCGGAGAGTTTAAGTCAGGGAATTTTCCCTGGTTTTTCATCCCAGCAGCAGCGTCATTTGTATGGGATGGGTGGCTTGTTAATGCTAGTCGTCGCTTTGAGTTATTGGCTGAGTCGTTATGAACTCGTTTATTCCCAACAAGGTGTGAGTTATGGCGCTAGTTATACCAGTGTTCATGCTCAGTTACCAGCCTACACTGTGTTATGTGTTTTAGCAGTGGCGATCGCATTTTACTTGTTGGGGCGGACAATTTTTTGGCGACCAAAATCAACTTATCGCAAATTTGTAGGTTATGGGTTAAGCGTTTATTTAGCTGTAGCTGTTGCGGCTGGCGTGATTTTACCCCAGGTAGTGCAGTATTTAATCGTGCAGCCAAACGAATTACAGCGAGAAGAACCCTATATCAAAAGGTCTATTGCTTTAACTCGCCAAGCTTTTGATTTAGAAGTCATTGACGCAAGAACCTTTAACCCCCAAGGAACTTTAACCGAAGCAGATTTGCGTGAAAATGATTTAACAATTCGCAATATCCGCTTGTGGGATCAGCGTCCACTTTTAGAAACTAACCGCCAACTGCAACAAATTCGTCCTTATTATCGCTTTCCCGATGCTGATATTGATCGGTATACCTTAGAAACAGAAGCGAATGCACAACAGACAACAACTTCGGAAACATCCACAGAATTAACAGAACGGCGACAAGTTTTAATTGCAGCGCGGGAATTAGATTATGGTGCTGTACCCCAACAAGCGCAGACATGGGTAAACCGTCATTTAATTTATACACATGGTTATGGATTTACATTGAGTCCTGTGAATACAGTTGCGGCTGGGGGACTACCAGAATATTTTGTCAAAGATATTGCTGGGAATGCGAACGAAGCCTTGACAACTTCTAGTGCTGCAATTCGAGATAGCATCCCCATTGGTTTACCCCGGATTTATTACGGAGAAATTACGAACACCTATGTAATGACTGGTACAAGAGTCAGAGAATTAGATTATCCTAGCGGCAGTGATAACGCTTACAACATCTACGATGGTTCAGGTGGCGTTTCTATCGGTTCTGTGTGGCGGCGTTGCTTATTTGCGATGTATTTAAAAGATTGGCAAATGTTGTTTACGCGGGACTTTTTGCCAGATACCAAGGTATTGTTTCGCCGGAATATCAATCAACGCATTCGCGCCATTGCACCTTTTTTAAAATTTGATAGTGATCCTTACTTAGTCGCGGCTGATCCTCGCATTGGTACTGGGTTTCCTGGTGTCAACAATAACCTATTTTGGATTGTCGATGCTTATACAACAAGCGATCGCCATCCTTATTCTGACCCAAATAACGATGGAATTAACTATATTCGTAACTCTGTTAAAGTTGTGATTGATGCTTACAACGGTACAGTTAATTTTTACATTGCCGACGCTAAAGATCCCATCATTCAAACATGGGCTAACATCTTTCCCCAGATGTTTAAACCTCTGAGTGCTATGCCTGCAACCATCCGCAATCATATCCGCTATCCAGTGGACTTTTTTCAAATTCAAGCGGAACGGTTGATGACTTATCACATGACAGACCCCCAGGTATTTTACAACCGCGAAGACCAATGGCAAATCCCCAACGAAATTTATGGTGATAAAGCCCGTCCAGTCGAGGCATATTATTTAATTACTAGTCTGCCGACTGTTCCCTTTGAAGAATTTATCTTACTGTTACCCTACACTCCCAGACAACGGACAAATTTAATTGCTTGGTTAGCGGCGCGATCGGATGGCGATAACTACGGTAAGTTATTGTTATATATCTTTCCCAAAGAACGCCTAATTTACGGGCCAGAACAAATTGAGGCACGCATTAACCAAGATCCCGTAATTTCTCAGCAAATTTCTTTATGGAATCGTCAAGGCTCTAGAGCAATTCAAGGAAATTTATTAGTCATTCCCATCGAGCAATCATTATTGTACGTCGAACCAATATATTTAGAAGCAACTCAAAATAGTTTGCCCACATTGGTGCGGGTAGTTGTCGCCTACGAAAATCGCATTGTCATGGCGCAAACCCTAGAACAAGCACTACAAGCTATCTTTCAACCAGAAGTTACACCAGAACCTGCTATTGTGCGTCCCTTTGAAGAAGGAACTTCACCTAGTACAACAAGGTAAAAGTAAAAAGTCAAAAGGAAAAAGAAGAAATATTGATAATACAAGCCTTTTAGCAATTTCTTATGGTCTGTTTACTTACACCAACCTGTACTTATCAGTGATATTGTGACATGCAACGTCTCAAAAACTTAAGCAGCAATTTGGTATCAATTTCCTGCAATTGTTAAATATCTGCTATGCACCATCAACAAATTCATGATATTTATGGAAAGCATGAGTTGTTGTGATTCTGACTGAGAAGCAAAGTTATATTCTTGCTTGGTTATTCATGCTTACCCTTGATACTAAGTTGCGTTCCAACATAATTTCTGACTCCCCACTCTTACCCCAGGTAGAGACTTTGTATACAACGTCTTTACAACTTTGACTGCAACTTAGTATGAATTAGGAATGCTATATGCTAACGCTGCTGACATTTTCTCAGAATCACTTAGAAATATTTTCTGGTAAAGATGTTAATGCCATCCTGAAAAGAATTGATGGTTCGCATAATATTTGGTTACGCTGTCTTCATTTCCGCGATCGCACCGGAACCGCTAAAATTATTAACCACTTTCACCTCGACCCATCCCGCATCGACATGATTTTTAACCATTCCTTCACCGGAATTGATGAAGACATGGAAGATTGCTTATTTGATGGCTATGAAATTTTAACTCACCAAATCAAAAATCGAGAATTTCAAGTGGCGCGGGGGAGTATTATTTTAGGGCGTAACTTTATTATTACCTTTGAAACCACAGAAATTAAAGTTTTAACTTTATTACTAAATAATATTCAAAAACGACACATAGAAATTCAAAGCTGGAGTGTAGATTACCTTTTATATTTAATCTCCAAAGATATTCTCAATAATTACCATACTGTATTCGATTATATTTCGCGGCAACTTGATGATTTGGAAGATGAAGTCTTAGCTAATTCTGGCAATGAAACAACTTATCAAAAAATTGCTGCTATGAGACAATCTACACGTTCTGGGCGGCGAAATTTTCAAAATCTTAAGTCACTGCTGGCAATGATGAATTATGATGATATTCAATGGATTAGCCAACCAGTCAAAGAATTATTCCATCAAGAATTAGGATATCAAATCGATAACCTCTGGCAAGAATACCAAGCATTGCGGGCTTGGATGTCAGAATTAATGGAAATTCAACGCGATAATATCGCCAGTAAAACCAGTGAACGCATTAATCGTTTAACTATTCTTTCCACCACGTTCTTACCCATCACCTTTATTACTGGCTTTTATGGCATGAACTTTAAATACATGCCAGAGTTAGAGCAACCTTGGGCTTACCCACTAGTAATTAGCATCATACTATTGATTGTAATTTTTAGTATTACTTTTGCTAAACGGCAACGTTTGTTGTAACTATATAGCTTTTCTTAGTCTGGTAAGGTACAGATAAAAATAATTAACCGCAGATAAACGCAGATGGACGCAGATATATTTGTCCTTCAGCCAAATATAGCAATCCTATCTGAGTTGTAAAAAAGTATTCTTTTTAACGAACCGCAAAGGACGCAAAGAACACAAAGAAGGAGAAGAAAGAGAAGGAAAAGAATTTTATAAATGATTTAGGATTGCTATAGTAAACGCTATAAGTCCTTTAAATAATTAATTACTTACAATTACAATGCGAGGCAACACATTCACAATGTGAGGCGACACATTCACAATGCAAGACAACACATTCTTAATGCAATTAATTATGCAATAAACGAAATGCCATCCGCGTTTATCCGCGTTCATCTGCGGTTAATTTTCTTCCAACTTGATTGTATTTTGCCGTGCCAGTCTTGTAGGTTGCTCATTAATCACAAAAATCTATACAAACATTTAACGCACCACGGTATGATCATGGTGCGTTAGATTGATGCTCTATAAATATTTGATAGCCAACAAAGCTTTAGATATTGATACTTTGAGGAATTCTTGAAGGTAATAAGAACTCGTAAGGCATTATTCTGGCAGAATTGAGCCGATTTCGGCGATTAATTTCTGCTTCAATATCTTTGAGTTCAGTTTGGAAAGTGAACAAAGCAGCTTTGATTTGTGGTTGAGAGTGGAAATAGGAATTAGAGTATTGACCTAAGCGGGTGTAATAAACTGAACCCAGCAAATAAGTTAACTTTAACTGGTCTTTGGCTTGGGATAATGGCGGTAAAAAGTTCATCAAGTCACTTTGTTGGTCAGATGTGGGGGCTGATGAATAACCGGCTAAAGGAAAAGCAGGTGTATAAGTCATGAGATTTCCTTGAGGGAAATTCACCGCCGCATGTTGGGCGCTGGCTGTAAAAATAACTGTGGTAGCAACTTGAATCAGATATTCCAGAGTTTTAATTGTACCTGAAACATCTTCCCCAAAGTTTTGTAAACGACCGCCTTGTTGAGAAACTAATTCCTTTGCCCAATTTTGCAAGTTTACATCTGCAATTATTTGCTGTGCATTGGGATATTGAATACTTAAATATGTACTTACCCATTGAGAGACAGCTTGCCAAATTAGTTGACCGTCATCACGATAAGGATATTCTGGTAGTTGATTAACATTGTCAACGCTACGACTAACCAAAATATTGGGAAACATAGCAGCGTTGAAATTATACAAATAATCTTGAGCGCCTTTAATTGCCATCTGGCGATCGCTCTCAATTGTACTAGCTAACAGCTTATCTACTCCACCTTGATCAGCAATTAACTTTTGATGAGCGCCGTAATTAATTAAGATAGTTCCTTCTAGGTGCGGTTCTAGTAAAATTCTGAGAGGATGGTTTTTGGGTAGTTGTCTTCTAGTTGCGATCGCAAATGGTTCAATAAATAAATGAGTCCGCCCCAAATGACTCACCAACTCATGATAGTTAACATCTGCCATCTGCACCACACTCTTAGCCACCAACCAATTTTCACCACTTAAAGGGGTAAATACCGGACTTCCCGACTGACATTGAATTGCAATTGGTATTAAAGGCCGAAACAGATTATTTAATGGTGGAACTACAAATAATGCCACAGGTGCATAAATATACTTCTGTTCTTGGGGAAAATTCCCACTCTGCATATCTTTTAATGCAGCATAATCAGCTTGATAAAGACGACCTTCACTAATAGCTGCTGCTAAGGAATCGGAAGTCTTGGTAATTTCCTGATAAAGTGCGTCACTAATTTCTAAAATCTTGTCTCCAGCTTTTACTTGCTGTAGCATCAAAGGATTTGGCCCAGCCACTCGCATATAACCAAAAGTTAAATCCTCTGAGAAATTCTGACTAATTTGTGGTAAAGGTATAATGCTGAATAATTTATTGTAATCTTTTAATGTTCGCTGTGCTGCTGATACCTCTGGAGAAAAGTTAACATCTCCAGGTAATGCCTCATCATCATCAAACTTCAGCAAATCAGCATTAGCGAGAATAACTTGCTTCACCGCACCACTGAGTAAATCTGCGATCGCATCTTCAATCACCGAGGATGAAAAATCTACATTAGTAGCCTTTTGTTCTGCTTCATACAATTCCCATTCTTGATCAATCTCTGCCAACTCCTGAGCAACTTCCGATGTTTCATTCACATCAAAAGAAACATTCCCTAAATCATTGCTTTTCAGTTCTGTAATAATCTCTCTAGTTGTTAATGCTAGTTTTAACGCCAGCTTTTCTAACTCATGTTTACTATCAGATTCTTGAATTTCTTTGTCAATTTCTACTAATGTTTGTAGCTTTTTAGTTAGTTCTAAACTAGGGCGTTCTCCCTCTAGCCCATAAGCTAAAGAATTACCCAAAGAATTATCAAAAAAATTACTTAAAGCTTCATTCACTAACAAAGTAGTGATTTTTGCAGCTACTATCACCACCCACTTTAAATTAGGTAACTCTTGCACTGGTATTCCTAATTTAATCAGTGGTAGTGGTACAGCACCAGTCATTGCCAACGGCGGAACATAATTATAATTGTAGTTATATTCCGTATATTGTTCGGCATTTTTACCAAGTTTGGACAATTTATATAAAAATAACAGAATATCTTTAATATCTAATTTTGAAAGTACAGCAGAGTTAGGCAGAAAAGCTAAAGACATATCAAATCCTCTGTTTGGTAGATTTGGAAATCGCAACCCATCAACAAACCATTTATTTGATTAATTCGGTCATCATAATTCAAGATAACTAGTGAAAATTGTCCACCAGCACATTCATATCATTAGTCATCTCACCTTAAATTATGCTGTTGCTTTGATTGCTTTTTTGAACCCATCAAACATAACACAGCATTTTGTAATCTAGGAGATAAAATAAGTTTGTTCATGTTAAAAAAAATAAATTAAAATCTAAAAAAATAAATTAAAAATATAAGACCATGATTACTTTTAATAAATCATGGTCTTGTTATTTAAAAATGATTTAACTGTCCTGTCTCCTTTGTCTCCCTTGTCTACCCTATCCCCCTTGTTTCTACCCAAACAAGACTGCTATATTCTAATTTTCTACCGGATGTAATTGACCGCGAATATCGCCATAAAAAGTTTGACCTTTAGTATGTAAATTAAAATAAAGTTCACTACGTCTGCCATAATGTGCCATACCAGCAATTGTTTTAACTTTATCTGGTTTTCCTGATTCAATGGGACAACCTAAAGTGTAAAGTCCTAATAAATCTTTGGCAGAATTAGCTGTCTTTTCAATAATTTCATCTGTTACTTCTGCGGAAAAATGACCATCAGCAAAGTTTTGTTTAATATCGCCAGTCAAAGCAAAATCAACTTGAATAGGGCCAAGTACATCTGGTTTACCGCAATGGATATGAAACATAACTATATCTTTGAGATTTACACCTGCGACTTGAACATCGACAAATGCTTTACTCAAGTCTTTGGTGAATTTGACTATTCCATGTCCATGTGACTTACGCTGATTTCTGGGTATAGAAGGTGCGGTAGATTTCAAAGATGGTGGGGCAATTTTTGGTGTATTTTCCTCATCATCTGGTTCTTGCAGTGGACTTAAAAAAGCTTCGTAGACAAAACCAATTTCTTTACCTTTGCTGGGGTCAAGTTTAATGTTACTTGACTGACTTAAAGCAACTGCTTGGTTTACTGGTTGAACAAAGATGCTGAACAATGTAAAAATTGCCAGATACATCAATGTCGTGAATATAGTTTTAATAAACTGCATAACTGCCATCCTTCTCTGTGTGTAATAAAACTTAAGTTTTAGCGAAAATACATGCAGATGTTTCATTGCAACTCTGTAATTAGACAAAAATTTCCGCGTAATTACTTGTTTTGCGAAATTTAACGGGAATTTGGCTGTCTAATTTACTTATTTGAACATCGCAATATACAGAGTGGTTCAGTGCAATTACTTAAATTTGAGCTATTTATTGCAGAATATCCCCAAATTCTTTAAGAATTCAGGGATCTGTTTGTTCCAAGATAAGATTTTCGTCTTTAATTTCTTTTGTAAATCATGTCATTCTGGCATGATTACAGAAATTGATCCCCATATCTCAGCAAATGATTCGCTAGAATCGCCTTTATGAATTAAAAATTCACATTTTGATTTGCTTATGCAGCGACGCTCAACGATGGTAATAGCATTTTTACTTAGTTTTTTTCTCAGTTTTATACCTTTTTATGGCAATGTGATTAATGCGGCTACACCAACCGCAGTCACGCCAGTATCGGGATTATCTTTTACCCAAGGAGTTAAAAAAACTGTATTAGAAAACGGTTTAACAGTATTAACAAAAGAAGTCCACACTGCCCCGGTGGTGAGTGTGCAAGTATGGTATAAAGTTGGTTCACGCAACGAAGGTAAAGGTGAAAGTGGTATTTCTCACCAGTTAGAACATTTGATGTTTAAAGGTACAAAAGACCGCCCCGTACAGTTCGGACGTTTGTTTAGTGCCTTGGGTAGTCAGTTTAATGCTTTTACAAGTTACGACGAAACAGCTTACTTCGGCACAGTGCAGCGAGATAAACTCGAAGCACTGCTAATTTTAGAAGCAGACCGGATGAAAAATGCTTTGATTGGGGCTGAACAACTCACCAGTGAAAAGCGTGTCGTGATTTCTGAGTTACAAGGCTATGAAAATTCACCCAGTTACCGTTTAAATCGGGCGGTGATGAAAGCGGCTTTTCCCAATCGGGCTTATGGTTTATCTGTAGGTGGTACAAAAGCCGATGTGGAAAAATTTACTGTCGAACAGGTGCGGAATTATTACCAAACTTATTACAGTCCTGACAATGCGACTTTGGTAATCACAGGGGATTTTGCCACAGAACCTGTACTCAAAGCGGTGAAAGAAAGTTTTGGTAAGTTGACGAAGAATCAAAAGTCAACTGTCGATAGTCAAAAACCCACACCCCCCACTCCCAACTCCCAACCCTCAACTCCCAACTCCCAACTCCCCACTCCCATAATTCTCAAAGAACCGGGAAGCGCCGCTTTGCTGCATGTTGTCTATCCTTTACCAGATATTAAACATCCTGATGTACCAGCAATTGATGTCATGGATGCAATTTTGACCGGGGGACGGAGTTCGAGACTTTATCAAGCTTTGGTGGAATCTGGTTTAGCAAGTTCTGTGGGTGGAAGTGCGGCGGAATTAATCGAACCGGGTTGGTATGAAATTGAGGCGACAGCCGCCCCCGGTCAAAAGGTAGAGAAAATTGCTCAAGTTCTGCAAACATCCCTATCAGAATTACAACAAAAAGGAGTGAGTG
The DNA here is from genome assembly GCF_014698475.1 of Nostoc spongiaeforme FACHB-130. Classification (GTDB taxonomy): domain Bacteria; phylum Cyanobacteriota; class Cyanobacteriia; order Cyanobacteriales; family Nostocaceae; genus Nostoc_B; species Nostoc_B spongiaeforme. The sequence continues at coordinate 55,427 of NZ_JACJTB010000033.1, read as the reverse complement.
CAGCAGAGTTAAACCGCGCCAAGACAATATTGCAAGCTTCCTTTGTTTTAGGGAATCAAGATATCAGCAGCCAAGCTAGTCAGTTGGGATATAACCAAACTGTGGCGGGAGATTATAAATATATTGAACGCTATTTAGCGGCGATCGCCAAAGTAACACCAGAAGATGTCCAACGAGTAGCAAAAACTTACCTTGTTCCAGCTAAACAAACCATCGGCTTTTTTGAACCAACTCAACCAGATGGTCAAGCCGGAACTTCTGGTTCTGGTTCTGGTCGGACTGTGGAAAACTTTAGTCCTGGTCAACCTGTAGACCCGGCCGAACTGGCGAAATATTTACCCCCTGCAAGTTCATCTACAGTATCTAATCAACAACCTCTACCACAACAGTTTTCTTTAGCCAATGGTTTGCGAGTCTTACTGTTACCTGACCGCAGTCTGCCCACAATTAACATTAGTGGTCAAGTTGATGCGGGAACTGAGTTTGATGGAAATCAAAAAGCTGGACTCGCCCTTCTGACAGCAGACAACTTAATGAATGGAACCCAAACGAAAAATGCTTTGGCTTTAGCCCAAACTTTAGAAGATAGGGGAACCAGTCTAGAGTTTAGCCCCAGCCGCGAAGGAGTCAGTATTAGTGGTGAAGGACTTTCGGCTAACTTGCCAGTTTTAGTGCAAACTTTGGCAGATGTATTACAAAATGCTAATTTCCCCGATGACCAATTAGAACTGAGTCGTCAACGGGCGTTAACTAGTTTGCAAGTACAGTTAGATGACCCCAGTACTTTAGCAAGGCGCGTATTTCAACAAGCAATTTACCCAGAAAATCATCCTTTCCACAGTTTTTCCACAGAAGCCAGTTTAAAAAGTATCACGCGGGATGATGTGTTGAACTTTTATCGTCAACATTACCGTCCAGATACAACCACACTCGCTTTAGTGGGAGATTTTGACCCAGTGAAGGTGAAAGATTTATTCAATCAAGCTTTTGGGAAATGGCAAGCTGAAGGTAAACCACCTGCGTTGAATTTGCCGAAAGTACCCCTACCAAAAACTTCCACTCGCTTGAATAAAGTAATTCCCGGTAAAGCGGAGGCTGTAACTTACATTGGTTACAACGGCATTTCTCGCAAAGACCCCCGTTTCTATGCAGCTTTGGTACTGAATCAAATTTTAGGTGGTGATACTTTATCTAGCCGTTTAGGTACAGAAGTGCGCGATCGCCTCGGTTTGACTTATGGTATCTACAGTGGTTTTGCTGCGGGGATCAATCCCGGCCCCTTCTTAATTGAAATGCAAACTGCCCCTACAGATGCCCAAAAAGCGATCGCCAGCACCATCGCTTTACTCAAACAGCTACGGGAACAAGGCATTACAGAATCAGAATTAAATACTGCCAAACGTTCCATTACTAATAGCTACCCTGTGGAATTAGCTAACCCTAGCGAAGTTACCAGCATCATTTTAAATAATGCTGTTTTGGGTCTTTCCCCCGCAGAAATTCGTGAATTTCCGCGACGCATTCAAGCTGTAAATATGACTCAAATTCAACAAGTCATCAAAGATTTAATTCAACCAGAAAATGTGGTGATTGTCACTGCTGGCCCTGGTGATACGGCATCTAAGTAAGGGTAACTCATCGGTGATTTGACCTCAATTATTCATACACAGCTAGATACCCGACTTCCTCAAGAAGTCGGGTATATGAGTCAAGGCGATTTTATATATTTTGTGAATGAATTAATTTAATTAGCTATTTTATAAATCAAAAACACCGAACCAATTGCACCGCCATTTTCAACATAAATTTTACCGTTATAATATAATCCCGGCGACCCACCGCCATCAAATAACATTCCTTCTTGAATTGTGCCTAAACAATTATTTCGGGCAATACCCGATAAAACATCATCAAACATATCTGGCATTAATTCCTGATTAACTTGAGAAGATTCAATAACTGAATTAGCTTTTATATCATTCACTAATAAAATTACATAACCTTTACTAGTCGTCGCCACCATAGAGCGATTAATTGCTTCTTTACAAGCAAGTTCTCCTAAATCTTGACAAATATCTTTAAACTTACCTTGGCGATAAAATCTGCCATTACCACCAACTAAATTGTAATTCAAAAGATTATTACTTCTTCTCCCTGCTTGAATTGTAGCGATTCGCTCTTGTGGTTTACCTCCAGAAATACCAAAGGAAGAACGTCTATTTTTAAATGCGCCTGAATACTCAACACCGCGAGAAATATTTAAGCCTTGTGGTTGATCATCAGTGCCTATATAGTCGGCGTTAATCGCTACTAGCGGTCTTTGTCCATTTAACAGGGAATTGCGATCGCTAATAATTTCATTAAATTGCTTCGGTACATAATTTCTGATAAATTTTCCCTGTTGATTTTTAGCATAAAGCTTGTGAGCTAAACCCACATTCACCTTGAAATCTAACTTGGGTGATTTAGGATTAAAAATAATCACATGATTAATACCCTTAGTGGATTTTATACCTTGATTATTAGTTTTAAAAAATTCCAGACTGAATTGAGGATTTTCACCAGGGCAAGTTTTTGCAGCTTTGGTTGATGAATTGGCTGTATCTTCTTTACAAGCAAATAACAAATTGATGGTAATGCTCAATATAGATAAGAGAAATATTTTTTTAATCCACATACTCAGATAATAAAAACCCGCTACAGAACGACTATAGCGGGTAATAATTCAAAATTCCAATTTCGGTGGATTATTTAGAAAATCCATTCGGGAATAGCTTCTTCTTTGGTATTGGTATTGCGAGATGGCGTTTCACGATTGAACTTCATGTGAATTGAGCGTGTTTGCTCACCATCAGCAGCCACAGCCAAAATTGGGTAGTCAATTAAACCATCTTGGAAGGACATCTGGAAGCGGAATGTGCCATCGGGATTCAGTTTAATTTCACGACCGCCAATTGTTACGGTAGCATCGGGTTCGGTTGCACCGTAAACAATCAATTCAGCATCAGCAATTAACCAGAACTGGCGGGGACGAATTGGTGCGGCGGAAGCTGAGAAGCCAACACCAGACATTCCTGCACCAGACATGGTTAAACCAGACACGGTGGGAACTGCCCACATACCGACACCAGATGGGAAGACGTAGGAACTGATAGCCTGTTCGGGACGTACAGAACCAGGTACATGCTGCATAGAACCAAACAGAGAACCTGCAACCCGTTGTGCTTCGGCAGATTCAGCTAAACCAAAGATTTGGTCATAGATGGGGTTACCACCATTAACTCCTGCGGCTGTTGGCAGTTTCTTAGCAGGTGGTACTAGTTCGTACAGAGTTCTACCGCGCAGGTCTTCTTCAAAGTTGACGGTGATGAAGACATCTTCAATCCAGTCAGAGGGATACACAGGAGGAATGTGTACTTGAGCAGAACGAGCCAAAACTAACCAACGACCATCAAAAGTCCGATAACCAATATCGATGACATAATCGCGATCGCTCACAGGAATAGGCAAATACCATTCTCTGGCTAGTTCATCAACAGGATACTCTTGGATGCTGTGGGGGCTTTGATAATCAATGTTGATGTCGGTAACATCATAAATCCGCAGTGCTAATTGCTGTCCGCCCTGACGACGCAGTTCTTCTTTATGCTCGTTGGGAATATCCCAATAAGTGTAAGCCCATTGGGGATCGCGGGGTAAAAGCACAATCCGACTTTCACCATAACCACCCGGTAGATCGGCGAGTCCTTCATCAACATCAGCCAGAGATCCACCTGTACGGTCTTCTTGACCCAGTTCAAATTTTGCTGCTTCCACGGTTTCCTGTGCCTCAAGTGAACGAGATGGACTAAGGGACGCTTTGCTGCGCTGCACCTCTTGAATTGCTGCCAACAACTGTGATTTACGCATTCGGCTATAGCGGGAGACACTATATTCACTGGCAACTTTACGTAGTTGTCTCAGTGTCATCTCCTCTAGCGGTGGGCGTTCTTTTGCCATTAATTTGGCCTCCAGTAGTTTGAAAGGTAATTATCTCTCTGAGTTAGAGAATGTTTAATAAAAAAGTCATTCTTCTCAGATGAATTTCTTATTCCTGACTCCTGGTTTTGCCCAGTTTTTAAAGTTTTTTAATTCGCTTTTAAAATGAGGGTCACTCCCTTTCAATTTCCTTGAATGCTTGGTAAGCATTTTTCGGGATCGGAGGAGTCGTTTTGTTAAGTAAATACTAACCAGTAACCCTCGGTATTGATCAAGGGGTCTAAAGGCACTTTTTTCAGGCTTTCACGAATTTAATAGCTTTGACGGGATCACATTGTCATGATTTTTTGACATTTAAGCTTTTACACTCCTTAGCATTGTCAAGATTTCATGATTTAAATGAGTATCAAGCTATCAAACCCTTGTAGACAGATGATCTCATCTCAAATTCTAGGATTTAATCTAGTTGTACAGCTAATACGTCAAAATCTAAATAAAAGCGAACTTTACCAACCATGCAGATTACCCAAAGCCTTCATACAGCCATTCTCGTTACCGACTTAGAACGTGCTGAAAACTTTTACACTCAAGTGTTGGGATTATCTAAAATTGACCGTTCCCTCAAATATCCTGGTGCATGGTATCAAGTCGGCGACTATCAAGTTCATCTCATAGTCGCATCCACAGTACCAACCGATAACCCCAACGAAAAATGGGGACGTAATCCCCACATTGCTTTTGCAGTAAGTGATTTAGAACAAGCTAAACAAGAACTGCTAAGTCAAAATTATCCTATTCAAGCCAGCGCCTCTGGTCGCCCCGCCATCTTTACTCAAGATCCTGATGGAAATGTAATTGAGATCAGCCAGCAGTGATTGAATGATTAATTGATGAAAGTTATTGCCTACATTTATTGTGATCCTCTCCTCGACTCTGTGCCGCAAAGTGTTAATTGGCAATGGGAGGTAGAACGAGTTTATGAAGATTTGTCCAAGAGAGATACTGATGGGTATACTGTACGATCGCAATTACAACAATTACTCATAGACTGTCAAAATGAACCAGTAGAATATTTGCTGGTTCGTCGCCTGGAAGAATTAGGTGATACGGTAGAGGAAGTCAGCGATCGCTTAAATGAACTAGAAGCGATGGGTGTAGCTGTGATTGCTACTGAACAATCTTATACATCAGAAACATCCCAGTTTCGCGCTGAATTACTAAAACTCATCCAAGAAATTCAATATCAACAAAGAAGTCGGCGTATCCGTCAAGGACACGCCCGCAACCGCCTAGAAGCCGCACCCCCACCCGGAAAAGCACCTTATGGTTATCGCCGTGGTCAAGGAAAATATATTATTGACCGCAGCACCTCCCCCGTAGTGAAAGACTTTTTTGATCACTTTTTACTCTACGGTTCCTTGCGGGGCGCAGTGCGTTACTTAGCGAAAAAGTATGGGAAGAAAATTTCCGTTACTACTGGGCGACGCTGGTTAACAAATCCTGTTTATCGGGGAGACACAGCTTATCTCAACGGTGAAATTATCTCAGATACCCATACGGCAATTCTATCTAAAGAAGAAGCAGCCCAAATTGATCGACTGTTACGCCGTAATAGCCGTTTACCATCCCGAACTGCAAGTGCGCCGCGTTCTTTAGCTGGGTTAGTTGTCTGTGGCGAATGTCAGTCTCATACAACAGTCACTCGTGTTACTCGACGCTACCAAGACCAAGAGTATCTTTATTTACGTCCGATTAGTTGTCCTCGCAGTCCCAAGTGTCGCGCCATTCCCTACCAAGACATTTTAGAATTGACGATCGCTAAAGTTTGTCGTGATTTACCATTAGCAGTAGCCGGGATTAATTCTCCTGAATTGGATACTGTCAAGAATAGTTTAGGGGATGCGATCGCTCATCAACAAGAAATCTTAGCTCAGTTACCTGCTTTAATTGAAACTGGCATTTTAGATGTAGAAACAGCAAAATTCAGAGAATACAAACTCCGTACAGAAATCTCTACACTCCAAGCCAAGTTAGCTACACTCCCTCCTGTCAATCTGCGTTCTGTCGCCCAAGCTGTATCTATTCCGCAATTTTGGTTAGATTTGTCAGAAGCAGAACGACGCTTTTACCTCCGAGAATTTATTCGCCAAATTGAAATTATCCGTGAAGATAAAAAATGGGATTTACGAATAGTGTTTATTTTTTAGGAAATTATGCAAGCTTTTCCATCAACTCAATACACTTGTGCATTTGCTGATTCATAGTTGCAACATCGGCGTGGAATCTCCGCCCATGACCAGGCAAAACCCACTCAAAAGTATAATTAGCTAAATTCCGCATTGATTTAATTTGTTCTGACCAAGAATACCAACAGTGGTCACGAAATGCTGCTAATTGATGTCTATTTTCTGACCAAGCAAGATGGTCGCCTGTGAATAAAAACTGATTTTTGTAGAGTAAAACTGTGTGTCCTTTGGTATGTCCAGGAACCGGAATAATTAATATATCTGAAGTCAGGGCAAATGGTTCTAAACCTGTTAACTGAATTTCCACATTGCGAGTATTTGCAGAAATATCATCCGCATGGAGGATGCGATCGCACCCAAAATGTTCAGCATACTTTTGATGATCTGCAACATCATCTTGATGAGTTAAATACATATAACGAATTCCCCCCATATCTTCTAGTTGCTTAACTAAAGGCGGTGTAAATCGAGGAGAATCCACCAAAATATTACTATTACCGTCTTCTAGTTGAATCAAATAACTCGCAGCACCATAAGATTTTTCGGAATGATAGCCACAATGATAGACATTTTCTGCTATCAAAATAGGCAAAGTTTCTTGAGTATCTTTGATATCTTTGGGTTTATCAACTGTCCCAATAGAACTTGTCGGACAAGCTAAAAGTGCTTGCAGTGCTGTTAATCTTTCTGCTTCATTACTTGGTTGATGATAAACTGCTGATTGTTCATCAACACGCGAAAAAACTTCTGGACTCATCCAGCGACAAGTATCACAATCAATACAGGTAGTGTCTACATAAAAATCGCCGTTAGTATTTTGGGGACGACGTAAATCTAAATGAGCCATGTTAACCTCTTGGACTGACCATAAACCCCAATAGCCCTAGAGTAACAAACATAAATATCAATTGAGATGAAGCTTTAACTACAATATCCCCGATTTTTAAAAAATCGGGGATCTGAGCTTATCGATTTCTCTAAATCAAGCTAAATAAAACCAAAGTATGAATTATCAATTTATAGAATTCATACTTCAGACTTCACATTGCATACTTTAGACAGTTGTGATGTCTTTTTCTTTTTCTGCTAACAATTCGCTGATTTTAGCAGTGTATTTGTCTGTGAGTTTTTGCAGTTTATCTTGTTGGTCTTTGGCTTCGTCCTCAGAAATTTCTGAGGCTTTTTCCTGCTTCCGAATTGAATCGATCGCATCACGGCGGATGTTCCGAATCGCCACACGACCTTCTTCAGCATACTTGGCAGCAATTTTAACCAGTTCTTTACGGCGATCGCTAGTTAACGGCGGAATATTCAGCCGAATCACAGAACCATCGTTACTAGGTGTTAAACCTACATCAGAAAGAGAAATTGCCTTCTCAACAGTGTTCAAACTGCTTTTATCGTAAGGCTGAATCAAAATTGTCGTCGCATCTGGCGTGCTAATATTCGCCAGTGATTTTAAGGGTGTTGGTGAACCGTAATAATCCACCGTCACTTTATCTAATAAACTGGCATTGGCGCGACCAGTGCGAATTGTATTAAATGCCCGTTGAGTTGACTCAACAGTTTTTTGCATTGTACTCTCAGCTTCAGCTAATTTCACAAGAACCTCCCACAAGGGTGCCGATTGATTCTCCCATGACTGCGCGGCGGATGTTACCTCGCACCGTTAAGTCAAATACCAGAATTGGGATGTTGTTTTCTTTACACAAGGCAATCGCCGTACTATCCATGACTCGCAAATCATGTGTCAAAACGTGTGCATAAGTAAGGCTAGTAAAACGTTTGGCATTAGGATGTATTTGGGGGTCAGCATCATATATTCCATCTACTTTGGTAGCTTTAAAAATCGCTTCTGCATCAATTTCTGCGGCTCTCAATGCCGCAGCCGTATCAGTAGTAAAGAAGGGATTTCCAGAACCAGCGCCAAAAATTACCACCCGCCCTTTTTCAAGATGACGGATGGCGCGACGACGAATATAAGGTTCTGCTAACTCTTGCATGGCGATCGCAGTTTGTACGCGCGTCTGTACACCTATTCGTTCTAGCGAATCTTGTAGCGTCATAGCATTCATTACCGTGGCAATCATACCGATGTAGTCAGCCGTTGCCCTATCCATCCCCGCCGATGCCGCTTTTACGCCACGAAAAATATTGCCGCCGCCAACGACTATGGCGATTTGAACGCCAGTGGCTATCACCTCTGCTACTTCTTGTGCTATCTCTTTGACCACTTCTGGATCAATACCATAGCCCATGTTGCCCATTAAGGCTTCACCGCTTAGTTTGAGTAAAACCCGTCGGTAATTCGTTCCCATGAAGTTACGCTTTATCGAAAAAGTTGCAATTGCCTCCAATTTAAGATAGCAGCACAATGACTATCTCTGTCTAGTTGCGCCAAATCAATGTAGTTCCTGCCGGTTCTGTTTCTTGAGGGTTAATTGCTTGATTTTTAAATAAAGCCGCGATCGCATTTCGCAAATAATCTTCTCTAAAAGATGATGGTGCTTGCGGATCACTGTCAATTTTCCCTTTATATCGCACCATCCCATGACTATCGATTAAAAAAGCCATCGGAGTTTTAATCGCGCCAAAACTCCGGGTAACATCTTGAGTTGAATCCCATAGGTAAGGAAAATTTAGACGGTGACGTTCGGCAAAAGCTTTCATCATCTCAAAGCTTTCTGTCGGGTAATTATGAGTATCACAGCCGTTCATCCCAATCAGGGTAAAGCCACTGCCAGCAAATTCCCTTTGAATTTTTCTGAGCTTGTCTAAATATAGACTGACATAAGGACAGTAGTTGCACATAAAAACAACGCCAACCGCCTGAAATTTGTCTAAATAACGGCTGAGGTGATGCACTTTTTCGTCAATTCCAGGCAGTTCAAAATCCGGGGCATAACCCCCAACAGGAGTATAAATTGTTTCTAGTATTGTCATCTTCGTGAACCAGAAGGAACTAGGAACAAAAGTCTAGGTGAAATTTAGCGTCATTTTTCTGGCAGCCAACCACCTGATGCCGATGCTCGATACCAAATGATTGTAGAGATCAACCGAGAAAGCGTAAATTGTAAAACTACTGAATATAAAACCGTTGGTAAAAATATTACAGGATAGATATTAGTGAGTAATTGTCACAACTCAGATTTATCAAAACTTTGACTCAATTCCAAATAAATTTAATTCAGCCTTTATACTTATTTTAAAGTAAAGATAGTTACTATTTTATCTTGGTTTTTATTTTTCTAATTGTAAAATCTTTACAAGTTACTTCTACAATTTAAGATAAATCACCAAAATCATTACGAAATATTAAAATTAGTAAATAAAAATACAGATTTTCTATGAAGACTTCGACAACTGCTTTTGCCGCAAAAACTTGGACATGGCAAGGGTTCTCAATTTGCTACCAAACTCAAGGCACAACCGGGCCTGCCGTTATTTTAGTGCATGGCTTTGGCGCTTCTGGATGGCATTGGCGTAAAAACATACCAGTACTAGCTCAAACTTGTCGAGTTTATGCCATAGATTTGCTTGGCTTCGGTGCTTCAGCCAAACCTCAACCTGGTGAAAAAATTGCCTACACCTTAGAAATGTGGGGACAGCAAGTAGCAGATTTTTGTCGGGAAGTGGTAGGTGAACCAGCTTTTTTAGTGGGAAATTCCATTGGCTGTATTGTAGCGATGCAAGCCGCAGTCAGTTCCCCAGACATTGCCTTGGGAGTAGCATTAATTAACTGTTCTTTGCGATTATTACACGATCGCAAACGCGCCACTTTACCTTGGACTCGGCGTGTGGGTGCGCCAATTTTACAAAGGGTATTATCTATTAAACCAATTGGGCAATTCTTTTTTAATCAAGTCGCCAAACCCAAAACCGTGCGGAAAATCTTGCTGCAAGCTTACATCAATGCAGAGACAGTCACAGATGAACTAGTCGATATTCTCACCGCACCCGCCAAAGATCCTGGTGCTGTAGCTGTGTTTTTGGCATTTACCTCATACTCCACAGGGCCATTACCAGAAGACTTACTTCCACAACTACCTTGTCCAGCAATTATTTTATGGGGAACCGCCGACCCTTGGGAACCAATACATTTAGGTCGAGAGTTAGCTAACTACCCGTCAGTACAGAAATTCATTCCCTTAGAAGGAGTAGGACATTGCCCTCAAGATGAAGCACCAGAGTTAGTCAACCCAATTTTACAAGATTGGATAGAAGAGCGATCGCAAGTTTTAAAATCTAACTAACAGGCGATTTTTTGTAAGGTATTATGGAGGGGTTCAAAGAGTTAACGTAACGACTTAGAACCAGCGTATGCAAGCCATTCTTTTAAGCCGCGAAGAAGTTGCACGTCGGGCAAAGCAACTGTACGAGAGTGGAATCCGTCAAAAAGTCGAAACTGAAGAAAACATCGGTAAGATGGTCATCATCGATATTGAAACAGGGGATTATGAAGTTGATAAAACTGGGTTGCAAGCATCCCGGAATCTCAGCAAGAAACACCCAAACGCCCGACTCTTTGGTATTCGCATTGGCTACAACGTGGCTGTCTCATTTGGTGGGGTCATGGAGCGGGTTCAGAAGTGATTACTGGAATTGTGACAGATAGACACGCCACTGTCGCACTTACCTTTTTGCTTCGGAACGCTTCAAGCATACCAATTGAGTTTGTCATCGATACAGGTTTCACTGGAGAACTCTGTCTTCCTTCGGAAGCTGTTTCATTGATGGGTTTAACATTTAGACACGATACATCTGCAAATTTGGCAGATAACACTGAAGTTTTGCTTCCAATTTATGAGGCAACTATCCTTTGGAATGGTGAAGAACGAGAAGTCCTTGTCATAGCTACAGGAAGGCGACCTTTGCTTGGTACTGCTTTGCTGGATGAGCAGGAACTTGTGATTCAGTTTACAGAAGGCGGGTTGGTGACAATTGATGAATTATAAATACTGTATTTGCTCAAGCAATTCCTTCACCAAATAATGAAACAATAAACCACCAAAGATGCTAAGACACGAAGTTAAAAGAGTTTGAGAGAGTTATTCCGTAAGCCCTAAAATAATTAAATTCTCTATTTAAGCTGAGTGATTGAGATGATACACGGAGTCAGTCAAGAAGAGCTAGAGACACTATATGGGCAAGTTGCCTTAAAATTTTCATTAGCTCTTCTGAATCATCAATATGAAAAGGCTCATTCTTATTTAGGATCTGCAATTTGTGATGAATGGCCTCCCTCTCTCCTTAAAGAGACTTATGAAGGAATGGTTGACTATTTTGAAATACCTGCAAGTGCAATGTCTATAGATTCAGTCGAAACAGATTTACCAGATAATGACTCAGATAGTGCTATGGTTTACGTCTCAGTTATTGGAGAAGGAAATACTGAAGCTGTGATAGTAGTCGTTGCAAATGAATCTGGCAATTATTTGATTCAAGAAATAGAATGGGGACGACCTTAAATCAATTTAAATCTAACAAATCCATGCAAGGGATGTTTAATTCAATCTGCTAGTTGAGTTTCTCTAAATTCTGTCTCAACCCTGACGGACACCTTTAGTCAATGGAATTTTACAGGATTGGATAGGGGAGCGATCGCACATTTTAAAATCCAACTAACCTGAGTTGCATTTGTGCAACGTTGACAGGTGCAGGATAATAGAGATAGTTCAATTAGTATTTCTAGTCCTTCATGCAGTTCGAGTGGGATGAGGCAAAGAATTTAGAGAATATTCGCAAGCATGAGATTGATTTTGCCGATGTTCCTGAAATGTTTGAGAATCCAATGCTAATTGAGCTAGACAATCGGTTTGATTATGGCGAAGACCGTTGGTTCGGTATCGGTTTCCTCGGTAACGGTGTAGCGGTTGTGGTTTGGACAGAACGACAGAATGACGTAATTCGGATCATTTCAGCACGAAGGGCAAATAGATATGAGCGGCGAAGACTTGAGCAGTACCTCTCGTACTAATTGGGCAGCATTAGAGGCAATGGACGATGAGAGTATTGATTACTCCGATATCCCACCATTGACAGAGGAGTTTTTTGAGAAAGCAACTCTACGAATTCCTGCAACTCAAGCACAGCAGTTAGTTCAGATTGAACCTGATATTTTGAAGTGGTTTCAATCTCAAGATAGTGAATACAAAACGTTAATCAACTCAATCTTGCGTCAATACATTGAAAGTCATAGTAAAGTAAACACTCAGCCGCATAACAATTCGCTGCAAGCAAACTAACACAAGATTTTGATGCTGAGTTTGACATTCATTGTAGCTGCTCAAGTGAACCGTTAGTCGATGGAACTTTATCAGATTGGATGCAAGAGCGATCGCAAGCTTTACAATCTAACTAACAGGCGATCGCTATCCGAAAGATTGTCAAAGCCTTTCTAACTCATTATCCTTATAATCAGTAACCATTAGGAAACCCAAATGGCAGCTAACACTTCTTTAGAAGAGCGGCTTGCAGTAATAGAAGCGGCAATCGCTGAATTGCAGAAGCAAATTGCGGTTCCTCAACCGACGAATTGGCTGCAACAAATTACAGGTTCTTTCAAGGATGAACCTGCTTTTGAAGAGGTACTTGCTTACGGACGAGCAATTCGACAAGGAGATGAGCTTCTGGTTTGGATGGTACGTGAGCATTTCTGTTAGGAAGAACAGTACTACAAATTTAGAATCTAGCTAAACTGTTTGTGTGAACACTTCTGGAATAAGTTTATGAGACTTGGTGAGTTGAATCTTCCTGAGATTGAATTGGAGAGATTCGTCTTTATACATGACTATCAGACCAAACTTTTCGTTCAATATGCAGAAATCATTGAAAACACAGAAATAGGAAGAGAAATTGTCAAAATCTTATCTGCCGATCCTAGAGTAGAAGAACTTACTGGGAAAATGATATCTCGTGGAAGTGGCGCTCAGACGTTTGAAATTAAAACTCTTGGAATGTGGTTTATATGGTTTGCAAATAGAGTTGGATTAGAGAAAGCTGAAGAAGCCCTCAATAATTTCTTGAATAATCAAATCATTCAAGTTGTAAACTGCTTGTGGGTACTTGGTGTAACAGTAGATCAAGAAGTGGATTTATGTGAAGATGTGAAATTATGTCCCATTGAGCGAATGGTTGACTCTAGAGACAAAGAAAAATTCCTTCAGAAGGGCTTTGATATGTACAATCACAGCCATCTTCCAAAGTCCGCCCTAATATATCCATGCAATATAGAAAAAACTGAGTCAAGTAATCCAGAAGATTGTAATTTTACTAAAAGCGACTTTTTTAAGACAAGCGAAAAATTATATGATATTGCTTTATTGATGAATCTTTTATCTGGCATATCGTGTTTGCCATTTTATTCAACATCATACGCAGACGACTCAGTTCCTTTTGGGCCATTTTCTTGTTCAGGTGGTGGAAGGGGGCTATATGATGTTTTAGGCTTTGGCAGCACTCAGTTCTCAAATGATAGCACTCAGAAATTTAAGGATTTATACAAAGCTTTTTCTGGGTTAATTGAGAAGGAAAAAAATAGATGGAGGAGAATTTTAAGCCGATTAAGTCAAGCAAAACGCAGAGAGCAAATAGAAGACAAAATATTAGACCTGGGTATTTCTTTGGAAATGATGCTTCTAGAGGATAATAAAAATAATGATCAGCTATCCCTATCTTTTCGGCTTAGAGGTAGTTGGTTAATCTCAAATAATGAAGCTGAACGTCTAGAAAACTACGAAATACTTAGAGATATTTACAATTATCGTAGTCAAGTTGCACATGCTGGCTTGTTAGAAAAAGGGGATTTTCAAAAAATAGGTGCTGTCAGAGAAAATTTTAGCAAATATCAAGAAGTTGCAGAAAAAATTGGTCTGCGTCTATTAGTTGATGGTAAACCAGATTGGAATAATCTCGTTTTAGGAGTTGTGAACGCGCCACCTAAAACTGCGCTGCGCCGAACTGAACCGATATCCTAGTGAGGATTTAAAGGATGTCTGCCTCCATTGAGCTTTATCGTTAGTCACTGGAACTTTACAGGATTGGATCAGGGAGAGATCGCAAGTTTTAAAATCTAACTAATCCGTTTCTTTCTGACGATTGAAGACAAATTCACCTCAGATCAGCAAACTGAAGTGGTAAGCGCAAGGACAAAATCAGGCGAAACCATGAACAGACGTAAGGAACTCTTTCGTGTCACCTTGGCAATATCAATCATCATCGTCGGTATTACACATTTTGCAATGCCGCAGCCTTACGTTAAAATCATGCCGCCACAACTGCCCTATCCTTTAGAATTAGTTTATCTGAGTGGCTTTTATGAGATTTTAGGTGGTATTGGGTTATTAGTCCCGCCTGTGAGTCAAGCAGCAGCTTGGGGACTAGTACTGCTATTTATTGCTGTTTTCCCTGCTAATATCAACATGGCAGTTAATCATATTAAAATTGAAACCATACCATACTCAGATTCCCCTTGGCTTCAAGCAATTAGATTGCCATTACAAGCAGTTTTAATCGCTTGGGCTTGGTGGTATACAAGACCTTCAGATAAAGAAATCCAAGCTTCGTTAATACCTAAATCACTTATTCCTAAAGAATTAAACTGGTAATTGATTAATATTATGAGTACATCACAAACAGTCCAACAATTAAAAGCAGAATTAATTACCTCCGAAAATTTTCAGCGTTATGGACAGGTAATTTTTGCTAGTAAAGATGGTAAAGCTTTTGATGCGGAAGATGCTCAATTAAATCTGCAAAATGGCACTCCGAGATTTTATATTATGCGTTTAGAAAAGCGCGGACGCAAGTTTAATAAAATTACTCGTCATATAAAATGTACTCAATGTTTAGGTTCCTTAGAAGGCAAAGATTGGTTCATTGCTGTGTGTCCTCCCCATAATGAATTAGATGAACCAGTGTTAGCAGAAATAGCTGCTTTTCGGATTCCAGGGAATTGTTTTATTAAATTAAACGAGGGAACTTGGCACGCTGGCCCTTATTTTGATCATGAGGTTGTGGATTTTTATAATTTAGAACTGGCGGATACAAATGTGGTAGATCATTTCACCCATGATTTTCGCCAAAGTCATCAGTTAGACTTTGAGATGGTGTAAGTAATTCATCCGCGTCCATCCGCGTCCATCTGCGGTTAATTAATACTTATGGTCACACCACACCGTCCCTCAATTCTAAAGCCAGATGAAACTTATACTTTTCGCAAATACTTTGATTTAAAATTTGCCCCAGCAGATATTCTGCGTGAGTTAGGAGCAAGTTTAACCAAAGCTCCAATTAACTTACCAATAAATACACAAGCAATCACCAGATTAGCCAGCCTTCAAGAACGATTGGAGGAAGCAATAACTCGTGTTAGTTTGACAAGTGAAGCTGCAAGACGGGAAGTTTTAATTGCTCCCGTTTTATTAGAAGTTGCCCATATTACTGAAGCATTAATTAACATTGAGTACACTATAGAAATTAACCAATATCTGCGCGGTGATTTAGATTATTACTTGCAATCTCAACATCAAATATTAGTAGTTGAAGCAAAACAAGCAGATTTGACAAGAGGATTTACACAACTCGCTGTTGAGTTAATCGCGCTAGATTCATGGGTAGAATCTAATGAACCTGTATTATATGGTGCAGTGACAACAGGAGATATTTGGCAGTTTGGTAGCTTTCAAAGAGTTAGTCGGGTTGTAACTCAAGACCTAATGCTTTATCGAGTCCCGACTGATTTGGAAATATTAATGCAAATTCTAGTAGGAATTTTGTCACAAACCAATAATAATTAAACACATCCTACTTTCTCATCTATGCTTGAGATGGGTTGATGCACTTGAGGCGATCGCAACCAAAATTTTCAGTCATCATAGCAGATAACTGTTGGGAAGCTTGAGTATCAAGGTGCAGTTCACACTGGATTTGCTCGTAAGTCTCACCTTGGGCGATGCGGTTTGCTATTTGCTGAAACTCTACCCAAGTTAAATCACTATTCACAAAAGCTTTAGCCAGGGTAATCACCAGTTCTTCGTAATCATTATCTTCCAGCTTGGTCATCATCCGATGTTCAATGTGCAGTGAATCATCAAAGCAGTAATACCAAGATTTGGGCTGGTGCTTGAGAATCATTTTAAACAGTTCTCGCTGCTGAGTGCGGTTAACAGCGCGATCGCCTTCACTACAAACCATTAACATAGGCGCAGCAACTTTATTTTGAGCCTGTTCTATAATTTTCTCACCTAATTCTAAAAATATTCTTAGGGCGGGAATGCGAAAGCCTTTATAGCCAAAATTTCCTGGTGCATCTTTGTTGAACCATTCAAAGTAAATTGGCAAAATCTTGATTAGCTGATCAAATAATGAATTACTGCTTCCCAAAAAAGGCGTGAACAATAAAACCCGTTCAATTACCTGGGGATGTTCTAACGCTAACCAAGCGGCTAAGGTTCCACCTGTTGATAAACCACCAACTACAACTTTTTCACCTAAAGTCTGAGCAATTTCCAACCACTCCAGCACAAATTTTTGATAAGTTTGAATATCTGTCGGGAGTGGTGGCGGCGTTTGACTGTTCCACTCACCAGCCAGTCCGTGACCAGGTTGTCGAGGAATTAAAACGTTATATCCTTTCTGGAATAAAGCTTTCCCCAGTGGTTCAAATTGGTAGGGTGCGGCTGTGAAGCCATGCAAAAAAAGACAAACTTTCGATGTGGAGTGAGGATGAACCAAAAATCTAGAACGACAAGCTTCGTTTTTTAGCCCTTTCGACTCTGACTGACGAACTTGTTCCAAGAAATCTGCTGTATTTTGAATACTCACTGTCATTTAGTTATTTGTCTTTCTTCTGCATGGATGGGTATATTATCTGAAATTTTTTAGCCTGACGAATCTAGCAGATGATATATGGCAGAAGGCAGAGGAATTTTAAACTTTGGGTAACTAACTGGGCAAATTTCGCAATTGAAAGCGCACTGGCATTTTATCAGCCGGATAAATTAACAGGTTTTGCTGTAATTCTTCCACAGAAGAACGACCGTTGACTAATTCCCAATCAAAGTAGCGGATCAATAATGCTAACATCATACTTCCTTCCAGCATTGATAGATGCTCACCCAAGCAACGATGAGGCCCTGAGCCAAAGTCTAGCATTGGTAGAGAACTAGTTTCTTTACTTTTGTCTAACCAACGTTCTGGCATAAATTCCTCTGGATGAGGATAAAATTCTGGATCTCTGCCAGCAGCCAATATTGACCAAGATATTCTAGTACCGCGAGGAATTACTTGACCTTCAATGACAGTATCCCGATGAGCTTCTAATGATGTTGAGCCAGAGGCTATAGTATAAAGGCGCAAAGTTTCTTTGAGAATGGCGCGAATATAAGCTAATTCTTTGAAACTTTCGGAAGTAATGCCGCCAAATTTCTGCCAAACTTGATCAACTATGTCTCGTGCTTGTTGAAATACTTTGGGATTTAGACTCAACTCAGCGACTGCAAAAGATAAAGTATGGGCTGTTGTATCAGTACCAGCTATTAAAAATTCTACTGATTCTGCTATTAATGTTTCACGATTGTATTGTGGTTCTTTAGCGGCGATTTTGACTAACATTGATTCCCGAAACAAAGGACTTACATTTAGTAAATCTGTTTGGTTTGCTTCTCGCATCTGTAAAGCTAAGTCTACACGGGGAGTCAGAAATTCCTCTAAATATCGTCTTGCTGCCCAATAATCGCGGGAGTTTTGAGTCGGCAAATATTTCATCCAGATTTTTTCGCCTGTAGCTTGTCTCAGGAAGCGATAGCCGACAACCGACATCGCATCGTATACTTTGGCAACGTCGAGGGGTGGCCCTTCTTGACTGGTACTGTTTCTATCTACAGGAATTCCCAGTACTAGACAAGAAATAACTCTCATTGTGAGTTCGACAAACAAAGGATCTACTGGAATTTCTTTTGCTGGTGCGGCTTTCTTGATTGTTTCAATTACTTGTTCACAAGCTTGGCTGATAATTTCTACATATTTCGAGAGATTGCTAGAACTGAATTCTGGGTTCCAAGCTTTGCGTCGCCATTGCCACTCAGTCCCAGTTTCGCCGATCATAATCGGGCCTGTAATATCATTCCAAGCTTGGCGCGATCGCGTAGCTCTAATTAAGCTACCATCTTTCATTCCATTGATAATGGTATCTTCAATAACTTTCGGTTTACTTAATATAACAACAGGGATATTGCCACTCCAGATCACATACATCGGCCCTAGCTGTTGACTCCAAACAAAAAATTGCCAAAATAATTTCTTCTGTTTGACTGCTGCTAATACTTGGGGAATATTTCCTAACAACCAATGTTTAGGCGGTGAAGGCAGCAATTCTAGGGGTTTATATGTGTTTTTTTGTTTCCACCTGCGCCACCCAATTGTTCCCACTACACTAGTAAAACCCAGGGCTGTAGCGAGATAAGGAAATGTTTCAGAATAAGCAATTTGAGCAATAATATCTTGAAACATGAGTCCGCCTTTGTCTATCAAATAGTTCAAATTACCCAGATACTACCTTATTGTTTTCCAGTTCTGTCTCTGCAAAATCTATTTCTGTGACTTCATCTATAGAAAATGCGATCGCATTTGTAATTTTTGCGATCGCAAAATCTATTTCTGCGAATTTCGATGAACTTGATATTACTTGATTTCCAGCAAAGCGATCGCTTGTTCTAGATAATTCTTGGCATGATAGCGATTGAGTAATTGTTCTTGGTCATATCTTGCCGGATATGCCATTCGCCTACCTTCCATTGAAATTCTAATTAATGCTATCTGTTCTAAGGTTGGTTGATTCATTTCATCCAACGCCACGCTGAGATGTTGATAACTCTCGAATGACGGTATTCTCAAGCCTCGGTTGTCTTTCATCTGACTTATCGCTAATGCAGGAAACGCCATCAGTGTCGTGATGTGGCTGACTTTATAGCCTGGGTTCCCAGTTGGACGTAAACCATAGCGGTTACACAAAATTTTCAGTTGAGTCAGCGTCAACAGTTCAAGTTCTGTTCTTGTGAACATAGAATAGAAATTGCCATTTCATAAAGTGGTTCGGTAGGTAACAAGTTTTCCAGGCTCAATTACCTACCGATTAAACAATCTATTCGATTGCTATCAATCGATTCAAGGTATATTTATATTTCTACATGAATGCCGAACCCTAAAGGAACGCCGGAAAATTTAGAACCAGGAAAAAGAAAAGGTGATAAACCATTGACTGAACAAGTCAATTTACGTGTCACGAAAGAGATGAAGGAAGCGATACAACAACAAGATGATCCGCCTGAATTTTGTCGTGAAGCAATTCAAGAGAAACTGGATAAACAAAAACAGCACGGTACAGGATAATGGCGGTGCTATAAAACAAGTTACAAAATTAGCGATCGCATTTGTTATTTATGCGATCGCTAATTTTTAGAAGCACTATTCTAATACCAATTCACTAAAGTTCTGATACAGATTCAAACCCAGAAACCCCTGTCAGGTCAGGATTTATCACCTGCGAATTGCGAATTGCGAATTGGTATTACTTTACCTCTTGCCTCCGGTTGGTGAGCGCAGTCCACTGCCTCCTTCAACTTTGTCTTTAACCAACAACAAAGTTCACCAACTTACCAGGTACAACAATCACCTTTTTTATCTCCTTACCTTCTAAGTGACGCTGCACAACTTCTGATTCACGGGCGTATTTTTCCAACTCAGCTTTATCTGCTTGTGATGGAACTTGAATATCAGCCCGCTTTTTGCCGTTAATTTGAATTACCAAAGTAATTTCATCGGCTATTAAAGCAGCCGCATCATACGATGGCCAAGTTTGGGTGTGAATTGAATTTTGATTACCCAATAAATGCCACAATTCATCAGCAATATGTGGTGCAAAAGGAGCCAGTAAAGCCACTAAAGCTTTAATACCTTCTGCATAAATTGGCGAATTTTTACAGTCACTATCAGTTAAAGAATTACTCAACTTCATCAATTCCGAAATAGCGGTATTGAATTGATATTGATCTTCTAAATCTTCAGTGATTGATTTAATTGCTGTGTGAATTACCCGACGTAAATCTTTTTCTGGTTTACTTAAATCAGCGAGTTGCGCTTGCTTGCGTGATACCCCAGCGGCCGCATAATCTGTTACCAACCGCCACACGCGATTTAAAAAGCGGAATTGCCCTTCCACATCAGCTTCATCCCATTCCAAATCTTTTTCTGGTGGCGCTTTGAATAAGATGAACATCCGCGCTGTGTCTATACCATATTTAGCAATTACATCTTCTGGTGCGACACCATTACCCTTAGATTTGGACATGGTAGCGTACAGGCGTTGTAATGGTTCTCCGGTTTGGGGGTCGCGGGGGTCGGCGGGGTTAACCAAATGGGAGGGAACCCATTTATCTTTGCCGCCCTTGTTGGGATTCATGTAAGTTAAACCCTGCACCATCCCTTGAGTTAACAACCGGGCAAAAGGTTCATCAAAGTTTAATAAGCCGTGATCGCGCAATACTTTAGTAAAGAACCGAGAATATAACAAGTGCAGAATTGCGTGTTCAATACCGCCTACATACTGGTCTACTGGCATCCAGTTGTTAGTTTTGCTGGGGTCAAACACCTGTTGTTCATTCTTTGCGTCGGTAAACCGCAAGAAATACCACGAAGAATCAATAAAAGTATCCATCGTGTCGGTTTCTCGTTTCGCCGGTGTACCGCAAGTTGGACAAGGTACATTTACCCAGCTTTCCAACTGCGCCAATGGTGAACCACCACGTCCTGTAAATTCTACTTCTTCCGGTAACTGTACTGGCAAATCCTTATCTGGGACTGGCACAATTCCGCAGTTGGGACAGTGAATCACTGGGATAGGTGCGCCCCAATAACGTTGTCGAGAAATTAACCAATCTCGTAAGCGGTATTGAATGCGTTCTTTACCAAAACCTTGTTCTTCGGCATATTTCACTATCGCTGCTTTCGCTTCAACTGAATTCATCCCCGTAAACTGCCCAGAATTAATTAAAATTCCTGGTTCAGTATATGCTTCGTTATATTCAATTTGGATGAGTTGAGTGACTTCCTCAGTTTCGGATGCGGGAGTTAAATCAAACCCATCCACGTCTTCTGGTGCAGCAATGACAACATCAATCGGCAAATCATAAGCTTTGGCAAACTTAAAGTCCCGCACATCATGGGCTGGTACACCCATCACCGCCCCAGTACCGTATTCATACAAGACATAATCAGCAATTAAGATTTGCACTTCATCCCCGGTGAAGGGGTTAATGGCTTTACCACCTGTGGGGATACCGCGCTTTGGTTTATCTTCGGCGGTGCGTTCCAACTCACTTTGATTGGAAACTTCAGTAATAAAAGCTTCCACTGCGGCTTGTTGGTCTTTGGTGGTGACGCGCTTGGTTAAGGGATGTTCTGGGGCTAAAACCACATAGCTAACACCAAACACAGTATCGGGGCGAGTGGTGTACACGCCGATTTTTTCCTCCATCCCCACAATGGGAAATTCTAAATAAGCACCAGAAGATTTACCAATCCAGTTTGCCTGCATTAACTTGACACGTTCCGGCCAACCTGTCAATTTATCCAAGTCGTTGAGTAATTCTTCGGCGTAGTCGGTAATTTTGAAAAACCATTGGCGTAATAATTTGCGCTCGACCTTTGCACCACTGCGCCAAGAACGGCCTTCGCTATCAACTTGTTCGTTAGCTAACACAGTTTGGTCGATAGGGTCCCAGTTCACCGCCGCTTCTTTTTGGTAAGCTAACCCTGCTTGTAAAAACTGCAAGAAAATCCATTGTGTCCACTTGTAATAATCTGGTGAACAGGTAGCAACTTCACTTTCCCAGTCGATAGATAAACCCAAACGCTGTAACTGTTGGCGCATTTGAGCAATATTTTGATAAGTCCACTTGGCGGGGGGAACTCCACGGTCGATGGCTGCGTTTTCTGCGGGTAAGCCAAAAGCATCCCAACCCATTGGGTGCAAGACTCGATAACCTTGCATTCGCTTGAGACGAGCAATCACATCTGTAATTGTGTAATTACGGACGTGACCCATGTGTAAGCTACCCGATGGATAGGGAAACATGGATAGAGCGTAGAATTTTGGCTGATTGTTTTCTGTAGGGGTATTATCTAAATTCAGTTCCGCCCAGGTTTTTTGCCATTTTTCCTCAATGGCGGCGGGAGAATATTTATTTAACGCAATATCATTACCTATAGCCTTTAAATTCTCTGTCATGCTCAGTCTAATGCTTAAAAGTGTAATTTTCAGTGTTTGAGAGGAAATTTTGAGCAGAATTTTAGACTCAGAGTCCATGCTCAAAAATTTCTCATTCTTTATTATCCCTTTCTCTTCCTTTTATGTAGCTCAGAGTTAGGGAAGAAATCAGAGAGGCGATCGCAATTTAGGAATTAAAAAAAATTTATCAGGCAGTGGCTACAATGACGCTAAACTCTTATGACGAAGAAGCCCTGAAAGTCAATTTGATAGCCCCTGATGAAGTTAGCCGATATCCTCAAAGACTCAAATTACAAGCTGTCGCAGTTTACGATCGCTGAAATTGAGCAGTTAGAGCAAACAAATACCCTCAAGGCAACCAAAAACGGTGAGGTTCCTTATACTGTTTGTTTGGTGCGCCAAAAAGCGATTAAACTCACGCCAGAGGAGGCAATTCGGCAATTATATTTACAGGTTTTGCGCGATCGCTTGCACTATCCCCTCAATCGCATTCAGGTTGAGTATGGGGTGAACTTTGGGCGCGAGGTGAAACGGGCAGACATCGTAGTTATGGATAAAGACCGTCCCAACACGGTTTACATGCTCGTGGAGCTAAAAAAGCCAAAACTCAAGGATGGCAAAGACCAGTTGCGCTCTTACTGCAACGCCACAGGTGCGCCGCTCGCAGTCTGGACGAATGGCGATCAAATTTCCTACTACCAGCGCAAAGACCCCAATTATTTTGAAGATATTCCGGGGCTACCTAACGCGAATCAAACCTTGGCAGATATTCTCCAGATCAAGTTCACCTTGGAAGATTTGATCGCTAATGACAAAAAAAAGGTAAAAGTGGTGGCTATCGTTTAATTTACTATGTCAAAACAGCAACAGGAATCATTTTACTGACTATTTACACAAAATCTGAACAAGTTGATATTGCCGCAGATGACATTCAGAGGATAATTACAGACTATGAGCAACGAAAGCTTACCGAGCAAGAAGATATTTAAGACAATAGATAGAAATTGCTAAACCAGGAGTAGAACGGGCAATTGAGACTGATACAGCAACAGCAATAATTTGGATAGACCAGCAACTAAACGCCTTGGAGGTCAACCGATCATGATTGCTCAACCTGAAACTAAACGGTACACCATTGATGAGTATTTAGAACTGGAAATCGCCTCAGAAACGCGCAACGAATATTGTGATGGAGAAATCATTCCTATGACTGGTGGTACTCCCGAACATAATGAAATTGCCAGTATTCTTAATGCCGCCTTAAGAGTCAGTTTGAAAGGTAAACCCTACAGTATTTTTGTAGCGGATCAACGGCTTTGGATTCCTGAACGCAAGCTTTATACCTACCCGGATGTCATGGTTGTCCCCCGTCCACTTGAACGACAACAGGGACGAACTGATACGATTACTAACCCAGTGATGATCGCCGAAGTGCTTTCAAAATCAACCAAAAGCTACGATAGGGACGAAAAATTTTCAGCGTATCGCACCATTCCAACATTTCAAGAATATTTATTAATTGATCAATATACTGCTCATGTCGAGCAATACTCTAAAACAGACTCTCACAAATGGATCTTTACTGAATATGACGATCCAGAATCGTATATTTCACTCTCATCAATTCCCTTTGAAATTCGTTTAGCAGATATCTATGAAAGTGTTGAATTTGAGCCATAGTAGAAATTGCTAAAACAGGAGTAGAACGGGCGATTGAAACTGATGAAGCAACAGCCACACTTGGATTAACCAGCAACTTGAAGCATTAGGCATCACTATAACTGCGACCACTTAAAGCATCTGGGAGTAATCATGAAAGCACTTAAAGTCATGGCAACGATTAATGAGGAGGGACAACTAACTTTAGATCATCCGCTTTTAACTGATAAAAACAGCCGAGTAGAAGTCATTGTACTAATCCCTGAAGAGGAAGAAGTTCTGGATGATCAATCTCAAGCAGAAGTCTTAGCAGATTTCCGGCAAGCTTGGCAAGAAGCCATGACTGGGCAAACTATCCCGGTGGCTCAACTTTGGGAAGGGCTTGAAGATGGTTGATCAGCCTTTGATTCAAGTTGAAGCTTCGCCAACGTTCAACCGAAATATACGCACTCTTGCCAAGAAATATCGCAGTATTCGGAATGACATACAACCTGTTATCGAACAACTTCAGCAGGGAGAGTTACCAGGAGATCAAATACCTGGTGTTGGTTATACAGTCTTTAAGTTGAGAGTCCGAAATAGCGACATTCAAAAAGGTAAAAGTGGTGGCTATCGTTTAATTTACTACGTCAAAACAGCAACAGGAATCATTTTATTAACCATTTATACAAAATCTGAACAAGTCGATATTGCCGCAGATGACATTCAGAGCATCATTACAGACTATGAGCAACGGGCGCTTACCGAGCAAGACGATATTTAAGACAATTGCTAGAAATTGCTAAAACAGTAGTAGAACGGGCGATAGAGACTGATGAAGCGACAGCCACAACTTGGATAAACCAGCAGAGGTAGAACTGATATGATTGCTCAATCTGAGACAAAACACTACACCGTTGAAGAGTATTTAGAACTAGAAATCACCTCAGAAACACGCAACGAATATTGTGATGGAGAAATTATTCCTATGACTGGTGGGACACCCAACCATAACGATATTGCTGGAAATTTGTATATTTTGCTGAAATCTGCCCTAAAAAACAAAAACTACCGGACTTTCTATGTTGATCAGCGACTCTGGGTTCCCAATGTAAATCTCTATACTTACCCTGATGTGATGGTTCTACCCAAACCCATAGAAATGCAAACGGGACGCAAAGATACTGTAGTTAACCCCTGCTTTATCGCCGAAGTATTGTCTAAATCCACCCAAAACTACGATTCTCCTATGGAGACGCTGCGCGAACGCGGTGAGAAATTTGTTGCTTATCGGACAATTTCTAATTTTCAAGAATATTTGCTGATTGATCAATACCGTATACACGTTGAGCATCATCTCAAAACAGCCGCTCATCAGTGGCTATTTTCGGAATACGACGACCCCAATGTTACCCTTTCTTTGAGTACTTTGGAGTTGCAAATTTCAATTGCCGAACTTTACGAAAATATTGATTTTTCAAGTGTTTGAGTTGAATGACTAAAACAGAAGGAGACTGAGACAGCGATCGCAATTTTACAACCATCATATAAGTGATACAATATGATGCCTCTAGAACTGTATTCTTACAGTTGTCTAGTTAAGAAACATTACTTCTCCCACTTAGGAGCAATTATGACAAAGAAACATCTGTCAGCGTTTGCACATCGCACACTGGTTATCTTTGTCACTATGCTGATGTCATCGGAGCTAATGATTACGGCGGCTAGGGCAAATTATCTCTACATAGCTCAAAAACCGCAAAATACTAGTCCTGAAAGGCAAAGAGCCGCAACCCAAGGACAGCAACTGCTAAAAGAAGCACAGCAGTTATATGAACAAGGTACAGCCATAGAACGGCAAGTGGCGATCTCTAAATATGAAGAAGCATTGAAAATTTGGCGACAAATTGGCGATCGCAGTTACGAAGCTACCACATTATTAGCGATCGGCACACTTTACTACACACAAAATGATAACCAAAGGGCGTTGGGATATTTTCAGCAAGGGTTAACCATTCGCCGGCAACTTAAAGACCGTTTTGGTGAAGCGGTGATGCTGAATTCTGTAGCTAATGCTTACGCTAACTTGGGTGAACCACAAAAAGCCTTGGAATTTTATAGCCAAGCATTGCGATTATTTCGTGCTGAAAAAAAACCTGATTTTGTCGCTAAAACTTTATTAGGTATTGGGGGCGTTTATTTCAATGCAGGTGAAACAAAACAAGCACTACAAGCTTATAATCAAGCCCTGGTAATTCAACGTCAGCAAAAAGATTTAGATGGGCAAGCTGATATTTTACAAACTATTGGGATTACCTATACTAATTTGGGTGAAACACAAAAAGCCTTGGAAGCTTTTCAACAGTCATTAGAAATTCAGCGTGCCAAAAATGACTTGGGTGGACAAGCCGATGCACTCAGCTACATCGGTGTAGTTTATTTATCCATTGGTGATGAGCAGAAATCTAGGGAAGCTCTCAATCAATCATTAAAACTACAGCAACAAATTGCAGCTAATCTGTCCGGTGTAGCTTTGGCATTTAACCTCACTAGGCAAGCTGTAACGCTGAGTGGACTTGCAGGTAGCTATTCTTTTAGTGAACCACAAACAGCTATAGAATACTATAACCAAGCGCGATCGCTGTTACAAAAAGCAGGTAATCCCCACTCGGAAGCGGAACTATTAGGTCAAGTGGCTTTTGTATACGATAGATTGGGTGAAAAGCAAAAAGCACTTGATACTTTAAATGAAGCAATTGCATTACAACGTCTCACTAAAAATCGGGCGCGGGAAGCTTTTACTCTAGATACAATTGGGGGAATTTATGCTTCATTAGGTGATTATCAAAAAGCCATTAATACTTACAACCAAGCCCTAACTATTGAACGTGAAGTAAAAGATGTTAGCGGGGAAGGCAATACACTAAAAAATATTGGTTTAGTGTATAGTTTACTTGGTGATCATAAAACAAGTATTGACACTTATAATCAAGCCCTAGAAAAATTTAAAAGCACAGGCGATCGCGATAAACTAGCTTTAACTTTAGATAACATTGGCAGCGCCTATCGGGCTTTAGAAAATTATCCCAAAGCCATAGAATATTACAACCAAGCACAGCAGGTAAGGCGTGAACAAGGAAACGTGATTGGCCAAGTTAGTGCTATTAGCGGTATTGTCCGAGTTTACGAATCATTAAAAGATTATCCCAAAGCTTTGGAAGCGACTAACCAAATTTTGGCATTGGCGCAGCAAACAAAAAATAGCTTTGCCCAAACCAGTGCTGATGGTTTTTTTGGCAGAGTTTATTTAGCGGCTGGTGACTATCAAAAAGCTTTAGAATTTTCCCAAAAAGCTGCTGCTGGCTGGCAAAAACTAGGGCTAAAAACTGCCCAAGCCAATGTTATTGGGAATTTGGGTAGAACTTATAATGCTTTAAAACAACCACAACAAGCGATCGCCACTTACAATCAAGAATTAAAATTGCGGCAGATGATAGGCGATCGTACCGGGGAAGCAGAAACACTATATTATATAGCTCAGACAGAGCGCGATCAAGGCAATCTCACCGCCGCCCGCACCCACATCGAAAACACCATTAAAATTGTTGAAGATATCCGCACCAACGTTACCAGTCAAGATTTGCGGACATCTTACTTTGCATCTGTGCAGAAATATTATCAGTTTTACATCGACTTGCTCATGCAACTACATAAACAGCAACCATCCCAAGGTTATAATGCTTTAGCATTGCAAGTCAGCGAACGTGCCAGAGCGCGGAGTCTTTTAGACTTACTCCAAGAAGCCAACGCAGATATCCGTCAAGGCGTAAACCCCAAGCTACTGCAAACAGAACGCGACTTACAACAACAACTCAATGCCAGAGAAAAATTACGCATCCAACTTTTAAGCGGTCAATACACAGAAACTCAAATTCAAAATTTAGACAAAAAAACCGCAGAACTGCTGCAACAGTATCAGCAAGTCCAAGCAGAAATTAGAAATAGCAGTCCACGTTACGCTGCCTTGACCCAACCACAACCCTTATCATTAAAGCAAATTCAGCAGCAAGTATTAGATGATAATACCTTGCTTTTAGAATATTCCTTGGGAGAAGAACGCAGTTATCTTTGGGCTGTGAGTAAAAACAGCATCACCAGCTACGAACTACCCAAACGCGCTGATCTTGCCTCAGCCGTGCAGAAATTCCGCGATGCTTTAACCGCCCCATCCCAAAGAACGAGTATCGCCAGAAGCAGCAAAGCCGCAATGGAATTGTCTCAAATAATCCTCGCCCCAGTCGCCCAGCAACTCGGCAAAAAACGCTTAGTCGTAGTTAGTGATGGCGCTTTGCAGTATGTCCCCATCACAGCATTAGCAGTACCAAACACTCAAACTTATCAACCACTAATCACAACCAACGAAATTATCTCCCTCCCCTCAGCCTCAACCATCGCTTTACTGCGTCAGGAAGTCAAAGGGCGTAAAAAAGCCCCAAAAACCCTAGCTGTATTGGCAGATCCCGTCTTTTCTGCTAAAGATGAGCGTATAGGTCAAACATCAACTGGTCAATCTATGACTCAAAATTTAACAACCTTTGACCAGCAACAATTAGTACGTTCAGCCAGAGAAGTAGACATTGACTTTGAAAGGTTGCGCTTTACCCGCCAAGAAGCCGAGGAAATTCTCTCTCTGGTATCTAATAAAGAACGACGTAAGCAAGCTTTAGACTTTACTGCTAGTCGGAATTTAGCCACCAGCCCAGAGTTAAGCCAATATCAAATCATCCATTTTGCTACTCACGGCATCCTCAACAGCCAAAATCCTGAATTATCTGGAGTTGTGCTGTCGCTGTTTGATAGCAACGGAAAGCCCCAAAATGGCTTTTTGCGCCTCCATGATATTTTTAACTTGAATTTGCCAGCAGAGTTAGTAGTTCTCAGTGCTTGCCAAACAGGATTAGGTGAAGAAGTCAAGGGAGAAGGATTAGTCGGATTAACTAGAGGATTTATGTATGCAGGAAGTCCGCGTGTTGTTGTGAGTTTGTGGAGTGTGGATGACGAAGCCACATCAGAATTGATGAAGCTATTTTATGCCAATATGTTACGCAAAAATTTAAAACCTGCGGCAGCGTTAAGGGCAGCACAAATAGAAATGTCTCGTAATCAAAATTATGCTGCACCTTATTATTGGGCTGCGTTTACATTACAAGGCGAATGGAAATAATGAAGAAAGAATTCAGCAGTCATAATTTTAAATTTGGCTGATACCATTTCACGAAAAATCTGATACAGATGTAAACCCTGAAAGGTTTACTGTATCTAATTTTTTTAATTGCGAATTGCGACTTGCGAATTGTGAATTGGTATGATGGTAGAATGTAGCGATCGCCAAAGAAACATACCATAAATTAATATGTGAAAACCCCTAGATATTAATCTTAGGGGCTTACGTCAAATAAAATTGTCAAAATTCAGAAGTCACAACTACTCAGAGTTGGATAACTAATCTTAATTAGACTATTCAAATTTCTATCTAGCAGATTTTTGATTGACTAATGATTCTGAATCCTAATATCACAGTGATTCAGGTTTATCGGTAGTGGCTACTCTGGGTTGGTCTAAATAGCCATAAACCATACGAGAAACTTGATTAATAAAATCTCTCGCTTTCAAATCATTAAAAGGTCTTCTGACAAAAATTCCGGCTAAGTAACGCTTACCAGAGGGCATTTGAATAATCCCCGCATCACCCAGTACAATGCCTAAAGTGCCAGTTTTATGAGCAATCACCGCACCCTTCCCTAGACCAGCCGGTAATAATTTGGTGTTATGAACACGCTGCATAATATTTAAGACACGGCCACGACTAGAATCACTCAACAAGCGATTATTAGCAACCAACGCTGACAGCCTAACTAAATCTTTGGCGCTGGTTGTATTCGTCCCCTTGAAGTCGCCAAGTAAATTCCGCACGACTGTATTTTGCAATCCCCAACTACGAAAACGCGGATTTAATCTAGCCTTACCACCTAAGCGGTCAATAATCATGTTGGTAGCAGTGTTATCGCTGATGGTAATCATCTTAGTCGCGGTTTCTAACAGACTAAAACGAGTTCCAGCACGTTTATATTGAAATTCTCCTGAACCACCAGTGATTAAGTCACGCCGCATCACCAAGGTTTCATTCAGTTTGATTCTACCTGCATCAATTTCTTGAAATAAAGCAACCAAAATTGGAAACTTAATTGTACTAGCGGCGGGAAACACTTTCTCACCGTTGAAATCGAGATAGTTCCCTGTATCTAAATCTAAAAAAAACAATCCTGGGTCAAGGGAACGATACTTAGTTGCTAATGCTTGTACCCGCGATCGCAATTGTGGTATTTCCTTACCTAAAGGTACAACTCCCGCAAACAAAGAAACATCACTAACAGAAACAGGAATTTGCTCTTCGCTGGACGGAGAAACATTATCATCAGTAGGATTTTGAATCCGTTGCACTGAGGGAAATTTAACTATCCAATGAGTTGAAGAATCACCTTGAACCAATAACTTAGCAGGGTCTACAGTGTATCCTGGTGCTAGTTCAACTACTAGTCTTGTGGTGTTATCGTTAACCTTACCAACACGGATTTCGCGGACTGTCGCACCATAGTTTTTCCGAATTGTATTTGTATTCAGTTTTGTACCCGGAAGATCAATAACTAACCGCGTGGGATTTTGAATTAAAAATGCTCTGGGTTTTACACCAGAGACAGTAGTAATGTTAAGTTGATTTTGGGCGGTGTCAAAACTCCAAGATTCTAAGCGAGAGGCTTTTGCTGGAGAAGAAAGCAGGACAATACTGACAACGCTAAGCAGAAATAAGCGTAATCTCATGCGTGTGATTATTGAGAGCGACAGTTGAATTTACTTGCACTAATTTTCGAGACCGTACCGGTTGATCCGGAATAAACTCGAATCATAATTCGTAGCAAATCATTACGTCAAGACACGCAAACCACAGAATAGTTCCTTCACCATAAATTTAATCATGAATATCAGCAAGATAAGGAACTAATAGATAGAGATTTTTGTCGATATTTTGGATAATTTGCAGTATTCTGGGAAAGAGATCAAAAATTCTCTTGATAAAGGTTATTTTTGTCAAAAGTCCACAATCAATAGTTAAAAATCCAGCTTTTTTAGACTATGGACAATTGACAATAAATTTTTGATTTGGGATTTTTTGGCGTAGGTTAAATAGAAATCGATGAAATGCCAATTTTGCCTAAACATACAACAGATTTCAACCAATTGAAATACAGCATTTCAGACCAAAATTAAGTATATAGCCTGTTTTCATTCTGTATTCTGACTTCTGACTCCTGCATTCTGCTATAATTGACTCAATGGTGTTGATAAACCATCAATGCTGATGCTGTTTTTTTGTTGTTGATATTCTCTCACTCCTTGTTCTCCTTTTTGAATCGCCCAATTGACTAGGGTTTGGCGTTGACCTTGATATTCATAAAGAGGAACGCCAAGCCCACATGAACTTTGCACAATCTCAATATCAGCGACAATAATTTGTCTAGTCCCTGGTATCTGAGGAAACACCGAAGATAACGAGTCCCATTCAGAAGAATTCGGTAAAACTACGTAACCATTACCATAAAGTCGCAAAATGCGTGGTGGTTCCACAAAGGCGCAAAACATAAACGTAATGCGACCGTTTTCTTGCAGATGGGCGGAAGTTTCGTTACCACTACCTGTCAGGTCGAGGTATGCTACTCGATGAGGTGACAAGATTCGCAAGCAATCAAGACCTTTAGGAGATAAATTAACGTGACCCGTAGGACTCAGGGGTGCAGTCCCAACAAAAAACAGGTTTTGGGCTGCAATAAACTCTTGCAGTTCTTCGGTTATCGAGTCAAATAGTTTAGCCATAGATGCTCAAGAGTAATAAAGTACGTCAACAAATTTGATTTATAAACTACCTGTAGAAGTAGGTCATGAGGAGTAAGGAATAGATTTATAGGTAATCTCACAACTTGTTGCAATTTCTTATTAGTTATTGATCCCAGTTAAAACTAGCTGTCGCCAAAGTCAAGCAATCAATTGCCAAACTCCCTGAATTCACTGTTGTCTACAGCATCCTTGAGCAAGCCCTTGATTCATCAGGGTTTGAAATAATCCAGATGGAAGGCAGTGTCAATAATTATGTCATCGAAAGAAAATTTAACTTGACAGAACTTTTGATTTTTTTGGGTACTTATTGATAAGATATATCATTTAGTGCTGTAAACTATTAATCTAACTGTAACGTTGTCCATTTAGTTCTTTAGAGATATTGCATGTTCATCAATCAACTGTTTCGAGCAGGCGGCGTAGTGATGTGGCCGCTGCTGGCGTTTAGTGTGGTGGCGATCGCACTAATTATCGAGCGAGTACGCTTTTGGTATCGGATTAATACTCGGCAAAATCGTGTAGTCCGCGAAGTTTTGAATCTTTACCGCCTGGATAATGTGGTGAGTGCGTTAGATAAGTTGCAAAAGAATGCAGACTTACCTGTAGCCCGCATTTTTTTAGCTGCACTGCAACTAGAAGAACCCACACCCGAAGAATTTCGTCTGGCCTTAGAAAGTGAAGCCCAAGCCGAAATTCCGGTTCTCAAACGGTTTCAAAATATTTTTGACACAATTATTGGTTTAGCGCCACTTTTAGGTTTATTAGGTACTGTATTAGGGTTAATTGTATCTTTTGCATCATTAAACCTGGGTGATGTGGGAGGTACTAAAACCGCCGGAGTGACCGCAGGTATTAGTGAGGCGCTGGTTTCCACGGCTTCGGGATTAATTGTAGCTATTTTTACGCTATTATTTGCTAACACCTTTCGAGGGTTATATCAACGCCAAATTGCGGCTATGCAAGAATATGGTGGACAATTAGAACTGCTCTATCGCCGCCGCTATGAACGAGGAGACAGAACCTATGCGTCTACAAGATGAGCCAGATTTACCACCGCAAATCAACATCGTACCGATGATTGATGTGATATTTGCGATTTTGACATTTTTTATTATGTCAACTTTATTTTTAACTCGCTCAGAAGGTTTGCCAGTCAACTTACCTAAAGCTGCAACAGCCAGACAGCAGCAAGTTCCCGCCAAAATAACCGTGACAGTTGATAAAGATGGAGTAGTGAGTGTCAACCGTCAACCCACCACCGTTGATGCTTTAGCTGGACAATTGCGGACTTTGGTTGGCAATAACCAAGAAGCATTGGTGATTGTGAATGCAGATGAAACAGTCACACATGGTAAGGTGGTGGCAGTAATGGATCAAGTCAGACAAGTCCAGGGGGCAAAATTAGCGATCGCCACTCAAAAACCTTAGCTAAAATTTTGGTCATTGGTCATTTGTTCTTTGTCACTACAAATGGCTAATGACATCCTAAATCTTCCTTCTGCTAAAGTTGCTACCAACACGATGCGATGAATAACGAATGTCGTTTGGTGGTAGAGCAAGTTAATATATAATCGATGAAACTCATCTCATGACTCTCGTGGTTTTCCAGCATTGTGGAAAACTTATGAGCATTTACCAAAATTGACTATATAATTAATTCCCCACTCCCCACAATCACAGGGGTCTACCATCAATACGAGAGCATCAATTCTAATTAAGGGAAATATCGGGGTTAACTTAGTAAAAATATGCAGTCGCGCCCGTCAGATAAATGATCTGCTGCTTAAATCCCGATTGCCCAAATCCCCTAAATCCCAAAGGCAAGCAGTTATGCCAAACTTGTGGTACTCCCTTAGTACCACTGTTAAGAAATCGCTTCCGGGTGATTCGGGTGCTTTCCGATGAAGGAGGATTTGGCAGAACTTATTTATCAGAAGATACCGATAAACTCAATGAACTTTGTGTAATTAAGCAATTAGCACCGAAATTTCAAGGAACTTGGTCACAAAAAAAAGCAATGGAGTTGTTTGCAGAAGAAGCAAAACGGCTGCAAGAACTTGGCGAACATCCCCAAATTCCCACACTAATTGCTTACTTTGAGCAAGATAAATGCCTGTATTTAGTCCAACAATTTATAAATGGGCAGAACTTGTTAAAAGAATTACAACAGCGCCGAGTTTATAAAGCCAATGAAATTCAAGCTATTTTATTTGATTTATTGCCTGTACTTAAATTCATTCACGATCGCGGTGTAATTCACCGTGACATTAAACCAGAAAATTTAATTCGCTGTCGGTATGATGGGCGACTCAGTTTGATTGATTTTGGTTCTTCTAAACAATTAACCGAAAAAGTCAAGAACAAAAGTGGCACATCCATTGGTTCGCATGGTTATTCTCCACTGGAACAAATTCGAGATGGCAAAGCTTATCCAGCTAGTGATTTGTTTAGTTTGGGAGCTACTTGTTTTCATTTGCTAACAGGAACATCCCCCTTTCAATTGTGGATGGAACATGGCTATGGCTGGGCAAACAGTTGGCGACAATATTTGCGGAGTCCCTTGTCGCCAGAATTAGATAACGTCATGAATAAGTTGTTGCAAAAAGACTTAAGTCAACGCTATCAGTCAGCCGATGAAGTGATTAAAGATTTAATTCCTGCCTTACCACGCGCCTTACCAGCCGCAGGTCAATCATCAGGCACATTTACGGTAACTCAACCAAAATCAACTTTTTCATTTCAATACGCTTTTGTAAAAATCTTAGTTTTAGCAGCAGCTTTTGTTTTGTTATTTGGATTTAGTGATACTTGGTATCAACAATATCGCCAAATTCAAGCAATTTTGTTATCAAAACTCAAGCCAACAAATTACAGTCATTCTCAAAATGAAGTTGTTTTTGGTCAATCACCGAATATTCCAGTTAAAAATATTGCTTTAGCTACTACCCTCCAAGGTGCTGCAAAATCTGTAGTTTCTGTTGCCATTAGTCCCGATGGCAAAACAATTGCCAGCAGTGGCGAAGGGGAGAGGATAATTAATATGTGGAATATTGCCACAGGAAAAGAAATCTTAACCCTGAATGGACATTCGCAAAAAGTCAATGCTGTGGCTATTAGTCCTAATGGCAAAACTTTAGTGAGTGGGAGTGATGACAAAACTATTAAAGTTTGGAATTTGACAACAGGTAAAATCGTTTACACCTTAGAAGGACATACAGATTCAATTCAAACTTTAGCTATTAGTCCCAATGGCAAAACTTTGGTCAGTGGTAGCGATGATAACACCCTCAAAGTTTGGAATTTAGGCACAGGAAAACTCATCCGCACCCTGAAAGGACATAAATTTTGGGTGCGTTCAGTGGCGATTAGTCCCGATGGGCGTAACTTAGCTAGTGGGAGTTTTGATAAAACCATTAAACTTTGGCATCTTTACCAAGATGACCCAGCCCGCACCCTCAAGGGTAATACAAATACCATCACATCAGTAGCCTTTAGTCCTGATAGTACAACTTTAGCCAGTACCAGCCGCGATCGCACCATTAAACTTTGGGATGTTGCATCCGGCGAAGTGCTTCGCAGCTTTACAGGACATGCTAACACCGTGACTTGTGTCGCCTTTAGCCCAGATGGGATGACCTTAGCCAGTGCCAGCCGCGA
Organism: Nostoc spongiaeforme FACHB-130; assembly: GCF_014698475.1. Lineage (GTDB taxonomy): Bacteria > Cyanobacteriota > Cyanobacteriia > Cyanobacteriales > Nostocaceae > Nostoc_B > Nostoc_B spongiaeforme. The sequence goes on along the minus strand of NZ_JACJTB010000033.1, from coordinate 19,673 downwards.
TCGTACCATCAAACTTTGGAATTTAGCCACAGGGGAAGTGATGAATACCTTGACAGGTCATGCAGATACCGTGACATCTGTTGGTTTTACGGCTGATGGTAGGACAATTGTCAGTGGCAGCGAGGATAATACCATCAAAATTTGGCGAATAGCACAGTAATCAAAGGCAGGAGGCAGGAGGCAGGAGGTAATTTATACTTGAAGCAACTGGCGCGACACAGAGGGAGAGAAAAGAGCGATCGCAGTAATATTATTAAGCAGTGATTTATCTGCCGAAGATTTCATTAACCGTAATTGTGACATCAGCAAACCCTGGAATTGATAAAGTTTCACCACCAGCAAACTTTTGTATATACTGATATCCTGTGGCGGTTGGTTGCTGATAAACTTCCACGACTTGCTCGTTAATATCTATTAACCAAACTGTAATTATATTAGCTTCTGCATATAAAGGAATCTTTTCTTCCCTGTCATAAATTATTGTCGAATCAGCAACTTCAATGAGTAAGAAAATATCCTGTGGTTGGGGATGTGCATCTGCATAAAAATCATCACGTGGTTTGAGTAAAGCCACATCTGGCTGTGGTTGTGAATTATCACTCAGTTCCACAGGGTCTTGAATAGCAATGAGAACTCTATCCCTTAACTTACTAGACAAGAGTTTATTTAAACACTTTACACAAGCAGCGTGTTTTGTCCCAATAGGCGACATCTCAACAATTTCTCCTCGGATCAGTTGCACCCGGTCATCTTCTGTAAGAATACCCGACTCAATCATTTTATGATATTGCTGCACTGTGAATTTACGTCTTAATAACTGCACAGTCATGACCGCCTCCACTGTCTCTTGTATTTTAATTATGGAATAAGAAATGCTGAGAAATGATGCAGTGATCGCATTTCCCAAAGACAATGGCAACACCTCTAAAACTCAATACGGTTCACTTAAGGCTAAAACTCTTGATCAAAGTCAGATTTTTTAACGAACCGCCAAGAACGCCAAGGACGCAAAGAGAAGGAAGAAATGCTTAACTGAACTGTATTGCTCTAAAACTCTTCTTTGCGCTTCTGCGCGAGATAAAATGTGACTGTTGATTGTAAGCAACTAAGTCGGTGGGAAAAAACAAAACTATATTAAGAAAGGTTAATTAAGCTACAACCCTCTTCCCTCCTGCTTTCTGTTTCCGGTTGATGAGCTTGTCCTCAGCCTAGCCAAACCACTACCGCCTGCCTTTTCCTAAGTACAATTATTTACGCCCTTATACTTACAAGGGAACTTTTTGTGGATTATTCGGTCTACAAAGCTAAATTGTCTTGTTGTCAAATTTAAATATCATTCAAAAGATATATTGACTCAAAGCCAATCAATTTACACCATTTTTATTGATAGATAAGATTACAAGTATAGTCAAAATTCAGGAGTCAGAATGTGGGGAAACTGAGCCAAGCTCTTCTCAATTAATAGATTAATCAGGCTGATTTTTTAAGTCTGACTGCTGAACAATAGTTACGCGAATGTCCGAAAATTCGCCTATGTCACTGTCTTTTACTCAGTGCTGAATTATTACCAAGAATATTTTTTGCTGTTTACATACGTGGAGTTAATTTTTGACTAGAGCCGTTCTATTTGAGAGATGTTAATTATCTGTGATGCAAATAGCTGTATTGGTAATTTGATGTATTGATTACTTGAATATGCTCTTGAATTACTCTCACAATCTGGTAGTGATCAATGAAGAGAGTAATTGATTATTGACAGTCATACTACTTGAGTATTTATATTACTTCACAATTGCTTTATAAAGTTAGCGATTTTTAAAACAAAGGATGAAGATATCCAACTTGCGTAACAGTAATTTCCACAAGGGTGATATAAATTGTCTTTAGTATAAACAGTTAAGAATCAGTGATTATACTATAAAAATGCCAACAAAACTAAGTTCATCAGAAAGTTTAAGTGTAGTAGCCTCTAGAGAGCAAATCTGTTCAGACTTGCAAGGAGAGGTAGTAATCCTTGATATTAAATCTGGTGCTTACTATGGATTGAATCAAGTAGGAGCCAGTATATGGAACTTCATCCAATCACCAAAGACTGTCCCAGAAATTGAAGATGCCATCCTAGCGGAATATGAAGTAGATGCAGAGGTATGCAAACGTGATATATCCGCTTTGCTAGAAGATTTAGCAACTAAAGGATTGATAGAAATAAACAATGAAGCGTCTGCTTAAATTATTGCAACTAAGCAACAGCGATCGCCAATTTTTATTGAGGACGTTCGTTTTGCTGGGGTTAGTTCGGCTAGGAATGTGGTTACTATCGTTTAATACTTTAAGAAAACTGATCAACAAAATCAGTAAACCAAATTTCCAGTTAGAACCAATTTCTCTGCACAAAATTGTTTGGGCAATAAATGTTAGCACGCGCTACACACCAGGGGGAGCCAAGTGCCTAGCACGGGCTTTGACTTGCCAAGTATTAATGACTCGTTATGGTTACAAACCAGAATTGCGAATCGGAGTTGTTAAAAGTGAAGCTGGCAATTTAGAAGCTCATGCTTGGATTGAAACTCAAGGGTATGTTGTCATTGGCTACCTACCTGATCTCTCGCGCTTTACTCCATTACCGTCTTTGGCAAGGATATAAAACATGAGCGGTATAGTTGGCATTTACAATCTAGATAATCAGACAATTGAACAGAAAAAGCTGGTCTTGATGGTAGATGCGATCGCTCATCGGGGGCCAGATGGTGCAGATATCTGGTGTGCTGGTGCAGTTGGCTTAGGACATCGGATGCTGTGGACAACACCAGAATCACTGCTAGAAAAATTACCTTTTGTTGATCACACCGCTAAGTTAGTCATTACAGCCGATTTACGCATAGATAACCGTGATGAACTAATCTCTGCATTATCAATTAACCACTGCCCACCCGAAAAAATCACAGACAGCCAGTTAGTACTAGCGGCTTACGACAAATGGGGTGAACAATGCCCAACCAAATTGCTTGGTGACTTTGCATTTGTGATTTGGGATCAAAATCAACAGAAATTATTCTGTGCGAGAGATCATTTTGGGATCAAACCCTTATATTACTGCTATCAACCAGGCAAGAAATTTTACTTTGCTTCAGAAATGAAGGCACTGTTGTGTTTACCAGAAGTGCCGAAAAAGGTGAATGAAATTGCGATCGCTAATCACCTGCATCCATTCACGGAAGATAAATCGATTACCTCCTACAAACATATACATCGATTGCCTCCGGCGCACACAATGACAGTGAGTGCCACAGGTAAATTAAAAACTCGCTCCTACTGGTCTTTAGAAATCGGTGAAGAGTTAAAACTCAACTCTGATGCCGAATATGCCGCCGCTTTTCGTGAGATATTTACCGAGGCAGTGCGTTGTCGTTTACGCAGTGCATTTCCTGTCAGCTGTCATTTGAGTGGTGGCTTAGATTCTTCTGCAATCGCCTGTGTAGCTAAGGATATCTTGCAAGCTAAAGGTATCAAACTGCACACTTTCTCCAACATTTTTGAAGAAGTTCCAGAATGCGACGAACGTCAATACATTAACCCTGTATTGAATCAAGGTGGATTTGTCCCTCATTACGTCCATGCTGATCAATCAGGCCCCTTATCAGAATGGCAGAACTACTATAAATATATGGAAGAACCCTTTATTGGGCCTAGCCATTTTCTTGTGTGGGGATTAAATCGTGCCACCCAACAAGCAGGTATTCGGATTTCTTTGGATGGTTTTGATGGTGATACCACCGTATCTCATGGCGTGACATACTTTGCAGAATTAGCACGTCAAGGCAAATGGCAGCAATTTATCCAAGAAGCTAAAGCCATATCTCAACACTTTAATACATCACTAGCAGCCCTTTTTTATCAATATGTCATTACCTACTTACAAGAATTAGTCAAACAGAGAAAATATCTCACCTTTGGGAAGACTGCTTGGCAAATTGGACAACACTTTCGAGTTTCGCGGCGGAGATTGTTTGTCAGATATGGAATTAAACCCTTAGTTCCTGAGTATATCTTGAAGATTTGGCGATCGCTCCGGGGTTATAAACAAAATCAACCCCAAGTCACTTCTTTAATCAACCCGCAATTCGCTAAACAAGTCGGCATAAATCCCCTCACACCATCCGAGGAACAAGCCGTCACAGTTAGAGAAGAACAATGTCGTACCCTAAATTCCGCCTTGTTTACCACAGTACTAGAACTGGGAGATTTATGTGCTGCGGCATTTTCTCTAGAGTCGCGCCATCCCTTTATGGATAAACGCTTGATTGAATTTTGCCTATCTTTACCACCAGAGCAAAAACTCCATCAAGGATGGTCTCGCTTCATTATGCGGAGAGCCTTAGATAATATTCTTCCCCAAGAAGTGCAATGGCGTGGTGGCAAAACAGATATGACACCAAACTTCCAACGCGGGTTATTACATCTTGATCGCAAGCTACTAGATGAGGTGATGACTAGTGATGCCAGTAATATTCAAGAATTTGTGGATCTCAAATCCCTACACAGATTCTACAACAACCTGATATCGACAACAGAGGAGATAAACGATGATTCAACATTACCAGTTTGGAAAGCTTTAACACTTTCTCTGTGGCTGAATCATACCCAAAAAACCATAAGTCGGACTAGGGGCAGTGCAGTTTCAGCCTGCTCCTACCTAGACTGATTTGGTGAAATCTCAAAGCCAATATCTAGTCCAGTCAAAAACCAACAAAACAAACAGGAGACTTAACAATGAAAAAAGCTTACGCAGCTCCTCAACTCACAAACTACGGTAGTGTTCAAAGCGTTACTAATGCTTTTGGTAGAGCAGGTGGAAGAGACACTTTCTTAATTGGAAGTAATCCTACTCCTGTTCCTGGTTCAACCATTGGACTCAGTGGTTCCCAAAATGGAGTACTTATTCCCAATCGCTAAGACCAAGAACAGCGAAACAATACCAATTTGGTAATTTGTTACCCTCGTTCTTTGGCTAAATCATAACTAAAACAAACCATAGGTCTGACTAGGGGCAGTGCATTTATAGCCTGCTCCTACCTAGACTGAATTTGGTAGGCTCTCCAAGCCAATAAGGCTGTGAGTAATTAAGATTGACCTACCCTAAGTGACTACGGCTAGATGTTCCAGTTAGAGATAAACGCAGCCAGCAAAAGACAGAAAATATGAAAAAAGTTTACGAAACTCCTCAAATAACAAACTACGGTAATGTTCAAGATATTACTAATGCCTTTGGCGGAACAGGTGAAAAAGATACTTTCCAAATCGGAAATAATCCTACTCTTATTCCTGGTGATGTACTAGGGCTAGATGGTTGTCCAGATGGAATACTCATTCCCGTAGGTAACAATCGAGGAAGATAAATATTTAACACTTGCTTTTGGTCTGAATTATATCCCCATTAAAACCATAAGTCTGACTAGGGGCAGTTTATTTTTAACCTGCTCCTACCTAGACTGAGTTGGTGAATGTATCAAAGCCACTAGTTTAGTTAAGAAATCAAAAAACCAACAGGAGACTCAAACAATGAAAAAAACTTATGAAGCACCCAAATTAACAAACTACGGTAGTGTTGAAAACATTACCCATGCTTTTGGTAGACCAGGCCCAAAAGATACTTTCCAAATCGGTACCAATCCTACTCAGATTCCTGGCGAAGTACTAGGACTAGATGGTTCTCAAAATGGGGTACTTATTCCCCAATAATAGCTTTAGCAAAGTTCTAGGTGTAATAGCATCACTGAATACTATTATCCCTAAATCAAGTCTAGAGCTAGTAAATAAAGTAATCCTAAAAACTAGCTTTTTTAGGATTACTGCAAAATCTAAATGAGATGTTTGGAAACATCAGGAACGCTATTTCCTGATGGCTTCCTTTATTACAGATTGTCAGGGTTTTGTCAACTCAAAAGTGTTAGTCGAACTGAGTTTTGCGTAAGTAAAATAATTATTCACTCCTCATCCAACAATATTTCCGATGCACGTTTACACCGCATACAACTTAGGCATTCACTCTGAACTACCCTTACCTGAACTCATCCCCAGTGACAAACCAGCAGATGTAGTGATCCGTTTTGGTAAGCTCAATGATCCACAACAAAAGCGTAGTGATGGGGGCAATTACTTATTCGCGAGAATTGACGAATTCGGTATGGTGCTGGTGAAAGATGGTAAAGAAATTGTTCTTGATCCCAACCCTGGTGTTGATGAAGCATTAATTCGGACTTTTCTCTTGGGTGTGATTATTTGCGTATTGCTCAGACAGAGGGGCTTGCTGGTACTTCATGCTAGTAGTGTAGTCATTAATGGTAGTGCAGTTGCCTTTATGGCAGACTCAGGTTTTGGCAAGTCAACCTTAGCAGAATGTTTTCACACTCACGGATATAGCATTTTGACAGATGATGTTTTGGCAATTCAAGTTGGTAAACAACAGCCGCTAGTAATTCCGGGCTTTCCGCAAATTAAGCTGTGGCCTGATGCGGCAGCTTCTTTTGGTCATGTCCCAGATAGTTTACCTTTACTAAATTCCCAAACTATCAAGCGGGTTCACCGACTGCAAGATGGGTTCTTTCAAGAATCTGTACCCCTGAAAAAGATTTATGTGTTAGCTGGCGGAACCCACCCAGAAATCGTTCCTTTAGAGGCGAAACCAAGCTTTGGTGAATTAGTCCGACATTCTAGAGAAATGCAAGCATTGACAGCACCAGAATTTCTCAAAGCACATTTCCAGCAATGTATGAGTGTAGTTCAACAGGTGCCGATTTGTAGTTTACGACGGCAACGTTCTTTAGCTGCACTACCTGAGTTGGTGAAGTTAGTGGAAAATGATTTGGCTGAAAGAAACTTGTCCCCAGTTACAATCAAGGTTTAAGAAATTAAATTTAGTGCGATCGCCATTTTAAATATGCAACTAGGCAAAAAAATTCGAGATAAACTACAAAATACTCTGCGACTTTTGCCGGCATTGCGTCTAGTATGGCAAAGTAGCCCCCGTTGGACGATCGCCCGTGTTGTCTTACTAACGATTCAAGGTATCTTACCTGTAGTCTCAATTTATCTCTCAAAACTGATTATCGATGCGGTCGCTGCTAACTTGAGCCTAGCTGATAAGACCGTAGCATTTCGTAATGTCTTAGTATTAATTGCGCTGGCTGGTGGAGTTACTTTATTAACTACCTTGGCTAACTCCTTAACAGAACTAGTCACCACTGCCCATTCTCAACGGGTAACTGACTATATGCAAGGAATTATTAATGCCAAATCGATTGCGGCTGATCTGGAGTATTACGAAAATCCCTTATATTACGATACCTTACAAAGAGCGCAACAAGAAGCACCGTATCGACCACCGCAAATTCTCAATCGTCTAGCACAAATTGGTCAAAATAGTATTTCGTTAGTAGCAATGATTGGTTTGTTGCTAACACTACATTGGGGAATTCTTGGGGTTTTATTTGTAGCTGCTTTGCCTGCTATGTTAGTGCGGATCAAATATAGCCGCGTGATGTATGATTGGCAGCGCAAATGGACACCAATGCAACGCCAAGGCTTTTATTTAGCTTGGATGTTGACATCAGACCAATTTGCCAAAGAAATTCGCTTATTTGATTTAGGTCACTACTTTAGTAATTGGTATCTTCGTATCCGCAGACAAATCTATAAAGAAAGCCTAAAAATTTTCACAAGGCGCTTTATTGCTAACTTTTTCGCCGAAGCGATCGCCGGGGTTCTCATATTTGCGATTTATGCTTTAATTATTTATCAAGCGATCAATGGTGTTCTACGTTTGGGTGATTTAGTTCTTTATTACCAAGCACTCCAACGAGGACAAAACGATATTAAAAGTTTATTAGCCAACGTTTCAGCACTGTACGAAGATAATTTATTTTTAGGTAATCTCTACGAATTTCTTGACCTCCAACCCAGATTAGTTGAGCCGATAAATCCCAAACCAATACCAAGACCAATGCAGTCTGGTATTATATTTCATGATGTGAGTTTTCAATATTCTACTACCACTCGTCAGGCACTACATAATATTAATTTGAGCATTAAACCAGGAGAAGTAGTAGCACTGGTTGGTGAGAATGGTTCGGGAAAAACGACTTTAATTAAATTGTTATGTCGCTTGTATGACCCCTCCTCTGGCTACATCACAATTGATGGTGTTGATATTAAAGATTATCAAATCTCTGAATTACGCCGCGACATCAGCATAATTTTTCAAGACTATGCTAAATACAACTTTACCGCCCAGGAAAATATTTGGTTAGCTAATATTGACTTGCCAGCTAATCGAGATAGTATTATAGCGGCAGCGCGTCGTTCTGGTGCAGATGATGTAATTAGCAGTTTACCCAAAGGTTATGACACAATTTTGGGTAAATTGTTTGACCAAGGAGAAGAATTAAGTATTGGTCAATGGCAAAAAATAGCTTTGGCGCGGGCGTTCTTAAGAGATTCCCAGTTGATAGTTTTAGATGAACCTACCAGTGCAATGGATCCGAAAGCGGAATATGAAGTGTTTGAAAAATTCCGCCAACTTATCCAAAATCAGGCGGCGATTTTAATTAGCCATCGCTTGTCTACTGTCAAAATGGCCGATCGCATTTATGTGATGGAAAACGGCACTATTATTGAAAGTGGGACTCATAATGAACTGATCCAGATGGGTAATCGCTACGCCTACCTATATGAAACTCAAGCCCAGCAATATCGTTAACATTAGCAAAGTAGGCTACTGTTCCGCGAGCAATTTGTAAATCTCACGCTTTACTTGAACAAGCAATTCGCGGATTCGATTTGCTTGTTCTAAATTGCCACTGCGAGCAATTTGTGCAACTGCATCATTTAACTGTGTTAAAGTCTGGCGCAACTCCATCAATTCCGAAGACTTGTTTTCTGTACAACTATCTTGAGGATTTTGTGAATGAGATTGCTGTTGGCGATCGCTCAATAATTGTCTACCACTATCTGTAATTGTGTAGACACGCTTACCTTCGACTTGTTCACTAGTCAAATAACCGCCTTCTTCCAACATTTGTAGCGTTGGATAAACTGAACCTGGACTCAGCTTGCGAAAGCCTCCACGGCGATTTTCTAGCTCTTTAATCAGTTCATAACCATGCTGGGGACGCTCCGATAAAAGCCCCAGCAACATAAATTTGATGTCACCGCGACGGGTGCGTGGCTCCTCTCCCCAGCCACCACCAAATGAACCCCGGTGTCCATGTCCATGTCGCCCACTCATCGAAAATTGATGATGCTCAGATAAAAGTCCCAACAGTCTAAATTTGATGTCACCGCGACGGGTGCATGGCTCATCTTGCCAGTCATCACCTGATGAATTTCTGTATCCACGTCGCCGTCTACCTCTCGAAAATTGATGGCCAATTCCTTCTCCAGCATGGGCTGGTACAGGAAAATGTGAATAAAATTGTCCAAACATTAATGTAACTCCTTGTGTTTATTTGAAGTATCACGATATATCATTATCGTTAAATTAAATATATTGCGATATATCGGATTTGTCAACCAAAAATTTTAAATACAGGATTTAGGGTATTGGTTGATTGATTTTATTGATGTGTCGGGTAATATAAGCTGTTCAGTATTTATTCTGCACATTGAGGCCGCAGTGGTGCAGGTTGCAAGGGAGATGGGTAGTTCAATTATGAATAATTTTAATTGGTATTCTTTTCTTAAAAAGGAAAGTAAAAAAGTGCTTGATAATTACGAAAATGGGGAAATATATTGGACAGTTGTAGATTTTCCAGATGAAGCAATTCAATCAGAATGGTTAGGTTTACCAAGAGCATCAGAAAAAGAAATTACTGCTACTGAAGCTCGTTTGAGGACAAAATTACCCTCATCTTACCGGGAATTTTTAAAGGTTACAAATGGCTGGCCTGGATATCCAGGAGTTTTAAGGTTAAAGATGACGGAAGAAATTGACTGGTTTTATGTTGAGCATCAGAACTGGATTGACATCTGGACAGAAAGCTTGAGAAGTTTACCGCCCATATCTGATGAGCAATACTTGATATATGGAAAAAATTTAGAGCAAGATATACGTGTAGAGTATCTACAAACAACCCTACAAATTAGTGATGTATTGGATGGTGAAGTTATTTTACTCAACCCCCAAGTGACTCATAATCAAGAATGGGAAGCTTGGTTATTTAGTAATCATATTCCTGGAGTTAAACGTTATCGGTCTTTTTGGGAAATGCTCACTACAATAGGAATAGGCGGTATACCTTAATAATCACTGTCAGCGACACAAATGCCTTTACATTTAATCCCATTTTTAGCAGTACGCAAACAATGAGGACAGAGAATTTTTTCTGCTGAAATTTCTTGATTTATCGCTAAATTAGTGTTTGCTTGTAATTTATCTTTCTCTGTCTGAGATTGTACAGTCATACCAATTGCTAAATTTTTAGAAGTTTACATCAAATACTGGCACTATTATAAGTATAGCTTTAGAGGATATTTGAAAATTTGATTTGATTTTGTCCATACATTATTTATTGATCAAGATGCAATTAATCGGTTGTTGTAGAGACGTTATATATAACGTCTCTACAGGATTTTATAGAATATATAGCGGTTTTCGGTTGGATGAGGTACATTTCAACCCCACCCCCAACCCCTCCCCGCTTGCGGGGAGCGTTTGCGTCAGCAAATGCGGGGTGGGGTTCCGACTGTATTAAAAGCAAGTAAGAACCGCTATAGTTTCTAGGAGAATTGGTATTACATCCAGTCTTAACCGATAATCTTTGTGCGTACTTCCTATTTACATTCCCACCAACCACGAGAAGAAGTTTCCCCACCAAGAAGAATTTAAATCACCCACAGTCAATTTCATTTTGCGGCGAATATCTTGGATATTCCAATTGGTGAGTTTGGCTAAGGTTTGGGCTTCTTGTTCAAACCGCTTGGGTAAAGAACGCTTGTATTCTCTACCAGCTTGACATTTGAGTTCGCCTGTAAAGGGATGCTGTAAAATGTATCGCCCTTGGAAAGATTCTTGGTTAGAAGTAGCTTGAAAAATTGGGTCTTCTGGAAATTTGTCGCGGGTGTAGCGAATATGTAAGCGAGTGATGAAAACGCTGCTACTAACAATTGGCGGACGACGGAAACTGGACGGGAATGGCTCGTCATTACTGGAATTATTATCTAGCCAAAATACACCCGCTTGTTTGAGTTCTTCTGGGTTCAGTGGTTCTGCGGAACAAGGATCGCAACTACTCATATCCCAAGCATATTCCAAGAAAGCTACCTTTCTGTCTTCTTTTAGGTATGCTGTTTGGAACATCGACTTGTAAAAATCACTAAATTCATTTTTGACAAATACTGGAATATTGGCATCGGAAGGAACTTTCACGGTGCGGTAGTTGGTGATTTCTGCTTGCCCTTTGGGTGAGAGGACATAGACAATTAAATCTTGAGCAGCATTGGCATTAATCATACCCAAACGAATGGGTAGAATGAATTTGCGTGATTGGTAGGAAATTTGTAGCGGACGTAAAAACTGATAGCCAGATTCTTCAAATTTATCGAGGTTGACTTTCGCAACAAAAAATTTCATCCCAGAGCGGACATAAGGTTGGAGTAGCTGTTTCGCTCCTCTGGGAATTTTGTAACCGTTGCGATTTAGCCAAGTTTCCAGTCCACCGGATTCTTTTGCACTTAAAATCACAATGTCATATTCGCCAACGTTGAAACGTGCTTCGACGGTTACGCCTAAATCACTCGCGCTACCTCTGGCTGCTCCGGCTCTAGGTCTAGCTGCTGGTGCGGGTACAGCTTCGTTAAGTACCCTGTCATATTCAACGCAAGGGTCAGAGTCGAAGTATTCTACTAAGCGTGGTGCGCTAAAAGCATCTAAACGCTCGACAATTTTGGGTGGTGCGACACGGACTTGTTCTTTTTTTATGACGGTTGGTACAGGTACAACCATTGCAAAATCTTTGACTTCGCCTTGAAAGTCATTAGCCATAGTTAAGACGGTGCGATCGCCATCCCGCGCCATAATTACTTGAGAGGCTTGGTTGTATAATTTACTATCGGCTTTGGCAACATAAAATCCACAAAATGCCCAGGCTGTCGGGGCGAAACACAGTACAGCCAATACAGTAATTAATAATGATGAAATTACTATTTTAAATCGCTTCATTTTATACCTCTTGTTGAAGTGCTGAATTTTGAGTTTTATCTTCTTCCTTGGCTTCTAGCCAAGAAAACCTGGGTGATGACCACAGCCAATCAATCACAATGGTCAATGGCGCAAGGGCAAACAATGACCAAAATACTGCTGTAGAAATGAAGAAATTATTTCGCAGGATAAAAGTTAAGCTGGCAATGCAGATAGCCCAAACTATCCGCCCGATTTTAGCGTTGGGAATTGAGCGCGGATCTGTCACCATAAATAAAGCAAACAGCAGCAAAGACCCACTCATTAAGCGATGCCAATATACGTCCCAAGTCCAGCCCAGCCAAAGGTTGCGTATGGCTTCTAACAAAGAGTAGGAACCTAAAAAAGCGGCTGTTGTATCCCAACGACCAATGCGTTGTAAAATCAAACCGCCAGTCCCAGCAAATAACAGCCCATACCACCATTCTTCACCCCACTGTCCGGGAGATACCCACGCATCTGAGGTGAGGGTTAAAGCGGTGATAATGCCAAAATTGCCTGGGTTGAAGAAATGTTTATCGCCGACTTTGAAGCAAAATTTACTGGCGATCGCACTCACTCCTGCTAACATCATTGTTGTCCAATGGTCAGCCCGTAAGAGCAAACTCAGTCCGAGGGAAGTAATCAAGGCACTACGCAGATTTAGCTTTTGTTCTGGCTCTTGGCTATTGAGCTTTGACAATATCCACTGCGTTGATAAACAAGAGACAATCACTACACCAATAAATTCTGGGTGCAGCGTCCAATCTCTGGTGCCAATTCCCAAGACTAAAAATGAACCGAGAAATAGAATTTGATAGTCCCGTATATCTTTCAGCAACATTACCAATATATTCAGGGATTACCCGTAGATTTTTCACCAATCTAGTCGAGTAAAAACTGAAATACCATTGCTGTTACAGATTTTGTTACAAACAAGACTGTGAGACTGGGTGTAGGGGTGTATGTTTACATCTTGCACCCAGCGACTGAAGTCGCACGCCAGATGCTTCAAGTCGGGGAACCCGCCCAACGCACTGGCTCGGCTACACAGACAAAACCCGCATACGCGGGTTCAAAACTGTGTGTAACTTTCTCTTAAACCTAACCCCCAGCCCCTTGCCTACAAGGGAAGGGGAGCAAGATTCAAAGCCTCTCTCTGTTGCGGGGAGAGGTTTGGAGAGGGGTCTGAAAAATAATCGGCACGTCACTTTACTTCCGTTTTGGTTGTATATTTCCCCAAATGTTGACTCTGCCGTCAAAACCGCCACTAGCTAACAATCTGCCATCTGGACTAAAAGCGATCGCATTTACCCAATCACTATGTCCATAAAGTGTACTTAATAACTCGCCTGTAGTTAAATCCCACAGTTTAATGCCATCTCTGCCGGCGCTGGCTAATGTTTGGCCGTTGGGGTTAACTGCGATCGCATTTACCCAGTTATTATGTCCTTTGAGGATACGGGAAAGGCTTTTTGATTCCAGATTCCAAAGTTTAATGGTGCGATCGCGGCTGGCACTAATTAAGGTTGTCCCATCGGGTGTAAAAGCTACAGCATTCACAGCTTGAGAATGTGCGGAAAATGACCGAATTAATTTACCACTCTGCAAGTCCCAAAGCTTGATTTCACCTTTATTATCACCACTAGCAACTGTTTGGCCATCAGGGCTGATAGCTACTGTATAAATTGAGTCACTGACTTTGACTAAAGTTGTCAATGGACGTTGCTGTAACAAATCCCATACCCGAATTCCGTCTAAAGCACCACTAACCAGTACTTTACTATCAGGAGATACCGCTAAAGATAAGACGTTGCTGGTGTGTCCGACAAAGGAACGACGAAATTTATTATTTTTAAGATTCCAAATATTAATGGTGTGATCAGTACTACAACTAACTAGAGTTTGCCCATCTGGCGCAATCACTAAGGATTCTACAGAGGTTTTGTGTGCTTTGCTATTCGCCAACTTTTTACCAGTTAAAGGATTCCACAGGCGAATTGCACCTTCATTTTCTGCACCACCACTGGCGAGAATTTTGCCATCGGGACTAAAAGCCAGAGATTTCACTGTTCCAGAATGTCCCACCAAGCTATAAATTAAGCGGAAATTGGCAAAATTAGGTTGAGATGGGGAATCTGGTATTTGAGCGATCGCAGCATGAGCAGTATAAATCTCTAAACTTTGCCAAATAGTTAGCGGCAGAGTCAAGGCTGCTATAAAAGCCAAGAAAATATACGGGCGCAGCAAAAGGCTGTTCCCCTTTTTTCCCTCACTCCTCACAAATTTTTCCTCACTGTTTGAATAGTTAAGTCAATTTACTTCACATTTGTGACTCAACACTATCAACGGGGTGGTTTTTTCTTCGCAACAGTTAATATCGGTAGCGTGGGACTCGATGAACGGGAAGGTAAGTAATGTTGTACCACAGGTTCCTCTGGGATGGGGCGATGCTGCTGCATTCGCCACAACTTAAAGGCGAGACTAATACCTGCTGTTCCCAACCCAAGGGCTAACAATGACCAACTATCATCAAATCCACCAATCACAGCATCTACTACGCCCATTGTTATCAAGATACTGATAATTGGCTCTTTTCTGTAGGCTGATTTCAAAAAACGAGGTAATGCAGCATTCATCACAGCTTGGTTTATCCAAATCACCTTTGTGTCAGTTTACCGAGAATACCTCACCGCCAGTTGTCTTTTATAAAAAAGACATCTAAATATTATAATTTGGATCAGTAGGTGAGGGATTGTAACAATTTGTCTTCTTGCTGATTTGCAAGCCTACAAAGATATAGACAGCAAATTATCCAAGATAGTTCTCTTGATAAAGTTTTAACCAGCCGACTATGCCAGCTGGTTAAACCTGTTCTACTTACTAGCTTACATCTAGAAAGCTTTTGCTTTTGAATCGTACTACTTGAGACCGAGCCAAGATAGCACACCTTGATTGGTGACATATTCAATAATCACCATCAAGCCAAAGCCAATCATTGCCGCACGACCATTGAGGCGTTCAGCATACTCACTAAAGCCAAATTTGGGTTCTTCTAATTTGGGGGTAACTGTGGGTTGTGGTTGTGTCATGTTCAATAAACCTCTTTTCGGCAAACGGGACTTAAAAGTAATAGCCTTGAATCTGGACTTTGGTCAGGTTGGAGCCAGATGAACCTAGGAGCAGCTTCTTAAATGTAGCTGTGCAGAGGCTCTGTTAACATTTTGTAATTATTCTTTATATATTGTAGTCAACTGTGTCAATAGTCAAGGGTAAGAGTTTTCAGCTTTGTTACCGTGAAAGGGAAAACTAAGGTTGTAGATAGCTATATCTAATACGGAACTGTCAGTCTGAGACTGGCAGGCTAAATTAAACCAAAAATTCATCAGAGGCGTTATATGGAAATTGGCGTTCCCAAAGAAACGAAGGATCAAGAGTTTCGAGTCGGGTTAAGTCCTTCTAGTGTCAGAGTACTAAGGGAAAATGGTCATAGTATCTTTGTCCAAACACAAGCAGGTCATGGTGCTGGTTTTACAGATGCAGATTACATGAATGCGGGGGCAGAGATTGTTTCGACAGATGAAGCCGCATGGAATCGGGAATTAGTCGTAAAAGTCAAAGAACCATTATCGAGCGAATATAAATTTTTGCAAAAAGGGCAAATATTGTTTACATATTTGCATTTGGCAGCCGATCGCAAATTAACCGAACATCTAATTGATTGTGGCACTTGTGCGATCGCCTATGAAACTGTCGAACAACCAGGCCCCAACAGACTACCCCTACTCACACCCATGAGTGTCATCGCTGGGCGGCTATCAGTGCAGTTTGGCGCGAGATTTTTAGAACGTCAGCAAGGCGGTAGAGGAGTACTTTTAGGTGGTGTACCCGGTGTTAGACCCGGTAAAGTTGTGATTTTAGGTGGCGGTGTAGTCGGCACAGAAGCAGCGAAAATTGCTGTGGGGATGGGTGCTATTGTGCAGATTTTAGATGTAAATGTAGAACGTTTATCTTATTTAGAAACTTTGTTTGGTTCGAGAGTGGAATTACTTTATAGTAACTCTGCCCATATAGAAGCTGCCGTTAAACAAGCTGACTTACTCATCGGTGCTGTTTTAGTCTTGGGACGCAGAGCGCCAATTTTAGTACCCCGCGAATTAGTTAAACAAATGCAGCCTGGGTCAGTAATTGTAGATGTTGCAGTTGACCAAGGCGGTTGTGTGGAAACCTTACACGCCACCTCCCATACCAACCCCGTCTACATTGAAGAAGGCGTAGTCCATTATGGCGTTCCCAATATGCCAGGTGCAGTACCTTGGACATCTGCTCAAGCCCTAAATAACAGCACATTACCATTCGTTGTGCAGTTAGCAAATCTAGGCATCAAAGCCCTAGATGTTAATCCATCCTTAGCCAAAGGTGTAAATGTGCAGAATCATCGCCTTGTACATCCTGCTGTGCAAGAAGTCTTTCCTGATTTGGTGAGTTAGTCTCTTTCACAATTTGTGAAACTCAGTAACTAAGCCTGCCAAAGCAGGCTTAATATTTATATATGTTATTAATCAGATTTCATTTAATCCTTATAATTAAAACATCAGCTAACTATTTATTTATTAAATAATAAATGTTATAATTCCATACCAGACTCAAATAGTTAGTTAATAGCTTTGGCTAACAAACATGAAATTAGTAGGTTCAAACATACCACGACAAATAGAATTACCTCTACAACTAGTAACTTATAATAAAAAATTTACCTTCATAGATTTATTCGCAGGTATTGGTGGATTTAGAATAGCTTTAGAAAGTTTAGGTGGACAGTGCTTAGGTTATTCTGAAATAGACAAACAAGCTATTAAAGTTTATCAAAAAAACTTCATCAGCTACTTAAATAAAGATGAAATTGAATTGGGAGATGTCACAAAAATTACTGAACTGCCTAATAACTTGGATATACTAGTTGGTGGAGTTCCATGCCAACCTTGGTCTGTTGCAGGTTGTTTACGAGGATTTGAAGATCCCAGAGGCAAATTATGGTTTGACGTAATTAGGCTTGTTAATAAAAGTCAACCTAAAAGTTTTATTTTTGAAAATGTTAGTGGATTAGCAAGCCCTAAAAATAAAGATAATTTAGAGTTAATATTGCAAAAATTAGAAAGTATAGGATATTGTGTTAAATGGAAAGTTCTTAATGCCTATGATTTCGGTTTACCTCAAAATAGAGATAGAGTTTTTATTGTGGGAATTAGAAATGATATAGACAAATGCCAAGAATATAAATTTCCCCATACGTTGAAAGTACATCCAAAGGTTTTGGACATTTTAGACGAATTTAAAAACATAAAAATTGTTGAGAAAGTTAAGTTAGATCCACATACCTTATTCAAAGGTGTGATTCCACCATCAAGGACTAGATTTCAAAAAGATGACGAGTTAAATGATTTTTTCATTTTTTCTGATTTAAGAAATGGACATACAACAATCCACTCGTGGGATATTATAGAAACTACCGATAGAGAAAAAGTGATTTGTTTAACTCTTTTGAAGCATAGAAGAAGTAAAAAATACGGACATAAGGATGGAAATCCCTTGTCTTTGAATAATTTTCAAGACATCATACCTGATATACAAGCAAATGAATTAAATAAACTAGTAGATAAAGGAATATTTCGTTTAACAAATGATAGTAAGTATGAATTTGTTAATTCTAAAAACATGACTGGTATTAATAATATATATCGAATTATTCTACCGACTGCTGATATTATACCAACATTAACTGCTACTGGTGCTAAAGACTATATAGCAACAATATCCGTTCATGCTAGTCATCCTGAAGAGTACAAAAGCTTATTTTTAGAAAAAATATATAAAAAGAAAAAATATATCCCTATTACTGCAAAACACGCTTGTAAGTTACAAGGTTTCCCTACAAATTTTGAATATCATGAAAAAGAAGATATTGCTAAAAAACAGTTCGGTAATGCTGTTCCAGTACCTGTTGTTGAGTATGTGGCTAAAGAACTGCTTAACATTATTGAAGTCTAGATTGTACCTCTAAAAAAAAAGATCAAATATATCATTAAGTTCATGTTTTTATTAAATTGGTTTTGATAAAAAATATCATGAAATTCTTCTGCAAAGTTCTCTTGACCTAATTCCACAAACAGTTCTTTAAGTTGCTCAAATGTATTTTCTTTTCCAGAACAGAAATTCCAAAATTCATTTTCAACCCAAATATCTTTATTCATATCCAAAGGAGAATTAAATAACATACTTTTTTGTTGTTCATACCAAGGTTTTGTAAAAGGATTAAAAGGAATAGCAATACGAGCTTCTAAGTTTGCATGAGGATCATCGGCATATCTGTACGTGTACCACTCCAGAAGTTGCCGATTAAATCCTTTAAAATTAGCTTGATTAGGCTGTGTAGTTTTTATATCAAAAATATATTCAATACCATTTTTATAAAAATGAATATCTACTCCAGTTCCAGATGGAGGAGATGTGTATTGAATTATATCTTGAGGATTAGTTTTTAAAGCTGCCTCTTTCAACCTTTGTATACATTCTTCTGTTGTAATTCTCTTATTATTTGTTTTATTCTCACGTTCATGAACTAATTTATTAAATTCAGTCTGCAATTCTAAAGGAAATGGTTCAGGACGTAATATTTTTTTCGTTATAATTTCAAATCCATTTAATTCTGCTAAACTTTTAGCTATCGGTTCCCAACAAGTCGTTCCTAAACTTGTTTCTAAGCCACCAATTAAAGAGCGTATTCGTCTTTCAACAGGAAAAATATCATCTAATACTTGATAATTTTTTACTTCTTTATTTTTGAAAAAAGCTCTAATTGATTTTTTAAGATTTTCCTTAATTTTTTGTTTAATGTATTCATCCATACTCTAAAATTATGAATTTGTATCTGAGTTAGCAAACAAATCAGGTATGGATATATTTAGGGCTTTAGCTAATTTTTCTATATTGTCTAACGACACATTACATTTTCCTGATTCTATACTTGAAATGTAAGTACGATGAAGTTCTGCTTTTTCAGCTAATTCTTCTTGAGACAAATCTAGTTCTCGTCTTCGCTTTCTTACAGATCGACCAAAACGCAGTTTTATATCCACATTAGATATATTTAATAAACTAAAGCTTTAAATCTACAGACTATAACTTACATTTTGTAGATTATAGTTTACAAATTTAAGTTTTATAAAATAAAAATATTATTTTTTGTTATTTTACTGCACATATACATAAAAATTACTTTATCTTGCCAAAGAGTTAATACAAAAAGTTGATTTTTATTAAAAATTTATCAAATTGGAAAAATAAATTAAGGTTCTTCCGGTAATTTTATGGAGAATTAGTAGTAAAGTGCCAAGTTAATAAGCTACGTAAGCGGAAATTACTAAAGTTGCGAAAGCCATATCCAAGTCTTTTGATTAACTTG
>NZ_JACJTB010000032.1 GCF_014698475.1 Nostoc spongiaeforme FACHB-130 | reverse complement strand
CATGTTGCCGCTAAAATCACCAGTCATACTCTACGCCTTTTTCTGCGTCAGCGTTTTGGTATTGATGTGCTTACTTTTGAACAGCATCCTCTGGCTTCATTCACATAAGGCGTTACTTATGAAAAAGCCAAAGTCTCTGGATTTTACCAAAGAGCAACAGAATAATTCTCCTTGGCCTATATGGTTTCCTTATCCCACTTCTTGGCTAAAAGCGTTGATTTTAGCCATATTTTTACGAGTTATTATCTTTATAGTCGAAAAAGCTGGAATGGTAAGTTACCGTGTAACTTATTTAACCGGAAGTATAGAATTATTTGTGATACTCTCTATATTAATCATTCTCTCTCCTATTCTAGTTATTGCTTTTACCCACCATTTTTTACACTTATTTCTTAGTCATTTTCTTTCTCAAATTCAAGCCCCAGAAATAGGTAAACCAAGAGGTGTATTACCAGGATTAATGAGTTGGTGGGAAGGTTTATACGGGTGGCTAGTAATTATGATTTCTGGGCTAATAACATTTATTTTTACTATTTTTTTTCTGCCTATATTTGATATTAGTTATAATCAACCTATCATTTACTATACGGAGTATCAAAGAACAATTATAGGATTATTTGGATTTTTTTATATTTCTATCGCTTCTGGAATATATCATATTGAATACTTGGTCAAACTCAGATATATATCAGTTTATTCTCTCAATAAAGAAATAATTAAAAATGAAAAGAGTACTGATTCGGAAATCAACATAGAGTTTAATAAATTACGGAATGAAATGGGAGTATATGCAACTTCATCCAAAATAAACCCTAAAACTGAGCCGAAATTTAATCAAGTCAACAAGCAAAAATTTTGGAATCTAAAGCAAAAAAAGTGGCTTTGGATATTAATTCCATCAATAATTGCAGCTTTATGTTTAATAATCAAATTACTAAATATTCAAAATAAGATTATATTGTCTGCTTCCTCGAACAATCAATCACCAACTTTATCAATAACATCTCAGCCAACACCGACACCAGTTGATTCACAGTTACCTATAGTATCACCTCAACCGGATAATTTTCGTGAGGCTGTGAATCAAGCGATTAGTGCTGCTAATCTGACGCAATCAGCTAAATCTCCAACAGAGTGGCAAAACATTGTTAAACAATGGGAAACTGCTATATCATTGATGCAATCAGTACCTTCATCTAGTCTGAATTATGCACTAGCACAGCAAAAGATTGTTGAATATCAGCGTAATCTTAGCTATGCTCAAAAAAATGCCACTAGTACTAAGTGATGCGATCGCAGAAAATATAACTTGGTTTTTATCTGAATATTTAAGTCTTTAAATAATGTTGTGTAGCTTGCAATATCTTCAATTGCAATAGCTTTTCATCTCCTAGCTGCTGCGGAAACTTGGGTTTGATGGGGATGGTATTTAAACTATGAATAATCTCAGTGGCGACAGCTTTGGCTAATAGCGGCGGTACAGAATTACCGACTTGGCGAAAACCATGCCATTTAGTGACGTGAAATCGAAACCAGTCTGGGTAAGAATGAAGTCGTGCGGCTTCTCTGACTGTGATACAACGGGGTGTCACGGGATGAATTGGTCGGGGAGAAGTGAAAGAACCTCTGTATCTATCGGTTCCGGCGCGTAAGGTATTGCAGACACCAGCCGGATGCAGTTTATGAAAACGGCTGATGGGTTCTCTTTCGCCTTGGGGAGTTTCTTGAAAACGTTGAATGGTTGTGGGTGTGTGTTGAGTGCGGAAACTAGAAGAGAGAATACGGGCATCAAATTGGCGATCGCAGCTATAATCATCTGCTAAATTACTAATACCGCGCAGTATCAAGGCATAATTACTAGGTTTGCCATAATCAGCAAATACCCAATCTTTTTCTAATAACTCTGCATAATTTTCCACTTCTGGGAGATCACCAATTGCATCCCACACTGTCGGACTCAGTGGTAAAGCATTTTGTGATGTTGAGGAATTTGGCTTGGCTATTTGGGTAATGGGTTGGGGATACTTGGGTAAATTGACATCTCCTCTCGCGCCTAATAGAAATAATCGCTCACGGGATTGTGGTACACCATAATGAGCAGCATTGAGAATTTGATAATTTTCTTCTACTTGATAACCGTGAGTTTGAAACTCACTAATTAAACTTTTCAGAATTTGTTTGTGTTCGCCAACAGTTATACCGCGAACATTTTCCATCACAAAATATTTCGGTTGTAATTCCAACACCAACCGATGAAAGTGAAATACTAAAGAGTTGCGCGGGTCATCAAAAACCCGTTTACCCATCAGGGAAAAGCCTTGACAGGGACTACCACAAATCACCGCATCAATTTCACGATTGCCAATTTTGGAACGTTTGCGGATTTCTTTTCCTGTAGTGTCTTCTACGCTTTTACAAAAAACTGTACAACCAGGAAAGTTAAATTCGTGAGTGGCGCAATGTATTGGGTCAATTTCAACGGCGGCCAATACATCAAAGCCAGCTTGTTCAAAGCCAAGGGTCATACCACCTGCGCCTGCGAACAAATCAACTGCGATTGGTCGTCGTTTTCTCATTGAGTGCTGAGTAAGAAGTACTTTTCTCTTAGCCTGTTTTTATTCACACTACCCTGCGGGAAGCCGCGCAGAGCGCGTCTACACACCTCATAATTTATACTTCATACTTCACACTTCAGTTAGCATTTGCAAAATTTCTTGAGCAGCGCGATCGCATACGCCAATATCTCCTAAACATTGTCGCATTTGGGCATAATCTGTCAATGTCTGCCGTCTGCGTTCAGGATTCAGTAGTATTTCCATTGCAGCTTGGGTAATATTCTCTGGTGTGGCTTGTTCTTGTAACAACTCTGGTACAATTTCCCGCATTACCACTAAGTTGACTGGAGAAGCAAAGGGAATGGAACCTTTGAGGATTTTCCGCGCAATCCAAACGGTAACAGCATTGAGGCGATAAACTACCACTTGCGGCACGTTAAACAGCGCCAGTTCTAAATTTACTGTGCCAGATTTAGTAATGGCGAAATCAGCCGCAGCAAACACTTCTTTTTGTTGACCGGAGACAATTGTGGCTCGCAAACCGTAACTTTGAATCGCTGACTCTATTGGTTGTTTAAAGCTTTCTAAAGATAAAGGAATCCAAAAGCGAGCTTCCGGTAACTTGGCTTGAATTGTTTGGGCTGCTTGAAAAATGACTGGTAAAAGATATTTTAGTTCTTGCTGACGAGAAGCGGGGAGAAGTGCGATCGCAATTTGTTCTGGTGCAATTCCTAATTCAGCACGCGCCGCCTGACGATTAGGTACATTCTGCATCCGATCAATTAACGGATGTCCCACCCAACTGACATTTCCGCCATTTTCTTGATAATATCTGGCTTCTTCGGGGAATATTGCTAAGAGTTTGTCTGTAAAACCAACGATGCGAGAGGTATTTCGCAGACTCATTGACCAAACCCACTCTTGTGGGGCAATGTAATAAACCACAGGCACATCTGGCAGATTTTGTCGCATATAAGTGCCGATGCCGAGGTTTGGCCCCATATAATCAATCAGCACCACTAAGTCTGGCGGGTTTTGCTTGAGATAGGCGATCGCTTTTCGTTGTACTAATAAAGTGGGTACAACATAAGGCAAAGATTCTAAAAGACCCATTGAGCCAATCCCACTGGTATTGCCCAAAATATTTGCCCCTGCCTTTGCCATTTTTTCGCCACCGAGGGCGACAATTTCTAACGCCAACCCAGCAGCAGCAGCTTGGCGTTGCATTGCTGCAATCAACAGCGAACCTTGCAAATCGCCAGACACTTCGCCAGTGCTGATAAATATCCGCATTTTAATTAACAATTACTAAAAATTTTGCCATGAGAAATTAGAAGTTGAGTTAAAGAAGAATTCAGAATCCAGGAGTCAGAATTAATTCTGAATTCTTACTTGCTGAATTCACCCTAATTTCTCAGATATAACTTAAGAATCATCACTTGTGCCTGCTTTACCTCTACCTGGAATCAAGCCACGTCTTCCTGGCATTTGAGACAAGAGTATAAAACGACGCAAATTTTGTAGTTCTTCTGTATCTCCTAGCTGTTCTAACTGTTCTAATGCTTCTTTGAAACTCAAGTTAGAACGGTAGAGAATGCGGAAGGCTTTTTTGAGGGTTTGCAGGTCACTGGCTGACATTCCAGAACGCTTCAACCCCACCAAATTCAGGGTTCTGACCCGTACTGGATTACCTTCTACTAGCATATATGGCGGCACATCCCGGTCAATGCGAGACATCCCACCTACCATTGAGTGTCTACCAATATGGACAAATTGATGAACTCCCAAAACGCCGCCTAATCTGGCGCGAGACTCGATATGGACATGACCTGCTAAAGCTACCGAGTTGGGAATAATTACATGATCTTCAATGATGCAATTATGCGCCACATGCACATAAGCCATCAGCAAATTATTACTGCCGATGATTGTGGCTTCTCCCTCACCTGTGGCACGGTTAACGGTGACATACTCTCGAATTACATTGTCGTCACCGATTTTTACCCAGGTTGGCTCTCCTACAAATTTGAGATCCTGGGGTTCCATACCAATAGCTGCACCTGGAAAAATCTGATTTCGCGCCCCAATTTCGCAAGGCCCTTCCAGCACTACATGAGCGCCAATAATTGTTTCTGGGCCAACTTTGACATGCGCTCCAATCACAGCATAGGCACCAACTTGCACTGTAGGGTGGAGTTCCGCTTTAGGATGAACTACCGCCGTTGGATGAATAAGAGTCTTCAAGGGTGAATCTCCAGAACTGTCGTGAGAAACCAGTGCGTTAATCGCAACTGGTGTTGCTGAGTTGTGATAACTTCAACAATCGAAAGTGTCGGGCAAAGCAAGTTAAGTGTGAGGGCAGCGAAAATTCAGAAATTTTCAAATACTGTGTGGACAGTTGTTAATCTGTGATGCTTGTTTAGATTTGAGCCTCAGTATATAACAATAGCCAAGCCAGTTATGACATTGTAATAACTGGTTTTATACTCAGCACGTTGCCATATCACGGTTGTACCAAGACACTCAAACAAGTTGTTAACCAACTAAAGAAAACATCAATTCGCCTTCAGCAGCGAGTTGTCCGTCAACTTCGGCCCGAGCTTGCATCTTCCCAAACCGACGTTGTTTGATACATAACAGTTCCACTGTCATAATCAGTTGATCTCCAGGGACAACTTGACGACGAAAGCGGGCTTTATCAATGCCAGCAAATACAAACAGTCCACCTGCATTGTATTCTGGTAGTTGTGTTAGCACAATTCCACCGACTTGTGCCATTGCTTCGACAATTAGCACACCTGGCATGAGTGGTCTACCGGGGAAATGTCCTTGAAATTGAGGTTCGTTAATAGTAACATTTTTAACGCCTACAGCCACTTTTCCTGGTACATAGTCAATAATTTTGTCTACCAGTAGAAATGGATAGCGATGGGGGAGCAACTGCTGAATTTCTTCGGATGTAAAGGTTTTTTTCACTTCCGATGCAGTTGGCGTTTGTGTGGTGTTAGATGAGGATGCGATCGCATCGCTACTATTTACTTCTGCAAGAATTGACGACATTGGCAGTTTGTGTGACTTTGACTGTGGAAATTTAAGTGGAATGGCGTTGAAACCCCTCAGATTTTGTCAGTGGGATTTTGCTGTGCCGCTAAAATCCTTTCGGCGAGTTGAATATGTAAATTGTGGCTGGCTTTATACGCTAAGAAATGAGCTTGGGGGAAATTTCCCAATAAACTCAAATCTCCTACTAAGTCCAACATCTTATGACGGACTGGCTCATTTGCAAATCTTAATGGCGGATTTAACCATCCTTCAGAGCCGCAAACAAGTGCATTGTCTAAGCTGCCACCTTTAATTAATCCAGCCTGTTGTAAGTATTCTATTTGATGTAATAAACCAAAAGTACGCGCAGGCGCAATTTCCGCCGCAAAGCTAACAGCAGCCTCACCCACATCAGCCGCTAATAACCAACTGTGCCATTGATTGCCAATTGCAGGTAAATCAAAATCAATCCCATAACTAAAGCGGGTTTCTGCGGACGGGACAGCACAGACAAAGGCATCATTTTGATAAATCCAGATTGGTTCCGCAAGAACCCATTTGTCTGGGTTGTCATCTGCTATTTGCGGTTGTAAGCCGACTTGAGCCACACTAGCAGCCCAAATTTGGGCTGAACCATCCAACAACGGTACTTCTGGCCCATCAATTTCAATCCGGGCATTATTCACACCCATACTTGACAAAGTTGCCAATAAATGCTCAACTGTGCGGACAGATGCTGCACCTTTACCCAATTGAGTAGACAGTACAGTTTCATTGACTGCGGCAATTTGGGCAGGAATAATTGGCAAATCTGGTAAATCTACCCGCACAAAATAACGCCCGCTATTGGCTGGGGCTGGTAATATCCGCACATTGGTAGTAATACCGCTATGCAGTCCGACTCCTGTTTGGCAGATTTCCCCGGCGATGGTGTGCTGTTGCATCGGCGAAAATTTAATACACCTTAATAAATAGTCAAGGGTCGAGGGTCAAAGAGTCAATAGTTCTTTATCATTAGTCCTTGGTCATTTGTCATTTGTCATGAGCATAGACCAAACAAATAGATTAGTGAATCGTCTCATCTAAAAACTGTACTGATGAACAAAGGACGAAGGACAAATGACTCTTGACAAATTTAGAACCTTTCCCCAATGCCGAAGTTGATGCGGCTATCACCATCATCGTTGATACCGTAGTCGATGCGAATTGGCCCCAGGGGTGATTGGACGCGCACACCCAAACCATAACCATAGCCAGTACCGTTTTTGTTGAGAACATCCGCAGCCCTAGTATTGGTGCCTAAGTCAGTACCAAAATCGACAAAGGCTGCACCGCTCACGATGGAAAATACAGGGAAGCGATACTCTAACGTTGCTTGCACGTAACTACGGCTGCTGGCTAGTGTTCCTTCTTCGTAGCCGCGCACAGAGTTACTACCGCCTAAAGTAAAGGCTTCGTAGGGAGGTAAATCACCGAGGATAGTACCGCCTTGAATGTTAAAGG
Source organism: Nostoc spongiaeforme FACHB-130 (assembly GCF_014698475.1). GTDB lineage: Bacteria > Cyanobacteriota > Cyanobacteriia > Cyanobacteriales > Nostocaceae > Nostoc_B > Nostoc_B spongiaeforme. The sequence goes on along the minus strand of NZ_JACJTB010000032.1, from coordinate 73,422 downwards.
CGAGAGTTTGTGCGCCTTTGGAAAAGTTCAGGAGCTTCACGGGGATGTATTGGCTATAGCTCCCCCGTAATCTAGTGAGTAAAATATTACCTTCGCCTATTGGTAATGATTGGTCAACTCCGAAGCGCAGGAACGAACCACTGGTAGGTTGTAGGGCATTGTTACGGCGATCGCGCTGTGTACCTAGTTGTAATAATACCAAGTCGTCTTGACCTGTACCAGAGAAGCTTAAGGGAATTAATTCTCCAGCTTCGCCATTGTTGTAAACTGTACCAAATCTTCTGAGATTACCATCAGCGTCGCGGGTGGAAACACGCTGATATTGCAACCCGGCTGAGGCTGTCCATTCAGAACGTTCGTAGGGATTCTTGGACAACGGACGAGTAAAGGTAACGCCACCACCTAAACGTAACACACGGGGGCGATCGCCCTCTGTTTCTCCAGTTCTAAAGGTTTCCACGTTGTTCTCATCTCCTTCAAATACCAAGGAAATTGAACTGCGGCGGAACAGATTGGCTGTGTAAGAAGTGCGGTAAGGATCACCCGCAATCCAGGGGTCTGTGTAGCGTAAATCAAACAGTAATTCCCTTGTGCCTACCTGGACTTCTGCACCTAATTTTTGGTTTCTACCGTTGAGGTTTTGCTGTTGATAGCTGACTGTACCAAATAATCCACTGGCAGAACTAATACCAGCACCAGCTGCGATCGAACCGCTACTACGTTCGGCAACATTAATTACTACATCGACTTTGCTGGGGTCAGTACCAGGGTCTAAAGAAACATTTACATCTTCAAATAACCCTAGTCCATACACCCGTTGTAGGTCTTTTTGGACTGTATTCCGGTTAAATATTTGTCCTGGCTTTAATTCTACTTCCCGTGTAATAATATACTCTTGCGTCCGTCCGCGAATTGGTCTACCTTGGTCATCTGTTTCTTGACCTTCTTTGTTGCGGAACCGGACTTTAATGTTTTCCACTACACCTTCGGCGACTTGCAGCGTCACAACTCCATTTTCGGAAACTTGGGGCGCACCAATCACATTGGCTAACACATAACCTTGGTCTTGATAGCGTTTGCTTAAGGTTTTAATCCCTTCTTGCAAGTCGCGTAGGTTGAGGATTTTACCATACTGATCTTTAAAAACTTCATCTGCCGTGCTTGCTGGGAGAACCGAAGCAACACCAGTACCAGGATTAGCTTCGACTTGCACTTTTGTCAGTACAGGGTTGGGCTGGACAATAAAGCTGACTCGCACGCCCAAGGGTGTATCTTCTGGTACAGCTTGGACGTTAGAAAAGAAACCTGTACCAAAAATCGAATTAATATCTTCTTGTAGTTGGGTGCGGGTAGTTGTCCGCCCTGGTTGAGTCCGAATAACTTGATAAACTCGATCTTCTAGTTCTGGAGGTAATTGTCCTGCTTGGGGTTTGACGACTACTTCTGACACCAATACCCTTGGTTCTGTTGATTCGGTAGCGCCATCCGGTTGAGTATTTCCTGGAGATGTAGGAAATGCTGGTTCGATGGTTGGTGGGGTGGTATTTTCCGGCTGGGGATTTGGGGGAGATGCCGGTTCGATGGTTGGGGGAGTGGTATTTTCCGGCTGGGGATTTTGGGGAAATGCCGGTTCGATGGTTGGGGGGATGGTATTTTCTGGCTGGGGATTTTGGGGAAATGCCGGTTCGATGGTTGGGGGGATGGTATTTTCTGGAGATGCAGGTTGTGTTGCTGGAGTGGAACTGTCAGGAATGGTGTTGGGCTGAGTATCAGAGTTGGGGATTGTTTCTGGTGTTTGGGCAATTGTTGGGACTATCACCTGTGCTTTTGCATCTGATGGTGTTGGCAAAATGGTCACAGATTTTGCTTGAGTATCTTTGAGTACTTGAGCCTCTGGGGAGGCGATCGCAGTTGGTAAACTTTCCCTCGCTGAACTTTGCCCTGCGTCCTTCTCTTGTGGCTGCTTTGTAGCGGGTTTTAAAATTTTCGCTGTGGGTTGTAAATCTTCAGCAGTTTGGGCATTCGCTCTAAAAGAGCCACTTAATGGCGCTGCAATTGCTACAGCTGCTACTAATATAGGAGATAAACGCATTATATATTCCTCTTCACTTCCGCACACAATCACACACTAGTTATTAGTCATTAGTCGTTGGTCATTTGTCCTTTGTCAAGACCAATGACCAATGACAAGGTACATCAGTTTAATTTTTACTGTCTACTGTTTGCAGCACTCGCTGTAAAACCTCTTGGTACGCATCTTCTACATTGCCTAAATCTCGGCGGAAGCGGTCTTTATCCAGGACGCGACGGTTGGGGTCAGTTTCTGTAGTGTCCCACAAACGACAGGTGTCTGGACTAATCTCATCTGCCAGGAGTATTTGCTGTTGTGAATCTAAGCCGAATTCTAGTTTGAAGTCTACTAAGGTTATGCCACATTGCTGCCAAAAGCTCCGCAGAAACTCGTTGATTTGCAATGCTAGATTCTTAATTAGGTCTACTTGTTCCTCTGTAGCTAATTCCATTAAGAGTAGGCGATCGCGTGTCAACAACGGGTCTCCTAATTGATCATTCTTGTAATAAAACTCTACCAAGGGCTGTTGCAAAACTGTACCCACTGGTAAGCCTGTTTGTTGACTCAGGCTACCAGCTGCAATATTTCTCACCACTACTTCTAAGGGTAAAATTTTCACCGCTTTCACCCGCATTTGATTAGGGGACGGGCTGTCAATAAAGTGGGTTTTAATCCCTTGGGCTTCCAATTGTTTAAATAACTGGCTAGAAATACTACAGTTAATTTTTCCCTTACCGATGATACTGCCACGCTTTTGGGCGTTAAACGCAGTCGCATCATCTTTAAAATCAGCCAGCAAGATTTCTGGATTATCTGTTGTATAGAGTATCTTTGCTTTGCCTTCGTAGACTTTGGAATGAACAGACATGGTAGGAGGTCAACTTTTCAGCAATGGGAGACTTGTGTCCTTTCGGGCTTCACCATTTTATCTTTAGTTAACAAAGATTCGCTAATTAATCGTCAGTGCATAATGAAAAAATGAAATACACATAGCAATCCTATTTGATTTCTAAAGTACTGGTTGAGGCAGGGAGTAGATTTGTTTGTAATTCTTACTCTTTCTCCCCGTCTGCACAAATACCGCAAAATTCGGAAGCCACAAGCCATCATCCCGAATGAGAATCAACTCTTTCCTAGCTTTGATAACTAAATTCTGTACCTAATAGACTAACAAGCTGCTGTCAATTCATCAATTGTGTTCAGGGTTTTCAACAGTATTCTGATATCAAATTTACTGAGTATTGTCCGTAAATATTGTGATTTTAAAACCACTGCATAAAATTGGTTTATACCTGTGATTGAGCGGGATAAAAGCTGCCGTTAGAGAATTAAATTTTACTGGTCAGTAGCAGTAATTTATGGTAGAAATTTATTAATCTGATGCTGACCCTCAGATATATAATATATAACCTCTAGTAGAGGTAAATTTCCCAGGAAATTATTACACTCTGACTGTAGATTTTTTTACTCAAAAACTGATTTTTTCTCTCTCAAAATATATAGTATAAACCATGACTAAGTAAATAGTTATTGAAAATTTTGATTGGTGTTTAACACCAGAGAATGTCAATTAGTAATTGACAGAAGGGTACACTATTAGGAATTACTGCACAAAGATCAATGCCAACCAAGCCTTTTTGCCTTTAGCAGCAAGATATAGAAACCCTACTTAATTTCTCAAATACCTGTTTAGGTAGAAACAAGAGAATAGATTTGTGGGTAATTCATAGAAAAATTGCTATGGGTGCATAACTCATGGCTTGAGTTCAGATATTAAAACAATAATGGAATTTAATAAGTGGAGCAGAAGATAGTGGACAAAGATGATTTTATTTACCCTAAAGGCCGCTATTATGGGCAAGTTAAGCCAGAAAACTTAGTATTTAACTCTAATCTTCAGGAATTTGCGAATAAAGTTAGTTATGTTTGTAGCTTAGAAACAGGTGGAAAAATCCCGCCGGAAGATGCTTACGAACAAATCAAAGCTTTGTGGAAACAGCTAAAACAAAGTAAAAAACAGCTAAAAATTGGCGAAAATCCTTTTAGGGATGAAGGCGGAGAAGCGGAAGAATGAGGTAAAAAAGTTAAATAATAGGAATCTGGTTTGATTGCTGAATTTACTTGTATGGGTAGGGAGTAGGGAATGGGGAGTGGGGAGTAGTAAAGAGGGTTGTCTAAGTTCAATGATTTTTTTTCAAAATCAAATATTTAGTCATTACTTAATCTTGTCGTAACTGCTTACCAGAATTTGACTGCTTCAGGAACCTTAAAAATATTAGTAATCAGATCATTAAAAAATTTAGATATAGGACTCATATTTGATTTATGAAAAAAAAAAGTACACCCAGTTCAGGCTTTTTTCCTACTCCCTACTCCCCATTCCCTACTCCCTGCCTACACAAATAGATTCAGAAATCAAATCGGATTCCTATATTATTTGCTGACAATTGTCCAAACACCATCCCAGGAATCTGGCGGTGGTGTTTGGTGATAATTTTGGGCGCGTTCTAGATGAATTTCTACGGCTTGATCTTTGGGGCGGAGGTGTTTTGCGGCGGTAAAGCTGGCGATCGCCCCAGCGAAATCTTTTGCTAAATAAGCAGCCCGGCCGTTATGATAGTGAAACAAAAACTCTTGGGTATCAGCATCTAAAGGCGTATTGCGATCGCTAATTAACTCATAAATATTCACCGCTTGGTTTTTACCCTTAACGCGAATTTTATCTAACTCCCGCACCCAAATGCGATCGCTGCAAAGTTGATAGGTAAATTCGCTCAAAATAATCTCACAGCCATATTCTTTTGTGACGGCTTCTAAACGGGCGCTTAAGTTCACACTATCGCCAATCACAGTGTAATCCATACGTTTGTGAGAGCCAATATTACCAGAAACCACTTCCCCAGAACTAATCCCTATCCCGATGCGAATTTGGGGTTGTTCCTGAATAATTCGGCGTTGGTTAAATTCTTTTAGACGTTGGCGCATATCTAAAGCTGATTGTACTGCTTGCCAAGCATGGTTTTCTGTGAGTGGTAGGGGTGCACCAAACACAGCCATTAAAGCATCGCCAATAAATTTATCTAAAGTGCCTTCGTAATTAAAAACCGCTTCCACCATTGTTTCAAAATATTGGTTCAACAGCGATACAACTTCGGCTGCGCCCAAATTTTCCGTCAAAGTGGTGTAGCCACGAATATCAGAAAATAAGACAGTCACATCCTTGCGTTCACCCACCATCAAAGCATCTTCACCCAAAGCCATGACTTGTTCGGCGACATGGGGAGTCAGGTAACGATACATTGTGGTTTTCAGGCGCTTTTCTTGGCTAATGTCTTCTAAAACCACCAAACCGCCTCTGACTCCCCCTTCTGGGTTGGTGAGGGGATTCACAGTTAAATTAATACTGCGTTCTAACTGTTCTACTTGATTAGCGGGGATTAATTGGGATGGGGGAGTTAACAGTAAATTCCAAGGAATGAAAAAGTCGGGGTTGCTGCGATCGCGGACTGTTAAAATCAACTGATGAGTTGTGCCAGTTTGCAAAGCTGAGTCTTGATTGTCACTATTCACTCGCCCGTCTAAAGTCAATGCTTGATACAGCCCCACCATCAAACTTTGTTCTGGAACATAATGTCTAGCGCCCGATGTCAAACTGTCTTCTAAGCGCATTTGCAAATTTTCAATGGGTACTACTTCCCACACAAAGCGCCCGATTAAATTTTGCTCCCACAATAATTTATTACTTTTGTTATTAGCATCAGCCAAAGGACAACCCAATAACTCTAAAGCCGCATCATTAATTGTCACAATTCGACCAATCATATCAGTCGAAATTACAGCATCAGATAGACTTTGCAAAATGTCTTTTTGATACTGTTTTTCTAACAGAACATTTTCAAACAGTCGCGCATTTTCTAATGCTATGCCTGCTTGAATATTAAAAGCCCGCATAAATTCTTCATCAGAAGCGGTAAAACTGCCTTTTTGCTTATTAATTAACTGAGTTACCCCAATTAATTCATTAGCAGAATTAAACACTGGCAAACATAAAATATTCCGCGTTACATAGCCAGTTTTTCTATCTGTACTGGGGTCAAAACGTGGGTCTTTATAAGCATCAGGAATATTTAATGCGTCTCCTGTTGATGCTACATAACCAGCAATTCCCCGATTTGCCGGCATCCGAATTTCGATAAAGTCTGTGGGCGATGCTGCGGCTGCAACTTTTGTCCAAAGTTCGCCCATTTCTTTGCGATACAAAAACAGCGTACTGCGGTCTGCTTGCATCAAAATTCGGGCTTGTTCCATGACTATTTGCAAAGTTGCTTCTAAGTCTAAACTCTGCCCTAGTGTTTGAGTTGCCCTTAATAATGCTGTTGCGCCTCGTTGATTGCGGGCGGCTACATAAAAAGATTGACAAGTTTCTAAAATAATCCCAATGGAAGCGGCAAAATCTCGGAATGATTCTTCATCTTCATGATTAAAAGGCACATTGCCTTCTTTATTTACCAGTTGCACAACAGCGACAGTTTGGCTTTTGCTACTGACAACAGGCATACATAAAATATTGCGAATTTTGTAGCCCATTTGTTTTTCTAAATCTGGACTAAATAAAGGATGTGTCGCAGTTTCCGCAATATTCAAATATTGGCCTGTACTCGCCACATGACCAGGAATACCAACATTAATGGGCGTTCTAATTTCTAAGAACCTTTGACTATTATCTTGGGGAACTTTTGACCAGAGTTGACCTTTATCATAGTCAACTAAAAAAATTGCTGTGTGTTCAGCTTGGAGAATTTGACCAATTTTTAAAGTAATGGCTTCTAGTACCTTTTCCAACATTGTTTCTAGAGCTTCATTATTGATTAACTCAATTGCTCTGAGAAATTGTTGGAACTCAGCAGTTATAAAATCAAGTAGACAGACAAATTCGTTAACAGAAAGGTCTTTGACACGACGTAGTAAGGCGTGGGTGCGATTAACTTGTGTGAGTTCAGTTAATGTAGCCAAGACGCTACCAGGGTTGGGAAGAGTCATGGAATTTTAGATTTTAGATTTTAGATTTTAGATTTAAAGCTGAGATTGTGCTTTGATCTATCGTTAATCGTTCCGAAAACCGTGGAGCAGAAATGCCCCACAATTCCCATCCTTAATTTAAACTGCTGCTGTTGGCTGTTTTACTGAGACTATTTTGTGATAATAATCTTGCAGCTGGCGTGTGGCCGCTGCCCATCCCCATTTTTCTGCTTCTTTACGAGCATTTTGACGAATAATATCTCGTTCTCGCTGATTTTCCAAGAGGCGAATTGTGGCAGAAATCGCATCTTGAATGTCTGCTTTGGGTTCAAAAAGATATCCATTCACACCATCTGTAACAATATCAGGGATGCCGCCAGAACGGGCAGCCACCACCGGACAACCAGCGGCCATTGCTTCTAATAAGACTAACCCCAGAGTTTCTGTGCGGGAGGGGAAAATAAAAGCATCAGCACTCGCAAAGGCAGAACCTAACTCTCTTCCCATGAGATAACCAACAAAATGGGTGTTGGTGCCAGCAAAGTGTTTTTCTAGGGCTTGGCGATGGGGGCCATCTCCCACTAAAGCCAATCGCGCTTGGGGAATTGCTTCTAATATGGGTTTGATGCGTTCAATTTCTTTTTCGGCAGATAAGCGACCAACATACAACAGTAAGGGACTTTCGGGATGATTTTGGGAAAGGTGCGATCGCATCTCTAAACTGGCTAAATCAGGATGAAATAATTCTGTATCTACGCCCCTCTGCCACAAGTCTACTCTTTCAATGCCATGTGATGACAATTCCTCCATCATGGCGGTCGAGGTACAAAGATTTAACAATGCTTGATTATGAGCGCCTTTGAGCAATTCCCACAACAAGCCTTCTAACATTCCTAAGCCGTAATGCTGGAGATATTGCGGTAAATGGGTATGGTAAGAAGCCACTAAGGGAATTTTCAAAACTTTGCTATAAAAAATGCCTGATAATCCTAGAACCGCAGGGTTTACAACGTGAATCACATCTGGCTGGAATTCTTCTAAAGCATAACCAATGGCTGGGCGGGGTAGTGCCATTTTTAACTCTGGATACAGAGGCAAAGGAAAGCCACTAATGCCGTAAACTTTCGCTCCTTTATGTTCCGTGATTCCACCCTCTGGGGCAATCACTAAAACTTGATTTCCATTACGCTGTAGATGGTCAACGGTATGGCGTAGACGTGTGACTATGCCATCTACTTTCGGCAAAAAGGTTTCGGTGAATAGGGCTATTCTCATACAAAAATTATTCAGTCCACGCAGGTAATCTCAACTGCTGTTGAATTTCAGGTTCTACAACAGAGTAAACTGTTTCTCGTAGCGGAATCAATTGTGTATGATGAGAAATATATAGGACTTACGCATAAAAACGAAGAATCAAGGGTTTTGGCGAGGGTGTAGGGGTACAGGGGTGTATGTATCTAAAAACCTTACGTCACACACCCTTACACCCAATACCCTAATTACATTAATACTGATGTTTGAGTCCTCGATAATCTTCGTTTTGAAGTATCCACCGCATCTTCTCAGCCTTTGGTGATACTACCTGATGATCTGCTTGTGCTTCCTCTAAGCAAAACCGCAATTTTTCAGCTAACATCTGCACACCTGGTTCTCCCAACATACCTAAATGTGTGCCAGGAACTTCATGAATTTCTACCCCCTGTTTAGCCATTGCACTCCAGCCTCTACAGGGTTTGAACTGACACCATCGCAAAACTTCTTTGGTGGTAAATAAAGTTACCTTGCCAGGGTAGGATTTGACTACGTAATCTGCCATTGTCGCCTGTTTGAGTGCTTCTATTAATGCCATATTGTAAGGGTTAGCATCGTCAGTGAAAGAATGTTCGTTCCACAAGTCGAATTTGCTACTGTGTTTCCCTAATAACATGGATTTAAACCAATCCACTTTGGCGAGAATATAGTTTTTTCTATCTACAGATGGCAGTCGCAATAGAGTGAGCCAGTAGACATACAATGTCCGCAATAGCGAAGGATGACTGATATATAAGCTGGGATTATATGTATCAAACATTGCCAATAAAGCCACGCGATCGCCTTGAGCAACGAACTGACGCGCCATTTCATAAGCAATTGTCCCCCCACTAGAGAAACCGCCCAAAAGATAAGGGCTATGAGGTTGAACGGTGCGAATTTCTTTGATGTAGTGAGCGGCCATATCCTCAACGCTGGTGTGGGGAGCTTGTTTGCCATCAAGTCCTTGTGCTTGTAAGCCATATACAGGTTGCTCAGTACCCAGATAACGTACTAGAGTTTGATAGCCAATCACATTACCACCAAGGGCGTGAATCAAGAATAAAGGACGTTTCGCCCTACTACCAGGTTGAATTGTCACCAAGGAAGACCAAGAAGTTTTTGTATTTGATTGGCTGAGAATGTCAGCTAATTGTTCTATGGTTGGTGATTGCAACAAGGTAGCGAGGGGGAGTTTTTGACCAAATGCCTTTTCAACTTGTGTAAATAATTTGACCGCCAGTAGAGAATTTCCCCCCAATTCAAAGAAATTATCTCTAATTCCAACTGATTGAATACCTAAAACCTCTGAGAAAATTCGCGCTAACTCAATTTCTATGGTGTTTCTCGGCGCTAGAAAGGCTTTTTCTAGTTCTGGTCTTTGGTCGGGGATGGGCAGAGCGCGGCGATCTACCTTACCATTGGGAGTCAGTGGAATTTTGGCGATCGCAACAAAGGCAGATGGAACCATATACTCTGGTAGTTTCTCTCGCAAAAACTCCCTCAATTCATTCATATTCGGTTTAGATTCATCATTTACCACCACATAAGCCACTAGCCGCTTATTTCCTGGCTCATCTTCTCTGGCTATAACTACCGTTTCCTCTACAGATTTGTTTTGTGTAAGTACACTCTCAATTTCTCCCAACTCGATGCGGAAACCGCGAATTTTTACTTGATGGTCAATTCGACCGAGGAATTCAATATTCCCATCACTGAGATAACGGGCTAAGTCTCCTGTTTTATAGAGTCGGGCTTTTGGATTGTTGCTAAAGGGATTGGGGATAAATTTTTGGGCTGTGAGTTCTGGTTGATTTAAATAACCAGAGGCTAAACATTCTCCACCAATATGCAATTCCCCAGAAACACCAATAGGACAGGGATTGAGGTAATCATCCAGAATGTAATATTGGGCGTTTTGGATGGGTTTGCCATAGGGAATACTCTTCCAATGCGGCTCGACTTTACCGATGGGATAATAATTAGACCAAACAGTTGCTTCCGTTGCGCCACCCAAACTAATTACCTCAACCCCTGGGAAGGTGGTTTTCAGTAAATCGGGTAATGTGACTGGTATCCAATCACCACTCATAAATACTAACCGCAGTTGGGGATGACAATTAGTTGCTTGAACCTTGGGGAAAAAGCCAGCCAGTTGTTGTAGTGCAGGTGGCGCAGAATCCCAGAAGGTAATCGGCTCATGACAGAGAATGTGTAGTAAAGCTTCTGGATCTCGGACATCATGACTAGGAACAACCCGAATCGAACCACCTGCGGCTAACAGTCCAAAAATGTCATAAACTGACAAGTCAAAACACAAGGATGTGATGAATAAAACTCTATCGTTAGCATTAACATTAAAGGTTTTGTTCACCCACTCAATTAAGTTGATTACTGGTTGATGACGAACTACAACTCCTTTGGGTGTACCTGTAGAGCCAGAGGTAAAAATCACATAGGCAATATCATTGGAATTAGCAGATGTTGGTAAATTTTCTGTGGGTAGTAAATCTAGATCAGAACGATGCCAAATAAAGGGTGTAGGGGTATGTGGGTGTAGAGGTGTAGAGGAAAATTTACTATGTGCAGATTTATCTAAACAGATTAAATGTTGCAGGGCGCTCAGTTCTAGCTCATGAATACTAGGTAATAAGCAAGTTTGGGTGACTAGACAGTTAATTTGCAGAGAAGACAGCAATAATTGAATGCGTGCTTTAGGAAAACTGGGTTCTAGTGGAACATAAGCGCCGCCAGCTTTCAAAATCCCCAGGACAGCCGGAATCATTTCTAGCGATCGCTCTAAATATACACCAACTAATACCCCCGGTTTGACACCCAGTTGCTTGAGGTGATGGGCTAATTGATTAGCTCTCCAGTTTAACTCTTTGTAGGTGAGTTGTTTCTGTCCACAAACAACGGCTATAGCGTCTGGTGTCTGCTCTACCTGCGCCTCAAACAGTTGATGAATACAAAGTTGCTCTGCAAAATCTGTTTGTGTATGATTCCACTCCATCAACATTTGCTGTCTTTCATCTGTCGTCAAGAGTGGTAATTCTCCTAAACACTGCCAAGGATTAGCCGCCATACTTGACAATAAAGTTTGAAGATGTCCCAGCATTCTGCCGATTTTGTCATCATCAAACTTGTTTTGGTTGTATTTGAGTTTCAATAACAGTTCTGACTCTGCATAACCAACCAATGTCAGAGGAAAATTAGTTTGTTCTTCTTGCTTTATCTCCAGGTTTTGCCATCTGTCACCTTGAGAACGTAAAACCGAATTCAATTCATAGTTTTCAAATACCAGAATGCTATCAAACAGAGGTGTACCGCCAGGAACATCACTCCATCTTTGAATATTAGTTAAGGGGGTGTGTTCATAGTCTCGTAACGCTACCCACTGCGATCGCAATTCTTTTAGCCAAGTCAAAAGCGGTTTTTCCCCTGACACCTTGACTCGCACTGGTAAAGTATTGATGAGCAATCCTACCATCGAATCTGCACCAGTTACAGAGGAATGACGACAGGCTCTTGTCGCCCCAAACACAACATCAGACTCGCCACTATAACGACTGAGCAATAAAGCCCAAGCACCTTGTACTAAAGTATTTAGAGTAATTTGATGTTGTTTTGCTAAAGACTGCAACATCACTGTAGTTTTTGCTGATAGTCGGATTGCTTGTTCGCCAAAACCCTTTTTCTCACTAGGGTTTGAATCTACTAATAAAGGTGTGGGTGCGGTAAAACCTTTGAGCAAATCCCGCCAAAAACTTTCCGATTTAGACCAATCCTGCTGCTGTAACCATGCGATGTGGTCTTGATAAGGACGAGGTTGGGGTAGTTGTAAGTCTTTTCCCTGACAGAAAGCATCGTAAAAGGTGAACACTTCTTTAATGATGATGGACAAGGAGCGACCATCTAACAAAACATGGTGAAAAGTCCAAACAAATTGGTAGACAGATTCTCTCAGCCGAAATAATGCCAGACGCATTAATGGGGCTACATTTAACTGAAAGCCAAGAGTGCGATCGCTTTGTAGATAAACTTGTAATTTAGTTGATTGTTCTGTGTCAGACAAGCCACACCAATCTTGTTGTTCTAAGGAAATTTCTACCTGCTGCTGCACACATTGTAGAGGTTCTTGTCCAGTTTCCCAATCAAAACTAGTTCTCAAAACTGCGTGTCGTTCTACGACTTTCTGCCATGCTTTTTGGAATGCCAAAACATCAATTTTTTCATGTATCAAACAGATCATCTGCTCAATATCCACTCCTGAGTTTTGAGCAACTAGACTGTTGAACAGCATTCCTTGTTGTATCGCTGAAAGCTGGTATGATTTGTTTACAGTTACTACTTTCATTTTGTTTATCTAACTAGTTTCTAGGGAACAAAGATTTTTAAAGTGTCATTCTCAAATTGAGAATCAGATGATTTAAATCATCTGCTTTCTCTACCAATTAATAAATGATTACCATAAGATATCTAGATGCCTCCTAAATACAGCAGACCCGATGTTTATGAGCTACAGCAACTGATTGAAAAAAGTAATTAGTAATGAGTCAGAAATTGACTTATTACTCACTGCTTATTACTCATCACTTAATACGCATGGTGTACCTCACTTACTTCAAAAGTGCTGTCAATAGCCCTAAACAAAGGCTGATAACTTATGCAAATCAGAAATTGGCCAATTCAATAACTTTCACTAGAATTTACTAAGTAGTATTTTCTGATCTGTGTAAAAATAATGAAGAATAATAAAAATCGTAAAAAGAAAATATAAAGACAAAACTGATATTACGTAGTTTTGAATGAGAAAGTTGATATTTTTGACCAGTGATCGGTCGTCGGTATGGTATTAATACGAGATATGGATACCGTTGGCGAAATATTGCTTAACATAAAAACGCCGCATTTACGGCGTACACACAATTAATATTCACAAGGGTTTCAGACTTGAAATACCCCTTAAATTGTCATTACGAGCGTAGCGATAGAGGAGCGTAGTCATCACATAATTGTTATTGCGATCGCTACTCTTCTCCCAAAAGGAGACGCTACGCGAACGAGAAGGTTTTTGCCTGTGGCTACAAAAGTAGCGATCGCACTATTTTTATCCAAAAATTATTCAGTCCAAGCAGATAATCTCAACTTTTGTTGGATTTCGCTATCAAAAACAGGATAAACCTTCTCTTGTGGTGTAATCAATTCTGTGTAGTCAAAATTTAAGTTTTGCCTTTGCTGTTTGACAAAATCTGATATATCTTCAATTTTGACAATCCAATCTTTGGCATAAGCAGCCAGCACTTGACCGCGCAGACCTAACTGAATAGCACGTCGTTCTAATTTTTCTCCTGATGGGTGATGGTCAGGGTCCCATTGCAAACGCACTTGTGAATGTTTTAGGACTTTTTGCCATTCGCTTTTACTTGGGTAAAGTTCAGGTACAAAGCTGGAATGGACTGCTTGACGCAAAATTTCCTCAAAAGCTGAACGTTGAATCCAAATAGCTAACACTACCTCTTGACCATCTTTTGTACCCCATCCGCAACGGTACATCATCCACAAAAAGTTAGGCTTAATCCAACTCATCCGTTCTAAACTAAATTCTCCGCCAAAATAACCATTGCTGGCAGCAAAATGACCAATTTCTGGACGATAAGCTTGATAAACTACAACTGTCTGGCCGTCATACTGCGCTAGTATATGACGACCAGTTTGAGGCCAGCGAGAGATTTGATTGAGATAAGATTCTGTCACCAACCTCATACAGTTTTCACCTAATTTCTATGCCAAGAAACTTTCGGCAAAATTTGTTTTTTATCGACTCGTTGTTGATACTTAACTGCAAAGTTTAACAGTGAATCAAGTAACGAGTCTGAGAGGTAGTGAGGTTGTAAGCCGAGGTCAAGCAGTTTGGTATTTTTGGCGTTGAAATAATGTTCTTCTTTTTCAACTCTGGGGTTATCGATGTTGTTGATATCAACATTTAATCCCAAGGCGTTACCTGCTTTTTTGACCATCAATGCCAAGTCACCCACACTAAATAATTCGGTAAATTGGTTGAAGACGCGGAATTCTCCAGGTTCAGCAGGATTAGCGATCGCTAATTCCATACAGCGCACTGTATCCCGAATATCTAAGAATCCGCGCGTTTGTCCACCTTTACCATACACCGTTAAAGGATGACCAATGGCAGCTTGAATACAGAAGCGGTTTAATGCTGTCCCAAATACGCCATCGTAATCTAGGCGATTAATCAACAGTTCGTCCATTCCCGTTTCTTCGGTTAAGACACCATAAACCACGCCTTGATTTAAATCTGTGGCACGCAATCCCCAAATCCGACAGGCAAAGTGGATATTATGACTATCATGCACTTTGCTGAGGTGATACATTGAACCTGGTTGCTTGGGATACGGTAAGGTATCTTTGCGCCCATTATGTTCAATGGTGATATACCCTTCTTCAATATCGATGTTAGGTGTACCATATTCACCCATTGTTCCCAATTTGACTAAGTGGCAGTCGGGGAAGTCTTCGCGCATGGCATACAGCAAGTTGAGTGTGCCAACTACGTTGTTGACTTGGGTGAGAACTGCGTGTTCGCGGTCAATCATGGAGAATGGCGCGGAACGCTGTTCACCAAAATGCACGATCGCATTTGGTTCAAATTGATGTAAAGTTTTTTGCAGAAATTCGTAATTAGTGATATCGCCTACGAATAGGTCGATAGATTTGCCGGTCAAATCTTGCCAGCGCTGGATACGTTGCTGAATCGGTGCGATCGGCGTTAGAGTTGCGATACCAAGTTCGTTATCCCAGTGCCGACGCACCAAACTATCTAAAATTCCAACTTCGTAACCTCGATTGGAGAGGTAAAGTGCGGTTGCCCAACCGCAATACCCATCGCCACCAATAACCAGGACTTTCATTTTCACCAGTTTTTACTCGCTGATAGCTAAATCTATCAGGTTTCTGTACCCCCTCAACCATCAAAAGTAGTGATTGTGATTAGTCATTGGTCATTAGTCATTGGTCATCTATCAAAAGGCATAAGCTAAAAGCATTAAATTTCATACTTCACTCTTTTTATCCTTCTTCCCCTATTCCCGACTCCCGACTCCCGACTCCCTGTAAATGCGATATTGCTGGGCTATGTAATAAAACAACGGGTAATAGTTGGAAAACTCTTGGCTGGGGCTTTTTCCCTGCCAGTAATAGGTAACTTTACCTTGAGTTAATGTCAATTTCATAAAACCTTCTTGCTGACCAACTTCTACTAACAAAACCCCAGATACTCCTTGTGTGGTCTGAAAGTTAGGCTGGATGGCATCTTTGGGTTCTTGTGAGAGATTACTTGCCCAGCCTCTAATTTCCACATTTTGACTGCGTGGTGAAACTAAGACAACACCATCATCGTTGTCGGGAGTTGCTAAAACAGTCCAATTGCTGGGATATGGAAATTCAAAGTCATAACGGGAATTTTGATAAGTCTGCCATTGCGTTTCAGAAACCCTAAAAGGTTGGCTGCATCCTGATAACAGCAACGATAAAGCGATCGCACTCGCCACAGCTTGCCATTTTGTATAAAAATTTTTATATTTACTACCAGTTTTTACTGAAAAAATAAACATGAGAATCTATTTTCTTCCATATCACTGAGTTTATACAAGTCTTGCAATTATTTAGTTTTATCGAGAATATTCCAGCTTTTATCTAATATTTGACTGCTATTTAAGCTAATTTTAGCTTTGTTCTAAATATAACTTAGCTTCCCTTAACAGGCATAAAACAATGTAAATAAATGTAACGAAATTGCCGTCAAAACGTTTTACCAGCTTGACAAGCAATCAAGGAGCCGATAACGTGTTATACATACCCGGGTAAGACCGCCAAAGAGTTATATGCAAACGCAAACTAAGCAAAAGGTTACTTTTTATATATCGCCAGAACTGCACAAAAGGTTAAAGATCCGTTCAGCAATTGATTCTGAGCCAATGTCAGAGCTTGCCGAACGCGCCCTCTACTTTTACTTGGCGAATTCAGAATTGGTAGAAGAATTAGAAGCTTCTGCTTATGGGAGGACTCACAGAGTTTATTCCTGCCCGACTTGCGAAAGTTCACTTGCGTTACGTGATGGGGAATTAGTTGCTTTAGGTCATCAGCCTGGATTGATTGGTCAAGAGCCTATTTCCATTGATGAAATCGAAGAAGTGCAAACCCATCCCAAGAGTGAAGAAGAGTTAGTCCCTTGCTAGATAAGAATTATGAGTAATTGATTCATAATTCAGTCATCGTTACAATTCTGTTCTTTACAGTATTAGGTCTCAAGTAGGTCGATTGTATGAAAGAAGAGCTCAACATCTTAATTCAAGCTCAATACCCTCTAATCTACCTTGTGACCTCCGAGGAAGAGCGAGCAGAGCAATCAATTTCCACAATCGCTCAAGTGTTAAAGCCCCAACGCCGAGTTTATGTATGGACAGTAACTCATGGCATCGTGGAATATGGTCAACCCCGGAATGTAAGCCAACACAACACAGTTTCCCCAGAGGCGGCAATTGATTGGATAATTCGGCAGAAAGAGCCTGGTATATTTATTCTTAAAGATTTACACCCATTTATTGATGCACCTGCAACAACAAGATCGTTACGAGATGCGATCGCAAGTTTTAAAGGGCAACAAAAAAATATTATTTTAATGTCGCCGATGCACCAAGTCCCCATAGAATTGGAGAAGGAAGTAGTAGTATTAGACTTCCAACTTCCAGATATGGCGGAGTTGAATAAAGTTTTAACTTCCCATTTAGATCACCATCGTGGGCGACGGTTGACAACAGAAGCACGCGAAAAACTCCTCAGAGCCGCTTTAGGTTTAACCAAAGATGAATCTGAAAAAGTATATCGCAAAGCCCAAGTCACCACCGGACGACTAACTGAAGACGAAGTTGATATAGTTTTATCAGAGAAAAAGCAACTAATTCGGCGCAATGGCATCTTAGAATATATCGAAGAAGATGAAACCATTGATGCTGTAGGTGGCTTAGAAGAATTAAAGAAATGGCTGAAGCAACGCTCGAATGCTTTTACCGAAAGAGCAAGAGAGTATGGTTTGCCCCAACCCAAAGGGATGCTAATTTTAGGAGTACCTGGTTGTGGTAAATCATTGATAGCCAAGACAACATCCCGGCTTTGGGGTTTACCGTTGTTGCGCCTGGATATGGGACGTGTATACGACGGCTCAATGGTGGGACGAAGTGAGGCAAATCTGCGTAACGCCCTCAAAACAGCAGAATCTATCTCTCCAGCGATTCTGTTTATTGACGAGTTAGACAAATCCTTTGCTGGTAGTGCTGGTTCTGGTGACTCTGATGGTGGCACATCAAGCAGAATATTTGGGTCTTTCCTCACATGGATGCAAGAGAAAAAATCTCCAGTGTTTGTCATGGCTACAGCCAACCGAGTCGAACGCTTACCTGGAGAATTCTTGAGGAAAGGTCGATTTGATGAGATTTTCTTTGTGGATCTGCCTACACCAGAAGAACGGCGTGATATCTTCAATATTCACCTAAGCAAGCGCCGTCGTGAAGACATCTCCCGCTTTGATTTAGAGCAGCTAGCCAAGATGTCGGATGGCTTTTCTGGGGCAGAAATTGAACAAGCGATTATTGCGGCAATGTATGAAGCGTTTGCCCAAGACCGTGAGTTCACCCAACTAGATATTATTGCGGCACTGAAAGCAACCTTGCCACTGTCTCGCACGATGCAAGAACAGGTAACAGCCCTCAGAGACTGGGCTAGACAGCGAGCAAGACCAGCCGCATCCTCCGTTGCTGAATATCAGCGAATGGAGTTCTAAAAGCTTTCCCTGCTAACCCAGGGGAAAGGCTAGTTGAATAAACTAGCAGTTGAGAGAAAAAGCCGCGTCTTGTTCAGTGCGGCTTGCCGATGATAAACCGTTGTTCTTTTCTCAATCTTCTCATTGGAGGAAACCCAAATGTCTCACTTTAGCACTCTTCGCACCAAAATCACCGATGCAGAAATCCTCAAAGCTTCTTTACGCGACTTGGGTATTACCGTAAAGACAGAAGCTGATGTACGCGGTTATAACGGTCAGCGTGTACGTTCCGACATCGTTGCTGTTTTGGAAGGCGAATATGATCTCGGCTGGTCTCGCAATAGCGATGGTTCCTTCGACCTCATCGCTGACCTGTGGGGCGTTGCTAAAAAGCATAACCAAACCGAGTTAATCAACTCTATTAATCAAAAATATGCAGTCAACAAAACTTTGGCTGAAGTAAAACAGCGCGGTTTGCAAAACGCTAACGTTAAGTTGGTATTGCAATAGTAATTTCTCTGCGCGTTCCCAAAGCTGCACGGGTTAACCATATAGCGGTTAGCCCGCTTTTTTATGTTTATGTTTTAATCTTTTTGCTGAGAAAATTTGTAACTACCCCACAAGGATAAAGCGATCGCCACTACTAATAAAATCGGTATACTGTACCAAGGAAATTCTGATAAAGGTGAGTAAACGGCAGCCCGTAAACCAGTGCTGGCGTAAGTTAAAGGTAATAAGTAAACTACACATTTCAATGCGACTGGTAAGGTGCTGGGGTCAAAAAAGGTTGCACCGAGGAAAGACATCGGCACAATTACGAAGTTGTTATATAGTCCCACAGATTCGAGCGATCGCACACTTAACCCAACAATTACCCCCAACCCTGCAAATACAGCACAATTCAATACCAACAACAACAAAAATAACGGATTTAAAAAATTCCAGTTTCCGGTAAACAGTAGTGCTACCAAAATTACCGAACCAGATGTCATCAAACCCCGCACAATTCCCGCCAGCATTTTACCAATATGCAAAGCTAAAGGATTTATGGGAACCAGTAACATCTCTTCAAAGGTTTTGCTAAAAAGCCTCTCACCGCAAATGGAAAATGTCGTACCGCCGAAACTAATCGTCATCGATGATAAAGCTACCATCCCCGGCAGAATAAATTCTAAATAATTATCATAATTCCCTGTCACACTTGAGCCTGGACTAATTGAGCTACCCAATCCCAAGCCAAACGCCAAAATATATATTAGCGGTGAGATTAACCCAGTGGCGGCAACTTGAGTGATTCTGGCTCGCAATTTTAACCACTCTCCCCAAAAAATTGTCAGACTATCCGCTACTAAAAGTTGAAATTGTGTAGTTTTAACTTGTTTTCCCCAGAGGAATACTTTTTGAGTTGTCACTTGCTTGCAGTCACTAATCAAAGTTTTTGTAATAATACTTTACACTCTTCAGTGATGCAATTAATACTTACCATCAAAAATGCTTATTTGACAATTTATGTATTATGAATCACTAGATATAGTGAGGCAATTTTATTTAAACTCTAAAAAGTTATGGTGCTACTAAAATTTTGCAGACAATCATCGCCCAAAATCGGCATACTGAAATAAGAAGAGCAGTGCAAACAGCTCCCTGCTTTCCAAAATGTGAAGGTGTAAAGTAAAAATGAGACGTAAATCTACTGGTAGATCAGCTACAACATCTAAACCGCCGGCTTTTCAGCCTTCTCTGTTCAACCTCACGACGATCGCGGTTTTGGGAGGTGTGCTAGTTTTAGGTATTGGGATTGGCATTGCTTTTAGCTCCACAACTACATTAACGCCCTCCAACGTAGCTTCGCGGGAGTTTATTGATACAAAAGCCCCCAACCCAGAGATTTGCGTACAATACGGCGCTAGTGCAATGGTGATGGATGCCAGATTATTTGTCACACTCAACCCATTTAACGTTTATGTTGCTCAACCAAGTATGCGTCCTGGATGTGTGTTACGGCAAAATAACTGGGCAATTTTAGAACAACGCAAACTTGTCACTTCTGATCAAGTCAGAGAATGTAAAAATCGTCTGAATACCTTTGGTTTTACAGGTAGTTTAGATAGCGAAAAACCCGATATTAGATGTATTTATCAAAACGAAGCAGCACAAAACTTCTTCACATCTCAACCAGGTGCAGTTGCAGTGCCTCAAGAAACAGATAGATTTTAAGAGAGGCTAGGGGTTAGTACAATAAGGCAAAAGTAAAAAGGCAAAAGTAAAAAGAAATAATAACTGTACCACAAGCCTTTTAGCAATTTCTTATGGTCTGTTTATTTACGCCGACCTGTACTAAGGGCTAGGGATTAGGGACTATGGGCTAGTATTTTTACTCAGCACTCACACTTCGACTGCGCTCAGTGTACAGTACTCAGTACTTTTAACTTATGGCTTGGGAAGAGGTTGTCCAAACTCAATCACTGGGATTTGGACTTCATTTGATTGATAGTTGGGTGTGCTTGGTGTTGTAGGGATGGGAAAATTGGGGTTGGCTAGGGGCGGAATATTATTCGCATTACTAGGTTGATTGGGAAAGTTAGCTGGAGGTAGAACCGAGCCTTGGATTTGATAGGGGTTACTGGGTGTGAGGGGAGGTACGGTGATATAAGGTTGCTGTTGGTTATTAGAAATGGGCGGTAATGTACTAGGTAACTGTAGATAATTAGAGTTGGAATTTAAATTAGTAGGTGTTGGCGGATAGTAGTTATGGGAAGCTGGCGGTAGGCTATTAATGCTGGGCTGTCTGTTAGTCGGTTGAATTGAGAGATTTGTACTAGAAGTAAAAGGACGTAATACCCAGTGTGTGGGGTTGTCTCTAGATACAGGTTGTAGTTTTACCTGATTGATATCTATATAAATTCCATCTGCTAAATCTAGTACAATCCGAGTCATGTTGGCGTTCAATTGGGAAACTCGGACTCGTTGAATTGCACCAGAATAACTTTGCTTGGTTGCAACATAACCCAATTTAGTATCTGGCAAGTCAATAACCAGACGTGGAGGTTGAGCAAGATAGAAGTATTGAGGCTTTGTAGCAGCTGATAGTGTAAATTCCAGTTGTGCTGCTTCTGGATAAAATCGCCAATCATTCAATTTAGTGATTTGTGCCGCATAAGTACTAGGAGTTTCTAAAGAAATTGCTGTGTAAAATCCCAGCAAACTGATGCTAACACCCTGACTCCATAATAAAAACCATTGAGGTTTTTGGTTTGTATACATTAATGTGATTCCTTTGCAACCAGGATATTGATTTTGGGAGGGTGTCAGGGTTAGGAAAATATCTACCCTTTCACCAATGCAACCCTTAATTTTTAATTTCTGTGCCTAACTTCACTTCCATAATTTACCCATATTTCAATGTGGATTTACTTTTTGTGATTTTTCTGGTGTTGATTGTTTAGCAGCAGTGAATCTTAGGGTTTGAGGAATGCTATTGACTGTGATTTGACCTGTGATTTTATCTTGATCTATCAACTGTATTTGCATAGCAACTGATTGATTTGAGTTAGTCTGAGATTTGGAATTAAGACACAGAATTTTTGGATCAACTTTGCCAGAAAAACTGATCTGTTGATTTTTCAAGATACCTGTCAGAGAAGGTTGTTCAGTCTCTGCATTAGGATTAACTGGTACTAAAGAGGCATTCAAGTAAATACCTGATTGTTGCATATTTAATACCAAAGAATTGGCTGCTTCACAACTGGGTAATTTCGTCGCTAGAGTCAGAAGGTAGCGTCCCTCAACTACAGGAGGGGCTTTGAGATTGTTTTCTCCATAGGCGGTGACAGTTTTAAACAACAGTAACACTGAACCTATGGCTACTCCGTAGAAGGTTAAAGATTTAACATTCAAATGATTCATCTGTTTAACTTGTGACAATCCAAAATCTAAAATTGTGTGACTGTTGATTCTTGGTTGCTAATTTCTGGGAGTACAGAAGCCAAATGAGATGTAACTTGGCTGTAACGGCGGGTAATGAGTAGTGAAGAACGACATTGAATCGCCAAAGCATCTGTATATCTGCCTAGGGTTTGACGTTCAATTCCCCAAACGCGGCTAGTACCAGCAATTGTCAGGTCAACTGCTTCAGAAGCTTCTACTACAGCTTGAATTGGCTCTGGAGATTCGACGGTTTTAATTTCGATGCGATCGCGTACACTAGCTGGTAATTGCTCTATCATTTTGTGCAGTTCATAGCTCAACTCATCTTGGTGATGGTTATCTCTTAGTACTTGTAAAATTCGCAACATACAAGTGTCACGGTTCAGCAAGAATCTCAAAGCTAAAATCAAGGCTAAATCATCATGGATATTGGCTGAGTAAGGCACTAATAAACTTTCTAACCGCTCTGCACCACGGTCTACAAACACAGCAACATCCACTGGTGCAGTACTGAGAATTTGACCGACTCGACCACCTAAGCGATTATTACTAAAAGCTGGACGGTGCCATCCCACCAGAATTAAATCAGGTTGCTCAATTCTGGCTATTTGGGCAGTTTCCCGCGCTACATTGCTCGATATGCGAATGATAGGATGTATATGAGAACGAGCTATTGGTGGTTCTAAGGTATTAATCAATTCTTCTAGTTCCAGGCGACGCTGAAGAATTAATCGTTCTGCTTCTACTGGGGTACTCTCAAAAGCATAATCTTCTTGCAATTCAATTAAACTGAGCGGATTGACGACAGCAGGTTGTTTGTAATTCAGCGCCAGTGCTACTGCTAACTGTACCAAACCTTTTTGGGTGCTGGGATTTGCCACCGGGACTAAAATTCGGTAACTAGGAGCAGGTTCAATAATGGTAGCGGTTTCAGTAGTTGTTTCTATTTCTAAGTCTGGTTCAACGACATCTAACTTAATGAGGCGTTTTGGATATGTCCATTCTAGTAGCGGAGAGGTCATAAATGTTGTTACCAATGCCATAATCACTAGCATGGTAAAGACTAGAGGCGAAATTACTCCTAACTCCAAACCAATATTGAGAACAATGAGTTCTGTTAAACCGCGAGTATTCATCAACCAACCAAGGGCTGAAGCTTCGCGTTTATTAATTCCACTCACACGAGCGGCGACATAAGTGCCAATATACTTGCCTGCGATCGCTACTAGCAACACCAAGCCACACAATAACCACAAATCAGGACGGTTTAATAAACCAATCTGTGTCCGCAAACCACTGTAGGCAAAAAATATTGGTAGCAGAAATATCAAAACAAAATCTTCAGTTTTGACGGCTAATTCTCGCACTAAATCTGCATTCTTGGGCATTGCGGCTCCCAATAAAAATGCCCCAAAAATCAAATGAATTCCAATTAGTTCAGTAATGAGTGCAGAACCAACTACCGCCATATAAATGACAGCTAAAAGTAACTGGCTTAAGCGTCCAGTTCGGCGGTAGTAAGTTGCTAACCTTTCAAGAAACCAGCGTCCAACTGTCAGCATAAAGCCAATGTAGACTATGCTTTCAATAATGGTGGGTATAGCACCAAAAAAGTTACCAGTACGTGCGACTGCGATCGCTACTGCTAAAACACACCACGCTGTGACATCATCTACGGCTGCACAAGTTAATGCTAGGGTTCCTAAACGTGTTCCCTGTAAGTTATTCTCTGTAATAATTCGCGCCAATACAGGAAAAGCTGTAATTGACATTGCTGCACCTAAAAATAAGGCAAAGGCAGTAAACGAAACACTAGCATTAGAAACTAAAGGATATAACAGTACTGCCAGCAAAGTTCCCAAAGAAAAAGGTACTAAAATGCTGACATGGGAGGTTAGAACTGCTACTTCTAACTGACCACTCAGATATTTGGGATTAAGTTCTAAGCCAATCAAAAACATGAAAAATATTAATCCCACCTGAGATAAAACATTAAGAAACGGAATTGTTTCTGGTGGAAATAAACTAGCTGCTATATGGGGGGCAACCAATCCAAATAAAGATGGGCCAAGCATAATCCCGGCAACAATCTCACCAATGACCAAAGGTTGCTTAATTGATTTGAATGCCAGACCTATGAGCCGGGACAGTCCAATAACAATCAGCACCTCGATGAGAACGAGAATAACTGTGTGCATGGTTTCCTCTGAATAACTATCTGGTTTCCCTAAGATGATTCTTGAAACAATGGGAAATTGTCAACCTAATTCATCATATTGCATATAACTTTATGCCCTATTTTGATGTTAATTGTTGTTACATTACAGTCGTACAAATCAAGAGCGAATTGGTTAAATTTAAGAGATATTCAGAGAATAATTAGCAAAAATGCAGGATAAATATTAATGAATAATTAACAATTACCAGTTATATCTTTTGTGTTAACGTCTAAGCGTTGATAAACGCAGTTAACACATTTTAAATTAAATTTTCTCTGGAGAATTACTTAATATCAATGTGTTTTGGATAGTGTAAATTACTGGCAATTAGCGATTTAGAACATTACTATTTGTTTTTTAAACATAGAAAATTTCAGAACCCCGACTTCTTCAAAAAGTCGGAGTTCTGGTTGTTTTTGACGAATTCATTGATAAAAATTGGTGTGAGCCAAACAATTTTGGCTTTTAAATTGACTCCGCCGATACATTTATCTCAATTGGTATTCTGGTTGAGCATGATAGGGTGCTAAAGCATCCCATTTCAACACATCATCTAACAAAGCTTGGTAGCCTAATGTATTGGGATGTAAACCATCAGCATTCATTCTTTGGCGTAACCAAGTTTCACCACGTCCCATCCATTGGTCGAAAATATCCAAGTAAGGAATTTGACGTTGTTGACAAGCTAGGCGCGTGGCTTCTTTATAACGATGTTGGTCAGTATGATTGAAATAAAAACAATCCAGAAAAGGCATTTTAGCTTCATCTACGGGTGTCATACCCACAAATAAAACTGGACAAAGTTGCTGCGCCAAGTCTAGTAAATGGGCGATATCTGCTTCAAAACTGGCAAAATCTGTGTAGTTTTTGCCATTGGGACGACCTAACCGCGCTGAATCATTCACCCCAACTGAAAGAATAATTAAATCAGGAACACGATTACGGAGTTCGCCACGATGGCGAAATTCTACTTCTAGTCTTTGGGCTACTTGTTGTGTGCGATCGCCTCTGACACCTAAATTATATAAAACATGACCAGCACCACCAGGCAACATCCACCATCGCCGCAGTTGTTCTACCCAACCACCACGTTCGGGATCACCAAAACCGTAAACTATGCTGTCTCCAAGAGCGACAATCTTCAAAGACTGACATTGATTAGGGGCTAAAGACAGTTGCATTGAAGAAAGAGCTTGTAATGTTTGCATCTTAAAAAAGACTATATTTTATATCTTTACAAGATTCTATACATTTCTACACTATTCCAGCGTATATTTTTTGTCATGCGTGCTGCAATTTTGACTTTTCTGAATGTTTTACCGACTATCTGTTAGACGCTAACTTATCAGCGACACGGGTCGTTTCTGGTAATCTGTATTTTGGTGTACAGCGTAATACATAATCAATTGCTGTGGTTAAGCTAATTTTGTGACCACTAGAAATATACAAAGGTTTAACGCCAACGCGCGTCCGTAACACTGCACCAATAGTTTCACCTTTATGTATGAGTGGTTGCCAACTACCTCTAGCTTCTGGCAATTCTTGATGCTTGCCAATGAACAGTGATTTAGCCACACCAATTGTCGGCATATCTAAAATTACTCCTAGATGGCTGGCTATACCAAATCTACGGGGATGGGCAATACCTTGTCCATCACAGAGAATAATATCCGGTACTGTTTGAATTTTTGCTAAAGCATCCAGTACAGCTGGAATTTCTCGAAAAGAAAGGAACCCAGGAATGTAGGGAAATGAAGTCGGACGATGCGCCAAGGCTGTTTCTACAACTTTTAAATCAGGAAAACTCAGCACAGCTACAGCAGCACGGCTAACTTTACCCTCCTCTGCAAAACCCATATCGACACCAGCAACATAACTAATAGTTTCTGGGAGTTGATCTTCTGTAATTACTTGTTCGCGTAAACTTTCTTGAATGGTAATAGCTTCCTCTGGGGTTTGAGGCCAAGCATGAAGTTGATAAATCTTCATAATATTGAGAGATTTTCGGCTAATTCTCTATTTTCCCTCGACATCGTAATCAAAGACCAATCCTTGATAAATACCACCAGCTAATCTAGCAACTACGCCACATCACCGCCAAATAAACCCAAGAAACCGTCAAATTTAGTGATATTTTGCCACTCTACCTACAGGTTGATATTCTCTTTAACTCAGAAGCGATTAACTTCACTCTCCAGGTCGATCCCAAAGTAGGATGATTCGACGTAAATATAAGTTAGGTGAAATTCGCTAGAGAAATGATTGTGAAACAGCTAAAAACTGAATGGTTATAAGAGCTTTAGTTCAGCCAACAGTGCAAGTAATTCACAATTAAATTATTTTGCAAATATCTACCTAAACATCACTTTTCAGCCCAGCATATCTTAATAACATTACGCCAACATTTATTCTGATGATGGCTAAAATTTGCTGTGCTGGAAAATTATAACTTATGTGTTGTTAACGTTGTTTTTGAGGAATTCACATGAAGAATATTACTTCTGTTCTATCTCTATTACGTCCAGTACGTTTCTTAATTGTAGCTTTTACCTGTGCATTAGTTTTATTTTCTAATGCTTTTCCCGCCTTTGCAATTGAAAGCTATAAAAGTGACCCTACAGAAGCTACCACACAACTGCTAGAAACTCAAAAGAAAACTGATGAAGTTGGTAGATCCGCACCTCCAGGATTGAATAAAGTGCAAGAAGAGTCTAACAAAGGACTCAACGAAGTTCAAGGTGATGCTGATATTGATAAAATGAAGCGTCCTGAAAATTCCCAAGATGCAACTTCAGTGAGAGATGAAGTAGAAAACCTGTTGGAAAAAGTCACAGGTAAAAAGTAAAAATACTAATTAGCAGTTACAAAGGTAATCTAACTAGTGATATTGGGTAATACTGCATAATCTTTGAATGATAATTATGTACCAAGTAAAGACTTTGACTGCTGATTAGTATTAACACTCTTCATCTTTAATTCGGAAAATTTGAAATGTTTAGATACCCGAATTCTTAAAAAATTCGGGTATCTTACTGTTCATAATTGATTGAGATTTTTTCTATTCTAAGTCATAAATGAAGCTCACCCTAAGTTGTAAATAATTCTTCTCTAGTAATCTTTCTTATGGTTGATGTAAATAATATTTGATTTTTGTGAACTTATAAATAAGTCTATTTAGGAATTAGAATCAATGCGTGCAATCAACATTGGTTTGACAGAAGAACAGCGTCAAGGTGTAGCGAATCTGTTAAATCAAGATTTAGCAGATGCCTATTTACTGTTAGTAAAAACTAAAAAGTATCATTGGGATGTCGTCGGCCCTCAGTTTCGTAGCTTGCATGAGCTTTGGGAAGAACATTACGAAAAACTAACGGTAAATATTGATGCTTTAGCCGAACGAGTTCGTGCTTTGGGTTGTTACCCAGTTGGCACAATGCAGGCCTTTTTGGACATTGCTACCCTCAAAGAACATTCAGGTGATGTTCCCACAGCCACAGGAATGGTTACGAACCTTGTAGAAGATCATGAGCAGATTATTCGCAATCTCCGAGACCATGTTGATCAGTCCAGCGATGAGTTCCATGATGAAGGAACTGCGGACTTTTTAACTGGACTGATGGAAGAGCATGAAGAAATGGCTTGGATGCTGCGCTCATTTATTGAAGGGCAAGAATTACATCCAGATGGTAGCAGGCCAGAAACAGGCACAAAAACTCCTGTGGGTGTATAGCTAAACGCAGATTTATCTCTAAACCTAGATGGGACTTATCTTTGTGCGTAAGTCCTGAACTATACAAAAGCAAATTTTAAGGAGTATTCAGGTGCCAGAAGTCTATCAAGCAGAGCGTACTATCTCGGCTGTATTTAAAGAACAAAAGCAAGTTGATGATGTAATTCGACGTTTACTTGACCGAGGCGTACCCAGAGATCATATTTCGGTGATGGGGCGGAATTTTCAGTCAGAAACGAGAATTGCAGGCTTTATTACTAAAAAAGATGTAATTTTAGGTGGGTTGCGAACAGGAGCAATTTTTGGTTCACTGTTTGGCTCTTTCCTAAGTTTGCTCACAGGTGTAGGTGTACTGTTCATTCCCTTTGTTGGGCCGATTGTGGCTGCTGGGCCAATCAGTGCATTATTATTAGGGGCTGCTAGTGGTGCGATCGCAGGTAGTGCTGGTGCTGGTTTAGTTTCGGTGTTCACCGCTTGGGGAATGCCTGAAGATAAAGCCGCAGTTTACCAAACTCGCTTACAAGCTGGCGAATTTTTATTAATGACAGAAGTACCAGCTAATCGCGCCGGGGAATTTCAACTACTTTTAGAAAGTGCTGGTGCTGAAGAACTGAGTACAATGGACAAAACGTTAGCTCATCCTTGTCCTGGGCCATGTAATAGCCCAGAGGATTTATCTCCTGAAGTCCGCGCTCATCTGTCACAAGAAGCTCAACGAGTATTCATCGAGCGTTACAATGCGGTGTTGAATGAAACCAGTGATGAGTTTAATGCCGAACAAGCTGCTTGGGAAGCCGTACACCAGCGTTTTGATGAAGATGAAAACGGTGTTTGGTCAAAACAAAAAGTCGGTGTTTAAGCAATATAGTCAGGACTTAAGCACCAAGATTGTCGCAACGCACTGGCTTCTTCCACTGTTTTTCAACAGATAAACGTGGATGGACACAGATGAATTTGTGTCCATCCACGTTAAAAGTGCTATATCTCTGTGTTTAGAGAAAATTAAGGATAACGAAAATCTTTCAATTCTAAAGGAGAAGGTGGCGCAGAAAGCACGACAATATTTCTCACATTACTAATATAACGTCCACCTGCCCTATCACCAGGAACTACTAAACGAGCAAAACCTTCATCTGTTAGTAGTTGAACTGTACCGTCGCTGGCTTTTTTCGCAAATGCAACTAATACAGATTTATTTTCAAAATTCGGATGAATTTCACCCACAGCTACAACTGCACCATAACAATCTGTCGCTTCAACTAAAATATACTGTCGCAAAAAGGCATTTTTAGTATTTTGCCCAGAATTACCAGGTTTTAGTCCGCCACCAGCTTTTGTATTGTTAATTAAATCCCACAGCGTAACTCCGTAATATGTTTCGGTTCTGGGGCCTGAACCTGTTTGAAAACTCACTGTGAGTTCTGTAACTGCTGATGGATTTTGAGTTTTGATAGTATCTCGTAATTCTGTGAGTTTCTGTAGAGTAAAATTGCTGGTTTGATTAACTTCTCCACTTAGGCGAAACTTATCTACAAATCCTCCCAGACATCTATTTTTTGCCCAAGGTGCTGGTGTATCCTGTCTTCGCCAAGGTGAAAAATTACCAGGATCAGCTAAAGTTGGTTGCCAAAATCCGAGTATGGACAGCATTAAAGAAACGCTGGCTATACGGCGTGTAAAATACATACAATATTCCCGAATTACAGTTTGTATTTCTATTCAGAAAACTATGGTTGCGCGTACCAAATTAACTTAGGTTTCTATCAATTTTGTGAGCAGAAAATGTTTTTCTGTCTCACATTCCTGGAAAAACTAAGTAAATATTCTGATGGGGTAATAATACCAACTTTATTGGATTTAATCAATATAGTTGGTAATTATAAAAAAATTAGCGGCAAATATTGTAAATATATACAGCAAGTAGTGGGTTAATAATATAAATTTGTTGGTAGCTACAAATCCTACAGCACAGTACAGAAATGATGACGGAGTAACTTTTTACTATAACTAATGCCTATTTTTTCAAAAACTATCGAATGTTTGATTAGCTCTAAAAAGCGTCGTTTGTCAAATATACCTTGAATTAGTACATCTATTTCTGTTGCTTGGGGATGGAAAAAATATTCACCATCTATAGTATGCCAAGGTAAAAACTCTCTGGAACTACAAGTTAATGTCCCAATACTGGCTCGGTGACTATCTGTAATTAATAGAAAGGCATTGTAGACAAATAATTTTGGTAAATTTTGAATATGTCTCCGCAAGTTATCTTGTGCTTTTTTAAAAGTGTTTGTTTTGTGTTGAGGCTGATTATATAAGACGGCTAACGGTAAGCCATTAATAAAAACAACTGCATCTAAATGGTGGGTTTGATTATTTGCAATAATTGTGAATGGATGAATTACTAGCCAATCATTATTAAGCAGATTAGAGTCATCTATTAGGCGAATTTTATCATTAATTATTTGATTATTAATGGTATAGGTAATGTTAACGCCTTGGGTTAATAATTTATGGAAGTGTAGGTTATTTTCAATTAGGTTACTACTAGGCAAAACAGTCAATTGTCGGATAGTTGCTTGAATTGCTGCTGATGAAATTTGCGGGTTGATTCGTTGCAACGCATAACGCAGGCGATCGCTTAAAATAACTTCAGTCAGATTATTGCGTTCTTGCGGGTGTCTCCCCGCAGCGATATCGGCTTCTAGTTCTACTGTGTAGCCGATAACTTCAAACCATGTCAGTAACGACTCCATCGCAACTGATGAGTCAGGACGAAGTTTTTTAGCCAAGCTAGTCGCTTTGGCTATTGTTCTACTTAACTTGATGGGATGATTGTGACTCAAAGACTTGATTTTGAGTCTATGCCATGTTTTCACCTTGCTTACTAATCTTGGTTGGTATAGTTTCCCTAATCAGCATCAAAGCGGAAATCGGCGATCAAGTTTGTATCAATTGCATCTTTTTACCAATTAGGTTGGTAATATTTTGGTAGTTGACAACAGATGAGTGTGATTTTTGCCTCACGCAGAGGCGCAAAGATAAGATGAGTTTTATTGAGGCTAGAAATAAAAAATAAATCTCTGAAACTCTTTTTCTCCGCGACTCTGCGCTACGCCAGTTGCTTCAAGTCGGCAGAGCCGCCCAACGCACTGGCTCCTCTGCGTGAGATTTTGATATCTGTTCAGTATGACCAAACTTGGCATTTTAAGGAAAAAGGATGGGAAACAAGACATTCCCATCCCCTCGGAAAATAAACAACCAACCAAATAGTAGAGAAGGAGAAAAATCTCAAAAAATACTAATTCCGCATTAAAAAACTGAAAAATTTGCGGTTAAAAGCGGTAAAGCGAAAACATCCAAAACAATAAATCAGCTTTGAGAGGTGGTAGATTTACCAATACCGCCTTTACCGTAAAAAGCTATCTGTCTAATTTTTTCGTCAGACATGATGATTTAGTCTCCTAGTAGTGTGTGAATTTGTGTGGGTCTGCGATGTGAAGAGTTCGGACGATGTAGAACGTCGTTGGAGGCGATCGCTCTAAGCCCACAACCTTTAAAATCAAATACATATTGAATGAAGTGAAAAATCTGAAGTGTTTTCGCCTTTGGCGTTTGTGTGGGATAGTATGAAGTCTAAAAAGTGTTATCCTTCCCTACTCCCCACTCCCTATTCCCTATCCTAAACAGTCGCTACTACTTCCCCAATTCTGCTAATGTCGTAGCCACCGAGAACTTCTAACTGTGAGTGAACCACACGATGTCCCAAGGTACTCAGCAATTGTTGTATGGGTGCTTCTTCTAGATATTCTTTGAGAATTACTAAGTCGTAGCGTGATTGATGTAATGGGATAAATCCTAACCCGAAGGTTGCAGCGATGGATGCGGTGCTAATACCTGCGTCGGCTAAACCTAACGCCACAGTTTGGGCAACATCTTGATGGCTGGTAACGATTTGGTCAAATCCTTTGACAGCATCAAATGATATCTGCGCTTCTTGCAGTTTGCGTTCTAACAGCATCCGGCTACCAGCACCAGGTTCTCGATTAATAATGGTTGCTTTGGCTTTGACTAAATCAGATAATGTTTCCCAGCCTTTGGGATTACCAGATTGTACTAATAATCCTTCTTCCCATAAACCAAGGGTGATGATAACTGCTGACTTGTCGGCTAAAACTTCTCGCACAAACGGAACATTATGTTCGCCTGTTTTGGGATCATACAGGTGCATCCCCGCAATGTGGGCTTCACCTCTGCATAAACTGTGCAATGCAGCCATGCTGTTGGCAAAGGTAAAATGGACTCGCAACTGCGGATGCCAGCGTTCGGTAGCCCTTGCCCAGAGTGAAATTACAGGCGAACAACCAGCAATTACTACTGTATTGTGCAGTGCTTCGAGGTTGTCATCCAAAAGCCTGACTTTGACTTTATCTGCACCGACTTGCTTTGCCGCTTCCCCCTTCGGGTTCGACAGTTTGCTTATGCCGGGGAACCCTTTCGGCAGTTCCTTCTGGGGGAAACCCCCAAGATCGGACTGCCTCACCACCGCAACTGTCTCACCGTCAGCAGGTGTCATATCTTGACGGAATGCGTCTTTTCCCACTAAAGGGTAAGCTATCCACTGTCCGCCGACTCTCGCTAGGCTAACGCGCAGAGGTTGATTAATTGTGACAGGTTTGGCGAGAGTTGCTTCAATTTCCGGTAAATCTTGCTCTAACCAGAATAGATCCTCTACTTGACAGCCAAGTGCTTTCGCTAGTTTTAGGGTGATGGCTACAGAAGGAGCATATTGTCCTGACTCTACACCACTAATAGTTTGACGAGTTACCCCAGCGATGTTTGCTAAATCTTGCTGGCTCATCCCTAAGCGGGTTCTAATTGACTTCAAGTTATTGCGGAGGTCGCTATCCTGCTTCATTGGCTGCCTTTTTTCTCAACTGTAACTAAGCCGGAGCGGATTTACCTGTATCGGTGCTTGCAAAAGATTTACTTTGTTTTTTGTTTTGCGCTTTCGATTCCCTCTACAGAAAGAATAACATACATCTTGCTAGTTTTCTTGCTAAAAAATCAAAAATTTTTGCGCCAAGTTGATTTTCCCTGCTTAATGTTAAGAAATTGGAAAGCCAGAATGCTGATAAAATCCGCTTTTCAGGTTTTGCAGCTGAGATAAAATTTTTCGGAAATTTTGCTTTCGTCTTTTTTGTTTATACCATTTAAGTTGGTAAATAGCTGTATTTGATACAGTTTTTGAGTTGAGTTTGGGTTTTGATGCTTTTTAGGCAGGCAGGTAATCTCGCTAGTGAAGTATATACCAACCGATATTGTGACAGGGATCAAGCGATCGCACCGTTAACTATTCAATATCCCTTCCTCCAAGATTTTAGAGGCAAGCAAGTATGATTACCGAAGAAGATTTGGCACAGCAATTTACAACTATTGTCGAACATACTCATCCTAGTGCATGGGAAGTAATTCGCCACTGTTATGTGAAAGTCAATAACCCCCAATTCCGATATCTGCATCCGAGTTATTTTCACAAACGATATGTGACTATTTATTGTCCAGACAAGCTAATGAGTGCTGTTCTCACGCAAAAAAACCTACTGCGAGAAGTCGCACAGTATTTAGGACTGATGGAAGTTGTGTGCTTGAATGCTACCAACTTAGTACGAGACCCTATGTCTCAACTTAAACACACTCATCCACAATTATGGCTAGATTTGTTATGGATTTTATCAACTAAACATGACAATTAATTCTCATAATTTCATCTGAAAAACTTCTCAATTCATTCTAGAGATGGATGTTGTTTCAGATGCGATCGCCTGCTTTCATATATGACTTGATTTAGTTGAGAATTACCCATCATAAAGGGCAGTTAACCTGCCCTTTATTTGCTGTATTGATAACAAAATAAATTAATTAATCAATAGCAATCATCACATCAGTAGCTTTAACAATTGCATAGACCTCTTTACCTTCAGCGAGTTTCAGATTTTCCGCCGATGATTTTGTAATAATTGCTGTTACTTCTACGCCATTGGCAATTTCTACGGTAACTTCTGTATTGACACTGCCAACTTCAACCTTTTTAACTGTTCCTTTTAAAGCATTACGTGCGCTAACTTGCATTTTAAATTGCTCCCTGGTTCGGTATTATTGACAGATTCAATATAGCATTTACTATCTTCAAAATTGAATAATATTAGGATTCTCACTCTTTTTTAACTATATTTTTATATTTATCCTCTCTCTGCAATTTATACCAATAAAGTTGGAAATATTTAAATAAAGTTGGTATTTTAGCTGTAAGATTATCTGTGAAGACTAGGTGTAAAGTTTTTCCTCACCTGTATCCCTACACTCTTCTTCCCAGCAAAGTGAATATTTTCTGGGGATGTTAACATTCCCACACAACTTTGCTGGGTAAACTTTTAAACTATCCTTAACCCATGATAAACTAGCTTTACCAACTTTATTGGTCTAGTATATACTTTTACCAACCTACTGGTGTAGTTAAGTTTAGGTGTGAGGCTCATGAATAGTGTTTTCCGCAGCGCAGTATGGATCAGTCCAATACTGCTACTTGCTAGTGTCGTTACGAATCAAAAAGCATTAGCAAATTCTGTAATTCAGTCTCCAGAAGAATTACAGGCAGAAAGTATCAAGTTAGTTTCACCACAATTACAAGATACTCTTGTTGCTCAAACGGCAACTGAAGTTAATCAAATCTCTGTATCAGAATTAACCCAAGAAGCTGATAATTCCGATACCATGAATCAAGTAACATCCGTATCGCAACTATCAGATGTCCAACCAACAGACTGGGCATTTCAAGCACTACAATCTTTAGTTGAACGATATGGGTGTATTGCAGGTTATCCCAACAGTACCTATCGGGGTAATCGGGCGATGACGCGCTATGAATTTGCGGCTGGGTTAAATGCTTGTTTGGAAAAAATTAATGAATTAATTGCCACAAGTAGCGCCGACGCTGTGAGAAAGGAAGACTTAGAAACCTTACAAAAGCTGCAACAAGAATTTGCTGATGGTTTAGTTGAGTTGCGTGGCAGAATTGACCCATTGGAAGCACGCACCGCCGAACTAGAAGCCAATCAATTTTCCACCACAACCAAATTATCTGGGGATGTAATCTTGACCTTTGGTGGTGTGTATGGTGATGAAAAAGCTTTAACTTCTGATGCGTGGCGAACTATCAATAATACTCCTGGTGGAAGTAGAGCCGCTAGAGAAGCCGCAGCATATAACAGTGCTGGCGGACGGGATTTGGAAGATAACACAATTTTTGCTGACCGGGTGCGAATCATCTTTGATTCCAGCTTTTACGGTCAAGACCGCTTGCGCGTGATTTTGAGAGCAAATAATACTCTGGCTTTCAACGCCACAAATCAAGTCTCTGGAACAAATATGACTCGTTTGGCTTGGGATACAACTCTTGAGCCAGATAATAGTTTTGGCTTGGCTAAGTTATTTTATAACTTCCCGATTGGGGATAAGTTAAATGTAACGGTTGATGCTGTTGGCGGTTCGTTCTTTGATAATTTCAACACCGTTAACCCCCTATTTTCAGCTGCAACTACAGGCGCTATATCGCGGTTTGGTCGTTTTGCGCCAATTTATCGTGCGAGTAACTCTGGTCTAGCGGTTGGTAGAGGTTCTGGTGTCAGTGCTGTTTTCAAGCTGAGTGATGCTATCACCTTGTCAGGCGGTTATATAGCGAGAAATGCCGAAAATCCTCTGGACGGTAGAGGTTTGTTTGATGGGAGTTATGGTGCATTAGGACAAGTGGCGTTGCAACCAAATAAAGATTTGACTTTGGCTTTTACTTACGCCCATTCTTACTTTAGTGCGGTTGATGGTAATGGCGTTGCAACTGGTGATGTGAATGTCTCTGGTTCGGAAGGAAGTACATTTGCGAATAATCCATTTGGAACAACTGCAATTCCCATTGCGACATCAGCTAATCACTACGGCATTCAAAGTAGTTACAAGTTGAGTGATAAATTCATCATATCTGGTTGGGTGGGTTACACACAGGCGATCGCCGAAGCTAGTTCTGGAAGAAACTCTGTTACCAATACAGTCAATAGAGGCGATAAAGCCGATATTTGGAACTGGGCTGTGACTCTAGGATTTCCCGATTTGGGTAAAAAAGGTAATGTCGGTGGGATTATTTTTGGTCAACCGCCAAAGGTGACAAGCAATGATTACGGGCCACGCACTCTGACTGCGACAAGTGCGCGTCGAGAAGATAGCGATACTTCCTACCATTTAGAAGCTTTGTATCGTTATCAAGTTAACAGCAATATCTCAATTACCCCAGGGTTTATTATTCTGTTCAACCCCGAACACAACAGCAATAACGACACTATCTATGTCGGCACAATTCGGACAACTTTCCGATTCTAGATATCCTTGCTAAATATTTTTAGTTAAGTTGTTTGAGTACTCAACTGCTCAAACAGCTTTTTCATTCTATTCACAATAAAATCTCTAACCATGTACAGAAGATCAGTAGTGTACACATCTCCTAATAATTAGGATAGTGGTAGAGTAATCTGTACAACAGATTCTCAATATCAAAACTTGTTGAGTTTTAATAGCGATCGCCAAAGTTAGGTTCTCTGCTTAGAAAATTGTCTCAACTAAGGTTTTAAGCGTTTATTAAAGGTTCAGGTTGATGTTATGTAGGCGATCGCTTTGGTTAAGAGAACTTATTCTTCGTCAGAATTAGTCGCCGCTAACCGTTGTTCTTTCAAGTTTTGCAACTGCTGTAACAGAGAATCTACCTCGGCTTGCAGGTTCTTAAACTTGGCTTGCTGATCTGCTTGATAATAGGACTTGTTTAGTTCGTTAACTAAAGCAGCTTGGGATTTCCGTTCTGAAACACTAGATGTAGACATCGTTATATTAAATAGATACACAACTCAACTCACACCAATATTAAATATTATAGTAATGTCGGTTTAAGGTTTGTTAAATGATTGTATAGTTTTAATCACATCATTTAATGGATTGTGAGTTTTGTGATAAGTGACAGCGATGAGTACAGGAGTGTTCCAAAGTTGCACTCACTTTGACAGGATTTAGGCACAAAGGTTGTCTGTTGAGTAAGGAGGGTAAGATTTTTGAATACCTACACCCTTTCAGCCTCCCCGAAACCCTTGATTTTTCCTCTCACTCTTAAGTCATACAAAGGCTTTATGGTAAACTAACTATCTGCACGAAATAAAAAAATCTCAAAAACTACACCAAACAAAGATAATATTTTTCTGGAATACATGGAGAAAGAAAGCTCAAACGTGGCTTTTGTATCCATAAATTGATCAATCTTTAGCGAAAAACTGTTAAAACCTGTGACTGTGAGCTTGTCTGTTGCTAAATCTCATCGCCAACCTTGGCCCGGACTGATAGAAGCCTATCGTGAGTACTTACCTGTCAGTGACAAAACGCCTGTTGTTACCTTGTTAGAGGGTAATACTCCCTTAATTCCGGTGCCGGCGATCGCAGAACGCATTGGCAGACAAGTGAGTGTATTTGTCAAGTACGATGGCCTCAACCCCACCGGCAGTTTCAAAGACCGGGGAATGACAATGGCCATTTCCAAAGCCAAGGAAGCAGGTGCAGAAGCCGTAATTTGTGCCAGTACTGGTAACACTTCCGCCGCCGCCGCCGCTTATGCTAAACGTGGCGGGATGAAAGCCTTTGTCTTGATTCCTGATGGTTACGTTGCTTTGGGCAAACTAGCACAAGCTTTATTGTATGGCGCAGAAGTTTTAGCAATTAAAGGTAACTTTGACCGCGCCTTAGAAATTGTCCGGGATATGGCTGAGAGTTACCCAATAACCTTGGTAAATTCCGTTAACCCTTACCGTTTAGAAGGACAAAAAACTGGAGCCTTTGAAGTAGTTGATGCTTTGGGTAACGCTCCCGATTGGCTATGTATCCCCGTGGGCAATGCGGGAAATATATCAGCATACTGGATGGGTTTTTGTCAATACCACCAAGCAGGGAAATGCGATCGCCTGCCCAAAATGATGGGATTCCAAGCCGCAGGTGCAGCACCCTTAGTCAACGGTCAACCAGTCGCCCATCCCGACACCATCGCCACAGCCATTCGGATTGGGAATCCAGCCAGTTGGGATAAAGCGATCGCCGCGCAAACTGCGAGTCAAGGAAGTTTTGCGGCTGTCACCGATGCAGAAATTCTCGATGCTTATCGATTGTTAGCTGCATCCGAAGGTATTTTCTGCGAACCAGCCAGCGCCGCTTCTGTGGCGGGATTATTAAAAGTTAAAGACCAAGTACCCACAGGTGCAACAGTGGTTTGTGTGCTGACTGGTAATGGTTTGAAAGACCCTGATACAGCAATTAAGCACAGTAATAGCCAATTTAAGCAAGGTATTCCCGCAGAACTCAAAGATGTAGCTACCGCAATGGGATTTTAAAAGTTTGTTTTCTGCGATATGCGATCGCTTTCTAATCAACTAGAACCCCAACTTTTTTACAAAGCTGGGGTTCTAGTTATTTGTTGAGGTATCGCAGCATGACACTTTCCACAATGGTGATCGATTCAAAATTATGTAGGTGAAAAATCAAACCTATTCTTTAGGATAGATATACTCTTGCGGCAAATTGTGTTTTAGAAAACTTTATGAATATTTTTATACAAATACCGTTGATTCCTTGTAATCATAGCGATGCTGGGCAATCAATGTTGTTATGGCTGCATATTGTATCTGATAGTTTGATTGCGATCGCTTACTATTCTATTCCCTGCACCCTACTATATTTTGTTCGCAAACGCCCAGATTTACCATTTAACTGGATTTTTTTGCTGTTTGCTTTATTAATGCTGAGTTGTGGCACAAGTCACTGGATAGAAATTTGGACGCTTTGGCATCCTATATATTGGCTGAGTGGCGGGATGAAAGCGATCGCAGCTTTAGT
Organism: Nostoc spongiaeforme FACHB-130; assembly: GCF_014698475.1. GTDB lineage: Bacteria > Cyanobacteriota > Cyanobacteriia > Cyanobacteriales > Nostocaceae > Nostoc_B > Nostoc_B spongiaeforme. The sequence continues at coordinate 34,357 of NZ_JACJTB010000032.1, read as the reverse complement.
CTCACTATACACCGCATTAGAACTGATACGTTTAATGCCACAAGCCCTAACCTTTCCCAGTCCTGCACAACTAGAAGCCACAAACAAAGAACTAGCGCGAGAAATTAGCGAACGCCAAAAAATAGAAGCAGCATTACGGTGCAGTGAAGAACGTTGGCACTTGGCTGTGGCTGGTACGAGTGAGGCGATTTGGGATTGGGACATACCAACTAATCAAACTTATCGCTCAGAACGTTGGTATGAGATGTTGGGATATCAGCATCATGAACTGAGCAATGAAGATGATGAATGGAGTAAACGCATACATCCTAATGATTATGAACAAGTCATAGCCGCTCAAACAGCTTATTTATTACAACAAGCCCCAGAGTATAACGTTGAATATCGGTTACGTCGTAAAGATGGTAGTTACGGATGGTTTAGATCACGCGCCAAAGCCGTTTGGGATGAGCAAGGAAATCCTGTGCGGTTGGTTGGTTCATTGGGAGAGATTACAGACCGCAAACAAGTAGAATTGGTTTTGCAAGAACGGGAAGCGATGTTGCGGCGAATTGGAGATAACTTACCGAATGGGGCAATTTACAAAGTCATTCGAGAATTAGATGGTAGCGATCGCTTTTATTATTTAAGTGCGGGAATTGAAAACATCATGGAAGTGAGCGCCGCAGATGCACTGAAAGATGCCAGCCTACTCTATCGTCAATTTATCCCAGAAGACATCCCCCGACTTTATAACGCTGAGAATGAGTCAAAACAGCATCTCAGTATTTTTGATATTCAACTGCGAATCTGCACACCCAGTGGCAAATTGAAGTGGTGTCATTTTCGTTCCTCGCCACGTCGATTGGAAGATGGTCGCATAGCTTGGGATGGCATGGTAGTTGATATTACAGAATTTAAACGCACTGAAGAAATACTCCGCAAAAATGAAGCTTTGTTAGAAGAAGCGCAGCGCGTTGCTCGTTTGGGTAACTGGGATTATGACCTTGCCACAGGTAAAATTAGCTGGTCAAAAGGACTGTTTGAACTTTTTCGACGAGACAGTAAACTCTCACCCCCCAGCTATGAAGAAAATTTACAACTATATCACCCCGAAGATCGAGAAAAATTAGACCAAGCGGTAGTGCGTGCTATCTCCACTGGTGAATCTTACAAACTAGTGATGCGTGCTACTAGAACTGACAATGTTGAAATTTATGTGGAGGGGATTGGCTATGCCGAGTTTAATAATTATGGAGAAGTAGTCCGCCTTTACGGTACTGCTCAAGATATTACAGAACGCAAGCAAGCAGAAGCCGCTTTACAAGCCAGCGAACGTAGATTTCGTGGCATTTTCAACAATTCATTTCAGTTTATTGGGCTGCTGAGTGTTGATGGAACTTTGCTAGAGGCAAATCAAACTGCGCTTGATTTTGCAGGAATCAAGCCGGAAGATGTAATTAATCGACCATTTTGGGACACACACTGGTGGACAATTTCACCAGAAACTCAAGAGCAACTTAAACAGGCAATTGCTTCAGCAGCTCAAGGAAACTTTGTCCGCTATGAAGTGGATGTTTTGGGAGCAAATAACCAAGTAGCAACAATTGATTTCTCCTTGCGTCCACTCCAGGATGAAACTGGCGAAGTTATTTTGTTAATTCCTGAAGGCCGAGATATTACTGAACGACAAGCGGCATTACGCGATCGCATTCAAGCAGAGGAAAAATTACGTCGCAGTGAATTACAGCTAAATGCTGCCCAGCATATCGCCCATGTTGGCAGTTGGGAATGGAACTTGGGTGATGAACAGCAAATTTGGTCAACGGAAACCTTTCTGATTTTTGGTCTTTACCCAATTCAACCAGCACCAACTCAAGCAGAATTTCTGCAAATGGTTCACCCAGATGATCGGCCAGTTTTACAAGCCCATTTTTTAGCGGCAATTGTTGATTCAGCCCCAATTAACGTGGAATACCGCATTATTCGACCTGATGGCTCAATGCGCTACTTAGAATCAAAAGCAGAGGTAGCTTATGATACAAAACATCAACAAGTGAAGTTATTTGGAGCCATTCTCGATATTACGGAGCGGAAACAAGCTGAGTTAGAAATTATCAAGAGCCGTGATTTGCTCGAAGCCATTTATAACGAATCGGCTGATGCTCTGTTTTTGGTTGATCCTGAAACACTATTAACTATTGACTGCAACCATCGAGCCGTAGAATTATTTGCGGCGCGATGTAAAGCTGACCTGATTGGAATCAAAGGACAAACCCTGCACAAACGACCGTTGAGTTCTCAGGAGGTAGCTGAGATTCTGGTAAAAATAAATCAGCAAGGATGTTGGAGCCAGGAAATTGAGTACGTTACAAAGCAGGGCAATTGTTTTTGGGGAAATATTGCAGTTAAACAAATTCGAGTTGCCGAGCAGGTGATGAATTTGGTACGAGTGACTGATATTAGCGATCGCAAATTAGCAGAAGCAGCATTAACTATAAGTGAAGAACAACAGCGACTCACATTAGAATATACCCGAATTGGTACCTGGGATTGGAATCTGCAAACAAATGAAGTGATCTGGAACGACAACCACTGTCGCTTGCTAGGCTTAGATCCAGAAACATCAACAGCCCAATATCAATTATGGCGTGATGCTGTTCATCCAGAGGATATAGAGAAAGTTGAATTGAGTATCTCCCAGGCTTTGGCAGATCATACTAATTTTGAGGCAGAATATCGGGTAATTTTTCCTAATGGCGAAATTCGTTGGCTAACAGGAAAAGGACACGGAATTTACAACACAGAGGGTCAGCCAATTCGGATGTTGGGTGTAATTATTGATATTAGCGATCGCAAACTAGCAGAAGAAAAACTCAAGCAAGCCGAATTGCAATATCGCACTTTAGTTGAGCAAATTCCCGGCGTAGTTTACACATCACCAATCGCAGGTAGTTCGGAATTTGCCTACATCAGCCCCCAAATTCAAACATTACTCAATGTCCCAGCACAAGAATGGGAAGCAGGCCTCTGCAACAGTTGGGTAAACTTTGTCAATCCCCAAGATCACCCATTTGTCTTACAAGCAGTCCAAACTACGCTGGCTACAGGAGAGCCTCTCAACATTGAATATCGGATGATGACTCAAGATAACAAAGTCATTTGGGTACAGGATCAGGCGCGTTTAGTGTTAGCACCCGATGGCAAAACTCCAATTTTACAGGGAGTGGCATTTAATATTAGCGATCGCAAACAAGCAGAACAAGCACTGCAAGAAAAAGAAAATTTTTTACGCAGTATTTACGATGGTGTCGCACAGGCAATTTTTGTGGTCGATGTTGTCGATAATGATTTTCGTTATGTCGGTTTGAATAATGCTCACGAAGAACTCACAGGCCTAATTTCCGATGATGTGCAAGGCAAAACCCCAGAACAGTTGCTTCCTCCCACTGCGGCGATGAAGGTAAGACAACATTATCAAAATTGTCTCAATGCAGGTACAACTATTACTTATGAAGAATGTTTACCATTTAAAGGCCAAGAAACTTGGTGGTTCACCAGCCTGACTCCCTTAAGAGACAATAATCACCGTGTTTACCGCATTGTCGGGAGTTGCATTAATATCACAGAGCAGAAACGCGCCCAACAAATGCTAGAACTACAAGCAGTCATTACACGCAACATGGCCGAAGGAATCTGCTTGGTTCGCGCCAGTGATGGAATTATCGTTTATGCCAATCCTAAGTTTGAGAAAATGTTTGGTTATGATACTGATGAATTAACTGGCCTACATATCTCAATTATCAATTATGCCAAGGATCAAGCGGAAGCTGAAGCAGTGAATCAAGCCATCAGTACAACTGTTTTACAACATGGTGAAGCCAGCTATGAAGTCCACAATGTGAAAAAAGATGGCACACCTTTCTGGTGTAGTGCGACAACTTCTATGTTTGAGCATCCTGAGTATGGACAAGTTTTCGTTGCAGTTCACCAAGACATTACCGAACAAAAGCAAGTCCAAGAGCAACTCAAAGCGTCACTGAAAGAAAAAGAGGTTTTACTCAAAGAAATTCATCATCGTGTCAAAAACAATTTAGGCATTGTTAGTAGTTTGTTACAAATGCAATGCCGACGGACACAAGACACCGAAGCCACAGCTATTTTACGCGATAGTCAAAATCGTATTGCTTCTATTGCCTTAGTTCATGAAAAACTCTATCGTTCCGCCGATTTAGCAAATATAGATTTTGCTCAATACATCCCCGATTTAACCACTCATTTATTTGATTCTTACAATGTCACGCCTAACTGTATTAAACTTAAAATCCAAGTTAATAATGCCAGCTTAGACATTGAAACGGCCATACCTTGTGGTTTGATTATCAATGAATTAGTTTCTAATGCTTTAAAATACGCTTTTCCTCATCAAAGCACAGGAGAAATTATCGTTAGCTTAGAGCAACAAGATAATTCAAACTTGATATTAATCATTCAAGACAATGGCGTTGGACTGCCTCAAGACTTTAATCCTCAACACACAAAAACATTGGGTATTATTCTTGTCCAAGGTTTAGTGAAACAGTTAAGAGGAACGATGGAATTTAATTCTCAACAAGGTACAGAATTTAAAATTACTTTTACAAAAAGTAGGGCATGAAGATGATAGATATCTCCTCCGATACAAACAAAACCAAGACAGTGAAAGTCTTGGTGGTGGAAGATGAGTATATTCTTGCCATTAATTTGCAAGAAAGTTTAGAATCTTTGGGTTACACCGTTGTTGATATTGCAGATACCGCAGAAGACGCTATAGAAAAAGCAACTGCACTGCGCCCAAACTTGATTTTGATGGATATTAGATTACGGGGTGAAAGTGATGGTATCCAAGCCGCAGAAGCAATTTGGAATAATTTACAAATCCCGATTATCTATGTTACAGGACACTCTGACCAAAGTACTGTAGAAAGAACAACACTAACTGTTCCTTTTGGTTACATTCTTAAACCCATTAGGGATCAAGAACTCTATGTAGCCATTCAAACGGCACTGAATCGCTATGAACGAGAACAGTTTTTAAGTACTGTGTTGCGGGGTATGGGTGATGGGGTGATTGTAGTTGATCCCCAGTTACAGATTAAGTACATGAATCAAGTGGCAGAAACACTTACAGGCTGGCAATTACAAGAAGGGAAAAATCAATTATTAGAAAAAATTTTTTCCCTAATTGACGAACAAACTAAAGTACCTGTATTAAACCCCATTCATGCAGCTTTACAACAAGAAACTACTGTATATTTAGGCGATCGCACTTTATTAATTACCAAAGATAAAAAAACTATTCCCATTGCTGATAGTGCGGCTCCCCTACGCGACAATCAAGGTAAAATTACAGGCGCAGTCTTAGTATTTCGAGATGATACCCAACGCAGATTAAGCCAAGAACGCAACCTAGCCAATGAACGCGCCCGTCAGTTAGAAATTCAAATGGCAGAACTGCAACGGCTAAACCAGTTAAAAGAAGATTTTCTCGCAGCTACTTCTCATGAAATGCGTACGCCATTATCAAACATTAAAATGGCAATTACAATGCTGGAAAGTATTCTCGATCGCCGACGGATGATTCAGTCTGGTAAACCTCCAGAAATAAATGCTGTAGCTCACTATATAAATATCTTACGTCACGAATGCGAACGCGAACTAAATTTAGTAGATGATTTATTAAATATGCGTTTTGTAGACGCAGATATGTATCCTCTAGAATTAACTTCTATTCGTCTACAAGATTGGCTACCCCATATTACTGAAAGCTATCAGGATCTTGCTCAAACTCAACAGCAAATTTTAAAAGTAGAAGTTCCTCCAGATTTGCCCAATATTACGACTGATTTAGCTATTTTGACCAGGATTTTCTCAGAGTTATTCATAAATGCTTGTAAACATACACCTTTGGGTGAAAGTATCACAGTTGGCGTTCAACTAACAACAATCTCTAATCAGCCAAATTCTCCAGAGAAATTACCTGATGTTCCAATTTCTGCGGTAGAAATTATTGTGAGCAATTCTGGTATAGAAATTCCGTCTACAGAACAATCTCAAATCTTTGAACCTTTTTATCGCATATCCCAAAATCAAAACCAAGATAAATTATCAATTTTTGATTATACTTACCAAGTTCTGCAAGACGAATCTACATTTAACAGTGGTACAGGTTTAGGTTTAACTTTGGTCAAAAAACTTGTGGAATATCTGCAAGGAAATATCACAGTTACTAGTTCCCAAGGTTGGACAAGGTTCATAGTTCAGCTACCATTAACCTTGTCAGAGCGTGTTTAGTGAGAAATTGCTCATGAAGGCCGCAGGGGACAAGGGGGACAGGGGGACAAGGGAGCAATTTTTCTACCTTGTCTACCCCCTCTCCCTTGCCTAATCCCACTCAGCACTCAGCACTTTTTCATAAGCCTAAATGTTGGCGCAGTGCTTGGCGCATAATCTCAACTGGGACAGTTTCTGTTTGTAACCAAATTTTTAAAGCGGCTGCACCTTGTTGAACTAGCATTTCTAACCCATCAATGGCTATAGCCCCTTGATTTTGAGCTTGTTGGAGAAATTTTGTCGGTTGGGGGATATAAATTAAATCATAAGCGATCGCACCTTGGGGTAAATCAGCCATTTCTGCGACACTTAAAGGCGAGTTTTCTACTTGCGGATACATCCCAATGGGCGTTGTATTCACTAATAAATGGGCTTGGGGAATTAGTTTGGCAAGACTAGCCCAGGTATAAACCTGCAACTTTTCGGCTATGGGTGAACTTCCCCAACTATCACGAAACTCGATTAATCTTTGTTCATTGCGTCCCACAACATAAATTTCCGCAAAACCCAGTTGATAACAGCCTGCAACCACCGCCCTCGCTGCACCACCATTACCTAAAATGACGGCTACTTTCTGACTCCAATCTTGTTGGTATGTTGTTTGTAAGGGGGCGATAAATCCTTCTATATCTGTGTTTGTCCCGATCCATCGCTGATTTTGGCGAGTCACAGTATTGACTGCACCTATCGCCTGGGCTACGGGTGTAATTTCTGATAATAACGGCATAATTGCCTGTTTATGGGGAATTGTCACACTAAAACCTGTTACCCCAATTGCCGCAAAACCTGCGATCGCTATTTCTAAGTTATCAGGTGCGATCGGCAAAGGTAAATAAACGTAATCTAACCCTAATTCTGATATCGCAGCATTGTGCATCAACGGCGACAGCGAATGTTCCACCGGATGTCCAATTACCCCTAATAATTTGGTAGTGCCTGTAATTTTAGTCATTTGTCATTTGTCATTTGTCATTTGTTCTTCTCCCCCACACCTCCCACCCTTCCCACACCTCCCACCCTTCCCACACCTCCCACCCCCCTGGATTTCCCTCTCCTGCTCTACAATTATTAACAACTACTTAACATTACTTAAAATTATGCAAGTTAGTACAGCCCCTTTGACAAATCCTGTTCCTGGGCAATATTGGCAGTGGCGAGGGCAGAAAATTTACTATGTACATGCAGGGAGTTCACAATCGCAACGTCCGCCGTTGCTGTTGGTGCATGGGTTTGGTGCTTCCACAGACCACTGGCGAAAGAATATTAGTGGATTGTATCAAGATTTTGAAGTGTTTGCGATCGACTTATTGGGATTCGGGCGATCGGCTAAACCTAAACTACAGTATAGTGGTGACTTATGGCGTGACCAACTTCATGATTTTATCAGTGAAGTAATTGGTCGCCGAGCGATCGTTGCAGGTAACTCTCTTGGTGGCTATGCAAGTTTGTCTGTTGCTGCCCAATATCCTGATAGTGTTGCTGGGGTAGTATTACTCAATAGTGCTGGCCCTTTTAGCGAAGCCAAACCTACAGAAGAACCAGAAGCTTTACAATCACAAATCCAGCCACCTAAACAACCATCACCCCTACAGAAAATCTTAGGTAGTAGTGTCAAGTGGATTTTTCAACAATCTTTTTCCCGATTTTTGATATTTCAATATGTGCGACAACGTTGGGTAATTCGCCGCACTTTAGAAAAAGTTTATTTAGATAAAACCGCAATTACAGACCAATTAGTAGAAGAAATTTCTCGCCCTGCTTATGATACTGGGGCTTTTGATGTGTTTGTTTCTGTGTTTAGCAGTCCTCAAGGGGAAAAAGTTGATGTGCTATTGCAAAGATTAACTTGTCCTTTATTATTACTGTGGGGCGAGGCTGATCCTTGGATGAAAGCGCGAGAACGTTCACAAAAATTCCGCCAATATTACCCCCAACTGACTGAATATTTTCTCAGGGCTGGTCATTGTCCCCATGATGAAATTCCCGATCAGGTCAATCAACTTTTACGAGATTGGGTGATATCTATTTCTGAGTAGAAATGTAAAGTTATAATTCTAGGTGAAAACGAGTGGCATATACTTTCAAGAAAAAATAGGGATATCAGCTTATAAAAAGTGTTGCTTCAGAGTATATGCACCGTTTTCCCTGAAAAAATAATGATATTATTTCTCAATAATGCTCAGATTATTCGAGAGATTGAATGCTCAGTAATGAAACGACTGCAATATTGTTTGCCCTACTATCAGCGTTTTTTGCAGCCTTAACGACTATCTTTGCCAAGATAGGAGTCGAGACGATTAACCCCAATTTAGCAACCGCAATCCGCACCGTAGTCATTTTAGTCATGGTTTGGGGTTGGGTTTTTGCCAAAGGACAACTAGATACACTGCTGACAATTACACCTAAAACCCTGTTATTTCTTGTCTTTTCTGGTGTATCAACGGGTTTATCTTGGTTATTTTACTTTCGAGCTTTACAAATCGGGAAAGCTTCTTTAGTCGCGCCTTTAGATAAATCGAGTTTACTTTTGGTACTAGTTTTTTCAGCACTCTTTCTCAAAGAACAATTAACGCCGCCAGTGATATTAGGAACTGGCTTGATTTTAGCTGGTACACTGGTTTTGATTCGTTAAAATACGCTATTAAAGTACCCTTTCACCCCCACACCCAATCTCCACAAACAATTTTGGTGCGTAAGTAAGTCTTGTTTGATTTGATTCTGTGGAGTCAGTTTGCAGTCCACACACAGTCGTCATCAAAATCAGACTTATAGACTGGAACGTTGAGGAAAGTGAAGTTAAAATCACAAGCAAAGCCTAAATTTAAAATCGAGTTATGAAAACTGCTGAAAAATTGGCGGCGGGTTGGTTACTGACACTCGGATTCATGTTTTTGACACTCTCAGTCTCTGCGGTAATGGAGAAAAATACGATGCTAAAACCTTTGCCGTCTGGGAATGATGCAGATTCAGGGCAGGATTTTGTGAATAAAGAAGCTCTTTTTATGCTGGATACAACAGCAAGACAAGGTTTGATATTTGGTGTGCCGACAATGGTGTTGGGTGGTTGGTTAAGTTTATCTTTATACCGCCGGAGTAAGACAGAACAAAAAGCAATTCAACAACAAGCGAGCGATCGCCTACAATCAATTTTCTATCAAATGTTACAGCAAAATCATGGCAGAGTTACTGTTTTGGGTTTTGCAATGCAGTCGCAGTTACCTGCATCTGTAGCGCGGGAATTTTTAGACGAAAAAGCTAAAGAATTCAATGCAAATTTTAAAGTCAATGAAGAAGGCGGAGTATCATATCATTTTGATGTTTAAATCTGTTGCCAAGTAAGTCTGATGACGCAGATTTTTTTGAGTATAGCTGCCGTTTTAGGTGGTTTATCCGTTGCGGCTGGGGCTTTTGCTTCCCATGCTTTGCGAGATCATATTAGTGAGCGATCGCTGTCTATTTTTGAAACTGGCGCTCGCTACCAAATGTACCATGCCCTAGCACTTTTAGTAGTCGCTCTCCTCATTAGTCGCCTCGAATCACCTCCGACTACTTTAATTGCTAGTGGATGGCTATTTATTATCGGCATTGCGATTTTCTCTGGCAGTTTATACGCTTTGAGCGTAACTGGTGTGAAATATTTAGGCGCAATGACACCATTTGGCGGTGTCGCCTTTATCGCTGGCTGGGCTACTTTGGCTATTGCTGCTTGGAATTTGAAATTCTGAAGTTTCTCAACACCAAGAGACACAGAGTTTTGTGATTCACATATCTTACACCTAGCCCTAGCGATTATAGCGGTTCTCGGTTGGATGAGGTACATTTCAACCCCACCCCCAACCCCTGACAGGTGTAGGTATTTTACAAACGTGGCTGAAATGGGGTTTTTCCGTTAGTTGAAAACTCAAATTTTAGTCTTTGATTTTTTACCTAAGAACGAAATTTCGTTATCTGAACCACGTTTAGAACTCTGTCTGAGAGTGTCCACTCATACCCACATCAAAAACCTACACCTGTCAGCCCCCAAACCCGCTTGCGGGGAGGGGAGCGTTTGCGTCAGCAAATGCGGGGTGGGGTTCCGACTGTATTACAAGCAAGTAAGAACCGCTATAGAAATCGCGGCTATACAAACCAAGTTCACCTAGCCTGCGAACAGCACAGATGAACGCGGACTAATAGAAAATCAAGATAACCCGCGTAGGCGGGTTTTGTCTGTGTAGCCGCGACTTCTAGTCGCCTAGTCTAATATTTCTCCGAAATTTTAAGCTACCCTCTAAAATATCGGTAATTTTGCGGGTCTCTGCCAATGACAAGACGCTGGTCACAAATCTGGAAACAGTTACGACAATCTTTCTCTGTTGAGGAAAGTCTTAATACCACAATTGACACTAGCAAAACATTTTTAGATGCGGCAAAAACTCTTCAAGAAAATGGTGCAAATTTAGAAGTTTTAAAACCTCTACTGCAAAATTCATCTTCTTTATTAGATGTGTTGTGTTCACCGTTGGCGCAGGTGATAGGCGCGGGTTTACCGTTTGTACCGATGGGCATTGCTTTGCTGAAATTGTGTCGCCAAAACAGCCAGGAACAACCAACGCTAGAAGATTGTGTATTTATAGTTAGTCAAATTGCTTATTTAGAAAGCGTTAAAGAAATTTTATCTTCCGATATCAATGTAAATTGGGATGCTCATCTTCAGAGCGATGCAGCAGTCCGCAAACAACTAGAAAAACTCAACGATATTGAATTAGATTATGATGCTGCCAGTAAAACAATCAACTGTTTTCATCAATCACAGTTAGCACAAGTATTTAATCAAGTATTATTGGCAAGGTTAGCATCTGCAAATATATCCAATATAAAACTTTTAACAGAACGAGTCGCTTGGAATACTCACCGCTATTTAGTCAAAGCCTGGATAGAATCAGGTGATGTTACCAAAAATGTGATGCAAATTTCTTTGGGTGAATGGCAAAAAACACAGCAGAAATTTCAAAGTATTGATGAATATTTAAAGAGTCAGATTGCCACTAAACCAGAAGAACAAGTTTTTAATGAAGACTTTATTTTTAAAGATATTTATGTATCGCTCAAAGCCAGAAATGTAGATAAAAATGGCAAGTTAGATACTAATACAAGACCTTTTGATTTAGAAAACTGGGCTAAAACGCTTCTTTTTGCTACCAGCTCGAATACGCAACGCCAAGTGATGTTTATTCAAGGTGGGCCGGGGAGAGGTAAAAGTGTTTTTTGTCGGATGTTTGCTGATTGGGTGCGGCAGAATTTACATCCTGTATGGACACCAATTTTAATTCGGCTGCGTGATATTGATGATTTTCAACCAAGTTTAGAAGAAACTCTACGCTCTAGAATTAAAGCAGATTTCGCGCAAAGTGATGATGGATGGCTAACAGATAGAAACACTAGATTTTTATTTATTTTAGATGGCTTTGATGAATTGCGAATTGAGCGCGGCAATAACCAAAGTGTAGAAAGATTTCTGCGGCAAGTCGGGACATTTCAAAATGACTATCAAGATAATAAATCAGGTCATCGAGTCATTATTACAGGTAGACAGATGGCTTTACATGGTATTGACCGCCTACCACCTAACTTGGAACGGGTGGAAATTGCCGAAATGGATGTGGAATTACAACAACAATGGTTTGAGAAATGGTACAGAAGATTTCCTATCAATAAAACATTAGAATTTATGGATTTTCTGGTGAAACCAGAGAATAAAAAATCCTGTCCTCAGCAAATTAAGGAGTTAGCTAAAGAACCACTATTGCTGTATATGCTGACAGCAATGCACCGAGATCACATTTTAGATATTAAGAAATTTGAGCAAGCCACAGAGACAGAAGCAAAAATATTAGTTTACGAACAAGCATTAAATTGGGTACTAACTAAACAGCGTGCTGATACTCGTCACCCTGATTTAAATTATGAACTGACTCGACAACACCCAGAAGCATTACGCCGTATTTTAGCTGAAGCCGCAGTGTGTGTAGTGCAGTCAGGGGGAGAAAGTGCTTCGATGCAGATGGTAAAAGCGCGTTTGCAGCAAGATGATGAAGCCAAAGAACTCATTGCTAAAGCCGAGAAAGAACTAGGAGAAGAAGCCTTAAAAACTGCGTTGGGTGCTTTTTATCTCAAGTCTAATGATCATGGTGGTGTGGAGTTTTTTCATAAAAGTATTCGGGAATTTCTTTGTGCGGAACGCATCAAACAAAGTTTGGAAGAATGGACAGAACCCGGTAGACGCGGCAGAACTTTTAATGTTGATGAGCAGACGATGGACTGGGAAATTTATGATTTATTTGGTTATGGCGGACTCACACCAGAAATTGTCGAATATCTCATGGGTTTATTGATTACTAGTGATGAATTTCACCCAGTGGAGTTATTTAAGCGGTTGGAAAATTTTTATGTGCGTTGGTGCAAAGGGGAATTGATTGACGCACCGCCAGAAAACTTTCCCCAGAAAAAGATGCGGTTACTGCAAGAGCAAGGAATTAAGCAAGGTCAGCGTCAGGTTGATATTTATGCTGGGTTGAATGTGATGATTTTGCTTTTGGAGTTACACCGCTATGCTCAAGGGCGGGATGAGTTGAAAGAGGAGATCGTTTTTTATCCATCTGGTCAACCCGAAGCAAACAATCTTTGGACAGGAAAACTACTTCATATTATCAACTACTGTGATTGTGTTAAGTTTGGGAACTTTATAAATATAGTTGGTCAATTCCTTTGCTATGCAAACCTCAATAGCACATATCTTAGCGGTACTGTTATGAGTGGTACTCTCCTTAGTAATGCAAACCTCAGCCTTGCAGAACTTAGCGGTGTAAACTTCAGTGAGGCAAACCTTAGTTTTGCTGACCTCAGTGGTGCATCTCTCGACGGTGCATATCTTTGTTATACCAACCTCAAAAATGCTGATCTGAGGGGTGCAGACCTCAGCTGTGCAAATCTCAAAAATGCCGACCTGAGTGGCGCAAACCTGAGCGGTGCAAACCTCAGCCTTGCAGACCTTAGAGCTACAGATTTAGATGGAGCTAACTTATGTGGCGTAGACCTGACTAATGCCAAGCTTGACGATGCAAGACTGAGTGGCGTAGACCTGACTGATGCCAAGCTAACTAATGCCAGTCTTACTGGAGCATACCTTGGTTCTACAGATTTTGGAGACTCGTTTTTAGATGCGGCAAACTTAACTAGTGCCGACCTCAAAGGAGCAAAACTAAAAGGCGTAGACTTTTACTCTGAAACTGTTGGTGCTAACTTTGAAAACATCTCATGGGACAACTATACAAACTGGGAAAATGTACAAGGATTGGATACAGCAGTTAATGTTCCAGAAGCCTTAAAGCAACAGTTGGGGATGAGTTGAGAATCAATTTGCAATTCGCAGTTCGCAATTCGCAATTACAAAAGGCGTAGCGACTGTCTTAAATACTCGTGAATGAGTATCAAAAACTCTCACCCCAGTCCCAAACACTCGTGGACGAGTATCAAACACTCTCGCACCAGTCTCAAACACTCGTTCACGAATCTCAAACACTTTGTGTTTCCTATTGTTGCAGTAGAAAATCCATATAGCAGCCGTAAATTCTACAGCCGCAATAAGCCAAAATTCTTATAGGCGAGAATTCGAGAAGATTGAACATGGACATCAAAAACGGCTTTATTGGCGCTGTAGGTAATACACCCTTAATTCGGTTAAACAGTTTTAGTGAAGAAACAGGATGCGAAATTCTGGCTAAAGCGGAGTTTCTCAACCCTGGTGGTTCAGTCAAAGACCGAGCCGCACTGTATATTATTCAAGATGCAGAAGAAAAAGGTTTACTCAAACCCGGTGGTACTGTGGTGGAAGGAACCGCAGGTAACACTGGTATTGGACTGGCGCATATTTGCAACGCTAAAGGCTACAAATGCCTGATCATTATTCCTAATACTCAGTCCCAAGAAAAAATCGATGCACTCACAGCGTTAGGTGCGGAAGTTCGACCAGTCCCCGCCGTTCCCTATAAAGACCCAAATAACTACGTCAAGCTATCTGGTAGAGTTGCCGCAGAGTTAGATAACGCCATTTGGGCAAATCAGTTTGATAATTTAGCTAATCGCCGCGCCCACTACGAAACCACAGGCCCAGAAATTTGGACACAGACAGATGGTAAAATAGACGGATGGGTGGCTGCAACTGGTACAGGTGGAACCTTTGCTGGTGTGGCATTGTACCTGAAAGAACAAAATCCGGCGATTAAATGTGTTGTTGCCGATCCTCTAGGTAGTGGACTTTATAGCTATATCAAAACTGGCGAAATCCATTTAGAAGGTAATTCTATTACTGAAGGCATTGGTAACAGTCGAATCACAGCCAATATGGAAGGCGCACCTGCTGATGATGCCATTCAAATCGATGACACAGAAGCTTTGCGCGTCGTTTACCAATTACTACGGAAAGATGGCTTGTTTATGGGTGGCTCGACAGGTATTAATGTGGCGGCGGCTGTTGCTTTGGCAAAACAATTAGGCCCTGGACATACCATTGTCACTATTCTTTGTGATAGTGGTTCCCGCTATCAGTCACGCATATTTAACCATGATTGGCTGGCTGCTAAAGGGTTATCGGTAAATTATTAATAGGGAACAGGTAACGGGAACCTGAATTTCTCATGTATGGGTAGGGGGCGTGGGGAGTGTGGGGAGTGTGGGAAGTGTGGGAGGAAAGATTTCTTCACCATCCTCCCACACCCCTGGATTTCTCTCTTGTGAGAAATCCAGGAACAGGTTCTATATTTTGTACCTAGCTCCGGCGACTGGAAATCGGGGCTATAAAAACAAAGTCCGCGTAGGCGGACTGGTCAATAGTCAATGGACATTTCTAGTTGACTGATGACTATTGACTATTGACAAATAACTATTGACAAATGACAAACATCACTCAACCATCAAATTCAGGGGCTAGTAGTCAAGCATCTACTCACAGGTGTGTGCGGGTGTGCCAAAATCGCACCTGTAAAAAGCAAGGCGCGGCTAAGATTTTACAGGCTTTGGCAAATTTACCAGTCCCCGCAGATGTGACTGTAACAGCTAGTAGTTGTTTGGGACAATGCGGTAACGGGCCGATGGTGCTGGTTCTACCGGATATGGTTTGGTATAGCGGTGTGCAAGCCGATGAAGTACCTCTATTGGTAGAACAACATCTACGCTGTGGTGAAAGAGTCAAGCAGATGCTTTATTATCGGTTTCATCCTCAAGGATAAATCTAATTACAAATAACCAGGTCTGCTCTATTGTTGACTCAAGTGAGGCATCCGATGAATATTCAGCAGCTACGTCAATCATTAAAAATGAAGTGGCTGGGTTACTATAAACAAAATCGTCCCTGGCTGGTAAAAATGCGAGTTTGGGGAAATTATAATGGCCTGCGAAGACCATCATCTGGCTTTATTTTGGCGACTTTATCTGTTCTAGAACCGGAGTTTGAGCAGATGTTGAGTTTTATGATGGATCTGAATAATAATCCCGATGCCATAGTGACAGCTTTGGGGCTGAATTTTAATCCTGATGATGAGTTGCGTTTAACAAACTTAGATGAAGCGGCGCTGATAAGGGAGATTCCTGAAAATAAATCGCTTGAGGAACAACCGGTGCGATCGCTCGCTACAGCTAACGATATCATTCCTCAATCTCCAGCTACATTCCAACATCCCGAAAACATCACTTCCGATTTACCACAGGCGCACCAACCTTTACCAGCCTTTGCAGTTGCTACTAAAGTGACTATCAAATCTTCTAATAATTCACGCCAAAATAAACCCATCTCATCTTTAGCCCTAGCTACAACAGTTCCCAATCATGGTAAAACTGTCGCTTTAGCAGTGGAGCTTCCCAATCATGGCAAACTAATGCCCAAAAGCATTGTAGTTTCTCGCCAGACAGTAGTAAAAAGTCAGACGAAAACTGCACCATCTTTGACTGAGACTACTGAAGTGTCTACTAATGGCAAATCACCACAAAATTTAAAAACTCAGCCTTTGACTCATACTAATGCCCGTAGTCTAGCTTCTTGGGTAGATGAATTTTGTCAAGGTAGAGGGTGAAAAGCATCTAGCCCCGACGAATGGAATTCGCGGCTATAAAAACAAAGTCCGCCTGCGCGGACTAACAGAAAATTAAGGGTTTTAAACCGGAAAATCAAAAATTTGGGCAAGGTTCAACCCTTTGACAGGCTCAGGGCGGCGCTGCGCTCAGTAACCAGGGTGTAGGGCTATATGTCTCTAACACCCCTACACCCATTCTTTATAAAAGGCTCTAGCAATCAGCTTGCTTTTTTAATTTGTCTGTGTTAGGTTTTGTTTGTACTCTAAACAACGGTAAATCGCTCGACAAACCGATGTTTAAGGACACGATATCACAGCTAAATGGGCGGTAATTGTAGGAGAGTGCTGGAGTTCACCTCTAGGCTCTCATCTTTCTTATGAACAGCAAAGGTGGCGATCGCTATTTCGTCAGCAGTGAAATCAGCAAGTGCGATCGCTTGGTAACTTGAACGAACAATATTTTTTGATTTATGACTAAAGTTTTAATTCTTGATGCCAATCAACAACCTCTATCTCCAGTACGCATCAGTCATGCTAGAGCATTATTGTCTCAAGGAAGAGCGACTGTATTTCAAAGATATCCCTTCACAATTATTTTGAAAGAGTCTTTTTCGCAAATCCAGCTAGAGCAACTTGGTTTTAAACTCCAACTCAGTACTGTTGTTACCAAACACAAAAAAGCGGGGATGGATATAAGTTCATTTGGCACAAGATGAAGCGATCGCCAAATCATCATCCTGAACCCCTACTTTAATGTAGGGGTTTTAAAATGCGCCAACCCTGTCTAGAGTAAATATAAAGATTGATTAAGATAATGGCGTACTAAAAAACATGATTAAGATGTTAGCTGAAAACTGGACTGTGATTGAAGCAAATTTACAGATTAACTGGCTGTTGGTAAATAACTGTTTGCAGTTTGCGGCTTGGGGAGTTTTTTCGCTGTTGTTGGCGGAGGTATTCAGGGATACTTACCATGCTTTATGTCACAAAGTAAGTTGGTTAGCTAAATGGCATAACAAACATCATGCAGCCTACCGCCGGGACTTATCGGTAGTTTCTCTGAAAATGTATCAAGAGTCTCAGCTTTACCACGACATTGTAGAGTCGGTGCTTTTAGTCTTTGTTTTGATAATAGTCGCTTTGTTGGTGAACCAATGGGGGTTGTGGTTCGGGGTACTATATGCTTGCACCTTTTTGTATGGGGCATCGGTGCGATATTTTCAAGGCAAAATTGATACTGACTATAATCACTTACCAGGCCCTTTAGAAATTATTCCTTCGAGTTTGTGGGTAAATCGTGCTTACCATTGGCGACACCATTTTGATGATGTGAATGCTTATTACAGTGGTGTGTTTCCGTTGGTGGATAAAATTTTAGGTACAGCACTTTCTCTTAAAGGTAAAACTATCGCCATAACTGGTGCATCGGGAACTTTGGGACAAGCGTTAACAGCAGAATTGATTCAACACAATGCTAAGGTTGTGGCTATTACGACAAATCCAGAGAAGTTAAACACCCAACCAGGGGTAATGGTGCTGCCTTGGGAGTTGGGGAATGAGGCTCAACTGCGAGATAAGTTAGAAAAAGTCGATATTTTGATTATCAATCATGGTGTGAATGTTTATGGCGATCGCACACCCCAAGCGATCAATTCATCTTATGAGGTGAATACTTTTTCCGCATTGCGGTTGATGGATATCTTCATGACAACGGTGACGGGGCCACAAGACAAAGCCACTAAAGAAATTTGGGTGAATACTTCAGAAGCGGAGGTATCACCAGCCTTGAGTCCACTTTATGAATTGAGTAAACGCACCTTGGGAAATATTATTACCCTCAAACGTTTAGAAGGTAATTGCATCATTCGCAAATTAATTCTCGGCCCGTTTAAAAGTCAATTAAATCCTTATGGTGTGATGTCAGCTACCCAAGTGGCAAAATTCATTGTATTTTTAGCAGTCCGAGACTTTCGCAATATTGTTGTGACAATTAACCCTTTGACTTATTTGCTATTTCCCTTCAAGGAGACTAGTACATGGCTGTATTATCGCGTGTTTAGTCAAGCCAAGAACTAGAATTAATGCGATCGCTCATCAGTAAGCGCATATAGCAATCCTGTCTGAGTTGTGAAAAAATATTCTTTTTAACGAACCGCAAAGGACGCAAAGGACACAAAGAAGGAGAAGAAAGAGAATTTCACAAATGATTTAGGATTGCTATATATAATTCTGACTCGGTTCTAGCCGATAAAATGAAACAAAGAAAGGCAACCAGCTAAACGGAAACTATCATGAGTCAAGCTATTGAAGGAGTACGCTGGACAATCCACGATATAGAGGTTCTACCTGAAAATGAGTGGACACGCTACGAAATTATTAATGGAGAACTCGCACGCCTCACTATCGTCATCAACAAATATGTGGTAAAACTTCTCGTCAGCTTGATATTTGGTCAGAGTCTAGTGGTTTGGGTGTGTCAATTATATCTCCAGAGTTGATTTTTTCGGAAGCAGATAGCGTTATACCTGATGTAGTTTGGGTTAGCCGAGAAAGATTAGCCCAAATTGAAGATGAAGCAGGACATTTAACAGCTAATTGGTAGGGTAAACCAAAATGTTACGCCTGTCTCTAATCCACTTTGTACACCAATTTCGCCACCATGAGCTTGAACAATTTGTTTACACAAATATAAGCCTAAACCTAAACCTAAAGAATAAGGATTATTCTTGCCACGGAAATATAAATCAAACAATCTTTGGCTTTGCTCTGGGCTAATACCTACACCGTTATCACTGACGGTACAATAAATGTTTTCACCTTCAACTATGGCGTTAATTGTAATTTGCAATCCAGGCAAATTATGTTTGATAGCGTTGCCAATTAAGTTAGAAAATACCCGCCATAGTTGCGTTGAATCAGCGTTGATTGAGGGTAAATCTGCGGTAACAAGATTGATGAGATGAGTTTGATTTTTTCGCAGCATTGGTTCTAAATCTGCGATCGCATCGGCGATAATCGTATCTAACTGCACTGGTTGACGCTGTAAAACTAACCCTTGCATATCGTTGACATGGGCTTCCATCAAGGAATTAATTAAGTTTAATTGGCGATCGCTACTCTGCACCATCCGTTCTAAAGTGGTACGGGGTAGAGAAATCACATTACTCTCTTCTCCCGCATTCTCTAGCAAATTCCTCAGCACCATCAAACTACCCAAAACCGGGTTACGTAAGTCGTGAGATACTGCATGGAAAAAGACTCGCAGTGCTTCTTCGGTACGCTGGCGATCGCGCAATGCAGTCTGAAGTTCGCTAATATCTAAAATTATCCCGACTAAGCCGCCCAAGGAACCATCGACTTTAGAAAAGGTGGCTTTATAAAATATGACATCATGTTTGGTTTGATCAGCAAATACCAAAAAACTTTCGTAAGTTTGGACTTGTTGCTGTTCAAACAAGGTCATATCAGCGTGATAGTACTGGTCAGCTAGTTCTTTGGGTGCAAGGTCATAATCAGATTTACCAAGAATTTGTTCTTTTCGCAAACCCAGAACTGCTTCAAAAGCTGTGTTGCATCCAAGATATAAACCTTGAGTATTTTTATAAAAAACGGGAGTGGGAATTGTATCGATTAAAACTTGTAAAAAATCGATTTGTTCTTGTAAGGCTTCTTCGGCTTGTTTGCGTTGGGTAATATCCTCAATTAGCCCTTCATAATAAAGTAGTTTTCCTTCTGAGTCACGCACAGCATAAGCTTTTTCCGAAATCCAAACTATACTACCATCTTGGCGATAAATTTGTGATTCAAATTCGGAGATAATGCCATACTTTTCAATTAACCGCACAAAATCAGCCCGACGCTTGGGATCAACATATAATTGATTTTCAATATCTGTAAAATTGGCTGTAACTTCTTCTGATGAAGAATATCCATAAATTTTAGCTAATGCCGGATTAGCTGTAATATATCGACCATCAGGACTACTTTGGAAAATTCCTTCAATGGCGTTTTCAAAAATACTGCGATATTTGGCTTCGGCGACGACTAATTTGCGATTAGCTGATTCTAATTCTTTGCGGGCGTAAAATTCAGACCTTTGTAGGCGATCGTATAAATAAACTCCCAAATCACAGATAACACAAAACCAGAATATATACAAAACAAATGTCACATTATATATTTCTGGATGTTCTGGTTTAAGTGTTTTTAACCCCAAGGCAGTATTCACAATAAAATAATAACCTAAAATACTTACCTGCGATATTAAATGGAGCGGCCAGCGCACTGGCATAAATATAGCTTGACTAAGAAATAACAACGACCAACCAACAATATCTGGTAAAGCAAAACCTTTAATTGTGGCGAACAATTGCGACGCAAAACCAACTGACCAAGATGTACCTAAAAATAATCTACCTGGGTGACGATGACCGAAGCGAGTTTTATGTAAACTAAAACAAATCAATAAACTCAGTAACATGGAAACGTTAATCGCCAGTCCTTGAATTCTGACTATTCTTGGGATCTGTACCAATTCTTGTAGAGAAAAGAATAAATCATAAATATCTCGGACGGTAAAAGTCAATAAACAAATAAATGCCAGCCATAACCACAGGCGTAATCTCTGCCACAGAAAATGATTACGCCAAGATTGATATTCACCAGTAATTACATCTATTTTTGGTGCCGAAAAAACTTGTTTCCACCAAGTTCCAAATTTTTGCAATAATTTAGCCATTAGTGTCTTACCTACTTTGACCATACCATCGCAGGCGTTGTTCTATTTTGCTCCTCGTATTTATTATGATCAGTTATGGCTACATTTTGACGACTAATCGGCTACAGACAATGTGAACCAAAATGTTAATCCTCGTTTGCGGTTACTAATTACACCAATTTCGCCGCCATGTGCTTGAATAATTTGGCGACATAAATACATTTTCAACCCTAGAATTGTGGAACAAGGTGCTTGGGGTTCTCGCACATATAAATCAAACAGGCGATCGCCTTCTGTTTTACTCATGGTGACACCGTTATGTTCAATTTGAATTTTGACCATACTTTCCACAACGGTGGCTGTTAGCGCCAATTTCAACCCTGGGGGATTTTGTTGCAAACTATAAATTAACAAGGTCAGCAACACTGTTTGTAACTGTGTGGTATCTGTCTTGATTAATGGCAAATCTTCGCTAATTAAATTTTCCAGCGTTGCCTGATTTTGCCACAACAGTGGTTGTAAGTCGGGAATAATTTTTTCGAGGAGTGTGTTTAAATTTACCTGCTGGAGATTTATAATAACACCTTGCTCCATACAGCAATGAATTTCTAATAAAGAGTTAATCATTGTGAGTTGGCGATCGTTCCCTTGAATCATCCGTTCAATTATTGAACTAGGTACAGGAATTGACTGGGAAGAACTTTCTGATGGCAGTGTAGAGGAACAGAAGAGAAGAGGCGATGATTGTTCCCCAACCCCATTCTCCTGTAAATTCTTCAGTACCATCAAATTCCCCATAACTGTAGTGCGTAAATCATGGGCAACTGTATGCAGCACCACATCTTTGACTTGTTGCAGTTTTTCTAATTCCTGCATTTTTTGTTGCAGTTGGGCAGTGCGTTCTTCTACTTGGCGTTCTAGGTTGGTGTTGAGTTCTGCGAGTTCTTGGTAAAGTTGCGCTTGCTGAATGGCGATCGCTAATTGTTCTGATAATTGTTGGAGTAAGTCGATTTCTATCGGTTGCCATTGACGGGGGGCAGAACATTGGTTAGCAACTAAAGCACCAATTAATTTTTCCCCTAACATAATTGGTACAGCTAAACTTGCCCTTGTCTGAAATTGTTGATAATTGGCTTGCAATTTTGGCGATACTATGATTTTGCTGACATCTTCAACTACACGCACGCGATGAGTTGCAAAAATAGTTTTCAATTCTTGTAAATAACTTTTATCTTCTGGTGTCCAACCCAATACAGAGGGATATTTGGGGTCTACTGATTCCGCAATTGTTTTGACTTTTACTTCATAATCATTCAACCCAATAAAAACTCGATCAGCTTGTAAAAATTGCCTCACCTCTGACACAGTAGTTTGGAGAATTTGCTCTAAATTCAGGGAAGACCGAATCCTAACCAGCGTTTCCGTCAACAAGCGATCGCGTTGTGCTGTCAACCGCATTTGGGCTTCTGCTTGCTTACGGGCGGTAATATCATGATTAATCGCTAAAATACACGGTACGCCATCTAAATCAATCACATCGGCAGACAGTAAGGTTGTGCGAATCTCCCCGGACT
Source organism: Nostoc spongiaeforme FACHB-130 (assembly GCF_014698475.1). Taxonomy (GTDB): domain Bacteria; phylum Cyanobacteriota; class Cyanobacteriia; order Cyanobacteriales; family Nostocaceae; genus Nostoc_B; species Nostoc_B spongiaeforme. Next base: position 11,609 of record NZ_JACJTB010000032.1, on the reverse strand, counting down.
TGCGCCGAAAGGTAAACTCTAAGTTACTGATGGCTCCCTTGGTTTGTAAATCTGCTACTAATTGAGTGCGATCGCTTTCATTTACCCAGATTTTTAAATCAAAAGCTGTATGACCAATTACTTCATTCTGCTCATAACCTGATAGCTGGATAAAACTATCATTAACTTCAATGAAGCGCCCTTCTTTCAGGGTACTAATACTAATTGGATCTGGACTGCAATTAAAAGCTTTAGAAAATTTTTGTGCTAAATTTCGTAGTGAAGTTTCTGCTTGTTTACGCTCGGTAATATCTCGAACAATCGCTAACACTTCATCAGCGCCACTAACTACTAACCGCGCTTCAAAATCACGAATACCTTGAGGTGTTGGCAATTGATATTCGCAAGTTTGCAAACTGCCAGCATCCAAAGTTTTTGCAATGGTTTCTTGTCCAATTAAGGCTAGATCATTTGGTAATAAATCTCGCATATTTTTACCAACTATCTCTTCTTTAGTTAAAGTGAGACTGATACCATCACCTTTCAAATCAAGATATTCACCATCACGACTCAAGCGAAACATCAAGTCTGGAATTGCTGCCAAAATTGCTTGGTACCTCGCCTCACTGGTGCGTAACTCTTCTTCGGTTTGTTTTCTAGATGTAACATCTATCACTAAGCCATTACAGAGAATATCGCCGTTGGCTTCTGGTTCTAGTTGGCAAGCTCCTTGAAGATACTTGAGTTTACCACTGGGAGTCATAATCCTGCCTTCCCAATGCCAAGGCTTAAGTGTGGCAAAAGCTACAGCCAGAGATTTCTTAAATTTGGTTCTATCTTCGGGGTGAATTAGCTGGTATACGATTTGCCAGTCTGCTTGAATTAGTTCTGGTTCTAATTCTGACAAGTCTCGACAACCAGAACTTACGTATAAAACCACCTGGGAACCATCCGCCTGTTGCCGGAATTGAAAAATCATCCCTGGTAAAATAGCAGCAATTTTGTCCAACAAAGTGATATTCTCTGGCGGAAATTCAAGTTTACGTAGTAATTTTAAGGCTTCATCCACTATTTCACCCTTTGATACCCAAGCAACTGACATGATTTGTCAAGAGATGGTAACTATGGCGACAATTTCGCTGTTGTGAACATCAGTGCTAACAGCAGCAAAACATAGCCTTATTTCAGGTTAATTCTTGATGGGGCGATCGCATTCACCCAATCGGGTGAACCATTGGCTTACACCACTTTGGATTGTAAATTTAGTTAATGCCCGGAAAATATTTCCTTTTGACTCTCCAGTTGAATGGAGATTTTAAAATAAAATCAGTAATCATGTCTGACTAAAAGTTTACGAATTATGTTCACCCCAACAGCAGCAAAACAAATTGGTGTAGTTGCCAAAGAAAGCGGTGTACCAATTAAAACTATTCGCTACTACGAAGAACTCGGTCTACTTCAATCATCAGCTAGAACCGAAGGCGGATTTAGATTATTTAACTCTGATGTTTTAGCGCGACTGCACTTTATCAAACGCGCTCAAAGTTTAGGCTTAAGTTTGTCAGAAATTAAAGAATTTTTAAATGTTCATGATAGTGGTAAATTACCTTGTGAACATATCAAAGCAAAATTAGAAGACAAGGTAAAAGCTATTGATGAACAAATTCAACAATTAATGATTTTGCGACAAGAATTATCAGGCTTACTTTCTGGTTGGGAAATCAAACCTGATCATTCTCATTCTACTATTTGCCCCATCATTGAAAATGAATAATTCTCCCGGTTAAGCTTGCCAAATCACAGTCCCATTCTCAACCGTGAAATCAAAATTTAGCCAATAAGCCAGCTTGACAGGTACAGTCACAGAGTCTGCTTGAGAGGGAAATCCTTGTAATCCTAGTTCTTCAACTATGGGATGGCTTGCAGCATTGTAAAATTTCACTTCATACTTGCCCCCCACATCACCTGAGCTGAGAATTTTTCCGCCATGATATTGAGACATTTTCATTAAAACCTCTACGATGGCTTGATAACAAGCAAGACTACCGTCTTCCGCATCACGAAACTGCTTTAAACACAAACCCGTAGCTGATTGATAAGTTAGCGACTCAATAATATTTAGAGGTAAAGACCAACTCCAACCAGGTATTTCCAGTTTTCCTCCATGTTGAAAAACTAATTTTCTGAGTTCTGTCATTAACTCATCTAAATTATTGAGTGTATAACTTGCTTGATTTTCTTGTCCTTCCCCTACTCTTAATACTTCTAGTAGTCGTCTTTTTTGCGCCCTTGTCTGTGGGTTAAATTCTTTCCAGACTAAAGTATCTACAGCAAAAAATTCTGGTTCTTGTTCAGGCTGAGGAATTTGAAAATAGCCAATCTCTTTACAAATGCCATAAACCTCTCTTCCTGCCACTAGAATCGGTGAATCATTGACCAAGATATAGGGCATATAACAAACTAGGCGCTCTCCGAGAAATGTTGACCCTAATTGTTGTCCAGCAACTGCAATCACCCAAAATATGGCTTCTTCTTCAAAACAGCCACCTTTTTCACTATCTGGTAATTCTCTAGAACCCAGTGAATCTATAGTAGCAAGTGTCAACAAAACATAATTCGTAGCGGGACGGTATTGAACTTTCCCCTCAGCAGGTTCATTAAAATATTTATCACACAGCTTTTGTAATTTTTCTAAAGAACCTTCCAATAAAAAACCATAAATACTCGTATTCTTTAGGTTGTAAGGTTGAGTAAAACATTGCTCATTAGGGTGAGGAATATATTTAGGATAGGTTTTGGATTTATTAGTGTTTGGAGAAATCTGTTGAACGAAGTTGTTAATTTCCTGCTCAGTTTTTTCACCTTTAATTGCTAATTCTTGCAGTATCTGTTCGATAGATTGTGGAGGTTTACTGATATTTTCTGGCCATTTTTGGGGATTACTCAATACTTCAAATGCAGAATTTGCTGCTCCCATAGCGATATGCAAGCCAGTCTTGAGTAGTTGTTCATAGTTATTGATGTTCATAAAAAGCTCCTAAATATCTGATTCGCCTAATATTTTTTGTGGATATCCAGAAATTGCCCTAGAGGCTTGCATTCCCGAAGTAACCGTTGCTTCAATACTGCCAATATTAATCCCGTTATTTGTCCAATCACCAGTTAAATACAGATTATCAAATCCAGATTGATCGCATTTTAGGCGATATTTAGTAGTTCCTTTTAAAGCCAAGACATAACGTTCTGATGGCTCAATATTTGCCCGCCAAAATTGAGCATCAAATCTGTTTAAGTCCTTGCCATGATTGGGGTCTACAAGTAAGTTCCAGTCAATATCAGTAGAATTTGGTGATATGGTAATTTTTGGCCACAAAGTTGGTGTATTTTCTTTAAACCAATGAATTGCTGCTTGTTTAACTTGCTGCATTTGTTGTTCAGGAAACTCATTCTCTGTAAAAGAAGGAATTTCATCAATATCTGCCAATGGCCCACAAAAATAAGCAATACTACCAGGAAAATTCTCCGCATCCCAACTCTCTCGAATGTTGAGGTGACTCATATCTGCCCAGGTATTCAAATTATGTGCATAAGCATCAACTACAGGACTAGGCATAACCCAACCTAATTCTTTTAAATTTGGTTTTAACCATGTTTGTAGTGCCTGAGTTTGTACAGTCTTCACGTTTGCAATCATATCTTGCCATTCTTGACGAGCTTGAATTAGTTTTGGACAGATATATTGCAATGCTCCTAAAGAAATACCTAAGACTACTAAATCAAAGTCTTGGCCGAGATGGAGTGTAATTTCTTCAACTCCTTGCCATTGTGTCCAAGCAGATTCGAGATTAATATTTTCATTTTTGATTGCTTCACCTTCTACGAGCTGCTCATAAAGGGGAGTGCTAGGCCAGCAAGGTAAATCTTTAATGTTAACTAGTGGCTCATAAATTTCATTTTTTAATGTTACTTGACGAGTGATTTGAATTTGAGTGATCGCTTGCTGATCATCTGACAAGACTAAGTTTTTTACACAATGGAAAAATTTGAATTTCACACCACGTTTTCGCAAAACTTCGTAAAGTGGAGCAAAAATTGTATCCCCCATTCCTGCTTGCATTTTCCAAAAAAATGCACCCTTGTAAGCAAGCAGCATCCGCAGAAAAAAGCGTAATCCTATTCCTGCGGCTAAGTTAGGACGTTCTACATTACCATTTTCATAGCTAAAGACTAGATCATAAAGACCCCGTACTAATGGCGAATTCACACTATATTTAGTAGCACCATGTTTAGTGAGCCACTCTTGAACGTCATAGTCATCAATGACATCCAAGCCCTGAAACATCAAACCATCAAAAATTACACCCCTGACTATGGTACTAACTAAGTCTACAACTATCGCCAGCCGCCGAAACTTATGATGTGTTTCTATAATGTTCTCAACATTATCAAATAGCCAATTTTTAAACTTGGCTAATAACCAAAGTAGTGCCTGATGTTGTAATGCTTGGTGTTGTCTAGGGTTTTGTGGAATTTTTTGGACTAATTTTTGAGTTAGGTGCAGTAAGGAAATCTCCACAGGAAAAATATCTACTTGCCACTCAATTTCCATCTCTTGCAATAAAGAGGTTAGCCAACCAGGAAGCTCATTTCTTGGATGCGTCGTATCTTCATCATTCACCCAATTATTCAGTGATGAAGATGAACTCTCAAATTGTTTGACCATAAATTCTATTAGCAGGCAAAGATGCCCCCAAAGAGAAAGTAATTCCTCTCCTTCTCCTGGCAATGAATCATTAGCGGGAAAATCAAATGGCCAAGGAATCCATTTTTGATTAATATATTCAGGCAAAACTATGAAGTTCTGTGGCTTAAAGGCTTCTTGCCAAGTTGCAAGTGATACTGTAGTATCTCGCCCTAATTCTTCATAACACTGACGCATCACTTTAAAAGTATTTTCGTAAGATCCCATGAAGATATGTAAGCCATGTTCCTCTATTCGGTCTTGGGCATTGCGATTTCTTCCACTTGCACCTTTACCGCCCAAACGCCATCCCATTTGATAGAGGGTAATATCATATTTTTGCTGCCAGTCTGGTTGGTTGGTTAGCTCAAATGCTGTAGTGAGGGAAGCCATACCACCTCCCAAGATAGCGATTTTTTGTTGACACGGGATTTCTAATGCCATTGATTGCACCCAAAATTACTCCAGAAAATAATCAGACTCTATTAATTAGGCAAAAGCTATTGATACAGAAGTTTGTAATTTTTGGCTGTATTCTAGTAGTGCATTGTTATCGCTGACCATAAATTTGGCATCTTCCATACACTTTGAGAAACAACTACGAGAAATTTTGACCTGATGATTTCGGGTAAATAATTGTTCATACTGTTGTGCGGCTGATAGTAATGTTTGATAAGCAGGAAGCAAGCACATCAAACTAGCTAAACGATAACCAACAGCTTCATAGGGTATATCCATTACATAAGAAACAGAATTATTGATTTCAGTCATGACATTATCTAAAACTTTTTGCGTCCATTTTTTTGGTGCGCCTTCTAGTAATAATGGCAAACCATCTACTTCTTGCATCCATACATCTGGTAAATAGCAGATACCATTTGCTAAATCTTGCGGAAAATCTTTCACAATGTTGGTTTTTTGCAAGGCTTGACCGCAAGTTTGACTATGGGCTAACAAACGTTTAGCAGTATCTACATTAAATTGGTAATGGTCTATGGCTAGTTCTGTACCCATCAGACCAACAGTCCCAGCAACAAAGTAACAGTAACAACTGTAATCATTTTCTTCAGCTAATATCCGCACTCCATTGCGCTTGACCATCACAGGTTTTTGTTGGTCATCAAATAGTTGTTCAATACCATCAACCATCGCAGTAGCCCAACGAGCTATGATTTCCCTAATCTCATCTGGGATAAGTGCATAAATCTGCCATAACATTAGTCCATTTTCTACAGTCATTAATTGCTGTTCGTCGCTATTGAGTCCTGACCAATTGGCTAACGACCAGCTTGACAAAATATTTGCAGCTAAAGTTGGTTCTTTTAATAGTTGCTTAAATTCACTGAACCGAGCTTTCTGCCATTCAAATTCTTGGAGACAATCTTCAATATTATCAGCAACACGAAAAATTAGATAAGCCGTGGACATGAACGCATCTAATGGTTCTTCTAGGTAAGGAGTGACGACAGCAAAAGAGCGAGAAACTTTATTCATGAATTCTTCTACGTATTTTTTCTGCTCTTGTAAAATATAAAACTTTAGCATTTCTCATTTCCATTAAGTAAATTACATCTTGACGCAACTACACCGTTTCACTATTGCCATTACAGTCAGGTTGGCAATGCTGAAAATTTGCTCAAAAGGTGGTTTTAATTTGTGGGATATCTCCTTTTGCAAATGCTGTAAAATCTCCAATAGTCAAGCATCAATTGATGAATACATTCGCGCCATAAATTATCTATTATTCATCCTGTAAAGAGATTTGCAATACATAATTAATTCTCTATGTAATTAGAGAATTTTTAAGATAACCTTGATGGAAATGTTGCTGAATAATTTTCAGATCACACAAAGAATAAACATCATAAAACTGGCTTTTTTAGCTTGTAAGTAATACAAGTGTATATAGCTGTGAGTTTTAGGAATTTTATTTGTGTTGAGCTACAAGACTACAGAATAAAAATCAAATGACATATTAGCAAGTATCACTAAATTTACGGTGGCAGTCAAGTAGAGTGAGTTCTTTTTTTTCTGAATATTTAGAAATCCTTGCTGGGGCTTGAAAATTCAAATATTATATTTACTTTTTGTTATCTAAGATATTTTAGTTATTATTAGTTTAATTAAAGTTACAATTACTGAAGTAGACTTGCTCAAAATATTAACTTAGGAAAATAAAATTTTTAAATATGTGAATATGCAAGTGAGCAATGGCATCATTATGAGCCACAAATTAATACTTGAAAGCTGAGTTTTTGTTGTAATTTACCAAACTTCTAAAACTACAAATTAATCTTATTCATCATTTAAAGTTTCAATCAATAAATCTACTTGCTTTTGTCTTTGTTGCAAAAAGCTTTCACACTGACGTAAATATTCAACAGCAGTAGCAAACTGCTCAAACACTGCTTCCAATTCCAATTCACCCGCTTCTATGCGGGCAATAATTTTTTCAATTTCTGACACCTTCGCCTCGTAATTCACATTTGCGATCGCTTCCGCATCCGAGGAACTTTTACGTTTAACCATTAATCTTTGAGGGTTGTAGTCTTCACTTCCGTAACTTTTACTTTAACTTCTCCCTGTCCCAACTGAATCAACAATTCTTGACCAACAGTTAACTCAGTTGCATGACGCGCGATCGCCCCATTTTCTTGGCGTACCACGGCATAACCTCGCTGTAACACCGCCTTCGGGTCAAGGGTAGCTAACTTCTGGCGCAACAATTCTAAATGCTGTGTGGCTTGTTGCGATCGCTGGCTAGTAACTTGTAAAAGTTGCTGACGTTTCCAGCCTAACTTTTGCATTTCTTGTTTGACTTGTCTATCTAACCCTACACGTTGCAAGCGATTACGTAAGAGTTGCAGTTGATTGACAGCCGATGTCCTCACTTCATACACTGCATCATACAAAGCATCAATTCGCTGCTGATGTTGAGCAGACAATTCTGATAGTGACGGCACAACTAATTCGGCGGCAGCGGTCGGTGTATGTACGCAGACATCAGCCGCTAAATCGACTAAAGATTCATCTCGTTGATGACCAATCCCCGTAATTACCGGGATAGAACATTCTGCCACAGCCCTGACGACTCGCTCATCATTAAAGCAAGCTAATTCCTCAACTGCCCCACCACCCCGTGATAAGATTAGCACCTCAGCCCGACCATCTTTTTCAACTCTGGCGATCGCTTTCACTATTGATTCTGGTGCTTGTTCACCTTGTACTGTGGCTGGCGAAAATAATACTTGTAAGCCAGGATATCGATGTTTGAGAGTTTTTTGAATATCACCCCAAGCCGCAGCCGTGGGTGAAGTTACAACTGCGATCGTTTGGGGATGGGGCGGTAGCGGCCGCTTTTTTTCTGCGTCAAATAACCCTTCCGCTAACAAGCGATTACGTAATTGTTGATAGCGTAATGCTTGTAAACCCACACCCGCAGGTAAAGCTTGCCAAACCGTTAACTGATACTCTCCTCTTTGGGGATACAAGCGTATACTCCCCAAAATAATTATCTGTTCACCAACCGCAGGAATCTGCACAAGTTTCGCTACTTGACTATTCCACGCCACACACTTAATCCCTGCTGTCCCATCCGGGTCTTGCAGTGTAAAAAATAAACCACTGCGATGGTGATTGGCGCTGGAAACTTCCCCTGTGACCCAAACTTGTCGTAGTTGCTCATCTTGCTCTAACAGCAACCGGATATAATCAGTTAACCCAGCTACCGAAAGTGCTGTATTGAAAGTTACAGAGTCAGTAAAATCAGAAGTCATCAATTAAGGGGGGCTGAATAAACTAGCAAAACTTCTATCCAAATCCTAACAAAACCGTGTATTTTTCAGATTGGTAGTCCTGAACACTCAGATAAAATTTTGCTGAGGTGGGAATAACTTACCACTAGACCTGGCGAAAGCCATAATAGTTGAGGGGGGTAAAGATTCATCACCCGAATTTCTCACGTATGGGTAGCGGGTGTGGGGAGTGTGGGGAGTGTGGGGGGAACCATCCTCCCACCCTTCCCACACCCCTGGATTGCTCTCTTGTGAGAAATCCAGGATCAAAGTTGTGACGTTTGTTTCTTAGAGAAATCCGATTTCCGCATTTTCTGGCTAAAATAGTATATCTGTTCTACTTCAACTCCAAACCTAACACTCCATAAATCCATATATATAGATAGAGGCAGTAATGGCTATCAACACTGACAATTCCGGTAAGCAAAAAGCCCTGAATATGGTACTCAACCAGATTGAGCGCAGCTTCGGTAAAGGTGCTATTATGCGCCTGGGCGATGCAACCCGGATGCGGGTGGAGACAATTTCCACAGGCGCACTCACCTTAGATTTAGCCCTGGGTGGTGGTTTACCCAAAGGGCGGGTAATTGAGATTTATGGCCCAGAAAGTTCTGGTAAAACCACAGTCGCCCTACACGCCCTCGCCGAAGTGCAGAAACAAGGTGGAATTGCGGCCTTTGTGGATGCGGAACACGCCCTAGACCCTACTTATGCGGCGGCTTTAGGTGTAGATATCGAAAATTTACTGGTTTCTCAACCTGATACTGGGGAAGCAGCGTTAGAAATTGTTGATCAATTGGTGCGGTCATCTGCTGTTGACATTGTAATTATTGACTCAGTAGCAGCATTGGTTCCCCGCGCTGAAATCGAAGGCGATATGGGGGATGCACACGTCGGTTTACAAGCACGTTTGATGAGCCAAGCTCTCCGTAAAATCACGGGTAATATTGGTAAATCTGGTTGTACAGTAATTTTCATCAACCAATTACGGCAAAAAATTGGTGTCACCTACGGTAGTCCAGAAACTACAACTGGTGGTAATGCGTTGAAGTTTTATGCTTCTGTGCGTTTAGATATTCGTCGCATTCAAACCTTGAAAAAAGGAACTGATGAATTTGGGAACCGCGTTAAGGTAAAAGTTGCTAAAAACAAAGTCGCACCACCTTTTAGAGTGGCAGAATTTGACATTATTTTCGGTAAGGGAGTGTCAATTTTAGGTTGTTTGGTCGATATAGCTGAAGAAACAGGTGTTTTAACTCGCAAGGGTGCTTGGTATAGCTACAACGGCGACAACATTTCTCAAGGTCGAGATAACGCAATTAAATATTTAGAAGAAAAGCCAGAATTCGCTGAACAAATTAAACAACAAGTGCGCCAAAAACTTGATATGGGGGCGGTTGTTTCTGCTAATTCTGTAGCTAAAGTCAATGAAGATGAGGAAGAAGAATACGAAGAGGAAGAATAGTATTTACTATTGAACAGTGAATCAATTAGTGGCGTATGTCTTTTCGCCACTAATTTAGCAATCCTAAATGAGTTGTGAAAATCGAGAGGATCAGATCCCCGACTTCTTCAAAAAGTCGGGGATCTTTTGGTTCACGAATGATTTAGGAATGCTATTGCAAAAATCAAATTAGAAAATTTTAAACTCCTTTCATAGCTAAGAAGGTGTAACTCGGCTGAAAAACCTATCTAAAATGTCTGATTTCTGTTCTGTACTAAAACCATCATTGCTATTTTGATGGTCTAAGCCAAAGTTTTTGGTAAATGGAATAGCTTTATCAGTGATTTCAGGTAAGTATTTTCCTGGCGCAACGTGACTTAAGGTATCATCTAAGTTGCAGTTTTTGCGAGATGAAAGCTGCATCAGTAACTCAACAGCTACCGTCGGTAAAATGCGAGAAGTCTGATTATAGAAAAAATCAAAACTCAGACTACCGATACGAATGCGATCGCCTTCTTTGAGTTTCATTGTTTCATAAACACGTTCGCCATTTACAAAGCAACCATTCGTACTTTTAAAATCGACTAGGTAAAATCCGTCTTCATCATATTGGATGGCCGCATGACGACGAGATAAGTATTTATCATTAATACAGATACCACAGTGGCGATCGCGTCCAATCGTCCAAATTTGCTGCGGTTGTAGTAACGTCTGGGTTTGATTTTCACCCAAATTAGTTACCAAGTAAACCTTTTCATCATCTACTACACCCTGCACATAACTTGTATTTAACCCTGTCACACCAGGTAATGATTGGCCTTCCATCTGAATAATGTCATCTAGAAGTCCACTATGGTGTTCGTACAACTTGACAAATACTTGATATAAACTTAGTCTTCTTTCTATCTCTTTACCTTGAAAGTCAGCGATTTTAGCTGAAGCTTTTAGTGTGAATAGATTTGATTTGCTGATGTCGGTCATGGACTTTTTTCTCAGCCTAAAATCAGGAACAGTGACTTTTTGAGTTTTTGCTTTCAGACAATGGAGTTGGATGATTTTGACTAAGAATTCCTACTTATATTTTGGCACTTAGTATAAGTATCATACAACTTTAGGTTTTTTAAAAAAATTGTTTTATTTCGTTCTATATTGTAAATTACTGTAGTCTTATTTTAACAGATACTAATTATTAAGAATAATTTAAGTATTTCTTAAGTAATATCTACAAGATTAATAAAAAAGCAAAAATTAAGTATTGATACTCAATACTTAATTTTTTATTTGATCTATTCAACTTTATTTATGGAGATATCCCGATTTCCTTTTCATCAAGACTTACAATAAACCACGTTTACCATTCGGGCGTACTGTCATCCAATTAGTTTTGGCTAGAGCCAATTGCTCATCTAAAATTTTGGCACCAGTCAGATTAGCACCACATAAATTAGCGCCTCTAAGATTAGCATTGCTCAGATGGGCGTAGCTGAGATCAGCACCCCGTAAATCTGCTCCTTCTAAATCAGCATGGTTAAAATAAGGTATCCCCTCAATACTTCGGGGTAAGGAATTATTATGGTTGCCACGACCAGCCAAAAGGATTCAAAAAAGATTTCTCAGAAATAATAGTACCAAGAGAGGGGATTTTCTCTGC
>NZ_JACJTB010000031.1 GCF_014698475.1 Nostoc spongiaeforme FACHB-130 | reverse complement strand
CCCCTGGCGACTGTTCGAGTTCTGTCAAAGAGATTTTTGTAGTGACCCGTGCTACATAGCGGTCTATTGTGACCAAGGTTGGGACGGTCTACTACTTCCCTCAATATACAAGGTTGGGTGGAGGAACGGAACCCAACATTCACGCATAATTTGTTGGGTTACGCTATCGCTACACCCAACCTTACTATTCTCTTAACTGAGTTGTGAAAAAGTATTCTTTTTAACGAACCGCAAAGGGCGCATAGACACGAAGTGGCTTCCCGAAGGGTAGGACACAAAGAAAGAGAAAAAACCTACGTCAGTTTTGTTGATGTTTCAGGTTCACGTAGTGGTGGTTCACCTCCATTCATCAGAGTGATTGAATCTTCAGCTTCTTCACCCACAGACCACCACCCAGGTACGATTGTTTTATCAGTCTGTGCCAATAGTTCCAGCTTGGGTAATATCTCCTGGATGTTAAGCGCACCCGCAGCAAAACATGACCAAAATCTCACTTCAGCTTCAGCATCATCTAACCCTTGAATAATGACATTCACTGCTTGCTGATATAGATTTGCTGGTAAGTCCTGAGAGAGTTTATTACCAATTCCTTCTAACGCTTGCGCCCTGATAAAAGCAGTTTCAGATGTGTTAGCGGCTACTTCTGTCAAGACACTAATCACTTCTTGATTGACTTCGCAATTTGATAGAAAAGCCAGCGCATACACCACACTATTTCGCTGTATATGATCAGAACTAGTGGATAAAATCGACAATAAAGATTTGAGATGCTTTTCAGTCGCAATTAAACTCAAGGATGTTGCAGCCTGCATCCATAATTCAGAACGTTGACTAGACAAAATACTGATTAAAATATCAGCATCTTGATCATTACCTACTCTGCCTAATAACCAACAAGCTGTTTGTGCTTGTTCAATGTCAAGGGTATCAATCCAATCAGCACTGCGGGAAGCAAAACCGAGGCTTTCCAGTATTTCAATTTCACCCGCCGCTTCTGGAAATTGATGCTTGACTTCTTGAATATTCATATAGGATTTAGATGTGATTTTGGAAATATATTTTAGTAGGTTGGTCAAGCTAAATTAGATTGAGATAATAAACCGCAGATGGACGAGGCAGTGCGTTGGGGAGACAGCGCCGTGGGCGGGTTTCCCGACTTGAGGCGACTGTCGTCGGCTCTGCCGACTCCCTCACTGCCGTGCAGATAAACGCAGATGAAAGAGAAATATTTTTATGATAAATTTCATCTTCCAGCCCTCAATATTTGTTCGACTGTTAGTTTTAAGTCTGGAAATGTTAGGGAAATAATGGTTTGATTACCTCGAAACTGCTGAATTTCATATTCTTCATTCACTAGGGTACAAATAGATAAGGTTGGTTGTTTGGGTTTACCAATGTGTCGAGTACCACCTAAACCTGCGTAGTCTGCAATCCAATATTCAGAAATGCCTAAAACTGCGTAATCTTCAAGCTTACGGGCATAATCATTTTGCCAGTTGCTACTCACAACTTCTGCGACAAATTTAATGGAACTACCCAGGGTTAAAATTGATTGATCAGACCAAAGTGGTTCTTGAGTAAGTTGAGTGCGATCGCTAACTGCAATATCAGGACGAAATGCTGTCATACCTATGTTGTGAGGGCGTAATAGTCCTCGTTGCAGGACAAACCAAGGTAAGTTTTTTGCATCGATTTGGACACATATTTTGGTGGTAATGAAGGCTGCAACTTCTTCATGTAAGCCTGTTGGTTCCAAGTCGAATACTTCTCCATCAATTAGTTCATAACGGTTGTTGTCGCCATAATGGGCGAGAAATTCGTCAAAGCTGAGTGGTTGCTGTTGGGTGAGTTGGTTGATTGCAATGGTCATACCAGTTATGGCAAAATGCTGAGTAAAAACTTAATATTTTCAAGAGTTTCAGCCACAAACATAGTCATAAAATATGCTTCGACTGCCATAAAATATATTTCTTGAGGGAGAATCATCAAGAACAATAAAAATTTATTTGCCCTACTCCCCACTCACTACTCCCTACTTCCTATTTTCACTGCAAGTTTTTTAATAAGATTCATATCTATTAAATACTTGTAGTTCGCCGTTTTTATTAAATCCAATCACAGAAAATGGCTGTTTGGTATCTCCCATTTCCATTCCTGGTGTGCCTACAGGCATGGCTGGAACGGCTAAACCTGCAAGTTGGGGTTTTTGCTTGAGAAAACGCTTGATGTCATCGGCGGGAACGTGACCTTCCATCACATAGCCGTCAATAATTGCGGTGTGACATGAGGCAAATTCTGGGGGTAAGTTGTATTTTTGTTTAATTGCTTCTATTTCATCGGTTTTAATGTCTTGCTTGATTTTAAAACCATGTTTTTTTACGTGTTCGATCCAATCTCCACAACAGCTACAGCTAGGACTGCGATAAACTATGATTTCTTGCTTACCGCCATAAGATTCTGTTTCGTTGTCCCAAATACTAGCTGCGATCGCAGATGCCGAATTACTCGTTATGCTAACTACAGCAATAATGATTATGCTTAGGCAGATATGTAGAATTTTACTCATAATTTCTGATACCTCTTTTTAATAAGTTCCAACAACGGCAGATTTTTGCTTAGTGGTACTTTGTCTATCATACAGTTAGCATCCATTGGCTCTAAGCCTCAAGTTATACCAAGTTACAGCCCAATTTGTAGAGATTTGGACTGGAAGTGGGAATACTGGTTGTAAAAATTACTTAATATTCAAAAGAAAAAATACCTTGACGACTATTTATATTACATTGTAACATAACCATGTTTAGTATCTACCTGCTTGCCATAAAAAACTGACTATACTTGTAGTATGTAGTTATCGCCCCTGTTCATTCAGCAAATTTTTAAGTCTTGTATCAATTTAATGACAAAAATTAAGTTAAGTAATTTTTCTTGGACTGGATATACACATAGCATTCTTGAATGAGTTGTAAATAATAAATTGATTTCCAACTTCCTACTCCCTACTGACTAGTACAGGTCGGCGTAAATAAATAGACCAGAAGGAATTGCTAAAAGCCTTGTAGTATCGTTATTCTTTCTTTTTACTTTTGCCTTTTTACTTTTGCCTTGTTGTACTAGTATCTACCTTTAAAATTAGTTGAAAAATCAAATAAGACTGCTATAGTTGAGCAAACATTTTTACAAAAAGTAAAAATATGGAATTTGATTATTTTAGTGGTAACGAAAGCACATCCAATAACAATAAACAGCAAAACTTACTCACTAGTGGTTGGCGACCATTACAAAGAGATTTAGATTGGGAGTTTTTATGGCAACTGGCGCAGAATGATACTAAGGAATTTGCCCAAAAAACTTTTAATTTAGCCAGTACATTCAGTGAAGTTTTGGGGAGAAATAACTTTACTTGGTGGGCAAACTTATTTGCTGTAGCTTCAGAAAATACTCGTTATGAAGTGGAGAAGTTTTGGAATTATATTACACCAGACCCCCAATCACCAGACCATCGTTATAAAGATGTTTTGAGTACAGAAACACCGATATTACAATTTGTTAGTCGTAACAGTATACCTATTGATTATGTTTTGAATCGCTTACAGGAAATTACTGTTATTAGAGTCTTACAAATATTAGGTAGACCCACGATAATTACTCAGTATTACTCTGAGCGAGATTTTTATTTTCCTGTGGATAAATTTGTCAGTTGGGAACGTTTAGATGTTGTCAATACTGTCAACGCTTATTGGGAAATGTATGATCTTTGGCTGCAAATTGAACCTTACGATCGCGGCAGACGGCAGTATACTTTAATGGCTAGAGATTTAGCACCATTAATTAACAAAGCTACCTACGATTTAGCGGTGATGTTAAGTGGCTATCAAAGCCGTGTGGGTAAAGTTCACAGTCAATTCCCCATTCGGACATTTCCCGCCGATATTCAAAGCTTTACCGATAGCTTACAGCAAGCGGTTCTGAATCAAAATCAGTTAGCGGTGGTAGTACACGGTGAACCGGGTACAGGTAAAACTGCTTGGACTCAAGCCGTAGCCAAAGAAATTCTCATGCCTTTGGGGTTTGTGATATTTATTTTGGATCATGATGCGATCGCTAATTTTGTCCCGCCAACTTACTTAGAACGGATTTGTATTATCATTAACGAGGCTGATAATTTAGCGCAGAATCGTGCTTCAGAAATTGCCCAATCTAATAACAAAACCGAACATATTTTGAGTTTGTTGGATGGTACTTTATACCAAAGCGTTATTGATGAATCTGGGCTGCAAATGAAGCAGAGGTTAGTAGTATTGATGACTTGCAACACCACAGAAAGATTAGACCCGGCTATGTTACGCAAAGGACGGGTGGATTTGATTGCGGAATTTACTCAGAAGTTTGTATAAGTTGAGTGTGGTGGGCGTTTAGGCAAGGGAGATGAGGGAGACAAGGGAGACAAGGGGGACAAGGGAGACAAGGGGGAGTATTGACTAAGCACTCAGCACTTTCAACTTTAATAATCACAATGTCACAGCATTACTCTGTCACTGTAGACGATGTAAAAGCAGCACAGGCGCGACTGGCGGGGGTTGTGCATCAGACTCCGGTGCTGACTTCGAGAATGGTGAACGATCGCACCCAAAATGAAGTATTTTTTAAATGCGAAAATTTTCAACGCGCAGGTGCATTTAAATTTCGGGGTGCGTACAATGCCTTAGTACAGTTATCAGAAATTCAAAAACAGCAGGGTGTAATTACATTTTCCTCTGGAAACCATGCCCAAGCGATCGCTCTGGCGGGAAAGTTACTCCAGATTCCCACAACTATTGTTATGCCTGATGATGCGCCAGAAGTGAAGCAACAAGCCACCCGCAGTTATGGCGCAGAGGTGATTTTATACAGTCGCCATGAAACAGACCGCGAAGAATTAGCCAAAACCTTAGCCAGCGATCGCCATCTTACCTTGATTCCGCCTTACGATCATCCCCACGTCATCGCCGGACAAGGAACCACAGCTTTAGAACTCATTCAAGAAGTTGGGCAACTAGATTATTTATTAGTTTGTTGTGGCGGTGGCGGCTTAATATCAGGATGTGCGATCGCCACAAAAGCTTTATTACCTATGTGTAAAGTGATTGGTGTCGAACCAGAACTTGCTGATGATGCAACTCGTTCCTTTCACAGCAAAACTCTGCAAACTGTAATTAATCCACCTACAATTGCCGATGGTGTGCGGACTCCCAGCTTGGGTAAGTTAACCTTTCCCTTAGTGCTGAATTACGTCGATGACATGGTGACAGTTTCAGAAACAGCCATTATTAATAGTATGTTTTTCCTTTGGGAACGTCTGAAAATTGTCGTCGAACCCACTGGTGCATTAGCAGCCGCCGCCTTACTCAGCAATGTGCTGTCAGTAAAAGACGCAAAAATAGGTGTAATTATTAGTGGTGGTAATGTAGATTTAGCAAAGGTAGCTAAATTTATCCAGTAATTCACTGAGGAGATTTTGAACTTTTTTTCGCATTTGCCAGTCAAATAACGATGTGTTCGCCAGCCGAGAAAGGATAACTCAAGTTATGACAGTCAAACCCAGATATTTGGTATTGTTGCTGTTCATCTTGTTGGCAGGAAGTGACCCCATCTATGCAGCTAATAAGCCTGTTGACCCAAAAATATTACACATAATTAATCGGTTGAGTTTTGGGGCAAAACCTGGAGATATTCAAAAAGTCGAGTCTGTAGGTGTAGAGCGTTATATTAAAGCCCAACTTTCACCCAATTCCATATCAGAACCACCAAGCCTTACCCGCCAACTTTCGCAACTAGAAACACTCAGTTTAAATACAGTCGAAATTAGAAACTATCTTAAGGCTCCACCACAAGCAACCCCAGAAGAAAAGAAAGCCCTGCAAAAGAAAGGCGACAAAATTTTACAACAAGCAGTTAAAGCGCGGTTACTACGAGCCACTAGCAGTAACCGCCAACTGCAAGAAGTGATGGTGGATTTTTGGTATAACCATTTCAATGTTTATTCTGGTAAAGGAAATGCTCGCTACTGGGTGGGAGCGTATGAACAAGAAGCAATCAGACCTTATGCTTTAGGGCGATTTCGGGATTTACTCGGAGCCACAGCCCATCATCCTGCAATGCTAGTTTATTTAGATAACTCGCAAAACAAAGCTAGTCGTCGTCCTGGTGCTACGCCACGGGTAAACGAAAACTATGCGCGAGAATTGATGGAACTGCATACTCTGGGTGCAGATGGTGGCTACACACAACAAGATGTAATTGCTTTAGCGAGAATTTTTACAGGCTGGGGAATAGCGCGTCCAGGTGAACAGACAAATGGCAAATCGGTATTTTACTTTGACCCCAAGTTTCATGATCCCAATGATAAGGTTTTTTTAGGACGCACTATTAAAGCTAGTGGTCAAGCTGAAGGCGAACAAGCTTTAGATATATTGGCGCAAAGTCCAGCAACAGCCCATCATATTAGTTATCAATTGGCTCAGTATTTTGTGAGCGATCGCCCACCTGCTAGTTTAGTTGATCGTCTGGCACAACGCTTTCGTAATACTGATGGCAATATTCGCGCAGTTTTAGAAACTTTATTCCAAAGCCCAGAATTTTGGGATAAAAAATATTTCAACGCTAAATTTAAAACCCCATTTCAATATACTGTCTCCGCAGTCCGGGCTACAGGCCTAGAGGTTAACAACACCATACCTCTGTCTCGCAACCTGGAACAGTTAGAAATGCCTGTGTACGGTTGTCGCACTCCAGACGGGTACAAAAATACACAAGATGTCTGGTTGAATCCCGAAGCGATGAACCGTCGCCTGAGTTTTGCCACTGCGTTAGGTAGTGGTCGCTTACCACTGTTAGGTACAGCCAATAATCAACCCAAAAATAAAAGCATTAACCGTGTTCAGCCCCTGGATGCAACGCAGCTAATTAACACCTTGGGCAATTCTCTATCGCCTAAAACCCAAAGTGCGATCGCTGCTAGTCCTCCAGAACTCAAAGCCGCATTAGTCTTGGGTAGCCCCGAATTTATGCGTCGTTAGCCCCGACTCATACTTCGACTTCGCTCAGTGAACAGCACTCAGCACTTTAGATTACCAATATGAAAAGACGTGATTTTCTAATTCAAGCAGGACTGTTTTCGACAACTGCGATCGCTTCTGTTAGTTGTAATACTTGGGTAGTGCATTCTGCTACCAAGAAAAGCGATCGTCAGCGTTTGATTGTGATTTTTATGCGTGGTGGTGCAGATGGTTTAAATATTGTTGTGCCTTATGCAGAGCCAGCATACTATCAAGCCCGACCAAAAATCGCCCTTGCCAAACCCGGACAAGAAAAAGGCGTTTTAGATTTGGATGGACACTTTGGTTTACATCCAGCCCTAGCCCCATTAATGCCCTTCTGGAAACAAGGAAATTTAGCCTTTGTTCATGCTGCGGGTTCCCCTGATCCTTCGCGTTCCCATTTTGACGCACAGTTTTATATGGAAATTGGCATTCCTGGGAACCAAAGAGTGAGCGAAGGTTGGATGAATCGCTTAATGGGTACTATCTCTAATAAAACACCCATCCAAGCCGTGAGTGTGGGTACAACCAAACCGCGCATTTTAAATGGTCAAATGCCAGTTGCTAATTTAGCCTCCGGGAGAAATGCTAACAAACCAATCGCTATAGATAGACCACAAGTAAGTGCCGCCTTTAACCGATTGTATGGTGGTAACGATGCCCTCAGTCAAACTTACCATCAAGGACGCATTGCCCGTGAAGCCTTAATGACAGACTTAGCCCAAGAAATGAAAATGGCTAATAATGGCGCACCCCTACCCGATGGTTTTGTGGGTGATGCTCAAAGATTAGGCAAACTCATGGCTAAAGATCCGAGAATTGAATTAGGGTTTATGGCCTTGGGTGGTTGGGATACCCATGTCAATCAAGGTAGCGATCGCGGTTATTTAGCCAGAGGCTTAGGCAGTTTAGGTAAAGGATTAGCAGCTTTAGCTCAAAGTTTAGGCCCCGCCTATCAAAACACAGTCATTTTAGTCATGTCAGAATTTGGCAGGACATTACGCGAAAATGGCAATGGCGGTACAGATCACGGACACGGCAATGTGATGTGGGTTTTAGGCGGTAAAGTCCGTGGTGGCAAAGTTTACGGCGAATGGCCTGGTTTAGAAACAGCCCAACTTTATGAAAAACGAGACTTGGCTGTTACCACCGATTTTCGAGACGTAATTTCTGATGTCTTAGCACGACATCTATCTGTAAACGACACCCAGCTAAGTAAAGTCTTCCCCAGTTATACACCCAAGCAAAAAATTGCTTTGTTGTAAGTAGGTGAGAGGTTACAGGTTACAAGTGAAACTATTAAAAGCCTTGTCTCCCTTGTCCCTCTTCTCTCACTAAGGTTCAGTTAGTAGTAATTTGTTCTTCTCTTCGCGCTCTTTGCGCCCTACCCTGCGGGAAGCCGCTACCGCGTCTATGCGGTTCGTTTAAAAAGTGTCATTAATCACATTTTTTAACCAAATACTGAATACCAAAAGTCTCTGCTAAGATAATTGGTTACATAAGTTAACATTCTTTTCTATGACCACAATTAAGACGACTTTCCAGACACATCAACAAGAAGTCACGCGCTTGTTTTCGCATGTGCAGGTTGAGGGTAACAAACTAACTCATCAACCGGGGAGTGTTCTGGGAAGCACCGCCTTAGTTGCAGGTACAACCGTAGGCGCGGGAATTTTGGCGTTACCTGCGGTGACATTGCCTTCTGGTGTGATTCCTTCCACAGTCTTGTTAATTGGTGTCTGGCTGTATACTTTAGTTTCTGGTTTATTAATTGCCGAAGTTAGTGTTAATACCATGCGTTCGTCTGGTCGTCCCAGTGTGGGCTTAATGGCAATGATTAAAAACACCCTGGGAACTACGGGAGCAGGGATAGCTGGTGTGGCATATATGTTACAGCACTATACTTTATTAGTAGCTTATGTTACTCAAGGCGGTGAGATTTTGATGTCTGCGGTTTCTCATCTTTGGGGTGGAGAAAATGATTTACCTAGCTGGGTTGGAACAGCAGCGTTTACATTGCTGTTCGGCAGCATTATGTACTTAGGACGGGAAAAATTTATTGAAAAATTGAATAACTTCTTGGTGGGAATTGTCATTGTGTCTTTTTTGGGACTCTTTTTATTAGGAGTTACCCAAGTCCAAGGTGTACATTTCCTGTTTCAAAACTGGAGTGCATTAGGGACGGCGGTACCAGTCATGTTAGTTGCCTTGTTTTACCATAACGTTGTGCCGGTGGTGGTAACGCAGTTAGAAGGAGATAGTCGTAAAGTTCGCCAGTCAATTATTGTTGGTTCAGCAATTCCTTTGGTGATGTTTTTAGCTTGGAATGCTGTGATTTTGGGCAGTGTCAGTCCAGAGACGATTCCTAGTACAACTATTTTCGACCCCATCCAAGTGCTGCGGGCTGGTGGCGGTGGAGAATTATTAGGAGTGTTAGTTTCTATTTTTTCAGAATTTGCGATCGCTACATCCTTTATTGGCTTTGTTTACGGTTTGTTAGACTTCTTTCAAGATATTTTTGCCAAGACACAAACCAAACCCACCAGCCGCTTACCCTTATATTCCCTGGTGTTACTACCACCCCTTGGTTTAGGTGCAATTAACCCCAGCATTTTCTTTACCGCTTTAGATTTTGCTGGCACTTTTAGCATCTCAATTTTAGGTGGCATTATTCCCGCATTAGCCACATGGAAACAACGTCAACAACTGCAACACACAAATCAGTTTGTTCCTGGTGGTAAGCTGACACTGATTTTAATGATAGGAGTTGCAGTAGTTATGATATTGAAAGAAATTTTGGCGATGGCAAATTTCTGAGTGCTGAGTTAAAGATTCTACTTCTTACCCTGTCACCTATCACCTGTCACCTGTCACCTGCTATATGAATACTCCCCGCCTAGTCAAAATTAGTAAATTCTTAAGCAAATATCTCCGCCACCAACCAGAATCTTTAGGTATTAAACTTGCGCCTGGTGGTTGGGTTGCAGTGGAGGAACTTTTAGCCGCTTGTGCTAAACATAAGTTTCCCATTACTCGCCAGGAATTAGTAGCAGTAGTCGCCACTAACGATAAACAACGCTTTAGTTTCGACTCTACTGGTACTTTAATTCGCGCCAACCAAGGACACAGCGTCGAAGTTGATTTACAATTACTACCTGCTGTCCCACCTGATGAGTTGTATCACGGTACTGGACACAAAGCTGTTGAGTCTATTTTGCAAACTGGACTCAGCAAAATGTCTCGCCATCATGTCCATTTATCACAGGATATAACTACAGCCACAACTGTCGGCGCAAGACATGGTAAACCCGTAGTTTTTGCGGTGGATACAGCAACTATGTATCAGGCGGGTTACATCTTCTACTGTTCTGACAATGGTGTGTGGTTAGTAGATGCTGTTCCGCCTGAATATCTCCACCAGCTTTAAAATCTACTACTGGGGAAGAAGAGTAAATCTACGGCTTCACCAATAAATAAACCTGTTCCCGCCAAGAATGTTAACACCCGAAATGACTCTTTTTTGTCGAAGCCAGCAAAACGCATTTCTAAATCTGCTAACAATGTAGTTGCGATCGGTATTAAAAATAAACTAAACAATACTGACCAAGTTGCAACCAAAGCTACTGATGCACCTAAAGTTAAAATCACAATTAAAATTTTAGAACCAAAAGCCGTCAACTCTTCCAGCCAAGCATTACTTCTGCGGACAACTGCGATCGCCACAGCCGCAATAAAAGCCCCCACTAACCAAGCAATGTGATGCACTGCTAAATACCATCCTAGTAAGGCATAAGCCAACCACAATAGTACAAGCGGCAGCATAGGAATCTTATGCACAAATCCCGCGTTCATATTGTTGAATAATAGAAATTTAAAAAATTACTTACTTAAATTCTAATCAGAAATTGATGACAGCAATTTCTTGTCCATAGTACTTAATAGTTTGTAAATATCTCATACAAAAACGCAAGATTAGAAAACATCAACAATCTGCATATTAATACTTGCGATATTTTACTAATTGTGCATCTCAAAAACCGGAGAAATACTTTTATCCTAATTCTCAAGAAAAGTATAAAAATACACTTTATTTACGATTGCCAGAAAATAAGTTTACACAAAATTTACATAATTCATCCACCAATGATGATGATTAAGTCCTGTAAATTAGGCATTTATCACTGAATTGGTAGGAAAATGAGTAACTTGTGAACTTAAAGATTTAATAAAAATTTATAAAGAACTTTGATTATATTTACTTAAGTAGCATTATAAAATACTATGCTTATTAAAGAAAATTACTGGAAAATTTTGATCACAAATTAATAGTCATTATTTATTTAATCTAAAAAGTACATGAAAGCAACTCGCATTTTTCACCAACCACTCACCAAGCCTCAAATGTGGTTATTAGGAATAGGTGGAGGTTTAGTTGCAACACTTTTAACGATCATTTGGAAAGCAGATGATGATTCTCATTTGGGAATGACAGTTTTAGCTTTATTCGCTGTCTTCTCACTATTAGGCGATAAAAAACATAACCTGAAATTAGAAAGTGAAGTTATTTCTAGTGTTTTAGGTACAGTTTTAATCGGTGTTGTACTTTGGTATAGTACTCACTTTCCGCCTGGAAAATTATTTGCAGTTTACACTCACGTAGCGCCTTTTGTGGCGGCGTTGGGACTCAGTTTACTGGCTTCTGGCTGGCAGGGCTTAAAGCAATATTGGCAAGAATTAGTAATTATTTTTTTTGCTGGTGTTCCTAAAGTTTTAATCTTTGCTTTACTAGATATTAAACCCTTATCTATTTTAACTGCCAAATTATCTACATTAATGCTTTGGTATGCTGGGTTTGAAGTCTATCTCCAAGATGTCTATATAAATTTACCCACAGGTGGCATTAAAGTAGCAGAAAACTGTGCCGGTATAGAGTGGATATGTCATCTTTTAGGGTTAGCTGTAATTGGTTTATTAATGTTTCCTCCAGAACGAAAAAAAAGAATATTTGTACCGATAGTGGCTGTCATTATTGCTTTTATTGTGAATGCAGTCAGAGTGGCAATTTTAGCTGTTATGGCAGCGAATCAAAATCATAATTCTTTTAAATTTTGGCATGTCGGAGACGGTTCTTTAATATTTGGGATGATTACAGTCATACTTTTTGGTATATTTTACTGGTTCTTACTCAATCAAAAAGCAGATAAAGACAAGAATATTACAAGGGCTGAAAGCTAATGGAAATTTGGAGTAAACTGCGGATTTTATTATTAGTTGTCACTCTAGGCTGTGTGGTTGTAGTTTTCTTGAATGCTCTCCAAAAGCAGCCATTTAAAAAGCCGAAATTGGAGGAAATCAGAAGCGAAGTTTACATTGATGAACTTCATACAACAGAAATTACAAGTCAAACTTAGATTTTATCGTTACATAACATTTGCTAGAAATTATGACCAAATCAAACACTGATAAACTGATTCCCGTAATTCAAGAGTTGCAGGAATTTGCCTTCAACCAAGTAGGCTCTATGACGATTTTACGAGTCCTTGGTTATGGATTATTGTTATTGGCGTTATTTGATATAGTGGAAACTTTTGTGCCACCTAGTATTATGAATCCTGTTTGGGAATTTCAAGCTTTTGGTGCATTAGTTGAAAGAATACCTGTAACTTTAATTGGTTTAGCGTTAGTATTTTTTGGTGAATTAAATGCTAGAGCTAAATGGGAATTTTTGGCTGTCAGGTTGCTATCTTGGTTAAGTTTGTTATTAGCAATTATTTTTATATTACTGATTCCTGTAGGTGTAAGTAATACTGTTAGGCTAAGTAAACAAAGTTATAATCAAATTAACAACTTATCTCAGCAGCAAATAACTCAAGCCGAACAAGTTGAACAGCAATTGAGCCAAGCTAAACCAGAGCAAATCGAAAGTTTTCTGAAAAGTCAAGGTCGTTCAGTAGATGCAAGTAATCCCCAAGAATTAAAAACAAAAGTTTTGTCTGAAGTTTCTCAAGCTAAAGAGAGAATCAAACTACAAGCGCAAGCTAATCAATCGACTCAGCGATTAAATTTACTCAAAAATTCTGTGAAATGGAATCTTGGGGCTTTAGTTTCAGCTACTTTATTTTTTGTCTTTTGGAAAACTACCAGTTGGGCGAGAAGCAAGTCATAGTGATGAGTGATGAGTAATGAGTAATATGTGAAGGAAGGGAACCCAACATTCACGCATACTTTGTTGGGTTACGCGATCGCTACACCCAACCTACTATTCTCTTAACTAAACCGTATTGATTTATAGGATGCTTAAAATTTAAATTTAGTAAAGCAAAAAAATAGGGTGGACAATTTAATATTGTCCACCCTGTTTTAATTAATGCAAAACTTTATGCAATTACACTTTTGCTAGTTCTGGTGTGGGGCGTTTGCTGTTGCGGATATTGGTGATTGCTTCCGCATAATCTTTAGCGTTGAATACAGCAGAACCAGCCACAATTGCATTAGCGCCTGCTTCTAAAACTTGCCAGGTGTTGTTGGCTTTGAGTCCACCATCAACTTCAATCCAGGGGTTGAGTCCGCGTTCGTCGCACATCTGACGCAGTTTTCTAATTTTTGGTAATACACCAGGAATGAAGCTTTGACCACCGAAACCGGGGTTAACGCTCATGATGAGTACTAAGTCACAAAGTTCTAGCACGTACTCAATAAATTCTAAGGGTGTGGAAGGATTGAGTACTACCCCTGCTTGTTTACCAAGTTCTTTAATCTGACCGAGTGTGCGGTGTAGGTGTGGGGAAGCATTATGTTCAGCGTGTACAGAGATAATATCTGCACCTGCTTTTGCAAAACCTTCGACATATTTTTCTGGTTCCACAATCATCAAGTGGACATCCAGAGGCTTTGTAGTAACTGGACGAATCGCCTCCACAACCAGAGGGCCTATCGTAATATTAGGTACAAAACGACCGTCCATTACATCAACATGAATCCAATCTGCTCCAGCTGCGTCTACTGCGCGAATTTCGTCACCCAGACGACTAAAATCGGCTGATAGGATAGATGGAGCAATCACAATGGGCTTTTCAGATCGGTTTTGGGTCATGGCTAGTGGGTTTTTAAGCGTCCTCGTCTGTAGGCATTGTAACAAAATGGTGTAACAAAATATTGAGTAATTCTCGTTAATTTAGTTTTGCTTTGTCAGGAAATGGTGAGGGAAGTGTGGGGAGTGTGGGGAGTGTGGGGAGTGTGGGGGGAAAGATTTCTTCACCATCCTCCCACACCTCCCACACCCCTGGATTTCTCTCTTGTGAGAAATCCAGGTAGTGACAAATGACTAATGACTAATGACCATTGACTAATAACTATGAACAAAAAACTAAACTGGCTAATTTGGGGTTTGAGTGCTTCTTGTTTGAGTGTGCCTGTAATGGCTTCAGGTTTACAAACTTCTTTAGGAACAAATGGTATTGATGCTTTAAAACTACATCAGCCTCCTTATAATTTAATCGGTCTTAAGATAGCCATTGGTCAAGTAGAAATCGGTCGTCCGGGAATGTTTGGGTGGGATAAGGCGGTCTCGAAAAATCGCACGATATCTTTGGCGGCGGTTTTTTTACGCAATGGCCCGGCGAAGTCAAATACGGGTGTTGACCCCCACGCTTATAATGTGGCTGGGGTGATGGTAAGTACAGATAAGGCTTTACCAGGAGTAGCACCGGGAGCGAGGCTGTATTCTTCGGCTGTAGGATCTACGAAAAATATGGGTCAGCCAGAAGAGTGCATATCAGCACAGCACATAGCACTACAAAACGGTGGCGATATCCGTGCGATTAACTTTAGCTTTGGCGAACCCCTCAACCGTGATCCACGACCGGACGCTGTTCTAGATGGGAATGCTTTGTTAACGATGTGCGTTGACTGGTCGAGCCGGGTTCACGATGTTTTGTATGCGATCGCCGGCAATCAAGGTAAAGGTGGTATTCCGATTCCTACAGATAATTTTAATGGAGTTAACGTGGCTTTTTCATCCCGACGGGGTGGGATTTTTAATAAAGTAGATGTTTCTAATCTGGCTGGGCTAAATCAGGGAGTGAGTGGTAGGTTAGCCGGAAGAGAATTTAATGCTGATGGTCGTCGTGCTGTTAGTATCGTTGCGCCGGGGAGTAATATCCCTTTGCTGAATCCTGACGGCAAACTTAATAAAGCGACAGGTACAAGTTTTGCTGCGCCTCATGTTACAGCAACTGTAGCGTTGTTACAGGAATTTGGCGATCGCCAACTCCGAACCAAAAAACCTAACTGGAGTGTTGACAGTCGTCGTCATCAAGTGATGAAAGCAGTTTTACTCAACTCCGCCGAGAAAGTCCAAGACAGTGGAAATGGCTTACGCTTGGGAATGACGCGGACACTCATCGATAAACAAAATCTCAATTGGTTAGAGTCTGATGCTTACCAAGACCCGAAAATCCCTTTAGATGCTCAAATGGGGACTGGTCATTTAAATGCTTTTCGGGCTTATCAACAGTTTAGTGCGGGTCAGTGGGAACCGACAAAAGCTGTTTCCGCAGTTGGTTGGGATTATCGCCAAGTCACGGCGGGAAATGCAGTTGATTATCAGTTAGCTAAACCGTTGAAGCAAGGAAGTTTTGTTTCGATTACACTGGCTTGGGATAGATTAGTTGAGTTGAGCGATCGCAATCAAAACCAGATGTTTGATATTGGCGAAGGTTTTAGCGATAAGGGGTTGAATAATCTTGACCTATATCTAGTCAAAGCTGATGCGAAAAACTCTGAAACTGCTGCTGTTTGTTCTTCCATTAGTCCAATTGATAGTGTAGAACATATTTTTTGTCCTGTTCCGGCAAATGGTAATTACAAAATTCGTGTGCAGTTTCGCCAACAAGTCAACCTTCCCACTCAGCCTTATGCTTTGGCTTGGTGGACGGCGAATTGAGGTGTGAAGGTAAGAGGTTACAGGTTAAAGGTTACAGAAAAAGAAGGTCTGTCATTAATTCTGTTTAATTACTTAGTAGAGACGTTGTATACAACATCTCTACTGTTTATCACCTGCTATACGTGAACGTAAACGTTCAACATCTTTCACTGGTGGCGCACCGAACATCCGAGAATATTCACGGCTGAATTGTGATGGGCTTTCATAACCGACTTGATAAGCCGCATTCGTCGCGGCGGAGTTTTCGACAAGCATCAGACGACGTGCTTCCAAGAGTCTTAATTGCTTTTGATATTGCAGTGGACTCATGGAAGTAACTTTCTTGAAATGGTGATGGAAAGACGAAACCGACATACTCACCTGTTCTGCTAAATCTTCGATTCGCATTGGTTTGGTATATTCAGTTTTGATCAGTTTGATGACCTCAGCAATGCGCTGCATATTACTACCAGATGTAGCTATTTGGCGTACAGCTTCTCCTTGTTCACCCATCAATAGCCTGTAATAAATTTCTCGAATCATCATGGGTGCGAGGATGGGAATATCTTGGGGCGTATCTAAAAGCTTTGTGAGTCTGATGGCGCAATCAAGTAAAGATGCTGAAGCATTACTGATGAACAAACCTCTGACAGAGTGTTCTTTTTTAGTGGTATTTGGTTTAGTTTGGGTAATAATCTCACAGAGTTGAACTGGGTCTAAATTCAGCTTGAATCCTAAATAGGGTTTATCTGGTGTTGCTTCTACTACAAATCCATTAATAGGTAAATCAACAGAAACAACCAGATATTGACCTTCGCCATAAAAATAGCTTTCTTCACCCAGCAGCGCCTTTTTTTTACCCTGAAGCACGATCGCTAAAATTGGTTGATAAACAGCGCAGATTGCTGTATTTGGTGACGGTTCCCGCATAAATTCCATCTGAGAAATCGCTGTTTTGTGAGTCCCGTTTCCTTTAGCGGCGGTGTGCTTTTCTATTAATGCTGCTAGTTGTTGACATTCATCGATAACTGGAGTTTGCGTCAGCAGTTCCATCCCCATAATAATTTCCCATTCCTCTTCACTCACTCATTATATGAGTAAATCTTTGGAGGATTAGGCAAGGAATTGCGATATTTGTGCATTTCAACATCTTGGTATTGCCAATATTATGAACATATACAAAAGGGCAGGCGAAAGAATTAGGCAAGTAAGTAGATGCCCGAAAAATCAAGCCTCCCAAGATATATGTCTTTGAATACCAAGGAAAATTATTATGTCCAACGTGGAAAATAAAGTTATTGCCATTACAGGTGCTAGTAGTGGGATTGGAGAAGCGACTGCTAAATTATTGGCAAAACACGGTGCAAAAGTTGTTTTAGGCGCAAGACGAACTGAAAAGCTAGAAAAAATTGTTGCAGAGATTCACACCTCTGGCGGTCAAGCAGAATTCAAAGCGGTAGATGTCACTAGTCGCCAAGATGTGAAAGCGTTTATTGACTTTGCAGTAGAAAAGTTTGGGCGGATTGATGTTATTTATAACAATGCAGGTATTATGCCTTTGTCGCGGATTAACGACTTGAAAATTGACGAATGGGAAAACATGATTAACGTCAATATTCATGGTGTATTGAATGGAATTGCCGCAGGTTTACCGATAATGGAAGCCCAAGGTAGTGGTCAGTTTATTAATACTGCATCCATCGCGGCTCATGCGGTATTTCCTACGGCTGCTGTTTACTGCGCGACAAAATATGCTGTGTGGGCGATATCAGAAGGATTGCGCCAGGAATCCAAAAATATCCGCGTCACGACAATTTCTCCTGGTGTAGTTGAGACTGAACTTGGTTCTGATATTAGTCAAGAGTCAGGCAAAGATGCGTTAAAAGAATTCCGCAAAGTTTCACTGCAACCAGATGCGATCGCACAAGCAGTCTTGTATGCTGTGTCTCAACCAGATTATGTAGATATTAATGAAGTAATTGTCCGACCAACAGCCAGCCCTGTATAATTCCGTTTCACTTTAAATAGCCAGGGATAAATGCAGAGTTTTTTCTTTTATTTCTGTTACTTGGAAAGTAACAGAAGAAGGATAAATACCTCGAATAATGGATGACTAGGTGATAAGGAAAGAGATTATGCTGAAAGATTCTATTTTCTCTTTCCAATTACTGAATAGGAGATTGTTAATGAAAACTAGAAAGCTAGGGAAACAAGGGTTAGAAATTTCAACTATCGGACTTGGTTGTATGGGAATGTCTGAGTTCTATAGTGGTCGTGATGAAAATGAGGCGATCGCCACGATTCATCGAGCATTGGAACTAGGTGTTAATTTTCTTGATACTGCCGATATGTATGGGCCTTTTACTAATGAGCAATTAGTAGGTAGAGCAATTAAAGGTCGCCGGGATCAAGTAGTTTTAGCAACCAAATTTGGCAATGTCCGCACTGAAGATGGTGGTTGGAAAGGAGTTAGTGGCAGACCAGAATATGTCCATCAAGCTTGTGATGCTTCGTTACAACGCTTAGGAGTTGAAGTGATTGACCTCTATTATCAACATCGGGTAGATCCAACCGTACCTATTGAAGATACTGTAGGGGCAATGGCAGAGTTAGTGCAGCAAGGAAAAGTGCGTTATTTAGGACTTTCGGAGGCTGCACCTGCCACGATTCGGCGGGCTGCGGCAGTTCACCCCATTACTGCGCTACAAACAGAATATTCTCTTTGGAGTCGAGAACCAGAGGATGAAATTTTGCCGACTGTGCGAGAATTAGGAATCGGGTTTGTTGCCTATAGCCCACTAGGAAGAGGGTTTTTATCAGGTGCAATTACTAGTCCTGATGATCTTGCACCTGACGACTATCGCAGACATTCTCCTCGCTTTCAAGGTGAGAATTTTTCTAAAAATCTGCAATTAGTAGAGCAAGTCAAGGTAATTGCTACCGCAAAAGGGGTAACTCCTAGTCAGCTTGCACTAGCATGGCTTTTAGCTCAAGGAGAAGATATTATCCCCATTCCGGGTACAAAACGCCGTACTTATTTGGAAGAAAATGTTGCAGCTACCGAAATTACCCTGACTGAACAAGAGTTAAATCAACTTGAAACTGTTGCACCCAAAAATGTGGCAGCAGGTGAGCGATACTCTGATATGAGTAGTGTTAACCGTTGACCTCTCTGAGTGCTAGAGTTTTTTAGATTTTACTTTTGATGAGTGATCATTTCCCAATACAAAAGCGGCTAAAAATTCGATCTAAAACCGACTCGGTAACTTCTTCGCCAGTAATTTCTCCTAATGCTTGAATTGCACCACGCAAATCAATTGTCCAAAAGTCGAGGGGTAATTGTTGATCAATTGTGGCTTGTACTTGTTCTAAAGAAATTTTAGCTTGAGTTAAAGCAGCCGCTTGTCTTTGATTAATGGCTAAATCCATATCAGCCGCTTGCAGTTTACCGAGTTGGACTTTTTCTAAAATCGCCGTTTCTAAATCATCAATTCCGCGATTTTGTGAGGCGGCGGTGAGGATTTTAGATTTTGGATTTTGGATTTTGGATTGGAGGTTTTTGCTTGTAGTTTCATCAACTAAATCAACTTTATTAATGACTAAAATTAGGGGACGGTCTTGTACTTGGGCGTAAATTTCTTGGTCGCCTCCAGTCCAACCTGCACTTGCATCGATGGTGAACAAAACTAAATCGGCAGCACTAGCAGCACGACGCGATCGCTCTACGCCGATTTTTTCCACTTGGTCGGCGGTTTCTCGAATACCTGCTGTATCTAGCACTTGTACAGGAATACCGCCCACCACTAACTGCGATTCCACTACATCGCGGGTTGTGCCTGGTAAATCGGTGACAATGGCGCGATCGCTCCGACTCCAAGCATTCAACAAGCTGGATTTGCCCACATTCGGACGACCGACAATTGCCACTTTTAAGCCTGTACGCAACAATTCCCCCTTATCTCTAGTTGTTAATAAATGAGTAATTTCTGCGGCAATCTTTTCTATTGTCGATATGATGCCTTTATCATCCAACGGGGGTAAATCTTCCTCAAAATCAATTCTCGCTTCAATTTCGGCCAAAATATCTAAACAGTTGGCGCGTAACTGGCGGATGGGATGAGCTAATTTTCCTTGTAAACCAGCTAAGGCAGTTTGGGCGGCTTGGGGAGATTTCGCCCCGACTAAATCCGCAATACTTTCGGCTTGGGTTAAATCGAGTCTGCCATTTAAAAATGCCCGTAAGGTGAATTCTCCCGGCTGTGCTAATCTTGCGCCATTTTCCAGACATAATTGCAAAACTTGTTGGACAGCAATAATTCCACCATGACAATGAAATTCCACCACATCTTCGCGGGTGTAAGAACGCGGTGCTTTCATTACTAACAGTAAGACTTCATCTATTAGTTGTTGCGTTTGGGGATGGCGGATGTAACCGTAGAGAATGCGATGACTTTCCCAAACTTGCTTTCCTGGGGCGTGAAATAATGTTTGGGCGATCGCCATTGCTTGGGAACCAGACACACGCACAATACTAACGCTACCTTGTTGGGGGACAACAGCAGTAGCGATCGCGGCGATGGTTCCGGTGGTGGCAAAGATTTCGGGCATTTTTTATTTATCTCACGCAGAAGCGCAAAGGTCTTTTTGAGAGTTAATTCTTCAGTGCCAAGGTCAAGCCGTCGGCGATGGGAATTAAACTGAGGGTGATGCGGGAATCTTGGTGGAGTTTTTGATTGAAAGCGCGGATTTTTTTGGTGCGATTGTCTTGGACTTCGGGTTCTGCAACTCTACCCGACCATAAAACATTATCAATGGCAATTAATCCACCCGGACGGACTAATTTTAGCGATCGCTCATAATAATTATCATAGTTACTTTTGTCAGCATCAATGAAGGCAAAATCAAAGGTTTCGGCTTCACCACTGGCTAACAAACTATCCAAAATTTCCATTGCTGGGGCGAGATGTAAGTCTATTTTCTCGGCGACTCCGGCTTGTTGCCAATAACGACGAGCGATCGCAGTAAACTCTTCACTAATATCACAAGCTACGACTTTGCCTGTTTTTGGTAGTGCTAACGCCACAACCAAAGTACTATAGCCCGTAAACACACCAATTTCTAAAGTTTTCTGCGCTCCCATTAACTTTACCAGCAAAGACATCAACTGCCCTTGTTCTGGTGCAATTTGCATTCTTCCCATTGGATGTTGGGCGGTTTCTTGGCGTAATTGCGTTAATACTTCTGGTTCCCGCACAGAAACAAATAGCAAATATTCATATAAATTTTCTGCTAAACCCAATGTTTTAGTAGTCATCAAGATAAAAGGTGTTGTACTTGAGAATACATAGCAATTTTAAATCACTCTGGAAATAATCTCTCATTCTCTCTGTGTTCTCCCGAAGTTTGCTCAACGCGACGGCACTTCCTTCAACGGGGGGAACCCCCGCAACGGAGTGCCTTGGGAACCCGCGCACGCAACTTCTCTCTGTGTCTCTGCGGTTCGTTCTCAATATTTTTATATTTCACTCTTCAGATTGAGTTAGCAAATAATCGCTTTCCATCTAGAGGGTGATTAATACTCATAACTTAATAGATACCTTAAAAATAGATAAAGAGACTTTAATTCTTTATCGATAAGTAGAGTTGTGTACTTTATTTTCCGTGGTCAGATTAAGAGCGTGTTTAGGGTGTGGGGAGAATTAATGTCAGTAGATTAAATTTGGCTAATATCCGGGGTAAAAATGCAGCCATTTACTATATGTAAGTGAAAGCGAAATCTATCAATAAACCTTGGTTTGAGTTTTCGATCCAAGGTTTATTTATTCCTCTTTAAGAAGGCTTTTAGTTCTGACTTTTATATCGGCGAATTTTGGCACAATATTAATAGTAAGGAAAATGCGATGACCGTATCAACACAAAAAGAAACATTACAACCACCACAGCAGCAACAACCACCAGGTACTGAATCTAAGATGCAGCCAAGACCCAAAGCTGAAGATGAACAGTATCGGGGTAGCGGGAAATTAAAAAATAAAGTTGCATTGATTACAGGTGGAGATAGTGGTATTGGTCGGGCTGTAGCGATCGCATTTGCTAAAGAAGGTGCAGATGTAGCGATTGTTTATCTGAATGAACACGGAGATGCAAGAGAAACCAAAAGTTTGGTAGAAGAACAAGGACGGCGGGCGCTAACGATAGCTGGTGATATTACCGATGAAGCTGTTTGCCAAAACGCAATCCAACAAACTTTAGGTGAGTTTGGTAAACTAGACATTCTAGTAAATAATGCGGCTGAACAACACCCTCAAAAAAGCATTGAAGATATTACCAAAGAACAACTAGAACGGACTTTTCGCACTAATATTTTTTCAATGTTTTACTTAACGAAAGCAGCATTAAAACATTTGAAAAAAGGTAGTGCTATTATCAACACTACTTCTGTGACTGCTTATAAAGGCAGTCCCCAACTATTAGATTACTCTTCTACCAAAGGTGCGATCGTTGCTTTTACTCGTTCGTTATCTCAAAATTTGGTAGAAAAAGGAATTCGGGTAAATGCAGTAGCACCCGGCCCTATTTGGACACCATTAATTCCCTCAACTTTTCCTGAAGAGAAAGTCGAGAATTTTGGTAAACAAGTACCCATGCAAAGAGCCGGACAACCAGAAGAAGTCGCACCCAGTTATGTATTTTTAGCTTCTGATGATGCTTCTTATATATCTGGTCAAGTCATTCATGTAAATGGCGGAGAAGTTATTAACGGTTAACTTCAGCCACAAACATTGTTGGTGAAGATTGGGTGTAGGGGTTTTGCATACATCCCTATACCCTAATCCCCAAGAATATGAAGAAAGTGGTAAGGCGTTGCATAGTAGAGTTATTACCTCACCACTTCCTTTCATCAGTATGTTTTCACCTGCTTATCTCCAACTGAGTCATGTTTTACGCACCCTGGTTGAGATTCCAGAGGATGAACTGGCAAAATTAACCCAAATCTTTCAACCAGTCAGTTGTAAAACTGGAGAGTTTTTCATGCGTGCGGGGGAAGTTCCCAGTCAAATTGGATTTGTGATTTCCGGGATATTTCGTCTTTATTATGTGAATGCGGCGGGGACTGAATTTACTAAATCATTTTGTCCAGAAAATCATTTTGTGACTGCCTATAGTGCGCTGATTTTAAAACAACCTGCTCAGTTTTTTATTGAAGCTTTAGAAGATTCATTATTATTAATTGCGGATTATAGTCAGTATGTTCAACTATGTGCAGCACATCCATGTTGGCAGGCGGTGAATCATAAATTGGTTGAGGCATTATTTATTAAAAAAGAGAGGAGAGAAGCAGAATTACTTTTAGATGATGCCACAACCAGATACCAAAAGTTTTTGCAAGAGTATCCTAAGTTAGAACATAGAGTTAAGCAATATCACATTGCCTCTTATCTGGGTATTTCGCCTGTGTCTCTCAGTCGGATTCGGAAAATTCTTCAGCCGAATTAACATAGGTTAATGACTTCGCCATGATTTGAGATTACATCTAAACAAGATGTTATGAAATGCGATCGCTCAAACCGGGCAATAGTGAAGACAAAACTACATCCTTTTATCCTCTACACAGGCTTTCTGGCATTTTTAGGCTTCGCAGTCCTAAATCCAATTATGCCGATTTTGGCGATCGCTTTTGCGGTTGCTGTTAAGCCATCAGTACAAAAATCTTCAATGCCAACTCAAGGCAATACAGTGTTAATTACTGGAGGTTCATCAGGAATTGGCTTGGCATTGGCTAGAAAATTTATCCAAGCCCACAATACAGTAATTATTACAGGACGTGATGCCAAGAAATTAGCTGAAGTCAAAAAAATCTTGCCAGAAATTATTACTGAAGTTGCTGATTTACGAGATTTAAATGCTTTACAACAGCTTGTTAATCGCTATCCAAATGTAAATATATTGGTTAACAATGCCGGGATTCAATACAACTATGAATTTGTCAATCTAGAGATTTCCCCTGAGTTGATTGAGGAAGAATTACGCACCAATTTAATTGCACCATTGCAATTGATTAAACTGATGTTACCCCATCTGTTAACAAAGCCCAACGCTGCGATTGTGAATGTATCTTCTGGCTTGGGATTAGTCCCGAAACAAACTGCGCCTGTTTATTGCGGTAGTAAAGCAGGATTACATATTGCCACTAAAGCCCTGCGCTGGCAACTGGAAACCACATCAATTAAAGTATTTGAAATTATTGCCCCTTTAGTTGATACACCAATGACTCACGGTAGGGGTAAAGGGAAAATTTCACCAACAGCATTGGCGGATGAATTTTGGCATAATTTTAGGTGCGATCGCTATGAAATGCGAATCGGTAAAACCAAACTGCTGTTTTTCCTCCAACGTTGGTTTCCTCAAGTCGCCGAGAAAATTCTCCGCCCTGGAATTTAGATGGATTGTTGCCAAGTTAATCAGTAAACTTTACAAACATCACTCTACCTTGTCTTTGTTCATTTATTCAATATGGATTTCTCAGTTTTTGCTGTAATCTCAGTGTGTCTATTTCTTGTCTTTGTTGTAGCCTGAGTCTGTCTATTGCTAATTGTTCAAATTTTTGTGATCTGAATTGATTCTCTAAGCGAAATTGTTCGACTCGATGTTGTTGTTGCAGTCTAAGCTCATCTTGTCGCTGTCTAAATCTTTCCCATAATTCTTGAGAAGGCGATTGTCTTTTTACCTGTTTTCTTTTTTGCTCTAGATACTGTTGATTGATAATTTGATGAGTATTAGCCTTTACAGGAGCATTTATTCCTAAATTTGTTGTCACAATAGCTAGGAGTAGCACTGATTTAATTTTCAATAAATTATTCATACATAGGACTCATATTTAATTTCTGAAAAAAACAGTACATTCAAAAATCCTCTTTCCTACTCCCTACCTATACAGATAATTTCAAAAATCAAACCGACTTGTTATATTTTGCTTTATGCTTCGATTTAGGTGGCGTTCTATGCGCCCCAAAGTATTTCTCACTCCGATAACGTAGCCATACACGTAACACTTGCGGAATCTGCTCTTTTTCTTCCTTAGTTAGTTTGTTGTAAAGAGCTAATGCTCGTTCACGTTCACCTCGACAAGCAGCATTATTATGAGCATCCCAATAGCTACGTGCAACGCGAATTCGCCGACAGACTTCTTTGATTAACGCTTCACCGACAAGTGGAGTTTCTTGTTTTGTCATTTGCAAGATACTGGGATTTTTCCAATGATTACTAATGATATCGTAGCGATTTTAACTAATATGAGCAAATGACAACTCAATTTTTCATAACTGCCGGACTCAACATTATTTCCTATTTACTGAATGTTTTTGGTAAGTACCGTGCTAAAGTTATTGTTCTTGCTGCCATAAATAAAGACATAGATAGCCATAGCAGATGACTATTACGGAAATACCAAGCTGTAATCGCTAAGGGAATAAAATAGAACCCGCGTAGGCGGGTTTTGTCTATGTGCAAGATGAACCGCAACTTCAGTCGCTTGGTGTAAAATATGTACACATATAAACTACAAACCGACTAATTCTCGTGATTCATAATCAGTAAGTTGTTGGGCGATCGCTAATCTTGCCTCTAACTTCGCTACACTAAACTGGTTACGCAGATATTCTAAATGCGCGATCGCATTAGCTTTTTCTACAGTCAGTTGAATTTGGGTATCCACCGCCTTTTGATATTCGTGATTCAACAGTAGCACTTCAAACCGCCGCGCCTTGCGTTGAGCATCATTTTTCAAATCCACATCAAAAGCCGCCGCGCGATCTGCATTTCCTTCAAAGCGGTTAATTTGCTGCTGTACAGCCATCAACTGCGAGTCTAGTTCATTTACACGTTGAGCAGCCTGAGCGATCGCAGATGGATAATGATTCATTTGCATCATCAAATAATCTTCCTCTAAAAATCTCAATTCATCACATAGCAAAAGACATATCAGAAGTATGTCTAAATACTTCTATTTCTCTGCTTTCAAACTTCTTGTGGAGTAGTGAAAAAATAGTCACATCTTGAAATCAAAAAGATGCTTTTTGGCGTAGAAGACTATAACCTGTACTTGATATATCTATTATAGTAAAAATGTACTTAAATTGCCACAAAAAACCGTCTTTACAGACTAGAGTTATACAGAAATTAGTTAAAATTTCCGCTCAAGGCATTCCATCTCCCTTGTCCCCCTCTTATCCCTCAATGACGGCATAGACCAAAGACCAATTACGTAATCTTACTTAATATTATCTCAACAGAGTATTAGTAAAATTTTAATCATCACCTAAATTTATTGGGTTAAGTAAATTTTCGGTATTACTCTCAAAACCAGTGCTTATCAACTCCCAAACCAGACTAATTGCAAAAGCAAATTTTGGTTTTTTCAGTAAAAACCAAAATGAATAGGCGATTTTAAATTTCTAGTCCTGATTTACTTTTCCCTACTCCAATTTACGCAATCAGTCTACACCAGCCTCATCTAACTGGTGTCTCTCCAAAATTGTCATTAATTGTTCCCATACCCAAAAAAGCACTGTTCCTAACAGCGCCGTCATTTTGCGTGTTTAGCGAAAGTAAGCAGCCAAAAAGCTTGCTCATATTGCTGACACAACCAAAACCAATAGGAGTGAGATAAACAATGGCTACCTTTAACGTCACCAACACCAAAAGCAGTGGTCTTGGTTCATTACAGCAAGCAATCTTAAATGCCAACGCCTCAGCCGGTAAGGACTTAATTAGATTTACAGGCGGACTCTTCACCGACAACATCGCCGATACTATCAGCCTTGGCGGTAGTAGTTTGCTCATCACCGATGACTTAAGTATTGATGGCAGAGGTTCAAACTTACTGACAGTTAGCGGTAACTACAATTTTGCTCAAGATAACAACATATCTCGTGTATTTGAAATTGCTAACGGCATCACTGTTGACATTGAAGGATTAACAATTGCTAATGGCTATGCGACAGATACAAGAGGAGGTGGCGGCGTTTACAATGCTGGTAATCTGACATTAAGAAACGTCACCATTAGCAATAACTTTTCTGGTGGTCAAGACAGTTCCGGCAACAATGGTGGTGGTATCTATAATTCCAACTCTGGAGTTTTAAGGCTTAACAACAGTACAGTCACAGCTAACTACGCAGGTCAAGTTAATGCTGAGGGTACATTCTATGCAGGTGATGGGGGTGGCATTTATAACGCTGGTATCGTCACTCTTAACAACAGTGCTATTAATGGCAACTCTGCCGGGTACTACAATGACTCATATTTCCCTGATAACTTAGGCAACGGTGCAGGTATATATAACACTGGGACTTTAACAGCTAAAAACAGCACCATCAACAATAACAGAGGCACAGGTGATGGTACTGGTATCTACAGCACTGGCACTGTAACTTTAAATTCTAGCAGTGTTAATGGCAATGAATCCAGCAACCCATACTACAACGCATTTAGCGGCATTGTAAGTAATGGCAGCCTCACGATTAAAAATAGTAGTGTTAGTAATAATAGAGCAATTGATGTTAATGGTGCTTCATCTGGCATTGATAGCTCAGGCACACTGATCATCAGCTACAGCCACATAGATAATAATCAATCATATTGGTCGAGTGGAGTCATTCATTCAGGAATCCTGACAGTAACTAATAGCTCGATTAATTACAATAGCGGACGAAATTCTAGCGGACTTATTGCTACTGGTACTAGCAAAATAGACAAAACCACCATCAATGGCAACTATTCATACTACGACTTTAGTAGTGCTGGTCTTAGTCTTTCTGGTACAGCAACAGTAAATAATAGCAGCATCAGTAGTAATTCGTCAGACTACGGCAGAGCAGGTTTCAGTACTAGAGGCAACGTCACAGTGACCAACAGCACCATCAGTGGCAACATAGGAGGTTTCAATTTAGCGTTAGGATCTATTTATAGTAGCGGCATCTATAACTCTGCATCTGGCAATCTGACAGTCATTAGAAGTACCATCACTGGTAATTCCAATCCAGATGGAGCCGCAAATGGCACGATTGTTAATTATGGCACCATAACCATCATTAGTTCTACTATCAGTGATAACTTAGCAGGGTTAGGAGGTGGTATCCTCAACTACGGCACTGCATCTGTAATTAACACCACCATTAACAACAACATCGCAGGTATTGGCGGTGCCATTAACAACTCTGGCACTCTAACTGTAGTTAACAGTACCATTAGTGGCAATCAGTCATACTCCGAAGGTGGCGGAATTTACAACTCTGGTACTTTAACCGTTAGCAACAGCACGATCGCCCTCAACAAGTCTTACTATGATGAAGAAAATACTGTATCTAGCGGTGCAGGCATCTACAACGCAGCCACAGGTACAGCCACCATCAAAAACAGCATCATAGCAGGCAATAACGATGGTATTCCTGGTGCAGTTAACCCCGATGTCTTCGGTAACTTTATCAGCAACGGCTATAACCTGATTGGCAACCTTGATGGTAGTACTGGCTTTAACCCCAGCGAACAATTGCAATTCAGCATTTCCCAAGTTATTGATACTATCCTGCGTGACAATGGCGGCCCAGTCAAAACCCACGCCTTAGTTTATGGTAGTCCCGCCATTAACTCTGGTAATAACGCCGATATACCAGCCGACATTGCAGACTTAGACAGAGATGGCAATACTACCGAAGGCATACCTTTTGATCAACGCGGTAGTGGTTATAGACGTATTTTGAATGGTCGAGTAGATATTGGAGCTTATGAAGCCTCTGTAATTAATGGCACAGCATATCCTGACAATCTCCAAGGTACGGCTGCCAATGATTTGATAGCAGGCTTGAGAGGCGCAGATATGCTAACAGGAGGTGCGGGTGCAGATAGCTTTGTTTATACCAGCCTTGCTGATAGCGGCGATACAATTACAGACTTTGCCGTTGGTACAGATAAAATTGTCTTACAAGCACTCTGGCGGAGTTTAGATTTGAGCAACTTGAACTTCGCCACAGCCATTGCTGGCGGTTACTTACAGTTGCAAACATCAGGAACAGACACCTCAGTTTTAATTGACTTAGATGGTACTGCTGGTCAACGTGTGGCTTTGGAGTTAGTAAGGTTACGCAATGTATCTGCTAACGCTTTGAACGACTCTAGGAATTTTGTGTTTTAAAGTCATCAGCATACAGATGTTGAAATGCAGCGTCTGTATGCTGATAATTCGCTACGCTGCTTCTCTCATTGGCGATTGAACAGCCACCTCTGGAAAAGACAGCGAAAGTTGTTCAGCTTGCGGTACTGCGGCTTGTTCTAATACCTGTATTTCAATATTTACGCTGATTAAATAACTTCCTGTATCAGCACCAACTGCTTCGGCAATTAATCGGGAGAAGTCTGGACGTTTTGCAGTCAGTGGGTCACGTAAAATACAGCGATCCCATTCGTGCTTGGCAGTTGGATTGAGGTTGAGAATGTAATGCTTGATCATAGTTGCACTGCACTAGGATTTGTGGATGCTATATCTATTATAGTACAAATGTACTGCATTGCCCAGAGGTTGTTTTACTTGCCAATTAATTTAGGTGGGCAATTTTGCCCACCCAACAAGATTTTGACTATTGACCATTAACTGGAAGAGGCAGGGGAAAGATTCTCCCCTCTGCACCCTGCCCCCTGCTCCTTTTCCTCTTATTGACCATTGACCATTGATTCATTCCCTTTACCATTCATCTGTGCATTCAATACCTGTGCATCATTTACCCAGATGGCTTGTTGTGGTACTGGGATATTAATTCCGGCTTGGTCAAGGGTGATTTTGAGGCGGCGGCGATATTCGCGGGCGACATCCCATTGTTTAAGAGGTTGGGTTTTAATCCACACACGAATAATTAAACCGCGATCGCCAAAATTATCAATACCCAAAACCTGCGGAGTCTCGATAATTTGATGTTTCCATTGTAAATCTTGATCCATCTCTAAAGCGACTTTTTTAATCAAGTCCAAAGCATGGTCAATATCAGCTTCATAGGCGATAGGAACAGTTAAATCGGCGCGTGACCAACGGCTAGAGAGGTTAGCGACAATTTTAATTTCACTATTGGGAATGGTGATTAAGCGTCCTTCAGAATCACGCAGTTGTGTCATCCGCAAGTTGAGATTTTCCACTAAGCCGCCCACATTGCCCACATTAATCACATCACCTAAAGCATACTGGTCTTCCAGGATAATCAAGAAGCCGTTAATGGCATCTTTAATCAGGTTTTGGGAAGCCAAAGATACAGCCACACCAACTAAACCTGCACCTGCAAGTAGAGGAACAATATCTACCCCCAGAGAAACAAGGGCGAATAAAATCCCAACTCCTACCCAGATAATAGTGATAATACTTTTAGTCACGCCTGAAAAGGTAGAGACTCGTAAACGTAGACGTTCAGAAGTATCGGAGGTTAATAAAACCCCACTACTGATGAGTGTCGTTGTGAAGCGATCGATTAAAGCATAGCTGAAACGGGTAGCGACATAAGTCCCCAAGGCCACAACAGCGAGTTTTAAGGGAATTTGCGCCGCCGAGAGTATGGCTACTTGCAACGGCCGAGTGTAGGGAAATAGCCCCAAAATCAGAAAATTACCCCCTCCCCAAATTCCAGCTTGAGTCAACTGAAACAAACGCTTCTTTACTTCTTGAAAATGACGATGTTGCTGTTGATTCAGTTGAGTCGTAATTGGTTGCGCTGTCGAAGAAACTGATGGAGCTGGCTGTGCTGTTTCTTTACGAGAGCGACGCTGCCAATAATATACACCCCAACTTGTGATCACCATCACCAGGCCAATGCCAGCAGAAATTTTACCTTGATTGAGCAGATATTGAGTTTGTCGTTCTTGTTTTGCCCGTTGTAAGTCTTCTTGTAAAGCATCAGCAATTTGATTCGCTGAGATCAGCTGATCTTCTTGTCTAAGTTCTGCATCCTCAGAGGTGACAGTCATCAGATATTCACCATTTACCTGAATGACGGGTATTTCGTTAACTTTCCGCACCTCTACCTTGATTTCTGTTGCTGAGGATTGAAAGTAATTCTGGCTAATTTGATTCAAGTTTCGCTGAATATTTTGTAAACGCTCTGGCAAATTAGTTTTGGTGGCGCTGATTTGAAATAAACGACGACCATCTAGATAAATCCAGCCAGAAACATTTCTATTCTCAGATTCATTACTCAGACTGCTGGGAGTTTGCAACAGTGGTAACAACGGAATCTGAGCAGTTACTGGTGTTACAGCAACAACAGAGACTGTTATTGAACCAAAAATTGCCAAAAAATGCCAACGCACTCCAACACCTCCTTGAAGAAAATCTATTTTTGATTACTTACTTAGCCATACTCCAAAATTGACTTTAGTAATTGTACCTATCTAAAGTTAAGTTTTCTGGTTAAAGATTGCAAATTATGACATTTGCTGTTGTTTAAGTCTTTAGATAGATGACAAATAGATTCATCAACTTTTGGATATAACTGAGCAGAATATGTGATTATACTCTCACAAAAAATAAATTAAACCAAAATCCCAATAGCTTGTTATTTTTGAGTTCGGTTTCGTTTCACTCACTACATCTCAACTAATACAGGCAGATAAAGTAGTTGTAGTTAATGCCCAATCAAAATTGTTCTTGAGCAATATTCATGCTTTAAAAATCAGAGCTTTAGTTTAAAATATTGAACTTAAAGGGCTAATAATACTTCATGCGTCGAGATTCAATATTTTACAAACTATTTCAACAATCTCCTACACTCTTATTTCAATTATTAGCAACACCACCCAGCAATGCAGAAGCATACAGATTTGATTCAGTAGCCGTCAAAGAACCCAAATTTGAAATTGATGGTGTGTTTCTCCCGCCAGAAAATCAAGGTGCGGGAGTTGTGTACTTCTGTGAGGTACAATTCCAAACAGATGAACAGCTTTACGAAAGAGTATTTGCTGAATCTGCACTCTACTTTTACCGCAATCGTGCTAGATTTAGCGATTGGCAAGCAGTCATCATTTATCCATCACGCAATATCGAACAAAGTGACATTCATCCACATCGTTCCTTCCTCAATGGTGGACAAGTGCATCGAGTGTATCTGGATGAATTAGGCAATATTCGCTCTTTACCGATATGGATAGCGTTGATGGTGTTGACAACTCTAGAGGAAAATCAAGCGCCAGAAGAAGCGAGATATCTGTTAAATAAAACTCGCCAAGAAGTCACAGAGCCAGGGAATCAAGCCATAATAGAGATGATTCTCACGATTATGGTGTACAAGTTTGAACAATTAACCAGAACGGAGGTTGAGTCAATGCTGGGAATTACACTCAAAGAAACCAGAGTTTACCGAGAAATTAAAGAAGAAGGACGTGAAGAAGCAACAGTTAATCTAGTTATTCGGCTCCTAACCAAGCGGTTTGGCGAATTATCGGAAGAAATGCGCTCTAAAATTGCTGGTTTGCCTTTGCCTGTTCTGGAAGATTTGAGCGAAGCATTGCTAGATTTTACCAGTTTGGCTGATTTACAGGCTTGGTTAGACAAGTGATAGATTAAATGAGAACAGTCGGATTCATCGAATCTTATCGGAAAAATGGGGTAGGGGAATTGTAGAGTAATCTATAGTTCTAGAATCTAACTACCCTCATCGTTACATAATGAACGCTGAAGCAGCATTAGCATGGTTAGAGACCATCATTCCTGCTCAAACTGGGGAACGGTTGAGCGAATTGCAGAAAGTTATTCTTCAGCAGGTTTGGTTGGGTAGAAAATATTTAGATATTGCCCATGCTTACGGCTGTACGGAAGGACATGTTAAGGATGTTGGCTCACAGTTATGGAAGTTACTGTCTCAGGTATTGCGACAGAAGATTACTAAAAGTAATTGTCGCGCTACTTTGGAACGAGTTCTGAGAAAAACTTCTGCAATATCAGGGTTGATTAATGAGTCATTATCACCGCCACAAACTGTCCCCAGATTAGAAGATACTAATTTTATTGGGCGACAAGATGCGATCGCTCATTTGAATACTCTGGTAAATCAAGGCGCGAAAATAATTGTCATCCAAGGTGAGGGAGGTTTAGGCAAAACGACTCTCGC
Organism: Nostoc spongiaeforme FACHB-130; assembly: GCF_014698475.1. Classification (GTDB taxonomy): domain Bacteria; phylum Cyanobacteriota; class Cyanobacteriia; order Cyanobacteriales; family Nostocaceae; genus Nostoc_B; species Nostoc_B spongiaeforme. The sequence continues at coordinate 49,381 of NZ_JACJTB010000031.1, read as the reverse complement.
CCAGCAATATCTACAAACCCAGGGTTTTGACTTGGTTTTAGAATTATTAATGGCGAAGGAAAGCCAAAATATCACTGCGGCGGAACGAGTGGTAGAGGAATGGTTAAAACAAGACTTTGGGGAAGAACCGGGGATAGAGTTTGGCGTAACATTAGGACGATTGAAGCGCCAACTGCATAATCGGCGCATTGGAATTTTAATTGATAATTTAGAACCCGCATTAGATCAGCAGGGAAAGTTAATTGCACCTCACCGCAGCTATGTAGAACTATTGCGGGTTTTGGCTGATGTGCGGGTGCAGGCTGTCACCTTAATTACTAGCCGCGATCGCTTGTGTGAACCAGGGTTGAATGTCCATCATTATCGGCTTCCCGGTTTAGATCAAAGCACTTGGCTAAAGTTTTTTAGCAACCGTGGGCTAACGATTAATCTTTCTACTTTGCAACAAATACATCGTACTTACGGCGGGAATGCCAAAGCAATGGGTATTTTGTGCGGTGCAATGCAGGAGGATTTTGGCGGTGATATGAGTCTATATTGGCAAGCAAATCATGATGATCCTTTAGCCGCCACCGATTTAAAAAATTTAGCCGTTAGCCAAATTAATCGTCTACAAGCCCTTGATGCTCAAGCTTATCGTTTGCTGTGCCGTTTGGGTTGTTATCGCTACCAAGATATCCCTACGATTCCATCTCCAGGGCTGTTTTGTTTACTTTGGGATGTTCCTCCGACTGAACATCGTCAAATTATTGCTTCTTTAAGAAATCGTTCGTTAATAGAGTGCAATCAAGGTGAATATTGGTTACACCCGGTAATTCGCGCCGAAGCGATCGCCCGGTTACGTACTAGTGATGAGTGGGAAATTACAAATCATAAAGCTGCCGAATTTTGGACAGCTAGTGTTACACAAATCGCTACGTTTGAAGATGCTTTACAAGCTTTAGAGGCATACTATCATTACATCGAAATTCATGAATTTGAGTTAGCAGGTAAAGTTATTCTCAAAAGTCGCAATAATCAATGGCAACAGTTTTTACCTTTGGGTAGTACGTTATATCGTATGGGATTAATTCAGCCTATTTTGACGGCAATTAATCAAGTAATAAATAATGTTGAATCAGAAGAAAATATTATTGAATTATACAATATTTTGGGCGATTTGTATTGGATAAACGGGAAAATTAATCAAGCGATCGCCTGTCAAGAAAAAACTATCAATTTAGCCACACAAGCACTAAAATCACTTGTACCGCAGTTAGAGAATAAACATCAAGTCTATTATCTGCGAATGTTAGAAGTCGATTCACTGTTAAGTATTGGTCTTTACAAAATAGACTTATGGGAACTAGAATCAGCCCTCAAGTTATTTCAACAAGTAATTTATCTAGCTCAAAATACCGCACATCATCGCTGGGCAGAAAAAGCCTCTGTATGTTTAGCATTAGTTAATTCCTATTTAGGATTTTGTGATGTGGCTAATGAATTAGCAAATGCAGCTTATGAAAATATTGCAAATGAAAAATTACTCAAGACAGGAAGATTTGCGTATTTCATCCAAATTTTAGGTCAAACATATCTCAATTTAGGTAATTTATCTCAAGCTAACCAAATTTTTCAGCAAGCGTTGACTTTTGCAGAAGCAGGTCATTATATGCAAGTTAAGGCAAAAACATTAAATGGTTTAGCAGAAATTTATCGCCAACAAAAAGACTATCAATTAGCCCTTGTGCATCATACAGAAGCCATCGAACGTTTAGAGCAAATAGGTGCTAAATGTGACTTAGCAGAAGCGTATTTTCAGTTAGGTTTAACTTATCAACAACTCGCCAAGGCTGATATCAGCCAAATGTATTTTCAGCAAGCAATTCAGTTATTTACGGAAATCCAAGCACCGAAGCAAGTTGAGAAGATATATAAAGGTTGGTCTGTTGAGAATAGACAAGGATGACAAAGAGGACAAGGTAGATATAGAATTCTAAATCATTTATGAAATTCTCTTTCTTCTCTTTGTTTTCTTTCTTTGTGTCCTTTGCGTCCTTTGCGGTTCGTTAAAAACAATATTTTTTCACAACTCAGACAGGATTGCTATAGAAGTGTGGATAATTTATTGTTTGGAATACCCTAAACACGAAACATAAAAAAGCATGGTATTAATTAACTAATACCATGCCCATCAAATTATCCAGTAAATCTAGCGTGCCATGCCATGAGCCGAAGCGGCATCAATTGGCTTCATGAAGTACAACTTCAAGAACTGCCAACCATTGGAGACGTATAATGGCAACTTCTGGAAGAATTGTAAGAATTTAGGTGTTTTGGAGTTAGCGATCGCGCTCAATTTTTCGTTATTCTGAACACATAAATCTAGGCGATCGTAAAACTCTGGATTTTCCACATCCAACATTACCGGGAAGACTCTACCTGCGGTTTCATTGGTTTTCTTGATGACGTAGATATCATATTCCCGTGCATCTAAACCAATAGAAGCATAAAAGTCTTTGCGCTGTAAATCATTGAGATACATTGTCACAAATACAGACAACAAGAAAAAGCGACTCCAAAGTTTTGCTTTCCAGTCGTTCAGCATTTGTGGCTGCGCTCTCATGATGGCATCAAAGAAGTCACCATGACGGTTTTCGTCTTGACACCAGTTTTCAAAGAACCGGAAAATTGGATAAATTCTGTCTTCGGGATGCGATTCTAGATGGCGGTAAATGGTGATATAACGCCAATAACCAATTTTTTCGGAAAGGTAAGTGGCGTAGAAAATAAATTTTGGTTTAAAGAAGGTATAATTGCGGCTCTTTGTCAAAAACCCTAAGTCAAGAGACAAATTAAAGTCTGACATCGCTTTGTTCAAAAAGCCGGCGTGACGTGCTTCATCCCGTGACATCAGGTTGAAACACTCAGCTAGGACGGGGCTTTTATCTTTTAAACGACGGCCTAATTCTTTGTACAGCAAGAAGCCAGAAAACTCTGCTGTACAAGAACGCTCTAGAAATTCAATGAACAACTGGCGAGTTTCCCCGTCGATGTGATCCCAGGATTGTTCAAACTCGGCATCCCGAACGAAGTGATGGCGGTTATAGTCAGCGCGGAACTCTTCTAAGATGGCGATTAACTCATCTTCGTTTACAGAGATGTCCATCCGCGCCATCTCATCAAAATCGGTAGTATAAAACCGTGGTGTTAATAAGGTTTCTTTTGCCGGGACTTTAATCCCTGGCCGTATTTCTTCAAAGCCTGGTTTTTTGAGGGAATCTACCATGTCTTGATTGCCACGAGTGTCTTTATTATCTTGATTACGCCCTTCGGGTTTTGCAGTTTAGACTGCTTAACCTGAAAGTCAATGGTAATACTTTCATTGGGCGCAGCAAAGGACAATAATTAATTTGTATAAAATTCAGTCTACCAAGGTGTAGAGGAAAACTGGTATGTGAAACGTTAAGAGTTGCAACAACTCTACATAAATCCTCCAAGCTTTTTCCCAGCAACTCTGAACAATCGGCAGTTATTTCATCGTTCTTGCTTTGGACAAGCATAAGGATTGGACTTTAAAAGATTTTCCTCAGCCCCAGATGCGTGAGAAATCAGGGTAACTTCACCCGCGCTATTGAAACGCCAACCATTAGCAGGTGCGATCGCCACTGTTTTTTCCATAGCAGGTGATTTAATATTTGTGGGTTGATTTCGCCTAGCTGTCATTTCTCGCGTGCGAGTATCTGACCACACCACATCACCACCCAAAAGTTCGTAGGGGTTAGCAGGTAAACCACCACGTCCTGTTACCACAAATTGACTATTGTTATTTTCGTCTTCTTGTGAACAATCAGCAGCTAGTAACGTTGAACTGTCGACAACACTAGTTGGTAATTCACTGAACCCCTGAATCGGATCAACTTGTAATGTATTAATAGTCACCTCTCCATTGATTCCTAGTTGAGAACTAGCAGTAATATCACTAAATTGCGTATTTCGGAAGCGTGACGCAATCCCAAAAATGCTTTGTGCGGTAATATCTACTCTGCCACCTCTACCATTAAAAGCATTGGCGCTAATATCGCTATTTTCCCCAGGAACAGCAATTAAAAATTTAGTTTTGATGTTGATGTTTCCGCCATTACCGCCTGCGTTAGCTGTACCTGCATTGGCAGAAATACTACTATTATTTCGCAGCAATACAACATCTCTCACGTTGAGGTTAATATTTCCGCCTGCACCAGCCGTTGTTCCTGTTGTAATTGTTCCCTGATTATCCAGCCGTAAAAAACGAGTATTAACTGTTATATCACCAGCATTAGCGCGTTCAGTTCCGCGCACACGCGCAAATAAACCACTATTAGCACCGTCATTACTAATTGAGTTAATACCAAATTCTGCCACACGTGCTGCAAAAGTCGGGTCACTACCACTAATGTTCACTCTATTCTTTGCTTCGATGGTAATGTTCCCTGCATTTCCAATATTGGAAGCACTGGTTAAAATTTGACCACCACTAACTAAGTCAACGGTATCGGCAATAATATTAATGTTACCACCCCTACCACCGCTACTACTACTAGCACTAACTAATGCTCCATCTGTTATCTGCAAACTACGAGTTTTAATATCAATATTCCCCGCTTTACCAATCGCATTACCCACAGTGTCAGTCAATAATCCTGAAGAGGAAAATCTGAATCTTGGGTCTGAAGAAAATCCTAGCAGTTTGACCGAATCAGTAGCATTAATTTGAATGTTTCCGCCATTTCTTGACCCAGTAGTTATAGATGAAATTGCTGCACCATTCGTTAAAGTTAGGTTTCTAGTATTAATATCAATTAGTCCAGGACTAGCCGTTCCATCTACAGGAGTTCCAATAAAACTCCTGTTATTCAATAATATATTTTGAGCATTAATGATTATGTTGCCAGAAATACCCGCATTGAAGGCAGATGAGTCTAAAGAGGAAGCATCCAGAAAAATGTCTCTAGCTTGGATATTGAGGTTACTAGCATTGCCTGTACTCTCATTAGTAGTAGTAGTGCTGATGGAACTATTAGTTAAGACAACAGAATTATTAGCTCTTATCAACACTCCATCTGTATTACCTTGTCCTGAAGAAATAGCAGTTAATCTACTATTACCATTATTACTACCTAAAGAAACCGAATCACCTAGAATTTGAATACCACCTGTGTTGCCTATTGCATCACTATTAACATCACTATTAATAGCACTGTTATTTGCATAAATAGTACCCTTTGCTTCTATCAAGATTCCGCTAGTATTTCCGGTTCCATAAGTACTAGCACTCAATGTCGTATTATCCAATAATATTGAACCAGATTGAATATAGATCCCGTCAGTATTACCTATGGCTGGAAAGAATGAAGAGAAACTATTGCCTACATCACTGCTAATTGAACTATCATTCAAAAATAGTAATTTAGCTTTGATATAAATGCCACCAGTATTACCTGTGCTTGAAGTAAGAAAGTCTCCCACACTATTGGTGATGCTAGTCTGTGCAATATTTATTTTTTCTGTGGCATCAAGGATAATATCTCCCGCCTGAGTTCCATTATTGCTCAGACCACCTGTTAGCTGACTATTTATAATTTCTATATTTCTGCCATTGATGCTCAAACTACCACCACTATTAGAACTCACATTCACATTGGCAGATCCATTAATAATCAAAATATTACCTCGTGCTAAGTTATGGGCATATCTCAAACTAAGATTCTGATTATTGATATTTAATTCTACAGTTCCTCTTCCTGCTACTGCTCCTAACTCAATTCTTCCACCTGGAGCCGATAAATTTCCACCATCTATAGAGACATTACCGCCTAATAACAATAAGCTTTGACCAGGATCAACTGATAGACCAACTACAGATTGTGTGGATGGATTTTTATATCGAGATTGATTAATAATTGATGAATTACTAATTTGATTGAATAAAAAAGCCGAGGGATTAACTGTGAGTAATGTAGGATTATTAGGGACAGAAGCACTAAAAAATCCTTGATTGCCAAATGCGATCGCATTTGCTGTGGTAGCGACAAATGAGCCACCAACATTTAAACTAGCATTAGGGCCAAATAAGATCCCATTAGGATTAAGCAAAAATAAGTTTGGACTACCAACTCCAGAAGTTTTGAGAGTTCCGAAAATATCAGAACGACTGCCACCTGTTACCCGCACTAAAATATTTTGAATATTTGCACTAGTATTTATAAAATCTGCTGTGTGCATTTCAGGAATACTAAATTGCTTAAAACTATGAAACCGGTTATTACCTGCTACAGTACCTTCTGTAATTTTAAATGTTGTATTATTAGGTGTAACAACAGAGTTTTGCGGTAGTGTTGTATCTGGAACAATTTGAGCTTGAGTGACGTTTATTGTATTCAAAAAACACCAGATTATTCCACTAACTAAGCAACAATTAAAAATATAATTATTCATAATTATGTGTACTTGAGTTAATTAGGAAGTTATTTCAAAATATCTATGTGGTAAATAACTGAAAAATTATACAGATAGCTATTATTTACATATATATCGGTAGTCAAACACACTTGATTTTTTGGCAAATTTAGGGGTGAAAAGTTGTTCACCCCTACTAAATATTGATGCGAAAATCAAATCAGATTGCTATATTTTCTTGGCTAAGAAGGGCAATAGTCAGGTGAAATTTGGTAATTAACCTTATAACCTTTTAAATCCATTGTATTGGAAGTCACAGTTGGTGGAATACTAAGTCCAGAAATTGTTTGCTGCGCTTGAGTTTTGGTTGCAGCATCAGCAAACTTTACTGTTGTTGTTGTCGTGAAACATGTATTAAGATTCAGTGGTACTTCTTGTCCTGGAGCGAGTGATAAAATTTCACTTTTTTTCACACTAACTCCTTGGACTTCAACAATTACTATTCCTGCCTGACTACTAGAGTTTTTTATGGATGTTACACGCATATAGCTCCGACCTAATAGTGCTATGACAAGGGGTTTTTGCATAACTGTTTTATTGATAATTTCTATTTGTCCTGGAATTTTACTTGTAAAAGTCTCTGCTAATGCAGCATTTCCAGGAACTAGTATGATTATAGATAAAGTAACGACGAGCAATAATTTCCATAGCTGATTTAAACAAACTTGCAACATATCAACTAACTCCTGAATAACCGCAATAAATTTCGCCTATCAGTTACAAAATAATGTAATTCTCCTATATTTTGACAGCTATACTATCCGTAACATTTAGCTTATTTCACGTTATTCTGTATAACTGATTTTATAGAGAACTGAGGCTTGGATTTATACTACGGCCAAAACAGGATATTTGCTGGTTAAATTTTGTATTTTATCTAGATAAAAATAATTCAAACCAAATGAAGCATCGTAAATTTTTGGTAGCAGAAAATTAATTAAAAAAGCTCAGAAAGTAGAAGGAAAGTTGAAACCAATGTCTTCCTCTTACTGCCTGAGCAATTATTCTTTTACTAAAGCAAAGTATTGGTTTGTAACAATAGTTTACTTAGTGGCTCTTTTTACAATATCTAGTTTCTGCCAAGCCATTTTTGACTGTTCAAACGCCGCACTAAACCAAATACCAACAAATCTAGTGTAGTTTTACGTTCGTCAATTAAGAATGACTCAAGGGTACTGGGTCTTTTGCCTTCGTTGCAGGAAAAGCCTTTTTTCCCTTGAATATCTTCGTCGGGAAAATACACGTTAAATTGACGCTGACCGTTTTGCCAATTGCCAATAACTTGCCAGTATTCTTCACCGGAGGGTAAGCCAGCGATGGGCAGTTTTTGTTTAGCAAAAGTTAATTGTAAATCTTGTACGCCTTCCTCCGCGATCGCCTTTTGCAACGCTGGTATGTATTCTTGCTGGATAAACTCTGCAAACGGCTTATCTTCAACGGCTGGGGCTTTCTCTTTTTTGGCGGCTTTAGCGGCGGCTGGTTTTTCTGCACCATCGGCGGCTTTAGCAGCGTTAGGGTTAACTTTTGGGTTAGCTGCTTTGGGGTCTGGTGCGTTAGCAGTAGGTATATCTGTGGCTACTGGTTCGCTGGTACTGGGGGCTTTTGCTTCGGCGACAGTCGGAGCTTGTTTGTCAACAGTGCTGGGAGCTACCTCTCCCGCTTGATTGTGATTGGTTTCGTCTGCCATTGCTCAGGTCAATCCTTTATCTAGCTTTGAAAGCGATCGCTCACCTTTGTGTACTAATTTATCTTGATTTTGACATATCAGAGCTAGTTGATAATCAAGAGTTAATAGTCCATAGTCAAAAGTCAATGGATGCTAGTTAAATTTCCTATATTTCTAGGGAGCAAGTGTACTTTTAGTAGTTTAGGCGATCGCTTCTTGAATATCTCTGATTAATTCATCCATTCTGGCTTGAGTCGTATTCCAAGAACACATAAAACGCACTCCACCTACACCAATAAATGTATAAAATTGCCAATTTTTCTGTTTTAACTTTTGAATAACTGGCTGTGGTAGTTTAACAAATACAGCATTAGCTTCACGGGGAAACATAATTTCCACACCATCTATTTGTAATAGTTGATTTTCTAAATATTCTGCACATTGGTTAGCGTGCCGGGCATTTTTCAGCCATGCACCTGTTTCGAGTAAACCCAACCAAGGCGCAGAAATAAACCGCATTTTAGAAGCTAACTGTCCTGCTTGTTTACAACGATAATCAAAATCTTCCGCTAAATTTCGCTTAAAGAAAATAATTGCTTCTCCCAAAGCCATACCATTTTTTGTCCCACAAAAACACAACACATCTACACCACTTTTCCAGGTAATTTCTGCGGGGCTTTTATTCATCGCCGCAACAGCATTGGCAAATCGAGCGCCATCCATGTGAACTTTTAATTGATATTTTTGAGCAACTTCTTTAATTTGCCAAAGTTCTTCAATCGTATATACTGTGCCTAATTCTGTTGATTGCGTAATACTAATGACTTTAGGTTTAGGAAAATGAATATCTGTACGCTTAGTAACAATAGATTCGATGCTTTGTGCGGTTAATTTGCCATTTTCTCCTGGAGCTAGTAGCAGTTTAGAACCGTTAGAAGCAAATTCCGGCGCACCACATTCATCTGTTTCTATATGCGCCGTCTCATGACAAATCACACTATGATATGACTGACATAATGCTGCTAAAGATAAAGAATTTGCAGATGTGCCATTAAAGGTAAAAAATATCTCACAATCAATTTCAAATAGTTCCCGAAAATAGTCAGCCGCTTTTTGAGTCCATTCATCATTCCCATAAGCCGGCGCACTACCAATATTAGCTTGAAGCATATACTCTAGTGCTTCTGGACAAATACCAGAGTAATTATCACTAGCAAACTGTTCGGCGTTATTACTCATATTTTTTGGAATAGAAAATTACTGCAATATCTACAGCAGAATTCAGGAGTCAGAAGTAAGAATTCAGGGGGGAGAATAAACTCTCTACCTAGCTTTGAGAACTCAATTATGTACTTCATTCACTTGAAATTTGCTGTAATTTTTAGTTTGAACTATAGCAATCCTACACCCCCACACCCTGATACTGTTTCACTTTAAGTTTGATACAAATAGACCGCAGGGGGGCAGGGAGCAGGGGGCAAGGGGAAAGAATAAAAAAACCATGAATTTGTATCATTTTTTTCGTGAAATGGTATGACACCCAATCTTTGTGCGTAAATCCTAGCCATATTCAATAGTCGCAAAACAAAATCCACCTAAACAATTGTTTGGTGGATTAGTTGGTTAATTTAAGTGGATCCGAGCAGAGTCGAACTGCTGTCCAAATTGGGTATTGACCCCCCGCTCATTCACAGGTTTAGCCTTTCTGACCCTCAAGGCGGGAATCGTTCATTATCCCGAACGTAGGATGCTCTGATTAAGTCTTAGCCAGCAAGCCAACCAGAGAACACCTGCTGGAGCATCCGTTGGGGTTGGTCTCTAGCCCTTAACGGAGTCAGACTAAAGACGCTCGAACCTATAAGAGGCTGTTAGGCAGCTACTAGAGCATCCTTACGAGCAAATTTTACGATGTTATTCGCATTTACTTTTTTTTGAGCCTGATATTTGCGAGAGAAGACTCACTCTCGACCTGAGTCACAGAGTAGCGTTCGCCAACCTGTCGAAACCGTTACGGACCCATTTGCTTTATATCTTTATTATAATTCGCGGTGAGGAAAATGTGTTACAAGATGACAAAGAAATCTTAAACTCTCATTCTGTACCTTTAACTGTTATGAGTCAGACTACAGGCAAAGTTCGCTGGACAATTCAAGATGTTGCAGCGTTACCTGATAACGAATGGATTCGGTATGAAATTATTGACGGAGAGTTATTTGTGACGCGATCGCCCCACCACAAACATCAGCATATAATAGGATGTATTTTTTCCGTACTCAACACTTGGTCTTTAGAAAGTGGTTTGGGTGAACCATCCATTATGCCAGGACTGATTTTTTCGGACTCTGATAATGTAGCGCCTGATGTGGTGTGGGTGAGTTATCAACGGTTAGCACAAATTCAAGATGAAGCTGGTCATTTTCGTGGTGCGCCAGAATTAGTAGTAGAAGTGCTATCGCCGGGAAAAGCCAATGAAGACCGCGATCGCTTGGCTAAGTTAAAACTGTATTCGGTTCAGGGAGTGCGGGAATATTGGATTGTCGATCGCATTACTCAAAGAATTGAAGTTTATCGCCGAGATAATGCTCAGTTAAAACTAGTTAATACATTACTCATCAATGATGTGATTACCTCACCGTTATTGCCTAACTTTGTTTGTGAAGTAGCAAGGCTGTTTGTGTCACGAGGTTAGGAACAATTATTGAGTCTTTCTTTAGGTGCTAGAAAACAAAGCCAGATTCAAGATAAATTGTTATAAAATCTTGATAAACTCGCGCTACTGTGGATATTTCCATTTTTGTACAAACATTTATTGCGGTGTTTGTCCTAGCAGATGCTGTCGGCAATATACCAATAGTTTTAGCTTTAACCAAGGGTATGGAACCAGAAGACAGAAATAAAGTGATTGATAAAGGAAGTATTGTAGCGATCGCAGTACTGTTGTTGTTTGCCTTTTCTGGTCAATACATTTTAAGCTATCTCGAAATTAGTATGGCATCTTTGCGGGTAGCGGGCGGGTTATTGCTGCTGTTGATTGCTTTACAAATGTTGCGGGGAGAACTCGAAACACCCATTCACGAAGCAGGACGGGATATTTCTATTACACCCCTAGCTTTGCCATTATTAGCCGGGCCAGGTACACTGACAACTGTAATGCTATTAATGTCAAAATCCCACAGTCCCCATTTGGGTGTAGTGTTGGGTATTGTTGTGGCGATGTTTGTCACCTGGTTGATTTTGCGCTTGGCAAACCAAATTGATAAATTAATTGGTGTGGAAGGTACAGTAATTGTCACCCAGCTATTAGGTTTTTTATTAGCAGCTTTGGCAATAGAAATTGGCAGTACAGGCATTAAAGAGTTATTTCTCCACTAACATCTGAAGTATTAAGGGCAGGACTTACGCAGAATCATGAAAAAACGTAGACGCGCAAGCGGCTTCCCGTTCGCCGTCAGGCGTTCCCGAAGGGTAGGGTACCGCAAAGGGCGCAAAGGACACGAAGTTAAGAGGATTCGAGAGGGTTTTTGCGTAAGTCCTAAAGGGTTTTGTATGTGTAGCCACGACTTCAGTTCCTGGGTGCAAGATGTGAATATAAGAGTGTAGTCCAGGTGTTGATTCTGACTCCTGAATTCTGACTTCTTATTCAACCCCATAATCTTCTACCCGCTTTACCTTGTAATTTTTCATGAGCATCATTTAATAAAGCTGGAATATCTAAGTTTTCAGGACATCTCGGTAAACAATCACCACATTCTGTACAGCGATTAGCTTTCATACCGGGGAACCAATGACCAGCATTTTCAAACATTCCATAACGATACTGCCCGTAATCTGTCATATTGTATGCCACTGCTAAATTACGTAACCGCAATACCTCTGGAATATTGATATTTTCTGGACAAGGTAAACAAGCATAGCATTGACTACATTTATCAGCCCCTAAAATATTTTTTTGATGATTTTCTAAGCGTTGAAAAATCGAAATTTCTGCTGATGTTAATTCATTATTTCTATCAGCAACTTGTAAAGGTGCGATTAATTCTTCTGGCTTGGCTGCGCCAACACTCAAAGTTGTAATCCGGCTATCACTCAGCAAAAATCGATAATTTAATTCTAATGGTGAATAGGGCTGACATAAATCTTTGAGGGTTTGGGGTGGTGTGTAGAGTTTTCCACCTTTGTCAGCCGGGGAAATAATAAATACGCCCATATCTTTTTTTACAGCTAACTCAATTGCTGGGGCGTGACGTTGAAAAAAATAGTAATAATGCAGGTTGACAAATTCAAATAAATCTGTACTGATTGCTGCTTGAATTAGCTCTAAGGCTGCGTGGGTGGAAAAGCCAACGTGTCGCACTCGACCATCTGCAATTGCTTCTTGGACAGCTTGCATACAACCACCTTTGGCTTGCACCCACTGTAAATGCTCCCAAGTATTTAAACCGTGAATTCCTAAACAATCCAAATAATCTAGATGTAGTCGCGCTAGAGATTCATCAATGTACCGCCGCATACTATCAGCATCGGCTGTTGGGGGAATTTTCGTGGTGATGTACAGTTGGGAACGCGGTACAGACAACCCATTTTGCATCGCTTGGCCAAGATACTCCTCACTTTTGCCATAACCTCTGGCTGTTTCTATATGATTAATTCCTAGAGCTAAGGCTTGAGCGATTGTTTTCTGAGCATTTTCAGCATCAGCCAAATAGCGCATTGTCCCTAAAGAAAAAACCGAGAGGTAGAGATTTGTTTTGCCAAAGCGACGGTATTGCATGAGTTCCAGTGACCAAAATTGAGTACTAAATTCTGAGTATAAATACAATTAAGAGCAGTTACACTGAGAATGAAGTGTGAAAAAGAAAGCAGGAGAATTATCAGAATAAAATTCAGGAGTCAGGAGTCAGAAGTCAGAATAAAACTTTCTGCAATTCTGGATTTTTCTTTAATTCTTGAACTCTTTCTTTCTCAGCACTCCGCACTCATTAATTAGCACTTTCTTTAGCTATCGCCATTACCGAAACGCTTAATCAAATCTTCAGGACGGAGATTGGAGATAAATTCACGAAACGCTTCTTGTTCTGCTTCATCCGCATCACGATCTACGGGAATTGAGGCATCAGCAACTACTTCTTCCATAACCCAAATAGGCGTATTTGTACGGAGGGCTATGGCGATCGCATCACTGGGACGTGCATCAATTTCTTTTTTGACTTCGCCTTGCTGCACAATCAAAGCTGCATAAAATGTGTCCTTCTGCAAGGAATGAATAATCACCTTTTCTAGAGTCATATTCCACGTCTCTAGAATATTTACCATTAAGTCATGAGTTAACGGTCTGGGCGGCTTTTGATTCTCTAGCGCCCCCATAATTGCCCTAGCCTGTTCTTGACCAATATAAATTGGTAAAGCACGCCGATCTGACGCATCTTTTAACAGTACAATCGGGCTACGAGTTATGGCATCTAATGCTATGCCAGCGACTTTCATTTCAATCATTGGCGAAGCCTCTACAATTCTGGGAGAGCTTGATGTATTGGTAACATTTTATACCTTCTTGGGGTGTGTAAAGAGAAGAAGTAAACATAGGCAGGTTTTCTATAATTGCTTCTATTAAACTCCTAACTTGGTGTGAACACCAGAGTAAGTTAAAGGAGTCTACCTAGACAATAACCTTCTTAACCAAGTATGCCTTGAGAAAGAGGTGAATGTGTTATCAACCTTATAATAAAAACAGTCAGAAATTATACTTAAAATGTCTTGCATTCTTGTAAGAAATACCAGTTGATTTTCGGCAAAATTAGGCAATAAATAGAGTTAGTTTCACAGAACAGCCGTGTTTACAGGATTAGTCCAAAGTTTAGGAACAATCAAACCCCTAGGGGGCGATTCTTGGCAAATTACTTGTGTGAGTCAGTCATCTAATGTAATTATGCAGGATTTAGCTTACGGTGACAGCGTGGCTGTAGATGGGGTTTGCTTGACTGTTGAAGAAATTTTAAAAGATGGGTTTATAGCCACAGCTTCTCCAGAAACGCTGCGCCGCACTACATTAGGTCTAGAAGAAACAAAACAAAGTTATGTGAATTTAGAAGCTTCGCTGCGCGTGGGTAGTAAAGTCGGCGGTCATTTTGTCATGGGTCATGTAGACGGAGTAGGTCGATTACTTACAGCCCAACAGACGGCGACTTCTTGGGAAATGACATTTACTGCACCTGAAGCGATCGCGCGGTATATTGTCCCTAAAGGCAGCATTGCGGTCAATGGCATCAGTCTCACGGTAGCCGCCTACGAACCAGAACTGTCGCAATTTACTGTGGCTGTGATTCCCCTCACCTACGCTGACACCAATCTCAGCTATCTTGTCCCTGGCAGTTGGGTAAATTTAGAAGGGGATATTCTCGGCAAATACGTGGAAAAATTTCTTTACCCTGGCAAAAAACAGTCAACATCATCCGATGAGACTGGATTTAATGAAATTACCCCGACATTTTTAGCAGAACACGGATATTTGTAAAAAGTAAAAGTAAAAAGGCAAAAGTAAAAAGAAAAATCTTTTGCCTTTTACTTTTTACTTTTTAACTTCCTGAGTCGCCACCCACTTGGGCTGTGCGAATGGAGTTTAACAACTGACTCAGACCTGCTTGTAACTGACCGTTGGGGTCAACAGCCACCCATCCATCCTGGGTCAATTGACGCGCTTCAAAGTGCAAGTGTGGCCCTGTAGAGTTGCCTGTACTACCTACTCTGCCAATCACCATTCCTGCTTCTACCTCTTGACCAGGTTGGACAAAGATTTCGGACATGTGACCGTAAAGAGTTTGTTGGGCAGAATTATGATTCAAAATCACTGTCAAGCCATAACCACCAACCCAACCAGCTGTCTCTACTTGACCTTTAGCCGCCGCCAAAATTGGTGTACCCATCGGCGCACCTAAATCTGTACCCGCATGGAAACGACGATTACCCGTAATTGGGTGAATTCGCCAACCAAACAACGATGTAATTGTGGCTGGAACAGATAAGGGATAGCTGATACCTGTACCACCACGATAGGCAATGGTATTTGTAAAGGGAATTTGGGGCAGAACGGAGGCTAAAGGAATATCGTAAGCCACAGTACTGACACGGGGTGCTAAGTTTCCTTCGATTGTTGGTGGAGGTAAAGCACCGGCGCTGGGTGCAACGGGTGTGGCGCTAACTTTGGTTGCACCAAAATCGCTGGGATTGGGGATAAAGCGATTGGGACTAAAGGCTGTCTTGACTTCACCACTAGAAGCAACACGAGTTGTAGGGGTTTTACCAGTACTATTGATAGGCCGCGCTAAGGGAACAGTAGCTAACTGAGCATTTTGACTTTTTTTCAGCCAAGTGGGGGCAGGTTTGCTTTCAGAGTTAGCGACACGCTGATTACCAACAGGTTGAGCTTGGTTACAAAAACCGAGGGATATAGCTTGTCCAGATGGCAAAATTGTGCGGCAACCACTAGAACGTTCTGTGATGATTACAGAATTGGGTGCTTGATAAGTATTTGTCGCCTCAGTGCCGTAATTGTTGGAGTCAATGTAGGCGTTGTTAGAATCTTTAACTTTTCCAGTTGTGGCTTCAACTGTGCTGTTAGAGTTATTAACCGGTTGAGCAACTTTGGGAAGTTTTTCTGGTACAGTGCGCGGCGCTACTGGTTTAACTACCTCTTCTCTGGCACTGGCGCTTGGTTGAGTAACCTCCAGCTTGGGTTTAGCGGTGCGGACACTGGATGGTTTTGGCTGTGCAGTTGGTGTTGGGGTACGTTCCTGCCGAGTTGTAAAAACTGGCTCAACGGCTGCTTCAGCTTGCGGTTTTGACTTTCTAACAGGCTCTTTGGATTGTGCAACCTCTGGTTTGCGGAGTCTTTGGTTGAGGTTAGCTCGTCTTTGGGAAAATTCCGACTGCGCCTTGGGGGCTGCTGGGATAACAATATCTTTTTTGATGAAATTTGTTTTACCTGTTGGTTGGGAATTTTCTACAGGAACAATGTTATCGATGGATGTTTCTGTTTGGGCAAAAACGAAGCCACCACTAAGCAAGCTAACGCTACTTAGTAAACAGAGACTCTGGGCTGGCAGGGTAGATACAAAACGTTTTTTGGTCATACCTTGCTGGTTCGAGCCTTGGGAGGGATTATGGGCAGATGTATTGCGCTGCGTCATTGGTTCTCTCAGTTATTTTAAATTTGCCTCAAGAGATGATGCCAGTGGTTTGTCTTGCCCAAAGAGCTAAATTCATAACAAACCTATAATGGGACAGAAGATTTACGGTATCCCAGACTGATTGTACCGGGTTCAATATAAAGTTCTGTTGTTTTTATGTCTGTTGTATCATAAGTTTCCAGAGAAATACGTAATTCACCCTGAGAAGTAACGCCGACTACAGTGCCTGCCAAATCATTAATACATACTTTGTCACCCACATTGGTGAGTAATTCCAAATAGCGAGACAAGAGTATATTTATTCCTTCTTTAACAAGGCATTTCATACCGGACTCTATCCCCCGTAAAACGATGGAAGTGAGAGTTTCCAGACAAGAAATCGGTTTGGTAGCGTAGCAGGCTTGCCACATTTCGAGGTTAATTCCCGTTTCGGGTACTGGGTTTGTCCAGTTAATGCCAACTCCAATTACTGCTTGATGAATATAGCCATGATTGATTTTGGTTTCTGTTAAAATGCCGCCTAATTTACGACCATTTAAAACTAGGTCATTAGGCCATTTAATTCCCACATCCACGCCATAACAGCGCAGTTGGTTAGCTATACCCCAAGCACTAGCTAAAGTTAGTTGATAACTGGCACTAGCTTCTAGTTTAGGGGCGATCGCCACTGAAAGGTATAGCCCACCAGGGTGAGAAATCCATTGTCGTCCCCATTGTCCTCTACCTGCGGTTTGTTGTTGGGCAATTACCACAGACCAAGATTCTGCCCCCTGCGCTAACAAATTCCACAAGGTTTGATTAGTGGAAGCAAGATGATCAAAAATATGTAGCGAAAATGATGAATTTTCCCCGTTTCTTCCTGCTTGCAATGCTAATTCTAACTTTTGTCGATCAAATTCCACAGACATGAACCGCAAATACCGTTGTTCAAGTTAACATTAATTGGCTGATTTTGATAAAAGGGAATAGGGAGTAGGGAGTAGAAAAATTTTTAATGCCCAATACCCAAAACCTCATACTCAATACCCTTTATTTTTGGTTAGGTTCAAGATGCACACTTGGCACTGGCGCAATTGGGAAGGACTGCCATACCTTACCTGTAGTCTTTTAGCAAATTGGCAACACGGCTTTTTTACTCACCAGTTCTGGCCGCGATCGCCCCAAGATTTAACTCCCGTTCTGCACTCAGAAGCATCGGTGTATCGTTTAAAACAAGTACATGGCAATACAGTTCTCACGCCCCAAGAAGTTGATTCCCAAGTCAGGGAAATTACAGGCGATGAGGAATCTGCTTTTGCCTTAGCTGATGGTTTAATTACCGAACAACCTTTACAGGCAATTTGGGTAGCCAGTGCAGACTGTACACCTGTATTAATTGGGGATGTGCGAACTGGACAGGTAGCTGCATTACACGCGGGTTGGCGAGGGACGGCGGCGAAGATTGTCCCCCAAGCGATCGCACGATTACAAGCCCAAGGCAGCAAAATAGCAGACTTAAGAGTTGCCCTTGGCCCGGCGATCGCTGGTGAAGTTTATCAAGTATCGGTTGAGGTAGCTGCGGAAATTGGAGCCAGTATTATATCACAGAATGACAACCAAAAAATTGTTCAGGCGTTACATGAATTACCCAATTCTCCCTTATTAGCTGACCCAGAACCAGGAAAAGTGAGAGTTGATGTGCGGCGGGTAAATACTTTGCAGTTAGAAAATTTAGGCATTAGTGCCGAACAAATTGCGATCGCCCCTTATTGTACATACCAAACTCCTGAACATTTCTTTTCCTACCGTCGTGAACAACAGAAAAAAGTCCAATGGTCAGGAATTGTGAGCGGGAAAACATAACTTTTAGGAGTGCTGAGTGAACCCCCATGACTAGCGTATGGTTCCCGACGCGAAGCACACTGGGTTGACTTTAGACTCTATGGGCTGAGTGCAATTCATTCTACTTTTTACTCAGCACTCAGACCTTTCATATTCTGTTGATTAAATAATCAAATTTTTACATGCTCTCTGTATGCTTTTGGTGTTATCCCCATAAACTTGCGAAAGACATTGGTAAAATGACTTTGGCTTTGAAAACCAACTTGTTCTGAAATTTGTTCGATTGTTTTTTCAGTTCCAGTTAAAAGTTTTTTTGCTTTAGTAATTCGGCAATTAATCACATATTGATGGGGTGCTTGACCTGTAGATTGTTTAAATAAGCGGGAAAAATGATACATACTCATCCCCACAACCGCAGCAATTTCCGTTAATGTCAAATCCCGTTCGAGGTTGTCATGGATGTATGAAACAGCTTGACGTAACTTTCTGGGCGAAAGACCTTTGTGATTCACCAACTGCGGGACTTTATTACTGGCGGCTGAGTGGTGTTTTAGTAGGTGAACACAGAGTGTAGTTTTGAGAGACTCAATATATAGTTGGCTACCGACACCACCTGATTCTAATTCTGACTTCAGTGCTAAAGCTATTTGCTGAATTAACGGTTCCGGTGCAGCAAAGTAGGGTGTTAACTCCACACCTTGTAAATCAACAGATTCTAAGATAATCTGATTGAAAAAAGTAGGGTCTAAACTCAGGAGTAGAAAATCAGTTTCCGATGTCCAACGGCAGACATGAGGGGTATTGGCGGGAATAATGGCGACATCACCATGAAAAATATTTTCTTGCTGAAAGCGTCCGTCTAAAACTCGTTCTGTTTGGAGGAGATGATAGTCTAAGTTAATTGAGATAATATGTTGTTGGGGCGAATGTTCTGGGGTTTCATGGGCAGGCTGGTGATGAATGTCTAGACGAATACCATCCCATTTAGCATTGTAACTAGAATTTATATGCGATCGCGGCAAAATTTCTGCACAAGCATCTTCTTGAGTAAAATCAACTTTTAAAATTGTCTCTTCCAGCATCATCTTCACCGCAGAGATAAGAAATTTATGTGTAACGATATACTTAAAGCGTAATCCGAAAAAAGTGCTATTTAAATGAATTATTACGTAATATATGACGGAAATTGCAATCTCTGCGTTACCTTAGTGCAATTTTTAGAAACTTTAGACCAAGGTACGCTATTTCTTTATGCTTCCATGCAAGATGAACACACACTTACACAATGGGGCATCACATCCCAAGATTGTCAACAAGGAATGATATTGATTGATGCTAATTCCCCGGAACGGCGTTGGCAAGGTAGTGATGCGGCGGAAGAAATTGGCAAGTTATTACCGATGGGCAGTTTGTTTGTGGATGCTTACCGCGCTATACCGGGGATGAAATGGGCAGGCGATAGGTTTTACGAACAAATCCGCGACAATCGTTATACTCTGTTTGGCAAACGTGATACTACTTATCAGTCAACATACTGCGTGGATGGTGGCTGCAAAATTGGTAATGATTAGTGTATGCACAAGTTTTGACAGTCTACTTTAGGGGGTTGGTATGACAGTAAGTAAGCCAGATTTAGAAATCACATCCCAAACGACTGATATCGTAGATGATATTGTGGACTGGCAACCCCCTATGCCACCCACAGATTTAATATTTGATGATGGAGAACCTTTGGAGTCAAATCGCCACCGGATTGCCATGAATGTCTTGATTCGGTCATTGCAGCAAGCTTGGGCTGACCGAAATGACTTTTACACAGGTGGTAATATGTTCATCTACTACAGCAGTACCCAAGCACGTAACAATGATTTTCGCGGCCCAGATTTTTTTGCAGTGTTGAATGTTGATGGTACTATCCCCAGACAAGGTTGGGTTGTTTGGGAAGAAGACGGCCGTTACCCAGATGTCATTGTCGAATTAATGTCACCATCTACGGCGCGGGTTGATAAAGTGACCAAAAAAGCAATTTATCAACAAACCTTCCGCACCCCAGATTACTTTGTCTATGACCCCTTTGACCCAAATTCTTTACAAGGCTGGCATTTAGATGCTAATCAAAATTATCAGCCCCTGACAGCAAATGAACGCGACTGGCTATGGTGTCAGCGTTTAGGCTTATGGCTGGGGACTTGGGAAGGGACTGTAGATAGAGAAACAGCCATTTGGCTGCGGTTTTACGATACTGATGGTAATCTTGTCCCTTTGCCAGAAGAAGCCGCACAAGCTGAAGCTGAAACTGCCCAAGCCCAAGCTGAGGCTGCACAGGCACAAGCTGAGGCTGCACAGGCACAAGCTGAAGCTGCACAGGCACAAGCCCAAACTGCCCAAGCACGCGCTGAACGTTTAGCCGCCCGTTTACGAGAATTAGGCGAAGACCCTGATGCTTAGTTATAAGTGCTGAAAGTTATGAGTCTGAAGGCTAAAGAAGAGAATTTCACACTTCAGACTTCATACTTCACACTTCAGACTTCTCATTAAACAGTTCTAAAATCTGCCGACAAAATTGTTTTAGTTGTTCGCCAATTTGTGCAGAGGGGAGAGACTCACCCACAAAATTCCAGTTTTCCACTGTCGAAAGTCGCCACGCCTCGCCGCGATGATCAAATCCAGCTACTTCTATACCAATTGCCCGACGTAAGTTTGTTATCGGATCTTGATGAAAGCGAATTTGAGTCAAAACACTCCGACTCCGCCAGGATTTGCTGATTCCAGGAAAGTGAAAGCCAATGTCTATAGAATCTGGATCAACTAATTCTCTGGTTTCTGGGTCATTCTGCCAAGGTTTTAAATCCGATTTCGCGTCGGGAAACTGGAGTTTGAATAAATTCACTACCGTAGCAATCTTGCTGGCGAGTTCAAGGTTAGTTGCCTGTTCAGCTGCGTTCACGAAAAAACACTCCTAAATAGTTGAGTCAGCTAAGGGGAATGCGACGACAGAAAACCGCCAGAAGGCTTATCTTA
The DNA here is from genome assembly GCF_014698475.1 of Nostoc spongiaeforme FACHB-130. Lineage (GTDB taxonomy): Bacteria > Cyanobacteriota > Cyanobacteriia > Cyanobacteriales > Nostocaceae > Nostoc_B > Nostoc_B spongiaeforme. Next base: position 28,213 of record NZ_JACJTB010000031.1, on the reverse strand, counting down.
TTAGTGTTTCAGCTTATCAATACGTTTTAAATTTCGCAACTATAAAATTGCCTTTTCTTAACAATTGATTAAGTGTGAAGTATGAAATTTTTGCTATATGAGCAATTATACTTAAATAAATTAGAAAAGTGTTTGACGTTGGATTAGTCTGAAAAAAATCTGAGAATTTTCCGCAAAATCATCTACTTGCTAGAACGAGAAATTACCTTGGCGATCTAAAATTACACTGTTAGCTGGCAAACGTTAAAAAAAGTTAAGTTCAGTTTATGGCGCGTCAACGCTCGATTTTCTCAATCATTCTGGTATTATTGGCTACATTCTTGATAAGTTGTGGTGGCCCTGGGGTCGCATCTGCACCTCCAACTTATACAGCAGATCAAATTGCCCAAATTCAGGAATATGTGCCTGAAGTTCAGACTGTGCGCGATCGCGCAGCAGAACTCAAAAACCTCATCGAAAAAAATGAGTGGATTAAGGTGGGTAACTTTATTCATGGCCCAATGGCAGAAGCTAGGCTGACCATGACTTACATCACTCCCCATCTTTTACCCAAAGACCAAACTACAGCTCGTCAAATCACCAAGGATTTACTGACCCACTTGGTTAAAGTTGATCAAGCGGCTAGTAATGGCAATAGTCTAGTTGCCTTGAGTAACTACAAAGCTGCTTTTACAGATGTTGACAAATTCCTACAACTGTTACCTGAAGGTAGCAAACAAGCAGACTCTTAGTCATTCTTGAATGATAAGTTATGAGTTAGAAGAAAAAGGCTGAAGTCTGAAGTTTGAAGTCTGAAATGAAGAAACCTTTTGATTTTTGACTTTTGACTTTTAACTTCACGGCGGCTCTAACTCATAACTCCTCAATATCCAAGCAATGAGTCATGTAATTATTATCGGTTGTGGTGTCATTGGAGCCGCGATCGCCTATGAACTGAGTCAAGTAACAGGGTTGCAAATTACCGTTATTGACCAAAACCAACCCGCACAAGCTTCTACAGGTGCAGCCCTTGGGGTTTTGATGGGTGCTATTAGTCAAAAAATCAAGGGTAAAGCTTGGCGGCTAAGACAAACCAGCATTGAACGCTACGAAACCTTAATCCCCGAACTAGAAGCATTAACTGGGCGTAAAATCCCCTTCAATCGTCAGGGTATTCTTCATTTGTCTTGGGAAGAGGAAAATTTTGAGAATTGGGAAAAACTAGTAAAAATTCGCTCCTCCCAAGGTTGGAATCTGGAAATTTGGGACAGGGCGAAACTCAAGAGTATGTGTCCCCAAGTCCATAATGACAAAATTACTGGCGCAGTTTATTCACCTCAAGACCGTCAACTCGACCCCACAGCTTTAACCTTAGCTTTAGTAGCAGCCGCCCAACAAAAAGGCGTAACTTGCCAATTTGGTGTAAATGTTCTCAATATTTCACCAACATCAGTCGAAACGACAGCAGGAAAAATAAATGCTGATTGGGTGATAGTGGCGGCTGGACTTGGTTCTACACTTCTAACCGCCCAGTTAAACCAAAAAGTTGATATCCGCCCCGTTCTTGGACAAGCATTACAAGTACATTTAGCAAATCCAATTGGAAATCCTGAGTTTCAGCCGATGATTACCTGTAATGATGTGCATATTGTCCCGGTAGGTGGTGGAGATTATTGGATAGGCGCAACAGTGGAGTTTCCCACTGATGGCGGTGAAATCCCTCCTAATGATGAATTATTAGAGGAGGTTAAACAACAAGCGATCGCCTTTTGTCCAGAACTCGCCACAGCCACTATCACCCGCACCTGGTCTGGGTTACGCCCCCGCCCGGAAGGTCGCCCAGCCCCCATCATTGAAAAACTACCAGGATTTAACAATATCCTCCTCGCCACCGGACATTATCGTAACGGTGTGTTACTAGCCCCTGCAACAGCATCTGCGATTCGTGAGATGATTATTTGAGAATTCAGAAGTCAGGAGTCAGAATTCAGAAGAAAAACTGACTGCTGAATTCTCAGTTTTTATTAGGAAAGTAGCGTGGCTGTAACAGAAAATAAAGTAAAAATTGATTCTTTAGAGTGGTTTTATCGGGAAGCTGAACCGATTGGACAAAGTGATTTATTACCTGTAATTCTGCTGCATGGAATAGTTTCGCAAAGTTACAGTTGGCGTAATGTTCTGCCTGCTTTAGCTAGTCAAGGAACAAGAGCGATCGCACCAGATTGGATTGGCTATGGCTTTTCATCAATGCCAGAAAAACGCGATTTTGCCTACACACCCGACGCATTTATTACAGCTTTAGAAAAATTTATTCAAACTCTAAAAATCGAAAGATTTTCTTTAGTTGTCCAAGGTTTCTTAGGTTCTGTAGGCTTACAATATGCCTTACGTCATCCCGAACAAATTGCCAACATTGCTATTTTAAATGCCCCCATTTCCACCGATGCTAAATTACCTTGGAAAATTCAACAAATGGGTTTTCCACTAGCAGGTGAAATAATGACTCAAGACCCTTTATTAGTTGACCGTACTCTAGAAGGTGGTAGCCGTTATCGCATCGAAGATCAAGACTTAGATGTGTATCGCCGACCTTTTTTGAAAACATCTGCATCTGGTAGAGGATTACTATCAACAATTCGCAATTTACAACTCCCTCAAGCAACGGCGGAAATTGCATCTGGCTTTCAAAAATGGGAACAGCCAATATTAATTCAATGGGGGATGATTGACCCTTGGTTATCTGTAGACATAGCACAAAAATTTAGTGATTCCGTACCCAATGCAGAATTAATAAAACTTAATAACGTTGGACATTACGCGCAAGAACATTATCACCAGACAATTTTAGAAGATTTACTGCCCTTTGTCAGACGTGTAGATAATTAGGCAGAAATAAATTTTGGCAAAATCGATATTATAAAAAGTGAAACCATAGATAAACACAGGTAAATTATCTGTGTTTAATAAATAGCTCATTAGATGATTCAGCACAGTTTCTAATGCTATCGTAAGCAAATATAGAGATTTTTCTGATAACTTACGAATGTATTATATCCACCTTAATGGAGATGAGAATTCATGGCTTATTCTTGGTTTAAAGCATTTCATATTATTGGCATTGTAGTTTGGTTTGCTGGACTATTTTATCTGGTGCGTTTGTTTATCTACCACGTTGAAGCTGAACAAGAACCAGAACCAGCACGCACGATACTGAAAAAGCAGTATCAAATTATGGAATTACGTCTTTATCGCATTATCACTACTCCGGGAATGTTAGTTACAGTAGCGATGGCGATCGGTTTAGTGAGTACCGAACCAGAAGTCTTAAAACAGGGTTGGCTACACTTCAAACTACTATTTGTCGCAATTTTATTGGCTTATCATCATTACTGCGGTCGCTTAATGAAAAAGTTAGCCAATAATGAATGTCGTTGGACTGGTCAACAGTTACGTGCTTTAAACGAAGCGCCTACAGTTATGTTGGTGGTGATTGTTTTATTAGCTGTGTTTAAAAACAATCTACCCACAGACATCACCGCTTGGGGAATTTTAGGCTTGATTATTTTTATGGCGGTGACTATTCAGCTATACGCCAAAAAACGCAAACGTGATAAAGAACAATTAATGGCGCAAATCAACCAAGTTCCTCAAGAACAAAGTTAGACAAAAACGCCTGGGATATCTTACATTAAGAAATGTTAAAAAATTTATTTGATATCTCAGGCGTAAATCAATGTCAGCAAAAGATTTAGGTAAACCCCGTCCATTGTGGCGAGTAATTTTCTTGTCTGTGATTACCGGGATGCTGTATTACGGCTGGTACAAGTGGATTATTCAAGAAGAATTACGGCGTTATAACGGCTTTGGTTGGTCAGGAACCCTGAGTTTAGCACCCTTTGTTTTCGGAGTCGCCATTCCCCAAGCTTTACGTATCTTTGATCCTGACGTACCTGGGTGGTTCGGGTGGTTTTCGCTGCTGGGTATTGTGTGGATTTATATTGTGCAGTTTAAGTTATATAAAACTGTGAATGAACTGTACCGCCAAGCAGGTTTAAAAGAACCTTTAGTAGTTTGGTGGCTATTTATCCCTGGATTGAATTTAATTGTTGGTTTACGACAAATCCATTTTTTAAGCCAGTTTTGGGCAAAACAACAAGGTGTGACTGTTCCAGATTATATTGCTGAAAATATTCCTTTCCTTTCTGCCAACGCTTAATATAGGTAGGACTTACGCAGACTCTACGAATTCTTGGCGTTCTACCCTGCGGGAAGCCGCTTGCGCGTCTAATGCGACTTGGCGGTTCGATAAATTAAGCTTTTTGGCAATTTTTGCGTAAGTCCTGATAGGAATCTGATTTGATTTTTGGAATATACGTATGATTTGTTAGCGACAGCGTAAAGCATCTACAGCAAAGCTTTTGGCGCGTTATGGTTTATGCTTCTTAACACACCCTATTGGCTATCACCTGTCACCTATTACCTCTCACCTTCTTATTGTCTATCGATGCTGATTAGCATGTAAAATATGACAGTTGTATTCTGCCGCGAACGTTGATTGAGCGTTATACCTTGCCCGAAATGGGCAACCTGTGGACTGAATTTTATAAGTTCAAAACCTGGCTTCAGGTAGAGATTGCAGCTTGCGAAGCCCAAGCTGAGTTAGGTTATATTCCCTCTGGTGCAGTTGAGGAAATCAAAGCCAAGGCTAATTTTGAGCCGAAACGGATTCTAGAAATTGAAGCAGAAGTCCGTCATGATGTCATCGCTTTCTTGACAAATGTCAATGAATATGTTGGTGAAGCTGGACGTTATATTCACTTAGGACTGACTAGTTCTGATGTCCTAGACACAGCTTTAGCACTGCAATTAGTCGCCAGCTTGGATGTGATATCCCAAAGACTGGCAGATTTGATTGAGGTGATTCGCCAAAAGGCAAGAGAACACAAAAATACTGTGATGATTGGCCGATCGCATGGTATCCACGCCGAACCGATTACCTTTGGTTTTAAGTTAGCTGGCTGGTTAGCAGAAGTATTGCGCCATCAAGAACGCCTCAAAATTTTGCGGGAAACCATTGCTGTGGGTAAGATTTCCGGTGCAGTGGGAACTTACGCCAACATTGAACCCCGTGTAGAAGCGATCGCCTGTGAAAAACTGGGACTCAAACCCGATACAGCTTCCACCCAAGTAATTTCCCGCGATCGCCACGCCGATTATGTCCAGCAATTGGCATTACTAGCTGCATCCATTGAACGTTTTGCCGTCGAAATTCGCAACCTGCAAAAAACAGACGTTCTGGAAGTAGAAGAATTTTTCGCCAAAGGGCAGAAAGGTTCTAGTGCTATGCCCCACAAACGCAATCCCATCCGTTCCGAACGCTTAACTGGGATGGCGCGTTTAGTTAGAAGTCATGCTGGTGCAACTTTAGAAAACGTCGCTTTGTGGCATGAAAGGGATATTTCCCACAGTTCTGTAGAACGGGTAGTCTTGCCAGATGCGTGCATTTTAACGCACTTCATGTTAATAGAAATCACTGACTTAGTAAAAAATCTGCTGGTGTATCCAGAGAACATGGCGCGAAATCTTAATTGCTATGGCGGTGTAGTCTTCAGCCAAAGAGTACTACTCACCTTAGTAGACAAGGGTTTAAGCCGCGAAGAAGCTTATGCGATCGTCCAGCAAAGCGCCCATACTGCGTGGAATAAACCAGACGGTAATTTTCACGATTTGATTAGCCAAGATCCGCGAGTCACAGCCCAACTTTCCCCCGCAGAAATTGAAAAGTGTTTTGATCCCCAACACCATCTCCAACATTTGGAAGCAATTTACCAGCGTTTGGATATTTAGTTTCTTTCAAGAAATACTAGGAGTGTAGGGTTGTCAAGGTATATTCACATCTTGCACCAAGCGGCTGAAGTCGTGGCTACAGATACAAAACCTTTGACTTTACGTTAGTCCGCGCAGGCGGACTATCCTGCGGGAAGCCGCTTGTGTGTCTATGTTTTTATAGCCTAGCCAGTGCGTTGGGCGGCTTTGCCGACTCCCTCACTGGCGTGCGAATTCCATTCGTCGGAGATAGTGCTACTACAGAGCAAAATTTAGTAATTTAAATCACAATAATTACTAAATTATTCCTCTATGTGCTGTAATTTTGAGCAACACTGGGTAGTATAAATAACAAATCCTTATCTAGCAATTGCCCTCATGGTTGAAATACTTGCCATGCTTTCTGCTTCTGCGGCAGCAGGATTAAGAATAGGCATACCTCTATTAATTATCGGACTGTTGCAGGGCAGTAATTTGTGGTCGCAGACTCCGATTTTATCTCACATTTCCCCCAAGATTTTGTTGTGCTTACTTACCAGTTGGTCATTACTGGAATTTTTTGGCAGCAAAAGATTTCTGGGACAAAGAGTAATACAGGTAGTTGAACTATTGTTATCTCCATTAGTAGGGGCAATTATGGGTTTAGCTGTTGCTTCTGCTACAGATACACCAGACTGGTTGATTGCTTTAACGGGTGGATTATTAGCTTTAGTATTACAACTGGTGCAAATTGGTTGGTTTTATCGCTTACGCGGCTTACCTTTGTGGGTGGCTTTTCTGCAAGATACTCTCTGCATTGCCTTAGTTTTATTTGCCTTTGATGCACCGTGGCAAGGAGGAATAATTGCTTTAGTATTGTTGTGGTTTGCTGTGCGTAGTGCTAAACAATGGTACGACTGGCGTTATCAAAAGAATAATATTTATTAATAGAGTAGACTTTAAAAGTCAGAATTCCGAATAACATGAGTGCTATACTAAACTTCATATACCCGACTTCTTAAAGAAGTCGGGTATCTTGTTATTGACGCATAATTTAGGATTGCTATATCTAGCTTGAAAGATGGGAAAAAGTAGAAAAATTATTGTGCAATGATTCTACTTTTTAATTACCTTTTAACCCAAAAATTAATATACCTGAACTTGGGCTAAACCATAGGGAACTTCTCGTGATAAACCGATGTGTCCACCGGAAATATCATAGTAAACAAAGCTTCTATTAGGAAAGGCATTGGTAAAATCTATATTCCTAAAAGCAATATTGAGATTAGTGCCAGGAGGAACTGGTTGAGAGAAATTAATTCTAATCATTCTCTCATCTTGTCTAGAAATGTTAGCCTCAACACGACGACCAGATTGATCAGTCACGTCAATATCATTGCTAACTTTTAGAGCATCTGAAGGTCTAACTATCAGGTAAGATAAAGGCTGCATACCTGTGTAAACAGTAATAGTGTGAGTACTATCGTAACCACTGGTACTGCTAATTCGCGGAGCAGTGTTATTGTAAGATATATCTTGTCTTTGAGCTTGAGCTGGAAGACAGGTAGCTGCGATCGCAACACTCAGGCTAGACAACAAAATCAATCTTTTCATTACGAACCTCCAAATAATTCAATACAACAGCAAACAGAACTTAACGAGAAACAAATAATAAGGAACAGTGACTGTCTATGAGGGATATTTCAGCTCCCTTTTGCGACTTATAATCTTCCAAGGTAGGGGACTCAAACAATGATGGTGGGAAGAGGGAACAAACGGACTTTCCTTTTACCCATCGCCTGTTAAGAGTTTTCACTACCCTAAGGAGTTAAAGTTCAATATCCTTGTTGATGAGCAATATTTAATTAGATTTACCAAGCAGAGAAAGAATAAATCTTGTTTAATTAATTTCTAGATTAAAAATATTTGAATGAAATTACTTCTCACTCAGGGGATATTCCCTAGCTCATTCTGAGGTTTGACTTGTAGGTGAAAAATTAGGGAATAAAGTTAGAAAAAATCCACTAGACAGTAGTGGACTGACACAACTAATTTAACTTGAGTTCGACGGAGCAAAAAAAGAGCAGAGCTATCATTTAGATGTAGATTTGAAAAATGATGCTCAACGCAAGGCGCGGCGGTTTGAGGTATTACTGTTGAATCACGAATATCAAAAGGCGGTGGATACCCAAATTCAACTAACTGTAGAAAAAGCCAATGCGATCGCGCATTTAGAATATCTGCGTAATCAGTTTAGTGTAGCGAAGTTAGAGGCAAGATTAGCGATCGCACAACAACTTACTGATTATGAATCACGAGAATTAGTTGGTTTGTAATCAATAATTGAGCAATAAATAGATACCCACAAGAAGTTGGGTATCTGAATTTTAATATTTTTATTGAGAACTTAAAAGTTGAGCAATTTGTTGATTAATAGTGGCGATATCAAAACGCTGACTGGCAGTATTTTTGGCATAATCAGCGATCGCTGTAGTTATTTCTGTTTCTTGAACACAGGTGTTAATTACTTTGGCTAGTTCTTGGGAATCGCCGGGTGTGGTTAAAAAACCATTGACACCATGTTCGACTAATTCAATCGCGCCGCCGGCTTTAGCTGCGACTACAGGTGTACCGCACAACATCGCCTCAACAATTACTCTACCAAAGGGTTCTGGTGCAGTGGAAGTATGCGCCACTAAGTTACAAGCTGACATTAATTGTGGAATTTCAGCACGAAATCCTAAAAATTTGACGCGATTTTCTAACCCTAGTTTGGCAACTTGTTGATGTAATTCTTCTACATAATCTTGTTCGCCAAATAAAGCATCACCAACTAAAAGTGCTGTGACTTGTGGTGGAGATTGTGCTAATGCTTCCAAGAGAATATGTTGTCCTTTCCAGGGTGCGAGACGGCTGAAATGTCCGACAACAAATTTGTCTTCTAAGTTTAAATCTTGTCGGATTTTTTGAATTTCAACATCAGAAATTTGATATTTTTTACTTTCAAATCCGTTATAAACAACTGCTGTAATTTCCGGCTTACCTCTAGCTTGCACAAATGCTGTTTGACTAGCCTGAGAATTAGCGATAACTAATGATGCAAAAGTATTAGCTAAGGTAACGGCTACTCGTAAGTTGATTGGGCTAAAGTGTTCTAAAGAAAGAATATCGTGTAAATGATAAACTAGAGGACGATTTGCTAAAAAACTTGCCAGTGCGCCAATAACTAGTGCTTTTTGGGTATTGGCATAAATTACATCATACTTTTTCGCTAAGTTTACAACTTTAATTAATAAAGGTACTAGTTGTTTAATACTGGCTAGTGCTTGCAATAAATTACTTTGCTTTTGGACTTGAATTGGTTTTGTTGTTAATACTTCAACTGGTATTTGATTTTGCTGGAGTAAGGTTTTAAAATCGCCATCAGCGAACAAACCAACTAAAGCGCGATCGCGGTATGGTTTAGCAATATCAATTAAGCAAAGTTCTGCACCACCAGGCTTACCACTTTGGTCTAAAAATAGAATTTTCATAAAATATTTAATACTTTAAAATTGAGATTTTAAGCTAAGATAACATCACGAACTTTTTGGGCGATTAAAGACCAGTCATAATTAGTTACAGCATAATCACGGCAAGCCTGCCGAGAAGGAATTTGAGTTTTACCTAAGAAAATATTTTCTAACTTTTCAGCAATGTCATAAACTTCTATTGAACTAGTAATCAAATCTGGTGAAAATTGCGTTAAAATTTCTGGCATTCCCCCTACAGGTGTACATAAAACAGGTGTACCACAAGCTAAAGATTCAACTACAGCTAAACCAAAACCTTCAAAAGATTGACTAGGCATAACTGTTAAATCAGCAGCTTGATAGGCTATGGGTAATTGCTCATCTGGGAGAAAACCTAAAAATTTAACTGTATTTTCTAAGCCTAATTCTTGTGCTTGCTGTTGTAGTGAACTTTGCATATAACCACGACCAGCAATTGCTAACCAAACATCAGGAATTTTAGGTTTAATTATAGCTAAAGCTTGCAGTAATTTATCAATACCCATGCGATAAACTAAGCGGCGAGATGTAAATAATATTGGTCGATTATCTGGCCAGCCTAGTTGCTGTCTTGCCTCTTTTGGCGATAAGTTCGGCTGAAAGCGATGAATATTCACACCACCAGGAATAATATGAATTTTTTCCCAAGGGACTTGATATTGTTGATATAAAATATTACCAAATGCTTTACTCAGAACAATAAAGCGATCGCAGCGATGATAAGTGCTTTTTTCAATTAATAACCGCTTGATAATAATACTCAATTTATTAGTAGTTACTTCTTGCTCACTTTCTGATGCCCAAGGGCCATGAAAGTTAAAAGTAATTGGTATATCTTGCGGTAAAATATCCATAATCGGAAAGCTATATAATGCAAAATGTAAGTTAATTGCATCTGGTTTGCCGATTCTACTGTTTTTAAAGTTATTCCGAATAGACCAGAGTCTTTGCCAAATTGGCAGATCAGGAGAAGCTAAGTTAGTTAATTTTATTGGTGAATTTACATCAATTTCTGGTAAACCAACTCCACATAATTCTATTTGGTCTTGACGGTTTGCTAATTGATGAGTTAGTTCATAAATATATCTTTCTAATCCTCCTGGTGTTTGAGGGAACCAACCCAAACCTAGTGTCAGTATAGATGCAGACTTAGTATTAAAATTTTCGTTTTTACATCCCACTTTTTACTCTCCTATGATTGTTTGAGTGTGTGTTTGATTACCATCACTCTCAAGTGAATTCTTTTTAATTTTGCAGTAGATTAATCAGACTAATATTTATATCCTGTAATTTTTACCAAAATCAGCATTCTTTGGGTCTTACTAGATGCAGATTTTGATTTTAGATATCTAACTACTAAAATTTTAAAAGCCAATCATCAAAGACAAGTGTTTTTGCAGAGGACAATAATTTATAAACGATTTAGATTCTGGTGTCAAGCAGGAAATTTGTGATTTAAATTACATGATTTCTGGTGTTCAACAGTCTTTAAGTTATCAAAAATATTTATTTTGGGTAAAATTATTGATTCAATGTATTCACTTTTACTTTTTTAGCTATTGTTAAGTAAGTTTAGCTACAAATATAAAGATTTTTCTAGGAATTTATCTTGACTACTTGAAAAACATGTGTGGTTTTCATGAATTTTAGGTAAATATCAATTTTAAAATACCCAGTGTTTGTTATTTATGTAATATGTCCTGGGAAAATTAGGCTGAAATACTGGTCTTAATTTTTGAAAGCTTCCACAGGCAGACTAATATCAGGTGAAAAATCCATAACATCCTACCATTAACAATCATAAATCAGGGTCTTTGAGCATCATCTATTGATACTTAGTTGTGTTGATTGCATCAATCAGCACAAAAGTATCTGCACGCCATTTTTTGATAGCTAATTTGTCGCCATACCTATTTAAATGGCGAACTTTTTGATATCTGATTTTAATTTACATATTAAGTAGATTATGCCAAAAAATACACATAACAAGTTGCTGAAAATCAATCAACAACTGCATAAATACATTCAAAAAATATTCAAGTTAGGCAATAATCGACAGTTCAAACCAATTTCTTTTATGCTGATGGGAATAGCTGTGATATTTCTAGCTTTTTCCCTTGATATAACCACTGAAATCAGCGTTACAGGAGTAGCAGCTAGTACCTATAAAACTTCTTGGATAGGTAATAGTTTTGGCGGTGGAAATAAGTGGGTACAAAATAATATTGAAGCAATGTATGTTGCACCAGATGGCACAGTTTATACTAACAGTCATTGGGATGAAGCTGGGAGAGAAGCAGGTATATATAAAGATGGCAATGTAATTGGCATTGTGGAAGATACTCACGGCTGGAGTCGCACTGGTGGTAAAGCAGTCACAGCCAATAGTAAATATATTTATATTGCCTTAGCACAAGGTTCAGTTGGCAAAACAGATCAAGATTATCCCCCAGATAAGACGACTTGGTACACTGTCAGACGCTATAACTTAGAGGGAAAACCAGCACCTTTTAATGGGGGAAGGGGTTGGGATAAAAGTATGTTAATTATCAGTAATCAAAGTGAAGTTACTGGATTAGCAACTGCGGGAAATGAGTTATATGTGAGTGATTCAGCAACGAATAAAATTCGCGTTTACAATAGCGAAACTATGCAGGAACTACGTAGTTTTAGTGTAGTGCGTCCTGGTGCGATCGCTATTGATAAACAAGCAAATCTCTGGGTGATTCACAACCAAAACAAAATTTCGCGCTATTCCCCTACAGGTAAGTTATTAGCGTCACAAATTACCAATATTCCTAAACCAACTGCGATCGCCATTGATCATCAAGGTAGACTTTTAGTTGCAGATAACAGTCAACGTCAGCAAGTATTAATTTACAACATCAAAAATCAGCCTGTGCAGGTTGGCACTTTTGGAATTAAAGGCGGGGTTTATGCGGGTACACCGGGAGAAGTGCAACCATTAAAACTATATGGAATTACCGGAGTGGGTTCAGATAGTTCCGGGAATATCTATGTTAATAGTAATGGATTTAACAACTCAGGTACAGATTTACGCAAGTTTTCTGCATCAGGGAAACCAATATGGCAATTACACGGATTATTATTTGTGGATAACGCCGACGCAGATCCCAAAACCGATGCTTTAGAAGTGTTCACCAAACAAGAACACTACTTGATGGACTATAACCAACCTTCAGGGAAGCAATGGACTTACAAAGCTTACACCTTAAATCCCTTCAAATATCCCCAAGATCCCCGCTTACATACTTCTCCAGACGCTACCTTTGTTCGCCGCATTCAAGGTAAGCGGTTTTTGTACCTAACAAATATGTATGCCAGCTTTATGCAAATTTACCGCTTCGACTCTGGGAAGGATGGTAAGATTGCGATTCCGGCTGGAATGTTTGTTGGGACACATGGCGGTGGAGAAAAATCCATTAGTGGAAATTGGCCTCCTTATCAACCAAATAAAGGAGAATGGATTTGGGGCGATCGCAACGGTAACGGTAAATTTGATCAAGGTGAGTATGATCAAAGTGAAGATTATCCCTACTTGGGTGGTTGGTGGGTTGATAGTAAAGGTAATATTTGGAAAGCTTTACGCACTCAAGATGGAATTGGAATTCGCCACTATCCCTTACAAGGACTTGATAAGCATGGAAATCCCATCTATAGCTATAGTTCTATGGAGAAGCAAAAAACTCCTAGCATGATTACCGATGTCCGCCGCATCGAATACTTTCCCGAAACTGATACGATGTATTTATCAGGCTTTACGGTTGATCATCCTGCGATCGGTGATGATAGCGGAGTCGTCGGTTCCGAAATTCTCCGCTTTGATAATTGGCGTAAAGGTAATAATCCCACACTCCGGTGGCGGGTTGTCGTTCCCCACGACACTACAGGTAAGCGCGAAGTCGCCACCGCCGCGATGAGTGTTGCTGGTGACTATGTATTTGCGGTGAAAATGAAAACCGCAGAAGTTTATGTTTACAATGCCAAAACAGGCGCTACTGTCAAAACACTAAAACCAGGAACAGAAGTTGCAGGCGAAAGTGGTTGGATTGATATACCCCAAGGTATCCGCGCTTTGCGACGTTCTAATGGTGAATATGTAGTGTTTGTAGAAGAAAATTGGAAAGGGAAAGTAATTATGTATCGCTTCAAAAGTTAGCTTTTCTTGTAAAAGTGATTGTGTTTTAGATCCCCGACTTCTTTAAGAAGTCGGGGATCTGTTTATGCAAACAAACCGATGAAAATTGTATTATATTGCTACCAAAACTCAATATTTATTAATAATAGAAATTGCTTTACATTGAATGCTATTTTTTCATCAAATAAATAAACAGATTATCTTTATTCTCTGTCAGAAGTGAATTATCATACTAAATACATTTTACTAGAACCGCCGCATAAAGTTTATGTACAGTCGCCAAAAACAAGCTGAAAAATCAGAAATAAAAAGTATAGAGAATATAGCTCTAATTTAATTTGCTAATCATCATAGATTATCAATATACCCAGATTGTTTACCTAAATATATATGCAGATAAAAACTTATTTACAACAATTACAAAAACTAGTGCCAACTATTGTGCTGGAACGGATGCAATATATTCACTCCAGCTTGATAACACGTTGGATTTTATTACAAAGCAGTCAGTCATTAAAATTTAACCAAAAATCTGTAATGGTATTTTCTCCCCATCAAGATGATGAAACATTTGGCTGTGGAGGAATGATTGCTTATAAACGTGAGCAGAATATTCCAGTAATAGTGGTGTTTTTAACCAATGGTCAAGGTTCAAGAGATATAGATGCAGAATCAAGAAACAAAATTATTCAAACCCGTAAACAAGAAGCAATTAAAGCCTTAAATATTTTGGGTGTCGAGACATCAGCAATTCACTTTTTAGATAAAGCTGATGGGTATTTACAAGCTTTAAATAGTGAAGAAAAACAAGCAGCGATCGCCCAAATTACGGCACTACTCAAACATTATCAGCCAGAGGAAGTTTATCTACCACATCGCAAAGACTGTCATCGAGATCATGAAGCAACATATCCATTAGTAAAAGCAGCAATTAAGCAAGCAAAAATTAATGTTGAAATTTTCCAGTATCCAATTTGGTTATTCTGGAGAGCGCCATTATTTATTATGCTCAAATTATCAGATATAGCCACCGCTTATAGTTTTTCTATTACCTCAGTACAGCAGCAGAAAAATCAGGCGATCGCAGCCTATACCTCTCAGCTTGAAAGCTTACCGTCTGGCTTTGTTAATCGCTTCTTAGGTGCTTATGAGATATTTTTTAAAATTGAATCTTAATTATTATCCAATACAGTTCAGTTAAGGCTAAAAACTTCGATTGGTGTAGGTTGGGTGGAGGAACGGAACCCAACATTCACGCATACTCTGTTGGGTTACGCTATCGCTACACCCAACCTACTATTCTCTTAACTGGATTCTGCATTCTGAATTCTTTCCTATCAATTACATCTGTAGAGAAAACATCCTATGAAAATATTACATATTACAAATCACGTAGAAAAAATTGGTAATGGAATTGTGAATGTAGCAGTAGATTTAGCCTGTCTACAATCACAAGATGGACATGATGTAGCTGTTGCTTCGGCTGGCGGTGGATTTGAAATTTTACTAGCACAACATAACATCAAACACTTCCACCTCAATCAATCCAGACAACCCCTCAACTTAATTAAAGCTGCTTGGCGTTTTAAAGAGATTATCCAGCAATTTCAGCCAGATATTATCCATGCACATATGATGACAGGCGTTGTACTCGCCGGAGTTTTACGCAAAGCTTACAACTATCATTTAGTCTCTACAGTCCACAACGAGTTTCAACGTAGTGCTGTCTTAATGGGATTGGCAGATCGAGTCATAGCCGTCAGCCAAGCCGTATATAATTCTATGGTGCGTCGTGGTATACCTGAGAATAAATTATGCGTAGTTGCCAACGGCACATTAGGTAGTCCTCGCCACCCCAGCATTCAAGATTACCAACCCCTACCCTTACATCGTCCAGCTATCACCACCGTTGCCGGGATGTATACTCGTAAAGGCATTGCAGAGTTAATCACCGCATTTACCAAAATTGCCCCCAACTTCCCCGCAGCACACTTATATTTAGTTGGTGACGGCCCAGATCGTTCTATCTTTGAAGCAATAGTAAACAACATACCCTGCGGCAAACTACGTCAACGCATTCATTTTGAAGGTTTTCAGCCAGAACCCCAACGTTATATGCTGGCTAGTGATATCTTTGTTTTGGCTTCCTACTGCGAATCTTTTGGTTTAGTCTTAACAGAAGCAAGAGAAGCTGGCTGTGCTATTGTTGCCAGTGATGTAGACGGCATTCCCGAAACATTAGATCATCGTCAAGCTGGCATTCTTGTACCACCAAAAGACAGTCAAACCTTAGCCAATGTTCTCACGCAATTACTTGGTGATCCTGTACAACTCCAATATTGGCAAAACCGCGCCAAACAAAATTTAGAACGCTTCAAAGCAGCAAGAGTGCATGAAGAAACAATGAATGTGTATCGTGAATTAGTCAAAAACTATAGCACCCGTACCGTTATGAATACACAAGAAGTTTTACTCATCAAAACTCCCACCGCCCCAATGCGTTAAATTAACTGGGAAGTTCTGGTGATGTTGCGATCGCTTACACAACTTTCAGGAACCTCCAACTTCAATCACGCTTTAACGGACGTGGCGCACACTCATCAAGCAGAATTCGCATAGGCTGTCAACATTTCCTTTGCTAATTCAAGGGCTGCGATCGCCTGTTCTCGACTGACACTGGGGAAATGGTCTAGAAATACTTCTAATGAATCACCAGCCTCAAGATAGTCAAGTAAGGTTTTCATTGGCACACGGGTTCCAACAAAAACAGGGGTTCCACCTAAGATGTCAGGATCGCTATGAACGATACGGGACGTTGATGCCATAACAAATACAGCCCAAACAGCTATCAGCTATTACAGAAATTGTATCCTAAAGTTATTTCATAAGTCTTATTATGATGAGGCTGGCAAGTGACACATCAGAATGACGCAGACAACTTCTGCATCACAATTTAAGATAAAACACCGAAACTCTTTATCCCACTGCACAACCTCAGCAGCTAACATTGTGTGCGGCGATCGCTTTGGCAACAACACCAATAACCTTTTTGTGATGACGCGATAAAGTTTTTCTTACGGCACGATCTTACAAGTTCTTTCAGAGCAAAACCTACCAATGTCTTTTGCGTAGAAAGATTCCTAAGTTCAAAGGCTTTGTTAAGGATAGACTCGTCAAGTTTAGCGTAATTTGCATAGCTGCGGTGCTGCTGAGTCTAATTCAAAATTATAGCGATTCACCTTTTTTGAAACGAAAAACCACAACGCCGCGTTTTCCTCTAACCCAACCCTCTTCAACTTTCAAACAGTAGTCTTGATATGCTGACTCTTGTAACCAACCCTTGCAGGTTTCAATATCTACAACAGACCCGTCAGGCAGTAAGCAATTCACTTGATATATCTCTCCAACAATATCAAATAAATCGTTCCAAGCCTTGATCCATCGCTCTTCAAGTTCAATATTTGTGCTGTCCAACCTATTAATAATCTTTAAATCTATCTCTAGCATAACCTCACAGCCAACTAGCGAAGTCGGCCGAGAAGTGTTCGGCAAGGAATCGGCAGGTATCGTCATACATGAGAGAGATTGTACAACTGATTACACTGATTTTATTTTGAGTAAATCTAAAGTTTGATGAGGTATGGTAGGGCGATCGCTACAATTATTCAACCGCCGATTGGTAATTGAAGTATATAAAACTTATTATACTTGGACTTTCAGTATAATCTTTTTTTCAATCTTGATATATAAAGGATTAAATGATTGGCCTATAATAAATTTTTCATGTCTAAGTATAAAAAATCATCACTATGGCATATAGCATTGTGAGATTGGTGTTAGAGGCGCTGAACTTATGGAAGCGATGGCATCTAGCCCATGACGATTACCCTGTAATTAACTACGCAGAAATTTCTAGGGCTAATTCTGAAGCATGGCGTTGGTCTATTCCCAATGCCGAACTGAATCTAAGGTTGGAAGATGAACCAAATGTAAGTCGAATCTATTTACCACATCGTCTGACCGCAATAGAAATTACTATGATTTTATTTGGCTATGCTCATTTTGGATTTGGCGTTGTATTTGCCATTAAAATCTCACTAGAAAAGTGGAATTTTCTGGGGATGATAACTATATTTGCTCTCTTCGGCATTCTAGGTTGGATGTTTTTGCTGGTTGGTAGTCGGATTATTCGTTTAGAGTTAACACCCACTGATTTAACAATAGTCACAAAAGTTGGATGTCTATTTGAAACTAAATATCGTTATCGTTGTCTGCCTACATTAAAAGTTAGAGGTGCATATCAACACATGCTAACAATGGCACGAGATCAAATGATGCCCGACTACAACCTATGGTTAAAAAAAGGTCGTTTCGGCGGCGAACACAAATATGCTACAGCCTGCAATCAAACCCAAGGTGCTTGGTTAGTAGCGGGAATTGAAATGTGGCGCGATCGCTCCCAAACTGATATAGATAATAGTTAATTAACTCTCTGCGACTTTGGGTGATGATACAAAAGCGTAAACTTATGGAGTACGACTTCAACGCATTGGCGGAACTGTACAAAAACGCACTTCTGAATGACGTACTCCCATTTTGGGAAAAGCACTCATTGGACTCTGAACAAGGCGGTTACTTTACCTGCTTAAATCGGGGAGGCCAAGTTTACGACACCGACAAATTTATCTGGTTGCAAAACCGCCAAGTCTGGACTTTTTCAATGTTGTGCAACCAATTAGAAAAACGAGAAAATTGGCTGAAAATCGCCAGCAATGGTGCTAAATTTCTTTCTCAACATGGCAGAGATGACGAAGGAAATTGGTATTTTGCCCTGACGCGCGAAGGTCAACCCCTAGTCCAGCCTTACAATATTTTCTCTGATTGCTTTGCGGCGATGGCATTCAGCCAATATGCTTTAGCCTCTGGTGAAGAGTGGGCGAAAGATGTGGCAATGCAAGCTTACAATAATGTCTTGCGTCGCAAAGATCATCCCAAAGGGAAATATACTAAAACTTATCCCGGTACAAGACCAATGAAAGCTTTGGCTGTGCCGATGATTTTAGCTAACCTGACTCTCGAAATGGAATGGTTACTTCCCAGTGAAACTTTAGAGAGTGTTTTAGCCACAACTGTTCAGGAAGTGATGAGTGATTTCCTCGACCAAGAACGAGGACTAATGTATGAAAATGTTGCCCCCGATGGTTCCCACATCAATTGTTTTGAAGGCAGATTAATTAATCCCGGTCATGGTATTGAAGCGATGTGGTTTATTATGGATATCGCCCGTCGGAAAAATGATCTTCAAACCATTAACCAAGCTGTTGATGTGGTGCTGAACATTTTAAATTTTGCTTGGGATGAAGAATACGGCGGCTTGTATTACTTTATGGATGCTGATAGACATCCGCCACAGCAATTGGAATGGGATCAAAAGTTGTGGTGGGTACATCTAGAATCGTTAGTTGCATTAGCAATGGGTTATCGCCTGACAAAACGTGCAGCTTGCTGGAAATGGTATGAAAAAATGCACGATTACGCCTGGAAGCACTTTGCAGATCCCGAATATGGAGAGTGGTTCGGCTATCTCAATCGGCGTGGAGAAGTGCTATTAAATCTCAAAGGTGGTAAATGGAAGGGATGTTTTCATGTACCCCGCGCTTTATACCTGTGTTGGCAGCAATTTGCGGCTTTGAGTTCTGAGTCTGTTTAATCTGAGCTAGGGTACAAGTAACACTAAAATTAGCGATTGGTTATGAGTGTTGTAACAACCAAGCGATTCTCTATTGATGAGTATCATCGGCTGATTGAATTGGGATTTTTGCAGGAGAATGATCACATTGAATTAATTCGCGGAGAATTGATCCAAATGGTAGCCAAGGGAACGCCGCATACAGTTTGTGGTTCTATTTTATGTCGGCAACTAGATCGATTGCTTGGCGATCGCGCCGTCATTCGCGGCCAAGATCCAATTACTTTACCAAATCAAAGTGAACCTGAACCAGATGTAGCGATCGCACGCGGAATGGATGAAGATTATCTCAGTCATCATCCCTATCCCGAAGATATTTTTTTGGTGATTGAAATCTCAGACACAACCTTAGATTACGACCAAACCACAAAACTAGAAATCTACGCAGAAGCCGGAATTTCTCATTATTGGATTGTCAATTTAAATGCGCGTCAGCTTGAGCGTTACAATCAACCTTATCAAAATGCTCAAGGTAAATTTAACTATCTCAGCAAACAAATTTCCTTACCTCATCATTCCGTCGCCATTCCTGGGTTTGAAGATATTATCTTGGACTTGAATCGGATTTTCCCTACTGTTATCAATGATTGACGAATTTAGGAGCGATGTCCTGAGCTTGTCTAAGGGAACTTGTCGAAGTGTCACATACAATTTAATTCTGAATTCTGACTCCTGAATTCTGTTTGATAACAAAAAACCCCGGCGAAACTAACCGAGGTTCAACGAGAAGGTCTGAATGTCGATGGGAGATACCGATACCGAAGTCTAAAACTCTTAGCTAACTGCAAAACCGAATAATACTAAACCTGTTACAAACAAACTTGCAACTGCGCCTTGGATAACATAACGACGCTGTTCCCAAATTGCTGGGTATTCAGCGTAGTACATCTGGGGTTCGGTTGCATAGTTATTTAAAACGCCATCTTCATTAACGGTGGTATACATAGTTGTTTTCCTTGCTTATTAACTTATGTAAATAAATTTAACAAATTTGTTACAAAACGTCAACTAGACTTGACAAAAAAAAATTTATTCTTCTCATTACACTGACTTATCAACTTGAGGACTGACGCAGTAAGACGAAAAATCAAGGGTTTGGACACCCTCATGCCCATTCTTCACAGACAACCTTTGTGCGTGTGGTACTAAACTGAAATCTGGAGTGAAGAGGAAAAAGTTGATGCGATTGTTAATTAGTACATTAATTGCCAGTGTTAGCCTTGGGCTGTCTGCATTACCTGTTCCCGCACAACAGTCGGTTTCTGCAACTCAAGTCGCAGCGATGGTAGAAGCATTGCGAAAAGCTGCACCCCAAACGGGTAAAGTCAACGATGGCCTTTATAGCGACTGGCAAGTTCAACCTGGTACAGTCAAAGCTTGGTCAAAATTTTGTCTGAAAAAAGAAATTACACCAACACAGTTTGAGAATAATCCAGCAACTGCTCGTCAAATTATTTCTTGCATCACACGCCGGGAGTTAGACAAACAATTACGCACTACAAACAATAATGAAACTGCGGCGGTTAATGGTGTAGCTTGTTGGTGGATGACTGGCAACTATACCGGTTGCAATAGTGGTTTTACGGCTGCTTACGTCCGAAAAGTTATGGCTTTTTATCAGCAGCAACGTAATAAACCCTCTGCGACTCAATCATAGAACTTAAAATCAAAGGTTTGGGGGAGGGTGTAGGTGTTCAAAAACTTTATACCCTCAAACCCGAATTTCTCACGCATAGGTAGGGGGTGTGGGGAAGTTTGGGGGGAAAGATTTCTTCACCACCCCTCGCACACCTCCCACCCCCCTGGTGACACCCATCTTTTGTGTATCAGCCCTAATAAATAGCGTTTCTCTTAATATATTATTAGTGCAATGATGTGGCATTGATATATAGATAAATATCAATGGTTATCTATTAAAAATTAAGATGGTAAATTCTGACAAAGAAATGCCAAAATAAGCGAAAATGCTTATTGAAAGTGAATTAGATTTTAAATTCACGGTTGAGCAGAGTCTAAGAAAAATCATGTTCTCAACCACCTCCTGTTTAGGGAGAATTGGGGAGTATGCAAAATTCTGCATACTTCAATTGTTGTATATGCAATTGATTTTCTGTTGAAAACAAAAACCAATTAAATACACATCATAATAGTTAATTTTAAAAAAAGAAATTACATTCAACTCTCACACCACAGGCAATTATTGTGTTAGAAGCATGTATACTCGCAACCATTTTTTGCGGATTTTTCGGCATAATTTTCAAAAAAAATTTGGTCATGAAAATCATCTCTATGGATGTGATGAGTACCGGGGTGATTGCGTATTACGTGCTGATTGCTTCACGGGATGGTTTGTTTACGCCAATTCTTGCCGATGTTAAACGAGGTGCTTATGCCGATCCGGTTCCGCAAGCCGTGATATTAACTGCGATCGTGATTGGCTTTTCGATTCAAGCCTTAATGCTGGTTGGTGTCATGAAACTAGCACGGGATAACCCAACCTTGGAAAGTAATGAAATCGAGAATAACAACACCCCATGAATACCATAACGATCGCCTGGATTGGCTTACCATTTTTTATTGGGTTTGTGATTTATCTCCTACCCAAACTAGACCGCTATCTCGCCTTGGGTATGGCTTTTGCCTCGGCGGGATATGCCTTACAGCTATTTGTCACACCACCCCTCACTCTCAAATTACTCGATAATTTTGGCGTAACTTTAACAGTAGACCAATTAAGCGGCTACTTTATTTTGACCAATGCTTTGGTAACAGCCGCCGTCATTCTTTATTGTTGGCAAAGCGACAAGACAGCTTTTTTTTACGCCCAGACCATCATTTTGCATGGTAGTGTAAATGCTGCCTTTGTCGGTTCAGATTTGATTAGTTTATACGTCGCCCTAGAGGTAAGTGGCATTGCAGCGTTTCTGTTGATTGCCTATCCCCGCACGGATCGTTCGATTTGGGTGGGCTTGCGCTATTTGTTTGTCAGCAACGTGGCAATGCTGTTTTATCTCATCGGTGCGGTGTTAGTCTATCAGGCGGATCATTCCTTTAGTTTTACAGGTTTACGAGTCGCACCACCAGAAGCACTGGCATTGATTTTTTTGGGACTCTTGACAAAAGGCGGAATTTTTGTATCAGGCTTGTGGTTGCCATTGACCCACTCGGAATCAGAAACGCCAGTATCGGCATTGATGTCGGGAGTTGTGGTGAAAGCAGCCGTCTATCCCTTGGTGCGATGTGCGTTGATGGTGGCAGAAGTTGACCCGATAGTGAGAATCTTTGGCGTTGGGACTGCACTTTTGGGCGTGTCCTATGCCGTCTTTGAAAAAGATACTAAGCGAATGCTGGCATTTCACACAGTTTCCCAGTTGGGTTTTATTCTCGCAGCGCCAATTGTCGGTGGGTTTTACGCCCTGACTCATGGACTGGTGAAGGCGGCGCTGTTTTTGATTGCTGGTAGCTTACCCAGTCGCAACTTCAAAGAACTGCAAAATCGACCAATCAATACGGCGGTGTGGATTGCTTTAGTAATCGCTAGTTTCTCAATTTCTGGTTTTCCCTTGTTGTCTGGGTTTGGGGCAAAGGTATTGACAACAAAAAATCTCTTACCTTGGCAAGCGATCGCGATGAATCTAGCCGCCCTCGGAACAGCAATCTCCTTTGCCAAATTCATTTTTCTGCCCTTTGGCGGAGAAGGCAAGACAAAACCCAGTTTTTGGGCAGCTATAAGTTTATTAATTGGTGGGCTGTTTATCGCCAATATTGCCTATTACGAAGCTTACACCATTGAAAATATCATCAAACCTCTTGTCACCATTGGTATTGGTTGGTTAGCTTACCTGCTAATTTTTAAACGCTTAGTAATTAAGCTACCGCGTGTACTGGAGGAATTTGATCATCTGATTGGTGTGATGAGTTTAGTGTTAATGCTGCTGTTCTGGAAGGGATTTGCATGGTTACCTATCTAAATTTGATATTGCGATTGGCTATTTGGTTTTTGCTGACTGCTAACTTCAGTGTGGCAAATATCATCATTGGCGTAAGCATCGCCCTGTTACTGCCCGGTTTACCCAAAGTTTCAGGCACGTTGAAAGATTGGCTACGTGTGCTATGGGAAATCATCGTCGCCATTCCCCAAGCTTATATAGAAGCCTTGGAAATTATCTTCCGTCCCCATAACTACGAAGAAGTAACACTCGAACAAGTCAAACCACGCCGCACTCCGGGGCTAATATTCCTCGACATCTTTTTGATTACATTTACACCCAAAACAATTGTTTTGAAATATCACGAAGCAGGCTGGTATGAAGTCCACTGGGTACGCCGGAGGAAAAAAGTATGATTCTGAATCTGCTGTTGTTTGCCATGATTGCCGCACTCCTCATCCCCATGTATGAAGCTTGGCAGGATGATGATATTTGGCAAAAAATGTTGGCATTTGCCAGTATTTCTACCAAAGCAGCCATCATGATTTTAGTTGTATCTGTCTTGCGTGATGATTGGATGATTGGTGTAGTGGGAGTGATTATCCTGAGTGTGGGAAATGCGGCCTTAATGCTGTTAGCCCAAGTCATCAAACGGATGAGTGATGTTTTGCAGGAGTGAACTATGATCAACGCACTGAGTTATTTCTGCATTGGTTTAGGGATTGTCTTTTGGTTTTGGGGGACTTTTCCCTTATTGGGTGATCGCTCGGTATTATTCAAACTGCATGGTCTGACGGTAGCAGATACCCTCGGCTCGATGAGTATCATTGTTGGATTGTTGCTGAAGATACCTAGTGAATGGCCGCTACTGATTCTGGCGCTCATTTCCTTAGCAATGTGGAACACCATGTTGGGATATGTTTTGGCTTATTGTTCCAGTAGTGAGGAAAGTCATGACCGATAACTATATCTATGTGATCATTCCTCTGCTACCCTTAGCTGCGTCTATGGTGATCTTTCAATCCAATCCTTACCATGCCTTGGTGATGCGGGGGATATTAGGAGCAATGGCCGCATTTGTTTATACAGTGTTGGGGGCGGCAGATGTGGCTTTAACCGAGGCGCTGGTGGGTACAATGTTGGCGATTACGCTGTATGCGATCGCAGTACGTTCATCACTAGTTCTGCGTCTGGGATTACTTCAAGAAGATGAAAATGCAGACTTTAAGCCACTGATTGAGAGTTTCCGTGCAATTTTTAGTAAACGTTATTATCTGCGTCTGGAATTAGTGCCATACACAGATATAGAAACCTTAAATCAGGCATTAAACAACAAAGAAGTCCATGCAATTTGTCTACCACAGGCAAAACATGATCCTCAAGATGAGGAAACGCAACCATATCACACCATCACCAGAATCCGCCGCATTTATGACATCATACAAACTCAACTGAAATCACCAATTACCAGTTTGAGTTATGCCAGTACATCACCAACCAACACACCAGATTTAAAAACACCTGTTTTGGGAGAGCATTCATGATGAAATGGCTCTACATTATTGCCGGAATCGCTTTGTTTGGCAAATTTCTGTTTATCGCTAACCCGTCCTTAGATTTACCAGATATCTCAATTTTGGAAGTGGTTGTTCAAGATAGTGGTATACCAAATGCCGTGTCAGGGATTATTTTTCGCAATCGCCTGTATGACACTATTTTTGAAGTGGTGGTATTTACAATCGCCATCATGGGAGCTAATTTTTTACTGGCGAATGAGAAACCATCCACCACAATCTATCGTTTCACCGATCAACCATCAATTGTATTGGCCAGGTTGGGTGCAACTATCGCTGCTTTAGTCAGTATCGAACTGGCGATTCGCGGACATCTCAGCCCTGGTGGTGGTTTTGCCGCCGGGGTGGCTGGTGGAACGGCAATTGGCTTAGTAGCAATTACTTCATCTCCAGAGTGGATGCAAGCAATTTACCAACGCTGGCAAGCTGCTACATGGGAGAAAATTTCGGTATTAGTTTTTGTGGTTTTGGCGGTGATTAATTTGTCTGGAGTGGAATTACCGCACGGGGAAATGGGCGCACTAATTAGTGGCGGTTTTATCCCCATATTGAATCTCTTAGTTGCAGTTAAAGTTGCGTTGGGTTCCTGGGCGGTGATTTTGATTTTTATTCGTTATCGAGGATTGTTGTAATACAAAATTTCAGACAATCACAGAGACAGCGACTTTCATCCTAGTGAGGTATGTTCTTCTAGTCTCCAACTTCTATTACCTATATGCTTGTACGGCACATATCAATAGTGCAGTAATGTAGCATTGATATAAATTTGTATATCAATGCTACATTATAGAAAATAAGACTAAAATTTTTAATGAAAATACGACGAGATAGACGCACTGATTAGTGGTAGTTTTATCCCCATACTCAAAAATACATAGTAAATGTGCGATCGCATACCTGCCCGCCGGAATAAAGTAACTACTCTCCTGATGTCCAACTTCGTAGTTTAGTTAGTGCAGGCTTAGAAGGTGTAGACAAATTGAGTCGGTATTGGAATATTGGGACATAGGAACCATTACCCTCGCGGACGGTAACGAGAAAAGCTGTTTTATTGCGTGGGTCTTTGCTGATTTTATCAATGTAACCAGACTGTATTTGTTTTATGTTTAAAGGTTTTGCTTGTTTAAATCCTGGTTTTGAAATACAAACAATAGGACTTCCATCTTGATATCTACCTGAGTAAAACCAATATGTTTGCCCTTTGGTTTGAAATTCGGATTTATAGAAAACAGTAAACCTGTCAAATTCATTTAATTGCTGATTTTGTTTACAGTTATTGTCAATGTATATTTCTTGAGCAACAGTTGGAGGACTGGAGAATAAAGCTATTATTAAACTGAGAGTAAGTCCAGAGAATAGTTTTGTTTTAGACATAAATTTATTAATCAAAAGTGGTTGAGTCGATGGGCGGTATTATCCGCCGCACCTCTCATTTAAATCTGGACGTGCCCATTTCTGTGCATCCAGCTTCCGATGTTCTTAGCTAGAGCTTTTGCTTATATGCAAGTAGTCATGGCAGCTTTCGTGAACGGCTAAAAGGTTATTTTTCTTCCAATTATTATGGTTTCCATCTATGTGATGGAGATGTACCTTCTCGTCACTGAGCATTTTTAATCCACAATGTCCGCATGTATGGTTTTGCCGTTTAAGGGCAAAAAAGGTTTCGCCATCATAGAGCTTGCTGTTGCGTTCGCTCCAGTAGGTTATGTCTCCATCGTAGGGTGATTTCTCTCCCTTGACATTGACGTATTTATTTTCGGAGTAAGGAACAGTTGGGAATGCCTTGTTGAGTAATTGCTTACTAGTTTGGCGATTCTGCTTGGTTTCCTTATTGAACACCTTAAATGCACTATGTTGGATGTGGTACAGCGAGAATCGTGACCCATCCATTTTGCAGTAGCGATGGTAGTTCCTCCAACCTCTAACCACAGGGGCTAATTTAAGAGCCTTGGTTGTGGCACCATAATTCGAGTTGTTGACGATGGCTTTTACTTTCTTGCGGAATATTCTGTAGTTGTCCACTGAGGGCGTACATCTGAACTTTCCGTTTTTCTGGACTTTGAAGTGCCAACCGAGGAAGTCAAAACCATCTGTCGCGGCAGTTAGCTTTGTCTTTTTCTCACTGACGTTCATTCCCCGCTCTGCTAGGAACTGACTAATTTTGCCAAGTATTTCCTGTGCGTCATCTTTTGGCTTGAGTATGATTACCATGTCATCCGCATAACGAATGGAATGGTGTATTGACTCTATACCGTTTAACGCGATATTCGCCAAAAGAGGACTTACCACGCCACCCTGTGGGGTTCCTTGTTCTGGAAACTCGCTGGTAACTCCAGCTTTGAGACATCGGAAGATTCCTTGTCTTATGCTCATTGGAGCAATGAGTTTTTCCATAATGGCTGAGTGGTTTATCCTGTCGAAGCATTTTTCGATATCTAGCTCGATAACTTGCTTTTCTTTTCCATTCTTGCTGGAGTTTAGGTTGTTGAACAGGATTTTTTGGGCATCGTGTGTTGCTCGTCCCGTTCGGAAACCGTAGCTTCTAGCATGGAAAGTTGCTTCGTGCGCTGGTTCCAAGGCATATTTGACAAGACATTGCCATGCCCTATCCGCGATGGTGGGGACTTTGAGAATTCTGGTTTGACCATCCTTTTTGAGGATGGGTATTTCTCGTAGTCTCTGGTGTTTCCAGTTATTACCTGTGACTCTGAGTTGTTCGCTCAGTTCAAACCTTTGCTCGATTGTGAGCGCGGTTTTACCATCTATTCCTGGTGTCTTTTTCCCAGCATTTAGCTGCGTTACTTGACGAACTGCCAATAATCTCGCTGCGGTGGATTTCAGGATCAGCTTTTGAAGGGACTGAGCTTTGCACTTGTCGCCAACTTGAATCGCTTTGTACACTCGCTTTTGTAGGCGGAATAGATTACGGCGGAATTGCTTCCACGGTAAGTTCTTCCAAGATTCACTCGTGTTGCCACTGTGCCTAATCATGCTCTGCTCCAGTTTGTGTACTCTGAACACCTCAGACCAATTACGGTCTGTCCTACCCGAATTAAGGGAATTCCGCTGCTCGTCTAGCCTACCAAGGGTTTCGACCTTTCCCTAGACCCTTAATTCGTTTTTATTCGTTCCCTCGGTTAGATTGTTCGTTCCTTTAGGTGCAGCCAATTCAACCATTGGATTCCCTAAACTCTTGCCACTGTTGAGGAAATACGTGGCGGGAATTGTCTCCAATGAAGTCGGGGGTTTTTATGATGCGCCCCGCTTTTCTTTAGGTTCCTTTTCTAGGCTCTGTTTCACCATAGGAACTCCCCATTAGCACCAGTGTCATCCCGCATCGGATGTCTGATTGTAGTTGGGTAAGGTTTGAGCGTCACCGCTCTCCCCTCCCCTGAGAACCGTGCGTGAGACTTTCGTACTCACACGGCTCAAGCCTTACTTCAAGCGAGTTGACTTGGTTTTTGAAT
>NZ_JACJTB010000030.1 GCF_014698475.1 Nostoc spongiaeforme FACHB-130 | reverse complement strand
TTAAAACTGTTGTAATACTTACACAGTCTATGTTTTCAGCCTGAGCATCATTAAAATATAGTTACTAAAATTTACTAAACTTTATTACTCACCATAAAAATACCGGAAGAACCATAATTCTTTAATTCCAGGTTTATCTTGTTCTGGTGAAGGTGTTAGCTGGTTAATAGTATTTGTCACCGTACCGCTAATTTCACCTAAATTAATCTGTCCGCTATTATTTAAAGTACCGCTATTTTCAAACTTCCGGCTAGAATCGTTACCATTAGGCATATTTTTATTCTCTACTTTATTATCAACTTGAACGTTAATCGGCTTATTGGCTAACAAGCTAACGATTTCTTTCATATCTGCACTTTGTTGGCGATAAATGACTATTTGTTCATCTTTAGCTTGCAATTGAGCTTTATATTTTTCCTCAACAGCTTGCAGTGCTAACTGATAATTTTGTGTAAAATCATTATGAATCTTTTCTTTATGAGCATCAACCGATGCCGCAACCTTAACAACAACTACCCCATCACCTTTATTTTCAATGCTCTGAATTGCTAATTCTGTATTTTCATTCTGTACCTGCACTTTTTTGAAGGCAGCAACAAAAGCTTTCCAGTCTATACCGTTGCGAAAAATTAAATCAACAGTATTTACAACTTCTTCAAATAGTTTAGTAAATTCTCCTGGTTGAAATTCGCCACTACTAGGACGGCGTTCTCTGTCATCAGTGCCTAGTTTGGGATTTTCTAGGAGATAAATAAAGCGACAATCAACATTATCTAATTTGGTTGTACTTTCAATATTCCAAGCTTCCACACAAGCGCCAGTCATTTGAGCTTGTGTGAAATCAGTACCTACAGCTTGAGCTAGAGTTAAATTTGACCACTCTAAACAAGCTCCTTTAAATGTTGCTTCACTAATATCAGCATCTTTTAAATCTGCACATATCAGGTTTGCACCTTTAAGATTAGTACCAGTATAAGATTTTCTTCTACCGTTACCAGTCACGAGTAAATTAAGAATAACTGGGTTGGATAATATTGAATCACCTACTCTAGCAAATTCCAGGTTTTTCACTTCATAAAAACAGGTATGTGTTAGATTTGCTTTTCTAAAATCTGTAGTTTTAAGGGTCGCACCAGTAAAATTAGCATCAGTCAAATCAGCATTATAAAAGCTAGTTCCACCTATAGTAGCAAAGTTAATTGCTATTGGATAAATCAAAGAATATTTGGGAGAAAATGCTAGAATTTGCCAACCTATATAAACACCTTGAATAGCACCAATTAATACCATAATCGCAACTGCTAAGTCGGCGGCTAATTCTATTTTTGCTACTACTCCGGCTGTTTTCAAAACAACACTAATTCCACATATAGTCCCTGCTAAAGATGCAATTACACTGGCAATACTAACAATTGTAGCAATTATAGTTCCAGCTACTGTACTAACTCCGGCTATAGTAGCTGCTACAGTGGTAGCTCCTGTTAATGTTCCTATTGCTGTGAAAATAACAGATAGTGCTGTATATACATGACCAGACACAGCTAAAAATATTACTAATAATGTAGAAGTTGCTAATGAAAAAGCTATAGATATTAAAGATAGTGGAAATCCTTTTGTAGTTGTGACTATAAATGGAACTATCAAAACTACAACAGAAGTAATAATATGAACTATAGGATCAGGATTCAGTAAGCTTTGATTAAATACAGTAGTTAACCCAGCCGTAAATGCTGAGAGTATAGCTAGAAATGATGAAAATAGTGCTAGAAGTAATACCCAGTATCCTGGTTGTCCAGCTTTTGCACCTTTAAAATTAGCCCCTTTTAGAATAGCCTTGCTAAAATTAGCCCCTCTAATATCTGCACCACTAAAATTAGTCCCAGTCAAATCTTGACCTTTAAATGAACGACCTCGCAAGTTTTGACCGGAGTAGTCTAGCGGCATAATTGCATTACTAAGGGTTATCACTGAGATTATATACAAATTTACAGTGTAATATTTCGATTTTAGTCAATATTTTGTTAAATTTATTTGTAATCACCGTAGGGTAATGGTGTGTTAGGGCTAATTTTATTCTCTCTAATGCTCCTTGTCATTACCTTAAAATACCTTCCTACAAAACTAAATAATTTACTAAACATGAATCAATTATTATTTGAGTGGGATAACGAAAAAAATAAAATCAATCAAAAAAAGCACGGTGTTTCATTTGAAGAAGCAAAATCAGTATTTTATGATGATAATGCTATTGAATTCTGGGATGAAGATCATTCTGAGGCTGAAGACCGCTTTTTATTGCTAGGTAGAAGCTCAAAAATGCGAATATTACTAATTGTTCATTGTTTCCGATAACAAGAATCTATAATCAGAATTATTTCCGCACGAAAGGCTACTCAAAAAGAAAGTCAACAATATCGAGGATAAAAGAATGAAGCCAGAATATGACCTTGCTAATATGAAAAGTCGTCCTAATCCTTATGCTAAACAGCTAAAGCAACAAGTTACTTTACCTTTGGGCATTGAGGTAATTGAATTTTTCCAAAAGAAAGCAGAAGAAAAAGGGATTTCTTATCAAGAATTAATTAATTTATACCTTCAAGATTGCGTACTTAGTCAGCGCGAGCTATCTTTTTAATCAGTATAGTCTGTTAGCCTTACGTCCCCAAAAGATAAAGTTCAAAATGAGTAGAGAATTTAACGTGATTATAGAACGAGACTCTGACGGCTATTTTGTTGCCTCCGTGCCGAGTCTAGCTGGATGTCATACTCAAGCTAAATCTTTAGACGAACTGATGGAGCGTATAAAAGAAGCTATTGAACTGTGCTTAGAACTTGAACAAGAACAAGCGGAAGCCTTAGAGTTTGTCGGTGTACAAAGGGTTTCTATTCAAGTATGAGCAAACTGCCGAGTCTGACTGGGAGAGAAGTAATTACAGCCTTAGAAAAAGTCGGTTTTGAAGTAGTAAGAATCAGAGGTAGTCATCATATTTTGATACATGGTGATGGCCGTCGAACTGTGGTTCCAGTACATTCAGGTGAAACAATTGGTTCTGGTTTGTTAGCTCAGATACTCCGTGACTGCCAATTAAACCGTGAAGAATTCAGAGAATTACTGTAAAAATGCGCTAGTAGTGTATTAAGGTTCTAGAATCTGATGAAATGAGAATATGCGATCAGTTCTTCAATCAGATACTATTGATGCTAGATAATGGGAAAGCTTTGACTTTTACTGCCCCATCTAGCCCAGAAGAACAGATTAACTACTATGCGAACTCACTATTGCGGCGAACTCCGAAAAGAAGATATTGGAGAAACTGTTACCTTGTACGGATGGGTAGACCGTCGCCGCGATCATGGGGGCGTGATATTTTTAGATTTACGCGATCGCTCTGGCACAGTCCAAATTGTCAGCGATCCGCAACGCACCCCCAACTCCTACGAGCAAGCCAATGCTTTGCGGAATGAATACGTCGTCGAAATCACCGGCAGAGTAACGCAACGTCCCGAAGAATCACTGAATAACCGCATTCCTACAGGTGAAGTAGAAATTTACGCGGATAAAATTACCTTGTTAAATGCAGTCCGCAAGCAGCTACCATTCCAGGTTTCTAGTGCTGACACCGAATCGGTGCGGGAAGACTTAAGACTAAAATACCGCTATTTGGATTTACGGCGCGATCGCATGGCGCAAAATATGCAACTGCGTCATCAAGTCGTCAAAGCCATGCGGCGCTATTTAGAAGACACAGAAAATTTTATCGAAGTTGAAACACCAGTCTTGACTCGTTCCACCCCCGAAGGTGCGCGGGACTATGTTTTACCCAGCCGTGTCAACCCTGGCGAATGGTTTGCTTTACCCCAATCACCACAACTGTTTAAACAAATCTTGATGGTATCCGGTATGGACAGATACTATCAGATTGCTCGTTGCTTCCGGGATGAAGATTTACGCGCCGATAGACAGCCAGAGTTCACCCAATTAGACATGGAAATGAGTTTCATGTCTCAAGAAGAAATTATCGAACTCAACGAAAAGCTAGTTTGTCACATCTTCAAAACCGTGAAAGGAATTGAGTTACCCCATCCTTTCCCGCGCTTAACTTATGCTGATGCAATGGCGCGTTATGGTAGCGATAAACCAGACACTCGCTATGATTTAGAATTAGTTGATGTTTCCGATATTCTCAAAGACTCTGGTTTTAAAGTCTTTCGGGATGCTGTCGCCCACGGTGGTATCGTCAAAATTCTGCCCATTCCCAACGGTAACGACAAAATTTCTAACGTCCGCATTAAACCAGGCGGCGACATCTTCAAAGAAGCCAGTGAAGCCGGCGCGAAAGGTTTAGCCTATATCCGTGTCAGGGAAGATGGGGAAATTGACACTATCGGCGCAATTAAAGACAACCTCACCGCCGAACAAAAAGCCGAACTTCTCCGCCGCACAGGTGCAGAAGCCGGACATTTGTTATTGTTTGCGGCTGGTGATGTTGGTACTGTTAACAAAACTTTAGACAGATTACGGCAATTTACTGCTAAAGAATTTGGGTTAATCAATCCCGATAAACTCAATTTGTTATGGATTGTTGATTTCCCGATGTTTGAGTGGAATGCTGACGAAAAGCGTTTGGAAGCATTGCACCACCCATTTACTGCACCCCATCCCGATGATTTGCACGACTTAAAAACCGCCCGCGCCCAAGCTTACGACTTGGTATTTAACGGCTTTGAAGTTGGCGGTGGTAGTTTGCGGATTTATCAACGGGAAATTCAAGAACAGGTGTTTGAAACCATTGGCTTATCACCGGAAGAAGCCCAAAGTAAATTTGGTTTCCTTCTAGAAGCTTTTGAATACGGTACACCGCCACATGGTGGTATCGCCTACGGTTTAGATCGTTTGGTGATGTTACTTGCTGGCGAAGAATCTATCCGTGATGTGATTGCTTTTCCGAAGACACAACAAGCCCGTTGCTTGTTAACAGATGCGCCTTCTGGGGTAGATGCGAAGCAGTTAAAAGAACTGCATGTTGCTTCGACATACAAGCCCAAGTCATAACAAAGCCCAAGGGAGTAGAGAAAGTTAGAGTAAGCCTTTATCAATTAATTCTTCTTTAACTTTTCGATTTTTTTCATTATGCTCCCTTTGGTTTTCATCAATAGACGAACTATATTCTAAGGGAGGATTTAAACATTCTAAGTGTTTGATTTCTCCATTTTCATAAATTACAGTATGACTGTCATTAGTCATGCGGTGCATAGCGTATAATTCAAGATATTCAACATTATTTTCACTTCCAAAAATAAAATTTATGCTCTAACCAGCTTGAAAAATTGAACCTTTCTGACGCTCTTGTATATTTTTCTCTGGTAAGATGATTTGCCATCGAGCAAACCGTTGATTAAAAATATTTTGAATAAGCTAATCGTCATTTAAATTGCATTATGTTTAATGGTAAATAAAGCTCCAAACCCTCTCCCTTGCACCCTGCACCCTGCCCCCTTGCGGTCTCAATGTGCAGAATAAATGTTTAACAGCTTATTATCCATATCGGTAGATGTTCAGCTGCTTCGCAGCTTATATAGCTCATAGATTATTTGAATCAGTATCACAGATAGAAAAACAAATTTTCCTCAAACTATTAGTCTGAGGAAATATAAATTTAGCCCATGTTGGCGGTTAAATATTTGAGAAGCAAAATTAAGTTTCTCAGATATTCATATGCAGATTCAAGACCTTTTGAGAAAGTTTGACTGAGACGCAGGGTTTAGCGCCTCATAAACTTATTGACAAATATTTACACAAAACTAAAGCAAAAGAGCTTCTCAAAAGGATTGTATTCCCGATTGATGTTTAAGCTGTAACATACTTTTCCAAAGTAGTAGCTAATGTACTTTTAGGTACAGCACCTACAACCATATCAACTTTTGCTCCATCTTTAAAAATCATTAATGTGGGAATGCTGCGGATGCCATACTGACTTGCAACTTGAGGATTCTCATCAGTATTAACTTTCACAACTTTGAGTTTACCATCGTACTGAGCGGCAATTTCTTCGACGACAGGAGCTACCATGCGGCAAGGGCCACACCAGGGAGCCCAAAAATCAACTAAAACAGGTACCGTGCTGTCGAGTACTTCTTGCTTAAAAGTAGAATCTGTAACTGCTGCGGCTGCTGACATGCCTAAAAACCTTTGCCAATAAAATTTCTGAGTTTCGTGAAAATTCTACCATAGCAAAAACATCTGCTTTGAAGAGCAAGGATGTACATTTGCAAAGAAGCCCTGGAATTTATTCATATATTCATAAACATAAGGAACCGCCCGAACAGTAGTCCGGGCGGAGTGTGGTGTGAGGAGTGAACGGAAACATGCGTCTCCGCTTTCTCTATTGTAGGCGACAGAAGGGATTTTTCCAGTTGAATGTTTGGGAGTCTGGAAAAATTTCCTAAAGAATTTCAACTGAAGTTTGAAGTCTAAAATTTCATCCTTCAGTTTTTAACCTTCATAATTTCTTTATTTGCCCATACCTAATTGTTGGGCTTTTTGGTAAACTTTACCTTCCGTTAACAAAGAAGGAGCAATTACAACTTCAACTTGTTGCATTTCTTTGATATCTTTGGCTCCCAATGTACCCATACTTGTTTTCAAAGCTCCTAACAAGTTGTGAGTACCATCATCTAAGCCTGCTGGGCCAGTGAGAATTTGCTCTAAAGTGCCAGTTGTACCGACTTTGATTCGAGTTCCACGTGGTAAAACCGGGCTGGGTGTTGCCATTCCCCAATGGAAACCGCGCCCTGGGGCTTCAGCCGCTCTGGCGAAGGGTGAACCAATCATCACACCATCAGCACCACAAGCGATACATTTACAAATATCTCCACCAGTAATTAGACCACCATCAGCGATTACAGGCACATATTTACCAGTTTGCTGATAATAATCATCGCGGGCGGCGGCACAATCTGCGATCGCGGTTGCTTGGGGTACACCCACACCCAACACACCACGAGAGGTACAAGCAGCCCCAGGGCCAATACCCACTAATACAGCCGCCGCACCAGCCTTGATTAAGTCCAAGGTGACATCGTAGGTAACACAGTTACCCAACACCACTGGGATGGGCATAGAACGGCAAAATTCTGCCAAATCTAGGGTAACTATCGACTCTGGTGATAAATGTGCTGTAGAGACGACTGTAGCCTGAATAAAGAATAAATCTGCCCCAGCCTTAGCAACAACTTCACCAAATTTACTTGCACCTGCTGGTGTCGCACTTACAGCCGCAATACCGCCTTGTTCTTTAATTTCGTGAATGCGCTTTTCAATTAATTCTGGCTTGATAGGTTCGGCATAAAGTTCTTGCATTAAGGAGACAAATTCATCCTTACCGACAGAAGCAATCCGATCAAGAATGGGATTTGGATCAACATAGCGAGTTTGGATACCCTCTAAGTTAAGAACACCTAATGCACCTAACTGTGACAAACGCACAGCCATACCTACATCAACTACACCATCCATTGCACTAGCAATAATTGGTATATTTCGCTCGATATTGCCAATCCGCCAGCTAGTATCTGCCAAACTAGGATCTAATGTTCTTTTACCGGGGACTAGTGCAATTTCATCAATTCCGTAAGCCCTGCGAGCTGTTTTTCCCCGCCCAAGTTGAATGTCCACGCTGTTAACTTTTATCAAAACTGTTCTAGCTAGGGTATCAAATTGTGAGGGGGTTTGCAGCGATTTTTTTTGTAAGTAACTACAAAGATGTTTCAAGTGAGGGGTTAAAGGCTAGAGGTTAGAGGCTAGAGGTTAGAAAACAAGATTTTTGTGATTGATGAGAACTGTTTTGTAAATGGGTGTAGGGGTATAGGGATGTAAGGGTGTAAGGGGAAGGAATTTTCATCCCTTTGGTTGTAAATTCTTTTGCTCAAGTCATTAATTTGCCTAATTTTCTTTGCGCCTTTGCGCGAAACAAAAAATAGCAAAAATATGCAAACTTAATCATATAGCAGGAGGCAGAAGGCAGGATTTGATTACTGCTATAATTTCTGCCTAATTCTGCACAGGATGATCGATGATCTAACTTGCTAAAAATGAGCGATAGACAAGATTTTTAGCTAATATAATCAAGCTTAAGAAACGTGAGCAATAGTAACACCACTACCACCATCAGCTTGTTCTGCTGCTTCGTAACTGCTGACTCGCGGATGTTGTTGCAAAAAGGCGTGAACACCTTGACGCAATTTCCCTGTGCCATGTCCGTGAATAATCCAGATGGGGCCGTTCGCTTCGGAAATGGCTTTGTCTAATTCAATTTCGGCATCGGCTACCCGCTTACCTCGTAAATCTACTGTATTCTTCGAGGTACGAATGGCTGGTGCGGCTTGGGGTGGTGGAGTGGTTGGTGCTGGTGTTGGTTTGGGTTTGACAATCGGTTCAGCTTTTTGTCCATCGAGAGATTCGATATCTTGCAATTTGACTGTCATTTTCATAATGCCGAAGCGGACGTTTAACTCGCCATCTTCATCGGGGGCGGTTAAAACTTCGGCAGTTTGTCCAAATTGGGAAATTCGGACGCGATCGCCCACCTTGGGCATAAACCCAACTTTCGGTTTAGGCGCGGGGGCTGGCTGGTATTTCTGGGTAATTTGATTTAACGCATTGGTGGCTTGTTGAGCATCTTGGGCTGTGGGTGTACCTTGCTGTAAGCGGCGGATAACTTGGGCAATTTCGCCTTTGGCTTGAGCGATCGCTTGTTGAACTGCTACTTCCTGGGAAACTCGCAATGATTTTTCCCGTTCTTCTAAGGATGCGGCTTTATCGGATACCTCTTTATATAACCGTTCTGCTTGCTGCAAGAGTTTTTGGGCTTCGGCTGCTTTGGTTTCTTGGCGGCGACGTTGGGCTTCTAAGCCGGCAATTACTTGGTTAACTTCGTCCGAGGCTTCGCCGACTTGGGTTTTAGCTTTTTCTACCACTTCCGGCTTTAAGCCCAAACGTAAAGCGATCGCTAAAGCATTAGAACGTCCCGGAATCCCCCACAATAAACGATAGGTAGGTGATAAAGTCGCTTCATCAAATTCTACCGAAGCATTTTCAAACCGCGCATCTTCGTACTTCAGGGCTTTGAGTTCCCCGAAGTGAGTTGTGGCAATTGTTAACTGGGCGTGTTCCGCGAGATATTGCAGAAGAGCGATCGCTAAGGCACTTCCTTCGGCGGGATCTGTCCCTGCGCCTACTTCGTCAAGTAAGACAAGTGCTGAGTGCTGAGTCACCGAAGTTTGCTCAACGGGGGGAACCCCCGCACGCAACTTCTCGCTGAGTGCTGAGTCGTTTTCTAAAGCATTCAAAATCCGGCTAATACGGCGAATATGCCCGGAAAATGTCGATAAGCTTTGCTGGAGAGATTGTTCATCACCGATGTCTGCCAATACTTGGTCAAACCAAGGCATTTCCACGGGTTCACGGGCGGGGATGAATAAACCCACTTTCGCCATTAAGGCTGCTAAACCCAGGGTTTTTAAGGTGACAGTTTTACCACCAGTGTTCGGCCCGGTAATTGTGACTACCTTGATATGGGGACTTATCAATAAATCTACAGGAATTACCGAATGCCCTTGCTCGTGCTGTTGCTGCCAAACTAACAAAGGGTGACGCAACTGGCGTAAGGTGATGATTTCTTGTTCGTCACGGTTAATAAATCTGGGGGGATTAGCTTTTAGCCAGTAACTATAACGCGATCTCGCCGCCGCTAAATCTAAAGTAGTCACAATTGCTAATAGCCTTTCTAAATCTGGGGTGACGGCTGCGACTTGCTCAGTCAAAGCGCGACGTATTGCTTCTTCTTCTGTTTGTTCTCGCTTTAGCGTTTGCCGCAACTGATTACCCATCGGCACGATAGAATTAGGTTCCACGTACAAAGTCACGCCACTGGTAGAAGTATCGTGAACAATACCGGGAATCACATCTTTGTGACTGGCTTTGACTGGGATAACATAGCGATCGCCCCGTTGCGTAATTAATTGTTCCTGAACAGCGTTGGATTTCGCCTGTAAAATATTATGCAGCTTTTGGTTGATTTGACTGCGTAATCGCCGCAAATCTTCGCGGATTTCACTTAATTTTTGACTAGCGCGATCAGCTACATTGCCGCGTTCATCAATACAACGGTGGATTTCCTGTTCTAATTCTGGGTAAGTGCGTAAATCGGCAACTAAATCACTTAATACTGGTATATCTTCTTGGTTATCAATTACACGCCGTAAATTTCTCGCACCAGCCAGGGTAGTTGCGATCGCCAGTAATTCATCGCCAGCCAAAATCCCACGGAGTTCGGCGCGTTCGATAGAATCCCCAATATCTTGAATACCATCAAAAGATAAGCTTGTAGTCAGCCGACTTTCCAGTTGGTAAACTTCTTTAGTCTGTGCTAATAACTGCTCACTGACTGATTGCGATGTCGGAATTGGTAAATTAGTGGATGCGATCGCCCCTAGCTTAGTAGCCGCAAATGTCGCCAAATGCTGGCAGAGGCGATGCCATTCTAGTAGTTCTAAAGTTTCCGCTTGGATCAAGGCTGCAACATCTAAAAAAATCTTATATAAAATTATCGTAACAACAGAGTCGCCTTTACAGCCAATATCAGAAGATGCACTTGCTTGCGTGTGGTAGGAGAGGGAGCGATCGGCTTTACATCATAGCTTAACGAGTATATATACTAGTGTAACAGTAAATAAATTTATTGTGCGTAACCCAGAACCTTTGTTGCAAGTGTTATCTCCTAGTATAGAACTGTATAAAAAATATAAAAAATAGGCTACATAAGACTACATAAGAATAAATCTTTCAGACCTGAACATTAAAGAACTTTATTATCGGCGTACAGGTTTATGTAAGGAAACGATCTACTTTTTCTCTGTGTGGCACCCAGGTCAAATATATGACTAAAGCTTTTCGAGATATTTAGTTATAGACTCATTTGCTTTATCGTAGAGTGCATTCAAGTAATCACGTTGACGCACTCCTTGAATGTTACTACCCTTCAATAATTGATGAAACAACAGTCGGGCAGAGTCTTCATGTAAAAGTACATCACTTCCTGCTTGTAATTGTTTGTCTTGTGCAAAATTTCTGGCTTCCATTTTGGCCTGTTCCAGATAGAAGCGGAATAATTTTACTGCTTCATCTTCATTTCTTATAGATGAAAGTTGAACTTCATTAGCAAGACGACCTCTAATAGCTGGAAGCATTTCACGGTAACGATCAAGGGCATCTGTAGTTAAAGCAACCATTAAGAAAAGATATTTAGGTAATGCATCAATTAGAGCGCGAAGGGCTGACAAATATCTTAAAACTATAGTTTTAGATAAGCTAAAATCTTGCTTCTCCAATTCATCAAGAAGGATGAAAATACCCTCTAGAGTCTTCATTTCTGAACCAAAAAACACAATGTCTCGTAATGCTCTTGTTTTCGCTTCTACAGTATCTAGACGAAAATTTACTCCTAATTCAGTTTGATGAATTTTTCTTACTGGTAATCCTAAAAGCCATTGATATGCTAAAGATATACGTTCATTTAGTTTTTGTCCTGGCTTAACCTCTAAAAGAGCCTTAAGCATTGTTTTAATTTCACTCATTCGTATAAAGTCCAATAATTTATCAATATCATCTATTTCTTCTTTCTTTTTAGCAAGTGCATTAATTGAACGACGTAAGTAGTCTTCTCCCAAATTTTCAAATATAGACCTAATGAGTGGATCAAAAAATGGTTCGGGATCTGGAACGTATCTAATAACGAAGAAACCCTGTGGAGAAAGTTTTTCACGTAAAGCATTTTCATAAGCATTCAGAAGGTTGGTCTTGCCAATTCCTTGACTCGCTGTTATTGAAATTACATGAGACTTACGATCTGAATAGAATGTCTTTACTGCATCATCAACTTGCTTGTCTGCTTGTGTTGACATATGCGGATGTCCACTGGTTTGTCCAGCACTAGGAAAAGGGTTACTCAACACGCCGAACTTTTTATATAGTAATTTCGGTTGTTCTTCTGGTGCGTTAGTAGTCTCCTCATTTGTAAATAGATTTTCAAGAGGCATTTTTAACTCCTTCTAGCTTGATACGTACGGCAGATGTACCAGGTATCAGAAAATCTCCATGATACAAATAAACTCTTTCTAACTGTGGAAGCCCGTCACTTGTCTTAATTATCCATAAATCGTGCTGTTCAAAACGAGTATCTGGAGTAGAGCCTTCAGCATAGAGATTAATTAAGGTTTGTTCTTGTGCTTCTTTCACAAGTTTTCTTGCCCATATAGGATGAACAGCATATTTAATAGCTAATTCTTCTAACCAGCGACCAGTAAGTATCCATTCTGTGTTTACCTGTGAACGGATTGAGTTATAAACCTCTACTGCTAAATTAGCCAAATCTGGTAAATCAGGTATGTTATCAGTGGCAACAATTTTTTGGTTTTGTATATTCAACCAGGCACAAGCTATT
This sequence comes from Nostoc spongiaeforme FACHB-130, assembly GCF_014698475.1. Classification (GTDB taxonomy): domain Bacteria; phylum Cyanobacteriota; class Cyanobacteriia; order Cyanobacteriales; family Nostocaceae; genus Nostoc_B; species Nostoc_B spongiaeforme. The sequence goes on along the minus strand of NZ_JACJTB010000030.1, from coordinate 70,474 downwards.
TCACCCAGCTTGATATAAGTTGATTTTGCTTTATTTGAAATTGGTAATGTGCTATATTCAACGCTCCTACCTTGATTTATATAATTATATAATGCCTCAAATGAGGGTATTTTATTCAGATATAATAAAATATTTAGATAATCTTCATTCAAGATGCTTTTCCAAAAAATATTAAGTAATTCTGTACAGAAAATTCTGCTATCATTAACTTCAACAAATGAACCACTCTTTAAAAAGTTTTTGTACAAATTGTAACGATTTTGATGTTTTAATCCTAATCTATCTTGAGCTTCTTGGTTAGTTAATTCTCGCTTTTCTACTAACATTTTCATTAGCAATAGCATTTGATCTGGACTAAATGCGTATGCTTTAGCTCTTGGTTCTATATTTTGGCTAGGGACTACATCTGTCTGACCTGAGTTTTCTATATCTGTTGATAGTAAAGTAGAGGTATTATCTGTGGTAGTAAAGGATGTTCCATAGTTAAAATTTCCCCAAAGAAGATCATCTTTGATATGAAGTGGCTGCCAAGTATATTCCCCACTCGGTATGCCCCATAATTCTAATGACTCGTTAGTATTGGAATTTTGTAAGCGAAGGCATCCAAAAGATACAGCTAATTCCCAAAGAACATCTGTTAGTGGTACTGTATATACTTTCTGACTGAAAGGATGAAAAAGACAGCCTGTGAGTTTTCTATCATCAAATTTAGGAAAAGAACGAGATTCAAAAAAGAATACATCCATTCCTTCAGCCATCGTCATTCTGGCTAGACCTTGATCGCTAGTTAGAAGAGCTAGTGCATGATCCGGACGAACTTGAGTTTGAAAGCGTCGTGCAGTTTCTAAAATCAGACGATCAGCAAAACTCCTAACAATCTCTTGTAGTTTAAGATTACCATCTTCAGGATCGCTACTCGGTGTCACAATACCCCGAAGGGGATCTGCACCTAAGTCACCACGTTCTATTTCTGCATCTGAAAATTCTAGACGAAGTAAAGTTCGTTGACCACCCTGGCTGAGAATATGTTCTCGAAGTGCCGCGGCGACAGGTTTATTCTTTTTTTGACTGTCTCTGCGAGTTGCAAAGTACCTATCTACTTGATTAATTATTTCCATATGAACAATAGCTGGTACTTTTATTCTTGCCCAAGGACTAAGAAAGCGACAAATAAAATCAAGTCCTCCTTGGTGAATAGCTGATGTATCTGTAACAATCGTTATCGGTTTTTGTAAAGGTATTTTGCCAATAGTTTCAATATCAAAAATAGGTAAAAGTAATAATGTCCTCCGGAGTACATCCTGCAATCCTTCTCTGAAAGCTTTTTGAACTCTATCTTTACTCTGTGAATTCCCAAGAGCTTCAGTAATATTGTCATTGAGTTTCTCTAAAGATAGTGTTTGCCATTCAAAGCCACCAAATTTAGCAGCACAATACTCATCGTATCTGGTCTCATTTTCAAGATATTGTCCTCCTGATTGTAATGCAATAGTTCCAACATTCACCCATTTGTCACGTCCAAAACAAATATCTTCACCAAGAAATATTTCAAAGGGCTCACCATTTTTACCTATTTGTGCGATACATTTTAGTGCATCTTCTTTACTAAATAATTTTAATTTCATAAGGTTATTCTTTTAATGAAGGGATACATTGATATCTGGAACATTAACAAACGTATCACACAGCCACTGAATATGCTGGCGTAAGGCTAGAAGTTGATGTTGACGAAGGTTGACACTATCATTATTAGATAAGCGTCCAAGCTCTTCTAAATCACTCCAAGATGATTCGCCATTAGACAAAATCTCGTCTATTACTTGGATAACTTTCTTGAATTGTTCAATTCCACGTTTGTCTGGGTTTATTTCTAGTGTAAATTTTTCAATTAATTCTTCTCTTAATCGTTGAGTCTGTTCACTACTGGTTACTGAACCAAAGGGATCTCCAAAGGGTTCCCAAGAATAAATTTGTTCCTGATAGAATGTGGGATCAACTAAACCATGTGTGTTTGTATCTAAATATTTATTTTTCCAACGACATGGTTGCCAAACAACAAGCTTTAATGGACTTGAAATATTGCTGCTCATAAGAATTAATTCTTCAAAGTAATCATCCACTTAATACCCCTTTAGGAATCATCTGTTTTGATAGTGAAATAAAAACTTGAGTGATTTTTTTGGGTATTATCATCATAGTGGATACTTAACTAAACTGTCTCAAAAGAGAGATGCGATCGCCACTTTCTAAACTCTCATCGTGCTACCATTACCAATAAATTCTTGTGGGAGGTCGAGCAATGGCTACCCTTAATGCCTTGAATATACCCGATGAGTTATATGCACAACTGCAAGAGTTAGCGAAAGCGGAAAATAGCTCAGTTGAGGCTCAAGTTATTAAAATTTTGCAGGATGCTTTGCAGACAACAATACAGCCAACACAAGACGAAAGGTACAAAAATGTCCCTAAACTTTTAGAAGAGATTCGCCTTCGCCGTGAAAGTCGTCGGACTGATGTGGAATGGACTGATAGTACAGCATTAATTCGAGAAGACCGCGACAGATGACCACACCTCTCCGATGCGTGGTAGATACCAGTGTGTGCATCAAATATTTTATTGCTGACCCATTAACTACCAAAGTTAAGCAACTGTTTGGTCATCATATCTATTGCGGTAAACAATGAGGAGCGATCGCAAAACTCTCATCACCCTATTTATAATGAGGCTAATGTTTCCTGGTTAAATAAATCCTATGGTTGTGCAGACTCCCCCCCGTCAATACTCCACTGAGGAATACTTGGCACATGAAGAGGCTGCTGAGTACCGCAGTGAATATAGTGATGGAGAAATTATACCAATGACCGGAGGCTCACTTAATCATAACCAAATTATTATCAACTTAGTATTAGCTCTTTCACCCAGCCTGAAACAACAAAATTATAATGTTTATGCCAATGACTTGCGGCTCTGGATTCCGCGTTACCAAGCATACACATATCCTGATGTTTTGATCATCAAAGATGAAGCCATCTTCCAAGAAAAACGAAAAGACACAGTACTAAACCCCTGCATTATTTTTGAAGTGCTTTCTAAATCTACTAGTAGTAGAGATAGAGGGGATAAATTTACTTATTATCGCTCCATTCCCGAATTTCAAGAATATATTTTGATTGACCAATATCAATTCCACGTTGAGCAGTTTAGCAAAACGCCTGATGGCAATTGGCTATTTAGAGAATCTGACGATGAAGATGGCGTTTTAACTTTAGTTGCTGCTAACTGCCAAATTCCCCATCGCCAGATTTACGAACGAGTTAACTTTGAAACTCAACCAGAGTAGTTATTGTGCTTTGTGCCTTTTGCCTTTTTACGGTGTTCCCACTGCGCCGGAGTAAACTAAACCACGCTGCACATCCAAAGTTAAAATCGCTCCATCACGGATAACTTGGGTGGCTTTCTTCACACCAACAATTACAGGTACGCCCAGGCGTAAGCCAATCACGGCGGCGTGACAAGTCAAGCTTTCTTCCTCAGTGATAATACCAGATGCTTTGCGGATGGCATCGACAAAATCAGCACCAGTGCGGGGGGCGACTAAGATATCGCCGGGGTTAAAGTTGCTGACATCCATTCCTGTTTGAGCAACTCTGGCGCGACCACTAACAGAACCTTGTCCCAGTCCAATTCCTTGACCTAATACAGCTGTCACTACTTCAACTTTAATTAAGTCTGTGGAACCAGAAACGCCTTGCAATGTACCAGCAGTCATCACGACCAAATCGCCTTCAAACAGTAATTTATGTTCTTGAGCAACGTTGATGGCTGCTTGGAAGGTTTGACCAGTGGAAGGTAGTCCCAATACTAGCAGTGGTTTCACACCCCAAACTAGTTGTAATTGTCGCGCTACGTTGACGTGGGGTGTCACCGCCAAAATGGGGGTATGGGGACGGAATTTAGAAACGTTACGCGCCGTCGCCCCAGTTTGGGTTAAGGTCATGATTGCGGCTGCGCCCAAGTTTTCAGCAATTTGACCGACAGCTTGGCTAATAGCGTTGGGAATGGAACGTCTACTATCTCGCAGTAGGCGGATGTCTGAGTTCCGTTGTTCTTGTTCGATACGTTCAGCAATCCGCGCCATTGTGGCGACTGCTTCCACTGGGTAGCTACCAACGGCTGTTTCGTTAGAAAGCATGACTGCATCCGTACCATCTAAAATGGCGTTGGCTACGTCTGATACTTCGGCGCGGGTGGGGCGGGGATTGCTCACCATGCTATCTAACATTTGGGTAGCGGTGATGATGGGAATCCCCAAACGGTTGGCTGTGGAAATTAACCGTTTTTGTAGTACAGGGACATCTTCGGCTGGTAGTTCAACCCCTAAGTCACCTCTAGCAACCATTACGCCATCACACAAAGCTAGAACGGCTTCCATTTGTTCAATAGCTTCGTGCTTTTCAATTTTGGCAATGACTGGTACTTGCTTACCGGTGCTAGAAATCAGTTCTTTGATTTCGATCACATCCTGGGGGTTGCGGACAAAGGAAAGTGCTACCCAATCTACACCTTGGTCGAGACCAAACATTAAGTCCTCGCGGTCTTTGTCGGTCATGGCTTTAATGGACAGGTAAACCCCAGGAAAGTTTACACCTTTGTTGTTAGATAGTTTGCCACCGACTGTTACACGGCAATGCAAATCACCTTTTTCCCGATTGGTTTCTTCCACCACCATCTCGACTCGTCCATCATCGAGAAGAATTTTCGCTCCAGATGGGACTTCTTCTGCCAAATATTCGTAGGTTACACAGCTAATTTCTTGTGTACCTACAACTTGGCGATTAGTTAAGATGAAGCGATCGCCTTTTGCTAAAACTATAGACCCATCTTCAAACCGCCCTAAGCGAATTTTTGGCCCTTGCAAGTCTTGCAAAATTGCCACTGGCTGATTAAGTTCAAAAGCAGTTTGCCTAATTAAGCGAATATTTCGCTGGTGATCAGCATGAGTACCATGAGAAAAGTTAAGGCGCAGCGTGGTTGCTCCTGCTTCGATAATCGCTTTGAGCATTTCTGGGCTGCTGGTAGCGGGGCCAATTGTAGCGACAATTTTTGTCCGACGTAGAGAATCTCTTAATTGCATAGGGGCTGATTTTAGGGAGCTTATTAAGCAGTCATAGTAAGTTCAGGGAGATGCTGTATTCAGTTACTGCCACACCAATAAATTTAAGCAGTTAGCGAGGGGCAGATAAAGAGTAGATTTTAGAAAAGATTTTGAATGTAAATTGCTGAGTTTTCCCGTTGATTATTCCCAGGAACTAAGGAACAGAATAGTTATCGTACACTAAACTTGATGCCCTCTCTCCCCAGGAATATATTTTCTTTCTACACTTTAATAACTGAGGGACACACCCTAATCATCAGCAAATACTTGGGTTTCGTTTGGAATCATAGCGTTATTCATCTGCTGTGAAGCAGATGTTTAGATAAAAAATTGCTATACAAAACTTCATTAAACTTTATTTTTTACTAATATTGATCGTATATTCGTAATGTTTGAGCAGGTAAGGAGTAAAGAATGCTGGCGTTGGAGGCAGAACAGAAAGTATTGAAAATCCCACCCAAGGAATTCTTAGAGCCTCCTGGTAATTTCAGCCCGACAATGTTAATTTTTTTGTCTGCTGTCACAATGCTGGTGCTATCAAATTTTGGCTACTGGTTGTGGGAATGGCCGCACTGGTTATGCTTTTCGATTAATACCCTAGCTTTGCATGGCTCTGGGACAGTAATTCACGATGCTTGTCACCAGTCTGCACATCGTAACCGGATTATTAACGCGATGCTGGGTCATGGTAGTGCTTTAATATTGGCTTTTGCGTTTCCTGTGTTTACGCGCGTACATTTGCAACATCATGGTAATGTCAATCATCCCGAAGATGACCCGGATCATTATGTCTCTACAGGGGGGCCTTTGTGGTTGATTGCAGTGAGGTTTTTATACCATGAGGTGTTTTTCTTTAAAAGAAAACTGTGGCGGAAATATGAATTGTTAGAGTGGTTTATCAGCCGCTTGATTGTTGTGACTATTGTCTATATTTCCGTTCAGTATGGATTTTTAGGTTATATTCTCAATTTTTGGTTTATTCCCGCCTTTATAGTTGGCATAGCATTGGGATTGTTTTTTGATTATCTGCCACATCGACCGTTTGTAGAGCGCGATCGCTGGAAAAATGCCCGCGTCTATCCCAATCCCATTCTTAATCTCTTGATTATGGGACAGAACTATCACCTAGTGCATCATCTTTGGCCTTCAATTCCCTGGTACAATTATCAACCAGCATATTATGTGATGAAGCCACTTTTAGATGCAAAAGGCTGTTATCAAACTTCGGGATTATTACAAAAAAAAGATTTTTTTGAATTTGTTTACGACATTTTTTTAGGAATTCGGTTTCATCATCATAAGCCAACTGATAACTAACAATTCGGAGGCTGAAATGAAAATTTGGGTATGGAGTGCCGTTGGCATTTTAGCTGTTAATTTAACTGTGCTGGCGATCGTGGCATTTTTAATTCACCGCGACAGTACCCAACCAAATTCTAATCAATCGCAAATAATACAAAGTGCTGAGTCCTGAGTCCTGAGTAGGAAATCAGTAATGTAAAATGAGTGGTTTATTTACAACCCGCGCAGGCGGGTTTTGTCTGTATAGCTGCGACTTCAGTCGCTTGGTGCAAGATGTGAATAAACCATATCGATTCACCACTACACCCATTTTCCAATCATTTCTAACGATTGATATTCCCTGGGGTGGGTAAGGAATTTTGAATGTTAGGTTCAGGGGAAATTATCTGCAAAGACCAATAACTCACAACCATCAAAATTAAACCAGAAACCGCACCAATAACTAAACCAATGATTAAAGGTGAGTTTTTAGGAATAACAGAAGTTTCAGGAATACTACTTGGTTTTTCTAAAAGTGGCGCTGATATGGTACTACTCATCACTGCATTAGATTGATATGCAGATAAATTATTGTGAGATGGAAATTTTGACAGCAGGGTAGCATCTTGATTATTTATATGCGGTAATAGTGCTTCTAATACTTCCTTCGCGGATTTATATCGGTCTTGAAACTGATAACGCACCATTTTATTAATTACCGCAGCAAATTCAACATTTACCTTAGCTAAATGTTGCCAAATAATTTCACCTGTTTTGCGGTTTTCTGGTAATTGTGTGGGATGTACGCCGGTGAGTGCTTGAATTGCAATCATCCCTAAAGCATAGATATCACTATTAGGTTTTGGTCTACCACGTTGCTGTTCACTTGGCATATATCCTGGTGTACCGATCGCAATTGTAGAGTATTCAATCGGAACTAAACCTTTTTCCTCTTTAAACAATTGCGTCAAGATTGGTTTCACTGCACCAAAATCAATCAAGACTAAGCGATTATCTGATGTTCGGCGCATAATATTGCTGGGTTTGACATCTCGATGTATTAACCCATGACTGTGAACAAAATCGAGAATTTCTAAAACCTCACGCAGAAGTTGAATAACTTGGCTTTGCGTCCAACAACAACCAGCCTGGAGTTCTGTACTTAATGTATGTCCTGGAATAAATTGTTGTACTAAGTAAAATTCGTGGTCATCTTCAAAATAAGTCAACAAATGGGGAACTAAATCATAGTCGCCAAGTTTTTGTAGTGCTTGAGTTTCTCGATTAAATAGCCGTCGGCGAATTTCCACAGGAATAGAAATTTCGCTACTCGGTAAAAAATGTTTGATCACGCAGGTGGGACGGTGCAGAAAATGCGTGTCTTCAGCCATGTAAGTTTTACAAAACATTCCTTGACTTAAAACTTGCACAACCTGGTAACGTTCACTTAGTAACTTTATTAACATGTTACGATTTACCTGACGGTTGTTTCCCGTAATTCTACTTAAAAAGATTTACTTATAATTTACTTATATTTTTAATATATATTCTTGATTAAAGACAGTTAATAAAATTCAGTCTAATGAGCAACAGTAATAGAAGAGCTGTTTCACTCAGCACAGATGCTATCCAGATGATCAGGGGGCTAATCATTGGTGAAGTTATTACAATTGTACTCATTGGTGGGCTGTGGTTGTGGCTAAGACCACGCTTATTTGTTAATAATCGTCCAGATTCTGTCTCTAGTCAGAATCCTGCCACTCTCAGTAGTCTTACGGGTTCAACCTTTGCCAATGTGAATGATATGCCAATCGGTGCTTTCAATTATGGTGGAAGTACAGCTTGGGCATCAATTAGACAATTAGTAGATTCACAGATTCAAAATACCCGTCCTGAATTTCAATTGCTTTACGTCAATCCTAGAGATAGTAGTCCTGGTTCGGGCGCAGGAATTAGGATGTTACTGGCTGGAGAGTTAGACTTTACTCAATCATCTCGTCCCCTAACAGACGCAGAACAAGCGCAGGCGAAAAAACAAGGTGTCACCATTGAACAACGTCAAGTGGGGATGGATGGAGTGGCTGTAGTAGTTAACCCAGAATTGCAAGTACCTGGTTTAACAGTTGCACAGTTACAAAAAATTTATCTGGGACAAATTACTAACTGGAAGCAAGTAGGCGGAAAAGATTTGCCAATTGTACCGTTGTCTCAATCGCCTGAAAATGCAGATAACTTATTATTCTCCGATCAGGCAGCAGATAAGCAAAATTTCGGCTCGCAAGTCGAGTATGTTTATTCAACGACAGAAGCATTACGCCGCATTAAAACAACTCCTGGTGGTGTGTATTATGCCTCTGCTAGAGGGGTAATCAACCAATGTGGTGTGAAGCTACTACCTTTGGGGGTAAGTTCCGACAAGTTTGTGTCTCTTTACCGTGAACCAGTTGTACAGCCAAATCAATGTCCTAGACAACGCAATCAAATCAATCCAGTCGTCATCAAAAACGGTAGTTATCCACTAACTTCGCCATTATTTGTGATGATTAAGCAAAACCAAGGTCAAGCACAACAAGTCGGGGAAGCATACGCCAAACTATTGCTGACTGAACAAGGACAAAGAGCGATCGCCCAAGCTGGCTTTTTACCTGTTAATAGCCAAAAAATAGCTGCTCATTAACCTACTTAAAACTGATAGTGCGCCTAATAATCGCAACTTTGCATCGGACTCATAGCTGAGAATACAATTAATAAAATCTGAGATTTTTTGCATCAATCAGGGTTTTGTAAACATAATTATGTAGATTAATCACTAAAATTTACATAAAAAATTTGTGATTTTTTTATTAATTTTTATGCAAATTATGTTTACTTGTAAACCAGTGATCAACTGAGCCATCACTATCATAATTTGATAGTGAAAAAATAATCATGACTGATTTGTTTCTTATAGTTAATCTACTGGGAATACTAAAGGTAATTATTTTTAGGTGACGAACATAGTCGCACAGACTGAAAATCCAAATTACCAAATATCCTGACTCTCTTAATATGGCTGTTCTCAATTCAAGTTCATCAAACCAAAAAACTAATTACATTACACAGGCTAAATCAATAATTCTCCAATGGACACAACGCTTGCAAGTAGGACATAAAATTGCTTGCGGGTATGGAATAGCTTTGAGTGTGGCTGTTTGTGGAACCCTGGCTGGTTCACTGTTGGGAGATCATTACAACCAGATAGCCTTGGAAGCTCAAAAAGATGCTCTACAAGAGATTCAATTAATTAATCACTTGAAAATAGTTGAATTAACAACTAGGAATAAACGCCAGCAGTTAATTACTTATTTGGATAATCCCCAACTTTTACAACAGGAGGTTCTAGAACTGAGACAATCCATAACTGAGTTTAGGAAAACATGGTCACAATTGCAAGTTTTGGAAGGTAATTTACACACTAAAGCCGGAGATACAGAGGCAGAAATTGCCATAGTTCAAAACTTTATGCAGACTTATCAAGGAGTACCAGAAGCTTACCTGCAAAAAGTTGAGGAACTGTTAGTTTCATTCAAGCAAGAAAATTGGCAACCGAAAAATATTCAGGAAGCACAACAGCAGTTAATTAACTTCGGGCGTAGTCAGGATGTATCTAAGATTAACAATTTTTCTGAGGCTCTAACTCAGATGGTGGAACGAGCGGCGAGTGAATATAAAGATGCAGAAGAGATTCTCGCGTCGGCTCAAAAATTGCGATCGCAAATTATTATTACTAGCTTAGTCTTATCTGTGCTGTTGGCTGCCTGTTTAGCATTTTACACCAGTCGGGCGATCGCACAACCAATTCAAACCCTCACCCAAACAGTGCAGCATTCCATCCAAACATCTGATTTTGATGTGCAAGTACCAGTGACGGCGGGAGATGAAGTAGGTGTTTTGGCGAATTCGTTTAATCAGCTAATTCAAGCTATCAAACAACTTTTAGCGGAACAACAAAAAGCCAATCAATATTTAGAAAATCAAGTTGTTCAACGTACTCAAGAGTTACAAACAAATAATCAACATCTCCAAAAAACTCTAGAAGAACTGCACCGGACTCAATCTCAAATGGTGCAGAATGAAAAAATGTCTGCTTTAGGACAAATGGTGGCAGGTGTAGCTCACGAAATCAACAATCCAGTGAGCTTTATTTATGGCAATCTCAGTTATATCAAGCAATACACTGAAGACTTAGTAAAATTAATTCGTTCTTATCAAGAATGTTACCCTAATCCACCACAAGCCTTAAAAGCAGAAGTTGATAAATTAGAATTAGAATTTTTACATAAAGATTTACAAAAAATTGTCAATTCAATGGAAATGGGTGCTGTTCGTATCCGAGAAATTGTCAAATCTCTGCGAAATTTTTCGCGCTTGGATGAAGCAGAATTCAAAGCGGTAAATATTCACGAAGGTATTGATAGCACCTTAATGATTTTACAACATCGTCTCAAAGACCAGCCCAGTCATCCGCAAATTCAGGTCACTAAAGAATATGGTGCGTTACCGTTAATTGAGTGTTATGCCGGACAAATCAACCAAGTATTTTTGAGTATACTGACCAACGCGATTGATGCTTTAGAAGAAACCCATCAAAAAAGTCTAAAGCAACCTCTCACTATCTTGATTCAAACGCAAAAAAAATCTGCAACTGATATCTTAATTACTATTGCAGATAATGGTACAGGTATTCCAGAATCAGTTAAACCAAAATTATTTGATCCCTTTTTTACAACTAAAACTGTTGGTAAAGGTACAGGATTAGGCTTATCAATTAGTTATGAAATCATTACCGAAAAACATCAAGGAAAGCTTTGGTGTGAATCCAGTCTAGGAAAAGGTACTAAATTTTTTATTCAAATTCCCATTCAGCAAAATTTTCCCTCAGAAGGCAAAATTGAGGAGGCAATAAGACGAAGGGAATCCCCGTAAATAAGTAGGTCGGTGTAAATAATTATTGTTGGAATAAGGCAGGGAGCAGGGAGCAGGAGGAGAAAGCATTTGAGGCTTATTTACTTTTCTTTACATAGTTTGGTTTTATTGCATCGACTTACTTAAATTTAGAGGATTTAACCCTTAGACTGCGCTCAGGGTTAACGGAGAAGTATACGTTAAACTGTTGCAGACTGAACAAGGACAAAAAGCGATCGCTCAAGCTGGCTTTTTGCCTGTTACAAAAATGATTAAGAAACCGCATAACCAAAACACTTATATATGGAGGTTTTAAATGATTCAATCACTACCAATTACGATGACTGTTAACCAGTTTCTAGATTGGTATCCCGCTCATTCAACACAGTTTCATTACGAACTACATCATGGGTTTATCAAGCAAATGCCAACACCAACAGGCGATCATGAATTACTGATTGCATTCTTAATCAAGCAAATTTTGCTGGAGTGTGTCCGTCTTTCAAAACCCTATGACATTCCTAAAATGGGGTTTGTTAAATCAAATGAAGGTGAATCTGCTTTCTTACCTGACGTACTGTTGTTGAATCGCCTCAACTTAGTCAATGAGCCTTTGTGGAGAAACAAATCAACAGTTAGTCAACCATCATCAATCCCATTAGTTATAGAAGTAGTTAGCACAAACTGGCGTGATGACTACTTTACCAAGCTTGGTCAGTACGAAGCTATTGGCATCCCCGAATATTGGATTGTAGATTACGCGGCTTTAGGTGGTAAAAAATTTATTGGTAATCCTAAACAACCAACTATCTCGATTTACTCGTTAGTTGAAGGCGAATATCAAGTTAAACAATTCCGAAACGGCGAGCGCATCGAATCGCTAACTTTTCCCGAATTAGTTCTGACTGCTGAACAGATTTTTCAGTCTGCCAGTCCACTAACATAAGTGCGATCGCTAACTCTTATCTCTCGGTGTAATCTGTGTAACAGACACTTTGCTCAAGTCAAGCCAGCGCGTTGCAGAGCCAGTTACGTGGGCGGGTTACCCAACTTGAGCAAACTGGCGTGAGGTTCCTCCCGTTGTAGCGACTGACCTGGGAAACCCGCCATAGGTGTCCTCCTCTCTGGTTCGTTTCTGAATACTAAAATCTAAACAATATCAGCCATTTGTCCTTACCAATAACAAAGGACAAATGACTAATAACTGATTAAAACCCCGCGATGGGATCAGGTTGAGATTGGAGATATTGTAAAAAGCTGTGCAGTTCTTCTTCCGTCAGCAAAGTACGTCCCCGTTTACCGTAGGTTTTAATCAGATGTTCTCTTCCCTGTTCTGGTGTCCAGCCTAAACGTTGCAACTCCACATCGGTTTTTGCAATCACATCAGACAAATCAACTGCTTCTGCTTTCTTTTTTCTTTTACTGGTGGTTGTGGAAGTAGTTGCAGTTTCAGAAGAACTATAGTTACGGGGTGTAAATGGAGTGACATTACTTGCAGTCATTCCCGAAAAAGCAGGTGTTTCTGGCTGATGCGGAACTTCAATTTCTAAATTATCGACAGAGGGAACAAACGCTGGCTCTCGATTGGGAGTTAAAGGTAAGCTAGGCGTTAAATCTGGGGTATGAGTATCAATGCTTAATGCTTCCGCAGTAAATAAATCGGGTGTGATAGTTTTACTACTAGCAGCGACTGGAGATATTTCCGGTTTACTAGTCACTAATTCCAAATTCTTATCGGGTGTAGCAGCATAAGTTGATTCACTTACACCCACTGTTGTCTGAATCACAGGTGTAGGAGCTACAGAATTTGTCACTTGCGGCGATGATTCTGCCTGAGTTTGTGGTGTATTTGTTACTCCCAATACCATCAGCGCCCGGTTGCGGGCTTGGTCTTCTGCGGCTTCTACGGTTTCGGCTGCGGCTAAACCAGTAGCGCGGATTACACCATCAATCTGCACACTGGCTCTAACAATATATTTGCCTTGAAAAATGTCTACTAATTCGGAAGTTAAACTACCGTTGGGATACAAGCTCTGAAATTGAGCCAACATAATACTGTCACCAAAATCTAATGTCTGCTAAATCACGGGGTTAATTTTCCTGGATTTCTCTCTTGTGAGAAATCCAGGGGTGTGGGAGGGGTGGGAGGTGTGGGAGGATGGTGAAGAAATGTTTCCCATCACACTTTCCTCTCTCCCCACACTCCCCACACTCCCCACACTTCCCTCTCTCCCCACACTCCCCACACCCCCTACCTATGCGTGAAAAATTCGGGTTTTATCTATAGCAGGGAACAGAGAACAGGAAACAAGGATGTTTGACAATTATTCCTTGTCCTCATTCATCTGGCAACTGCGATATTTACCCCAATGGCGAAAGAGAGATAACTATAATATGTCCACAGTGAATCTATGGAAATATTTTAATTTAAGTCTATAATTCCTGGGTTGGTAGAGAAAAGTTTTCGGAAATCTCAGCTTTGGCAAAGTTGATTTGTCCAATAAAGCGATCGCCTACAACTCCCGCCCCATCCTCCAGCTAATTTTTCTGGTATCTTAAAATTCAGAGTAATGTTTATGCTTTATCTGTGGTGTTGTCATTGCAGCAGTAACAATTATTTTGAGGCATAATTAACTACTAGCTCTATTTATGTAGGTTATATCGCCTTGAGTGCTATACTATTTACCTAAATCTCTATTTAGAATTATTTCCTAGAAGTACGCTCTAAATCTACAATAATGGAGATAAGGTTCGCCCTCACTGCTTGTCTGACTGCTGACCTAATTGTGACCGATTCTACATGTGGGAATATTGGGTTAATCGGCAGTTTCTCCTAGTTAAACATCAGAGTCGGATAGCGTAAAAGCACCTTCAAGCTAGACAATCAAACACCTGTGGTTTTTCCGAATCGATCGCTTTTGGGTACTGTGGAGATGAACCTTAAGCCAACCTCTCAAAAACCCTTTGCGTAATTAATTAGCAGGTAAAACCCCCTCATCAGGCGTACTTTATCAGTTTGGTTCAGTGAAGGAGCAGAAAACGCCAGTCAACTCTGAAATGGTCATGCAGTGAGAAGTTCTCAAATTTGGGGAGTAAGTTGATCTCAAGGTAGGTTAACTTCCTCGATGGGGAACTTCACAGAACCATGCCTCAAGGCAACTCGTTTCCAGTTAGTTAGTATCTGTAGGCCGTGAGGGTATACAGAACAGAACCAGATTCAACCAACATGATGTTTTGACCAAAGGTCGGTTCACTGCATGGAATTTTCAATCGCTACACTCCTTGCCAATTTCACCGATGATAAATTGGTAGCTCGGAAAGTTTTAGAAAAGAAACTTGGCTGCGAAGATGAGGATAGTTTAGAAAAGCTGCATATTGCCTTAGATATTCTCGAAAAAATCGGAATTTTAGTCAAAGAACGGGGCAAATATCGCCGCGTCTTTGAAGAAGGGGTGATTGAAGCCAAGCTTCGCTGTTCTAGTAAGGGCTTTTGTTTTGCGATTCAAGATGTAGAAGGCGCTGAAGATATCTACATCCGCGAAAGTCATTTAAGTAATGCGTGGAATGGCGATCGCGTTTTGGTAAGAGTTCTCAAAGAAGGCAGTCGGCGGCGCTCTCCCGAAGGCGAAGTTAAGTTAATTTTAGAACGTTCTAATCACACTTTACTAGCCCGGATTAAACAAGTAGAAAGTGGTTTTCGCGCTGTACCTTTAGATGATCGCCTGTTGTTTGAACTCAAGTTGCAAACAAATGGGATGACTTTTGCCGAAGCCATCGACCATCTCGCCCATGTGGAAGTACTGCGTTATCCTTTAGCACAATATCCCCCCCTGGGAAGGGTCGTGCAAATTTTGGGTAGCGATGCGGAAGCCGCCGCCGATATTGATTTGGTGACTTGTAAACATGATTTATCTCGCAATTTTTCCGAAGCGGTACAAGAAGCAGCCGCGAAGTTACCCAAACGCATCCTGAAAGCGGACATCAAAACCAGATTAGATTTACGCAGTTTATTTACCTTGGCAATTACGGGGATCAATACTGATGCCAAGTTAGTAGAAAATGCTTTGAGTTTGGAAAAAACCAACAAAGGTTGGCGTTTAGGCTTTCACATTGCCGATGTTTCTCACTTCATTCAACCTGATGAAATTTTAGACAGAGAAGCCTTGAAGCGCGGACGTTCTGTGTATTTGGGTGATTTAGTATTGCCTATGTTACCAGACACTGTAGCCGATCGCTGTTCTTTGGTGGCGGGAAGCGATCGCCTGACACTCTCATTCTTAATTACCATCGACCCAACATCCGGGGAAGTGGAAGAATGGGAAATTCAGCCGAGTGTGATTAATGTTGATACCGCCATCAATAAAGACAAGGCGGAAGCAGTTCTCAGTGGTCAACCTGCTAAGGAATCTGAGGAAGTTATTCAGTTATTGCAAAACCTGGAAGGTTTACACCAAGTCGTCAAACAAGCACGCCTCGCCCGTGGTAGCTTGCAATTAAACTTGCCACCAAATCAAAATCCTTACTTTGATGAAGGAATGTTAGGTGCGGTTGTAGTGAATAATTTAACTGTGCGATCGCTCCTCACCGAGTTTACGCTATTAGTCAATCAACTAATGGCAGAACATCTGAGTGCATTAGGTATTCCCGCCATTTGGCGAGTCCAAGGCGCACCTGATCCCGAAGATGTCCAAGAAATGCTCAAACTGGCAATTAATTTGGGTGTGGAACTGACATTAGACCCCGAAGCGGATATCCAACCCTTAGATTACCAATTATTAACGCAAGCCTTTGCCGAATCACCTTCCGAACAGGTGTTAACTTATTTGTTGCAAGACACCCTCAAACCAGCCGCTTACAGCACCACCAAAGGCAGTCATTTTGGCTTGGCACTAGCGCAATATACCCACTGTACTTCGCCCTTACGCCGCTATCCCGATTTGCTCTTGCAACGAGTTTACTACCGACTGATTGAACATGGACGCGATCGCCGCACTACCCGCGTTAAAGACCGCGTTAACCTGCGTCATTCATCATCCCACATCGAAGTCAGTTGGAACGTCTTACCGCCCGAATTGCAACAAGAACTGCAAAGCGATTTAACCAGAGTCATCATTCAACTCAATGACCGCGAAAAAGAAGTCCAAGAAGCCGAAGCTGACTTGGCAGGGTTGCAAAAAGCCCAACTGATGAAACAACGCATCGGGCAAGTATTCCAAGGCGTAATTACTGGTGTGCAGTCCTACGGGTTCTTTGTGGAAATTGAAGTCCCAACCACAGACTCGCCCAAACAAAAACATCCCAGTGCGCCATTACGGGTAGAAGGATTAGTCCACGTTAGTTCATTAAAAGATGACTGGTATGAATATCGCGCCAGACAACAAGCCTTGTTTGGTCGAAAAAATCGTGCTTCTTACAGATTAGGCGATCGTGTATCTGTCCAGGTGAAGAGTGTCGATTATTACCGCCAACAAATTGATTTAGTCACCGTTGGCAGTGATGGCCTACCTAAAGGCTTAGGTAATTCTAGTCTTAACGATGACCGAGATGACATTTATTTGTCCCGTGACCTTGAACCTAACGATTTAGAACCATACACTGATGATGAATAAGTTTTGTTAAGAAAATCGCGTGTCACATCACACCAAGCCTTTAATCATTGGCGTATCAGGAGCATCTGGGCTAATTTATGCCGTCCGCGCTCTTAAATACTTGCTTGCTGCTGACTATGAAATTGAATTAGTTGCCTCTAAATCAAGTTACATGGTTTGGCAAGCAGAACAGGAAATTAAAATGCCAGCCGAACCAACTCAACAAGAGCAATTCTGGCGCGAACAAGCAGGAGTAGCCGTTGCAGGCAAACTACGCTGTCATCCTTGGAGTGATGTGGGAGCCAATATCGCCAGTGGCTCCTTTCGCACTTTGGGGATGATTATTATTCCCTGTAGTATGAGTACAGTTGCCAAGATAGCTGCTGGCTTGAGTTCCGACTTATTGGAAAGGGCTGCTGATGTCCAACTCAAAGAAGGGCGTAAACTAGTGATTGTCCCCCGTGAAACTCCCTTTAGCCTGATTCATCTGCGGAACTTAACCACCTTGGCAGAAGCAGGAGTAAGAGTTGTGCCAGCTATTCCCGCTTGGTATCACAACCCGCAAACTATCGATGATTTGGTAGATTTCGTTGTTGCCAGGACTTTAGATCAATTGGAGATTGACTGCATCCCCATTCAACGATGGCAAGGAAGGAAGTAAAAAGGTAAAAGTAAAAGGGTAAAAGTAAGATAGACTGTCTTTTACTTTTTTAGTAAGAATTCAGCACTCAGGAGTCAGAAGTCAGAATAATAAAGTCCAGTAGTAAATCAGTAGATTGATTTCTCAAATATTGTTCCTCATTCTTTAAGCCTTCTGGCTCCTGAATTCTGACTCCTGAATTCTTACCTTTTTACTCTTACCTTTTGTTTTCATTGACCTAAATAACTTTTAACTTTTGCCTTTTAACTTTTGCCTTGTTTATGGCTGTACTTCGCTTAATTTTATTAGTGGCAATACTAGGAGGACTAACACTTTTGTTAGTGCAGAACTGGTCGCCTGCCATATCGTTAGTATTTTTGGGGGTGCGTACTCAACCATTACCCCTAGCGATGTGGATATTATTCATTACTACTGCGGGTGCGTTGACATCTGTATTGATTACTACTTTATTTAAATTATCAAGTTATTTTGCAGGGCAACCGCAAGTATCCCCCAAATCACGAGTCACTCCGAGACGTGTCACCACACCGCGTAGAGAAGAACCTCAATCTCAACCTTATACTCCACCATCATCCTCTAGGTCAAATCAGACGGCTGAGAGTGAAGAATTTGATGATTGGGAAACAAGCAATAATAACGATGATTGGGATTTTGCAGAACAGTCAGAACCAGCGCCTCCAAGCAAACCAAAAACTCAGCCAGAACGCAATTTTGAACCAGAAGAACGCCAGCCAGAACCTAAAACTGCTTCTAAGTCTGGTTCGACCTACTCTTACAGCTACCGCGAACCAAAAAACACGGCGGCAGGCAAAACAGAATCAGTTTATGATGCTGACTACCGCGTGATTATTCCCCCCTACAAACAGCCTGAAGACGAACCCAAAAATACTAATGATGACGATGACTGGTCATTTTTTGAGGATGATGAATTTGGGGATGATGAAAAACCACGCAAGTGATTGAGTAGATTAGGAGCAGGAGGCAGGAGGCAGAAGAATTTTAGATTTTGGATTGCCGATTTTAGATTGAAAGAGTTTCCTAATCTAAAATCCAAAATTTAAAATCCAAAATTGATTCACTCAGCACTTTCAAGTCAGTCTACAAACTTCAGACTTCACATTTCACACTTCTTTCACGCGATTCTTGCTTGACTTGGCCATTCATCGCCGCTTCCTGTAATGACATAAAAGCATTGAAATCTTCTAAGTCATAGCGGGTAGTCAATAAATGGCGCAATTGGTTTTCTGCTTCAACCGTTAGATAGCCAGTTGCTAAAGCTTGATGTACAACGTCACGAATTCGAGTCATGGTTGATGCCTCTTAACACACCACAATTAATTTATTCGGGCTGATTCCGGTAGATTACGCATCGGTTTTGGTGTTTATACCTTAAATTTTGCAAAGCTTAGTTCTGACAAGCTCAAAAATTCAGTCATTTTTTACACCTTGCTTGGCAAAAGTTATTGATGAGAAGCTAGTTTCCAAGAACTTTAGAATTCCAATAATGTGATGTTGAAAACACAGTGGGATGCCAATCTAAAAATTCTCACAGTACAGACCAAAAGTTACGTAGATTTATGTTGACTGAGTTTGGTTGCTTAAAGTTTCAAACAAGCTTTATAAAAATTCCGTTAAGTCTAAAGATATCTAAGTAATAACTTCCAAGTCACCTAACAACAGTTAGCAAATTCGTTATAAATTTAATTTTGATTTATTCTGACTTCATCGAATAATAGTTAGGATATTTTCGGGGTTATATAAAATACATCAATAATGGTAATGATAACACCAGATGCAAATCAGGCAGAAGAGGAATTTTTTGAGGCTAAAAATAATTGGGAGTTAGAAAAGTTATACGTAGATTTAGCTTCAACAAAGGGTAAGGCTTTAACACCTGTAGAAAAGAAATTTTTGAGAGGTTTACTGTGTGGTTGTAGTCCGGCGGAAATTGCCAGTATAGTTTATCAAAGTCGCAGTAGTAGTACTGTGAGAGTTTATTTGTCTAATGGTTTATACAAGTATATAGAAGAAATGCTGAGTAATGCTGCTGGCTACTCAGTGAAAGTGAAAAATTGGAGCCGTGTAACTTATTTACTTGAGAAAGCTGGGTATAAGAAAATCAGGTTTCAATTACCAGCCGCCATTATTCCCCAACAAACACAAACAACTCAACAGATAGAGTTAGTCAAAACTCCTGCTACGTTGGTTCAAGATTGGGGTGAAGCAATTGATGTTAGTATTTTTCATGGTCGCACCACAGAACTCGCAAAAACTCAGCAATGGGTTTTGCAAGAAGGTTGTCGCTTGCTCTTACTATTAGGGATGGGTGGGATTGGTAAGACTGCTTTCTCGGTGAAGTTGGCACAAGAAATTAAACATCAGTTCGATTATGTTATCTGGCGATCGCTACGTCTTTCCCCTACCCCAGAGCAGATAATTGAACAGTTAATTCAGACTTTATCGCCCACACCAGAGATAGTAATTGCAGAAACTATAGAAGGACGCATCTCTCAATTGATAGATTTTCTGCGCCATAATAAATGTTTAATTATTTTAGATAATTTAGATGCGGTTTTAGCGAGTAATGATATTGATGCGAATTTAACAGTTAGTCACCAAGGGATAAAGAATCATGTTCCGGCTTTTATCCTGCCGCAAATTCAATATCGTTCAGGCTATGAAATCTATGGTGAACTGATCAGGCGAATAGGTGAGTCTCAACATCAAAGTTGCTTACTATTAACCAGCCGAGAAAAAACTCCAGAGATAGCAGCTTTAGAGGGTAACACATTACCTGTGCGATCGTTCAAATTAACTGGTTTAAATCAATCAGAAAGTCTGTCACTGCTGAAGTATAAAGGGTTATTCAATATATCAGCAGAAAAATTCCGCATCTTGTCAGAACAATATGCAGGCAACCCCTTATTTCTGAAATTAGTAGCGACAACAATTCAAGATTTATTTGGGGGTAATGTTGATGAGTTTATTCAGCAAGGAACCGTAGTTTTTGGGGAAATTCGCACTATATTAGACCAACAGTTTAATCGGTTGTCGCAGTTAGAAAAGCACATGATGTACTGGTTGGCAATGAATAAAAATGCTGTTTCAGTGCGACAATTGCAGAAAAACACCATACCAGGATTGTCGCCTAGACTGTCGCAAAGATTAATCTTAGAAGCTGTAGATTTGTTGCATAAGCGATCGCTATTGGAAAAAACTACACCTACGCCCATCGAACAACAAGCTTCTAGCTTTTCGCTAACTGTGGTGTTAATGGAGTATATCGTTGAACGGTTAATTGAGGAAAACTTGAAATTAAGTGACGAACAAGAAAGCTACTTTTTAATGAGTCAGACTATTTTTGCAGCCCACCTGAAAAACCATATCAAACAAAGTCGCTTGAATGCCGAGATTTAAAGTAAAGTGAGGAGTTGAGAATTTACTGGAGTAAAGCGACTGGCGAGCGTAGTTGAAAGGATAATACCATTTTGGATTTTAGATTTTAGATTTTGGATTGAGGCAGGCTTTACTGGTAAGCTTTTGGGCAATTCATTTGTCGCAATCATTCTTCAATTTGGTATAAGTTAACGGCAAGCCAAGACGCAAACAGTAATTCCCAATCCAAAATCTAAAATTTCAAATCTAAAATTGTATGAGCAGCTTATTGCAAGGAGTCAGCCTGTACTTGATTGGCATGATGGGCGCTGGTAAAACAACGGTAGGACGTTTACTAGCACAGCAGTTGGGTTATGGGTTTGTAGATACTGATGATGTGATTACTCAAGCCACAGGTAGATCCATCAATCAGTTATTTGCCGAAGAAGGAGAAGCTGCATTTCGCCAGTTGGAAAGTGATGTATTGGCACAAATTAGCGCCCATATTAAATTAACTGTAGCTACAGGTGGCGGCATTGTGCTGCGGCGAGAAAATTGGAGCTACTTGCGTCACGGTTTAATTGTGTGGCTAGATGTACCCGTAGAACTACTCTACACCCGCTTGGCAGAAGATACCACAAGACCATTACTGCAAGATCCTGATCCCCAAGGTAAACTGCGATCGCTCCTCGAACAACGCCAACCACTCTACGCCCAGGCTGATTTACACATCATCGTCAAAGAAGGTGAAACACCAGAGCAAATCGCTAACAGAGTGATGGCAGCCATTCCTAGCGTGTTGAAAACTACTGCATCTCACCAGAATGTAGAAAATTGAGCGATCTCCAATAAACTCTAGACTCTTGGCGCTCTTGGCGCTCTTGGCGGTTCGTTTCTTCAGATTCTGTGCATCTTCATACAGAACTGGTATAAGCTCAAAAAACTTGAGAGTTCATTTTTACAAGTTAGCTACTTATGAGAACATATCACTACCAAATATGAAACAGGGACTCTTGACTAGATACTAGGATTTTTACTCAGCACTCAGCACTCAATACTCAGCACTTCCAAGCAAGAGATTGTGACCAGTGAAAAAGTCTTCTACACTGACTGCATAGGTTTAAAATCTCAACCATGATGGTCAACGATACTGAGTATATCAGGCAAGCTGAAGCCACCCGTGTGCGGGTACTCAGCGAAGCACTACCCTACATTCAACAATTCGCGGGACGTACTGTTGTTGTGAAATATGGTGGTGCGGCGATGAAAGACAGCACCCTCAAAGACAAGGTAATCCGCGATATTGTCTTTTTATCTTGTGTTGGTTTGCGTCCCATTCTTGTTCACGGTGGCGGCCCAGAAATTAACAGTTGGTTAGATAAATTAGGCATTGAACCACAATTTAAGAATGGTTTACGAGTTACTGACGCTGCCACAATGGATGTTGTGGAAATGGTGTTAGTTGGTCGGGTAAATAAAGAAATTGTGGCTTTGATTAACCAAGCCGGTGGTATGGCTGTGGGGCTATGTGGCAAAGATGGTCACTTAATTACCGCCCGTCCCCAAGGTCAAGAAGGCATCGGCTTTGTAGGTGAAGTTAGCGGTGTTAATATCAAAATTTTAGAAACTCTGTCGAGTAATGGTTATATTCCAGTAGTGTCAAGTGTCGCCGCCGATGATTCGGGACAGGCTTATAACATTAACGCAGATACCATTGCGGGGGAAATTGCGGCGGCGCTGGGGGCAGAAAAGTTAATTTTGCTGACCGATACTAGAGGGATTTTAAAAGATTATAAAGACCCATCAACGTTGATTCCCAAAGTGGATATTCGGGAAGCGAGGGAATTGATTGCTAGTGGTGTAGTCAGTGGCGGGATGATCCCCAAAGTTAATTGTTGTGTGCGATCGCTCGCTCAAGGAGTCAGGGCTGCACACATCATCGATGGTCGTCTACCTCACGCACTGCTACTGGAAATCTTTACCGATGTTGGGATCGGGACAATGATTTCTGGTTCTCACTTTGCTTAAGTTATTGGTCATTTGTCCTTTGTCATTTGTCCTGTGTTCTTTGGTGTAACAAATGACTAATGACTAATGACAAAGGATTAACATCATTACCAAGGATGAGTGATAATCACCCGCGATCGCCCTCTAAATGGTGTCCGTTGCCAGGAATTATTGATAATCACTGGATTCACGATTGTGGAATCTTTAATAATGGGATTAATCAAAGTCGGATTCACCAGCGTGGAATTATTGAACCTGTCGTACCTGACTTGGGGATAATAATTGGGGTAGATGGTGCGGCTAGGTAAAAGCCCTGTTGTGGGATCTACGGGCATAGGCGTGGGAATCGGACTACCATAAATAAAAGAACCAACAGCAGGCGGCTGACTGACGCTAAAAGGATTGCTGCGATCAATCACAATCACTTGTTGGGCTGAAGCTGGAGTAATTACGGTACTCATCAATACCAAAGTGATTCCGGCTCCTAACCAATTCAGTTGAGAAAGCTTGATATCTACCATATTTTGCTCACCTGCATTGCATAATTAAGGGTTTTTACAGATGACTTCTAGTTAGAATTGTAAAAGCTTATTTACTTGAAGATTGCCAGGTTTTGAAAAGATTACAAAAAGATTACTGGCGTTGGCAAAATTAAAGCAGTGCTGATTTAATATGCAAAACGTGAGTGAACAAAGTTTAGAAATTGCCAGAAAGCGTTACCAAGCTGGAAGAATTGCCTTTGAAAATGGGCAGTATCGGGAAGCGATTGAAAATCTGGAAAAGGCCAGCGCCTTGTTAGCGCGGAATTCTCGCTTAGGGGGAGAAGCTCAACTGTGGCTAGTAACAGCTTATGAAGCAGCCGGCAGAAATGAAGAAGCGATCGCACTTTGCAAACAACTACAACGCCATCCCTATTCCGAAACGAATAAACAAGCTCGGCGATTGCTCTACATTTTACAAGCACCAAAGCTGAAACGACCCAGCGAATGGATGACGGAGATTCCCGATTTGGGTACATTATCAGATAATGAATCGAAAATGCGGGTGGCGACTAATACCCCCAAATCTTCCGTCAAGAAAAAACCTGCTGAACAGGAATTTGTTGATCTCAGCCAAGTTAATACCAAAGATAATCGCTTTATTTGGGTGGCGATCGCTGCTATTGGATTAATTCTCTCATACTTAACTTGGTTGGCTTTTTAAAATAGTCAGAAAAAGTCAAGATTAGTTAAGTTATTTGACTAAATCATATTAATAAGGATAAAGGATGAAAAAGGGTAAAAATAAAGGAATAATTTGCGATTTCATCCTTTACACTGCACCCTTAATCGATTTTTTCAGGAGAAATACAGTGATGAATTTTTCTAAGTTGGGAAAAATATTGATGTGGTTAACTCAACCATTGGGCTGGTTAACGATACAAGTCAGACACAACATTAACCGCATCTTTTCCCCAAGAAAAACTATTTTGTGGATAGTAGTGTTTACATCCCTGCTGTTATCTGGGTGTGTAAAGTATGATGTTGGCGTGAATTTTCATCACTCCAATAGCGGCGAATTAGTGCAGCATATTAAGTTAGGTGAACAACTTACTAGTTTTAGTGGTGATTATGTATATGCCTGGTTAGATAGTATAGAAAATCGGACTCGTAAACTAGAAGGCAAAGTCCGGCGTATTTCGCAAGAAGAACTAATAGTTACTATCCCCTTTAGTAATGGTCAAGAATTACAAACTAAGTTTAATGACTTTTTTAATTCCCATAACAATCAAAAAGTAGCGGCTACAAATAGTGAAGCTGATGCGGAATTACCGAAAATAGAATCTAATTTACTGCTATTCCAGAATAATTTTTTATTGTTAGTGCGGAATCGGTTAATTTATGATTTAGACTTGCGATCGCTGGCGTTAATTGCCAGTAAAGGTAACGTCATTGCTGATCCAGGTGCAATTCTCAATTTAGAATTTAGCTTAAACACTCCCTGGGGTGCAAAAAATATTCAACTCACCGAAAATGCTGTCGAACCAGAAAAACAAGGTAATCAACTGCTATGGCGACTCCAACCCGGTGAACTCAATCATATAGAAGTAGTATTTTGGCTTCCCAGTCCTTTGGGTATTGGTGCTTTATTAATTGTGTTGTTTGTTTGGGGTGGATTATACCTCCGATACAATTTCATGCCAGATCCCAGAATTCAGTTTACGCCGCAGCCAACTGCTACAGAACCTTAATTTATCAAGATAGAATTCAGGAGTCAGGAACCAGAATTCAGAACTTAATTCTATGCTAGTGGCGGGGATTTTCCGCCACTCATTGATTCTTACTTCTTCTTCAAAGCCACGAATTCTATTCTTTATTATTTCTTTTTACTTTTGCCTTGTTGTACTAGGTAGTACTCCCGTGATAGTTCTACTCCATACCATCCACACCAGTGATTTCCACGTAAATAGCTTCAAAACAGTTATTTAGCAAGGATCAATCTTTCTATTATCCTCTTACTGCCAAAACAACCCAGTGAGTACAAGAGGTAAAAGTATTAATATCGACACAATTAAAACAACAGTTGCTGGGTCAATTTTAATTGTATTCTTCTGTGGATCACGCATTTGACTAATCTCGAACAATAACTATACTTATAACTATTCTCTATGAAGATGTACCAAATTATTTTGGGATATAGAGCAATAGGTTTCACTCTACATATTTTGTGTTGAAAATAAAAATAACTGCCAACGAACAAAAACTCGCTGGCAGTTTCTTGGAAAAATTTTAACTAGTACAGGTCGGCGTAAATAAACAGACTATAAGAAATTGCTAAAAGGCTTGTGGTATCGTTATTCTTTCTTTTTCCTTTTGCCCTTCGGGTTCACCATTTGCTTTATGCCGGGAAACCCGTCCACCGCAATGGCTCACCTTTTTACTTTTGCCTTGTTGTACTAGATTTAAGCATTTCCTAACGATAGTTTGTAAATTGTAATGCAACTGGGTAGTCTTCTTGTTTTAACCGTTGAATAACAATTTGCAAATCATCTTTTGATTTAGCAGCAACCCGCACAGCATCACCTTGAATTGAAGCTTGCACCTTTTTAAATTCATCACGAATCAATTTAGAAATTTGTTTGGCAATTTCCTGGCTGATGCCTTTTTTGAGGGTGATTTCTTGACGTACACGATTACCACTTGCAGATTCAACTTTGCCAAATTCAAAAATCTTTTGAGAGAGACTACGTTTGGCAGCTTTTTCGCGGAGAATGTTGTGTACAGAATCTAAAGTAAACTCACTGTCGGTATTAACAGTAATAGTTGTTTCACCCAACTCAACTGTAGTTTTAGTATCTTTGAGGTCGTATCTACTGTTAACGTCTCGCACAACTTGATCAACAGCGTTCACTAATTCTTGCCGATCAAAATCGCTCACAATGTCAAAGGAGTAAGTTGAAGCCATAAAAAATGTTAACTTTGGGATTGTGGATGAGTTTATTGGTAATTGGTATTATCTCTCCTCTTCCCTAATTTTAAGTATTTGCTTGCAGGATGCTAAAGAAGAAGAGAGTTGCAGAACTCAAAGAACCAATAGCAAACATCAGCGATCGCAAAAGCGGTACATTCAAAATATAAAAGATAGAGTATAACAACCGCGTCACGACAAAAGCGATCGCCGCAACTACAGCCACACTAGAATTGACATTAGTGACATAAGCCATCAATGCGGCGACAGCAAAAATCATGAATGTTTCAAAAGAATTTTGATGCGCCCAAGTCGCTCGTTGAGCATAAGGTGGCAATTTATCAAACATCGCGCGGGGTGCGGATATATCATATCCCACACTCAACCGGGCATACGCCACCAGCAAAAACGGCAGATAAATTAATACAGCAGCTGCGGCAATACAGTACAAAAAAATAGTCATTAGTTACTAGTCCATAATTATTAGTCATTGGTCATTGGTCATTGGTCATGAGTGAATTGCAAATGACAAAGGACAAATGACAACGGATAAATGACTAATCAAAGTAAAACAAAGTTACTACTTTTCTTTGTTCTTCAGCATCTCCACAAGTTTGTAGCAGAGTGCGACTGTCATGAAAAGCAAAACAAATTAACTGCTGACAACGAGAGACAATCTCTTTGTTACAGATGTAACTAGCTTCAGCTAGAGTCAGGTTATCGTTACTGGGATTTTCTACCAGGTGCATTACCTGTTCTAACTGTTGCCGAGATTCGTAAGGCTGACGTTCCAAGCTTTGCGGCAGAATTACAGTCAGCAAATTGGGATCAGCCCGCATTGCGCCCTTGATGGCAGCTGAATTTGTTCCCGTCGCCCCAGAGGTAATAATCCGATTGCCTGATAACACCAAAGCGTATGTCATCATTTCAATCAGATTTTGATGGGTAATCGGCACATGACGAGAACCCAGCAAAGCAATTCGCTTAGAACCTGTTTGCTGGATTGTCGCCAGTTCTTGCGCTAATGTATCGAGGTTAATTAGGTCTATTGACTGGCTCAAAGATAAAATTAATTAGAATTGAACGACCTAGATATTTTACCAAACAGAGTGTAGGTAGACAGCCAGCTGAAGTTAGACATTGCTACAATTTTTGAATTATTTAACTAAGTAACTGGCTAAGTGAGTCAATAGTTAACAGTCAATGGTCAAAATCAGGCTTTTGTGAACCTTGACCAAGCCAATTTTAGATTTTGGATTTTGGATTTTGGATTCTTTAGGGTACAAGCCCCACCCCTAGTGGGTGGAAAAATCTAAAATCGTTAATCCAAAATCCCCAAGCACCGCACCCTTGTGGTCGGGGTCAATCCAAAATTGCAAATCTAAAATCCAAAATTACTTGACCAAGCCAATTTTAGATTTTGGATTTTAGATTTAACCCAGCAATCCAAAATCCAAAATTTAAAATCTAAAATTCAGAGGGTCAATCTCAAAGATGCTTGGTGTATGGCTAAGATAAGGCTGCTGCTGTACTTAAGCCCAGTTTCAGTAATAAACGCTCAATGTCAAAATGCTCATTCATCAATTGGCGGATGCACTGCACTTTAATTGGTTCATGGACACGTACTTGACCAAAAGTCCGGTCAACAATTTCTACGGTGGTCAAGGTGTCTAAGTCAACAGACAAAATGGGAATTTCCAGTTCTTCAGCACGGCTGAGAATAAATTGCGGCGGTGGTAATTGTCCTGTGAGAATTAGGCATTGAGTTGAGGTTTCTAGAGCAGCTTGTTGAATTTCTACCCGATCGCCTCCTGTTACCACTGCCATGTTACGCCGTTTACGGAAATACTTGACAGCTGCATTGACATTCATCGCCCCAATGGCCAGACTTTCTACCATCAAATCTAAGCGATCGCTACGGCAGAGAACTTCAGCATTTAACTGGTTGACTAGTTCCCCGACTCTAACACTCCGCAGTAAATCATTTTTCGGCAGTGTTCCTAATACGGCAATTCCTTGCTGTTCCAAAAATGGACGCACGAGATTTTCGACCATTTCCAATTCTTTGGGAGGAATATCATTGAGGACAACACCCACCAAGCGATCGCCCACACGCTCTTTTGCTGCCAATACCGCATCTAGAGAAAGTAGCGAATTGTAACGATTAACCAACAAAACCGCAGCGTCTAACACTTCTGCAACTTGTAGCGTTGATAAATCAAATAAATGTCCTTCTGTTAAATTGCCTGGCCCCTCCAGTAAGACTAAATCGCCGCGAGTAACTTGTAAATATTCCTGAATCAACGACTGGCGATAATTGTTGTTATCTTCGCCGCTTAAACGTTTTTGGACACTGACTGCATCTAAAGCCAGCATGGTAGGCGCAATGCGGTTAGCTGCTAGATTCAGGCTAGAAGCAATAAACTGGACATCTTCTTCAATTAAAGTACCACCAGAGGTTGTCAAACAAGTTCCCAGTGGTTTGCCGTAAGCAATATCCAGTCCTTTTTGCTGTAGCTGATAAGACAAACCCAAAACTGTTGCAGATTTTCCGCTATAAGTTTCGGTTGAGCCAATCAGCAGATGTTTAGCAGATTTCGGCACACATGCACTCCTAATTTCAAAAGGAAGTAGAACCCAGCTAGGTGTTTACTAATTTTAGTTTGTTCCAGCAAAAGACTTACGCTCTTAGCGAGCATAGTTTTTGAGTGAGAACATTTTTTTGGTGAAAAAAATAGCTTTTATCTACAGTATTGATGCTGTAAAGTTACTAACTACTTGGTATTTAAAATAATGCTTAAAATGTTATGGGCTGGATGCCAAATATATCCACTAAACTATGTCTCAATACTCGTAAGCATAACTGTCTGGGCTAGGTTAAAGGGAAATAGTTTTCCCTTGTAATCCTATACCCTAGACTTTCAGGGAATTGATTTATTCATCAATACGCAGCAACTTTCTGTAGAATGATTGCGAAAAGTCTGGGACACGATAACGTTTATAGTTTTCCATTAATTCAATTAAAAAACTAATAAACTCAAAGCTGGCCATCATCACTTCATAACTGAGTTCAGCATTACCATCAAACTGCATTCGGCAGCGCGTTAAGTCTGAAGGTAGGGTGGCCACATTCCAAGAAGCAACAAAGGGAATATTTTCACTGGCTTCTATTTTGCGGTGTCCCTCCAAAAGACCTTTTTGATAGAGACTGATGGCGTAGGGCAAGAAATTTCGCTTTGTACCCTGAATATAAGGCAAGTAAACGCTTGCTTGCTGCTGAGTTGCGGGCTGGAGTTGCTCAATAGACATTGTTGAATATTCCTCAAGTTAGGTGAAACTGGGGATATTAGTCGTTGTCAATAGTATTCCCAAAAAAATTGTTGTAATACACACTACAGAAGCAAAACTCTCAGGAACAGCCTCAAAATATTCCGCAAAAAATGTTAATTAATGGCAATAATCAATAAGTAATTCTTTGTATTTTGTCTTTTTAGTTTTGAGTTTGTGATAGTGCCAGCAAAGTTAGTACTAAGAAATATTAAAATTTCGGTTACAATAAGGCTGCATTAGCTTTTATCCAAGCTGGGGCAGTAGCGGCGAAAAAACCTAACATTAGGTCTTAAGACGCTGATTGCAATGTCTCACAACCCAAAGCTGTGTCTATCTTGTAATTACTTTGTTGAATTTACCGTTGCCCTGAAAAAGCAACGTAATTTTGATACAGCAAGTAAAGCTAGATGGCAAAGTCAAAGTTTGACGTTACAGAATTCCCAGCTTATTTATGGGTGTAGAAAAATACTGGTATCGCATTAAGTAACCTATGCCAGCGAACTCCTGGCCTGAAAACGATTCATACAAAGAGCTTGACCCGTTAGATTCTCTGTTGGCTGACCTATCGGCTACAGAAGATTCATTGGTAGGGACAAATCGTTTGTCTCAACCATCCCGGTTTCAAGGACGTAGACGTAAAGCCGCTCTGGTGTTGTCAATAGTTTGGAGTGGTACGATCGCTCTACACTTAGCTTCTTGGGCTTACATTTTTATTCTGGGGTTGACGACAATCCTGGGTATTCATGCCTTCGTGGTGATATTCGCTAAACCTCGCCGCTATCAAAAAGAAATGCAGGGTGAATTACCTTCTGTATCTTTGTTGGTAGCTGCCAAAAATGAGGAAGCGGTGATTGGGAAGTTAGTCAAGAATTTGTGCAATCTGGAATATCCAGATGGACAATACGAAGTCTGGATAATTGACGATAACAGTACCGACAAAACACCGCAAATCCTAGCAGAACTGGCGAAGGAATACAAAAAACTCAAAGTACTGAGGCGTTCCGCCCAAGCTAGTGGCGGTAAGTCGGGAGCATTAAATCAAGTTTTGCCGCAGACAAAAGGCGAAATTGTTGCTGTGTTTGATGCTGATGCTCAAGTGCCATCAGACTTGCTACTCCAGATAGTACCTTTGTTTCAAAGAGAAAAAGTTGGTGCGGTGCAGGTGCGAAAAGCGATCGCCAATGCCAAAGAAAACTTTTGGACTAAGGGACAGATGGCAGAAATGGCACTGGACACTTGGTTCCAACAGCAGCGCATTGCTTTGGGTGGGATTGGCGAATTGCGGGGTAACGGTCAATTTGTCCGCCGCACCGCCCTAGATAGTTGTGGTGGATGGAATGAGGAAACCATCACCGACGACTTGGATATGACCTTGCGCTTGCATTTGGATAACTGGGATATTGAGTGTGTCTTCTCCCCAGCCGTGCAGGAAGAAGGTGTGACAAACGCGATCGCGCTTTGGCATCAGCGCAACCGTTGGGCAGAAGGTGGCTATCAGCGTTATTTAGATTACTGGGATCTGATTCTGAAAAATCGCATGGGAACCCGCAAAACCTGGGATATGCTCATGTTTATGATCACCATGTACATCTTGCCAACGGCTGCCATCCCAGACTTATTAATGGCAATTGCCAAGCATCGCTTACCACTGCTAGGCCCAGTCACCACCTTGTCTGTGTCTATGTCCGTGTTGGGAATGTTTGCCGGACTAAGGCGGATACGTCAAGAGCAGAAATTCACCGTTGCGACTTATCCGGTGTTACTACTACAAACCCTGCGCGGCACATTATATATGCTGCACTGGTTGGTAGTGATGAGTAGTACCACCGCCCGGATGTCCTTTAGGCCAAAGCGCCTGAAATGGGTAAAGACAGTACATTCTGGCAGTGGAGAATAGAAAGGCAAAAATAAAAAGGCAAAGGGCAAAAGAAATACATTCTTTTGCCTTTTTATTTTTTATTTTTTACTTTTACCTTTTTACTTTTAACTTTTGCCTTTTAACTTTTGCCTTTTAATCATCAACCTCCACTTCCTCCACCCAATCCGACGGAGTGATAGAACCAGATAAATCGGAACCATCATCAGCAAAACGGACAATCTGCCCGTCGAAAAATTGTGCTAAATGTTGGGCGGCTCTTGTGACTTCCTCCCATTCTTCTGATGAATTTTCTGTGGGTTGTGGGGGAGGTTGGATGTTAGCAGTACCATTACCATTTGTGGGATATTCTGGTATTACAGGTGGCGGTGTGACTGGTTGTGGTGCTGGTTGTGGTGGCGGTGTAAATGCTTGGGGCGTTGGTGCTGGATGATGGTTGTTTTTTTGGGGCAGAGAAGGTTTGTGAACCCCATTAGAATTATTGGTTGATGGTTCTTTTTTTGGGGGAGAAGCAGTTGCGGCTGTGGCTTTTTCTAGGCTGACTTCAACGTTGCGATTCACAGTCTGCTGAAAAGCCCCAGCAATCATGGTGAGGTCAGATTTAACTTTGTCGTACCATGCAGGTTTAACACCTACACGCGCACTATTACCATCAAACTCAATCAGATGGCACATTTGCCCTAATAATGCCCGACGGGGAAGTAACTGAATATTACTCAGTACTTGCTGCCAAATTTGGGTTAAGTCTGGTTGTGCAGTTTCTGGTGTGATTTCTGCGGTAACTGGTTCAGGCGGAAGCGGTGAGACGGTTTGCGGGTTTGCAGGTATGACTTCTGTGGTAACTGGTTGTACAGGTGGCTGATTTAAAGGTGCAGTGTGAGGCGGTGGTGAGACGGGTTGCGGGTTTGAAGGTGGCGGTGATGGGTGATGATGATTTTGTGGTGCTGGGATATTGACTTTTGGGACAACAACTGTAGCTGCTGGTGTAATACTGGCGCTGGGTAACAATCCGAGTAATGTTACCTCTAACCACAAACGCGGCTGGGTAGTATTTTTAATTTGAATTTCTGCGGTTCGCAGGTGTTGTTGTCCTGCCAAGATTGTACTGATGTGTAAATTTTGGGCTAACTCAACTAAGGCTGCCCAAGTTTGTGGAGTACAAGCTATTAAGTCTTGGCGATTGGGGGCTGTTTTAGCAATGAGTAAGTCGCGGTAGAGGTTGGCAAGATTTTGCAGAATAGTGAGTGGTTCTCGTCCTCGGTCGAGAATGTGGCGGCTACAGTCTAAGATTGTTTCTGGGTTATCTTGAGCGATCGCATTCAATAAGACTAACAAGTCCCGTTCACTCACAGAACCGACTAAATCCCAGACTCTTTCCGGTGTGACTTGCCCCGATAATAAGGCTAATTGGTCAAGTAAACTTTCTGCATCCCGTAACCCACCTTGGGAAATTTGCGCTACTAAGGTGACTGCTGCTTCCGAAATATCAATGCTTTCCTTCCAGGCGATCGCATTTAAATGCTTCACCATCGCCTCTAGTTGAATGCGTCTAAAATCGAACCTCTGACAACGAGAAATAATTGTGGGTAAAACTCTTTGTGGGTCAGTGGTTGCCAGAACAAAAACTACGTGTTTAGGTGGTTCCTCCAGTGTTTTTAGTAACGCATTGAACGCCTGAGTACTGAGCATGTGACATTCATCGACCACGTACACTTTATACCGACACTGCACTGGGGCGAATTGTGCTTTTTCGATGAGTTCGCGGATATTATCGACACCAGTGTTACTAGCGGCATCAATTTCTATTACGTCTAACGAGTAGCCTTTGGTGATTCCCTGACAGACATCGCATACCCCACAAGGTTCGGCGGTGGGTTTGTCACTTTGAAGACAGTTGAGGGATTTGGCGAGAATCCTGGCGCTAGATGTTTTACCCGTACCTCTTGGCCCGGTGAACAAATAAGCCGGGGCAATTTTAGTTGTACGGATAGCATTAATTAAGGTGGTAGCGATCGCCTCTTGCCCCACCAGTTCAGCAAAACTCTTTGGGCGATACTTGTGGTGCAGGGGTTCGTAAGGCATGGAAGGAAAATGTCAATTCATTTTCAGAATCGATTTTTACATAAACGCCCAAATTGGCGCTCACATATTTTAAACGCAGGGTGTCTGTTTTCCATAATTATAGTACATTTGAACTAAACAGTCATTAGTCATTTGTCATTGGCTAATAACAAATGACTAGTACAGGTCGGCGTAAATAAGCAGACCATTAGAAATAGCTAAAAAGCTGACTTGATAAGTATTATTTCTTTTTACTTTTGCCTTCTTACAAAGTTAGGCGGGACGGAAACCGACACCGCCTACTTTGCGCTTTTTACTTTTGCCTTGTTGTACTAGTGACCAAGATTGTACATTTTCTTAACTGCACTACCGCCATCTTCGAGAGCGATCGCTACAATCTTAGGGTAGACAATACAATTTATGGTGGGACAAATGCTCAAGCGGTTAATTCGATGGCTCAAAAACCTTTTTCAGAGCTTATTTGGCGGCAAATCAACGCCGAAAACAGCCGATGTAAATGTCTCTCAAGAGCCAGCACCGCCTCTGAGTGATACAGACTTAGAATTTCTCTTCACCGAACTGCTAGAAGGCGTACATCAGGCACGGGGACAAGCTTGGGCGATCAAGTGGCTGCATAATATTGAGCATCGGGTTTCCACAGAACGTTGGCTAGAGTGGTTACACCGTTTTGGGGAAAGATTACT
Source organism: Nostoc spongiaeforme FACHB-130 (assembly GCF_014698475.1). GTDB lineage: Bacteria > Cyanobacteriota > Cyanobacteriia > Cyanobacteriales > Nostocaceae > Nostoc_B > Nostoc_B spongiaeforme. The sequence continues at coordinate 36,044 of NZ_JACJTB010000030.1, read as the reverse complement.
GGCTGCACCGACACCAAATAATGAGTTAGCAGCGCGGCTAGTACAATTAGGCGATTTGGGCGTAGGTGAACTGGGCGATGAAGCCTATGAAATTGGGATGCAATTATTGACACGCAATTCTGGCGAAACCATCTGGGAATATGATGGGCCAGATGCTTTCAGTAACAATTCCCCATCAGAGGATGACCAAATATTACAAACAGAAACAACTGATGACTCTGCCTCAGAAGCAGATTACCAAACTGTCACCTTAGAGCAGTTGTTTAGCATGATGCAGGAAGATGAAAACCTACGTCAGCAGATTTCCCAACAATTAGGAATTGAGTCGGATGATGCAGAAGTAATTATCAAAGAATTGGTGCATCAATACTATATGCCCAGTAACGCACCATCTGATGAAGCGACAACTTAATAGGATTTTGGATTTGTGATTTTAGATTGAGAGCTTAAAAACTAGCAATAGTAATACTGTTACCTCCTAGCGCGAAAGTGCTGAGTGCTGAGTAAAAATCTTAGTCCCACTTTCAGACTTGGCAATGAAACAAGTTTCATCGGGACTACCTTCTGACTCCTGCCTCCTGCCTCCTGCCTTCTGCCTCCTGCTATAACAACTAACAAAGTTTTGTATATTTTTGATAAACATCTACCCGATAAACCCGTTAATGGCAGTGGGTTTCACGCAAATCTAGCGTTTTTTGACATAACGATCGCTACAATCTAGGATAAACAAAACCTTCAGAGTATGTGCAGATGCTCACGCAGCTATGGCAGTGGCTTAAAACACATTCAAACCAGCCCACTAGTAGTAAACAGACTTTAAAAACTGTTAGCGAACAGGAAATGGTAGAACCACTTCCTGAATTAACTAATGCTGATTTGGAACTTCTGTTTACCCAACTGCTAGAAGGGGTGTATCAAGGACGGGGACAACAATGGGCAATCAAATATCTCCAGCGAATGGAAGACCGAATTAGTACCGAACGTTGGATAGATTGGTTACTCATTTATGGTGAACGATTGTTAATCTCCCCAGCGCCGCCTAATCAGCAGTTAGCCTCGCAGATGATCCAACTAGGGGAACTGAATATCGGCAAAGTTGGTGAACTTTCCTATGACATTGGTATTCGTCTCATGACGCGCCATACCGATGATTGGGACGATGATTCTGAGGAACAACCTGTTGTCTCAACAACAAATGAAACAACAAATACTCCTGGACAAAATTTACTGCGGAATTTGGGCGAGTCGTTATGGGAGTATGAGGAATTACCACCTCCAGCAACTGCACAACCTCCAGAAAATGCAGTTAATCAGGTTCCAGATATGACATCATCCTCGGAAGTTTCTACAGAGAATGTCGCAGAAATTATTTGGGAGTATACAGGGGAAGAATTTGTAGTTAGTACCATACCCCAAGCAGAACCCGCTCAAAATACAGATATCCCGATTTGGGAATATTCTGGGGAAGCATTTACCACCACAGCAGAGGAAACTAGCACCGATGATTTAGCTACCAGTCTTTGGGGTGATCCCACAGCCGAATTGACAGATAGTCCACCGCCTCTAGAATACGCCACGGAAAACACAGATATTCCCACTTGGGAGTATGCACCAGAAACGGCACTAGATAATTTAGCTGCTAGTCTTTGGGGAGACACCGCCGCAGAATTGGTAGATAATCCACCACCCCAGACTACAGAAAACGTGAATACATATACTGGGGAAGCAGAAAGAACAACAGCTACCAGAGAAGACACCGCAGAAGAATTTGCACCATCAGCAACAGTGGCTTTTTTGCCTCCGGCGGCGGAAGATGTGATTGGTAATTTGGGTGAATTGTCACTAGAATATCCAGATGAACTAGCCAGACTGGCGCGAACAGGTGTTGCTGAAAATGCTTGGGATCAATATCTGGCAAATTTAGATCCCACTGTTGCCTACACTTTAGATGAATTGTTGGGCAGGTTGGATCAAAGCGCCCATTTAGTACAGCAATTGGCAATTAATCTGACAACACAATCTAGTCCGTCTCCCCCAACTACGCCGAATCCAGCTAATACGGCAATTCAAGCCCAAGCTTGGTTTTATCAAGGTTTGCAACAAGCCAAAACAGGGGATTTGGCAGGTGCGATCGCATCTTATGACCGCGCTATAGAATTACAACCGGAATCCCCTGAATATTGGTTTAATCGTGGCTTGACTTTGTTCCATTTAGAACGATTTGCCGAAGCAGTGGCGGCTTATGACACAGCAATTGACCTGAAACCAGACCATTACAAAGCTTGGTACAATCGTGGCGGTACGCTGGGAGAATTGGGATTATTTGCCGAAGCGATCGCATCTTTTGGTCAGGCGATTGCAATTCACCCCAATTACCCCGAAGCTTGGGCGAGTCAGGCTTTGGCGTTGTTGAAGTTGGGGCAAGTTTGGGAGGCCATTACCAGTTACGATCAAGCTTTAGAATTGCAACCCCAAGACCCGGAAACCTGGTATTACCGAGGCATTGCTTTAGCGGTTAACGAACAATATGAAGATGCGATCGCTTCTTATAATCAAGCTTTAGAACTGCAACCCGACTATTACGAAGTTTGGATTGACCGGGGTGTGGTGCTGTTTAATTTGAGACAGTGGTCAGAGGCGATCGCTTCTTGGGATAAAGCCTTAGCAGCCCAATCTGATTTTTATTTGGCTTGGTATAACCGGGGTGTGGCACTGGATAACTTAGGTAGGCGGGAAGAAGCGATTGCCTCCTACGAAAAAGCGATCGCTATTAAACCCGACTTTCATTTAGCTTGGTATAATCAAGCAGTCGCTTTGTTTTATTTAGAACGCTATACTGAGGCGATCGTTGCCTACGACAACGCACTACAAATTAAACTTGATTATTGGGAAGCTTGGATTGGACGAGGAACAGCAATCGGTCATGTACCAGAAAGTCATGTCTTCAATTTATTAACTAGCGTCGCCATCAATTACCCAGCTTTAAGACAAGGCGGTTATATAGGTAAACTCGCCAGCTATGAACAAGGGCTGAAACACATTCGCCCAGACACTCACCCAGAAGGTTGGGGTAGATTACATTTGGCGATTGGCAATACCCATTATGAGCAAGGTAAAAAACAACCGACATCTCGTCAACATTGGCGCAAATCTGTATTTGAATACAACCAAGCCTTATTAACTCTCAGTTGGGAAGGATTTCCCCAATTACATTTAGAAATACTGCAATCTTTAGTCAAAGTTCTGTTAGGTTTAGGACAAATTACCCAAGCCCAAGAATTACAACAACGGGCGGCTAATTTATTGCAAGTATTGTTGAGTGATGCTGCACGTTCTGATGAAAGTAAAAAACAGTTGGCGCTAAAATTTGCGGGAATTGGGCAATTAGGCGTTGACTTTTTAGTAGAATCGGGTGATTTAGTAGAAGCTTGGGAATTAGCAGAACAAATTAAAAATGCTTGTTTGCAATGGCTATTGTTTGGCTGGCAAAATGAAATTTATTTCCTGAATTATAACTCAGTTCAAGAGTTACTGAATCCCAATACGGCAATTATTTACTGGCATATTAGCCCAGCAGCACTGCACACGTTTATTATTAAAGATGGCGCTCCTTCGCCAATTTTGGTGTTTATTCCGGTACAAGCACGAGGTAATATTTCATCAGCAAATAATAAGCCTTTACAAGAGTTACCATTACCAGAAGCAACGCAAAGATTGATTGCTTTTGAACATTGGTTAGAAGATTGGCATAGAACTTATCAAGATTATTGTGAACAAGCCCAAGACCCCCAAACTAAAGGCAATCATGTTTGGCGATCGCAGATGGAACAAAGGCTGTTAAATCTGCAAAAAATTCTGGAAATTTCCACAATTACTCAAGAACTAGAAGGGATTACTAACCTCATTTTAATTCCTCACCGCGACTTAGCCAGATTGCCTTTACACCTGTTGTTTAATCTGCCTAATTCTGACGCAGAAATGCTCAATCTTCCAGCAAAATTTATTACAAATTATTTGCCTAGTATTCAAGTAGGGTTAAACTTACAACCCAGAAATATAGAGAACTGGCAAGAACAGATATTACTCAGTATTGAATCTCCAGCACAGACAAATTATGCACCACCAAAATTTGCCAAGTTGGAATCAGAAGTTATTACCCAGATGTTTGAACAGCCCCAACGCATTCAAGCAGAAGCCGCTACTAAAACTACTGTCGAGAAAGCCTTAGCTGATGATTACAATATCTTGCATTTTACAGGGCAAGTTATCAACAATTTCATCGACCAGAGTAAATCAGCATTCCAATTAGCAGGAGAAGATAAACTGACACTTGCAGAAATCTGCCAAAAAAACCTCACTAGTTACAATTTAGTATTCCTATCGGCGTGTAAATTTGCAAGTCATCTTAACCAAAATATTACTACTGAATATGTCTCTTTGGTGAATGGTTTTCTGTGCGGTGGTGTTCCGCAAGTTATCAGCACTTTGTGGAATGTGGAATCATCGGCGAGTGCATTATTAATTATCGAATTTTATCGCCGCCTACAAGTCAACAAATCACCAGCCACGGCTTTAACAGAAGCAACTACATGGTTGCAAGAAGTCACCGCCGGCGAATTGGCTATTTGGTATGAAAATTTAATTAAAACTCTGCATCCAGATGAGTTAAGAATTAGAACTTATTTAGCTACCCATTTATATAGAATTAGCAAAATAGTTCCTGAGAGAAAGCCTTATAATCATCCTTATTATTGGGCAGGTTTTATCATTACAGGAAGAAGCTAATAGTAGGGGACAGGTGACAGGTTTAAAAGTTTTGTGGTGTCTCAGTTTGATTATTTATCGATGTCCCAAGCAACTTGGCTACTGCTATAAGTAGCTGTTTTGAAGAAATAAAATAATAAAATCTTTCTTCCCCACTCCCTATTTCTTAGCGGAAAGTCTAATGGCTTTGGGCAAAAATTCAGTATAGGATGCGGCAGATAAGAGCGATCGCTAAGGGTTTCCGTCGTGGTTTATGAACAAATCAAAGCCAAATTACCGCAGAGGTTTTTCCCAAAATCAAAAAACCCACCAGTTGTAGAACTGGAACCGATTTTAACTCCTGTAACTTTGCAACCACCAACGGCTATAGGCGTGGATATCATCTACCGCAAATATCGCTGCTGGAGGGGAAATACTTTAGGCTGTGAATGGCCAGAAAAAACAGTAGAACAAAACCCGACGGCTAAAATTTGTCAAAATTGTGGTTTTCCGGCGATTATCCCTGCTAAAACTGAATTTCGGGGATATAAAGGGCGGTATCGCATAGATAAGTATATCGGAAATCGCGGTATAGGGCGTTTATATCAGGGGATACAGCTAACAGACCAACAGCCAGCAATTATTAAAGAATATTTATTACCTCAACTGGCTTTTAACGCTGAAGAAACCAGAGATAGAAAACAAGCCTTTGAACGCTTGGCTGGTTTGAGTTTAGCTGATGGAAGAATTCAAGATATCCGGTTAAATTTTCCTTGGGATGCAATTTCTGACCCAATTGCTGAACGCTGCTATCTTGTTACTAATGGCAATATCGATGCTTATCCTACTCTCAGGACATACTTAAAAGCTACTAATAAACCAATGTCTGAGAGGGAAGTGTATCGTGTGCTTGACCAAGTATTACAAACTCTGCAATTTCTCCACGGTCAAAAATTTAGTCTACCGACTGGACAAATACAACAGGGAATCGCTCACGGTAATATTAATTTAGATAGTCTGCTAATTATGGCAGATACCGCAGAATTTTTTATTCATTTAACAGATTTAACATTATGGGAAAATTTATTTAATTTATCAACTAGTAAGCCAGTGATTTCGACTGTAGCTAAAGACTTAGTTGATTTAGGCTATGTAGCTTTTTATTTATTACAAGGTAATATTTTAGCAGCAAATATTGACCCCAAAAAAGAACAATATTGGCAAGGGGTTACTCTTGAGTTTAAAGCTTTTTTATTCCGGCTTTTAGGATTGGATAAACCCTTTAATAATGCGGAAGAAGCGAGAGAAGCATTATTACGAGTTTATCAGGTTTTACCAAGGGAAATATTAATAATTGCAGAACAACCAGAAACCCCTAAAGCCAAACTTTATCGTCCGTCGATATTACTAGTAAGTATTTTGGGGGGATTATTGTTATGTGGATTGATAGTATGGCTAGTCCAGCGATGGAAATCTCCAGAAACTGCGATGGAAGAACCTGTAGTTTGCTGTTTAAAAAGTGTGACTGGTGTACCTGGGGGTAAATTTAACTATACTGGTGAAAAAGACAGCACTTGGAGTTTTATCAGGCGACAAAGCAATTTAATTTTGCAAAATCAAACACTGGAAGAAAAGTTAAAAGCAAGTCAACCAAAATTACAGTTAAACTATCAACCAGAGGATAGTATAAAACAAGTGATCGCCAGCGTCAAAGATAAGCAGAAAGATTTTGCGATCGCTAATATGCTAGAACCATTGACTCCAGAACTAAAACATCAAGAATTTGCTTATGATGGTTTAGTAGTATTTGTGGCTTTTAGCTACTCCAAGCGTGATAAAAGTCTACCACGAGCTTTGAATGGTCAGATTAGTATTCAGCAATTACAAGATTTATACACAGGTAAAATTACTAATTGGCAACAATTAAAAGGCTTCAATTTACCTAAATTACCAGTTAATCTTTACATACCAAAAGACGCGGAAACTATCAGAATTTTTGAACAGCGAGTACTCAGGAATGAAGAAGCGATCGCAACTTTCCGTTATTTAAAAGAACAGCAAGAATCAAACACATTTTTTACTTCTTTATCAACGTTAGAGATGCTACGACAAGTACTAAATGACTTTGAAAAAAATAAAATTCCTATTGGTAGTATTGGTTTTTCTCCACTCAGTCAAGTATTTGGTCAGTGTTCTGTTTATCCTTTAGCTATAGCAGACAAAGATAAAGCCGCAGTTCAAACTTTAGTACAAGATAATGGAAAGCCAATAGATCCCAACACTGACTTATGTGATGATAAAGGCAGTTATCAGCCTAACATCCAAGTATTTAAAACAGGTAGCTATCCCCTCAGCTATCCATTAGTTGTATTGTATCCGGGGGATAACAGCCGTCCTCCCATCGGTCAAAAATTTGCGGAAATGCTAAGAACCGCAGAAGTACAGCAAATATTAGAGAAAACTGGTTTAGTACCGCTAAGTCGTCAATAAAGCATTAAAAGTAGACTATTGGCTAATTGTCGATGTAACAAATTGGCTGATATATATAAATCTATTTCTCCAATTGTTTAGCTATGACCGATGACAGTAATCAGCAAAAAAAACTTGCCAAGTTAGCAGGTAAGGTAATGTGCGATCGTCAATTGTTATGGAAATTGACAGATAAAGTTTATGAACTGATGAAGGAAGATTTACAGCAGCAAAAAGAAAGACTTAAAAATTAGATAGGAGTGAGTTATGGCTAATACTAGCCGAGAATTAAACTATGTTACCGCTAATAGATTTTATGTCGAGATTGAAAGTAATATTACCGCCTGTTTTACAGAATGCCAAGGCTTAGGTGTAAATATCAAAACTGAAAAATTTGCTGAAGGTGGTGTGAATAATCAACAACGAGTCTTGTTAAGTCCCGCAGATTTTTCTGATGTTACTCTCAAACGGGGAATTACAAATGACTTAACTTTTTGGAATTGGATGAATAAAATTTTAAGTGGCGCAATAGAACGGCGTAACGTCAATATTTTAGTGTTTAATCAAGCTGGTGAAACCATGCAATGTTGGACTTTAATTGGTGCTGTACCTATCTCATGGAAAGCACCAGGTTTAAGCGCCGATTCTAGCACAGTTGCTATTGAAGAATTAACTTTAACTTATGAAGGCTTAAAAGTTGATAAAACAAGGTCTGGCGGTGCATCAATTTTATCAGGACGCGATAGTTCAGGTTCATTTGCTAGTAATTAAAAGTATATGACAGAAAATCTGACAATGGGTTTTAGTTCAGAACCTTCAGAACCAGACCTAAATCTAGGTATAAAGCACCCTTTATTACCTCATCAACCTTTAGGAAGTAAATTTATCAGTCCTAAGTTTTTATCACCATTAGGAGCAAAATCACTATCAAACTTTGATTCTTCTATATTTTTTAATCCAGTCATCACAGATTTCAACATCATTGAAAATTCCTTTCAAGATTCACCTTTTTTTTCTGAATCTAAATCACAGCATTTCAATACACCAAGTCATTCTGAAGGAAACAAAGTCACAAAAAACAGTTCAAATTCACCCAACATTCAACAAAAATCAGCAGGAAATAGTTCTAGTTTAAGTGGAGATATATTAAAGAATCAGGACAGTGATATCAGATTATCTCCAAGTGAAGCGATCGCAAATATAGATATAACCACACCAAATACTAATTATAGCAACCCAGAAATAGAAAATAATGATATTAGCGAAATAAATAAATTATCAAACACACCTCAACAATCACATATAATATCATCCACTTCTGACAATAAAGACTCAAAATTAATTCAACCACAAATCAAGACTAATAATTCTGTTACAAATCAAAAAAATGAGACTCTACCCAATCCATCGCAACCAAGACAACACACATCACTAACTATTCAAACGCAAGCAGATAGTAGTAACTCTGTCTCTCTTGAAGCAGAGATAGTAGAAATGGAATATTCACAAACTGAGTTAAGTGAAAAAGCGATCGCACCTTCCATTACGGGTACAGAATCAGATATCATTCAAGCAAAATTAGATAGTGATAATTCTGTCTCTTCTCAACCAGAGATAGTAAAAACTGAAGACTCAAGAACTGAATCAAATCAAACAGCGATCGCACCTTCCAATACTGCTACAGAATCAAACATTATTCAAGCAAAAATAGATAGTAATAGTTCTGCTTCTTTTCAACCAGATATAGTAGAAATTGGCGACTCACGAACTACGTCAAGTGAAAAAGCGATCGCACCTTCTAATCCTGTTACAGAATCACCAATTATTCAACCAAAAACAGGTAGTGATAATTCTGTCTCTTCTCAACCAGAGATAGTAAAAACTGAAGACTCAAGAACTGAATCAAATCAAACAGCGATCGCACCTTCCAATACTGCTACAGAATCACCAATTATTCAACCAAAAACAGGTAGTGATAATTCTGTCTCTTCTCAACCAGAGATAGTAAAAACTGAAGACTCAAGAACTGAATCAAATCAAACAGCGATCGCACCTTCCAATACTGCTACAGAATCACCAGTTATTCACCCAAAATTAGATAGTGATAATTCTGTTTCTCCTCAACCAGAGATGGTAGAAACTGAAGACTCACGAACTAAGTTAAATAAACAAGCGATCGCACCTTCCATTACAGGTACAGAATCACCAATTATTCAAGCGAAATTAGATAGTCATGATTTTACTTCTCTCCAACCAGAGATAGTAGAATCTGACTACTCACAAACTGAGTCAAATAAACAAGCGATCGCACCTTCTAATACTGGTACAGAATCAGATATTATTCAACCAAAAATAGATAGTCATGATTCGGTTTCTCTTCCGTCAGAGATAGTAGAAAATGACCACTCACGAACTGAGGTAAATGAAAAAGCGATCGCACCTTCCAATACTGCTACAGAATCAGATATTATTCAACCAAAAATAGATAGTAATAATTCTGCTTCTTCTCAACCAGAGATAGTAGAAACTGACGACTCACGAACTACGTCAAGTGAAAAAGCGATCGCACCTTCCAATACTGCTACAGAATCAAACATTATTCAAGCAAAAATAGATAGTAATAGTTCTGCTTCTTTTCAACCAGATATAGTAGAAATTGGCGACTCACGAACTACGTCAAGTGAAAAAGCGATCGCACCTTCTAATCCTGTTACAGAATCACCAATTATTCAAGCAAAAATAGATAGTAATAATTCTGCTTCTCCTCAACCAGAGATATTAGAACTTGACGACTCACAAACTGAGTTAAAACAACAAGCGATCGCACCTTCTAATCCTGTTATAAAACCAGACATTATTCAACCAAAACTGGATAGTAATAATTCTGTCTCTCCTCAACCAGGAATAGTTGAAAATGACTACTCACTAACTGTGTCAAATGATAAGGCGATCGCACCATCTAATATTGATACACAATCAGAGATTATTCAGCCAAAACTAGATAGTAATAATTCTGTCTCTCCTCAGCCAGAGATTTTAGAAACTGATCATTCACGAACTGAGTTAAAGCAACAAGCGATCGCACCTTCTAACACTGGTACAGAATCAGAGATTATTCAAGCAAAATTAGATAGTGATAATTCTGCTACTAATCAACCAGAGATAGTAGAAACTGAAGACTCACGAACTACGTTAAATGAAAAACCAATCGCACCCTCTAATACTGCTACAAAATCATCAGTTATTCAACTAAAAACAGGCGGTGATAATTCTGCTTCTCCTCAACCAGAAATAGTAGAACCTGACTACTCACAAACTCAGGTAGCTACAGAATCACCAGTTATTCAACCAAAATTAGATAGTCATAATTCTGCATATCATCAAGCAGAGATTTTAGAAATTGACCATTCACGAACTGAGTTAAACGAAAAAGCGATCGCACCTTCTCATACTGCTACAGCATCACTAATTATTCAACCAAAAACAGGTAGTGATAATTCTGTCTCTTCTCAACCAGAGATAGTAGAAATTGACCCCTCAAGAACTGAATCAAATCAAACAGCGATCGCACCTTCCATTACGGGTACAGAATCACCAGTTATTCACCCAAAATTAGATAGTGATAATTCTGTTTCTCCTCAACCAGAGATGGTAAAAACTGAAGACTCACGAACTACGTTAAATGAAAAAGCGATCGCACCTTCTAACACTGGTAGACAATCACCAATTATTCAACCAAAAGTAGATAGTGATGATTCTGTCTCTACTCAACCAGAGATAGTAGAAACTGAACATTCGCAAACTGAGTTAAATAAACAAGCGATCGCGCCTTCCAACACTGGTACAGAATCACCAGTTATTCAACCAAAATTAGATAGTGATCATTTTGTTTATCCTCAACCAGAGATGGGAGAAATTGAACATTCACAAACTGTGTTAAAAGGAAAAGCGATCGCACCTTCTCATACTGCTACAGCATCACTAATTATTCAACCAAAAACAGGTAGTGATAATTCTGTCTCTTCTCAACCAGAGATAGTAGAAATTGACCCCTCAAGAACTGAATCAAATCAAACAGCGATCGCACCTTCCATTACGGGTACAGAATCACCAGTTATTCACCCAAAATTAGATAGTGATAATTCTGTTTCTCCTCAACCAGAGATGGTAGAAACTGAACATTCGCAAACTGAGTTAAATAAACAAGCGATCGCACCTTCTAACACTGCTACAGAATCAAACATTATTCAAGCAAAAATAGATAATAATAATTCTGTCTATCCTCAACCAGAGATGGTAGAAACTGACGACTCACGAACTGGGTTAAGTGAAAAAGCGATCGCACCTTCCAACACTGCTACAGAATCAAACATTATTCAAGCAAAAATAGATAATAATAATTCTGTCTATCCTCAATCGGAGATAGTAGAAATTGGCGACTCACGAACTGGGTTAAGTGAAAAAGCGATCGCACCTTCTCATATTGCTAAAGAATCACTAATTATTCAACCAAAAACAGATAGTGATAATTCGGACTCTACTCAATCAGTTGTAGAGGAAATTGAACACTTACTAACTGCATCAAATCAAGAACAGATTACACCTGCAAATACTAGTACAGACTCAGAAATTATTCAGCTAAAAATAGATAGTAATTTAACCCATGATAATCTAAAAATTACATCGAAATCAGCAGAGCATAGCTTAAATAAAACAGAAATTCCTCAATTACCTAAAGCTTTAAAAAATATCTCGATTTTTTCTCAACTTTCTCAAGTATCGAAATCTACATCGTCTCTAATCAAAGATAAAACAAATTCACCAAAAGTTACTCAGACTCTTTCTCAATCTCCGAATCCTACTTACAACATTCAAAAAAAACCAGCACAAGATATACCAAATTCATGGTCAAATATTGCTGAATTATTTGATGAAATTCAAGTTAATAGTATTAGTCCACAAACTATTATACAAACGCTCAGAGAAAATAACCAATCTTACAATAAGCCAAAAGCTGTAAAACAAATTAGAAGTGTAGGTAATGATTTTCCAAACAAGGAAAATTCTATGCAATTTATCCAAGCCAGTTATGAAACATTTAATTCAGAGGATTCTGTTCAACAAGATGATAGCAATTCATTAACTAACGAAGATTCTACTTCAGAAGATGAATCGAAAAACTTAGATACTCTTGCACGCGAAATATACAAGATGCTGAAACAGCGTTTGGATATAGAAAGAGAACGCCGAGGAAATAATTATTCCGGGCGTTTACCTTGGTAAATTTATCTCAGGAATCAATGTTTAAATCATAATGCTGACAAAGGGTTTTGAGTTTTTCTTTGATGAGCGATCGCACATTATTCTGGCAATACAATCACACAATCTGGTGCATATTGCATTACTTCTCGAATAAACCAAAATGTACTAGAGACACTTCCCTTGGGTTCTTTACCTGTAGATGTTTTGGTGTACATATAATTAATAGTACTGTTGTACGCTAAAGTTACACCCAAAATACTCTAAACTACCCGAAACGAGTATAAGAGTTGGAGAGTTTGAGAGTGCAAGGGTTTTGAACACCTACACCTGTTAGCCCTGCCTCCTGCCCCCTGCCTTCTTCCATAACTATCTCCCCAACAAGTTGGGAATACCTTCACAACCGCCGGGAATGGTGGCTCTAGTTGCTTCTCCACCCCAAGCACAGCAGTAGTAACGGTTAGTTTCAGACATTCTTTGGACGTTGGTGAAATCGGCATTTTCAATGACCGCACCTGTATGTTCACCCGTTTCGTAGTTGGGTGGTTCTGTGCGGCTACGGGGTGAGGCTTTTTCTAAGGAGCCATAAAATAAGCGCACTCCATTGAGGTCTGCGCCTCTGAGATTGGCATTATACAAAATGGTGCGCGAAAGATTGGCTTTTACCAAGTCGCAATCACTCAGGTTAACACGAACTAAATTCGCTTCACTCAAGTCAGTCCAGCGTAAATCTGTTGCTGAAAGGTCGGCGGCGGCTAACATTACACCTAAGTCAATTACACGCACACCTTCTAGGCGGTCTTCTTCATAACCACCCATACCATTGAGAATGGCTCGACCTAAGCGCCGATCGCGTTTTAAGGGTGTGAGCAATTTAGAACGGGATAAAAAGCGGAGAATTTTGGCTTTACCGCTACCATCAACACTACTAAAAATGGCGGCTGTGCGACCTTCGGCGATCGCTCTTTCTTGGGGCCAGTCTTCTAGTAAGCCTTCTTCATCTAACACCAAGTCAGAAACGCCCTGGAAATAAGAATCAATTGTCTGTTGTTGAGTAATGATATTTTGTTGAACTGTCAGCAAATTTTGTTGAATGGTCAGGTCTTTGGAAATTACATACTGTCGCCACGCTACATAAACAGCAATGATGGCGATTAAAATTTGCCCCAACGCCCCAAACCATTCGGCTAATGTTCCCGAAGCTTCCCAGTTGATTTTTCGCCCAAACATCAGTAAGCGATCGCCTGTACCAGAAAATTTGATCAAGCCTACCAATGCGGCGATTAATCCTAAAAAACCCACAAACAAGGTTCTGTCTTCTGGTGTAAACCATTCTTTGAAGACATATTGCAACCAAGGCAAGAGCATCGCTAGAGATAATACCAAAGTCGCCAAGGTTCCCAAAATTCCGATTATCCAGTTATTGATGATCACTCCCAGCAAAGTCATAGCGATCGCTGCTACTGTTACTATTAATGCCCTGGGTTTAACTGTAAATTGCGGAATAGAGCGTTGCAATACCTGAGAACGGGCTTGCTGCATAACGGCATTATTTTGCGATGATTGCAAAGATGAAATCGCCGCTAAAGCTTGTTGTGCCGTCAGTGCTTCTGGATTTACATGATTATCCATCAAGCCATGATCGAAATCATTTGGCTCCTCTTCGGGTAAGGGTTCTGGGGTTTGGGGTTTGGGTGAGTTAGGTTCAATGGACATGCTTTCTATTCTGCCCCAGTAGACTCAGTTCAACAGCTGTTTTATGTTAACTGCTAACAGGTAGAATTCGGCACAGGGCGATCGCTAGTATAGTCATTTGGTGTGATTTTGGAAATTATCTGTGCAGACTGGGAGTAGGGAATAGGGAGTTGGGAATAAGTAATTCTTTATCACTGATTACTCTCTCGCTTCCATCAATCCCAACTCCCCACTCCCCAATCAATTAAGCTAAGGTGATGAATACAGCCATTGCTAACGACTGTAAACTTGGCCTGTCAGCTAAAGTGGAGATCGTTTAAGCTAACTGACAGATGATTCGATTTGTGGTAAGAGGCGGTAGTGTGCCTAAACACGTTGGTTTGATTTCTTTTCTGGTTGCCTGTAGTTTGTTGAGTTTACCCCAAGTGGCTCATGCACAGGCACTCGTTCCCCATACCCTGCAACTAGATCCAGCAAAACTGGAGAAGCAAGGGTTGGCTTTAGCCCAAGAAGCAGCGCAACTCGCTCAGTTTCAGCAGATTGATTTAGCTTTACCACGAGCGAGGTTGGCCAGCCAACTGGCTCCCAAAAATGATAAAGTGTGGCTGCTTTTGGGTGGTTTGCATTTACAAAATCGGGAATTTGCGCCGGCGCTTGCGGCTTTGAAAAAAGCACAATCGCTCAACCCCAAAAATGCCGATGTTTTTTTTGCGATGGGTTCGGCTAATTTTCAACAGAAACAGTATGATGCGGCAGTTACTAATTATCAAGCAGGTTTAAAGCTCAAACCCAATGACCCAGAAGCTTTGTTTGATTTAGGTAATGCCTACTATATGCTGGGTAAATTACCAGAGGCGATCGCCCAATATAATCAAGCTGTTGCCCAAAATAAAAAATTCTGGGCGGCAATTAATAACATTGGCTTAATTCAATACGAACAGGGTCAAACTGATGCCGCCATTAAGCAATGGCAAGCAGCTATATCTATCGATAAGCAAGCAGCTGAACCTTTATTAGCTTTAGCAGTCGCACTATATACTAAAGGCGATCGTCAACAAAGTTTGACATTGGGAGAAAACGCTTTACGTATTGATCAGCGTTATGCTGATTTAGATTTCTTAAAAGAAAATCTTTGGGGTGAACGTCTACTAACTGATACTAAGAAATTTTTAGAACTGCCCCGCATTCAAGCAGCTCTACAGCAACAACCCACACAGTAAGGAGTGCTGAGTAATGAGTACTGAGTAAAAAGACCGCTACGCGGTGTAGGGCATTTACCAAATATGATGGTTCTGATGATTAATCTCGACTCTTACTCAGCACTCAGCACTTTTTTCTCACTACTACTTGCGGAAAACCGTATCTTATAGTACATCTATACTAGGCAAAAGGAAAATATTCGCCCAAAAACACTGTGCTTTCGGGCGAATATTTTCACAGAGTCTAGTTAATTCCTAGCGGTCATGAATGGGGAAGCAGTGCCATGATTTGGTCAACAAATTGTTGGTGATCAACAACAGGCTTAGAGATGTAACCGTCAGCGCCGCTTTGCTTGAGGAAGTTCTCGCGATCGCCTTCCATCGCGTGTGCAGTCACTAAAATGATTGGTAAGTTGGCTGTTTGTGGATCAGCCTTTAACATTTGGGTAATTTTGATACCATCAACAGATTTACCTTGATAGACACTTCTAGACAAAGAAACATCCATTAAAATTAAGTCGGCGTTCCCAGATTGAGCAATTTGGATTACTTCTTCGACATTTTCGGTATGTTTTACATCTAGTCCACCGCGCTTAGTCAAAATTTTGGAAAAAACGCGAGCATTAATTAGATCGTCTTCAACAATTAAAACTGTTTTCATGAGAATTTTATTAATAGAGGTTAAGGGAAGAATGCACTGAGCAGCAAAGTTGTCTAGCTCTTTTTTAATCACTAATGTATGTTCCCGTCATCAAGGATAATACTACTGCCGTTTATCCTGTGGCTAACAAGATTGTGTTAGGAATGTCTTTTCATCCGTTATGCTGTGTTTGCTGCATTGTTCAGTTATAGAGATTTTTGTGTAGTTAACTTTCAGGGAAAAAACTCATGGCAAAACAGTTAAACCTTCTCTCAACGGGACAGGTAATTACAACAGCCTTGCACACCGAGATGCAAAGGTCTTATCTAGAATATGCCATGAGTGTGATTGTTGGGCGAGCTTTGCCAGATGTCCGCGATGGCTTAAAGCCTGTGCATCGGCGCATTTTATATGCCATGCACGAACTAGGCTTAACACCAGATAGACCGTATCGTAAATGTGCGCGTGTGGTGGGTGATGTACTGGGTAAATACCACCCCCACGGTGATCAAGCAGTTTATGATGCTTTGGTGAGGTTGGTGCAAGATTTTTCCAGCCGTTATCCTTTACTAGCAGGACATGGCAATTTTGGTAGCGTGGATAATGACCCGCCAGCAGCCATGCGTTACACCGAAACTCGTTTAGCATCCATTAGCCATGAGGGGATGCTGACAGAAATCGGTGAAGAAACTGTAGAATTTATCGGCAACTTTGATAATTCCCAGCAAGAACCCACAGTATTACCTGCACAGTTACCTTTTTTGTTACTCAATGGTTGTGCGGGAATTGCTGTGGGTATGGCTACTAATATTCCGCCGCACAATTTGGGGGAAATTGTTGATGGCTTAATTGCTTTAATCGACCAGCCAGATTTATCTGATGAAAAGTTATTAGAGTTAATTCCAGGGCCAGACTTTCCTACTGGTGGGGAAATTGTGGGTGATGCAGGGATTCGAGAAGCATACACCACAGGTAAAGGTGGAATTGTGCTGCGGGGAGTTGCCCAAATTGAAGAAGTTGCTGGCGGGAAGGGAACGAAGCGCCGGACAGCGATCGTAATTACGGAATTGCCTTATCAGGTGAATAAGGCTGGCTGGATTGAAAAGGTCGCAGAGTTAGTTAACCAAACTCGCTTACAGGGAATTTCTGATATTCGTGATGAAAGCGATCGCGAAGGAATGCGGGTAGTTATTGAACTCAAACGCGACACCAATCCCCAAGAAGTATTGCAACATTTGTATCATCAAACTGCTTTGCAAACTAATTTTGGGGCAATTTTACTGGCAATTGTTGAAGGACAACCCCGACAATTAAGCCTGCGTCAATTGTTACAAGAGTTTCTCAATTTCCGAGAAGCAACCCTCAACCGTCGCTATAGTTACGAACTAGGTAAAGCTGAAAGTCGCTTACACATAGTTGAAGGTTTACTCAAAGCTTTATCTCAAGTCGATGAAGTGATTAGTATTTTGCGCCAAGCTGCTGACGGTAGTACAGCCAAAATAAATTTGAGTAGTCACTTAAATTTAAGCGACACACAAGCAGATGCAATTTTAGCTATGCCTTTGCGTCGTCTCACTAGTTTAGAACAACAGAATTTGCAGCAGGAATTTGAGCAACTCACTTCACAAATTGCCTTATTGCAAAACTTACTTAGCGATCGCCGGGAATTGTTAAAGTCTTTGAAGAAAGATTTGCGATCGCTCAAGCGCAAGTATAGTGATCCGCGACGTACTAAGCTAGGCCCCAGCGTAGCCGAGGAATTACCCAAAAGCAAAACAGCAGAAGGTTCTAGAAGTCGTAAAACCGAAGAAACTGAAGAAAGTCTCGCCGTCGAACAGCCTGCGGAAGACGCAATTCTGGAGTTTACCCAACGGGGTTATGTCCGTCGCCTAGCCACCACTGGGAAAAAATCAAAAGTAGAAAATGGTCTACCAGACAATGATTTCCTCATCCAAACAGAATTAACCGATACAAACCAAGATTTACTCATTCTGACCAGTGGTGGCAAAGTTTATCCTGTGCGAGTCGGTGACATTCCCTTAACTACGGGTCGTTCTCCACGGGGAACACCATTAATTACCACACTCACTACTACAGCCCAAGGCAGTCAAGAACCTGTTGTCAGCCGCTTTTTATTACCAGCAGATTTCGACTCCAAGCAAATGATTCTCCTAACAAAACAAGGCAGAATCAAGCGGTTATCTTTGGCAGAATTTACCAACCTGACTCGTCGCGGAATTACAATTGTCAAACTCAAAGACGATGATGAATTGTTATTTACTCAATTCACCACTACAGGAGAGCATTTAATTTTAGCTAGTTCCGGTGGGCGATTATTGCGGTTTGCTGTCAATGACGAACAGTTAACAGTTATGGGTAGAACCGCGATGGGTTTACAAGCCTTTCGACTGTTGCGAAATCAGCAGATGGTTGGCTGTGCAACTGTGGGTAAAGATGACCAATTGCTGTTAGTGACTCAACAAGGATACGCCAAGCGGATGCCCGCAAGTCAATTAAGAGCAGCGAACCGTGGCGATTTAGGTACACAAGCACTGAAGTTTGCGAATAAAACTGACAACTTAGCCAGTATGGTGAAGGCAACTACCCCAGAAGTAGCACTCATCACAAATAAAGAGCGTGTAGTCCGGCTAACTGTAGATACAGTCCCGATTTTGAATAGGGATACAACCGGTGAAAGTATTCTGCAACTCAATCGAGATGAGAAAATTATTGCTGTTGTTGATGTGCGCTCTCATCTGGTTCAGTCTTGATTCGTAAGAATTCAGTAGTCAAAATGCAGGAAAAATCAGAAAAAATTATTGAAGAAGAACTCAGCAGTCAGAATTCACAAATCAGAACAAGAGTGTGTAGCGAATTTATGATTGCGGAACTCCCATAGCAGTCCTAAATCATTCGTGAAATTTCCTTTATTTTCCTTCCTCTCTTTCTTTGTGTCCTTTGCGTCCTTTGCGGTTCGTTAAAAAGAATACTTTTTCACAACTCAGATAGGATTGCTATATCAAATTTACAGATTAATGATCAACCGGAAGAGAGATTTTTCCGGTTATTTGTTTTGTTAACTAATACATAATCTGCCCCAAACCTTCATTGTTTATCAGAGAAAACAAATTTATTGGTATGAAAATAGTTTGAGGCGATCGCACTCTGGTAAATATCAATAAATGTTGCGTTTCTTAAAAAAGTTGTTATATTAGTTTACATAAGGCAATAAATCTTGAGTAAATCCAGTTTGGAGTTTTAACAATGACCAATACAACCACAAAAATCACCGCCCCTGTAGTGGAAGATCGCAATGCTTGGCGTTGGGGTTTCACTCCACAAGCAGAAATTTGGAACGGTCGTTTAGCAATGATTGGCTTTTTAGCTGCTGCATTGATTGAATTATTTTCTGGTCAAGGCTTTCTACATTTCTGGGGCATTCTTTAAGTTTTAAGTAATGTAACCAACTGTTCTCAGAATATGAAAAATAAAAACCTGGTAGCAATTAACTACCAGGTTGTTTATTGTTTTAGTTATTTGTCCTTAGTCAATTGTCATTTGCAAAAAACAGATGACTACCGGATATATTCTTTGAGGACGCTATTACGGTTGGGGTGGCGTAATTTGCGGAGGGCTTTGGCTTCGATTTGACGAATACGTTCACGGGTAACGTTGAAAATTTGGCCAATTTCTTCCAGGGTTTTCATCCGTCCATCATCCAAGCCGTAACGGAGTCTGAGAACATCGCGTTCGCGGGGGCTGAGGCTATCGAGGACTTTTTCTAAATCTTCACGCAACAAGTTCTTAGAAACTTGATCTTCTGGGGTTTCACCATCAGATTCAATAAAATCACCCAAGCGAGAATCTTCTTCTTTACCAATGGGGGTTTCTAAGGAAATTGGTAGCTGTGCAGATTTAGCAATAAACCGCAGTTTCTCGATGGTCATTTCCATCCGAGTCGCAATTTCTTCTTCTGTAGGTTTGCGACCCATTTCTTGAGAAAGTAGCTTGGTGGTTTTCTTAATCCGGGATATAGTTTCGTAAAGGTGAACTGGTAGGCGGATAGTACGAGATTGATCTGCGATCGCTCTGGTGATGGCCTGACGAATCCACCATGTAGCGTAGGTGGAGAATTTATAACCTTTTTCGTGGTCGAATTTTTCCGCAGCACGAATCAAACCAAGGCTACCTTCTTGAATTAAGTCTTGGAATGATAAACCACGGTTCATGTATTTCTTCGCAATCGAAACCACTAACCGGAGGTTCGACTGCACCATTTTATCTTTTGCTCTCCGGCCAATGTGCAGGCGGTAACGAAAAGCTGGCAACGGCAATTGTACTGCTTCTGCCCATTCACTATCACGAGGATCGCGATCTAACTGTTCTGAGAGTCTTTCTCTGACTCTTTCTAATTCCAGTAAATCGGCGATTTTCCGTGCTAATTCAATTTCTTCATCAGCCCGCAATAAGCGAATTCGCCCAATTTCTTGCAAGTAAAGACGAATCGAATCTTCGGTGTAATGCTTTTTCTTGCTTTGTGTGCGACGACGCGATTTAGCGGCTTTTCCAGACTTTGCGTCGTCCTCATCAGACTGAGGCTCTAAAAATTCATCCATATCGCCGTCATCAACGAGAAGCAAGTCTTCCTCTTCTTCGATCAGGAGGTCTTCTAACTCCTCGAAATCAGGCTGATTTATTATTTCTAGGTCAGGCTGAAAATTGCTTTCGAGTACGTTGTTAGCCTGGTTCATGCCGCGTTCCTCATGCTCCTTGCAGAATCAATTACTTCAATTACTCAAGATGTATTAGCACTCTTGTTATGAGGGCTATTTAACAACCGAAAAATCGGGTTTTAGGCTGTTTTCCCTGAAAACTTTTCGGTGGTTTTACTCCATTTTGGAGGAGTTATTTATTGAAGTGTGAAAAGTCGCATTGACTGCTGACTTACTCACTTTATTAACAGTCGCGTGTTGTTGTCGCACACAACTTTTAACTTGTTTGTTTAAAACAGGACTTGTCTTTGTGTTGCTCAAAAATTCACCACTTCATATAAACAATTATGATTGCTGGCATATTTTCTTACAAAGACTGTTCCGATTGTAGCCTGTTTCACAAAAATTGCACTCTTTTTGTGTGTTAATCATGAAGTCATTAAGTAAGTTAAAGCCACTATTATCAAAAAGATATAAAAAAGGGTAGGTATTCCCTTAAATTTTCTTTAAACCTTTTTGGAATTACAGTGGACTCATCTTTACATTCAAAGGAAATTACTCTCACCTTCACACAATTTTAGGTATTAACTACAACATTAATTACCGAGAAACAGTGTGTTTTATATTAACTTAGGCAAGAAGTCTTGAGAGGCATATTTTTACATTTCCTTCATAAATGACTCACCCCAAACAGTTATGCAGTCAGTCATGCTAGATAGAGCAACCAGAAAGATGCTGCTAATATCAAGACACCGAACTTTAGTTGATGCCAGTTACCTTAACTGAGGAGTTGAGGGTAAGGCTGAATCTGCCGGATGGCCTTCAATAAAGTTTTAACTGAGTTGGTCTTATTCACACATTAGCGCACAGATGAGATTTCAACCCTATGAATCTTGACAAACTGCTCCTATTGTATACAAGGATATTTTAATCAATTTATAAAGAATTTGACAGTTGCTAATTTAGATATTTATCTGTTCACGGCAAAAGTTTATTGGATACAGACAAATTAGCTATGTTAGCAAGACAACATCAAGATGTTTGCATGTACTATATTCCACAAATTTTTGTCGCTAGTAACTGGTAAGTTGGACATAAGTGAAGTTAGCGCCTTGGTGGAGAATCTAGTTAGTTAATTTTGCTCACGTACGCATATGTTAAATATACTACTGGTTTATGAAGAAAATGATGACTTTGTGTAATCTTCAACATCCTTAAACACTTAGCCAATTTTGTTGGTATACAAGATGAAGCTTCGCACTTCAAGGATAACAAATGCTTTTCCGGCTGGGAGGAAATTTGAATACACAAATTCTTGATTAGGATTTTTAATTTTGGCTAAATGCCCATAAAGTTGGGATTTAGGTATTAATCCCACTTGACCACTAACTTGACAAAAAAAAGTTTTTATGCACTTCTATGACAAAAAGAAAACTAATAACCTTATTAATTAATAATTATGTATTTTATCAAACAATTTTTAGAACCTGGAAATAATACTTATCACAAATTTACGTAGGGTTAGGGTTAGAGGTTAGAAGGAAGCCTTTAAAACTCTCTATTGCCTTGCTTTTGGTCGCCGGGGTCGAGGTGCTACCCCCGGATCTGTCTTAATGATAAGTCTTTCCGCGACACGATATAATCCAATAAGGTTCAGTTAAGAGAATAGTAGGTTGGGTGTAGCGATAGCGGAACCCAACAAAGTATGCGTAAATGTTGGGTTCCGTTCCTCCACCCAACCTACAGCAGTCTAAGTTGTTGCCTTAACTGAACTGTATTGCGATATCATCAGCCAGAATTTGATCGGACATAAAAAAAGGTAATGAGCGATCGCCCATTACCTACCATTACTGCACATCAGGATAATTGATATTAGCTTGATATTATATATCAAGTTCTGCTAAATTGAGTTTAGAACCGTAAGTTTCGATAAACTCGCGTCGAGGTGCAACGCGATCGCCCATTAAAATGGTAAAAATGCGATCGGCTTCGGCAGCGTCTTCAATTTCTACTTGCTTGAGGGTGCGGGTTTCTGGGTTCATTGTCGTTGTCCAGAGTTGTTCGGGCATCATTTCACCTAAACCTTTGAAGCGTTGAATGGTATAGTTCGCATTAGCCGGGAACTTGGCGATAGCTTGTTGTAGTTCTCTGTCGCTATAGCAGTACTCGTGATTTTTGCCGCGTTCTACTTTATATAAAGGAGGACAAGCGATATATATGAAACCTTGCTCGATGAGCGATCGCTGGTATCTGTAGAAGAATGTTAACAGTAATGTGCGGATGTGCGCCCCGTCTACGTCCGCATCGGTCATGATGATAATGCGGTGATAGCGCAGTTGGGTAGAGTCAAATTCTTCACCTTTTACACCTAAACCCAAGGCTGTGATTAACGCCTGAATTTCGTTGTTTTTATAGATTTTAGAATCGTCAGTTTTTTCGATGTTCAGGATTTTACCACGCAGGGGGAGGATGGCTTGAGTGCGGCGATCGCGTCCTTGTTTGGCGCTACCACCCGCAGAATCACCTTCCACAATATAAATTTCAGATTCGCCAGGATCACGAGAACTACAATCAGCTAATTTCCCTGGTAACGGCGAAGATTCTAAGACTGATTTGCGTCTGACTAATTCTCTGGCGTGACGTGCGGCTTCTGCGGCTTTAAAAGCTTGGATGGCTTTATCGAGGATAGAATCAGCAATGCTGGGGTGAAATTCCAAATACTCGGTTAACACTTCCCCGACGAGAGAATCAACAATCCCGCGCACTTCAGTGTTACCGAGTTTGGTTTTGGTTTGTCCTTCAAATTCAGGATCAGGGACTTTGACGGAAATGACTGCGGTTAAACCTTCACGGACGTGTTCACCACTGAGGTTGGGTTCATTTTCTTTGATTTTATTTCGTTTACGGGCGATCGCATTCAAGGTTCTCGTTAAAACTGCCTTTAAACCTTCTAAATGCGTCCCGCCATCAACGGTGCGGATATTATTAGCAAAACCTAGAACGTTATCTGTGTACGCATCAGTACACCATTGCAACGCCACTTCGATTTGAACGTTACTACGTTCTCCCTGGACATAAATAATTTCTTCATGGAGTGGCTGCTTCTCCCGGTTCAGGTAAGCGATATATTCTTTAATCCCACCCTTGTATTCATAAGTTTCGACCTTGGGTGTATCGCTTTTGAGAATTTCTAAACGATTGTCTGAGAAGGTAATTTTCACCCCTGCATTCAGATAAGCCAACTCTCGCAGACGGCCTGCTAGGGTGATGTAATCAAACTCAATACCAGTAGTAAAGATTTGAATATCGGGTTTGAAAGTTACAGAAGTCCCAGTTCTCGCTTCTTTATATGGCTTGGCTACCAATTCCGTCACCGGAACACCCCGTTCATAGCGTTGGGTGTGAACCTTTTTATCCCGCCAAACTGTAACTTCTACAACTGCAGACAAGGCATTTACTACAGAAATCCCAACCCCGTGCAATCCTCCAGAAACTTTGTAGCCGCCACCGCCAAATTTACCGCCAGCGTGCAGCACTGTCATTACGGTTTCCAAAGCCGATTTCCCAGTCCGCGAATGAGTATCAGTAGGAATACCCCGACCGTCATCTGTTACAGTCACAGAACCATCCGCATTAATCTCTATCTCTATGTGCGTGCAGTATCCTGCTAATGCTTCATCAACAGAGTTATCTACCACCTCATAAACTAAATGGTGGAGTCCTCGCGGCCCGGTAGAACCAATGTACATCCCCGGTCGTTTGCGGACGGCTTCCAGACCTTCCAGAACTTGAATCTGATCGGCACTGTAACTGCTCGTCATGAAAATTCTCCTGATGCGTGGGGTTGAAATCGCCAAAAGGCTGAAAAAGTAAAAACACACCAAAATTTTAACACAAAAGCCTTAGTGACGACTGTAGGGCATTTGTGTGAGAAGTTTATCTAGGGGATGTATCCCCATAAGTTTTCCCGATAGATAATCTAATTTTTTCCGAAATCACTTCTTTCAGCACTCATGGACACAGAGCATTTTTAAAGATGACTTTATAAAACCTCTATAAAAATACTTCTCTGAGAGGTTAACATGGTTCTCAACGATTGAGAATATAGTACAAATATACCATTATTAGAGAGCAACTAACTATTGACTATTGAGCAATGACAATTGACCATTAATCAATGACTAAATTAATTGTGATTTGTGGTGCGACTGCCACAGGTAAATCTGGTTTAGGTTTAACTTTAGCGCAAAGATTGGGTTCTGTGATTCTCAGTGCAGACTCCCGTCAGGTTTACCGAGAGTTTAACATTGGCACAGCTAAACCAACGTTAGCAGAACAAAAATTAGTGCCACATTATTTAATAGATATCTGCGAACCAACAGAAACAATGACGGTAGCAGACTATCAACAGCAAGCACAAGCTTTGATTGCGTCTTTTGCTGTTGAGCCAATTTTGTTAGTGGGTGGAACTGGTTTATATATTCGTTCAATAGTTCAAGGGATGAAAATACCGAGAGTTGCGCCTGATTATGAATTGCGATCGCAGTTAGAATCTCTCGGTCAAAATCAACTTTATACTATGTTGCAACAAGTTGATCCCACCGCCGCACAAAAAATTCATCCTAATGATTCCGTGCGGACTTTACGCGCATTAGAAGTATTTTATATAACAGGAAATCCCATATCTCAACAACAAGGTGAAAACCCGCCAGATTACCCGATTTTGCAGATTGGTTTAGATTGTGATGTTGAAAAATTAGACACACGCATTCACAAGCGAACTGAACAAATGATTGCCGATGGTTTAGTGGCTGAAGTGGAATATCTTTGTCAGCAATATGGTGCTGATTTATCATTGTTAAACACTTTGGGATATCAAGAAATCAAGCAATATTTAGCGGGTGAGATTACTTTAAATGAGGCAAAAGAATTAACAGTTTTACATACAAGACAATTTGCCAAACGCCAGCGTACTTGGTTTAGAGCATATCCGCAAATTGAGTGGTTTTATGCAGATGATGTTGATTTGATAGAGAAAGTTTGGCTGCGTGTAAATGAGTTTATTAATTAAAAGCTTATCCCAGTAAATTGCCTACCACTGCTACACTAAAGTTTACGAACCACTCCAGGCTCAGAGAACGCAGAGTCAGAGGAGCAATCACCAACCCATTTTATCGTTTATAGATAATTTCACGAATCAAACCGGATGCCTATAGTGAATGGCAAAATTGAGTAATTGCACAGATAAGCAAATTAATTAAAAAACAACAGTCTTTTATGATACTATTAAGAAATATCAAAATGATTTAACATCAAATTTAGAGTTCTGTAGGTACAGCATGGTCTTTTGGCGCTGCATAGCTGCCTCTGGCTTGATTGTTTGCTTGATATCTGGTTGCGGTAGCAAAGCCCAATCATCAATCAAAAATACTCAGCAAGTGGTACAAGAAATCAATGTTTCTCGGTTGCTGACAGAAGCAAAGACAAGTCAAAAAGCAGAAGATTTATTTCATCAGGGCAATAAATTATTAGATGCACAAAAATACCAAGATGCCATAGCAGTTTATGATAAAGCTATCGCCCTCAATCCAGATAGTGCAGATGCTTGGATTAACAGAGGCATAGCTTTAACAAAGTTGCAAAAACATACAGATGCACTAGCATCTTATGATCGAGCGATCGCTATCAAATCTGATAAAGATGAAGCTTGGTACAATCGAGGCAATGCTTTGGCCTCCTTGCAAAGTTACACAGCCGCAGTTGCAGCTTATGATCAAGCGATCGCCATTAAACCAAATAAACAAGAAGCCTGGATTAACCGAGGCATAGCCTTGACAAAATTACAACGTTATCCAGAAGCTCTAGCATCTTATGACAAGGCGATCGCCATCAACCCAAACAAGCCAGAAGCCTATTACAATCGAGCTTGTACTTATGCCTTACAAAACAAAGTAGACTTAGCCGTTGCAAACTTAAAAGTCGCCACTCGCCTCGTTCCAGAAAAATACCAACAATTAGCGAAAACCGACCCAGATTTTAAGAAAGTACGTAGTGATCAAAGATTTCAAAAATTAATTCAATAGCAGATTTTGTTAACTATTCTGTATAAGTTTTTATCTGTTTGCTGTTGCAAGTTACAGGGTATGATTTGGATAAACTAAATCTAATCTCTGCATTGCTTTGCTGCCTGCAATCAAAAATCATATATGAAAAAATTATTGATTACCGGAGCCAGTGGCTTTTTAGGATGGCATCTTTGCCAACTAGCAAAACAAGAATGGGAAGTTTATGGTACTTATCACTCTCATTTGCTAGAGATTCCGGGAATCAAAATGGTGAAAGTTGATTTAACAGACTTTCAAGAATTAAAACAACTATTTATAACAATTCATCCAGACGCAGTTATTCATACAGCAGCTCAGTCGCAACCAAATTTTTGCCAAATTCATCCTCAAGAATCACACCTCATCAATGTCACAGCATCTTGCAACATTGCTGGACTCTGTGCAGATTATTCGATTTCTTGCGCGTTTACATCCACAGATCAAGTCTTTAATGGCTTAAACGCTCCTTATCATGAAGCTTCACCAGTATGTCCCATCAATATTTATGGTGAGCAGAAAGTCATGGCTGAAATGGGTATGTTAGAGCGATATCCTATAACTGCAATTTGCCGAATGCCCTTACTGTTTGGTAGTGCAACACCCACAGCCCAAAGTTTTATTCAACCATTTATTAAAACTTTGAAGGAAGAAAAAGAATTAAATTTATTTATTGATGAATTTCGCACACCAGCCAGTGCGACAACAGCCGCGAAAGGACTATTGTTAGCCTTACAAAAAGTGAATGGACTCATTCATCTAGGAGGGAAAGAGCGAATTTCACGTTATGACTTTGGACAGTTATTAGTAGAAGTCTTTCAACTACCATCTACAAGTATAAAAGGCTGCCGACAACAAGATGTCAAAATGTCCGCACCCAGGCCAGCCGATGTTTCTTTAGATAGTTCTCAAGCCTTCGGTTTAGGATATCAACCTTTATCTATCAAAGAAGAATTACAAATAATTGCTCAATATCAAAATTATCTTTGATGTCTGATAAGTCTTTACAACTCCCTACTCCCAGCGTGAACAAATATAGCAGTCTTATTTGAGATAGAAACCGATAAGGAGGACAAGGCAGACAAGGGAGACAGATATTTATAAATCATTGAGAATTGCTATATTTGTGAGTTTATGTTGATTTATTAATCTGCCATCCAAGCAAAATCTTGATAAGCTGATGTCTAATGTCTACAAATCTAGGATTAAAAGCAGTACTTCAACAGATCCAGCAACGAGACAGATATTAATCAATCCAGTCAACAAGAAGGATTTATTGAATGTCGGTGGGAATACGCTACGATTGGCAGGAAGCAGAAATTCAGCAGATTTACAACATGCCATTACTAGAGCTTGTTTATCAAGCTGCTAGTATACATCGTCAATATCATGACCCAAAAAAAATACAGGTCTGTAAACTAATCTCCATTAAAACAGGAGGTTGCCCTGAAGATTGTGGCTACTGCTCTCAGTCTTCTCATTACAACACAGAAGTAAAACCCCAAGCACTTCTTTCCAAAGAGACTGTAGTCAATATAGCCCAAACAGCCAAGCAAAAAGGTGTCAGTCGTGTTTGTATGGGTGCGGCTTGGCGAGAAGTGCGGGATAACTCTCAGTTTGAAAAAGTGCTGGAAATGGTCAAAGAAGTGACCGATATGGGCTTAGAAGTATGCTGCACCCTGGGGATGTTAACAGCAGACCAAGCCAAGCGATTAGAAACAGCCGGGTTGTATGCTTATAACCATAATTTAGATACTTCTGAGGACTATTACAGCACAATTATTACCACAAGGACTTATAGCGATCGCCTAAATACTATTGAGAAAGTCCGGCAAACCAATGTCACTGTCTGCTCTGGTGGTATCTTGGGCTTGGGTGAAACTGCTAAAGACCGTGTATCAATGTTATGCACTTTAGCAAATCTCAACCCACATCCAGAGTCAGTCCCAATTAACATTCTTTCCCAAGTTGAAGGTACTCCCTTAGAAAATCAACCAGATGTCCCAATTTGGGATGTAGTGCGGATGATTGCGACAGCACGTATTGTTATGCCAACTTCCGATGTGCGGTTGAGTGCAGGCCGCGCCCGATTTTCACAAGTTGAGCAAGCTTTCTGTTTCATGGCTGGAGCTAATTCTATCTTTTCCAGCGACGATAACAAAATGCTAACTGTCACCACACCTTGTCCAGATTATGATGCTGACCAAGAAATGTTGAACTTGCTGGGCTTAGAAATGCGTCCACCTGTCCAAAGACCCGCAGTAACTTTGGCTTAGGGGCTAGGGGCTAGGGAAGAGAGTTTTACTTGTTTGGTTGTCATGGCCAAATCCTGAGTCGAAAATACTAACCTCTAGCCTCTAGCCTCTGAGAATTAGAGGATTTTAGCAGAACGTAGACCGAATAATAAACCTGCTGCGATCGCAGTAAATACAGCTAAAAAACCGATGTAAGCAACTACGGCAAACATTTTGATGCTTCTCCACAATACTTTACTAAATCTATTGAACCATTAGTCAAGGGTCAATGGTCAATGGTCATTTGTCCTTGGTTATTAGTTCACATCCCTGTACCCTTCCCCTCTTCTGCTTTCCTTGCTTCGGGTGAACGAAATTTTGTGTGGGATTTCTAGCTAAGTATCCAAAAAATTACCCTCCACACTCCCCACACTCCCCACACCTTTTTTCTCTCACCCCCCTGCCTCTTTTTGTCCCCAGATTGCGTTAAAATACAACCCCACGGGCGCTTTTTAGGGTTGGGCAATGACTTCTACCATTAACGTTAATTTACCGCAGCAGTCTTACGAGATTGCGATCGCACCAGCAAGTTTAGATCAACTCGGTCAAAGTATGGCCAATCTCCAGCTAGGGCAGAAAGTACTTGTAGTATCTAATCCCACTATTTTTAAACATTATGGCGAAAGAGCGATCTCATCACTAAAATCGGCAGGATTTAACGTAGCTAGTTATTGCTTACCAGCCGGGGAACGCTACAAAACTCTCAACTCTATCCAAAAACTCTACGATGTCGCCTTAGAAAATCGCCTGGAACGTTCCTCGACAATGGTTGCTTTGGGGGGAGGCGTAATCGGTGATATGACTGGCTTTGCGGCTGCAACTTGGCTGCGGGGAATTAATGTTGTCCAAGTACCTACCACTTTGTTAGCAATGGTAGACTCTGCTATTGGCGGCAAAACAGGCGTAAATCATCCCAATGGCAAAAACTTAATTGGCGCATTTCATCAGCCGCGTTTAGTTTTAATTGACCCAGAAGTATTAAAAACTTTACCTGTGCGTGAGTTTCGCGCAGGTATGGCAGAAGTGATTAAGTATGGCGTGATTTGGGATGAGGAATTATTTACCCAAATGGAAGCCAGTAAACATCTCAACCAACTCCGTTACATGAAGCCGGAATTGTTGAGTGAAATATTAACTCGTTCTTGCCAAGCTAAAGCCGATGTCGTGGGAAAAGATGAGAAAGAAGGCGGACTGAGGGCAATTCTTAATTATGGACACACCATCGGTCATGCTATTGAAAGCTTGACTGGTTATCGATTAGTGAATCATGGCGAAGCAGTTGCGATCGGTATGGTAGCGGCTGGACAAATTGCTGTCAATTTAGGTATGTGGCAACAAGCCGAAACTGACCGACAAAATGCGATCGTTCAAAAAGCAGGTTTACCAACAAAGTTACCTGCTGGCGTAGATATTGCAGCAATTATTGATGCACTACAACTAGATAAAAAAGTGAAAGCTGGTAAAGTGCGGTTTGTTTTACCAACTCAAATTGGTGTAGTCACAGTTACCGACCAAGTACCAGCAGAAGTCATTCAGCAAGTATTACAAGGAATGCAATAGATAAGCTAGATAAAGGTTTGGTTCAGAGGTTGTTAGAATTTTTACGATACCAAAAGCTGTTGCTAACCTACAGCATTAAAACTCCCAAACATGATCTGGATCATCAAGTGCCGCTTTCACAGTAGACAGATCAGTAAGGTTCTTGAAAGGACTAGATTTTGCCAATTCTACAACCGCATTTAGTGCCAAGCCAAGCTGTTGATTGTTACCAGACGATATAGCTTGATCAACTACTTGAAAAAGTGAGTGAAAATTGTCAGCACGCTCATCAAAGGAATGCTCAAGATAACCAATTAAGAAATCACGTTTTTCTTTAATTTCCGCGAGAGTTACTTTCTCCCAGGCTTCGATTTCACAGCGTTTTGTCTTTTCCTCTTCTGTAATTTTCAAATATTCAGTCCATGCTTGAACAACATCATTCAGACATTGTGCAGGACTAGCAAATGCTTCAACACCTCTTACGAAGTCTTCTGGGTGCTTTTTATTTACCATATTCTTTCCTTAAATAATCTGAGCGTGAGACAAGCTAAAACCCAATATGGTTCAGTTAAGAGAATAGTAGGTTGGGTGTAGCGATAGCGTAACCCAACAAAGTCTTGAAAATGTTGGGTTCCGTTCCTCCACCCAACCTACACCAGTCTAAGTTGTTGCCTTAACTGAACTGTATTGAGCTAATACCATAATTCTGTTTTTGGATAAAACCTCTATTCCTTGGTCTAACTAGCAACAAAATCGTATTAACCCGAACCGAGGTTAAATAGTACGATACTTTGCCTTTAATCCTGCTGCATCACAATTTAGATTGCCTTCACCATCTAAAACGGGAGTTTTCATAATTTCGACTAATGCTTTAATGAAAAGTGCAACTTCTTGAAACTTTGCAGCATCACACTCACGGACAAAAGGCTTTGATTCAAGCTGTATCAAATTATCAGTAGCTCTATTATTAAGATTTTCTACAAGCTCTTGTAACTCTGTAATTCGTCGTTGAACTTGTCTAAGGAAATCTTCAAAAGCATTAAGTTTGGCAATTTCAGTGTTTGCTTTAGCTTCATAGCCACGGGCCTCAGTCAAAGCTTTTTCACCTTGCCCTCCTAATACAAAACCACCAATCATTAAGGCAGGCCCTACTGCAATTCCACCTAACACTAGAGTGCCTAATGCCATACCGCCGCCACCTGCCGCTAAGGAACCTCCACCGAGCCATGCGAGAGTAGCATTCCAAGCAGCAGCACCACTCAATCCACCGATAGCTGCTCCAGTACTGGCTGTACCAAAAAGCCCTACGAGTGCCACTGTACCTTGGCCTGCCGCATATGCTGCTCCAACTGCTGTAAACCCACCTGTTGCAAATCGCTCCGCTTCCAATGCAGCTGCTTTATATTCCTGGATTTGCTGAGGCGAAACGCCCTCCAATCCCTCTAAAAATTTCAAATCGCTTTGCGATGCCTGTTGACCAATTCTTTCAATAAAGGCAATAAAACGCCCAATGGTTTGAAGTTTGACTTGAATTTGGAGTTGCCCGTATTCCTCTGCCAATTTTTGAGTTGTCTGTAAGGTTTCCTCTACTGATTTTCGCTTCTGTTCATAACGTTTTTGATTTGCTTTTCCAAGCTTCTTTGCTTCATCCATTTTGGAAATGCCATCCACTCCTGCTGCAACACCAACACCAGCAGTAATCAAAGCAGCAGCACCAAGAATAATTGGAATAATAAAAATCATCAGAAATCTCCCAGCTACAGTTAGTACACTTATTTGAGCGATGAGATAAATTTCAAACAATTCTTACCAACATAGCAATGGAGAATAGAACACACCCTCCGTAAAGACTCTGATGCTGAGGCATCTAGCTATTTAGCATTTCTGCATAACATCCTGTGAGCATTATTCAAAAAAAGAGGTTATCTGAACTTAAGCATTATTCTTACCAAGAACGATAAAATTAGGGTTTAAGCTAATCCAGAGCTCAGGTTAATTACAATTAAACTAGCTAAAAGCTGGGTTGCACCATGATTCTCCAAGCCAAAAATCAATTAACTTTACAAGAGTTTTTACATCTTCATCCAGGTGAGGGAGATACTACCTATGAACTTGTGGATGGTCAAGCTATTCCTAAAATGTCACCAAAGTTTTTTCACGCCAAGTTGACTTACGTCTTTTTAGAATTAATCGAACAATGGAACAAAGAACAGGGGATTGTCTGTCCCGAATGGTCTGTGGTTTTACAACGTCGAGGACGTGACTGGGTACCAACACCAGATGTTGTCTATATTTCTTATGAGCGTTTACCAGCTAACTGGAATGAGGATGAAGCTTGTCCAGTTCCCCCAGATTTGGTTATTGAAATAATTTCACCAGGGCAAACCTTTGGTCAAATGATTGCTAAAACCAAAGATTATTTAGATGCGAAAGTGCTGCGAGTGTGGGTGGTTGATAGCAAAGCCAGAAGTATTACTGTGTTTTTCCCAGATGCAGCACCACAAACATATATGGGGGATGAAATACTCAAGGATGCGCTGTTCCCAGGGTTGGAATTTACAGTTGAGCAAGTATTTTTACAGGCAAAAATTCCATTAGAGTAGTTATTTTGCAGTTATGAATTATTAGTAAAGTGCAAGAAACCCGATTTTACAAATAATTCGGGGATCTGATATATGCAAACTCAGTACAATTACTAATACCAATAAGAAGAAATGATTAATCACCTCAAATATGGGGTGATGACTGTTACCCTAGTGTATATATGACATGAAGTGAACGACAGCATAACACTCAGGGATTGCTCCATGAAAAGGTTCATTTACTTACCGATAATGTCTTCTTTATTGATGAGTGTAGGATGCCAAGTAGCTCTTTCTCAAAGTTTCAACTATGATGTTAAACCGGGGTTAATTACTGCACAAACATTATCTGAGTTAAATCCAGCTAATATTGTGAAAGTTGCTGAATTGACTAACAAAATTGATGAAGAAACAGCTTTGAATTTGGTTTGGAAGTTGCCACAAGTACAACGCAAAGCCAGGGAAATCGCCAAGCTTTCTAGAGGGACGATTAAATTAGGGGCGGTAGTTGATGGTTCTCCTACTGCTAATGAGCCTTACTACACAGTTCGCATATTTGAAAATCAATCAGACTATGATTCAACAATTTATTGGTTTCGGGTGTTTAATAACAATGGTCTGATAGAAGTTCTGGATGTAATTGAGAATAAATACATCAGTTTAGATGAATGGCAACAGCAATTAAAGCGATAGAAACTTGCTTAGTCGTGATGTTGCATAAGCGGCTTGATAGCAATTAAAGCTTGGTGGGTAATCATGCCCACCCTACATCTGAGTGTTGCGATCGCATTCTATCAAACTAGTAGAAAACTCATATTTGATTGTGCAGAAAACTTAGATATTGGTAAGGTGGGCATTTGTCAATCCTAAACATGACCACCCCACACATAATTTAAAAATCAAAACTGATTACTATATTAATAATCGGTAATTAGTAATTTAACTATTACTTTTTCTGGGCAACTACACTTTGTGCTTTATCTTCCATTTCTAAAAGTTCTGGAACAGTCACAAAGCTGTATCCTTGTTTCCGAAATCTATTAATAATTTCTGGTAAAGCCTGCACAGTGCGGGAGCGATTTCCACCACCGTCGTGCATCAGAACAATCCCACCTGGTTTAGCTAGGCGAAAGACATTATCAATCAATTTGGGTACAGCAGGCTGAGAATAGTCTACAGAATCAGTTGACCACATCACAACTGCATATTTAGCATTTTTAGCGTATGCTGCTACGCCATTGTGCATGATTCCTCCAGGTGGGCGAAACAAATTTGTTTTGACACCTGTAATTTTATAAATCAAGTCGGTTGTATGCTCAATTTCATAGGCTGCTGCCTGTTGATTCATGACATGATACCAGTGATGCCAAGTGTGGTTAGCAACCACATGACCTTCCACACTCACCCGCTTGAGTAAGTCGGGATAATTTTTGACGTTTTGACCAACAACAAAAAATGTGGCTTTGATATTATTCTGCTTCAGAATGTCCAGTACTTGAGCAGTACTTTCAGGCCAAGGGCCATCATCAAAAGTGAGTGCAATAACTTTTTGATTCGGACTAAGTTTAGCCTCTTTAATAACTGCTCCTTGAAAGCGTTTTGCTAAAGCATAACCAAGACCTTTAGCTTGTGCTTCTTGTTGCCAAGTCGTCAGCATTGCTGCTTTTAATCCTTCAATGCGCTTTTGCGTACCCACTTTGGCAACTAAGTTATTATTGATATTTACATTCTGGCTGCTTTGGGCTTCAGAAGCATTGGGTCTCAGAAGCATCATCATACCAATGCTTAATGTAGCACCTAGGGCAAGCAAAGCAATTAATATACCTTGCGGCCAAAGTAACGATTTATTATTTTCCACTTCATAGCTCCTTCAAGGGTCGAACCATTGTGTATGGTTCTGACGGTAATTTATAGCACACTTTTCTCTAAAATTTAGATTCCCAATTACTTTCTACTAATCCTGAAAATTTGCCTCAGTTTTACAGAATTTTATCTGAGGGTTTTCCTGGTATGAGGCGGGTTATGCTATCAGTAATCCTTCTGAAAGCGATCGCCCAGAACCACTTTGACTACTTAAGTATTTTTACTCTTTATCGTTATATTAATACTGCTCATACTGATAGTAATAACAGTCTGCTTGTATTAGTCTACTAATCATTTTCTTAACCTTCAAGAAGCCTCCTGTAAGATTTATACAAACAATAAAATTCATAATTTATACAATTCTACCTACAGTTAATAACTACTTGCATAGGTTATTTGCTCCTCGCAAGTTACATTTAATATTGTATATTTTACTGCTAAAAAATATTCTTTCTGTTTGAATAAAAAATTAAGTTTTTCCATACACAAGAGTTTCTCCTAGCTTTTGATTTATATAGTGGTCATCAACAAAAGCTAGTTTCTCATTATCAAGCAATATTAAGCCGTTAATTTCTATACTCTTTAATCATTCATTGGCAATGATATGATTAATCCATGATTTTAACTACATTTTTGTACAATAATGCTACGAGCTGAAGATAACTTTTGTTAAAAATTTAAATAAAATTTAATATTGCTGTGTTTTATGTACATAGTTAGAAAAAACTATAATGATTCTTGCTAATTATCTAGCAACTATTTAGCCTATTGCCCATTTTCGTAAAAATTTCGTTTTCCCGATACATACTTGTTTGAGACATCAAATATCAACTATACGCCTTATGTGAGATGGGGTAGCAAAAAAGAAGGGGAAACCACAAGATAAAGGTAACGACACCAAAGCTTGAGGTCTCCCAATGAATATGGTAGACGGTTCGACCCTGTTGA